>NZ_DLHN01000021.1 GCF_002483235.1 Pedobacter glucosidilyticus | reverse complement strand
CCTGTGATAAAACTTCTATAGTCTTTATCTACAGCGGCAGCACTGCCATCTGCATTTCTTAAAACGGCATAGGGGTATAGTTGTCTGGCTCCTAGGCGCAATTGGTTATAGCCAATACCGGCAAAAGATGGGGCTTGCTCTTGCTGCCTGTTACTGTAGAGTATATCTGCACTGATTTCTATATTTTTTATAGGCTTCCAAAACTGACTGGTTTTTAGGGTAAGCCTATTTTGTTGGTTACTTTTTAAGCTTTGCAGATTTTCATCATAGCCTAAAGAAAAAGTATAATGATTTTTACTGGTGCCTCCGCTCATTTGCAGGGCATATTGGCTATTTACTGCCGGGCGGTATACTTCCCTCAGGTACTCTTCTCTAACGTCTATAGTGCTTAAATCATTGATTTGCTCTTCGGCACTGGCTGTACTGATGCGCCCATCTCTGGCTGCTATCAAGAGCTCTACCACGGGAGATAAAGCTGGCCTTCTGAGGTTGTTTTCCTGACTTTGGTAAAAGCCTCTGCTAAAAAGGTCTCGCTCTATAGCGATATAACTTGAGCTAGAAAGCTGAGGAAAGTCTAATAACCTGGGCTTGGCTGTGATATTGATGTTGCTGTTAAAATTAACTTGAAATGGCTTTTGGTAGTTCCCCTTTTTTGTTGTGATCACGATAACGCCATTTCCTGCTCTGGCTCCCCAGATAGATGCTGCTGCGGCATCTTTTAAAATACTGATGCTTGCTACATCATTGGGGTTAATGCTATTGATGTCTCCTTCATAAGGAAAATTATCCAGAATAATGAGGGGTGAGGCATCTGCATTGATGGTATTAACTCCCCGGATGCTGAGGCGGTTGGTATTGCTATTGGCATTGATATTGAAATCTCTCTTATCAAATTGTAGGGCTGGGGTAAGGGCTTCTAAGCGACTTAAGATATCTGTACTTACGCCTCTGTTGATGAGCTCAGTATTTAAGTTCTCAAATGCTCCGGTTGCTCTTTCTTTTGGTACTTGCTGGTAACCTGTTGCTACGGTTACGGCTTCTAATTGGTAACTATCGGCTTGTAAGGTAATTTGTAAGGTATCTTTTAAAGGTAGGTTAAGCTGTTGCTGATAGGCTTGATATCCTACAAAGCTAATGCTTAAGCTGATTTGTTTCTGGCTGCTTGTTAGCGTAAATAGACCTTTGCTATCGCTGGTACTTTGCTGACCACTGGCCAAGCTAACGGTTGCCCCTGCAAGGGCTAAACCTTCTGGGTTGGTGATGATACCGCGAAGGGTATAAATTTCTTGCGCCCATGCGCTAGACAGGCTGAGGTAGCTGATGAAGAGGTAAAATAGATATTTAGACATGTGGTTTAGATTTGTGGGTTTAAGGATTTTCTTCTATGATTAAAAAGGTGACTGCTTGCTGTGCTTCTTCTAGCACCAAATGGTTGGGGGCTAAGGCTTGGTTTAGAGATGCTAAATCTTTGAAGCTAGTAAGTTGCCCCAGCTTGATGCTTACAGGCTGTTTCCAATGCGTAGCATCTATGACTGGCGGGTTGCTTTCTTCTTTGTTAAGCTCGTACACCAATGCTTTGATATACTCGTTCTCTAAACGTTTATGGCCCTGATGGCTTAAGGTGTTTAGTGCCCTTCCTCCTGTTGCCAAGGGTGCTGGCCCGGTACTTTTAAGCAACCATACCTTAACGGTCCTGCTTTCTAGCCTGCAATGCATCCCGGTAAAATGGTTGATGTCTGCCAGCATGCGTGATAGCCTGATGTTTGCAGGGGTATGTATAGGTAAAATAGATTCATAGCTGTAGCTGTAATGGCGGTTCCAAGCTTCTTGGTTGTGCAGGGTATCTGGCACCTGATAGCGCCAGCGGTTTTTTACCTTCCACAGTACCTGATTGGGTGGATAGCCTAGAAAGCGGCCTATGCTCATGAGGTATAATTTGTATAATGGGAAATTGACTACCCATGTTCTGATAGTGCCTTGCAGGCTATCTGCCTCTACACCAAAAGCCGGACTAAAGCCTTGCTGATGGCCCAATAAGGTGCTGTAGTAAGGATTGACGCTGGTTCTACTTTTTAAAAAGGGCTGCTTTAATAAGGCTGGGTTTTGATCTATTTTGGTGGGGACTGCTAAAGCTTTAGCACTAATTAGATGGCTCAATTGCAGGCTATCCAAATCATCTGCATGGCTGATGGCTTTAATGTAATGCTGCTTATCCAGCCAAACAGCATGTGGTTTTATACGATGCGGAAATAATTGCGCTAGCGTAGTGTCTTGCAGACATAGCAGGTTACTATTTTCTGCTTTTTGCAGTACTGCTGTGGCAGAGATGGTTATAAACTGTATATCTTTCTGAAAATATTGCTGCAAGCGCTGGTAATGTTTAAACTGCTGCCTGGCTTCTTTGCATTGGGGGTTCCAAAATATCAGGACCATTGCTTTGGAGCTTTTTAAAGCTTGTTGCAATTGAGGCAAGCTTTGGACTTCTGCTTGTTGGAGGGTGAGCTGCTCCCCTATTTGTAAAGCTTGCTGGGCTTTGGCTTTTTTGCTGAATACTACCACAACTAGTAGTAATACAAGCAGTTTGATGGTATTGTACCTCCTAAAAAAAGGCCGTAGATATTCTATACGATGTTTATCGTTCATTTTTTTGTGTATGGGTTTAAGAGTATGTCACATTGAGCGGAGTCGAAATGTTATCAATTACCACTCTTCTCAGATAGAAAAAACCGGCCGGGCTATTAACAGCTTTTTAACTTATTTCTTGGGATGCAATGGGCCAGACCGGTTGATGTCTTAAACACTATACCGGACTTTTAATGATGTTTTTAAACAAATTTTTAAGGGATGCAGCACAGCGCATAGCTTTAAGTGCTGTTTGCTGTTGGGATGGGTAAATGTTACTCGTTTTCATATTATGATGTTAACGAGTCTTTTTGGATGGAATGCTTAAATACATGTGGGACCGCATACCATGTCCACTTAAAGTTTCTCAGGCCTTACGAAGCATGGATTTACAGCAGTCCCACATCTATTTCGAAGTACCAAAGGTACAACAAAATAAGATATGGGCATTAATCTGCTGTTCTTGCGCTTCGGCCTGAGAATTCGTGGTCGCAAGACTCTTATTAATACCTATTTATAAATTCAAATATAAAAAAAACTAACATCAAAAAAAGAATTTTATGTCACTTTTTGTAATTAATTGTTAATTGACATTAGCCACATGGCTATTCTCAACAAAGAGTTAATTACAAAAAATCTATTTGTACTATTAGAATTCTCTGGTATATCTGATATAAGTTATGCCAATCTACTAAATGTATCTTCTAAACAAATAAAAAGGATTAAAAAGGGTGAAGCGGAATTCAGTATTGATAACATTAATAAGTCTTGTGACTTCTTTAAAGAATCATTCGATAGAATAAATAACAAAGAAATTATACCTGATACTAATTACAGAAAAAAGTTACTAGACATTCATAAAGATAACACAGAGTATAATGCTATACTTGAGAAAAGACCATCTATTACGTATGCCATTAATTTCGAATTATTAAATAATGAGAAATTTCTAAAAGGAAAATTAACAGTAAAAGAAATTGGTGAAATTTTCAGAGACAAAGGTTGGGTATTTACAAGCTCTTATATATCATTAGCTTTGAAAAGGAACTTAGATAAAATTAAGGTAGAACCTCATTTAAATAAAAAAGCTGTCTTTGTTTATAGTAAAAAACTTTAGTATAAAGCTTTGGAGCGGTGATTTTGAATGCTTTATGATATTTTTTATTAAAGTAAAATTTTTCATTTAATCACTAGCCGTCCTTTTGGATAAATACTGTGCTTGTTGCACAACTAGTTTTAACTGTCGTTTTCTACAAAATAAACGTCTCTGTAATCTAGCAGAAAGTTACAAATTTAATTTTGTAACCAAATATTAAATTCCGATAGGCTTCGTTGAGTACAAAGAACGGATAAAATCGCTCAGTCTTAGTTGTACAACATCCAACTTTGTTATGTACAGTTTATTTATAAATTTTAACGTTTAAAAAATTATTCTTAGCAAGAAATTTATTGTAAATGGGTTCAAGACCTGTAACATAATCTTGAGATTTTAACCACTTCAATACATCAGCATTTTCTTTATCATTTTTATAAAAATCTGTTTGTACAAAAATCTTCTTTAAGTTCAATGAGATAGTTCTTGGAATGCCATTGGTAATCATCGTAATGACCAATTTATCTTGAGAGCCAAGCTCTATAGCAGATGCTAATCCTAAAGTCGATTTATAAGTTTCTTTTTGTTCGTCATTAAGTATATTTTCCAATATATCAACTAATAGTTTGATATATCTAAGTAAATTAAATGTTATAACCTTATTTGTTATCTTAATAACTTCTTTAATTTTTCTATTGATATCTACAGAATTACTAGGGTTAATTCTTTTCTTGTCAGATATTCGTAGATCGCTAGAATAATATTTAATTGCACTTGCAATTATTTCTCCCAAACTATTACCCTGAATCCACTTAAATGTGTTAGTACAGATGGTACTAGGATTAACATCATTAAGATTATCACTCTTCCAACTCTCATATGATATTTTAAACATTTCATCCAATCGCAAAATAACTGAATGTAGTTGCCAATAAGAACTCTTATCTTTATATTCTAACTTTTCAGCATCTTCTCTTCTTTGATTTGAAATTGAAAAGGATTTAGGATCAATTACCCAACTTAGAATATCATTAATAACATCTTTATATAGTTTATCTTGAAGCAAAGGATCAATAGTAGGATTTTGTTTTATAACATCATAAGGAATTTGTACATCTTTTATTGAATCATTAATTTGGTTAATAAAGTTGATTTTTTTAGTTTCTTCAAGGTTATGTTTATCAAAAAATATTTCTAAAGAACCGTCGTTCTTTAGCGCCTTATTCCGTAGTGATGTTATTATATTTTTGTTTTTTTTACTATCAATTTCTGTTGAAGTTTTTTTTAAATCACTGGATGTAATTTCTGGTAAAGCCCTAGAACTTGATGTTTTAACCTCTTTTGTGTAGCTTGCTTCATAGTATTCTTCAGCCCAATCAGTTTTATTTTCTTTGCTAACGCAATAAATGGTACCATATAAAGTATTTTTAATTCTTCCAGCTCGTCCAATAAGGTTACCAAATTCAAAGTCAGTTAATTTTTCAGTGTTTTTCTTAGGTATAATAACAAATAAATTATCAGCAGGTAAGTTAACTCCTTCAAGTAATGTAGAAGTACAAAACAAGGTTTTTATAATACCTCGTTCAAAAAGGTTTTCAATTTCTTTTCTAGCGAATTCAGATAGATTACTACTATGGAATGCAATTTTTTTCTTTAAACATTCAACAAGATAGTATTTAGGATGTATATCTGTTTTTAAATATTTTATTAAATCATTTAAATCATCTTGTAAAATATTATCAATATCTGTAATTGATTTGGCATATTCCAAAGCCCATGTTTCAGCCATGTATCCATCTGGTGCATAAACTAAATTTCTTTCATTTGCATTGGTTAAAGCCGCTATTATTTTACTCAATCCTTTTCCATAATTAGATTTAAAAATAGCTTCAATTTTTTCAATTGTAATTATATCATCAAGCTTATAAAAAGCTTTATTGTTTATAAATAATTTCAGTGAAATTGCATCCTGATTTAATTCAATAATTGTTTTTAGTTGAAATACAGGGGACAAATTAGAGTCAACAATTTTACTTTCTTTATCAAAAAGTTCTTTAAATATTTCTTTTGGATTAGAAATAAATGGTCCTGCTGTAATTATTTTAGTTTTATCAATTTTCGAAAATTCCTCATATACATACTCAAAAAGATTACCTCTTCCATCTTCGTTCTCCACATTTTGTATTTCATCAATAAAAATTAGATTAGGTAATAACAACCCTTTTTCAGAATTAATGATTTTTATAGCTCTTTCTGGAGTAATTACATAAATTACTTTTTTATCTAATTCTATATTATCTTCAATAAATGCATTCTTAACTAGTATGTCATCAATATTTTCTCTTAATTCTTCACTTACTTGATTTATAAGTGCTCTTGATGGCACAATATAGTATACGCAATAATTCTCTTTGACTTTTAATTCCTCTTCAATACAAATCTTTAAGATAAATGACTTTCCTGATGAGGTTGGTGCAGATATTGAGACATATTTTTCTTCTTTTATTGTCTTAAAAAGGTCTTTTTGAAAATCAGTTAATAAGTAAGGTTTATCATTGACTAAAATTGAATTTTCTAGACGTTTATTTATTAACTCTTGTATTAAAACTACGTCTTCGTTAAATGAATTAGATTCATCTGTATTACCTAATTTTTGTAAATGTCTTGTAGCTGTTAAGTTTCCGATTCTAGAAAAAAGGATGTATGAAACTTTTAGAGTTTCAATATTATTTTGATTGTTTAAGAAAAGAAGAATAGCAAGATCTTGAACTTTTTTTAAGTGTTGCTCATCCTTACTTTCTGCAAGTATAGATGCCAGCCATACAGCTTTTCTAACTTCAAGAGGATCAGTTTTAACCTTTGAAATGGACCTAATTTTTTGACTTAAAAGGTTTATTACATTTTTCTCTAATACAGCATTTAAGCATCTATTATTGTATATACTTTCAAAATTTTTCATTATACCTCTGCACTTTTTGAATATGGTACTTTATGAATATTGAAATACATACCTTCTCTAAATAGATCTATATCATTAAAAGGAAAGCAGAAAAAGTCAAGATATACTTTTTTTAAATGTGGAAATGATTCTATTTTTTTTTGTATTATATCGATAATTTCATTTTTTTTATTGGAGAGGTGAAGTGTAATTAGACTTTCTAAGTCTTCTTTATCTGCTGCTTTAGTTTCTAAATTACCTAAAGTAGAGGTATTATACATTAATAAAATAGGATGGACAGTTACTTGATTTTGGAATTTTTCGGTACCTGGTGTTAATCGTTCAAAAATTTCTTCGTAGTCGGTATCGTTTTCATCTACAGTTAGAGATTTATGAGCAACAATAAATTCCATATTATTAAATTCATGCTGTGTTTTAGAATCGTGAAAACGGTTTAGAGAATCAAAAGCTTCATTAATAGATCTAGCCCGATCTTGTGTGATTTTTGCCTCTCCGATAAAAATTGCTTGTCCTACTTTTCCATTTGTAAATTCGTAATTGCCTAAAAATATACCATCACCACCTTTAACTTGGTCTTTGCCATTTGTTAGTCCTTCAATTTTATGAGCTACCATTTTACATTTTAAAATGCTTTCGCATAATGCAAATAAAAGTAGCTCACCATATTTACCATCTGTAGAAGGATCTTTTTTACCGAAAAAAGCTTGGGCTTCATCGCTCAAAGCTTTTGGTAATCTTTTTTCTGCTAGATCTTCTTTATACTTACTTTTAAGGGCGTTTATTTTTTTTTTATGAGAATCTACTGATAGTGCATAATTAGTTAAATAAAATCCTAACTCTTCTATTAATGCATTACAGCAAAATTTTGTACCTGTAACTTTAGGTGTGTAAGCTCTTAAAATCAACTTTGGTGATTTTTCAATAAAATGATTTACTAATATTCTGGCAGTCCATTCAATATCAATTTTTATTTTTTGTTCCCAGTCGATGCTCATACAGAAAGTTGGTTTTTAAATGGCACATAAAGTTTTGCGTCTACCCGAAAGTGGCGATTTCGAAGCACAAAGCTTGATTTAACGACTGAAGCGCCACTTTTAGGTAAAAGTGTAGGCTCAGTTTTCAATTTTGTTTCTTGTAATACTTCTCTGAATAAATAGTCTTTAATGACTCAATGTCAAGTTTATGAGCATTTAGAAATTCTTGTATCGTTTCATCTGTTATTGATTGTATTTCGTATTTGCTAAATTCTTTAAAAAACGACTTAACATTCTGACGTAAATTCTTGAGCGTATTCCTTCTCATTATCTCAACTTCGTGTGTAAAATCCCCGTGATAAGAAAGGTTTTTGGTAGGGATAATCAAGATTCTTTTTACTGTCGATTGTCCATATTGACCTTCAAACCAAGCACAATGTATATTCATTTGCCCTGCTTCGTGTTTATTAATTTCTTGTCTGTCAATATTGACCTCGCTTTTACATTCAAAAATAAAATATTGATTACTAACACCACACCATAAATTATCTGGTCCTTTTTTAAATTCTTTGTCAGGGCGTTCACTTAAAAAACCTAGCATTAATCCTAATTCTTTAAATGCAGACTCAAACTTTTCAGCTGATGTTCCAAATTCCAAATCTCCGAGAACACCTTCGACATTTAGCATCAAATCTTGATAATTAGGATAATTTCTTAGATACTGTAATATTCTTTGTATCCTGTTTTCATTTATATACTCAAGTTTTTTGTAGTTAATTCCCTCCTTGGGTTTTAGAAGTTCGTTGTTCTTTAAAAAAGCTGATTTTTGCAACGCGTTTGAATCTACCTTTGAATCTAAATACTTGTATCTAGCCAGTATTTGTAAATACCACCCTCGTTCACTGTCATCATTGCAATAATTGTCAATGATTTTTTGAATTGATTCACAAGCCTTTTCATAATCCCCTGCATAGTTTGAAACGGCAGCTTTTCTCTCTAAAACGAATGTTTCATATATTGTACTATTGTTATGGTTTGGCGTTATTTTATTCATTTCTTCTTTGTAAAACTCTTTCCAACCCTCATCTCTTTGTAGGAGTTGCTTCATTAAAGATTTCATAGCATCCATTGGCTCATTTTTATCAGAAAGCTCTTCAACTGCCATTTCCGCTATGTCAAGTCCAATTTCGAGTTGTTTCTTGGTCTGAGAAGAAAAATACTTATTTGTCCTACTACTTTTAATAAACTTTACAAGGTCACTTCCTATCAAAAATATTATGCAATAATCTTTTTCTCCTCTTACACTTCTGCCTAAACCTTGTTCAATTTTTTGAGCAACTTTGATATTAATTGAATCACTATTAATTCTATTAGCTTCCTCGTATCTATCAGAAAGTGAATGAAAAAATGGCTTGCCATCGACAATCAATATTCTACAACTTTCATCAGGCAAATCAATGCCATCGTATCTATTAGCAAAGACTACAGTTTGTTCATAATTTCCTTTTTTAAGATGGTCAACAACAGCTCCAATCTGTTCTGTTTTTGGAACCAATGAACCAAGGTTGTAATAAAGTTCTGTTTTTGCGAAAGAGGAAACTAAAGCAACAACTCCATACGTCTTTTTTGTTGGCTTCGCTAGAGCATTGACTATAGTATTCTGGTCTAGTGTTTCATCAATGAGTGAAGGCATTAATAACATTTTTTCACCCGACCAAATTTGCTCAGGATTTGTTAGTGGATTTTTAACTGATTCAATATTGAAACCTAAACCTTTTATAAAAAATGAATCATCCTGTGTTGTAGCTGACATAAGGATTCTTTGTTTAGCTTTATCGAAGAAAGTAAATTTTTCAATTGGGATGTGGATAGGTGCTATCTCAATGTTTTTACCAGATATAAAAGCTTGGCAATTTTTTATATTGTCCTTTATAAAAGGCCAGGCAAATGCTAATTCTGTTTCTTCTCTTGATTCAGATAAAATATTTAATATCTCATCTGACTTTTCTATCCAACTCCAATACGGAATTGGTAAAAAAGAATTGTAATCACCATTCTCAATTTCCAAGAAAGTTCCTTGACCTTGCTCAATTAAACTGTCTTTAAATAGTTCGATTATTTGCTTGTAAATTGAATGATTCTTGTCAAGATTAATTGTAAAGGAATCTTTGATTGAATCAATACAAGCATGTGAATCATCTAAAATTATAGAACTAACGGGAATATAATCATTACCAATTCCAAATACCGTTTTGCCATTAAAAACTTTTTGGACATGGGTTATTAGTATTTTCTTTCCATCTATAAAGTCGTTCGGTATTGAACCATCTTGTTCAAATGTGCAATAACTTATCCCAAACTTTTTAGCGTCTTTTTGTGCTTGTTGTACTAAGTATTTATTTGGGCAAACATATAGACAAGACCCTTGTCCTAAATTTATATGAGACTGAAGCATTAATAGTCCTATTAATGTTTTGCCCTCACCTGTATGAAGTTTAACAATTAAATCCTTTTGATTTACGTGGGATTCAAACCATTCTTCTAAGATTTTATTTTGAGCAGGTCTTAATGGACCCGCAATACTTCTTCTGTCCAAAGAGTCGTAAATCTCAATAGGATTAGTTTTCTTATCGGTAGTTAATTTATTAAGTTTTTTTTTAAAGTCAACCATAATATGTTCTGTTGTTCATTGTTGTTAAATAAATTTTGCTTGACTAGTAGATAACTACCATTCTATAACGTATATCAACCCTATAAATACATATTAAGCTTAATTCACCTGCCCCACCTCATTAATAACCAACTGCAATTTCCCTTTATACTCCGTAAGCCTGCCAGTTACACAAATACGTTTATGGTTGTATAAGGTGGCAGGTGCTTGAGGGAATTTAGTTTCATCACTTTTAAATACCACTAAGGTTATTGGTGCATTGGGGAAGTTACCGCCAAAGTTTAAAAAGGTTAATTTTTCTAGGGCTTTGGTGCTGTAAACGGAGTCGCAAATGGTTACAAGTTTGTTTAGGTATTGTGGGGCTTCTTTTATAGAGATTTTAGTGGGCTGCTCTTTAGGTGTTTCTTGTGCTTTTATATTAAGAGATACTGCACATAAAGCAATTAATAGTAAAGTGTAGAAATTTTTCATAACGTAAATAAGAATTATATTGTAATAATAGAAATATTTTTCTTAAATATGAAAAGAATTGTTTTGGGATTTATCAACATCTACTTTAATATAATTTTCTCATGAATAGGCTTATTTTAATTGGTAATGGCTTTGATTTGGCGCATGGTTTAAAAACTAGTTATAAAGATTTTATACTATGGTATCTTGCTGGCTGCTTAGAAAAAACTACAACAAATAAGCCTTACAAAGATGAATTAATTAGTATATCAGGAAAGGGGTTTAATCATTACTTTCCATCTATACCCACAAAAGAATGGGTTGTTAACGAATATAATGCAGGCACTCTGAATAAATTTCTAAAATTTTCTAACGCACCTAGTTTAGATATTGTAGTTCTAGGTAGTGATTATTACGACTCTACATTTAAAGAGCCGTTATCTATTCAAATTATCATAAATTCAGAACTTCTATGTCGTGTTTTAAATGAATGTTTAGATTTTAATTGGGTAGATATTGAAACTGAATATTTTGATGTGCTTAAAAAGTGTAAATTAAAGAATAGTAGTTTTGAAAAAGACACAGTTTTAGCTTTGAATCAAGAGTTTAGCTATCTAAAAAAGAAACTAGAAGAGTATATAGAATTACAGCAGCAGGATTTTCAGCAAAAGTTGAATCCTGAAATTTTGGGTTTAATGACATCCAAATTTAGTCTATCTGAATTTGATACAATATTAGACGGAGAAAGTTATAATAACTTAAGACGGCAATTAAACAGTTCTAATAATTATCATTATAATCCATATCCAAAAAAGACTTACTTCCTAAATTTTAATTATACTTCCACTGTAGAAATCTATCTTGAGCATTTAAAGCAAGAGAAACATTTTTCAAATTCAAGTATAAATTATATACATGGAAAATTGAACGATCCTAGAAATCCAATTATTTTTGGATTTGGTGATGAGTACGACAAAGAGTATTTAAACTTTGAAGAACAAAAAAATCAAGACATCTTTCAGTTTATAAAGTCTTATCAATATTTCAAAACCTCTAATTATAGAAACTTAGCTCGCTTTCTTAATAGTGAAGAATACCAGATCTATGTATTGGGGCATTCATGTGGTCTTTCAGACAGAACGATGTTTAAAGAAATATTTGAGCATAAGAATTGTAAGTCTATAAAAATATTCCACTATAAGAAATCTGATGGCACCGATGATTTTGAAGAAAAAACAATTAATTTAAGTAGACACTTTGGTGATAAAGGATATATGCGTAAATTAATTGTAGAGTTTAAGAAAACCGATGCATTCCCCCAATTGTAGGTAATGGCAATGTTCTATTAGTTTTGATTTTTTAATCCCTTTTATTTTACCTCAAAAAAAAGCATTGTCGATTTATCAGCTTTAGGCAACTCAATTATTTCGTAAAAATCTTCTTTATGTGGTATTTTTGAGGGTTGTATTTTTATATTCCATTTTAAATCTAATTTTCTTTATTCTGCGTATAGTAACTTCTGTCCGACCTACTCTTCTGTAAAGCGGTTCCGCTCTTATGCTGAAAATTTCAGTCACTTAGCATATTATAAAAACATACATTAAATATCTTTTATGATGTTTAAAAAGTCCTCCAATCTATAGGCCCCGTCAACAGTGCGCCTTTCGTAAACCATAAAGTAACGATAATTATTTCCTGCTTTACTTGCCCAAAGTCTGCCAAGTCTTATTTTTTGTTCTGCATCTAAATGGTCGCCTTTGGTTTCAAGTAAAATTGTTTTTCCGCTTTTTGTCTGAATAATAAAGTCGGGATAATGATTTACAAAACCGTTAATTCTAAAACCTTTTCTTTCAATGTTCTTTGTCCAGAAAGCAATATTGGTCATATTACCAATTTCATTGATTACACGTTCTTCAAAACCGTTCATACTTCCTTCTTTTTGGTAAAGCGACTTCGTGATGTCCTTTGCTATGCTGCCAGGCGAAATATTTTTTGGTAAAGTGAATGATGGTTTAATAAACACTTTGTCTGTGTCTAAAAAGTCTTTGAATTTCTTCTCTGCAAACTGTTCTGAAAGTGCTATAATCTTGAACTTGATTTTGTCTTTGTAAGTGTATTCGTTAGCTGCTAAATCGCTGAATTGTTCGTCCTTGAAATCTTCCAAAATTCGGTTGATGTATTTTTCAATTTCTTTGTCGGGAATTGGAAACATATTTCCGATTAAATCCATCAGTCGTTTAGTGAAATTCTTTACTCGGCTGTCTTTGCGTGAAGGGTCGAGAATGTAAGTCATTACACTTTCTTTCACTTCTCCGTCAAGTCTTACAAATGTTGGTGTATGCTCTTTTTTAGTTTCGTCCAAGTCAACTTTGTAGAGTTCAGAAGTAATGCTGTCAAACGCAATGTTGGTGTCGGCTTTGCTCAATGCAAAACCTTCTAAAAGATTTTCTTTTTCTAAAGGCAATTCTTCTTCTTTCTTGCCAAACAGGTCGTTGGCAGGAACTTTTAGATAAAACTGTGGCAAATTGATTTGTTCAGCTTGTTCTCTGAAAATGTCTTTAATACTGTATGTTTTCACAAGTTGTTGTATTTCGTTTGGCAATGCCGTTGAATGGTTGGCTTCCATTTCGGAAACCGCTTTTTCAAAGGCTTCATTTTGTTCAATGGCGGTTTTCTCTATTTCTGAAACGGTTGTGTTAGGTAACTCTGTTTCTGATGGTGCAGAAATTCGGGTGGTGTCAATGTCTGAAGTAATGTCTTCCGTTAATGTTTCGGTGGTTGGGAAAACAGTCAATTGTTGTAAAGGGTCTTGCTTTTTGGCTTCTTCCAACATTGCAGGGTCAGCCAATTTATAATCCTTATCGCTGAAACCCGCTTTGTTCAATCCTTTCACAATGTTGTCTAATGTGTCAAGGAATTTTGATGAAGCCGTTAATACATAACTCAAATTGAGTAATGGAAAGTTATGTTTCATGACATAAGGCTGCCGCAAAACCCTGCCTAAAATTTGTTCAACATCAACTGCCGAACTCTTGTCTGCCAATGATGCCAAGATATAGGCAAACGGACAGTCCCAACCTTCTTTTAATGCGTTTATAGTAATGATGTAGCGAACTTCACAGTCTTTGCTCATCAAATCAATGCCTTTTATTTCGTTGATGTTTGCCGTTTTGATTTTGATTTGTTCGGTAGGAATTTTCAACTCAATGAGTTTCTCTTTTAGTTTCTGAACATTTGATTTTTCTTCTTCTTCGTTCAAAAAATTTTTGCCGTTTTTGGGTTGTGCCTGAAATAACACAATGGGACGAATGTATTTGCCGCCTTTCTTTTCTTCTTCAATGGCTTGCAGTTCCAAGCGCTTTTGAAGTTGTAAAGCAGAATTAATTACTTCTGTTTTGTCCTGATGATTGTAAACAATTACAGGAAGTTTCACCATGTTTTCCTTTTTCAACTCCAAAGCATCAATAAAACTGATGATGTTGCTGTTTTTGCGTGGTGTGGCTGTAAGGTCAAGAATGAAACAAGGGTTAAATACTTTGAGCATATCTACACTTAAATCCGTTTCTGCATTGTGGCTTTCATCCACCACAATCATCGGGTTTAAGTATTGCATTACTTTCATCAACGATATTTCTTCGTCTTTGCCGAGCAAGGCTTCAAATGATTGCAATGAGCCGTTTTGCTCAAATACTTTTCTACCTTCTTTGTTTGCAGTTCTGATGCTGTCAAAACTCAATACAAAAATATTCAATTGTTCTTTTACCGAAGTGGAGTTAAATCCGCTTCCCTGCAATAGTTCTGCCTTGTCAAATACTTCTACTTTGTTACCGAAATGAGAATTGATTTTTTGGCGATAAGAGTGGTTGGTGTCTTTTAGGTTTTTAATGGTTTGGTCTAAAATAGTAATGGACGGAACCAACCAAACTACTGCTTTGGGCTTATCGTAAGCAAAGGCATCAAAAATGGTTTTAATGGCATTGCAGGCAATAAAAGTTTTTCCGCCTGCCGTTGGCACTTTTACACAAATGTGCGGAACACGAGGAACATTGTTTTTGTAAGGTTCAATGGCTGTGCCTGAATACGGAAACAAAGGCGTTCTTGGGTGCTTTGCCCAAAAATTATAAAAAGCGTCTTTCAGGTCTTTGGTTTCCTGTATGTTTTCCAAAAACAGTGCAAGGTCGTTGATTACTTGTTGTTGATATGGTTTTAATTCCATCGCTTAAAATCTTGTTATATCTCTTGGTATCTTCTTGAAAATGATATTATGCTTCGTCATAAAGTCCTTTGTTAGCAAACAGTTGTCTGCATAAATCACATACTGCCCCGCTTTGGTTTTCATGGTGGCTAAAAAAGCATGGTCTAAAGTGGTTACTTCGTCTTGCTCGTAGTGGAAGTAAAACGCTGTATCATTGTGCTTGCCCAAGAAATGTTTATTGTCTTTGTATTTGCTTGTTGTAAGTGGCGTTTTGATTTCGGTGTAGTAAACGTATTGGCGAATTTTTTCAACGCCTACCAATTCATTCAAATTGCCATCTTCCAAAAACATGGGTTGCCCCAACTCGTAAAAATCAAAACTTCCACCTGTACCTTTGGTTTTCTTATTTCCTTCACCAAACCCATTTATCGCTCTTTTTATTCTCTCAGAAGTAACCGCTTCAACATAATCTTCCATTTCTACGATTATGAATTTGCGATTGCCGTTATCTTGCTTATTTAAGTTTAATATTGCGTGAGCTGTTGTTCCTGAACCTGCAAACGAGTCTAAAATTATGCTGTCTCTGTCAGTAGCGATTTTTAAAATCTTATCAATAAATTTTATTGGCTTAGGAGTTTTGAATATTTCAGAAGTCTTGAGTTCGTTGAATATTTTTATCAATTCATACTTTGCATTTCTATTATGCCCAGTTTCTTCAACATCCCACCAAATGTTTGATGGAACAATACCAGACTGGTCTTTTAGGTAGGTTTTTTTAATAATTCTTGTTTCGTCTTCAGAATAAATAATCTCGCCACGTTCAATCATTTCATCAATTCGTTCTTTTTTCCAACGCCAACCATTCTTTGGGGGTTTGATAATGGTTCCATTTGGCGATATAATATCAAAAGTCAAATTAGGTCTTGGGTTAGGCGATGATATATTACCAGAAAACCAAGGTCCGTTGGGGTCATTATCAGGATTTTTGTAGTGAAGATTATTTTCTTCGGTTCGGTCTAGTTTATTTGGTTGCCAGCTTAATGCTTTGGAGTAGATTAAAGTATGGTTGTAATCAACGGAAAATTGTTTGGCATCGTTATTTGATGAATCAGCTGAACGCCAAATCAAATCTGTTACAAAATTTCCACCACCAAATATTTCATCACAAATCAATTTGAGATTTGCTTGTTCATTGTCGTCAATTGATATTAATATAACACCATCATTTGATAGTAGTTTTTGAAGCAACTTCAAACGTGGATACATCATACAGAGCCATTTATCGTGTCGGCTTAAATCTTCAAACTCTTTTCCAACTACTTTACCGAGCCACTTTTTAATTTTCGGGTCGTTCACATTGTCGTTATACACCCAACCTTCGTTTCCTGTGTTGTAGGGCGGGTCTATGTAGATACATTTTATGCGTCCTTCATATTCGGGCAAAAGGGCTTTCAGGGCTTCGAGGTTGTCGCCATGTATAATTTTATTTCCGCTTTTTGTTTCTTCTTCTATTTGTTTGCCGTTATCAAAACCGTAGGCGTGTTCCAATACTTTAAACGAAACATCTAGGTGATGATTGATAACTTTATCTTTTCCTATCCAGTGTAGTGTTGGCATGTCTTAATTCGTCTATAAATGGCCGCCTATGTGGCCTATTAATATTTTTCCATCTTGAACTATTTCAATGATTTCACCATCCTGAATTCTTTCTATTCCTTCATGAAAATATATTCTTCTTTCATTTGAATATGCATTACTAGTATCATTGAAACATAACTTTAAGTGAGGTTCGCAACAAACTTTAACCTCTTTTTTTTGATGATTAAGAAAAGTAAATGTGAAATCGTCTTTCCTTGCTGCATTACCTTCCAGTGAGGCGGTCTCGTCTAGTTCTGCTGTAATCGAAAAAGCCTCCAACACTTGGGTTCTGTTTCTTCCAGATTTGTCAATTAATTTAAATTTATCATTTAATGCTGTTAAGTGATAGATAATTTTCTTTGGACAATCATCAAAAATTGCACTAATAGTTGTTCTGTTTCTTTCATGGAAATAAAGATTAGGAAAATATTTGATGCATTCATCTATGTAAAAATTTTCATTTTTAGGATATAAACCTAAAAAGTGTCTTCGGAACTTAAACCAACCTTGCAAATGATAAACTATTTGCAATTCAGGTTGAACAGTGGGCACAGGATTAAATGCAATTAAACCATGGCAAAGATTTTCGTTGTGTTCAGGTAGAAGAACTTCTATTACTTCCTGTGATGTGTGCGTAGTTGTTGCAGATTTGTCAATTATGTTTTGTAAAGCACCATAAACGTCACGGTCAAGGCGCTCTTTTGCAATTTGGGGATTGTGCAACAATTTAGATAATGAAACACCGTTAAGAAAATTTATTGCATAAATGTCTGGGTGAACAAAAAGTCTATTCGTTTCGCTATATTTTTTAATGTAAACAAAGTCGTTCGCAAGCGATTTTGTTTTGCTTTCAATTTCGGGTGTTGTAAAATTAGTGTTGTTAGCGAATGATTCGGCTACTAAATATAACTCTGCTACCATTGCTTTAATTTGAAAATTTAAATATGCTTGACAAGTCTATTTCTTGTTGGTCAAAAAATCCCTCTGGCCAATTCTCTATCTTGCCCTTTTCATCAACAGTTAAGGTCATAGGGGTAAAGCTTTCGTTAAAGTATGTAATGGAAATGTCTTTGTATGAAATTTTTATATTCGGATTTAAAGCAGATACTCTTAGGCCATTTAAAATATGTTCGCTATGTGACTCTATAAAAACTTGCACACCACATGATGCAACTTTTGCAAAAAATTCAGTTATTTTAGACTGTGCTCTTGGATGCAAATGAGCTTCAGGATTCTCTACAATTATTATTTCACCAGGCTTTGCAATTAAACCAGTAAGCACTAAAGGTAAAATATAACTATAACCGAATCCAACATTGTTGGGTTTATAGCTATACGAGTTTTTCCTGCTGTTGATTAATAATGATAATACACTGCTCTGTTTGTCTTTTCCAATAATTTCAATCTTTGCACCTTCCAAAATATAATTAAGCCATTCTTCTGTTTGTTGAATTACAGATTTCGCATCTTGACCTAAATACAAGTTGTCGTTTACTAGAGGTAATTTATCTGAGTTGTTTAAGATATTAATACAGTGTTCACCGGTAGTGCCAGCGTGAACAAATTCGGGAAGATTCGTTTTGTCAACATATTTAACTGGCCCTAATCGGTCAGCACTTACGAAGTGAATTTTTTGTAAGATTGCTGAAAGTGTTAATACATTGTCGTTTTGCTCCTTAGTGGTTTTGAAATATTTTATCTCTTCATTTTTTGAATCAATTATGGTAAGTTCATGCAGGTCGGCAAGCAATGAATCAGTCTCGTTTTCCTTGTATTCAAACTTTGCTTGTTTAAAAAATATTGGATCAAGCTTTATGTTAAAATGAATGTTTTTTTCTCTTGATGTTTCACTATTTTTAATATCGTCAAAATTTCCTAACTGTATTAATTCGTCATTGATAAAAAGTTTTTTTAAGTCAGGGTTTTTCCAAGAGGATTGTGATAATATAAGCAGTGTTTGTAGTAGAGAAGATTTTCCTCTGCCATTTATACCTGTAAGTAAATTGAGTTTTGAGAAAGTAAATGGCGGTGAATCAACAAAGCATTTAAAGTTTTGTATTTGTATTTCTCTAATCATTTGTATTCTTATTTAATAGATCGTGTGCCAATTTAAATCGGTCAAGCACCTTTGCTTTATTACCCGTTGATTTAGTCACAGAATCATTGTAAGTGCTGTTTTCAATCATTTCAAAATAATTTTGCTCAATTTGATTTGCATTCGACTCGATAAATTCATCACTTTTTGATGCGATATAATTGCAAACAGACTCTAAAATTGCTGTGTTAATTGTTCCTCTTGTTTGTTCTGTTGGGATTCTGAAATTGCGATTACCCCAAATTTTAAAAGACCATTTCATTACTCTTTTAAAATCAACTTTCATTTTCTCAATCAAATTATCATCCAGTTTGTTGATTCTTTTCATTGCAGTTTCAACATAATCACTCATGTCTCCAGTATATTCGTCTTGATAATTAAACCAACGAAAGGCTAAATAACGAAGGACAGTTTCTCTGTCTTTCATCCTAGTATCTTTAATCCCCCAATTGATTGCTTCCTTGAAATACTGTTGTTCAGAGAGTTCTTTGAGAAGTTTTGTTGACTTGCCAATGAATATGCAATTTCGAACTTCTTGTCTGTTTAGTTGTGTTCCACCAGTATTAATTCTATTGAATAAATCATAGATTACAACCATTGGTGTTGACGGTTTCAAAACAAAAATTGTAAGTTTTTTGTCTTCAAATTTTGAACGAAATATTTCTGGTAAACTTTGAAATGTTTCACCATTGTATTTGGGTAAAGCTTCAAGGCCACCTAAAGTTATTTCTCCTTTGTAGAATTGTTGGAGTGCTGTTGTTCTTTGCAAACCATCAATAACGATATATTGAGCTTCTTTCGTTTCGTTTAAATAAATTGGTGGTAGAGGAAAATTTAAGAGAATTGACTCTATGAATTTACTCTTCTGTGTGTTGTTCCAAACTTGATTTCTTTGGAAATCAGGTTGTACTACAATTTTTCCTTTTTCAAGTTGTCTTAAATACTCATAAATTGAAAAAGGAGCCTCACCAATTTCTATTTCTGTGTATGCAGGATCATATGGATACAAACCTCCATCACCTTTGCCATCTTCTAGCTCTGTGTCGCTGTCAAACTCTATTATGTCTATTAGTGGTTCAGCCATTTAAAATTCTTGTTTAAAAAGATAACAAATATATTATTTAATTTAGCCATTGTTCAAAGACACTCTTCTAAGATTACAAAAAAAGGTCACTCTTTTAGTTTATCTGTGTATATTTTTTAACTAGTTAAGGCTTGATGTTGTGGTTACTCAATTTTTTAATGAAATTTAATATTTTTTTGACAAAAACATTTTGTCATCCAACATTATAAGTAAGTACATCTTCTTTATTCTGAGCTATGTTGTTTTCTAATTCAAACTCATTCCTAGCATTTATATGTATTAGGTATCTGAAATAACTATTTATGAAGGCTTAAACCACATCATAAGCTTTTATTTAAAAGATAAGTGAACCTTAGCCAAACTTTAGCTTCCAATACTTCCTTAGGTAGTACAATCGCATGTCTAAAAATATTCTTTACATAGTATTTGGAATGCTAATATTTTTAGCATTAAATTTGTATTCCATTCCTTTAGGCAGCAAGCCAGCAGAAAAGAAAATAGAGATTAGTTAAACGTAATATGGGAGCAGCAACAGCAAAAAAAGAGCAGATAGCACATTTGCAAGCGCAAATATGGCACATGCAGGGGCTTAAACCAGCTTTGCATGGGCAAGACTGTATAAGAGGTTTAGAAGCTATAGCAAAGGCTTTCCCCAATAGCATTTTTCCGGTGGGTGCTTTACATGAGTTTTTAAACTTTGTGCCAGAACATGCCGCAGCTACACAGGGTTTTATTGCAGGTATATTACAACAACTGATGCGGAAAGGGCATGCTTGTATATGGATAGCTGAGCAACATGAGCTGTTCCCGCCTGCTCTGGCTGCTTTTGGTGCAGACCCTAGTAGGGTAATTTTCTTACACCTGAAACATAGTAAAGATATTTTATGGGCTTGTGAAGAAGCTTTGAAATGTGAAGGTATTGCTGCTGTAGTGGTAGAGATAGGTACTTTGGATATGGTTATTTCCAGAAGATTACAATTAGCGGTAGAGAAAAGCGGTGTTACCGGTTTTATATTACGTACACAAGCCAAAGGCTTAAGTACTACCATGGCTGCTGCCCGCTGGCAGATAAGCCCTTTACCCAGCATTGCAGAAAATGGCTTGCCCGGCGTAGGCCACCCCCATTGGCAAGTGGATTTGCTAAAAGTAAGAAATGGTAAACCAGGCCGTTGGGAAGTGATGTGGGAGGCACAGGCTTTTAAGGTACTGGAAAAGAAAGCTGTAAAAGTTAAGGAGGCTATCATATTGAAAACCGGATGATATGGCAAGCAGATTTTTATGTTTATACTTCCCCTACCTGCTGGCAAACCAATTGTATGTGCGGAAGCCCAATTTAGCAAAAGGGCCTTTGGCTATAGTGAAGCCAGAACAAGGGCGACGGGTAGTACATGCTGTAAATGCTGAAGCTGTAGCAGCAGGTATTAAACCGGGTTGCCATGTTGCAGATGCACAGGCATTGGTACCAGAGTTGGGTTTAGTAGATTACCAAGCGGGTAAAGAAGAAAGACTATTAACCGCTATTGGGCATTGGTGCATAGGTTACAGTCCGCAAGTTGCCATCAACCCACCAGACAGCATGATGCTAAACATAACAGGTTGTAGCCATTTATGGGGTGGCGAGCAAGCTTATATACAAGCTTTGCTAAACATATTGAAAGAAAAGGGCTATGAGCTAAAAGCAGCAATAGCAGATACACAGGCTGCGGCATGGGCAGTAGCACATTTTGCTGATACAGCTATGGTTATTGCACCGGGGCAACACAGCCATGCCTTAGCTGGCTTACCTTTGTCTGCTTTAAGACTGGAAGAAAACTTATTACAACGTTTTTATAAGCTAGGATTTAAGAACATAGCTAGCGTTTTAAATATCAGCAGGCAGGTATTACGCAGACGTTTTGGAGAAGATTTTTTATTGAAACTAGGGAAAGCCCTTGGCACTGTAGCAGAGCCCTTTATGGCTTTGAAAGAGCAAGTGCCTTATCAAGAGCGTTTGCCCTGTTTAGAGCCATTACGTACGGCAAAAGCTATAGCGATAGCTATAGAGCGTTTACTGGAAGCCTTATGTTATCGTTTAGATAAAGAAGGTAAAGGGATAAGAAAGGCAACGTTGAGCTGCTACAGGGTAGATGGTAAGTTACAGCAATTGCATATAGGTACGCATCAGGCTACTGTTCATGTAGTGCATTTATTGAAACTTTATGCGTTACGCATTGCAGAACTTAGACCAGGTTTAGGAATTGAGCTATTTGTTTTGGATGCAGTAGCGGTAGAAGATTTGGAAGCTAAACAGGAAAGGCTATGGATACAGGATGCCGACCAGGGCTTGCAAGCTTTAAGCGAGTTATTGGACCGTTTGGCGGTAAGAATGGGTAGAAATGCTATACAACGCTACCTACCACAGCAACATTATTGGCCAGAACGCTCTGTTAAAACAGCATCAGATTTAAGGGATGAGGAGTTGGTGCAATGGCAACTTTTGCGCCCCAGACCCATACACTTGATAGCTAGGCCACTACCGATAGAGGTATCTGCTCCGATACCCGATTATCCGCCTATGCTTTTTAAGCTGAATGGCGAACTACACCAGATTAGTAAGGCTGATGGGCCTGAGAGAATAGAACGGGAATGGTGGTTGGAAGCCGGAGAACACCGGGATTATTATCAGGTAGAAGACCAAAACGGAAAGCGCTATTGGATATTTAGATTGGGGCATTATGACGTAGCGCAACAGGTGCAATGGTTTTTACATGGCTATTTTGCTTAAGGAGGATTGATGGGCTATACAGAGTTACAGGTAACCAGTAATTTTAGTTTTTTACGTGGCGCATCGCACCCGGAGGAATTTGTTGAGCAGGCTTTGGCATTGGGCTATAGCAAACTGGCTATTACAGACCGTAACACCTTGGCGGGCATTGTAAAGGCGCATACGGCTGCTAGAGGTACTGCCTTGACGTTGATACCTGCTTGTAGGTTAGATTTGTTGGATGGCCCTTCTTTATTGGCTTACCCTACAAACCAAGCTGCTTATGGGCGTTTATCTGCACTGCTATCTTTAGGGAACTTAAGGGCAGAGAAAGGCGAATGCCATTTGTATCAGGCTGATGTATGGGCATACGCAGAAGGGATTTATTTTGCATTGTTGGCTCCGGCTGTTTTAAATGCCCAATTTGATTTTGAAACAGTGTTTGTAAAACAATTACAGGTTTACCGTGAACAATTGGGCAGCTATTTATACTTAGCCACGAGCAAGTATTACCAAGGTGATGATCAAAAAAGGCTTTACCGTTTGGTGCAGCTTGCTGAACGTTTTGATATGCCTTTATTGGCTACCAATGATGTTTATTACCACGATGTAGGAAGAAGAGAGTTGCAGGATATACTAACTTGTGTAAGGGAGAAATGTACCATTTATGAAGCCGGCTACCGCCTATATGCCAATGCAGAAAGACACCTGAAACCTATAGCAGAGATGGAAAGGCTATTTAGGCAGTACCCAGAAGCTATTGCCAACACGCAACGCCTAGCAGAACGCTGTACTTTTTCTTTGGATGATCTTGAATACGTTTATCCGGAAGAGATTACTACCGATGGACGTAGCCCACAACAAGAACTGACTTATTTGGCATGGAAAGGTGCTGCAGAACGTTACCCCGCAGGTATACCACCCAAAATATCAGCGGCTATTGATTATGAGCTTGCTTTTATGGAAGAGATGAACTATGCTGCTTATTTTTTAACGGTTTATGATATTGTAAACTACGCCAGAAGTAAAGGTATTTTATGTCAAGGACGTGGTTCTGCCGCAAATTCTACCGTTTGCTACTGTTTGGGTATTACAGCAGTAGACCCTACAAAATTCGATTTGTTGTTTGAGCGCTTTATTTCTTCGGCCCGTAATGAGCCTCCAGATATTGATGTGGATTTTGAGCATGAGCGACGCGAGGAGGTTATCCAATACATTTATAACAAATATGGCAGAGACCGGGCTGCTATTGTAGCCACTGTAACACAGCTACACCAAAAAGGTGCAGTTAGGGATGTGGGCAGGGCTATGGGCTTATCGGTAGATATGGTGAATAAGCTTTCTTCTTGTATAGGGTATTTTAGCAAAGATTGGTTTGATGAAGAGCGTTTACAAGAACAAGGTCTAAACCCTAAGGATGCGCATTTAAAAAAAGTGCTACATCTAACTGCACAAATGATGGGCTTTCCCCGACAACTAGGGCAGCATACGGGAGGTTTTGTGATTACGCAGGGTAAGCTGAGCGATTTATGCCCAATTCTGAATGCCCGAATGCCGGGCAGAACCAATATAGAGTGGAACAAAGATGATATTGATGCTTTAGGTTTTTTAAAGATTGATATATTAGGTTTGGGTATGCTTACCTGTATACGTAAAGCTTTTGATTTAGCGAAACAACATTACGATTTAAATTTTACGCTGGCCAATATACCGCAAGATGACCCTAAGGTTTACGACATGATTTGCCAAGCGGATACCATTGGTGTTTTCCAGATAGAGAGCAGGGCGCAACAAGCTATGTTACCACGTTTAAAGCCTAAATGCTTTTATGATTTGGTGATTGAGGTGGCTATTGTAAGACCAGGACCTATACAGGGAGACATGGTGCATCCTTATATCCGTAGGCGTAATGGTGAGGAAGCTGTGGATTATCCTTCTAAGGAGTTAGAAGATATTTTAGGGCGTACGTTGGGTGTACCACTTTTTCAAGAGCAAGCCATGAAGATTGCTATTGTAGCTGCTGGCTTTAGTCCAGCAGAAGCAGATGCTTTACGTCGTAGTATGGCTACTTTTAAGATGAAGGGCATGGTAAACCAGTTTCAAGAAAAACTGGTAAAAGGCATGCTGGCTAATGGCTATAGCCAAGATTTTGCAGAACGTATATTTAAGCAACTGGAAGGCTTTGGCAGCTATGGATTTCCTGAAAGTCATGCAGCTAGCTTTGCCCTGTTGGTGTATGTTTCTTGTTGGCTAAAATGCTTTTACCCTGATGTTTTTGCTGCCGCTTTACTAAATAGTTTACCTATGGGCTTTTATCAACCTGCACAATTGGTAATTGATGCCCGCAAACATGGTGTACAGGTAAGAGCTATTGATGTAAACTATTCTTATTGGGATAATACGCTGGAGGAACAAGCAGGAGCCTATAAAGCTTTACGTTTGGGGTTTAGGCAGATAAAAGGTATCAGACAAGAAGAAATTGAAATTTTGATAGCTGCGAGGACAAGACCTTACGAGCATATTTTGGAGCTTAGTCATGCGGGTATCTCGCAAAGTACATTGGAAAGGCTGGCAGATGCTGATGCTTTTACTTCTTTAGGTTTGGACCGTAGGCAAGCTTTATGGGAAATTACTGCGCTTACAGATAAACCCATTGCTTTATTTGCAACGCAAGCTTCAACAGATGCTACAGATCATCAATATAGTTTGCCTTTAATGACTGCGGCACAGCATGTGGTAGAGGATTATGCAAGTACTGCCTTATCTATTAAAGCGCATCCGCTAAGCTTTATCAGAGGGCAACTGGATATGTTAGGGGTATGCAGTACTTTAGCTATGCAGGATTTGAAAAACGGGACTTTGTTTAAAATTGCCGGACTGGTATTGGTAAGACAACGTCCAGGCACTGCCAAAGGGGTTTGCTTTGTTACTATAGAAGATGAGTTTGGCTTTGCCAACCTCGTTATCTTTGAAAATCTTTTTGAACAATACCGTAAAGTATTGCTAACTGCTCGTTTGCTGATGGTAGAAGGTAAATTGCAGCGTGAGGGACAAGTATTACATGTTATTGTACAACGCTGCTTTAATCTGAACGGGTTGCTTAGGGGTTTACAGGATGACGATGCAAATTTAAAAAGAGCAACTAATCAGGAAGTTCATGCAATTGAAAAGCAAGCCCAAAACGCTATAACAGCACAACAAATTCCTTTTAGTAAGGGAAGGAATTTTAGATAAGATAAAATTTTATATCGTCTATTTATGTTTTAAAAAGGTATTGCAAGCCACATGCACCAGCCCCACCCTAGCTAAACCGGGGCGGCAGCGATACCCCACAGGACATTTGGAGCTTTTGCGGAAAATGGACGAGGAGTAAAGCAGAGCACCGGACTGGCGGGAGATAGTAGTAACAGAAGTGCTTTTCTAATTAAAAAAGAGAAAGGAGAAAGGAGGAAGAAGAAAAGAGGAAGGAGAAAAGAGGAAGGAAAAAAGAGAAAGGATGAAAGTTTCTTGTACCTCAGCAGGTATAAACATGGATATTTTGCATAGGCTAATAAAATGCTATATTCTATAAAATCAATTTGTTTGGAACAAGAAGTTTGAAGCGTTTAAAACCTGCCGTTTTTAATGATTTACTCTACGCTTATTTATGTATTTTTATCATCATAAGTATCTGTTTTTAAGATTAAGAAAATTTTCATTAAATTATTTGATGTATGAAATTAAAAACATGGAGATTCTTTAAAAAAACGGACGAGAGTAAAATTAAATAGGAAAAGTTAATTTTAATTGAAAGTATCATGTCAAATATCAATCTGATTATAGAAGAAAGAGCGGCTAATATTGGTAAGTTTATGGTTGGGCGTTTGTTACCATTTAGACAAAAACGGATGGTAGGTCCGTTTATTTATATTGACCACATGGGCCCTGTAAAGTTAAGCGAACGAGACAATTTTGATGTATTGCCGCATCCTCATATTGGGCTTTCTACTCTTACTTTTTTGTTTGAAGGCAGCATTATGCATCGGGATACATTAGGCAACGAAGTAGAAATAAAACCAGGTGCCGTAAATTGGATGACGGCTGGAAAAGGAATTGTACATTCTGAACGTACACCTGATTATCTGAGGCATTCTGACAAAATGATGCATGGCTTACAAATTTGGGTGGCATTACCCAAAGCGCTAGAGCAAATGGAACCAGAGTTTTTTCACATCAATCAAGAGCAAATTCCAACATGGGAAGAAGGTGATCTTCAATTTAAACTTATTGCAGGCGAAGCTTTTGGAAGGAAATCATCTGTACCGGTCTACAGTAAGCTCTTTATGCTTGAAATAAAAAGTAGCACCAAACAAGTGGTAAATATTGGGCAACATTTATATGGCGAATCCGGTTTATATATTCTTGAGGGTAGCATAGTGCATGATGAAAATGTGTTTGAATCAAAACAAATGCTGGTTGCCAAAGACAGCACTTTATGCGCCTTTACCATGATGCCTAATAGTACGATATACATTTTTGGTGGTGAGGCTTTTCCGGAAGAGCGTTTTATTGATTGGAATTTTGTATCGACAAGTAAAGAACTTATTGAGGAAGCCAAGCATAAATGGAAAACACAAACATTTCCTAAAATAAAAGGAGATGAAGCAGCATTTATTCCTTACCCATCTTTACATAAAAAATAATCAGATGACTCAAATAATATCCAGCATCAAAATCGAAAACTATAGGGTGGAAATTCAATCACCATCAGGTCTTGTAGTTATTGCAGACGAGCCGTTAGAAATGGGTGGAAAGAATTTAGGCTTTTCGCCAAAAGAACTTTTGGCCTCTGCTTTAGCGGCTTGTACCAGTGCTACTGTAAAAATGTATGCAGACCGTAAAGGTTGGGATTTGGAGGAAGCAAAAGTTAGTATAACTTTAACTTTTGTTCCATCAGAAAATAAAACATTGATAAATAGAGATTTAACGTTTATTGGGAAGCTTGATGAAACGCAAAAAAGTAGGTTACTTGCTGTTGCTAATGCCTGCCCTATCCATAAAATGATGAGTAATCCTATTGAAATTAATTCGCAATTAGTATGACAAACACTTATAAAATACCAAAGCAAACACGTATTGGGCATGTGCACCTTAAAGTAGCAGACTTAGATCGATCGCTCGAGTTTTATCGAGATTTACTAGGCTTTGAAGTTACGATGATGTATGGCAACCAGGCTGCATTTATTTCTGCAGGTGGTTATCATCATCATATTGGTTTAAATACCTGGCAAAGTAAAGGTTTTCCGCCTGCGGCTAAAGAAGGTGTAGGCTTATACCATACGGCTATTTTGTATCCTACCAGAAAAGATCTTGCAATCATTTACGACAGGTTGCGTAAAGCTTATTATCCTTTAACTGGTGCCAGCGACCATGGTGTATCTGAAGCTATTTATCTTGACGACCCAGATGGAAACGGTGTTGAATTGTATTGGGATAAACCTGAGGAAATGTGGCCAAAGAAAAATGATGGTTCTTTAGATATGTTTACCAAATTTCTTGATTTACAAGATTTATTGAAAGCAATGGATTAAAATAAATGAAAGAGCAACAAAAAAATAATCAGCAAGAACCCCTACGTTTTCTTGTTTTTTCGGCATCACTAAGAGCTGATTCATTGAATACGCGATTGATTAAATTAGCTGCAGAGGTCATCACAAAAAATGGTGGGATAGTTGACTATGCCAACATGAGTGAGTTTGATTGCCCATCTTTTAATCAAGATTTAGAAGTGAATGATTTCCATCCTACCGGGGCGAAAGAATTTAGAAAACGTATTTTAGCAAATGATGCTTTTATCATTTCTTCGCCAGAATACAATGGTTCTATACCAGGCTTACTAAAAAATTCTATAGATTGGGTTTCACGGTTTAGACCCCAACCCTTTCAGCAACAGCATGGTTTGCTGATGTCTGCTTCGCCCGGTATGGCAGGAGGAAATCACGGACTTTGGTCGTTAAGAATTCCTTTAGAAAAACTGGGTGTACATATTTTTCCAGCTATGTTTTCATTATCAAAAGCACACGAAGCATTTTCACCAGAAGGAAAAATTACTGATGAAAATTTAACAAAAAGGCTTGAAGATCATCTGATTAACTTTATGAATACTGTAGAAGCTTCAAAAAATTATCCCGCTATAAAGCTTAAGTTTTTAGGAGAATAGCCGGATGAAACCTGAGAAAGTGTTAAATAATGGCAATAAAGCAGAAACAATAATACCGGTAGTGGCTTTTTAGATGATTTCACTACTAACCATATTAACCAGCCGATTTGAAATTTTCTACACCATTTAATATTTTAATAGCTAACCACAGCCATAATACACCGGCACAAAAACCGGCAATTACATCACTGGTATAATGTACCCTCAGGTATATTCTGCTTAAGCCAACCATAAAGATGATGACAACCAAAAGGCTGTTGATGATGAATTTTGTTTGTTTGGTGAGGCTGCTGATGGAGATTATATAAACTATTAAACCATAAAATGTTACAGCACTTAAAGCATGTCCGCTAGGAAAACTTAAGCCTAGCTCCTGATAAAGCAAAGGCGATAGCGGTCTTGGTCTGTTGAAGAGGCTTTTTAAACTGAGCATTAAAGCCAAACTACTTAAAGATACTGCGGGTACTTTTAAAGCAAACCAGTGTCGTTTTTTTAAAAAGAGGAAATAAGAAGTTAGCAATACATTACCTGTAGTGATGACTACCGAGCTGCCCAATTGCGTAAAAAAAAGCATGATTGCTGTATTTGTGGGGTTTACGTAAGTAGATAATAGCTTAAAAATGTAGAAATCTAATTCGAGGCGCTCATCAATAAATATCATTTTAGCGGTAAATAAAAAAATGATGAGTGCTGTAAACAACAATAAAAACAGCATTGCTGTTTCTGAGAAAAGCAGCAGAAAGGATTTAAGCAACTTTTGATAAGTATGTTTAATCATCTTAAAATATAAAGAAAGCTATTGGGCTGCTTTGGCTATCAATTGCTGCGCCAAATCTTTCCCCAAATACT
This sequence comes from Pedobacter glucosidilyticus, assembly GCF_002483235.1. GTDB lineage: Bacteria > Bacteroidota > Bacteroidia > Sphingobacteriales > Sphingobacteriaceae > Pseudopedobacter > Pseudopedobacter glucosidilyticum_B. The sequence goes on along the minus strand of NZ_DLHN01000021.1, from coordinate 296,092 downwards.
TATCTATAACACTATGTAAAACATATAAGATAGGGGTTAACAAGAGGGCAACTATAAATTTGTAGGTGTAATTTACCAAACCTATTGCGGCTACCATTTGCCAGCTCCAACTGTATTGTGGGTTGAGGTAAAAGGCAATAAAAATAACCACAAAGCTATCTATCAGTTGCGAAACTAAGGTAGAACCGGTGGCTCTTAACCATAAATTACGCTCGCCAGTAAGTTTCTTTATTTTATGAAAAATGGTTACATCTGCTACCTGTCCTATTAAAAATGCAGTTATTGAGCCCACAATAATCCACATACCCTGACCAAAAATAGCAGAAAAAGCATTGTTCATATTTAAAGCTTCGCCGTTAATATTTTGTAATAACCAGAAATCGGCCGGATTTAAAGACATAGCAAAACCTACCATTAAGAAGGCAAAGGCTATTAAAGCAGCTCCTAAATAAGATAGAAATTTAACGCCTTTAACACCATAATATTCATTAATGATATCTGTCATGATAAATACAAAAGGCCAATTGAGCACTCCGGCCGACATGTTAAAAGACAAGCCCTCTACCCCAAAAAGGTCAATATCGAACTTTTTTAAGCCTATAGATTCTTCTACGGAGAATATTTTTACACCTATAAATTCGGCCAAAATAGCATTGGCAATAAAGAAGCCTCCCAAAATGAGGAATAGTTTATTTGCCTTAGATTGGTAACTGATGGTATTGTCCATGTATTAAAAATAATTCTTCTATAACAAAAAGATTAGGTTTCTGTTAGTTTAAAAATAATATTATTTTGGGATGTTCTAATTTAAAGCTCGTGATTAATATTATTTCAAAGTTACCCAACGTTACTACAACTATTTTTTCTGTGATGAGTGCTCTGGCTAAAGAGCATCAAGCCATTAACTTATCTCAAGGTTTTCCGGATTTTGATTGTGATGAAAAGCTCAAAGAACTGGTTTTTAAAGAAATGAAAAAAGGTAATAACCAGTATGCTCCTATGCCTGGTTTGTTAGCTTTGAGAGAAACGCTAAGTCATAAAATTGAAAATGCTCACCAATCTTACTATCATCCAGAGACAGAAATAACCATTACCGCCGGAGGCACACAAGCTATTTTCACAGCCATTACCGCTATTTTAAGGCCAAATGATGAAGTCATTATTTTTGAGCCAGCTTATGATGCTTATGCGCCTGTTGTGAGGCTATTAGGGGGTTTGGTTAAGGCTTATGAAATGGTGCCGCCCACTTATGAGATTGATTGGAGTACTGTAAAGAAGCTGGTTTCTGCCAACACCAAAATGATCATCATCAACTCGCCACATAATCCTACAGGCAGAATACTTCAGGATAATGACATCAAAGAACTCATCAATATCACCAGAAATACAGATATTATGATTGTAAGTGATGAGGTTTATGAGCACTTAGTTTATGATGGAAAAAAACATTTAAGCTTGGCAGCTTATCCAGAACTGAAAGAAAGAACCTTTATTACAGCTAGTTTTGGAAAACTTTTTCATACCACAGGTTGGAAAATTGGCTATTGCTGCGCCCCGGAAGCCTTGATGAAAGAATTTAGAAAAGTGCATCAGTTCCAAGTATTTTCTGTAAATACACCTATGCAGCATGCTATCCATACCTATATGCAAAAACCAGACGTTTATTTAGGTTTAACCCAGTTTTACCAAGAAAAAAGAGACTATTTTAGAAAATTACTATCAGAAACAAAATTAACTTTGCTACCTTGTGAAGGTTCTTATTTCCAAATGGTTAGCTACGAGAAGATATCTTTTGACAAAGATACAGACATGGCTAAGAAACTATTAACAGAATATCAAGTAGCTACTATACCAGCTTCTCCGTTTTATTCAAAATCTACGGATTACAAAACCCTGAGGTTATGTTTTGCGAAAAAGCAAGAAACTTTAGAAAAAGCCGTTCATAACCTTATAAAAATTTAAACGATGGAACAATTAAAAGTTACGCTCTTACAAGCCTATTTATTTTGGGAAAATGCTGCAAAAAACCTCCAAAACATAAGCTTAAAGCTATCTGACATTAGAGAGCGTACGGATTTAATTGTATTACCAGAAATGTTTAATACCGGTTTTACCATGAATGCTGTTGAAAATGCAGAAAAAATGGATGGTAAAACCGTAAGCTGGATGCGAGATACGGCCAAAAAATTTAACGCCGTTATTACCGGAAGTTTAATTATAGAAGAAAATAGTAATTTTTATAATCGTATGGTTTGGATGCGCCCTGACGGCAGCTACGAAACTTATGATAAAAAGCACCTTTTTGGTTTGGCAGAGGAAGACAAAACCTATACGGCCGGCCATAAGCAGGTAGTTGTAGAACTTAAAGGTTGGAAAATAAGGTTAGCCATTTGTTACGATCTACGTTTCCCTGTATGGTTAAGAAATCATCAAGAGCAATATGATTTGCTTTTGGTAGTAGCCAACTGGCCCGAGCGAAGGGCACAACACTGGCGCATGTTAATTCCTGCCAGAGCCATAGAAAACCAGGCGTTTATCATCGCTTTAAACCGTGTTGGTTATGATGGTAAACAAATTTACTATAGCGGAGATACCACCTGTTTAAGTCCGGCTGGCGATGTTATCTATTATAAAAGAGATGAAGAAGACCTTTATACCTTTAGCATGAATAAAGCCGAAGTAGAAAGAGTGAGAGCAGAAATGCCTTTCTTAAAAGATGCCGATGATTTTAACTTGATTTAACACATAAAATGTTAGCAAACTAAAATTTTAGCCATAATTTAGCGTTTTAATCTGCTGGCTAATTATTTTTGCAGCTATTTATAAATCAAAGCATCTTTTTTTCATCTTTATATATGTTTAAAGAAATACCCAATAAGCCTCTCAGATACTTTAGTATTATTATTTATTTACTTATTATTTTTATTTGTGCAGTAGAACTTAATTTTTTATGGCTTTTTGGATACTCGCCTGCAAAAAAAGATATAAATTTCCCCTCGTTAAGCCTATCCTCAGAAGTTTATTATTCGGACGGTAAGTTAATTGGTAAATATTATAAAGAAAACCGCACACCGGTTAACTTTAATCAGATAGATAGCACCATTGTAAACGCTTTAATAGCGACAGAAGATGCCAGGTTTTACAAACATTCTGGAGTTGATTTTCTTTCTATAGGCTCGGGCATCATTTCTACCGTTACCGGAGATAAACGTGGCGGAAGTACAATCACACAGCAATTGGCAAAAAACTTATATCGCACTCGTAACAATAAATCTCAAGGTTTTATCAAACATATCCCGGTAGTAAGAACATTGGTTTCTAAATTTAAAGAATGGTTAACTGCCTATAAGTTAGAAGCTAATTATTCTAAGGAAGATATCATCACGATGTACCTTAATACCGTACCTTTTGGTAATAATTCTTATGGGATTAACACCGCAGCAAAGCATTATTTTAATAAAGCTGTTGATAAAGTTAAGCTAGAAGAATCAGCCCTGTTGGTAGGGATGCTTAAAGCAACATCAACCTATAACCCTATTAAAAACCCTGAAAAAGCTTTAGACAGAAGAAACGTGGTTTTGGCACAAATGCTTAAGTACGATTATATAAATGATGCTACTTACCAAAAGATCGTAAAAAAGCCTTTAAAACTTAATTTAGGTAAAGATACGGGTAAAAACGATGGCGACTCTTATTTGAGAACGGCTGTTGCTAAATGGTTACAAGAATGGTGTGATGAAAATGGCTATGATTTATATGAAGATGGCTTAAAAATTTATACCACTATAGATTCTAGGTTGCAAAAATATGCTGAGGAAGCTGTACAAGACCACATGAAAATACTGCAAAGAAGGTTTAATAATGTTTGGGGAGATGAAGAACCTTGGCGAGACTCTGAAGGAAATGTTATTCCTAATTTTATAGAAAATAACCTACAAAAACTGCCTTGGTATGCAGACTTTAAAAAACGTCATAAAAATAATCGCGACTCTATAGATTACTACTTAAACAAACCTAAAAAGATGACTGTCTTTACCTGGGATGGCGATAAAGAGGTTGAGTTTTCTACCATAGACTCTTTAACCTATTACGCCAAAATGCTAAATACAGGTATGATGACTTTAGATCCATTTTCTGGCAAAATTAAAGTTTGGGTAGGTGGTGATAATTACAACTATTTCAAGTACGACCATGTAAAACAATCCAAACGTCAGGCAGGCTCTACCTTTAAACCTTTTGCCTATTTGGCAGCATTAGAAAGCGGCTTAAACCCTTGCGATAAGTTTACCGATAAACCTGTTAAAATAGAATATAAAATAGGCTCTAAAACTGAAGTTTGGGAACCTAAAAATGCTGATTATAATTTCTCTTACAGAGAAATGTCTTTAAGATGGGCTATGGGAAAATCAGTAAACTCTATCACCGCACAAATTACAGAACAAGTAGGCTGGGATAAAGTAGTAGAATTAGCACATGAATGTGGTATCGAAAGTAAACTACAATCCGTACCCTCTGTAAGCTTAGGTTCTAATGATGTTAGCGTATATGAAATGGTGAGGGCTTATGGTACTTTTTTAAATAAAGGAAAAAGGGTAGACCCTATTTTGGTTGAGAAAATCACCGATTTAGATGGTAATATCATCGAAGAATTTAAAGCAAAACACACACAGGTGTTAAGCGAAGAAATAGCTTGGTTAATGCTTTACATGTTTAGAGGCAGTATGGAAGAACCCGGAGGTACATCACAAGCCTTATGGGAATGGGATTTATGGAAGAAAAACAACCAAATAGGCGGTAAAACAGGTACATCATCAGACTATGTTGATGGATGGTATATGGGTATCACCAAAGATTTGGTAACTGGTGTTTGGGTAGGTGCTGATGATAGAAGTATACATTTTAAAGATTCGCAAACAGGCGAAGGCTCCAGAACAGCCTTACCTATTTTTGCTAAGTTTATGGAAAAAGTTTACCGTGATGCTAAGACAGGTATTACCTTAGGCCCTTTCCCTAAACCAGATGTAGAAATAACTCGTACTTATATATGTCCAAGTCCAAGAATTGTGGTAGACACCAGTAGTACAGATAGTTTAGCAGTAGATTCATTGATGTTGATGGAAATAGAAAATCCTGAGGCGCAACAAAACCAAGAACAAAATGCTGAAACGGAAATAAAAACCGAAAATAAAAACCAGAATAAAGCTCCTGATGTTAAACAAGGAGTAACTCAGAAGCAAGAGACAGAAGCTCCTTTAAGTAAAAAAGAAGAGAGAAAGCTACAGAGAGAAAAAAGAAAAGAAGAAAAAGAGTAAATCATCCATAAAAACGATTAAGATTTATAGCTCCATACCATGACAAAGAATGTAAAATTTAATAAAGCTAAAATTTACACTACCATTTATTTTAGCTTCTTATTCTTATTGTTTGCAGGAAATGCGCAAGCACAATACTTCGGGCAAAACAAAGTAAGGTATAAAAATCTTAAATTTAAGGTTTATGAAACTCCACATTTCCATCTCTATTACTATACAGAAAATGATAGCTTAATTAAAAATTTCGCTAAAGAGAGTGAAGCCTGGTATGCTTTACACCAACAAGTTTTCAGAGATACTTTTAAACGTCCTAACCCCATTATCCTTTACGGAAATTCACCAGAATTTCAACAAACAACCATCATCAACTCTGAAATTGGTGTAGGTACAGGTGGGGTAACCGAAGGTTTAAAAAATAGGGTTTTCATGCCTATTCAAGAAAGTAATTTCCAAACCAGACACGTACTTGGGCATGAGTTGGTTCATGCTTTCCAATACCATTCTTTAATAGAAGGAGATTCTACCCAACTTGAAAATATTGGGAATTTACCTTTATGGATGGTTGAGGGTATGGCAGAGTACCTTTCTTTAGGTAAAGTTGATGCCAACACGGCCATGTGGATGCGTGATGCTGTGCTAAATAAAGACATTCCAACATTAAGAGATTTAACAACCAACAGTAAATATTTCCCTTACCGCTATGGACAAGCCTTTTGGGCTTTTATAGGATCTACTTACGGAGACACCATCATTATGCCTTTTTTTAAATCTACAGCAAAGTTTGGTTATGAAATGGCAATCAGAAGAACTTTTGGTTACGATGAAAAAACACTTTCCAGCTTATGGAAAAGCTCTTTAGAAAACGCTTATACCCCCTATTTAAAAGATACTACGCAAAAACCCATAGGTACCAAACTGATTGATAATGAAAATGGTGGCGACATGAATTTATCGCCAGCTATCAGTCCTGATGGAAAATATGTGGTCTTCCTTTCAGAAAAAGAACTCTTTTCTATTGATTTATTTCTTGCAGATGCCAAGACAGGAAAAATCATCAGGAAGTTAACCTCTAAAATTAAAAACAGCCATATTGATGAGTTTAACTATATAGAATCCGCAGGTTCATGGTCGCCGGATAGTAAACAATTTGCCTTTAGTGCATTCTCAGAAGGCAGAAATAAACTCATCATCATTGATATTGATGATGGGAAAACAGTTCTACAAAAATCTATGGGAAAAGTAGAGCAGTTTGGTAATTTAAACTGGTCTCCAACGGGTAAAGAAATTGCCTTCTCTGGCCTTAAGGATGGGCAAAGCGACCTCTTCTCTTACAACCTAGAAACTAAAGAATTAACACAGCTCACCAATGATAAGTTTACAGATTACCAGCCCAGTTATTCCTCAGACGGTAAAAAAATTGTTTTTTCTACAGATCGGTTAAACTTAGGTAAAGACCTAAGTGCTTTTATTAGCATGAGTTTAGCTGTACTAGATGTTGCCACTAAGAAAATCACCAATATTAATGTATTTCCTAAAGCCAATAATTTAAATCCAGTGTTTGATGCTAATGATAGAAATATCTATTTTTTATCTAACAGAGATGGTTTTAGGAACCTATACCGTTACAACATTTCCAAAGAATCTGTAGAGCAATTAACAGATTATTTTACAGGAATTAGTGGGATAACAGAAAGTTCGCCTGCATTAAGTATTTCAAAAAACAACGATATTGTTTATTCTTATTATCGCTCTCAGCGCTATACACTTTACAATGCAAACGTAACTGAATTTAAAGGCACTTTGGTAAATAGCAATGCGGTAGATTTTACGGCAGCAACCTTACCTCCACCAAGTTCTGTTGGTGTAAATATCATCAATAAAAACTTAGATAATTTCTTAGCTTATGATGATACACCGGTAGACTCTGTAAAAGCTATTCCTTTTAAATCTCAGTTTCAACTAGATTACATCGCTAGTAATGGTGTTGGTGTGGCAACCAGCAGGTTTGGTACAGGGATGCAATCTGGTGTACAAGCCATTTTTAGCGATATTTTGAGCAGAAATCAAATTTTTGCAGCGGCTGCAGTTAACGGAGAAATTTACGATTTTGGTGCTCAGTTCGCTTATATCAACCAAGAAAGCAGATGGAATTGGGGGGCTTCGGTATCACATATCCCTTTTCAATCTGGTTTGTTTGGCATTAAATTAACTGATTTACCTGTGGATGGAGGAGGTACTACACCTGCTGTAGAACAATATATAGATATCATCAGAACATTTGAAGAATCTGTACAGGGTTTTACCTCTTATCCTTTTTCTAAAACTACCCGTTTTGAGTTTGGTGCTGGTGCTTCTTATTACTCTTACCGCGTGGATAGATACAGTACTTATTATGAACCAAATACAGGTTTCCCAATTTTTCAGGATAGAAGAAAAGTATCTAGAGAAGAATTTTTGCAAGACCAAGGGTTTAATTTACGGTCTTTTACGGTTTTCCAATTAAATACAGCTTTAGTGGGTGATAACTCTTTTTCTGGTGTGGCAGCTCCTTTAGGTGGTTACAGATACAGAATTGGTGTAGAGCAAAATTTTGGTACTTTCCAATTTACTGCTCCAATTGTTGATTTAAGAAAATATGTAAGGGCAAAACCAGTAACTTTTGCGGGCAGAATTTATGGATATGGCCGTATAGGTAATGTAAACAACCAATTATTCCCATTATTTATTGGTTTACCATTTTTGATAAGAGGTTATGAGGCCAATAGTTTTTACAATAACAGAAACTTAACTGGAGAGCAAAACGGTTTTAACATTAACCAATTGATTGGTAATAGGATGCTAATCTCTAATTTTGAAGTAAGGTTACCTTTTACCGGTCCAGAAAAATTAGCTGCATTCCCTTCTAAATTTTTATTTTCTGATTTAAACTTATTTTTTGATGCTGGAGTTTCTTGGAATGAAGGGGATAGAATTGCATGGGATAGGAAAGCACCTCGTAGAATAGGTACTGATAGTGAAACTGAAGCACCTGTTTACGAACCAAATGTAAGAGTACCAGCCTTAAGTGCAGGTATATCTGCTAGGGTAAATGTATTTGGTTATTTTGTTTTGGAGCCCTACTTAGCGGTTCCGTTTAACCGAGTAGATATTAAAAAGCCTGTATTTGGTTTGGCTTTTGCGCCAGGATGGTAATTGAAAAAAACTACTATAGCCTTATAAACGTATATGATAGTATGAAAAAGTTTATATCAACCGTTTTTAGCTTAGCAGTGTTAAGTTTAGCTGCTTGTGGTCAAAGTAATCAAACATCCTCAAAAAAGGATGATCAAAAAGCTTTAGTATTTCCAGTACAAAAAACAGAAAGCGAGTGGAAAAAAATATTATCTCCGGTAGCTTTTGAGATAATGGTGAATAAAGGAACCGAGCCTCCTTTTAAAAATGAGTTTTACAATAATCATGAAAAAGGTATTTACGTAAGTGCTGCAACAGGAGAACCACTTTTTAGCTCTGAAGACAAGTTCGACTCTGGTACCGGATGGCCAAGTTTTACCAAACCCATCAATGATAAAGCTGTTATCTGGGTAAAAGATAATAGCCATGGTATGGTAAGAGATGAAGTGATAGAAGCTAAAACAGGTTTGCACCTAGGTCATGTTTTTGATGATGGCCCCGCTCCTACAGGTTTAAGATACTGCATCAACTCGGCAGCACTTAAATTCATTAAACAATAATTTAAGACATAAAGCTAAAAACAGGTTTCACTTGGAAGCCTGTTTTTAACATCTTCTCATAATCCAAGCCAGTAGTTAAATCAATCCAATCCGGATTAACACTTCTTATCATTTTCTCCTTTTGCATTCGGGTAAATTGGTTAATCATTTTAAAGCGTTCTTGAGCCATAGCTTCAGAACTCAACTCCTCAAAATAAACCAAGCGAGTTAACTGTTGCCCTGCATCAAAAAATAGGTTCGGCATTTTACGGTAGAAGTTCATGGTTTTTATTAAATCAGCACTTAAACCAACATGTAAATTATTTCTATTTCTGTCTGTAACTATAAAAACGATATTCTTCATTTGAGCTGCATTTAAATTCTTTAACATTATTATTTGGCTATTAATTTTTTATTGCTAATTTTATGAGCATAAAAATACTAATTATTTTAGTATTTGCAAATATTTTTAGAAATGGGAAAAATATCTGATAATTTAAAATACCTCAGAAAGAAAAAAGGCCTAACACAACAGCAATTTGCTGATGTTATGGAAATTAAAAGATCTTTAATTGGCGCCTATGAAGAAGACCGGGCAGAACCAAAATATGATTTGCTAAAAAAATTCGCAGACTTTTTTGAGTTAAGTATTGATGATTTTATCAATGAAAAAATAAATGATAAATGGGCACCCAAACCTAAAGGAGACCCTTCTAACCTTCGTGTACTAAGTATTACGGTAGACCAAGATGATAAAGAAAACATAGAATTGGTACAGGTTAAGGCTAGTGCAGGATACCTTAATGGTTATAGCGACCCTGAATATGTAAGCACCCTACCCCGTTTCTCTTTACCTATTTTTAAACAAGGCACTTACAGGGCTTTTGAAATTAAAGGAGACTCTATGTTGCCGCTACCTTCTGGTTCTATCATTATTGCAGAATATGTAGAAAATTGGAGTAACGATATTAAAGTTGGCGAAACTGCTATTGTGATTAGCAAAAATGAAGGCGTAGTTTATAAAAGGTTAAGCAGCAAGTTCAGACCAGATAAAGGCTTAAAATTATCATCAGACAACCCTGTTTACGAACCTTATACCATAGAGGCCGAAGATATTTTAGAAATCTGGAAGGCAAAAGCATTTATTTCTACAGAATTACCACAGCCAATGCCAGAGCCTACCATGGAGACTCTAACCAGCATGATGGCCCAAATGCAAAAGTCTTTAGTAGAAATGCAAAAAAACAAACCGAACTGATAGGTTTCATTTTTAAAGAAAGCGGATATTCATCTGCTTTCTTTATTTTTGAATAAAAAAACTTGAATTTCATCCATCAAAAACTACAGGAAAGAATAGCCGCTAACGCTTTAAGAACCTTAAAAAGCGAAAACAATCTTATTGATTTTTCTTCTAATGATTATCTGGGCTTTGCTAAATCTTTATCTGTAAAAGAATGGGTTGATGAAATTGCCTACTCACAAAAATTACGAAATGGTGCTGGTGGCTCAAGGTTAATCACCGGAAATTCTAGTTTTACAGAAAACCTAGAAAAAGAAATTGCTCAATTTCATCAGGCAGCATCAGGTTTAATCTTTAACTCGGGTTATGATGCTAATGTAGGTTTACTTTCTAGCCTACCCCAAAAAGGCGATACCATTATCTGTGATGAGCTTATCCACGCCAGTCTTATTGATGGCGCCAGATTAAGCTATGCCCAACGCTATACCTTTAAACATCATGATTTAGCCCATCTCGAATCAAAAATAAAAAACAGCCAAGGGAATATTTTCATCGTTACAGAAAGTGTTTTTTCTATGGATGGAGACCATGCCCCTTTAAAAGAAATAGCTGCTCTTGCCGCAAAATATGGTGCTTACCTCATCGTAGATGAAGCACATGCCACTGGTATATTTGGCAAACATGGTAAAGGTTTGGTGTGCGAGTTGGGTTTAGAAAACCAAGTATTTGCCCGTGTAGTTACTTTTGGTAAAGCTTTGGGCTGCCACGGAGCTATCGTATTAGGTAGCGATGAACTTAGAAACTACCTCATCAATTTCGCCCGTTCTTTCATTTATACCACTGCCCTACCTCCACACAGCTTATATACCATTAAAGCGGCTTATGAGCAATTAAAAAGCAGCGATTATACACTTCTAATTCAGAAAAAAATAGCCTATTTCAAACAATTAACCAGCAAAGCAGGTATTGCATTAATGCCAAGCGATAGTGCTATTCAAGGGATGATTATCCCGGGAAATACAGCTTGCCGACAAGCAGCGGCTACTTTAAATGAGAGCGGATTTGATATCAGACCCATTTTAAGTCCAACTGTTGCGGTAGGCAAAGAAAGGTTAAGAATTTGCTTGCATACCTTTAATACAGACGAAGAAATAGAAAAATTAAGTGAAGCTTTAGCTAAAATATAACATGTTGAAACCCATTTTTATCACAGGCATAGGCACAGGCGTAGGAAAAACCGTAACATCAGCCATTGTAACAGAGCATTTAAAAGCCGATTATTGGAAGCCTATACAATCAGGAGATCTAGAAAATTCTGATACCTTAACTGTTAAACAATTGGTATCTAACGATAAAACTTATTTTCATCCAGAAGTTTACAAACTTACACAGCCTCTTTCACCACATTTATCTGCCCGTTTAGATGGTATTGAAATAGACATCAACAACATTAAAGTACCAGAAACCCAAAACACCGTGGTTATTGAGGGTGCTGGCGGTTTGATGGTTCCGCTAAATCAGCAGTTTTTAATTGTAGATTTAATAGCTCAGCTACAAGCGGAAGTAATTTTAGTATCTCAACATTACTTAGGCAGCATTAACCATACGCTTTTAAGTTACGAGCTGCTAAAAAGTAGAAACATCCTAGTAAAAGGCATTCTTTTTAATGGTCATCATCCAGAATCCGAAGCTTACATTACCCAGTATACCAAGCTTAAACACTTAGGAACTATCCCGGTGCTAAACAATTTGGATAAAACCAGCGTTAAAGAAGCAGGAAAACACCTCACATTATAAACCTTTTTTTGCACATGAAAAGTATTGCAGTTATTGGTTCTGGTACCATGGGAAATGGCATAGCGCATAGCTTTGCACAACATCAGTTTAAAGTTGCTTTGGTGGATGTACAAGCCGATGCCCTAGCAAAAGCCCTTGCTACCATAGCTAAAAATTTAGACAGGCAGATAGCTAAAAACCTCATTACAGAAGCAGATAAGCAGCAAACTTTAGCCAACATCACTACCTATACCAACCTAGCCGAGGCTGTAAAAGATGTAGATTTAGTCGTAGAAGCTGCCACAGAAAATGCTGTTTTAAAAGAAAAAATATTTCAGGAACTTGATAAATATGCCAAGCCCGAAGCCATTTTGGCCAGCAATACTTCTTCTATAGCCATTACCCAAATTGCAGCCGTTACGCAAAGGCAAGACAAAGTTATTGGTATGCATTTCATGAATCCCGTACCGGTGATGAAACTGGTAGAAGTCATCAATGGCTATGCAACCTCTGCCGATACTACCTCAAAAATTATGGCACTTGCCCAGCAGCTTGATAAAATCCCCGTTGAGGTGAATGATTATCCTGGCTTTGTGGCCAACAGGATTTTAATGCCCATGATTAATGAAGCTATTTATACTTTGTATGAAGGCGTTGCAGGCGTTACAGAAATTGATACCGTTATGAAATTGGGCATGGCTCATCCTATGGGACCACTTCAACTGGCAGATTTTATTGGCTTAGATGTTTGCCTGGCCATCCTTAAAGTATTACACGAAGGTTTTGGCAATCCTAAATATGCACCTTGTCCGCTTTTAGTAAACATGGTGACTTCTGGTAAAAAAGGCGTTAAATCTGGCGAAGGCTTTTACAATTACCAACACGGCACAAAAGATTTGGTAGTGGCAGAAAAGTTTAGGTAGTTTTTGTAGCTTTTTACTTTAAAACAACATCAATTCATTATTAAAAGCTGTTTTTTTTTATTTAAAAAGCAAGGCTATTGCTGCTATGATGGGCTAGTCCGGTGCTTTGCTTTACTCCTCGTCCATTTTCCGCAAAAGCTTCAAATGTCCTACGGGGTACCGCTCTCGCCCCGGTTTAGTTGGGTGGGGTGGGTGCTGGAGTTGAGAAAAGAGATAATATCATTTAATAGTATCGTTAATATGATTTTTAGGTTAGTGGTCAAAATAATGATTGGTCATTTGTGCGAAATATCATGATCTCTATTCTATACGTTGACGCTTCTTTCACATGCTTTTTAAAAATCCATCAAGATTTCGCCCCGATGGGGGCTGCATTTATATACCATCCACAAAGCTATTACGATTTCGCTCCGATGGGGGCTAAATTTATACACCATCCACAAATCTATTACGATTTCGCCCCGATGGGGCTTTCCAATGGTGTTACATTCTAAATAATAATTTTAATTTTCTAATATTTATAACAGCTCCAGCGGAGCAACATCCTAATAGAAGAACGATTTTATACCTTATTAGCCCCAGCGGGGCGACATCATTGATTAGGATTTAGCACTGATGGAGCTAAATTTATTCACCCTCCACACAAATCTATGATGATGTTCCCCAGATGGAGCTTTTAAATGGTATTGTATAACAGCTCAGGATTATGTCTCAAAATAAAAGTTTTATACTTTGTGAGAAATATTAAAGTCTGTGCATTATCATGGCACAAGAAGCACTTACTGCTTTGTCTTACAACTCATTCTCACCATTTTGAGCAGAACGCTTGAATTAACCACTTAAACCCCAAGATCTTATACACGATGTCAGCAACCGTAGTTCTTTATTAGTCGTTAATTCTTATCCAATATGAACCTCCATGTTTCTCAACTCCTTTTAGATTATTATGATTCCAAATTGAAGAAATTAAATCCGAAAGTTCTTTATCCTCAGAAATGAAATAGTTTGGTAAAATCGTATCGTATTTTTTAGAATTTGCTAATAAATATATTGCCAATCCATACTGTTCAGAATAGAATCTATCGCACATAAATTGAGGATAATCATAGGGCAAATATATATCATGGATATGAACAATTACGCCTTTTTTCAATCTTGGCAAGATCTCCAAATAAAAGACCATTGAATCAGAATTTGGTAAAATCCTATGAGAATTATCTACAAATAGAATGTCATTTTCATTTAACTCGTCCAAAATATTAAAGTCAATATTCTCTAAAGGTTCTCTTATTACCTTATCAGCTAAATTATCAATCTCTGCTCGTGGCATAGGGTCAATAGAAATAATTTCCGTTTTTAAATTCTGCTCATTCTTTGCTTTATATGCAACCTTTGTCGAGTTACCTGAGCCAATCTCAATATATTTTTTTGGTTTTAATTCAGACACCAAAGTGTAAATTCCAATAATATCAAGTCCTGGCAAGAATCCATTGTTCCATGATGGTTTTATTGAATCAGTCTCTTTGTTCGAATCTTGAATTAACCAAAGTTTATCCTTGTAGGACAAGGCTTTTCCAATCAATTCTTTGTAGCTATCTCGATTTGAATCAATAATCTTGTATAAATCTTTATGCGCTGGTTTTCCGTGTCCATATCGTGGTTTGAAATCCACTTTATACTCAAGAAATAAATTTTGAAATTTTGGGTTCAAAAATCTGTAAATCTGTTTTATCATATTGTAATATTTAGTCTGTTGCTGTAGCTTTTCTTTTCTGGTGCTTTCATTATTGTTCTCAATTTACATCTTCGTTTCGAAATATGTAAAGTTTTTTCAGGACAAGACAGGCGGAAAGCCTAATTCAGAAGGCTGAAAGCAGAAGGGAGAAAGCAAAAGGCTTAAGGCTTTGAATCATCATATAGAGATTGATTTTTATTTTTTTATTTCACTGTTAGCAGAGTGCTTTTATAAGTCTACACCCAGCTTTGTGTTCTCTGTGTACTCCGTGGTTAAATCGTAATTAAAAAGGTAAAATTCAAAATTCAAAAACAGAAAACTCACCAACCAGAACTGGCAACTGGTAAAGATTGCTTCTTCGTTCCTCATCGCAATGAACAGGAAAAATTAAAAAGGAAAAATTAAAAATTAAAAACAGGGAAATCACTCATTCAAAAATCAATCCTTCAATCAATAAAAATGAGATTGCTTCTTCGTTCCTCATCGCGATGACACAAAAATCACTCATTCAAAAATCAATCAATCAATCAATCAATCAATCAATCAATCAATACACTCGCTCATAGCCAGGAACTCTAGTCCTCCTCCATAAAACACTTTATCTTTTATTTAGATCTGATAGCCTCGACAGGATCTAGTCTGGCTGCCGAAAAAGCTGGCCAAAAACCAGAAACAACACCAATAATAATAGAGATTGAAATTCCTCTGATGATATTTCCTATATTCAAAACAATCTCAAAATCAAAGCCATAGGTGGCAATTAAGGTTAATATATAAACAACGGCTAAACCCAATAAACCACCAATTAATGATAATGCAATGGCTTCAAACAAAAACTGCATTAAAATAAAATAGTTCTTAGCTCCTAAAGATTTCTGAATACCAATGATATTGGTTCGTTCTTTTACAGAAACAAACATGATGTTTGCAATACCAAATCCACCTACTAAAATAGAGAAGCCACCAATAATCCAACCGGCAACATTTACAATGGCAAACATTTGGTCTAGCTGACCAGACAATATCGTAGTTTTGTTTAAAGCAAAATTATCATCCTGAACAGGACTTAACCTTCTGATAGAACGCATGATACCCTGTAACTCGCTTTCCACATCCTCAACCGCCACATTTTCTTTACCTCTAACAGCTATTTGCGGTCCGTAGTTATCTCCTTCCACATCAATAACATTTCTGGCAAAATTTAAAGGTAATAGCAATAGTTTATCGGCGGTTACCCCCAACATATCTTCTCCTTCTTTAGCAAAAACACCTATAATTTGTACGTTTCTACCTAATACTTTTATTTGTTTTCCTGTTGCACTTTGGCTGGGGAATAAGCCTTCGGCAATATCGGCACCAATTAAGCAAACTGCATTACCGCTGCTAGATTCCCCTTCGGTAAAATACCTGCCTTCTGATAGATCAAAACTCCATGTTTTATCATATTCATGAGAAGCAGCAGAAATTTCAACACCTTCAATACTGTTGCTTCTATATTTAAGTGTTCTGTTAGACAATCCTATCTGGTAGGATATGCCTTCTGCTAATGTTACTCGTTCTTTTAAAGCTTCATAATCTCTTAAACTAGCATTTGGCCTTTGCATATATTTCCACCAAGGGTAATCGCCAAAACCTCCCCAAGGCCATTTCTGTACAAATACGGTTTTGCTACCTAGCTTATCAACACTTTCTTGTAAATTACCTCTAAAAGTATCTACCGCTGCAAAAACAGTGATGATGGTAAAAATACCAATGGTAATACCCAATAAAGATAAAAAGGTACGTGTACGATTTTGTCTTAACGCATCATAAGCAAATAGAAAGCTTTCTTTAAAAAGTTTTAAAAACAACATATCGTATAAGACAGTTTAACAAGTAAAAAGTTACAGTTTTTTTAGTATTAAATTTTAAAATTAGCGGTTAAAGAGCGTATTATTTTATTGAATTTATTTTTCCTAAATTTGCGCTCCAAATATTTGTTTCGAAACATATGAAATTATCACAATTTAAATTCCATTTACCAGAATCTCTTATTGCTCATCACCCGGCAGAAACCCGCGATGAGTCTCGTTTAATGGTACTTCACAAAAAAACAGGACAAATAGAGCATAAGCTTTTTAAAGACGTATTGGGTTATTTTGAGGAAAAAGATGTGATGATTTTGAACAACACTAAAGTTTTTCCTGCCCGCTTATACGGTAACAAAGAAAAAACGGGTGCTACTATAGAAGTTTTCTTATTAAGAGAGTTAAACAAAGAACTAAGATTGTGGGATGTTTTGGTAGACCCTGCAAGAAAAATTAGGGTAGGTAATAAATTATATTTTGGTGATGATGATTTACTGGTTGCCGAGGTTGTTGATAATACCACATCAAGAGGTAGAACTATACGTTTTTTATTTGATGGAACAGATGAAGAATTTCGTCAGAATATTGAAATTTTAGGTGAAACACCTCTTCCTAAATACATCAAGCGTAAGCCTACTGCAGAAGATAAAGAGCGTTACCAAACCATTTTCGCTAAAAATGAAGGTGCTGTTGCAGCACCAACTGCGGGTTTACACTTTAGTAGAGAACTATTAAAAAGACTAGAACTTAAAGGTGTAGAATTTGCAGAAGTAACTTTACATGTTGGTTTAGGTACTTTTAGACAAGTTGAGGTTGAGGATTTAACCAAACACAAAATGGATTCTGAGCAAATTATTATTACCCAAAAGGATGCTGATATCGTAAATAGAGGTATTGCTGAGAAAAGAAAAGTTTGTGCTGTTGGTACTACAGTGATGAGATCTATAGAATCGGCAGTTTCTGCTAGTCATACTTTAAAACCTATTAACGATTGGACATCAAAATTCATTTTCCCACCTTATGATTTTAGTATCGCAAACTGCATGATTACTAATTTCCATACGCCAGAATCAACTTTATTAATGATGATTTCTGCTTTTGGTGGTTACGAAAATGTGATGAATGCTTACGAAGTTGCTGTAAAAGAAAAATATAGATTTTATAGTTACGGAGATGCTATGTTAATTATATAAAGTGCTATCATAAATAGATTTCTAAACGATGAATAATAAGCTTTTGCCACTTTATTCATCGTTTTTTTATTTAAAAGCCTTCTTAAGATGAGTAAAAATCAGTTTTATGCTATTATTGTAGCTGGTGGTTCTGGTAAAAGAATGAAAAGCCATACGCCCAAGCAGTTTTTACTGTTAAAAGGTAAGCCAATTTTAATGCTAAGTATAGAAAAATTTTACCAAAGCAAATATCAACCAACAATTATCGTGGTATTAGCCGCACAGGAACTTGAAACTTGGGAGAATTTAATAAAAGAGTACAATTTTACTATTCCACATCAGATAGTTACAGGCGGTATAGAAAGATTTCACTCAGTAAAAAATGCGCTTAGCTTAGTAACAGACGAAGATGCTGTTATAGCCATACACGATGCTGTAAGACCTTTGGTAAGTCTTAAAACTATTGATAGCTGCTTTGAAAAAGCATTTACTGATGGCAATGCTATTGCGGCTATTTCTTCTAAAGATTCTATCAGGATACAAGAAGAAAACAAGAACAAGGCTATCTCCAGAAATCAAGTTTACTTGATTCAAACTCCTCAAACGTTTCAATATCAACAACTTAAATTAGCTTATAAGCAAGATTTTGAGCATTTTTTTACAGATGATGCTTCTGTTGTTGAGAAAGCTGGCTTTGCCATTCATTTATCTGGTGGCGATGAATATAATTTCAAAATCACTTTTCCTGAAGATATTACATTAGCAACAGCCTTACTAGACCAAGCAATTCATGAATAATTTCAGGTTTTATATCGTTACGGCTATCATAGCTTTATTTATACACCATAGTTTAAGCTTTATACCTTTAGCTTTTTACAAGGCTATACAGCCTTATTTGCTAGCCTTGTTTTTTTGTTCGACTAGCTTTTATCTGTATATCAAAACTAAACATTTAGAACTTATTGCACATTTAAAAATTGCTTTATCTTATATTGTTTTTTATGTTTTGAGTGCTTTTATCGAGTTAATTTTAGGCTTACCACATCCTTATCTTATCGCAGAAATTTTTATACAGCTTGCTTTATGTATTACTTCTGTTTTAATTGGATTTGGACTAGCTTTCATCAAAGATAGGTTAAGCAGCGGTAGATAAATCTCCTCTTACCTCATTAAAACACTATACATCACTTCCTTCATCATGAAAATGATATTTCGATAGCCGCCCTCCTACCTTACCCAAAAATTAAGGTAAATACTTTGTTAAATAAGGCTTTAGTTTAGCATCGTAACCATAAACATCATCTGCCGTAACTAATGTTCCGCTATCATTTGTCCAGGCGGTATAGTAAGCAATAAACACTTTTACAGGCTCTTTAATTTTCACCCATCTGGAAGCTATCTTCTCCCCTTTTGTTGTAGCTTGAGTTTCCTTTTCTATACGTTGGGCTTCTTTTTCGTCATTTAGTAAAAAAGCTGCTAATTTCATAGGCTGTTCTACACGTACGCAACCATGACTAACCGCTCTGTTTTTTTCTTGAAATATAGCTTTTGCAGGCGTATCATGTAAATAGATAGCATAAGGATTCTGGAAAATAAATTTGATTTGCCCTAAGGAATTATCAGCACCTGGATTTTGCTTAAAAGCATAATCAGCTACAGAAGCTGTACTCCAATTTATTTTAGTAGCATCTACAACTTCTCCTGCTTTATCATAAGCAACCATATTGTTTTCTTCCAGATAGTCTGGATTGCTCTGTAATTTCACCATAATTTCTTTACCGGCAATGCTTTTTGGGATATTCCACACTGGATTTACCTGCATTCTATCAATGCTTCCGCTTAGAATAGGCGTCTCATGGTTTTTACCATCTTTGGAAAAAGGAGCATAAGCTGTTGCCCCAACACAAACTTTCATTTCTAAATCTGTAGTATTGTTTTCTATCATCCTGAGCTTAAATTCTGGGATATTGACTAACAAATATTTCCCACTATATTCCTTTGTTGGCCATCTTAAACGTTCTAAAGAGAAATAAATCTTCTGTTTATCGCTAGCACTTAAAGCTTGTTCTGGCGTTTCATTAATTAATAGATTTTGTAATCTTTGGTAATAACCATTTTTAGGTTGAATATCTTCTAAGAAGCTAGCCAGTTGTAATTGATCTAATGTTTTATGAGAATCTATAAAATCTGGTCTTTTTACGCTAACATAATATCGCCCAAAAATATTTTTAGGATTTACAGCCCCATATTTCAGGATGTTTGAATAATTAATCAAAGCATCAGCACTTAAAATTTCCAGACTGGCTAATAATGGATAACTATCTTCAACTTTTTTAAATTTTGTGGTTTTCACCTGATGCAATAAATCATTTATTTCATCGGCATGGAAATAAGCAGGCTTTAAGCCATGAAAAACACTCAATTTCAGGTACCTTGATAAAGTATCCAACTCTCCATTAATTAAAAAATCTCCAATAAGTGTTAATCCTTTTTCTTCTTCTTCATACATTTTACTTATCCACTTAGGGTTGTGGATACGTTTCTTTTCTACAACTAATTGCGTTTTAAAAACCTGATAATAGGCCGTCGTATCAAAATCTTTATACTTTTTACTTTTGAAAGCTTTAGCTAAGTCTTTACCAAATTCTTCGTGTTTGTATTTTTTGCAAGACACAAACAGAAATAAACAGGCAATAAACAAGGTAATGGTATATTTTAATTTCATATTAACTTTTTCTTTCTGCATAGGCAATTGTTATGCCCTTCTATCTTTTGCTTATAAATATGCATTTAATAATTGTACAAGCTCATCATCTGATATGCATCCTTCCATCTATCTTTTAAAAGAGTAAAATAAATACCATTTTACCTTGTAATTTAAGTCAGGCTTTATATATTTGCAGCATTCTAATATTTCTCTTCACACAGAAATTATTAAAAAGACAAAATGAAAAAGTTTTTAACCACTGTACATCATCACATTCATCACCACCTTGGTGGTGCGTTATAGTATGTTTTGTACGTCAAAACTTTTCATTTTAAATAATCAATTAGTCTTTTAATAATAAATAATCATCTTGAAAACTTTAAAAATTGCTATCCAAAAGTCGGGCAGACTTAACGAAAAATCTGTAGAATTACTAAAAAACTGCGGTTTAAGCTTCGAAAATTATAAAAGCTCTTTAATATCATCGGTTTCAAATTTCCCTTTAGAAATTTTATTCTTAAGAGACGATGATATTCCAGAATATGTACAAGACGGTATTGCCGATATTGGTATTGTTGGGGAAAATGTTATTGCAGAAACCAAAGTAGAAGTTGCTTATTTGCAGCGTTTAGGTTTTGGTAAATGCAAATTAAAACTGGCTGTTCCGGTTAACAGTACCATAAGCGACATACAAGATTTAAACGGTAAAGCTGTTGCAACTTCTTACCCAGTTATCTTAGAAAAATTCTTTAACGATAATAACATCAAGGCTGATATTAAAATGATTTCTGGCTCGGTGGAAATTGCACCTGGTTTAGGACTTAGTGATGCTATTTTTGATATCGTTTCTACCGGAGGAACTTTGAAAAGTAACGGTTTAAAACCTTTTGCAGATGTCATGTCATCAGAAGCTATTTTAATCGGCAGAAACGGTGAAGAAGAAAATCCGCTCATTCAAGAGCTTATTCAAAGAATACAATCTGTATTAAGAGCCAAAGAAACCAAATATGTGGTTTTAAATGTAGAAAAGAAAAACCTTGAGACCGTTATTTCGTTACTTCCAGGAGTAAAAAGCCCTTCTGTAGTATCTTTAGCAGAAGAAGGTTGGGTAGCCATACACACCGTTATTCCTGAGCAGGATTTTTGGGAGAAAATAAACTCTTTAAGAGCTGCTGGCGCACAAGGTATTGTGGTGATGCCTATTGAGAAGATTATATTTTAGATGTGCGATTTGAGTATTGAGTATTGAGACAATAAATACGAGATATTTAGACTTAGCAATATAAAGATTTGATTAAGAAATGAAGGACACGATATGAGGCAATATAATTTTAAAGCTTTAAGCAAAGCTGATGTAAATCAACTTATTTTACGTAATACCGATAGTGGTAATGCGATTAGAGAAAGTGTGCTAAACATTATTGAAGAAGTAAAAACTCATGGCGATGATGCTTTAAAAAACTTCGCTCAAAAATTTGATCAAGTAGATTTACAGCAACTTTATATTGGTAAAGATGCTTTGGCTAAATTGGCAGCAGAAATTCCGCAACAAGTTAAAGATGCAATTACCACAGCATATCAAAACATAAAGAAATTTCACGAAAGCCAAACATCAACTAAACAAGTCATAGAAACTAGTGCTGGTGTTAATTGTTGGAGAGAATCTAGAGCTATAGAACGTGTTGGCTTATATATTCCCGGTGGTTCTGCCGTTTTACCTAGTACATTTTTAATGCTAGGCATACCTGCTATAATTGCGGGTTGTAAAGAAATTGTAGTTTGCTCTCCGCCTCAAAAAAATGGTTCTGTTAATGGCTATATTGCTTTTGTAGCACAATTATTAGGTATAGAAAAAATATATCTGGCAGGTGGTGCACAAGCAGTTGCGGCGATGGCTTACGGTACAGCAAGCATCCCTAAAGTGGATAAAATATTTGGTCCTGGTAATCAGTTTGTAACCATGGCTAAAACTATTGTACAATCTACTACTAATACAGCTATTGATATGCCTGCCGGACCATCAGAAGTATTGGTGATTGCTGATGAAACGGCAAACCCGGTTTTTGTAGCTGCTGATTTACTAGCGCAAGCAGAGCATGGACCAGATAGCCAAGCAGTTTTAGTTAGTACATCGGCTAGTTTAATTGAGCAATCTTTAGAAGAAGTGAATAAGCAATTAGCTGTTTTACCAAGAAAAGATGTTGCAGCAAAAGCGCTCACAAATTCTTATACCGTTTTGGTTGATGATTTAGAAGAGGCAATGGATTTCAGTAATGAATATGCTCCAGAACACTTAATACTGGCAACTGATAACTGGCAACTGATAACCGATAAAATCATCAATGCAGGCTCTGTTTTCTTGGGTAATCTTACTCCGGAAAGTGCTGGTGATTATGCTAGTGGCACCAATCATACTTTGCCTACAAGTGCTTATGCTCGTTCTTATTCTGGTGTTTCTTTAGACTCTTTTGTTAAGAAAATTACGTTCCAGCACATCAGCGAAAGCGGAATAAAAAATTTAGGACCAACAGTAGAAATTTTAGCTGAAATTGAAGGCTTGCATGCGCATAAAAATGCCGTGACTGTGAGATTAGAAAATATTTAAGAATGACGATTTTAGATTTACGAATTTGCTAATCTAAAATCGTAAATCGTTCCTTGTAAATTAATTAAAATCATGTTTGATTTAAACGAAATCATCAGAACCAATATCAAAAATCTTAAACCTTACTCTTCTGCAAGAGACGAGTTTAAAGGCGAGGCTTCTGTTTACTTAGATGCTAATGAGAATGCTTTTGGTTCTCCTTTAGCAACATCCTATAACCGTTATCCAGATCCTATGGCTTATGCTGTAAAAACTCGTTTAAGTCAGATAAAAGGTGTTCCGGTAAAGAATATTTTCTTAGGAAATGGTAGCGATGAAGCTATCGATATACTATTCAGAAGTTTTTGTAACCCCGGTATAGATAATGTGATTATCGTCCCTCCTACATACGGGATGTACGAAGTTTCTGCTAACATTAATGATGTTGAGCTTAAAAGAGTAAATCTTACAGCAGATTATCAGCTTAACTTAGAAGGAATTGCCGAGGCAATAGATAAAAACACTAAACTTATTTTTATTTGCTCGCCCAATAACCCAACAGGTAATAGCATCCACAGAGAAGATATTGAAACTTTATTAGCCAACTTTAATGGCATTGTGGTGATAGATGAGGCTTATATCAATTTCTCCAGACAAAAATCTTTTATTCAGGAACTTACAGAATATGCAAATCTAGTAATTTTACAAACCTTGTCTAAAGCTTGGGGATTAGCCGCTTTACGTGTGGGGATGGCTTTTGCCAGCGAAGAAATTATTGAAATTTTTAATAAAGTTAAGCCTCCCTATAACATCAATGAAGCTTCGCAACAATTGGCTTTAGAGGCTTTACAAAATACAGATCAAGTTAACGAGTGGATAAAAGAAACACTAAAACAAAGAGATCAACTGGTCTTAAACCTTAAAAGTTTAGACTTTGTTCTAGATATTTATCCGTCAGACGCCAACTTCATTTTAGTAAAAACAACTGCTGCTGATGCTATCTACAACTTCTTGGTTGATAAAGGCATCATCATCAGAAACAGAAACAAAGTAGAACTTTGCGAGGGTTGCTTAAGAATTACCATTGGCACATCAGAAGAAAATCAAACATTAATAGAAACTTTAAAATCCTATAAAGGATGAAAAAAATACTTTTTTTAGACCGCGACGGAACTTTAATTTTAGAACCTGCTGATGAGCAGATAGACTCTTTTCAAAAGCTAGAATTTTATCCCGGAGCTATCAGCAACCTTGCTAAAATTGTAAAAGAATTAGATTATGATTTAGTGATGGTAACCAATCAAGATGGTTTAGGCACTGCATCGCATCCAGAAGAAAATTTTTGGCCAGTACATAATTTCATCATTAAAACTTTAGAAAACGAAGGTATTTCTTTTTCTGAGGTTGTTATTGATAAAACTTTCGCTAAAGACAATGCTCCTACTCGTAAACCAGGTACCGCGTTGCTACAACATTACTTTAATGAAGAGCAGTACAACCTAAAAGAATCTTTTGTGATTGGTGATAGACTAAACGATGTTGTTTTAGCTAAAAACCTAGGTGCTAAAGCTATTTGGCTAAACAATAACTCCGGATTAGGCGCTACAGAAGCTCAAAATAAAATTGAGAACGCTAAAGAAATTATCGCTTTAGAAACTACAGATTGGAATAAGATTTACGAATTCTTAAAAGTTGGTAAACGCGAAGTTTCTCACGTTAGAAAAACGAAGGAAACCGACATCAAAATAGAATTAAATTTAGATGGTAAAGGTGATACCAACATCTCAACCGGATTACATTTCTTCGACCACATGCTAGATCAAATTGGCAGACATGGCGGTTTTGATTTAACTGTAATTACCAAAGGTGATTTACATATTGATGAGCACCATACGATAGAAGATACTGGTATTGCACTAGGCGAAGCCTTTTTAGAAGCTTTGGCTGACAAGAAAGGAATAGAAAGGTATGGCTTTTGCTTACCGATGGACGATTGCTTAGCACAAGTAGCTATAGATTTTGGTGGCAGAAACTGGATTGTTTGGGATGCTAATTTTAAAAGAGAAAAGGTTGGCGATATGCCTACAGAAATGTTCTTTCACTTCTTTAAATCATTCTCTGATGCCTCAAAATCAAATTTAAACATCAAAGCAGAAGGCGATAACGAGCATCATAAAATTGAAGCTATTTTTAAAGCCTTTGCAAAAGCTATTAAAATGGCTATTAAAAGAGACATCAATAATATGCGTTTACCAAGTACAAAGGGCTTATTATAATTGGATTAAAGAACAAAGAGTAAAGAATAAAGAGTATAGAATTGGATTAAAGAATAGAGTAAAGAATAAAGAGCAAAGAATTGGATTAAAGAATAAAGAGCAAAGAATGAGGACAGGCATTAGTCTTTACTCCTTGTTCCTTAATCCTTTCTCCATGTTCCTTAGTCCTTAATCCTTTCTCCTTATTCCTTACTCCTTCATCATCAAATCATGATTGGAATAGTTAACTACGGTGCCGGAAACATATTTTCTTTAACTTCTGCTTTAGAGCGGCTAAACATCCAATACGGGATGATTAACCAAGAAAGTGATTTTGATTTATATGAAAAAATCATCATCCCAGGTGTGGGTCATGCAGGTACGGCTATGCAAAAACTTACTGAATCTGGTTTAGTGCCAGCTATAAAAGCTTTAAAAAAACCAGTTTTAGGTATTTGTGTAGGGATGCAATTAATCACCTCTTATTCTGAAGAAGGAAATTCTGATTTATTAGACATTATACCGGTAAAAACACTCAGGTTTAAAGAAGAAGTATCACATAAAGTTCCGCACATGGGATGGAATCAAATTTATCCAGAAAATGATAGTCCTATATTTTCTAAAATAGCCCCAGGAACCTACTTTTATTTTGTTCACTCTTATTTTATAGAATTTAATCCTAAATTTACCGCTGCTACCTGCAACTACGGAATTAAATTTTCTGCGGGTATTCAAAAAGATAACTTTTATGCAGTACAGTTTCATCCAGAAAAGTCTGGCGAAGCCGGCGAACAACTGCTTAAAAATTTTGCTAACTTATAATTTCAAGAGATGTATATCATTCCTGCAGTAGATGTTTTAAATCAGAAAGTAGTTAGACTTCGCGAAGGCGATTATAACCAGGTAACGCAGTACGAAGTATCCTTAGAAGAACAAATAGAAACTTACCAATCTAACGGTACCGAGTTTGTTCATATCATAGATTTAAATGGCGCAAAAGGCGATTTCTCTAATCAGCAATACCTTTTTGATATCATTAAGAAAACCGATATGAAAGTGCAATATGGTGGTGGTGTTAGAAGTATCGATAAAGTAAAAGAATTAATAGACTCTGGTATTCATCGTGTTATTGTAGGTACACAAGCCATTACCAACCCAACTTTCTTAGAAGAATTAAGCAAAGAAGTTTGTAACAAAACCAAATGTTCTGACCAGGTGGTGGTTGCTATAGATGTATTGGATGAAGTAATCAAATACTCTGGATGGATGGAAAGCTCTCCTATCAAACTAATGGATTATGTGGATAGATGCTTACAACTAGGTTTCTTTAGATTTTTATGTACCGATATTAATAAAGACGGAAAACTAGGTGGTGCCGGTGTTGATATCTATAAAAAATTATTAGCCCACTCTCCTTTTATTAAATTAATTGCTTCTGGTGGTATCAGCTCTATGGCTGATATTGAAGAATTAAATGAGTTTAAAATTGAGTCTTGTGTGGTAGGTAAAGCCATTTATGAGGGAAGAATTTCTATAGAAGAAATTAAAAACTGGAATCTACAAATGCTTACTTCGCTTTAAGCCCTAAATCATTGTGTTAAGTAAAAGAATTATCCCTTGTTTAGACGTTAAAGACGGAAGAACGGTTAAAGGCGTAAATTTTGTTGATTTAAGAGATGCCGGAGACCCGGTAGAACTGGCTTGGCAATACTCTCAACAAGGTGCAGATGAATTGGTTTTCTTAGATATAGCCGCTACTCACGAAAAAAGAAAAACCACTTTAGATATGGTTAAGGCGGTAGCTCGTCAGGTTAATATTCCATTTACCATTGGCGGTGGCATAAGTGAGTTAAAAGATGCTGAAGCACTTCTAAATGCAGGTGCCGATAAAATATCTATCAATTCTGCCGCTGTAAGAAGACCAGAATTAATTAATGAGTTAGCCAATGCTTTCGGCGTACAATTTGTGGTTGTAGCTGTTGACACCAAGCATTTACCTCATGGTGATTTTGTTCATTTAAACGGAGGTAGAATTCCTACAGAAATACAAACTCAACATTGGATAAAAGAAGCTGAAAGCAGAGGTGCAGGCGAAATATTGTTAACTTCTATGGATAAAGATGGTACAAAATCTGGCTTTGATTATATCCTCCTTAAAGAAATTAATGATAGGGTTACCATACCTGTTATTGCTTCTGGCGGAGCCGGTAATGAGCAAGATTTTATAGATGTTTTCCAAAAATCTGATGTTGATGCTGCTTTAGCTGCTTCTGTTTTTCATTATGGTGAGATATTAATACCAGAATTAAAAGCTTTATTAAAACAAAATAATATAGCGGTAAGGATATAAAAACTAATTTTTAGTAATTTTAAGTTATGGAATCCATCACCATAGAAATATTAAATCCAAAAGTTAAAAAGCTATTACAGAATTTAGCAGACTTGAATTTGATTGCTATTTCTCAAAACAAATCAGCTTCTGTAGACCATAAACAATGGGATTTACTCACAAAAGAGCAACAAGAGGGTGTTTTTGATGCTATGGAGTCCGTAAAATCAGGTAAAGGAAAACCGCATCAAGAGGTAATAGATAAATTAAAAAAAATCTATAAATGATTAATGAGATAGTTTGGTCTCCTGAATCTGAAAATGATTTATCAATTATCCTAGAATACCTCATATCAAAATGGAATATTAAAGTTGCTACCCATTTTTTAAATGAAATTGAGCATCAAATAAAACTTATAGACAATAACCCTAAATTGTATCCTATCATTCATGAAGAACAGCAATTTAGACAATGTGTCATCATAAAACATAATAGTTTGATTTACTATCATGAGAACAAACAGATTATTATCTTAAGAATTTTTGACACAAGACAACATCCAAAAAAATTAAAATTTCAGTAATAGTGAAAATAGATTTCCAAAAGAGCGATGGCTTAGTGCCAGTAATTATTCAAGATGAGCAAACATTAGAAGTTTTAATGTTAGGCTACATGAATGAAGAAGCTTATTTAAAAACAGAGAAAGAAGGAAAAGTTACTTTTTTCTCAAGGTCTAAAAATAGGTTATGGACAAAAGGTGAAGAAAGCGGAAATTTTCTTTTCGTGAAATCTATCAGCATAGATTGTGATCAAGATACTATTTTAATTAAAGCTAGCCCGGTTGGACCAACCTGCCATACAGGCTCTAGAAGCTGCTTTTTTACTGATTATAATCAAAACTTTATTTTCAAACTTGAAGCTATTATTAAAGATAGATATGATAATCCTAGTCAGGAATCTTACGTTAATAAACTACGTCAAAAAGGTTTAAATAAAATTGCGCAAAAAGTTGGTGAAGAAGGGGTAGAAACTGTTATTGCTGCCTTAGCAGAAACAGATACAGATTTCATTAACGAATCATCAGATTTAATTTTCCACCTTTTAGTACTTTTAAAGGAGAAAGGCTTTACGCTAGAAGATATTGCTAAAAATCTAGAATCTAGACATCAGTAGAGGTGAGATATTACATTTCAGACACTTTAGACTTGCTTTAGTTTTTAAATAATGGGAGTAGATACTTTAGAAGGCCATAATAACCCAGTTTATGCTGTTATCAGTCATCCAGAACTTTCATTAGCCTATACAGCTGGTAATGATAAAGGAATTGTTGAGTGGGATTTAAAAAGTCAAACACATCAACGCATTTTCAATCAAGTTAAAAGCACCATTTACGCTCTAGAAATCGTAATTACTCAGCAATTATTAATTGCGGGTTGTAATGATGGTACGCTCTTATTCTTTGATTTAACAAGTACTAAACTTTTAAAAGCTCTTCCCCTAGTATCTGCTATTTTTCATATCAAATATCATCCTGTTAAAGAAGAACTCATCGTTTCTACAGATGATGGAAGTATTTTCATTATTTCTTTAGCAGATAAAAATATCATCCATCAATTTAAATCCGGAAATGAAAAAGTAAGATCTTTTGATTTTAGCGATGTTTTAAATTATCTGGTAACAGCTTCAAATGATAATTTAGTAAGAGTTTATAACCTACAAGATTACACTTTTATACACGAGTTTGAAGCGCACAATATGGGTGTTGGAGCTATTAAATTCTCACCAGACCATCGTTTTTTACTAACAGGTTCTAGAGATGCGCATTTAAGAAGCTGGCATACCCAGAATTGGGCTTGCGAACATAATTTTCCGGCTCATTTATTTGCTATTTATAAAATCGCTTATCATCCTACCCTACCTTATTTCATAACTTGTAGCAGAGATAAATCCATCAAGATTTGGAGAGCTGATGACTTAAGTTTATTTAAAAATTTAAGTATTGATAAAGGGATGGAAGGCCACAGGTTATCAGTCAACGATGTTTGCTGGTCATCAGATGGTAGGTTTATCATCTCTGTAAGCGATGATAAACAAGTAAAAATTTGGGATTTTATAGCTTAAAAACTATCCTACCTGAGATAGTTGTGTGGTTATTTTCTCGTATAAAACGTGTTGATCTACCGGCTTTGTCATGTAATCATTCACACCTAACTCAAACACACGTTGTTTGGTGCTTTCCATCACATCAGCCGTTAAAACAATAATAGGAATATCCTTATAATGGGCACCAGCCTCACTGTTTCTTATAGCCGCTGTAGCTTCGTAGCCATCCATTACGGGCATTTGTAAATCCATTAAAATAATATCTACTTCGTTATTTTTAAGAACTTCTAAGCTCTCTGCGCCATCAGCAGCAAACAAAGCTTTAGTGTTGGCCCACTTCTTTAAAATCATCTTCACAACCATTTGGTTTAGCTGATTATCTTCTACTACTAAAACTGTTTTACCTAATAAATCGCAATGATCTGTTGGGAATAAGTTTATAGCCTTTGCCTCTTGTGACACCAGTTCATAACTTAATACTACTTTACATGTTGTTCCCTCATTTAAGGTACTTTCTAAACTTACCTCGCCTTCATGTAAGTCAACCAAAGCTTTAACAATACATAAGCCAATACCAAAGCCACCAAATTTGCGCTTATTATCAATATTTACTTGTGTAAACATATCAAATACGGTATTTATCTTCTCTTGGCTTATGCCTATTCCGGTATCACTTATTTCAATATTTAGATTTAAATTTTTATCTACAACCTCACTAGAAACAATAAACTTCACACCACCTTTCACGGTAAACTTAATGGCATTGTTAAGAACATTATTGATAATTTGACTTAACCTCGCCTCATCTCCTATTACTGCGAAATCAGCTTCTGTAGGCTTTATAAAATCAAAAGATAAGCCTTTATCTTTCGCCTGTATGGCTGCATTAAAAGTTAATTTTTCTAAAGTTTTAATAGGATTAAACTTAGCCTTTTGTAATTGCAACTCGCCTTTTTCTATTTTAGAGAAATCCAATATATCGTTAACAGAAGATATCAAACTATCAGAAACGTACTTGATAGTTTCCATCTTTTCTTTCACTTTTTGATCATTTATATCGGCTTCTAATGAATTTGCTATACCCAAAATTGCATTTAAAGGTGTTCTTAACTCATGACTCATGTTAGACAAAAAATAAGATTTCACCTCATTCATCTCTTGCGAACGTTGTAGAGCAATGGTTTGTAGTTTCTCCCTATCTGTTTTTAATAATCTAATACGATTGGACATGGATAAAGAAAGTGCTATTACCTCTAGACCTATCCCTAATTTGGTAATATTATCTATCCCAAGAGATAAAACACCAAAATTTAGTAAAATAGCAACTGTAAAACTCAAAAATAAAATAGCAATACCTGACGTAAAAAATATGTCTATAGGCTGCTTTTTAACATTTAAACTTACTACAGAGGCTAAAATCAATAACATCCCTGCCAAGGTTAAAACATTAACTATAGGGTACGAAAACTCCAAAAAAGCAGGAATTAACAAAACACCTAAAAACACTGCCCCAAAAGCAAAATAAATAACGCTAAATAACCTATGCAAAAACGGATTATACTTCTTAATATTTAAAAACTCTTCGGTATATTTTCCAAAAAAGAATGAACCTAAAATGGCAAATATGATGACAGCATGCAAAGAAAACCAAGAGTTGGTTTTACTTAAGTACTGATGATAATATCCGTCTAAAGAAAAATGACAAAGCGCTACAAATATCACATATACAGAATAGTATAAGAAAGACCTGTCTTGAAGTGCAAAGTAAAAAAAGAGATAAAAAATTGAAACTAGTAATAATATCCCATAAAAAACACCAAATACGATTTGCTCATGATAAACCTTTTGTAGCAAACTTTCCTGACTAATCAATATCAGCGGTAGATTATTCTTCTCGCCATCATTAATAATCTCTAAATAAGCGTTTTTCTCTTCATGAGGCATTAATTCTATCTTGAATAAAGTCGCTCTATTTTTAATACTTTTCTCAGAGAAATCAATGTTATCTCCACTTTTTTGTAATGTAAATTTGTGCTTATCTGTACTTTTAAATAAGTATAAGTTTACATTATCTGTAACAGGTTCGGCGGTTTCTAAATAATACATCAATTCATGATCTGTATTATTTTTAATCGAGAATTTAACCCAATAAGTATCTTTAGTAAAACCTAAACTGGCTTCGTTATTTTTTATAGGTTGAAACGAGAGTTTATTTTCTTGCGCTCTTATTTGGTTGATGGTATAAGTGCGATTACCAACATTAAGAATATTTGCATAAGTTGTAATGTAAGCCTTTTCTGGTAGTTTACCTGGTTGTAAAACTACCTGAGCGTGAAGCATTTTAAAACTGCTAAAAATCAGAAATAGGACAATAAATCGCAAAAGGCTTATAAAACTTTAATGAGCTAATGAATTTAGGTATTTAAACCCGAAAAACCACGATTAGTTTTGATATCTCTTAATAATACGAAGCTTGTGTGAATATTTTTTTAAATCTGTTGAGAATATTCCCTGATTATCTATAAAATCAATTTTTACTCTTCCAGATGCGTGTATAATTTGGCTATTATTAAGCATGATACCTACATGGGTAATTCTGCCTTCTTCGTTATCAAAAAAAGCTAAATCGCCAGCTTTGGCTTCGGTAAGAAAATTAACTAAAGTACCTTGTTCTGCTTGTTGAGAGGCATCTCTTTTGATTTTTTTTCCTAACATTTTAAAAACCATTTGAGTAAAGCCCGAGCAATCTATACCAAAATGCGTTCGGCCGCCCCATAAATAAGGGGCATTTAAAAATCTTTTTGCTATTTCTTCTACATCGCCGGCAAAATCATCAGCATTAGGCATCATGACATTACTACTGATAATTTGATATTGCTCATCATCCAAAATACATTTTCCATCTTCAAAAAACGGCAGCAAACTACCGGCACATAAATAAATTGGCTCTTTTTGTGGTCCTTTTAAAGCCAAAGTATTGATATCTAAAGTTAAAAACTGAGTATTTTGATGTAGCTTTTCTAAAAAGGAATCTTCTAAAAATTTCACTTGCTTTTCATCAATCCAGCCCTCATAATCATCAAAATAAGTTTTTACTCTTAACCAATGGTCTTCATGCTCAAGCACTTGCATGGTTTCTCCAAATAAAACTTGCGAAACCATTTCTGAGGCATGTGATGCGTTTGCCCTTAATGGCACAACGGATAAAAAAGCAATTGCAAACTGTTTGTCCATAAAATTATAATGTAGAAATAATTTTATGTAAATTAACACAAATGAATGACATCATGGAAAATTTCGCCACTTTTCAAAAAATTTTAATTGCGGTTGATGATAGCAAATATTCTTATAATGCTGCAAAATATGGTTTCGCTTTAGCAAAAACGCTAGGTGCTGAGGTTGGTTTAATACACGTAAATGAGTTTCCGGTAACAGCTAATATTGCTGCCGACCCTTTATTGGGAGACCCAGGCATATCTATTCCTAATATTTTAGATATACAAAAAGAAAGTGCTACTAACTTGGTAAATAAAATTAAAGATGAATTTGCACAGGGTTTAGCTGTTAGCGAGTTTATTTTGGAAGGCAATATTACAGATGAAGTTATCAATACTGCCAAAAGTTTTAATGCGAGTTTAATTGTTTTGGGTACGCATGGCAGAACTGGATTAAGCCATTTTATTGCAGGTTCTGTAGCAGAAAACATTAGCAGACATTCTGTTTGTCCTGTTTTAATTGTGCCTACTAAATCATAAAAAAATCCGGCATTTTAAAATGTCGGATTTTATTTTTTTAACCTTCTTGGTGTAACCAAGCCTTTTTAGCCAATAGTTCTTCTTCAGTTTCTCTAACGTCTTCATCATCCACACAGCAATCTACAGGGCAAACTGCCGCACACTGTGGCTCGTCATGAAAACCTTTACATTCTGTACATTTATCAGAAACTATATAGTAAACTTCATCAGAAATAGCACTTTGTACCTCATCTGCATCAAGTGTTTCTCCTCCGCCAAAATCAATAATACCTTTTAAACTGGTTCCTTCAGAAAATTTCCAAGGCTGTCCAGCATCGTAAATAGCATTATTAGGGCATTCAGGCTCACATGCTCCGCAATTTATACACTCATCTGTAATTTTAATAGCCATATCTTATAATATCTTCAGTCTTAAACGTAGTTTTGTGTCTTCCAAAATTAAGCTGCAAATATAACACATTTACAGTATTAGAGTTTTAAAATCTATGTCTAATTTTAATAAAGAGAAAAAAGCTGAGGCTTTGGTGACATTAGGAGCTTACATGCTTCAACCAGATGAGCAATTACAACAGCTTATTTTACAAGCCAAAAATAAAAATGGCTGGTTTACCGAGCGTGAAGTTAGCAATGCTGTGAAAGCTGTAGCGAGTTCTTTAAACACCGAAGACCTTGCTTATTGGCTCAATGATTATGAATTTCATACAAGCGTAAAAAAAATCGGGTTGGTTTTAGCGGGAAATATCCCAATGGTTGGTTTCCACGATATTATTTGTGTTTTATTGGCCGGGCATCATGCACTTATTAAATTGTCTTCTCAAGATGATATGCTGATTCCATATATTCTAAATAAATTGATAGAAATTGAACCTGAATTTAAGTCTCAAATCAGCTTTGTAAATAGGTTAGAAAATTTTGATGCGATTATTGCTACCGGAAGTAATAATAGTTCCCGGTATTTTGAATATTATTTTTCTAAAGTACCGCATATCATCAGAAAAAACAGAAACAGCATTGCTGTATTATCTGGTAAAGAATCTGAAACAGAACTTAAAGCGTTAGGGAAAGACATTTTGGATTATTATGGTTTAGGATGCCGCAACGTTTCTAAAGTTCTAGTTCCTAAAGGCTACAATTTTATTCCTTTTTTTGAGGCTATAGAAGAATATAATACCATTATCAATCATCACAAATACCAAAATAATTACGATTACAACAAGTCTATTTACCTAGTTAACAAAGTAGAACATTTAGATAATGGTTTTTTATTATTAACCAGAAACGAGCAATTAAGCTCTCCCCTTTCTGTTTTATACTTTGAGGAATATGATGATTTAAAAGCCGCAGAAGCTTATATCATAGAAAAAAGTGACCAAATTCAGGTGGTTATAACAGGCATGAATTTAAATATTAAAAACTCAAAAGCTTATTTTGGAGAGAGCCAACAACCAAAACTTTGGGATTATGCTGATGGTATTGATACCATGAAGTTTTTAGCCGCTTTAAATTGATTTAAAAATAACCGTCATCAGCAAACAAAAAATTTTAACTTTGAAACTATGTATGTAATCAAAGTAAAAGGAGTGGCAAAAATACCGGATTACGTACAGCTACGTGACGAGAAATTTACGCTTCTTGCTTATTTCAGGATTGACAGGCCAGATAAATCTTTAGAAAAGATTGGTTTAGGCGATAAAGCAGAATATATAATGAATATGGTAAAGGATTTGCCTTTTGGGCAGATTCTTAAATTAGATATCTAAAAAGATGATTGGAAATACGGTAATACAACTTAATAATATTGATATTTTTCAGCAAAAGCACTTGGTACTTTCTGGTGTAAACCTAGAAGTTAAAAGAGGCGAATTTGTTTACCTTATTGGACAAACCGGTTCTGGAAAAAGTAGTTTACTAAAGATTATTTATGGTGATTTACATATAGCCAATGGAGACGGGCATGCTGTAGGTTTTGAATTAAAAACACTAAAAGAACAAGATGTTCCTTTTTTAAGAAGAAAACTGGGCATTGTTTTTCAAGATTTCCAATTACTAACAGACCGTACCATAGAAGAAAACCTACAGTTTGTATTAAAAGCCACTGGCTGGAAAGACAAAAACTTAATTGCAGAAAGGATTAAGGATGTTTTAGAAAAAGTTGGTTTACGCAGTAAAATGAAGAAAATGCCACATGAAATTTCTGGTGGCGAGCAACAAAGGGTAGTTATTGCAAGAGCCTTATTAAACGACCCAGAGTTAATTTTAGCTGATGAGCCAACAGGTAACCTAGATCCAGAAACATCTGAAGAAATCATGATATTATTGAGACAAATAAGCCAGTCTGGAACTGCTGTTTTAATGGCTACACATGATTATCACATCATCAGAACCTTCCCTTCAAGAATTATCAAATGCGAAAGCGGTAAAGTGGTTGAAGACGCCACCGTTTAAACATTAGAAAATATCTAAAACAGTCAAAATGTAATTCTGTTAAGAACAGAACTGACAGCTTGACTGTTTTTTGCATCTGGCAAAGTTTTGGTAATTCGGTAATAATATTGGAATTATAATATGTTTAAGAAAAAGAAGACTGTGGAAAATCAAGATACGAACAAAATGACAGACCATACACAAGAATCTCAGGCAGAGAAAGAAGTAAGAGAAGAAATTGAGCAAGTAAACGAGGCTAGACAAAACCAAGTGGATGAAAATATTGCAACTGATGAAATCTCTGAAGTAGACAAGTTAAAAGATGAGGTAGCTTCTTTAAACGATAAATATATTAGACTTTATGCAGAGTTTGATAACTACAAACGCAGAACTACCAAAGAACGTATAGATTTATTACAAACTGCTGGAAGAGATGTAATTGTATCTCTATTATCTGTTCTTGATGATTTTGAAAGAGCAGCTAAAGCTATGGAAACTGCGCAAGAAGTAGAACCTGTTAAAGAAGGTGTTAATTTAGTGCATCACAAACTAAAATCTTTATTGGTGCAAAAAGGCTTAAAAGAAATGGAAGCTAAAGGCCAAACCTTTGATGCAGAAATACATGAGGCTATTACCAATATCCCTGCCCCTTCTGATGATTTAAAAGGTAAAGTGATTGATGAGGTAGAAAAAGGATATTATTTAAACGACAAAGTAATACGCTTCGCTAAAGTAGTAGTTGGAGCATAAGTTAAATTTTGAAGGATTGATTTTTGAGTGAATGAAGGGCTTTTCAAGAATTTAAAATCTATCATTCAATTATTCAATAAATAAATACATGAGTAAAAGAGATTATTACGATATACTTGGTGTTTCAAAAGGTGCATCTGCTGATGAGATAAAAAAAGCTTACAGAAAGTTGGCTATCAAATATCATCCAGATAAAAACCCTGATGATAAAGCTGCTGAAGATAAATTTAAAGAAGCTGCAGAAGCTTACGAAGTATTAAGTAATCCGGAGAAACGCCAACGTTACGACCAATTTGGCCATGCAGGTGCGCAAGGAGGATTTGGCGGAGGCTATGGTGGTGGTGGCATGAATATGGAAGACATATTTAGCCAATTTGGAGATGTATTTGGTGGCGGTAATCCTTTTGATAGTTTCTTTGGCGGCGGTGGGCAGTCTCGCGGTGGCAGAAGAGTACAGCGTGGTAGTAACCTACGCATCAAAGTAAAACTTACCCTAGAAGAAATTGCCAATGGTGTAGAAAAGAAAGTAAAAGTTAATAAACAAGTAGTTTGTAATACTTGTGACGGTACTGGCGCTAAAGATAAAAGCTCTTTTAGTACTTGTAAAACCTGTGGGGGAAGTGGTGCGGTAAGAAGAGTTACCAATACCATTTTAGGACAAATGCAAACCACCAGCACCTGCCCTACTTGTAATGGCGAAGGCTCTACCATTTCTTCTAAATGTAATACCTGCCATGGAGATGGCGTAACCAGAGGCGAAGAAACCATCAGCATCAATATACCAGCTGGCGTAAGTGAAGGTATGCAACTAAGCATGAGTGGCAAAGGTAATGCCGCACCACGAGGCGGTGTACCCGGAGATTTAATTATTTTAATTGAAGAAGTACCTCATGAAACTCTAAAAAGAGAAGGTATTAATATCATTTACGATTTACATGTAAGCTTTGTAGATGCTGCTTTAGGTACAAGTGTAGATATACCTACCATAGACGGAAAAGCAAGAATAAAATTAGAGCCCGGCACACAGGGTGGAAAAATTCTTCGTTTAAAAGGCAAAGGTATACCAGAAGTTAATTCATACCATAAAGGTGATCAATTGATACAGGTTAATATCTGGACACCAAAAACTATCAACCATGAAGAAAGAGAGCTTTTAGAAAAATTAAGAGCTTCAGAAAATTTTAGGCCAAACCCTGGCAAGAATGAAAAAAGTTTCTTTGACAGGATGAAAGAATACTTTGAGTAAATTTTAAAAAATAACACTTGAACATGATAAGTTTCAAGTGTTATTTGTTTTAATTAAACCGTTTTTATCCGGATTTACTGCTTAAGAAGTATCAAGACAATAAAATTAATTTATTTGTTTTTATATTTGAATAAACCCATTAAAAATGACTACTCTAACTATACAAATACCAGATAAAGAAAAAGCATTTTTTTTAGAAGTTATTAAAAAATTTAATGCTAAGGTTTTAGAAGATCATGATAGCCCATACAATCAAGAATTTGTTAAAGAAATTCAAGAAAGCATTTTACAAAAGAAAAGAGGTAAAAAGGGCGTAAAACTGGATTTAAATAACCTATGGAAATAGAACTTCATGGAAAAGCGATAAAAGATTTCGATGAATGGAAAAAATCTGGAAATAAAATAATATTAAAAAAAATCCATGCTTTATTTTCTGATATGACTCTTCATCCATTTGAAGGTATTGGAAAACCAGAACAATTAAAACATGAACTAACAGGATATTGGTCAAGACGTTTAAATAAAGAACATCGTATCATCTATGATGTAACTGAAAAAACAATAAACATCTACTCATTAAAAGGGCATTATTAGGTTTAACTAATAAACATCAAGTTCCTTACTTTTAGCAAATATCCTAAAGAGGCTTTTCAGGTAAAAAATCTTTAACAGAGCAATTAAATATTTTGGCAAGTTTATTTAAATGGTTCAAATTATATTTTGCTCTATATTTTGGACTTTCTACATTCCCTATAAAACCATAAGCCGTCCCTAATTTAAAAGCCAATTCTGCTTGAGACATGTTCGCTGAAATACGCATTTCTTTAACTTTTTTTATAACGTATTCTTCTATTTCAGAATTAAGATTTGCACTTGCCATCTCAGTGCAATAACGTGAATGATAAAAACTCAACCACCCATATATATGTGTGTAAAAAATATTATATTAGCAGAAAAATTAATCATCAAAAAAATGAAAAAAGTATTTTTAAGCACATTAATCCTCTTAGGATTTTCTCTCTCCACGTTGATATTTCAGGCAAGCTGTAAAAAAGAAGCTACTGCCGATACTAAAACAACAACAAAATCTGAAAATTTAGGTATCCTTTTGATTAAGAAACGTGATGCAAACAACGTTATGAAACTTTACACAAGTGATTATGAGGGTAAAAATATTAAGCTGGTGAACATTAATGTAAGTGAGGATATTGAAGAAGCTCAATTATCACCTGATGGAAAAACAATAATATTTTCTTTACATCCTAGTGTAGACATATATAAATGTTCAATTGACGGTAGTAATCTTGTAAAGATATTAGATCATTCAGATACAGGATATCATTTTGAAGGTGTCTATTAAAATAGATTTTAATTTTTATAAATGGAAAACTACCAAAAAGCGAAATTTTAGATTTCGCTTTTTTTATGTCCCTAACTAAATAAAATTAAATTTTAGAAATCGATTTAAATTAAAAATTAAGCATATTTTCGCAGTTTTGTATCTAAAATGATAGATGATAGAAGCAACAATTTTTAATCAAAATTGTAACTTCATCAAGTTAAACTTTCAAGAAACCACTCAAACATGTTTAAACCAATCATTACGGTTATAAGTGCTGTTGCTATATCTGCTGCCTTATATCAAAACCAATCAGAAACAAAACCAAATACTGTTCCTGTTAAATTACAAGAAAGTAAAAA
Organism: Pedobacter glucosidilyticus; assembly: GCF_002483235.1. Lineage (GTDB taxonomy): Bacteria > Bacteroidota > Bacteroidia > Sphingobacteriales > Sphingobacteriaceae > Pseudopedobacter > Pseudopedobacter glucosidilyticum_B. Next base: position 256,523 of record NZ_DLHN01000021.1, on the reverse strand, counting down.
TTTTGGTCAAGCTGCTGTACATTATAAAACCTATTGCGGAGGTTGCCATGGTGAAAATTTGAATACTTTTATAGACAGGAAATGGAAGTATGGAAACACCAGAGCAGATATTTTTAAAGGCATTAAAAATGGATATCCTGACGGCGGAATGCCCTCTTTTGCCGCTGCTTTTAAGGATAACGAAATTTATAATTTAGCAGATTATATTTTAGACAGGCTTAAAAACGCTGATAAATATGCGGTATCGGCTAAGCCAAAATCAAATATTTTTAAAACAGAAAAACTTACGATTAAGTTAGATACCATTTATGCTGGCGGACAATCGCCATGGTCTATTGCATTTTTACCGGATGGTGATTTATTGGTTACTTACAAAGAAGCTAGCTTAAAAAGAATCTCTAAGGATAAAAAAGCCACTGAAATTTCAGGTTTGCCAGAAATTTTATCAGAAGGACAAGGCGGTTTAATGGATATTTTACTACATCCAGAATTTGAGAAAAACCAAACCCTTTATTTGTCTTATAATAAATTTAAAAAAGTTGATGGCAAAACAGTTTCTACAACAGCCATTATGATGGCAAAATTGAGTGGAAATCAATTGATAGAACAAAAAGATATTTTTGTTGCAGAGCCTTACCAATCAACAAGAAGACATTACGGTGCAAAAATGATATTTGCTAATGATGGTTATCTTTATTTCTCTGTTGGAGAGCGTGGCGACCATGATAGAAACCCACAAAGCTTAGATAATAATAGTTTAGGTAAAATACATCGCATAAATGCTGATGGTTCTATTCCTAAAGACAATCCGTTTTTAAGCGATAAAAAGGTTGTGCCATCAACTTATTCTTACGGACATAGAAATCCTCAAGGTTTAGCGGTAAATCCTAAAAATGGTCAGATTATTTCTCATGAGCATGGCCCACGTGGTGGTGATGAGCTCAATCTTATTTTATCTAAAAAGAATTATGGATGGCCTGTAATATCTTATGGTATCAATTACAATGGTACTATTCTTACCAACAGAACGGCTAAAGAAGGTATGGAGCAGCCTTTACATTATTGGGTACCTTCTATTGCACCAAGCGGGCTAGCATTTGCAAATGGAAATATTTATAAAGGTTGGGATAATAATGTGATGATTGGTTCTCTTAAATATTCATATCTAAATCGTTGTGAAATGGTTAATAATAAAGTAGTTAAAGAAGAATTACTTTTCCAAAACATTGGCAGGGTGAGAGACGTAAGAACAAGTCCGGATGGTTATTTATATATGACTGTTGAAAATCCGGGGATTATTTATAAACTTGTTCCTATCAACTAACATAAATACTTCATGTTAAGCATCAGAAATATTGTTAAAGAATATGCAAAGCACCGGGCCTTAGACGATGTAAGTATAGAAATTGAAAAAGGTAAAATATTTGGCTTATTGGGCCCAAATGGAGCCGGTAAAACTTCACTGATTAGAATTATTAACCAAATTACAGCGCCAGATAGTGGCGAAGTTTATTTCAATGGTGAAAAGTTAAATCCCCAACATATTAATAAAATAGGCTATTTACCAGAAGAAAGAGGCCTTTATAAAAAAATGGAAATTGGCGAACAGATGCTTTACTTAGCCCAACTTAAAGGGCTAAGTAAGGCTGATGCCATTAAAAGGATAAAATTCTGGTTCGAAAAAATGGAGATGCAAACCTGGTGGAAGAAAAAAGTTGAAGATCTTTCTAAAGGGATGCAGCAAAAAGTACAATTTGTAGCTACCGTACTTCACGACCCTGAATTAATTATCCTGGATGAACCTTTCTCGGGTTTTGACCCTGTTAACGCAGAAATTATTAAAGATGAAATTCTGGAGCTTAATAAAAAAGGAACTACCATCATATTTTCTACCCATAGAATGGAGTCTGTAGAACAATTATGCCATCACATTGCACTTATCCATAAATCTCATAAAATCTTAGACGGTAGTATCAAAGACATTAAAAATGTTTATCGTAATGAAACTTACAAAATAAAATATGAGGGTAGCTTAAATCTTTCTCAGTACAGTAATTTCGAGGTTATTCAAGAAGCTATTTTGGATGAAATACAAGAAATTACTATAAAATTAAACTCTGGAATTAGTACTAATGACGTATTGTTAGAGCTTATACCTCAAGTTCAAATCAAGCATATCGAAGAGGTTATTCCGAGTATCAACGAAATTTTTATCCAAAAAGTTACTGCGTTAAACTAAGTCTCCATGAAAAAAGTATTTTTAATTATCGAAAGAGAATACCTCAGCAGGGTAAAAAAGAAATCATTTCTTATCCTCACTTTCCTGGTTCCTTCTTTATTTATTGCCATGTATGCAGCTGTATTTTTCATTTACAAAAATGAAGGAGAAAGTAAAAAGGAGTTTTTGGTTTTAGATGAAAGTGGGATTTTTAAAAACGAGTTTAAAAATTCTGAAACTACAACTTTCAAGTATGTAAATGGAGATTACGAGGCCAATAAGAGTAAGCTCAAAAACGAAAAGGATTTATTACTGCTTTATATCCCGAAAGACTACGCCTCTTCAAATGATATAGAAATTTTATCATCAAAAAAACCTGGTTTTAGTTTGCTTAGTGATGTTGAAAAGCAAATGGAAAACATCATCCAAAACAAAAAACTTATAGCTGCTGGTATAGATACAGCTATTCTTAAAAGTTCTAAAACTCAAATCAATATCAATGCAAAGCAACTCACTGATGAGGGAGAAAAAGACGCCAACATAGGTGCTACTTATGTGGTAGGTTTTATATCATCTTTTTTAATTTATCTTTCTCTTTTCATTTACGGGGCACAAGTTATGCGAGGTGTAATTGAAGAGAAAACCAACAGGATTGTGGAAGTTATCGTTTCTTCTGTAAAACCTTTTCAGTTAATGCTAGGTAAGATACTAGGTATTGGCGCCGTAGGTTTAACGCAGTTTTTATTATGGATTATCTTATCAACTACGATATCAGTAATTGCTGGAAAATTTTTAGCACCAGACCAACAAGTTATTAAAACAGAAAAAGTTGATGCTACAGCTACAGTAAATAATGATGCAAACCCTACTAAAGTACAAGAAAGCCCTGCTCTAAAATTCATCAATGCTGCAAGTAGCATCAATTTCCCTTATATCATAGGTTCTTTTTTATTTTATTTTATTGGAGGATATTTAATTTATAGCGCTTTATTTGCTGCTGTAGGCTCTGCTGTAGACAATGAAACCGAAACACAGCAGTTTATGTTTCCCATAACCCTGCCTCTTATTTTTACTTTTATTGTAGGGATGAATGTGATTATCAATAACCCAGATGGGCCTTTGGCATTTTGGCTGTCTATGATACCCCTAACCTCTCCTATTGCTATGATGATTAGAATTCCGTTTGGAGTGCCAACCTGGGAACTTGTCTTATCTATTACTTTATTAATTGCAGGGTTTGTTTTTACTACCTGGATAGCATCAAGAATATACAGAGTAGGCATATTAATGTACGGCAAAAAGGTTACTTATAAAGAGCTAGCCAAATGGTTCTTTTATAAAGAATGATACATGATTGATATCCGATTTAACCTTATAAAATGCTTTCTGCTGCAATAGATATTGGAACTAACACTTTTCATCTGCTTATAGGTGAAATAGAGGCTGGTAAAATAAAAGTTATTTATACCAAAACCATTGCTGTGAAGCTAGGTGAAGGTGGTATTAACAAAAGAGAAATTATGCCTGCAGCTTACCAGCGAGGTTTAAAAGCTTTGGCTTATTTTGCAGAGGTATTAAAAAAATATAACGTTACAGCAATAAAAGCTACTGCAACTGCTGCGGTAAGAGATGCCTCTAACGGATTAAGGTTCATACAAGACGTTTATGAGCAAAGTAAAATCCATATAGAAATTATAAACGGTCATGAAGAAGCTTTATTGATTTATGGAGGTACCAAAGCAGCCGGAGCGTTAGCAAATGAAAACTGCTTAGTTATGGATATTGGCGGTGGAAGCGTAGAGTTTATACTGTGTAATGAGGAACAAGTTTTCTGGAAAAATAGTTACCGTATTGGTGCAGCCAGGTTATTAGCAGATTTTTATCATCATGATCCTTTACGAGAACAAGATATCCATAATATCCATCATCTCTTCTTAAACACTTTAAAAGATTTAAAACAAGCTTGCCAAGCCTATCAGCCTACAAAACTTATCGGAACTGCTGGTGCATTTGACTCATATCGAGAGATATTTGTAGCCAGAGGATTTATTAAACCCGTAGATGAAGTTTGGATTACTTTAGAAACCCCAAAACTAACTGATTTGATTAACGAAATTATTACTTCTAATCATCATCAAAGATCCGAGATAGAAGGGTTAATTCCTTTACGTGTGGATATGATTTTGATGGCTTCAATAATTGTTAAATACATCATTCAAGAATTACACCTAGAAAAAATTATAGCTTGCCAATATGCGCTAAAAGAAGGCTTATTAACTAGACAAGCACAATAACTTAAGCATAAAAGCCCGGATATTTTTTAGGGTTAGAATTTTGCATCATTTGATAAATCTTATCTACAATATCATCTAAACTAGGCTTACCAAAATAATCTCCATCAGACCCATAAGAAGTACGGTGCTCTGCTGCTGATAAGGTTTGCGGCTGCATATCTAATAAATAATAGCCATTTTGTCTTTCTAAAATATCTCTTAAAATATAAGCTGTTCCGCCACCAGGTACGTCTTCATCAACTACTAATAACTTATTGGTTTTTTCTAGAGATTTAGCACAATCCATAGCTATATCAAAAGGCATAAGTGTTTGCGCATCAATCACTTCTACATCAATATCATAATCTAATAATTCTTCTGCAGCCTCCATTACCAGTTTCAAGGTAGCACCGTAAGAAACCACTGTTATATCTTTTCCGGCTTTTAATACCTCAATTTCTCCTAGTGCTACAGTAAACTCGCCAACATTATCTGGTAATTTCTCTTTTAAACGATAACCGTTTAAGCACTCTATCACCAAAGCAGGCTCATCACCTTTAAATAAAGTGTTATACATTCCGGCAGCTTGTGTCATGTTTCTAGGAACACAAAAATGAATTCCTTTTAAAGAATTCAAAATCATACCTATAGGCGAACCTGCATGCCAAATACCTTCTAAACGGTGTCCTCTAGTTCTGATAATTAAAGGAGCGATTTGACCGGCCTTTGTTCTGTAACTAAGACTAGCTAAATCATCACTTAAAATATTTAGAGCAAAAATTAAGTAATCTAAATACTGGATTTCTGCTATAGGTCTAAATCCTCTTAAAGCCAAACCTATACCTTGACCAATAATAGTCATTTCTCTAATACCCGTGTCTGCAATTCTTAGCTCCCCGTATTTAGCTTGTAAACCCGCAAAACCTTGATTCACATCGCCAATTCTTCCCAAATCTTCACCAAATGCAACCAATAAAGGATTTTTACTAAAATTATAATCAAAACAAGCGTTTAGAACGTCTTTCCCATCAACAACTTTTGTTTGTTCTGAATAAATTGGAGCACTTGATTGAACTTTTAGTGGCGATAAAGGAGTTTGTGAAAATAATTTAGAGTTATATCTTTCTTGGTTATGTGCAATTTGTGATAAAAGCCATTGCATTAATTCTTCTTTCGAGGACGAATTAAAATTCCTGGTTAAACGCAGGGCTTTCTTACAAGCAGAAAGGATTTCTTTTCTTAATGGATCGATTTCAGAACGCAATTTTTGTGCAATTTCACTAACTAAAGGTTCTTCTAAAGCTAATTTATCAATAAGTTTTAGCGCTTCATCTTTTTCTTGGTTGATATCCTTCATCACATCATCCCAAGCTTGTTTAAGCATCTTTTTTACCTCAATTTTGATAGAACTTTCAAGTTCATCAAGCTCTTCTTCCGTAGAAATAGCAGAAGAAATCATCCATTTACGCATTTGCGTTATACAATCATATTCTTTTTCCCATACCAAACGTTCTTTTGATTTATAACGTTCATGAGAACCTGATGTAGAATGCCCCAAAGGCTGCGTTAATTCTGTTACATGAATAAGAACAGGCACATGTTCTTCTCTGCAAATTTGTATAGCTTTTTCATAGGTTTCACAAAGTGCAACATAGTCCCAGCCTTTTACTTTAAAAATTTCGAATCCAGGTTTTTCATCATCTCTTTGAAAACCTTTTAATATTTCTGAAATATCTTCTTTAGTTGTTTGATATTTTGCTGGAACAGATATACCATAAGCATCATCCCAAATAGATATAGCCATAGGAATTTGTAAAACACCAGCTGCGTTGATAGCTTCAAAAAAAACACCCTCTGATGTTGAGGCATTTCCTATAGTACCAAACGCCACTTCATTACCATGAATAGAAAAATTTTCAAATTCTCGTAGCTCTGAATTTTGACGATATAACTTAGAAGCATGGGCTAAACCCACTAATCTGGCCATTTGTGCCGCAGTTGGAGATATATCCGAAGAACTATTTTTCATGGCTGTTTGGCTCTTCCAAGTACCATCTTCGTTCACAAACCTGGTAGCAAAATGAGAATTCATTTGCCTTCCAACAGAAGATGGATCTTTTTCTATATCTGTATGAGCATAAAGCTGAGCAAAAAGCTCTAAAATATTACTCATGCCGGCGGCAAACATAAAAGTTTGGTCTCTATAATAACCAGAACGCCAATCTCCCGGCTTAAAAGCTTTTGCCATTGCCAGTTGAGCTACCTCTTTTCCATCACCAAAAATTCCAAACTTAGCCTTCCCCGTTAACACCTCTCTACGGCCCAAAATACTAGCCTGCCTACTTTCGTATGCAATCTTATAATCATTGATTACCAATGATTTAAAATCATCAAAACTAAGTTCAGAAGTATCAAAAGCATTAGTCATTTTATGTGGTGCCTCTCTCATATCAGCCGGTTTGTAAGATTTCAAAAATATGAAAATATCAATTGGATGACGAATTTTAAAGCTTATTTCAGTAAATTGTTTGGAACAAATTTTGAGTTTAGTACATTTGAATAAATTTTAGAAAAAATGAAAAAAATTTTAATCATTATGGCAGTACTTGTGGGCTTCATAGGTTTCACTGCCATGCAAGACAATAAAGCTGAATTTAAATTTCTAGAAGAGACACATGATTTTGGCAAAATCCCTCAAGGCAAACCAGTTTCATTTACTTTTAAATACACCAATACTGGTAATGAGCCTTTAATTATTTCTGATATTTCCTCTCCTTGCGGTTGTACCGTACCGGAAGTTTCACCTAAAGCAGGTACACCTATTAAAAAAGGAGAATCTGGTTCTATTACCATTACTTATAATGCAGCAGCTGTTGCACCGTTTAATAAATCGGTAACCATCAGCTCTAACTCAAAAACACCTAAAAAGATGTTATATGTAAAAGGTGAAGTTATTGCCGCCAAGTAATTTTTAAACATATTAAATTCAGGAAAAGCCTTCTCTGTAATTTCAGGAAAGGCTTTTCTTTGTTAAAAAAGATTAAACCATAAACCCTAAACAAACAACCACTAATTTTGTGGATTATGCCTAAAATTTCCAATAAAGGACAACAAATGCCAGCTTCGCCTATCAGGAAGCTAACCCCTTTTGCTGAGAGAGCAAAATCTGATGGTAAAAAAGTATATCATCTCAATATTGGTCAACCCGATATTGAGACTCCAGCTGTAATGTTGGATGCGATTAAAAACATAGACTTTAAAGTTTGGGCTTATACAGCCTCTGAAGGAACTGTTTCTTACAGAGATGCTTTAACTGATTATTATAATAAATTAGGTTATAACATTACGCCTGAAGATATTTTGGTAACTACTGGAGGTTCCGAAGCTATTATTATAAGTTTAATGACTTGCCTAAACCAAGGAGAAGAAGTTATTATTCCAGAACCTTTTTATGCAAATTATAACGCTTATGCCTGCCAGAGTGACAGTGTTATAAAGCCTATTTTGTCTGTTATCGATAATAGTTTTGCTTTGCCTCCTATTGCTGAGTTTGAAAAAGCAATTACTTCTAAAACCAGGGCGATTATGATTTGTAATCCTAACAATCCTACTGGTTATTTATACTCCAAGCAAGAATTTGAAGATTTAAAGACTTTAGCTTTAAAGCATGATTTATTTATTATAGCAGACGAAGCTTATCGCGAGTTTTGTTATGATGATAAACAGTTTTTCTCTCCTATGCACTTTAAGGGGATTGAAAATAATGTCATCATTATAGATACGGTATCTAAACGTTATAGCGCTTGTGGGGCAAGATTAGGCTGCATGATCACCAAGAATAAAGAAGTTATAGCAACAGCGCTTAAATTTGCACAAGCAAGGTTAAGCCCCGGTATGGTAGAACAAATCGCCGGTACCGCTGCTACTACTTTTACACCAGATAGTTATTTTACAGAAGTAAACCATGAGTATGCTGAGCGTAGAGATATTTTGGTTCAGGCTTTGAATAAAATGGAGGGTGTATTTTGCCCTAACCCAGGAGGAGCTTTTTATGTAGTTGCCCGTTTTCCTATTGATAATGCTGATAAGTTTTGCCAATGGATGTTAGAGGAATTTGCTTATGAAAATCAGACCGTAATGTTGGCTCCTGCTTCAGGATTTTATGCTACACCAGGTGTTGGTGAGAATGAGCTTAGACTAGCTTATGTTTTAAATAAGCCTGACTTGATAAAGGCTATGAGATGTTTAGAAGAAGCTTTAAAAGTTTACCCTGGCAGGGTGTTTGATAAAGAAAAAGAAATTGTTTATAGTTAAGTTTGCTAAAACTATTGTTTAGTTTTGCATTTTATTAGAAACAAATGGGGTCGACCGGAATTGACAGGATGGAAGATCAGTGTGTAAGCATGCAGCGAATTGAGAAAACATCGCTATAATCAGGATTCTCAAACTATAAAAGGCGAAAATAATTACGCTCTTGCTGCTTAATTTTAACCGAGTTAAAATTAGCCTCGTCTCGCTAAAGTAGCGGAAGCAGGATGTTTCCCGGGAGTTATGTCTGGCGACACCCGATATGGAAGCACCGAAAAGCCGGAATAAGGATAAGTTAGTTTCGAGCTCATCCCGACAACCAAAGAAACTAAGGTTAAAGCAGGCTGTTTGTGGCCAACTTTAGCTCGAAAATCAATTACAAAATAAGCATGTAGAAAGCGCAACTCATCCCATGTTTGGACGAGGGTTCGAATCCCTCCGACTCCACACTAAAGCCTATAGGATTATTTCTATAGGCTTTTTTAATATCTGTTTTATAATAAATTATTAAATGAGAGTACTAAATTCTCACATTCATTTATTGTAAACCCCACTTGATGGTTTAGAGCTAATATACTTACTCAGCATAAATAAGTTATCCAAACATTGTTTACACTGTTCCATCATTTAAAGAATTAACTCCCTCGGCTTTAAGTTTGGCTAAAGCCGCTTTCATAGTTTCAATTTGTTCTTTTGGATGCCTTTGCCATAGTGCTACCTCTCCTACCACTCTAAAGGGTTGTTTAGAGCGATAAGACTTCGTAGGATTTCCGGGAAACTTTTTATCTGTTAAATCTGGATCATTTTCTAACTCGCCAGTAGGTTCTACCAAATAGATTCTTTCTCTACCTTCGCCCAAAGCTAATTCTGCACCCCAAATTGCAGCATCTAAAGTTGCCGATAGAAATATATACTGAGCATTTTTTTGCTGACCGTAATTAGAGTTAAAGCCAACGGCTATATGTTCTCCAAGTTGAAGATTTGCCTTGGTACCGTGAAAATAAGTTTGTACAAAAGGTCTTGCTGCACCATTTAATAAGGATTGCGGAGGTGTTTGTTCCATTTTGGGTTGATGTTTTTAAGTGTCTTCATTTCAAAGGTAAAGCTAAAAACTAAATCCTCCTAAACTTCTTGCCTTTGTTGCAGCTTATGATAATACACGTAAGAAAGCATTAATATAACCAGAATAATAAATGGGAAAAAGGTTTGAAAGTTGATACCATCAACAAAACTATGACTAATAGCTGCAAAAATAAAATTGAAAGTAAAACCGGTATAAGCCCATTCTTTTATTCTTTTAGGAATTTGTGGGATAATGAGGATTAAAACGCCTATTATTTTAAAAACTACCAAAGCATTTCCGAAATACTCGGGATAACCCAAATGTCTGATACCTTCTTTAGCCAATTCTGTTTGCGATGTTAGTGCAGGCATAACACCTTCAAATAAGGCTATAATGCTAGTAGAAACCCAAAAAATAATTTTTTCTTTTTTCATGTTGTTTGTAATAGTTTATTTCCATTAAAATTTAAAATCCAATGATGACCGTATTTATCTATAATCTCGCCCAATAAAGCTCCCCAATGAGTTTCTTCAAGAGCTTGTTTAACGATACCACCTTTTGATAATTGATAAAAAGCGCCATATAAGGCTTCTTCCTCATGACAATGTAGCATCAGCGAAAGCGCATTCCCGTTTAAAAGTCCGCTTTCTGGTGTGATATCACTTGCCATAAGCGCAAAATCATCGGTAATGAGCATGGCATGTAATATAAAATCTTGAATGATATAGGGTAATTGCGTAGCCATAGGTGATTCTCCTACCGTTTGAAAACTGAGTTGACCACCCAAACAATGCTGATAAAACATCATCGCTTCCCTACAATTACCTCTAAAGCTTAAGTAAGCGCAAATTTTAAACATGGCTATGATGAGCTTCTACATAAGCTTTTAATAAGTTAAGCATTTCTAAAGTGCCCTCTTGGTAAGCATCAGCTACTTCTTGCTGCTCAAAAACTTGTGTTTGAAACAATTTAGTTTTGTTAGCTGATAAGGTTTCTAAGATATAGCTTTCCTCTACCAGTCCAGTACTTTTATCTGGATAAGAACAGGTAAATTCTTTATTTTCTTCAAAGATCCTGATAATGCCTTCCCAAACCATTTTTTGCCCGTTCCAGACAAATATATCGCCCTTTTCGTCATAACAGGTATAGATGATGGTGCTACCTTGTTTCCAATCTGTTTCTACTTTTACATTTTTCATCCACTTTTCTAACATAGTGGTATGAGTTAATGCCTGCCAAACTCTTGCTGCTGAGGCATTGATTTCTATTTCAAACTTATTGTTAACCATTTGCTGACTGAATTAAGGTTTGTATATCGAATTTTTTCATTTGCATAAATGCAGCTACAACTCTATCTCTTTGATTAGGATCAGACATTAATGTCCCTAATATTTGTGGAACTACCTGCCAAGAAACACCATATTTATCTTTACACCATCCGCACATACTTTCTGAGCCACCATTGGCAGTAAGCTTATCCCAGTAATGGTCTATTTCTTCTTGGTTAGCACACTCTATAATAAAGGAAACTGCTTCGTTAAACTTAAATTGTGGACCACCATTTAAGCCCATAAATCTTGTACCATTAAGCTCCCAAACTACTACTAATTCATTTTCATCTAAAATTTTAAAGTTTGGAAATATGGTGCTGTAATACGTTGCTGCGGCTTTAGCCTCGTGGTTAAACCATAAGCAAGGGTAAATTAGGTTATTCATGTTTTCAGATTTAAGATGCTTCTGTATAGGATTTAAAATTATTTAAAATCATTTGCCAACCCGCTTGCTGCATATCGATAGGATTTTCATCTTCAGGGTCAAAAGTTACTGTTACAAGCGTTTGCTGATTTAGATTTTGAAAAGTAACAGTGGCTGTTCTACCACCAAATTCATAACTGAAATTTTCAAACTCTTTAATTTTGGTATAAACCGCCTCAAAATCAAAACCGAAGCTGCCATCTTTAGCTTCCATACGGGCTTTATAAATACCGCCAATTTGCATATCATTCTCGGCAGATGGGCAATACCAGCTAGGATCTGCAAAATTCCACTGAACAATATGTTCTGGCTGCGTATAATATTGCCATACTTTTTCTAGTGGAGCACTTATATTAGCCTGAACTGTGATTTTTGATTTTTCCATGTCTTGAGTTTAATAGGTTATATTTTGATGTTGTTACTATACAAATATGGATACTTCTTTTAAAAAAGGAAACCTGTATAAATGTCAATAAAGGGGTGATTTACGACAATTAATTTTATCTTAGAAAAACCATTTAAACGTCTTATATGAAACGCGTAAGTATTTTAGTACCAGAAAGTTCGGTTATGCAAGCCATTGCAGACCCTCAATATCTTTTTTCGGCTGTAAACCAGTTCATGATGGCTGCGGGTAAAAATCCTTTATTTGAAGTTCAACTGGTTGGCTTAAAAAAGGAAGTTAAACTTAATGATGGCTTATTCTCTGTAAATACTTCTAAATTAGTAGAAGACATCAAACAAACAGATTTAGTAGTGATTCCTGCTTTGTTTGGAGATATGCAAAGTGCTATTGCTAAAAACAAGGCGTTTTTACCTTGGATAAAACAACAATATGAGGAAGGTGCAGAGTTAGCCTCACTTTGTGTAGGTGCTTTTTTATTGGCTGCTACAGGCTTATTGGAAGGAAAAAAATGTTCTACGCATTGGGGTTTTCAAAACGAGTTTAGGGCTATGTTTCCTAATATAGAAGTTGTTGACGGCAGTATCATTACCGAAGAAAATGGCATATATTCTAGCGGAGGGGCTAATTCTTATTGGAATTTACTGTTACACTTAGTAGAGAAATATACCGATAGACCAACCGCTATTTTAGCATCTAAATATTTTGCTGTTGATATTGATAGAGAAAGTCAGGCTGCTTTTGCTATGTTTCAAGGGCAGAAAAACCATCAAGATGACGCTATTAAACAGGCACAAGATTATATAGACCTCCATATCCAAGAAAAAATAACCATTGATGAGTTGGCAGATTTGGTAAAACTAGGCAGAAGGAGTTTTGAAAGACGTTTTAAACTGGCTACCAATAACTCGGTATTAGCTTATATCAACCGGGTGAAAATGGAATATGCCAAAAGAAATTTTGAATCGAGCCGTAAGAATATTCATGAAGTGATGTATGCTGTTGGATATACCGATACTAAAGCTTTTAGAAGCCTATTTAAAAAAATAACCGGATTAACACCTATTGCTTATAGGAATAAATATAATAAGATGGCTAGTCTGGACGCTGTAAACTAAATTTACTTTTTCAGATAGTTGCTTTCATAAATCTTAACCCAGTCCTGCACACTCATTTTCTGTACAAGCTCAGCTATTAATGCAAAAGGAATGTCATTTATTTTCTTAAATCTGATGCAACTTTTCCCCATATCCAATTTAGCTTTACTATGTTGAGGATAGGTTTCTTGAAACCATTTTAACAGATTTTCATCCACATATAAACCCATGTGATAAAGCGCTATAAAATTCTTTTGAGATGCCAAACTGATAAAAGGCAAAGGTAATTTAGGGTCGCAATGGTAGCCATTTGGATATAAAGAATGTGGCACAACAAAACCTATCATCCCATAGCTCATTTCCTCGGTAAAACCTTCTGGTAGATTATCAAGAATAGTTGTTCTTAATTTCTGCATCACCTCCTGTCTTTCTAAAGGTAATTGAGCAATGTATTCATCTGGGTGATGTGGGCTTGTTTGGGTCATAAAACTTATATAGGTCTTAATCAAAAATATATAGAATTAATTATAGCTCAAAGCTAAATAGATTATTATCGAAATCCTATACTAACTTATTGATTATCATTCATGTAAACTAGTTAAATATAAATAAATTATTGCCTATTTTTGTGTAAATAACCACCCAAATGGCTGCATTAATTATTGAAAGTAAAAAACCCTAAAATTTAAAAATATTAGCTTCTCTTGCAAAAAATTGGGAGATAATGTAAAATCTATTTCTACAGATGATTTGGAAGATTTATTATTTGGAGAAATGATGCAAAAAGCCGAAACTGGTAAATATGTTTCAAAAGAAGTTTTGTTTAAGAAAATTTCTGAAGATTAAATGGATTTAAAAATTGATAAATCTTTCATAAAAAGTCTTGATAAGCTTAAAGTTTCAGATATTAAACTAAAATTAGCAAAAATCTGTACTGAACTTGAAAATGCTAAATCACTACACTAGTAAAATAAAGAAATTACAGGGTTACAAGAATTATTATCGAATAAAATCTGGGGATTATCGTATAGGTGTAAAGCAATAGATAAAAACACTATTGTTTTAATTACCATAGCTCACAGGAAAGAAATCTACAAATTATTCCCTTAACTGATTTAGCATTCTATCTAAATCTTAATCATCCTTGCTAATCATTATTACCTTTTTTTAAATTAATAACAGGAGCGATTTTAATCAGGAATTATAATGATATCTAAATTTTCTTTTCTGGAAGGTTTATTAGGTATAATTTTTAAACCATTAAAATTATGATAATCATTAGAAGGATAATCTGTCTCTTTATGAAAGCGATCACGAAAAATCACTTTATAATCAGAAAAGGAACTATCCAGATTAGCAATTTTTAAAATCTCCTCCTTGTTAAAGAAACCATTAAAAACTTCACTTTCAGCGTTGATTTCTAAGTATTTAATTTCTCGATTTTTAACATTAAAAGTAATAACTAGTTGCCAACCGTTAATTGTATACTTAAAATTTCCTTGATTAAATATCTTGTTTTGATTGTAAATAGAATTTATATCTTTTTTATGAATATAGTTTGCATCTGATATGGAATCTGTATAATCATAAGGAGATTTACCAAAGAAGCTCATGATTTCATCAATATTTTTATTGATAAAATGAGGTACATTAAAAACAATCTGGCCTGATATAGGATCATCTGCAATCGTATACTTATGATAGACCCTTAATTCATAAAAATTTTGAGATTTTCTTTTAGTACTTAAATCAAAACTCCTGTTGAAGAGGTCTGTAAATTCTAAGCTATAATTATCTGAATATTGACTTAAATTTCCAATGATTAAAAGGTCATCTGCCTGATAGAAGCCGATTCTATTAAATTTCCTATCAACAGATAGCATGATATCAGTAATATTTTTATGTAAATCAGAATAAACACTTAATTCCCATCCATCTTTACGGTATAAAAATGTAATAGAGCCATCTTTATCTGTTGTATTCCATCTAATAAATTCAGAATTTTCATCTTTTTTAAAAACGTTATTATTTACTACAGTAGAATCTTTATACAGTTTAGATTCCTTTTGGAATGTAGCCATAATTTGATCCATATTTTTGCCAATTAATAGAGGTATATCAAAAACAACTTTACCTACTTCTGGGTTTGGTTTATCAAACCTTCCAAAGTAATAGATAAACACACCTACAATGGGTAAAAAAATCAAGTATTTCATCATAGCGCATATTGTCTATTAATTTTATCCTCGGGCTTAGCACAAAAAATATATAATACAATTAGAAAAAACCATTCTAATGGCTTCATTAATATATACACAGTATTTGACCAAAAAATAGTATTAATCTGCTTAGAAATGTTTAAGCCATATTTATCATAATTGTTACGGATAATTTTGTGAAGTCTTGGTGAGAAATCCTGTACAAGTTCTTCGAAAGCATTAGCAATTAAAAGCTGTCTGTTTACAACAATCATCTTACCATGTCTTTTTCCTAACCTTATTGGCTTAACTAGCTTAGGATTTCCGACTGCTGCTACCGTACATAAATAATGCCCACCTTTACTAGTGTCAGGAATTGGATGCGGAAAAGAATGCTGAGAAAACCGCCAAGTTGCAGTTTCTGTAAATACCTTGATTAAAGAGGTACTTTCTTGCCCAAAAAAAGTTAAAATTAAGATTGCAATTAATAAAAATGGCAAGCATAAAATGAATAACCATAAAGGATTTCTACTTGCTTTTATCATGAAATTATTTAAAGAGTTTAAAAATTCATTATCGTAACGCCTACCTTTTCCTTTATCTATTTCCTGAGTTATAATTTTGAAAATTAATATTGTTCCAACAATAATATTTAAAGGTGCGTTTAATGAAAATGCCCCTATATGTTCTGTAGTACTATTAATATCTTTGTTGTAAAAACCTAAAATACCAATATTATGTTGGGATAAATGCAATAAAACAATCATATTAATGATTACTCCAATCATTATAAAAACAGAAGCAAAAGTTAATAATATGGGAGGAAGTAACTTTCTGCAAATTAAAACGATAATTAAGCAGAGATAGAAGGTAAATGAAAAAAAATTTAATGTTAATAAATGTTCATCTGCAAATGGAGAATAACAGTTTATACCATCATTACCACCATATATAAATGTATTATGATATGATAAATTGTGAGTTGTTACTAAATCCAGATTAAAGCTTATAAAGCCGAATATGTATATAACTACCAGAAAGAATTTTAAAAAAGATTTCATATTTAATAATTTACACAACAAAATAAATAAAAGTACTTTGTATTTCAAAGTTAAATTATCTTAATTATTGTCTCCATAACTATTATTCTATTTATCCTCAGTTAGATTTTCTAAAGAAGTTATTAGATTGTGGTTCTAATATTAGTACTGTAACAATTCCTAAAGTATATGCTAATAAGTCCCACCATTCAAAACCATAGCCTATAGCAGTTTTCATGATAATATTATTTTGTAAACCTAACACATTTACGATATGAAAATACTGAAGAACCTCTACCATATAAGAGAACAGTAAAACTGCTAAACATACTTTCCATATTTTAATTTTAAAAAAGGTTCTGACAAAGCAGTAGATAAATATAGTTACCAAGTAATCGCCTACATAAGGTCTTACGAAAGCATCTCGAATATAAAGTGCAATACTAAGTTCTACTATAAATAAAACTAAAGTCCAAAAAAAATATTTTTTACTAAATATTAGCATTTTAACTATTGTAAAAAGTAGCGTTTTCTTTTCTATCATAAATTTATTGATTTTATATTCTTTAAAATCACTTCGCTAGATATGCTCAAATAATCTAACAGCATAAGTAATTTTTGCATAAAAAATACCTTCAAGATTTGAAAACAAACCCTCAATAAAGTGAATAATAAAACGATTTGAAAACAAAAAACCGCCTATACAGAACGTATAAGCGGTTTTGCATCAAAAAAGTACCCAGGAGCAGATTCGAACTGCCACGCCCGTAAGGCGCCACCCCCTCAAGATGGTGCGTCTACCAATTTCGCCACCTGGGTATCTGCTGCAAATATAATTTTTTATTTAAAAATCAGCTAAGCTTTAAATATTTATGCTTAAACCATCATAAGCCAATTTAATACCTTTTGGTAATGATGAGCTTACTTCATCATGCAAACCTAATCTATGACTGATATGCGTAAAGTAAGTTTCCTCAGCTCCAATCAACTCTGCAAAAGCGATAGCCTCATCCAATGTAAAATGCGATATATGTCTTTCCTTCTGTAAGGCATTTATCACCAATATTTTGCTCCCTTTTATCTTTGTTATTTCTTCTTCTGCAACTGTTTTGGCATCCGTAATGTAAGTAAAATCCTTAATTCTAAAACCTTTTACAGGGAGTTTATAATGCATCACTTCTATGGGTAAAAGCGCTATATCGCCCACCATAAAAGTTTCATCATGGATGGTATTTAAATTTACTAGCGGAACTCCAGGATATTTAAAATCAGAGAAAACATAATAAAACTCACGTTTAAGCGCATTCTGGACTTGTTCTGTAGCATAAATTTCCATCGCAGATTGTTGCTTGTAATTAAAAGCTCTAATATCATCCATACCTGCAATATGGTCTTTATGCTCGTGTGTAAAAACTACGGCATCTAGGTGCTGGATTTGGTTACGCAGCATTTGGTACCTAAAATCCGGACCAGAATCTATCACCAAAGTAGTTTCATCAGAAGTAATCAAGATGCTACTACGCAAACGTTTATCATAGGCATTGAGAGAAGTACAAACTTCGCAGTTGCAAGCAATTACTGGAACTCCTTGTGATGTACCTGTGCCTAAAAACGTGACTTTCAAAACTGTAGTTTAGTTTGTTTTAACGAGTAATAAAATTGTTTCTGCTTATCGCTTAAATGGCTATCTTCCAATTCCAAGCCTTTAATTAATTCTGCCAAAGCATTTATCTTGCTTTCTAAATTAGAGAACTTATTTACAACCACCATTTTACTGGTTTCTATAATACAAAAGCCGGTTTTAAAATTACCCTTCTCGTACCTTACTTTATAACCAAAATCTTTTAAAAGATGTTCTAATTTTTCTAATGTATGTTGGGTGATGCTTAAAGACATAAAAAAACTATCTTAAATCCACTACTTCAACGCCTGGATATTTTGCTGCTTCAAATGTAAATAAGCTAGCCGGAACTTTTATATTTGGTGTAAAAGATTGGATAGTGTAAGCGTAAATATTACCATTCTTATCAAAAACAGAGAAAGAATATAACTGTTTGCTCTGCTTATCTATCTGCAACTTTATCTTAGAAAAAGATCTATTGCTTAATGGTGCCAGCTCTATATTATGCAAAATTTTAGCTCCGGCTTTTACATCACCGGTGTACACATATTTAAAGCCTTTTTCGTAAATGGTGAAAATTTGGGCTGGGTTTAGCGCATCCGGACTATTATCAATCTCGCTAACCTGCACTTCTTTATCCTCTTTCAGATAAGTCCATTGCACTTTACCATCAGAGATTAGTTCTTGCGATGGCAAAATAGCTTTAAACTTATTGGTCTTAGACTGTATGTAAAGCGTTCCTTTTTGGTTATCGCGAGTATTATTTTGCCTGTTTAAATAAGAATAAGTGAATTCTGCTTTCACCACATTATAACTTCTAAATTTCTTACTTACATCAGCTAAAATAGCCTTAGCTTTTGCATCTGGCTGAGCAAAAGTATATTGAAAAACAAATAGTAAAACGGCACTTAATAAGCTTATCCTTAACTTCAACATAAAAATTTATTTGTTCATATTATCCAAGAACTGTTCCAAAGCATAGTCATCAGGAATTAAAACCTCTCTTGCTTTACTTCCTTCAAATGGCCCTACAACCCCTGCTGCCTCTAACTGGTCTATAATTCTACCAGCTCTATTATATCCTAATTTAAGCTTACGCTGGATTAAAGACGTAGAGCCTTGCTGATGCATCACAATTAAACGAGCAGCATCTTCAAACATCGGGTCGCGGTCTGATGGATCAAAATCTTTCACACTGCCAGGGTCGCTATCATCTCCTACATACTCCGGAAGTAAATAAGCTGATGAATATCCTCTCTGGTTACCTATAAACTCGGTTACCCTATCCACCTCTGGCGTATCTACAAAAGCACATTGTAAACGAATTAAATCGCTACCGGTAGATAACAACATATCTCCTTTTCCTATCAGCTGGTCTGCACCTCCAGAATCTAAAATGGTTCTCGAGTCTATTTTAGAAGTAACCCTAAAAGCTAGCCTAGCTGGAAAATTAGCTTTAATAGTACCTGTAATAATATTTACCGATGGCCTTTGTGTAGCTAATACCAGGTGAATACCAATAGCTCTGGCTAATTGTGCTAACCTAGCAATAGGCGTTTCTACCTCTTTTCCGGCAGTCATCATTAAATCTGCAAACTCATCTATCACCAAAACAATAAACGGTAAAAAACGGTGTCCATTATTTGGGTTTAGCTTACGCTTGATAAATTTCTCGTTATACTCTTTTAAATTCCTTACCCCTGCATCTTTTAATAAATCATAGCGCTGATCCATCTCTACACATAAAGAATTTAAAGTATGGATAACTTTTTTAGTATCGGTGATGATAGAATCTTCTTCACCAGGAAGCTTAGCCAAGAAATGTCTTTCTATCTTTCTAAACAAACTTAACTCAACCTTTTTAGGATCTACCAATACCAATTTTAGCTGCGATGGATGCTTTTTATACAATAAAGAAACCAGTATAGTATTAATACCTACAGATTTACCTTGCCCGGTTGCCCCTGCTACTAACATGTGTGGCATTTTGGCTAAATCGGCAATAAAAACTTCGTTAGAGATGGTTTTACCTAAGGCAATAGGTAAATCCATCGTTGTATTCTGGAATTTTTCTGTAGCGATGATAGACCGCATAGAAACCATTTCTGGATGCTGATTAGGCACCTCTATACCAATAGTTCCTTTTCCTGGCATTGGTGCAATAATCCTGATACCTAAAGCCGCTAAACTTAATGCAATATCATCTTCTAAGTTTTTAATTTTAGAGATACGTACCCCTGGTGCAGGGATTATTTCATATAAAGTAACCGTTGGACCAATTGTAGCCTTAATTTTTTCTATCTCGATGTTATAGTTATTAAGGGTCTCAACAATTTTATTTTTGTTTGACTCTAGCTCTTCTGCATCAACAGAAATCTTATTGCTACCATATTGCTCCAGCAAATCTAGAACAGGGTTTTTATACGAAGAAAGCTCTAATGTTGGGTCAAAAGCACCAAATTGTTCTACCAATTCTTCTGCTTTAGCTTCCTCTGGTGTTTTTTCTACCATCAGTTCTACTTCTTCCTCTGGCTCTGTATCTGCTGCCGTTGGGATGATAGTTTCTAAGTCCAGATTTGGGGTATTTCTTACAGGCTGTTCTTTTAACAACTGATTTACAGGTGTTTCGAACTCCTGAACAATATTTTCTTCTTTTGGTTCTTCTATTTCTACAATAGCTTTTGGTGGGATAATAACCTCTTGCGCTTGTCTTTTGGTATTTAATGGAAACTCAACCGGCTCTGATGGGTATTCTTCTTCAAGCTCTGGTTTTCCAAGTCGGATATTTGCTATATCACCTTCTTCTTCCTCTTCTTCAATTTCTTGATGAGGCTTAATCTTTTTCTCCGGAAGGTTAAAATCAATATTATAAGCTATAACCAAGGTGCTTAAACCTGCAAATGCTAATAAGCCACCTACACCAGCAGATCCTATTTGCGCTACCAATATTTGGTTCAGATAAAACCCAAATTCTCCTTCTAAAAAGTGAGGATATTCTGCAATAAAATGATGAAAATAGGCAATAAACAAAGAAGTATAAACTAGCAAGAAGAAACTATAACCGAAAACTCTTGATACAGGAAAAAGTACTACTTTAAACAGCAACCTATAACCTAAAACAACAAAAATGAAGATGAATAAGAAAGAAGCGATACCAAACCATTTATAGATAAATTGATGGGCCAATAGCGCACCCAATTTACCAGCCCAGTTTTGTATATCAGGGTTTAAAACCCCATTTGAAGCTAATTCTTCTGCTGTTTTAAACAAATTTGTCCAGCCACCATTGGCATCACTTACATAACTTTGGTCTTCTTCCCAAGTAAATAAATAAGAGCTAAAAGCTACAGCAAAATATATAGCTAATAGAAGTAAAAACAAGCCTACAATCTTTACAAAACGGTCATTATTAAAACTTATGGCCGGAAAATACTCTTTCTTTTCCTTTTTATAGGGCAAACCTCCCTCTGCATCGGCAGCTGGCTTTCTCTCCTCTCTAAACGTATTGGTTTTAAACTGATTTCCTCTTATGGGCATTCTTATAAGTTTTACTTCAGGAACAAATATAATTTAAAGCAAAAGCTTTTATAAAATTATCCGCTTTTTATTTAGAATTTATCATCATCTAAATTTAATTATCCAACTATTTGTTGGAAGTTAAAAAATTATGCACTAATATTATTCTTTATTAGATAGAAACATGCAGCATTACGGCTTAGAAGATTTAATAATAAAAGACAACGAAGAGGATATTAAAGCTTATTTAGCGCAAAACCCGCTTGCTTTAAAAGAGGAAACTAGTCTTGGCGTATCTCCACTTATGTTAGCGTGTTACTATAAAAAACATCGTCTTATTAAATTATTTCTTGATTTTTCTAATGATATCAGTTTTTTTGAAGCTTGCTCTGCCGATAAATTTGATACCGTAGCCCATAAAGTATTCCAAAATCCGGATATTATAAATGATTTTTCTGAGGATGGTTTTACAGCTTTAGGTTTGGCTTGTTATTTTGGTAATGAGGAAATCGCCCGCTATCTGGTTTTAAAAGGTGCTGATGTAAATTTACCTGCCAATAATACATTTAAAGTTTTCCCTTTACATGCTGCTGCGGCAGGCAACTACACCAACATCTGTCGTATGCTGCTAGAAAATGGTGCTGCGGTAAACGTGGTACAACAATCTGGCATTACTCCTTTACACTCTGCTGCACAAAATGGCAATATAGAACTTATTATTATGCTATTAGAAAAAGGTGCACATGTAGATGTTAGAATGGAAGGTGGCAAATTACCTGCCGACCTTGCCCGGGATAAAGGTTTCTTAGAAATAGCAGAGATACTAGGTGTTTAAATATCCCAATATTTCAGCCTGATTTTTCTTACGTAACTGCGTATATCTAAAGTAAATGCAGCTAAAAAATAAAAGATGATAGGAAAACCTACGGCTAAAAAAGAACTGTAAATAAAAAACAGTCTGATTTTGGCAATTGAAATATGGAACCGCTCACCCAGATAGGTACAAACCCCAAAAGAATGCCTCTCAAAAAAAGTAATCATACGTTGAAACATGTTTTACGCTTTTAAAATTTTAATTCCAATTCCACAATTTAAGCATTTTTTTTCATCACAATAGTATTTTTTTAATTGTATAACTGCTTGTGATTCAGAAGCACTATCAACTTTAAGTCCAATATTGGTAAAATTCTCAGTGATAACATTTTTTTCGGCCTTAATGTTTTCAAGTAATGTAGTTGCATGATCAACAAATTTAGGATTTGATATTTGCTTTCCATAATTAAATAATAAAGGTGCTATGGTATTGATTAAAATATGATTAACCGACGCATCGCCAATGTTTCTTGATGTTTTTACCGCTTCTTCATCAAAAAGGTAATGATTTGCCCAATAAGGATGAACCTTTAAGTCACTAAACAATGCTTTTAAAGCTTTTATATCTGATGTTGTTGTTACTTTAGAAAATAAATGCTGAGATTGATTAATTAAAGCTGCAAACTGTGCCAGTCTAATGGTTGGAAAATTATCTGGTCTTGTTTTAGAAAATTTCCAAACTGATGGTTCTAAAGGGTTTAATTGATATTTCTGGCGAAGAAAATCAAACTCTCCTTTTAACTTTTTCGGATATTCATCCTGATAACGCTCATGTAACAAACCAGACATCCCAAAAATTAAAGCTTCTATTTGTAAACTGTTTTGTTTATGCTTAGCCAAAATTTGCTGAGGGAGATTTTTTGCCAATAACTCAAAAGGCAAACTATTTACTTTAAAACCAAAACTTCTTGCTAAGCCTATATAAAAAGTATCTTCCCAGCTTCCTTTTAATTGCTTATGCAGGGCTTCAAAGTAAGCCGATTTCTCTTCTAACCTTTCTACCACCATCCTATCTAACCATTGCTTGATATAAAATTCATCAACCAATTTAAGCTGCTCAGCACAAGGAATTGACTCATTACTGCAAGCTAATCCTTCTATTTTTTGGATGGTTGCTTCTTCAACCCTATGTTTTAAAACTAAAGTTGGGATATAAGTTCCATCGCTGCGTTGTATGGCTGTATCATCATCCCAAACCACATGTAAGATAACATTATCATAAGCTTTATCATGCTGGTGTTGATGTTTTAACCAGTCTGATGAAGATAAATGAATCTCTACTGTACCTGCCCAAAGCGTATTGCCTATTTTTATTTTGGCATCATAAAAATCCGGACCAGCATCAACATTGATATTGCCTGGATTAATTATTTCTACCTGTTCTCCTTTAACAGTCCTTAAATCATGAAAATTAAACAGTCTGAACCTCCATATATAATGAAGAATTTTCTCATAGTGAAGCATAGTTAAAATTAAGATTTTTATTTTTAATTGAAATAAGTCTCTTAATTTCTAACGCTAAAAATTTTTATTGTTTAACTGATACCTATTTTTTGCAGCTCGGCAGCCATTTCTCTTTGTACCAATAAGGCTTGTGCTCTTGCTGCTTCTGCAAAATCTTCTCCGTTTGATGCATAAATAATAGCTCTGGAAGAATTAACAATCAAACCGCAATCAGCTGTTATCCCGTATTTACAAACATCTGCTAAAGAACCTCCTTGTGCACCAACACCTGGCACCAACAAAAAGTGATGGGGAGCATGTTTTCTGATTTCTAAAAAAGCTTCTCCTCTGGTAGCACCAACTACATACA
The DNA here is from genome assembly GCF_002483235.1 of Pedobacter glucosidilyticus. Taxonomy (GTDB): domain Bacteria; phylum Bacteroidota; class Bacteroidia; order Sphingobacteriales; family Sphingobacteriaceae; genus Pseudopedobacter; species Pseudopedobacter glucosidilyticum_B. The sequence continues at coordinate 232,345 of NZ_DLHN01000021.1, read as the reverse complement.
TCATATTTTCATCTGTTGCCCATTCCTGTGATTTTTTGATAACATGTTCAAAAAGCATCACATCATGATCTTTTAAGCGCTGAAAATCATGACTTCCCTCATTAGAAGTTAAAGCTAATAAGATTGCCCATTTACCTTTAAAATCAAGAAATGGACTTACAGAGTCTTTACCCATATAAGGTGCAACTGTTACCGCATCAAAACTCATTTCAGATGCGCTTTCATCAAAAAAAGCTTTTGCATACATAGAAGATGTATTGCCTATGTCTCCTCTTTTGGCATCAGCTATAGAAAAAGTATTTTTAGGCAGGTACTGGTAAGTTTTAATCAAAGATTCCCACCCTTTTAAACCATTACACTCATAAAAAGCAGTGTTAATCTTATAAGAGATACAAAGATCTGCTGTAGCATCAATAATTTGTTTATTAAATTCTAAAACCGGATTATCGTATTGATGTAAATGTTTAGGAATTTTGGTGATATCTGTATCGAGGCCAATACTTAAAAAAGATTTTTTTGATTTTATTTCTCTTATAATTTCTGTTTTGTTCATGACCTCTTTTGGTTTTGGCTGCAAATTTGTTAAAAAATAGCTAAGTATTTGAAAAAATAATTGCAAAAAAATTTGAACTTAAAAAATAAATATCTACAATTGCAAAGAAATCTCAATTTATCCTTGTCTACGGATTTTTTTTAGTTTTTCTAATATCAAATCTTAGAAATCTTAACAAAAGCTTAAGGGATAAATTCTAATAATAAAATCCTTGAACATAATTCATTTTGAATGTTTGATATAAACGAATTGAACGATAAGCTTGTTTCAGAGCTACGTGAAATCGCAAAAAGCTTTGGAGTAGATAATACCGAAGAATTGCGTAAAGCAGAATTGATTACAAAAATCAAAGAACAACACGAACTTATAAATGCTGCAAAATCGGCAGGTTTGGTGGAAGATGCAGTTGTAACAGAAGAAAAGCCTAAAAAAAGAGCTCGTACAGTTAAAGCCGCTCCGGTTGAGGTAAAATCTAAAAAAGATTTAAGTCCGGCACAAGAAGTATCTTTATTTGATCATCCAGAGCAGCCCATTAAAGCAGAAAAAGTAGTTGTAGAAAAAGCTCCTAAAAAGGAAATCGAAGCAGAAGTAGCTGTAGCAGAAAACACAGAAACTATTTCTCAGGAAGCTAAAGCTGATCAAAAAAATCAGAAAGATAGATTACCCAATACCAACGGAAGACAAAGAGCTCAGGAATCTGCCTTTGATTTTGATAATGTGATTACCAATGAAGGTGTCTTAGAAATTATGCCTGATGGTTATGGTTTTTTAAGATCTTCTGACTATAACTACCTAACCTCTCCTGATGATATTTATGTTTCGCAATCACAAATTAAACTTTTTGGTTTAAAAACTGGCGATACCGTTAGAGGCAGTATAAGACCACCAAAAGAAGGTGAAAAATATTTCCCTTTGGTAAGGGTAGAATCTATCAATGGTAGAGTACCTGCAGAAGTAAGAGACCGTGTTCCTTTTGATTATCTAACACCACTATTCCCTTCAGAAAGATTAAACTTATTCACCAAACCTGGAGATTACTCTACCAGAATTATGGATTTGTTTACACCAATAGGAAAAGGTCAACGTGGTTTAATTGTAGCGCAACCTAAAACAGGTAAAACAAACTTACTTAAAGAAGTTGCCAATGCTATTGCAGCTAACCATCCAGAGGTTTATTTAATTATTTTATTGATTGATGAGCGTCCGGAAGAGGTTACAGATATGGCTAGAAACGTAAGAGCAGAAGTGGTTTCATCAACTTTTGATGAGCCTGCTGAAAGACACGTAAAAATTGCTAACATCGTATTAGAAAAAGCAAAAAGAATGGTAGAGTGTGGCCACGATGTGGTTATCTTATTAGATTCTATTACTCGTTTAGCAAGAGCTTACAATACAGTAGCACCAGCGTCTGGTAAAATTCTTTCTGGTGGTGTTGATGCTAATGCCTTACATAAACCAAAAAGATTCTTTGGGGCAGCAAGAAATATTGAAGACGGCGGTTCTTTAACTATTTTAGCAACTGCTTTAACAGATACAGGTTCTAAAATGGATGAGGTTATCTTTGAAGAATTCAAAGGAACCGGTAACATGGAGCTTCAATTAGATAGAAAACTTTCTAACAAACGTATTTTCCCTGCAATTGATCTTACAGCTTCAAGCACCAGAAGAGATGATTTACTGTTAGATAAAGAAACTTTACAAAGAGTTTGGATTTTAAGAAACCACTTAGCAGATATGAACTCGCAGGAAGCAATGGAATTCTTACTTACTCAAGTTAGAGGAACAAAATCTAATGAAGAGTTTTTAGTATCCATGAATAGCTAAATAGAGAAAAAAGAATAAAGAACAAGGAATAGGAGGCATAAGTCTTTTATCTTTATTCCTTACTCCTTTATCCTCTAAAAAATGATAAAAAAACACATTCCTAATATGTTAACCTGTGCTAACCTTTTCTCTGGTTGTATAGGAATTATATACGCATTTAATGGCGACCTTAAAACGGTTGCCTTTTTTGTTATTCTATCAGGAATATTTGATTTTTTTGATGGTTTTGCAGCTCGTTTGCTTCATGTAAAATCAGAAATAGGTAAAGAACTAGATTCTCTGGCAGATGTGATAAGCTTTGGTTTTTTACCTGGTGTCATCATTTATCAAATGTTACAAGTAGCATCTATCCCCTATTTACCTTATGTTGGCTTCTTGATAACCGTTTTCTCAGCCTTAAGATTAGCTAAATTTAATGTGGATGAACGTCAAACAGAAGATTTCATCGGCTTAAATACGCCTATGAATACTTTTTTAGTTATTTCTTTACCATATCTAGCAGATAGCTTTACGTTTGTAAGTAACCCATGGTTTTTAATAGCTCTAACGCTTATTTTATGCTGGCTTTTGGTAAGCGAGATAAGATTATTCTCAATGAAAATCAGCAACTTACGTTGGAAAGAAAATCAATACAAATTCATTTTCCTGATTATTTCTGTAGTATGCCTTGCTTTTCTTAAATTTGCCGCCATACCGCTTATTTTAGTTTGGTATATCATATTATCACAAATACATTTTAGTTATTCAAAAAATTAAATTCTTTGGTTAAGTTCGCAACTTAATCAAATATGACCCTTAAACAATAAAATGAAAAAGTTTTTAGCAGAGATTGATGTAATGCCGCTTAAAGAGATTCTTGACCCTCAAGGTAAAGCAGTAACCGGAAGCATGAAAAATTTAGGTCTTCCAGAAATTAGCAATGTAAGAATTGGCAGACATATTACTTTAGAAGTAGAGGCAGAAAATAAAGAAGCTGCTTCTGAAAAAGTAGAAACAGCTTGTAAGAAACTTTTGGCTAACCTGATTATGGAAAGCTATAATTTTGAAATAAAAGAAATTTAATTGTCTTGAGCAAGAAGCTCTTGCTTCTTCTCTTCTAATTTAACAAATATAGTTTTAAAGACTTCTTGCATTTGGTTGTGCTTTAAAACTATATTTTCGAAATTCTCTTGCTTACGGGCATTTAACTCTATTTCTGCCATGGTTTCCCTAGCAGATTCTATCCCCATAAAACCCAATGTTGGTTTAATTTTATGTGCTGATTCAGCAATTTTTTGCCAATTCTTATTTTCAATTGCCTCTTTTAAATTAACCAGATACCCTGGTGTTTGGTCAAGAAAGATATCAATCATCTCCACCATAAATTCTATATTTCCGCTAGCCACTTCTTTTAAGTATGAAAGGTCAATAATTATTTCATGATTATCCATGTAATTAATTTAGTTTAAAAGCTGTTTTCTCTACCTGCAACTTGTCTTCACATGATAAATACAAATTCCCTACTGTTTGTTTTAAGTTAGGGTGATAAAAATCAGGAATAAGCTCGTTCAATGGGGCTAAAACAAATTTTCTTTGGGCTATATACGGATGAGGGATAATAAGGTTGCTTGAATTTTGAATAAATTCTTCATAAAACAATATATCTATATCAATAATACGCTCTCCCCAATGTTTTATACGCTTTCTTCCCAAGTATAATTCTATTTGCTGTGTTTTTTCTAATAAAGTTTCGGGAGTAAAATCCGTCTTTACACCTACCACCATATTTAAAAAATCTGGCTGATGGGTATTACCCCAAGCTGCTGTTTTGTAAATAGAAGAACATGCACCAATATCCCCTACCTGTTTTGCAATTAAAGCAATAGCTTTTTCTAAGTTTTTTAACCTATCTCCTAAATTAGTACCTAAACCTAAATAAACCTGACACATAAATGTTGTAACAAATGAAAACCTTGCTTGTCTAAAACTTATATTTGTATTTTGCATAGTTAAAACATTAATTCTTTTTATGAAACAATTCTTCAAATTTGTTTTCGCATCTATGTTAGGTTTCTTCCTAACATTAATCATATTTACAGTTATCCTTATTGGAGGGATTACAGCACTGGTAAGTAGTACAGAGAAAACCGCAGAAGTTAAAGAAAATAGCATTCTTTACGTAAATCTTAATTATCCTATAACAGAGCGTTCAGAAACAAACCCTTTTGAGGATGTTGACTTTGGCCCTATTAAGAGTGAAAAAGTGTTAGGTTTAAATGATATCCTAAAAAGTATCAGAAACGCTAAAGAGGATGATAAAATTAAAGGTATTTATCTGGATGTAAGCTATATTTTAACTGGTATGGCAACTTTAGAAGAAATCAGGAACGAGCTGATTAACTTCAAAAAATCTGGTAAATTCATCATCGCATATAGTGAAGTATATAGCCAGGGGGCTTACTATTTAGCATCAGTAGCTCATAAAGTTTATTTAAACCCTCAAGGTATTTTAGAGCTTAAAGGTTTTAGCTCACAAATTACTTTTTTTAAAGGTGCTTTAGAAAAACTGGCTATTGAACCTCAAATTATAAAAGTAGGAACTTATAAAAGTGCTGTTGAGCCTTTTATTCTTGAAAGCATGAGCGATGCTAATAAGCAACAAATGACAGCTTTACTAGGCTCTTTATTCGAAAATTTCACTAAAGGAATTGCCACAAGCAGAAAAATACCGCAAGACAGTGTATATGCTATCGCTAACAAATTACAATCTCGTTCTCCAGAAGATGCCCTTAAACTTAAGCTGATAGATGGCTTAAAATATAAAGATGAAGTTCTTGCTGAGCTAAAAAAACTTACTAAAACAGATTTAAAAGATGATTTAACTACCATTGGTTTATCAGATTATGTTTCATCTATCAAAAATACCAGCACTGCAAAAGACAGAATTGCGGTGGTTTATGCCAACGGAGATATTATGGGTGGCGAAGGAGATGAAAACACTATTGGTTCTGAAACTGTATCTAGAGCATTAAGAAAAGCCCGTGAAGATGATAAAATTAAGGCTGTTGTACTAAGAGTGAATAGCCCAGGCGGAAGCGCTTTAGCCTCTGATGTTATTTGGAGGGAAGTAGTATTGACCAAAAAAGTTAAACCTATTATGGTAACCATGGGAGATTACGCCGCATCTGGCGGTTATTATATTGCTTGTGCTGCCGATTCTATCTTTGCTGAACCAAATACCATTACAGGTTCTATAGGTGTATTTGCCATTTTACCTAACATGAAAGGTTTCTTTAATGAGAAACTTGGGGTAACTTTTGATGGCGTTAAAACCAGCGAATATGCAGATTTAGGTAATATTTCAAGACCTTTAACTGGGGCAGAAAAAATGCTTTTACAAAAAGAAGTAAATCGTACTTATAATGATTTTACCAAGAGAGTTGCTGATGGAAGAAAAATTTCTCAGCAATATGTAGATAGTATTGGGCAAGGTCGCGTTTGGACAGGCCAACAAGCCGTAAAATTAGGTTTGGTAGACCGCATAGGGCATATTGAAGATGCTATTAAAGCTGCTGCTAAAAAAGCTAAAATCAAAGAGTATAGAATTGTAAACTATCCTGAGAAAAAAGATGGTCTCCTAGGTTTTCTAGATAAATCTGGTGAAAACATCAAAACCTATTTTGTAAAACAAGAATTAGGCGATAGCTATATTCATTACAAAAACATCAAAGAAATTACCCAAATGAAAGGTATACAAGCAAAAATGCCTTATAATTTGGTTGTAGAATAACGAACTAAAAGAATTTAACATCCCCTTAATAGGTTTATTAAGGGGATTTTTTATTTTTAACTTTTTATACCTTCTAAACCCTATGAAAATATTTTTATACATCACTTTAATTCTCATTTCTACAAAAATTATTGCCCAAGAAAAAATCATTTTTAAAGAGAGTTTTAAGGATAATAAGCATCAGTGGAAGGTTAAAGACAATAAAGATTTTAAAGTCTCTATCACTAATGGAAAACTTAGGCTAGAAAAGAAGTTCATTAACTATACAAATCGTGGTTGCCAATGGCAAACGCAAAACATTAAAGGATTTAATACCGAAAAAAACTTTTCTATCTTATTTAAAGCCAGTTACATAAGTGGTGGAGACCAGACCGATATGATAGATTTCCAATGGGGAAATTCTGTTAAAAAGGAAGAAGGTAATTCTAGAGAAATATTTCAGGTTGATTTTGATTTAAAAGGTAAAATTAGGTTAGCCTTTTTTAATAATGCTTGGAACTATATGGTTTATAAAGACATTGCTCATCTTTTAAAAAATCAAAATTTTGATAAAACGAAAGCAAATAGCTACGAAATAAGGCAGGAAAACGGCCTTTTATGGGTTAAAATAAATAACGTAACGGTTCTAACACATAAAATAACTCCTGTAAAAGGCTCGCATATAGGAGTACAGCAATGCTTAAAATCTGTTTGGGAATTGGATGATTTGGTGATTAAACAACTTGGGGAACAAACACAATTGGCCAGCCTAAAATCTAATACTGATAGTTTAAAAACGGAATCATCCACAACCGTAATTAACAAAACAAATCAAGAACAAGAAAACATTACGTCTACTGCTTCTACTTCAACAGTTTTTCCTAACCCTTTTGAAAACGATTTTAAATTAAGCTTTAATAACCCAGAAAAAGGAGTTGTAAAATTTAATATTTCCACCTTAAATGGTGTTATTTTACAACAACACAGCAAACTTTTAAGCGAAGGCCAGCAACACGTAGATTTTTTTGTTGATGCAGCTTCAGGACTATACTTACTTCAAGTTGAATACCCAAATAAAAAAACAGAAGTGTTTAAAGTGATTAAGAAATAATTGCCATATTTAAAATTGATAAATAATAACTTCTAGCTCTTCAACTTGTTTAAATTGTTTGTCAGCAGTTAGAATAGGTAGGTTAAAGTAATAAGCTGTACTAGCAATTATAGCATCCGGAAGTTTCAACTTATATTTTCTTTTAAGCTCTATGGTTAAAGCTTTAATTTCTTCATTAAGGTTGATAATTTGACAGCTTTTCAAAAGTCCTTTGATATTTTTCTCATCGGAAGAAGATAAATTAGAAAAAGAAAGCAATTCTAACTCCGTTATAAAAGAAATCACCAATTCCTTTTCTGATATAATTTCTACAATCTCCTTTTCTCCTTTAAGAAAATATAACAAAATATTAGAGTCGATAAAAAGCTTATCTCCACTCATCTCTTATTTTATTTTGCCACTCCATAGGTTCTACATCTAACTTCACTGTTCCAGCAAATTTTTTGATGTTATTTTTTTTCTTCGCAACAACTGTATCTATCTTTTTTTTAATCTCTTCTAATGGGGTGCCTTTCTGAATAATTGTAACCATAATCAAATATACTAATTTGGTCTTTCAAAATGCAGTGTATTATTTTCTATTGTTTTGTTCCATTATCTTAACTTTGGTATCTTTTTTAAATCAAGATGGAAAATAAAGAAATATCAAAAACCTTAAAACTATTAGCACAATTGATGGAGCTTCATGATGAAAATCCATTTAAAATAAAATCTGTTGCCAATGCTTCTTTTAAGGTTGATAAACTTCCATTCAAATTAAAAGATAAAGCCCAAGATGAGCTCGATAAAATAGATGGTATCGGAAAAAGCATCGCTACTAAAATTATAGAGCTTTTTAATACCGGAGGTTTAAAGGAATTAAATGATTTGATAGCTATCACCCCTATCGGGATTTTAGATATGCTCAGCATCAAAGGTTTAGGACCTAAAAAAATCATTATCATCTGGAAAACCTTAGGGATAGAAAATGTTGGTGAGTTATACTATGCTTGTAATGAAAACCGACTGATTGAAGCAAAAGGATTTGGTTTAAAAACTCAGGAGGAAATAAAAAAAGCTATTGAGTTTAAAATGGCGAGTAATGGTCGTTTTTTATATGCCCGTTTAGAACCCATAGTTACACAATACCAAGACTTATTAGCTAAACTTAGCAATGCTACTGAAATATTAGTTACCGGAGAGTTTAGAAGAAAGTGTGAAATTATAGATGAATTAGCTTTTATAGTTGTTGCTCCTAATTTTAAGCTATTTATAGATAAAATCCAACAATTAGAAAACATCTCTAATCTTGAAACTACACCTAATAGCATCAGATTTAAAGATCAAAACAGCTTAACCATAAGATGCTTCGAAGCAGACGAAACCACTTTAGCTTACCGTTTATTTGAAACCACAGGTGTTGAGGCTCATGTAGAAAAAGTTAAAGCACTTTTACCTGATCATTCAACAACCTATACTTCAGAAAATGTCATTTACGAAGCTGCGGGCTTAGCGTATATAGAACCAGAATTAAGAGAAGATTTTAACGAAATAGCCCTAGCACAAGCAAAACAATTACCTTCTTTAATCACTTACGCAGATTTAAAAGGCACTTTACACAACCATAGTACTTGGAGTGATGGTGTCCATAGCATAGAAGAAATGGCTATTTATTGCAGAGACACCTTAAAACTCGAATATTTAGGTTTGTGCGATCACTCTAAAACTGCAGTTTACGCCAATGGTTTAAGTATAGAACGTGTTTTACAACAACATGAAGAAATAGAGAAGTTAAACCAAAAATTAGCGCCTTTTAAGATATTCAAAGGGATTGAATCAGATATTTTATCAGACGGAAGTTTAGATTACCCCGATGAAATCCTTACTAAATTTGATTTTGTGGTAGCATCTGTACACTCAAATCTAAAAATGGATGAAGATAAAGCTACACAACGCTTAATAAAAGCCATAGAAAACCCATATACCACTATTTTAGGTCACCCAACAGGTCGTTTATTATTAAGTAGAAGTGGTTATCCTTTAGATTTTAAAAAAGTTATTGACGCTTGTGCTGCAAACCAAGTGACCATAGAAATTAATGCCAACCCGCTACGTTTAGATTTAGATTGGAGATGGCATCAATACGCTTTAGAAAAGGGAGTTTTATTAGCTATAAATCCAGATGCCCATCGTAATGAAGGTTTTTACGATATGCATTATGGCGTTTATGTTGCCAGAAAAGGCGGTTTAACTAAAGAAAAATGTTTAAATGCGTTTGACTTAGCCAGTATCCAAACTTATTTTGGTCATAAAAAACAAGCTTTATAAAAACATCTTTAGCTATATTTGAATCAAAGAGAAGAAATGCTTTCCAAAAAATTATCAGATTTAAATCAACAAAAAACACCTCATATATTAGTTATTGGCGATGTCATGTTAGACCATTATATCTTCGGTAACGCCAACCGTTTATCGCCAGAAGCACCAGTTCCAGTGGTGAATGTGAGAAACGAATCTAAAATTATAGGAGGTGCAGGTAATGTTGCTAATAATATTACGGCTTTAGGCGGTAAAGTTAGTATCGCTAGTGTTGTTGGAGCCGATGATTTTGGAAAAGAAATTAAAAACATACTAAAAGAAAAAAACATCCATAGCGATGCTTTATTTTTTGATAAGAGCAGAAGTAGCACTATTAAAACCAGAGTTTTAGCTAGTAATCATCAAATTGTAAGGATAGATAGAGAAAATCTTCATGATATTGATAGCGCTTTGGAAGAACAAATATTTGAAGCTGTAAAACCCTTAATTTCAGATGTTGATATCATTATTTTATCTGATTATAATAAAGGATTACTCACTTACCAACTTTGTCAAAGCGTTATCAACTACGCTAATAGCCTCCATAAAAAAGTGGTGATAGACCCAAAAGGCATAGATTATAGCAAGTATAAAGGTGCTTTTTTAATTAAACCTAATCGTAAAGAGTTATCCGAAACTTCCAGAATAGAGAACATCAATAATCAAGAAAAGTTAAAAGCTGCCGCTGATGTTATTTTCAAGAATACCCAAACAGTGAATTTGGTAGTAACCTTATCAGAAGAGGGAATGGCTATTTTAACGCCTCAATCTTGTGAAGTGTTACCTGTACAAGCCACAGAAGTTTATGATGTTACAGGTGCTGGCGATACGGTAATTGCAACAATGGCTTATTGTTTAGCATTAGGTTTTAATTTACATGAGGCTTGTCAAATTGCTAATTATGCCGCTGCTATCGTAATTAAACACGTAGGAAGCGCTACCACATCCATAGAAGAAATCATCAGTGAAATAGAAGATTAACATGGTTTTAAACGAATTAAAATTACATCAAACTACCATCAATAAAGTTATTGAGCAACTGGTGCCCGATATTGAAAAAGGCTGTGAGTTGGTTAAAGAAACCATCTTAAACGGTCGTAAAATTTTATTGGCAGGTAATGGTGGTAGCGCCGCTGATGCTCAACATATTGCAGCAGAATTTACCGGTCGTTTTGTTAAAGAAAGGAAAGCTTTGCCAGCTATAGCGTTAACAGTAGATACATCGGCCTTAACCGCTATTAGTAATGATTATGGCTTTGCAAATGTTTTTAGCAGGCAAATAAATGCTTACGCACAAGAAAATGATTTGTTTATAGCTATCTCTACCAGTGGCAATAGCGAGAATATCATTTCTGCGATACAAGCAGCTAAAAAATTGGGCTGTAAAATCATCGGTCTTAGCGGAAGAGATGGTGGCCAAATGAATGAAATTTGCGATTTAAACATTGTTGTGCCAGATGATGTTACAGCCAGAATACAAGAAATGCACATTTTAATAGGGCATATCTTTTGTAAAGCTGTGGATGATAATTTTTAAGACTGCATGACGATACAAGATAAAATTTTAAGCCTTGAACAGGCCGTTGAGATTCGTCAACAATGGAAAGCTACCGGCGAAAAAGTAGTTTTCACCAATGGCTGTTTTGATTTACTACATGCTGGCCATATCACTTACTTAAGTGAAGCTGCTACACTGGGCACCAAATTAATCATTGGTTTAAATGCTGATAAATCTGTTCAAGTTTTAAAAGGCCCATCAAGACCGGTAAATGATGAGAAAACCCGCTCTCTCCTACTGGCAGCCATGCAATTTATAGATGCCGTTGTGATTTTTGAAGAGCAAACTCCTCAAAATTTAATTAGCCACATCCTTCCGGATGTTTTGGTTAAAGGTGGGGATTATACTTTAGATAATATTGTAGGTGCAAAAGAAGTGCTAGCCAATGGTGGCGAAGTAAAAACATTGAGCTTTTTACCGGGCTATTCTAGTACATCAATCATCGATAAAATTAAAAACAGCTAAAGCTTTGTCAAATGGTTAAGAAAATTCTAGTGATCCGCTTTAGCTCTATGGGTGATATTATTTACACCACACCTGTGGTAAGATGCCTAAAAGAACAGTTGCCAGAAGCAGAAATTCATTTTTTAACCAAACAACAGTTCAAGTATATCTATAACAACAATCCTTATTTAGATAAACTTCACATCTTAAAACCTAGCTTAAATGAAACTATAGCTGATATCAAAAAAGAGAATTTTGATTATATCATAGATTTACATAACAATCTAAGAACCAGCATCATCAAACTAAGAACAGGTATACCAGCATCAACTTATAAAAAAGAAAGAATTAAAAAATGGCTGGCTTTGAAGTTTAAAAGCGAGCGTTTTATTAATCCTAAGCACTTGGTAGAACGTTATCTGGAAACAGTTGAGTTTTTAGGTGTTAAAAACGACGATAAACCTATAGATTATTACATCAATGGAAGTTATGAGAAAACAGATTTATTACCTTCTTCACACCAGCAAGATTATGTAGCTTTTATTATCGGGGCAACGCATTTTACCAAAAGAATGCCGGTTGAGAAAATCATTAAAACCTGTAAAGAAATAGCAAAACCTATTGTTTTATTAGGTGGTGATGATGTAGCGCAAAATGCAAAAGCTATCGAGGAGGCTATTGGACCAAAAATTTTTAATACTTGCGGTAAAATTAATTTAGACCAATCGGTTTATTTGGTTTCACAAGCACATACCGTTATTGGCTTTGATACCGGTTTAACCCATATTTCTGAAGCCTTTAACAAACCCTTGGTTTCTATTTGGGGAGGTACAACTCCAGAGTTACTGGGTGTATCGCCCTATAAAATTAACGAGTCTTTAATTGTTGATGTTGATTTATCTTGCAGACCCTGCTCTAAATTTGGCCTAGAGAAATGTCCACTTCAACATTTTAATTGTATGAACCTCATAAAAGAAGAAGAAATTATTACTTTTAGCAACAGATGAAAAGACTTTTAATTGTAAGACATGCTAAATCAGATTGGGGAGTTGCAAATACAAAAGATTTTGATAGACCACTTAACAGTAGGGGCCTGTCAAACGCTCCAGAAATGGGTAAAAGATTAGTTTCCAGAATATTAAATCCTCAACAATTAGTTTCTAGTCCGGCTTTAAGAGCCATCACCACCTGTAAAATTATAGCTAAAGAAATTCAATACTCGGAAACAGATATTATACAAGAGCCTAAAATTTACGAAGCCAACCATCAAACTTTATTAAATATTGTAAATCAATTTTCTGATGAACATGATTTTATAGCCCTTTTTGGTCATAATAATGGAATCACAGACCTAGCACTTTACCTCAGTAATGCTGATATTTACAATATCCCAACCTGTGGTATGGTATTGCTAGAGTTTCCTTTAGATAGTTGGAAAATGGTGAGTAAAAACACAGGTAATATGGTGCTTTTTGATTATCCTAAAAACCCTTTTGAAGCCTAACTAATGATTCATTTTATACACTTTACCGGGTAATGATATAATCACTGATTGCATTTCTAAATTTAACAACAACATAGCCAATTTACTCTGGGGCATATCTAATTTAACCTGTAAATCATCTATAGCAATAGCATTATAGTCTTTTATGATAGCTACAATTTTCTCTTCATCTTTAGTTAAATGAGGTAAAATCTGAAGTTGCTTCACTGGCTTTACCTCATCTCTATCCCAACCCATAATGTATTCCAAATCTTCTACACGGTCTAATAAGTGAGCTCTATTGGTTTTAATTAAGAAGTTACAACCTTCAGAAAGTTCATCATCTACCCGGCCAGGTACCGCAAAAACATCCCGATTGTATGAATTTGCTATTTCTGCTGTGATAAGTGCACCGCCTGTTTTAGTAGCTTCTACTACCAAAGTAGCATCGGCCATACCTGCTATGATACGATTTCGCTTAGGGAAGTTTTGTTTATCTGGATTAGTTTCTGACCTAAACTCGGTTAGTAAACCACCTTGATGAATCATTTTCTCTGCAATAGAGCGATGTAAAGCGGGATAAATCCTATCTAAACCATGCCCCAAAACCCCAACAGTATGAGTTTCATGCGCTAATGAAGCTTTATGTGCTGCTATATCTATCCCATAAGCTAAACCACTCACAATCAACAGTTGATGATGCTTTAAGCTACTAATGAGTTGTTCACAAAATTGTTTGCCATAAGTTGTAGCATTTCTGGTGCCCACAATAGCTATAACTTTTTGCTGATTAAGCTTTACATTACCTTTAAAGTACAGCATAACCGGAGCATCATAACAACTTTTTAAGCGTTTTGGATAATCCTCAGCTTGAATAAAAATAGGTTGTATTTTGTATTTTTCTATAAACTTCAGTTCTTGCTCGGCTCTATCAAATGATGAATGATGGATAATTAAATCGGCAGTTTTAGAACCTATACCCGGTATTTTCTCCAAGTGCTGTTTACTGGTTCTAAATATTTCTTCAGGGCTACCGCAATAGCTTAATAATGTTTTAATGGTAGCATCTCCTATACCTTTTATCAAGGTTAGACCAATTTCATAGAGCATGTTTTAAATAGATTTTGGTAAATATTATTGTGCTGGCAAATAAACTACATATTTAGTTTCAAAAAATTCTTCTTTAAAATAATCTTGCAAAGGGTAAAGCTTTATTTGTTTAAGCCCAGACTCCTGAAGTTCCTGAGTTAAATCTCCACCTTTTAAATAAAGAACACCATTTTTTAAGCCTTCAGAATTTTGCTTTTTAAATTTGCCCTTTATCCATGGATAAAAATCTTTCAACTGTGTTACAGCTCTGGAAACTATAAAATCAAACTTTTGATTAATTTGCTCGGCCCGGCTATGTACAGCCTTTAAATTTTTTAAGCCAATACCATGTGCTACTTCGTTTACTACTTTTATCTTCTTTCCAATAGAATCTACCAATAAAAACTCGGTTTCTGGAAATAAAATAGCTAAGGGAATACCAGGAAAACCTCCTCCAGTACCAACATCTAATACTTGCTGACCGGGTTTAAAAGTATAAACCTTAGCAATACCCAAAGAGTGTAAGATGTGACGCTCGTACAATAAATCTATATCCTTACGACTAATGACGTTTATTTGGGCATTCCAAAAAGAATACAACTCAAACAACTGATCAAATTGTTGTTTTTGGGTATCCGATAAATCCGGAAAATATAGAGAGATAATTCTAGAATTCACTACCAGGGTCTTTTTTTCTTTTATTCAATATGTTTGATAGTAAATCTCTTGCTCTAAAGAGCTGAGCTTTTACTGTACCCAAAGGTAAATCTAATTGTACAGAAATTTCTTCGTAAGAGAGCTCATCAAAATACCTTAAGATGATTAATGTTTTATAACGTATAGGAAGTTTATCTATAATTTCCTTTAACTGCTCTGTTTGTTGCTTTTTAATGGATGATTCTTCGGGATTTAAAACATCACTTTTAATTTCTAAAACCCTATCTTCTCCTTCTTCATGATTAAAGCTATCTAAAGAAGTAGTTTGCAAACGCTTTTTTCTGATAAAATCTATACTGCTATTGGTAGCAATCCTAAACAACCAGGTACTAAAAGCAAAATCGGGCTTGTATTTTTCAATATTTTCAAATGCCTTGGCAAAGGTAGAAACCGTTAAATCCATTGCATCGTCCTTATGGTTAACCATTTTCAAAACCATAAAGTAGATAGAATCTTTATAGCGATGCATGAGCTCAGCATAAGCCTTCTGATTGCCTGTTTTAGCACTCAAAACCAGATGGTAATCGTTTCTGGCATTTTCCGAAAAGTTTGGATTTATTTCCATACAATTTTCTTTCTAAACAAGCCTCTTATGCTTAAAATGATAAGGTATAAGTAATAAACAAAATCTAAAATGAGTGCCCAATATATTAAATCTTTACTTTGTAACCTAAACATAGCTTTGTAAAAGATAAAAATTTGAGCTAAAAATCTTAAAAACACTAAAATGCTGATGATAAGAACCTCTATTTGAAGTATATAACAGGCTATTAAAAAAGCATAAAATGAAATAGCAGAAATAGCCTGCATGCTTAAACTTTTTTGATGCGATGCTTTGTATAACTTACCCGCACCTAAATGCCTTATTTTTTGGTTCCAATAGCTTAACCAAGTAAGCTTAGGCTCGCTAAGCATAAACGTTTCTGGTCTTATTTCTATAGCTGTATTGGTAGCCGTAGCGTTTTGATTAACAAATAAATCATCATCACCAGAAGGTATGTGCATGTGAGCAGCAAAACCTTTCCCTTTAAAAAAGAGCGACTTTTTATAAGATAAATTCCTGCCTACACCCATATAGGCATCTCCCGAAAGGGAAAAAGAGAAATAATTAAGTGCCGTTTGGAACGTTTCATACCTGATAAGCTTATTTAAAAACCCAGCTTTTTTTTCGTACGGAGAAAAACCCAAAACAATTTCTGTTTGTGGATGCAAATAATGCTCGCATATATTTACCAACCAATAATCAGAGGATGGCTTACAATCTGCATCCGTAAAAACTAGTATTTCATGACTAGCAGCTTTAATACCCAAAGTAACAGCAAACTTCTTCCCTGTTTTAAATCGTGGATGTTCTTCTTTAACAACTACTTTTAAATTTGGATACTGAGCCTGAAACATCCTCAAAACCTCTTCACTTTGGTCTGATGAGCAATCATTTACCACCACTACCTCATAATCAATCCCTTTCTGATTAAAGATAAAAGGTAAATTTCTTTCTAAATTATAAGCCTCGTTTCTGGCGCAGATAATTACAGAAACTTTTTGATGGCTAGCATATACCACCTGCGGTATTTTATAGGTGATAAATCTATGTTGAACAACCCATAAATAATATAATTGTACAACGAAAGCAATTTGTAACAGTATAAGTAAAGAGTAATGTAAATAAGCTTCCAATATGTGTGAATAAGTTTAGAAAGTTCTCAAATTTAGCCAAAATTCAAACTTTAGTATAATATAATCATACTTTGTTTAACAAAAAATCATCATCCAGCAAAAGATATTTTTAAGTGCTTTTAACTAACTAATGCTTATCCCTAAATGCTTTATTTTTTCTTACTTTTGCAGGTATTTTATCATCAAAAAAGTTAATGAAGTTTATACTAGCAGCGCAAGACCCTTTATCAAAAGCCAGAGCAGGAGAAATAACAACAGACCACGGAACCATTCAAACACCCATTTTTATGCCTGTTGGTACTGCCGGTACGGTAAAAGCGGTGCATCAGCGTGAGCTAAAAGATGATATTAAAGCCCAAATTATTTTAGGAAATACCTACCACTTATATTTAAGACCGGGCTTAGATGTGATAGAGAAAGCTGGCGGTATACATCAATTTAATGGTTGGGATTTACCTATTTTAACCGATAGCGGTGGCTATCAAGTATATTCTTTAACAGAGGTAAGAAAGATAAGAGAAGAGGGCGTTACGTTCAAATCGCATATTGATGGCTCTAAGCATTTGTTTACACCAGAAAATGTGATGGATATCCAAAGAACCATTGGTGCAGATATCATTATGGCTTTTGATGAATGCACACCATACCCATGTGATTATACCTATGCCAGAAAATCAGTAGATATGACGCATCGTTGGTTAAAGCGTTGTATAGATAGGTTTGATAGCACAGCACCTAAATACGGCTACTCGCAAACTTTGTTCCCTATTGTACAAGGCTCTGTTTATAAGGATTTAAGAAGAAAATCTGCCGAATTTATAGCTGAACAAAACCGGGAAGGAAACGCCATTGGCGGACTTTCTGTAGGCGAACCAGCAGAAGAAATGTACGGGATGACGGAGGTAGTGTGTGAAATACTTCCTGAAGACAAACCACGTTACCTGATGGGTGTAGGTACACCTATTAATATATTGGAAAATATAGCTTTAGGTATTGATATGTTTGACTGCGTAATGCCTACCAGAAATGCCAGAAACGGAATGTTATTTACCAGACATGGCATCATCAACATCAAAAATGAGAAATGGAAGGATGATTTCTCTCCTATTGACCCCGATAGTGATTTATTCTCTGACCATTTTTATACTAAAGCTTATTTAAGGCATTTAATCCACTCTAAAGAGATATTAGGCGCACAAATTGCTACTTTGCATAACTTACATTTTTACCTATGGCTGGTAAAAGAAGCCCGAGAAAAAATTATCGCAGGAGAATTTTACAACTGGAAAAATAAAATGGTTAAAGCGCTTGCACAAAGATTGTAAATGAAATTTTTAGATAATTACATCAAGCTGATAGATTGGTATATCATTAAAAAATACCTCGGAACCTTTGTATTTACACTAGGGATTTTTGTTGTGATCTCTGTTGTATTTGATATATCTGAAAAGCTTGATGATTTTTTAAAGAGTAAAGCCACCATTAGCCAAATTATTTTTGAATATTATGGTGGATTTATCCCATTTTATCTCAACTTCTTATCGCCTTTAATCAACTTTATTTCGGTTATTTTCTTTACAGCAAAAATGGCCGATCAAACAGAGATTGTTCCTATTTTAAGTGGCGGAGCAAGTTTTAACCGCTTTTTACGCCCCTATTTTATTGCTGCAACAGTCATCTTTATCGTAAACATGATTTTTAACCTGTTCATCATTCCAGAAACAAACAGGTTAATGATAAATTTTGAGAATACTTACACCAAAATCAAAGATACATCCAGAGAGCATGTGCACCTGCAATTAGATGAAAACACCTACATCTACATGGAATCTTTTGATAACCTGAATAATACAGGTTATCGTTTCTCTTTAGAAAAATTTAAAGATAAAGAGCTTAAATCGAAGCTCATGAGTGATAGAATTAGCTGGGATTCTGTTTCCAGAAAATGGAAAATCCAAAACTATAGCATCAGACATGTTGATGGTTTAAAAGAGCGGATGGAACGTGGCGTAGAAAAAGATACCACTTTAGATATGAAACCAGTAGATTTTGATATTAGAGATAATATATACTCGGCCATGAACTATTGGGAACTTAACGAGAAAATTGAAAAAGAGAAAATAAGAGGAACTGGTGTTATGGTAAACCTTGAATTAGAGAAATATAAACGCTGGACATACCCTTTCTCTACCTATGTTTTAACCTTAATTGGTGTTGCTTTATCCTCAAGAAAGGTTAGAGGTGGTGTTGGCTTACCCCTTGGTTTGGGTATTTTATTAAGCTTTGTTTACATCCTTTTTATACAATTTGCTAATGTTTTTGCGCTTAAAGGAGGCTTACCAGCTATTATAGCAGTATTGATACCTAATATAATTTTTGCACTTTTAGGTGTATATTTAGCTATCAAAGCGCCAAAATAATCATGAAATTTAAGCTGAGTAATGTTTTTATCTTACACTTAACCGTATTTGTGTGGGGATTTACTGCTATTTTGGGTGCCCTCATTACAGTCAATGAGACTCATTTAACATGGTATCGGGTACTGATAGCTTTTAGCTCTTTATACCTCTGGTTTAAGTATAAAAAGATAAATTTCAGTGTCAATAAAGAGCAATTTATCAAGCTTTTTTTAACTGGCGGCATTGTTGGTTTACACTGGATCTTGTTTTTTGGCGCTATTAAAGCGTCTACCGTATCCGTTGCTATGGTGTGTCTTTCATCCCTAACTTTATTTACAGCCGTTCTGGAGCCTTTATTTAGCTCAAAATCTGTTTCAAAACTCGAAATTTTAGTCGGATTTTTAATTATCTTAGGTATTTACATGATTTTTAAGTTCGAAACCGAGTACGAAACGGGTATTATAATGGGGATTTCTAGCGCATTTTGTGCCAGTATTTTTTCCATCATCAACGCTAAACAAGTAAAAAATAGAGCAGCTACAGTGATTACTTATTACGAATTGATAGGTGCTTTTTGTTGGATTTCTTTCTATTTATTACTTACCAATGGCTATACAGAAGCCATGATTTTAAGCAAATCAGACATCATTTATCTACTCATTTTAGGTGTCATTTGTACCTCTGTAGCTTATGTAGCGGGGGTAATGGTGATGAAAGAATTGAGTGCTTTTAGGGTAGCTTTAATCACCAATTTAGAGCCTGTTTATGCTATTATTTTAGCCCTATTTATATTCGGAAAAGACGAACAAATGACCAGTGGATTTTATGGTGGAGCAAGCATTATTTTAGCCACTATTTTCTTATATCCTATTGTAAAAACCAGGCTAGAAAAAAGAAAATTAAGCAAGAATTTACACCCATAAAAAAGCAATTTACGTTCTATTTTTTTCGCAATTTCATGGCTTGGTTTGGGAATTATTTAGATAAGATATTTCCTATCCACAAGCTTAGTTTTAAACAACTTTTATAGCCATAATAAATCCTTATAACAACACTCATCTTATCGCATTTGCGGCATCAATTATTACATTAATCTCTCCTTTTAACCTCTTACATCCTTTAGCTATAGCAAATCAATTTGACTATTTATCGCAAATGATTCATCGTTAAAAAATAAAATAAAATACACTAAGTATACTTAATAATTATTACAAAAATCAAAAATAGCAGTTTTAAATTGAGCTTATTCTATAGCTCGAACAGGAAAAAAAACGACAAAAAAATCTGAATCTAAGGGATAGTTTTAGGATGAATAACTTTAGTATGCTGTATATAATTTTTAAAAAATGAAAATTTTTAGAGCTTCCTTAAACAACAAAAAGGAACATTAAAAGTTATTCTTAGTGTATTTTTTTAATGATTTAAAAAGCCTATATTGGAATTGCAAAAAGAGGCCTATTTCAAAGAAAAATAGCTATTTAAAAACATTAAATCATATCATATTTGATTTTACATAATATAAAATAAATATATTATAATCAGTTATTTATGAAAATCAAATAAATTTAAAATTCAAATAATTTAACATTTAAAAAATTACAAATACTAAATATATTAGCATACAAATTTAATGAAACCAAAAAATCGAAATAAAATATTAACAATCAGTATATTAAGCTTATTAATTTTAACTTTTTATTCACATAAGGTTTTTGGACAGCTTTTTAGTAGCGAACAAAACCCACCAAGTGTAAAGTTTAACCAAATTAACACGCCTCAGTTTCAAATCATCTACCCTACCCTCTTAGAAAAAGATGCGCAGCGAATGGCCAATTTGTTAGAGAAGATGATAGAAGATGTAAGCAAGTCTTTAGGTCGCAAACCAAAGCCTATTTCCATCATCTTACAAAACCGTGGTGTAGTATCAAATGGCTTTGTACAAATGGCTCCAAGAAGGTCAGATTTTTACACTATCCCCTCTCAGGAGTTCGACTCACAAGACTGGCTAAACGGATTGGCTTTACATGAACTAAGACACGTTGTACAGTTTGATAAATTGGCACCTGATTTAGGAGCTCCAATTTTTGAAGAGTTAAAATTGGCACTATTCGGTATCAATTTGCCGCCATGGTTTTTTGAAGGAGATGCTGTTGTTACGGAGACAGTTTTAAGTCCCGGAGGAAGAGGAAGACAACCCTATTTTGAATTAGCTTTAAGAACCAATTTAGGCAGCAACAAACACTACTCTTATTCTAAAAATTATCTGGGTTCTTTTAAAGATATTGTACCCAATTATTACACCTTAGGATACTTCCTCACGAGCAAAATGAGAAGAGATTTTGGCGAGCAAATTTTAGACAAAACTTTAAGCAGAATGGCCCGCTTTCCTATACGCCCCTACAACTTTTCATCATCCTTAAAAAAACATGCTGGTGTAGGCACTTCTCAGCTTTACAAGAACACCATGAAAGAGCTAGACTCGCTTTGGGCAAGGCAGTCAGATTCATCGGGTAAAACCCTATACCAAACAGCCTATCATCAAGAAGCTAAACTTCCAACTTTTTATCAATTACCTTACCTAACCCAAGAAGGTGATTTGGTATGCCTCAAAAAGTCTTATGCAGAAACACCTGCTATCACGCTCATCAAAAACAAAAAAGAAGAAACACTTTTAAGCATAGGTTTTCAGTTAGAGCCAAATTTACATTATGCGGCTAATATGGTGGTTTGGGATGAATACCGTCAGGATAAAAGATATGGTAAGCAATCTTTCAATGTTATTTGCATTTACAACCTTAAAGACAGAAGCTTTAAACAATTAACACACAAAAGCAGGTATTTCTCTCCTGCCCTATCCACAGACGGCAAAAAAATCATTGTGGTAAAAGTTAGTTACGATAATCAATTTTCTCTGGCTGAGCTTGACGCACAAAATGGTGAAGAGTTAAAAAGCTATCCAAACCCCCAAAACTATATTTTACAAACGCCACAATATGATGATACAGGTAAAAAAGTAGTAGTAACAGCTGTAAACCAAGATGGCAAAACCTTATTGGTTTATGATTTAGGAAATAGTGTTATAGAGAAATTATTTGCTCCGGTAAGGCAACTCATCTCTAGACCAACATTTGCCAAACAACAAATTTTATTTAAAGCGCACTTTAACGGCACAGACAACATCTATAGTTTAGATATAGCAACAAAAGCAATAAGTAGAATCAGCAACGCCCAATTTGGGGCTTACCAACCTTCTTATGATGCTAAAAATCATAAAATTTATTTTAGCGACTACCAACATACTGGCCACCGCATTGTATCAATCAATTTAAACACCGTTGAAACAACTTTATCAACTAAAGACGATAATTACTTTGTTGAGTATTTTAAACCGCTTATATCGCAAGAAAACACTTCTAACGTTTTTCAAGACATCCCTAAAAAGGAATATCCGATTAAACCTTACAAAGAGGCGGCTCATCTTTTTAATTTCCATAGCTTAAGACCAATAAGTACAGAAAGTGAAATAGACAATCAATACGTCATTGGTTTTGATTTAGCATCAGATAATAAACTCAACACTTTTTCATCTACCGTAGGATATACCTATAATGGTGGATTAAGAACCAGCGAATACCGGGCTGCCCTAAGCTTTAAAAAATACTACCCTATTTTTACTGCTGATTATGAAAACCGTGGCAGGCTTAGTTATGTAAGATTAGTTAGTCCTAGCGGCGAAACTATTGCACCTTTCACCTGGAGAGAACATGTGAGTAATTTTGGTATCACGATTCCTTTTGCCACCAACTGGCTCAATAAGGGCTTCTCAACAGGCTTTAACATCAGTAGTAGTTATACCAGCAGGTATAATTTAAGTTTGCAACCCAATAATTTTCCTATGCAAATAAGCTTCCCTATGAAGTACCAATTTTACATGGGTTTAGGCACTTTAAGAAGCGAGAGAGATTTAGCTACACCATGGCTGGTTAATTTCAATATCTTATATGAACACTTACCTTTCGATAATAATTTTGATGGTAGCAAC
The DNA here is from genome assembly GCF_002483235.1 of Pedobacter glucosidilyticus. Lineage (GTDB taxonomy): Bacteria > Bacteroidota > Bacteroidia > Sphingobacteriales > Sphingobacteriaceae > Pseudopedobacter > Pseudopedobacter glucosidilyticum_B. The sequence goes on along the minus strand of NZ_DLHN01000021.1, from coordinate 209,363 downwards.
CTCATTTTAAAAACTTTTGTGAATACACCCGGCTTATTTAGCAATCACAGCTTACAGCTTAACTTTAACTGGCAAAGCAATAGTGGTGTTTATACTTTCAATACAGATATTGCTAGAGCAAGTGGTTTTCTGAATTTACCGGCACTAAACAAACTCCATAATTCCTTATTGCTTGATTATCGTTTCCCTATAGCTTACCCCGATTGGGAAGTAGGACCTCTAGCTTACATCAAGCGCTTTAAAGGTGGCATTTTTACAGATTTTGAAAACATAGGAAAGGGAAACGGGTTAAGGTCTTATGGTGCCGAGTTTAGAATGGATTTGAATATCCTAAGATTTTATCTGCCAAATGTAGATTTCGGAACAAAAATTATCATGCCAGCAGAAGAAAGCATCAACAAAAAACCGATATTAGAATTTGGTTTGATTTTAAATTATTGATATGAGCTTTAAAACATTAACAATTATTGTATTATCGGTACTAATTACCGTGATATTTATGCAAAACACAGATGAAGTTTTGTTTACCATCCTCTGGAAAGAAATTTACGTTTCAAAACTTCTGATGATGTTGATTGTAACCATTTTTGGTTTTATCATTGGATTAATTATAGCCAGGCCAAAAAAGAAAGCACCTTTGGCAACAGAAAACACAAAAGACATCCCTTTTGAAGTAAATAAACCTCAGGATGATTACTTAAACCATAATGACAAAAAAGGTTTAAGTGATGAAGACCGTGATTATATCAACTAAAATGAGAGAAAAAATAGCTTTCCTTGGTTTAGGAAATATGGGTATTGCCATAGCACAAAACCTCATCAACGCCGGACATGAAGTAAGTGTCTATAACCGTTCTGCCATAAAAGCGCAACAACTTACAGGAAATTTTGAACTGGCAAGCAGCCCAGCAGAAGCTGTTGCGGATAAAGATTTTGTTTTTACCATGCTGGCTGATGATGATGCTTTAAACCAAGTATGCAAGGGAGATGGTGGTTTTATCCCAGCCTTAAAAAAGGGTGCTATACACCTCAGCATGAGCACCATAGCACCAGAAACATCTGCCAGCTTAAATGTAATACACCAAAAAAATGGCTCTTTTTACTTAAGTAGCCCCGTTTTTGGCCGACCAACAGCTGCTGCAGAAGCAAAATTATTCATTTGTTTATCAGGACAAGAGCAGGCTAAAAAACTTGCTAAACCCTTATTAGAACAAGTTGGACAAGCCGTTTATGATTTTGGTGAGGATGTTAAAGCAGCCAATGTGCTTAAACTTACTGGCAATTTCATGATTATGGCTTCTATGGAAACCATGGCAGAAGCCTTTACCCTAGCAGAAAAAAATGGTTTAGACCGCAAGCAAGTAGCCGATTTCTTCGGTAATACAGTCTTTAACGCTCCTATTTATAAGAATTACGGAACTTTAATTGCCAACAACAATTATCAACCAGTAGGTTTTAAGTCTACACTGGGTTTTAAAGATGCTCGCTTAGCCTCAAAAATGGCTTTAGATGCAGAAATGCCTGCCCCCTTACTTAACTTGGTTTACAACCGCTTGCTTGGCGCTATAGCACAGGGTAAAGGAGAACAAGATTGGGCAGAAAGTATAGCCAAAGGAGTTTCTAACGATGCGGGTATTTAAAAAAATGATGATATATTTCTTCGTTATAATTGTGATAGCAGCAATGGCAACCTACTTATTTTTACAGTCGGCGGTTTTTGGTGGTTCACCAACCGAAACACAAGTCAAACGAATAGAAGCTTCTCCAAATTATAAAAACGGAAGCTTCCAAAACCTTTCGCCAACCACGGTAAGCTTACCAGAATCGTCTTTTTTTAAAGTTTTACAAGAGTTTATTCTTAACAAAGAAGAAACAGAGCCTAAGCAGCCTATAAAGGTTATTAAAACCGATTTAAAAAACCTTAAATCTGATGAGCCCTTAATCATTTGGTTTGGGCATTCGTCCTATTTGATGCTTATTGATGGAAAAACCATTCTGGTAGACCCAGTTTTTAACCGAGCTTCTCCTATCCCACTTTTCGGGAAACCATTCAAGTACAGCTATGATTACAGTGCTGCCGATTTTCCAGAGATTGATTTATTGATCCTCACACATGATCATTATGACCATTTAGATTATCCAACCATCCAAAAATTAATTCCAAAGACGAAGAACTTCATTGTTCCTTTGGGTGTTGAGGCTCATTTAATCTACTGGGGTGCAAAAACTGAAACTATCAAATCCTTAGATTGGTATGATGAAACTCAGCTTTTAGACTTTAAAATAACAGCTACCCCGGCAAGGCATTTTTCTGGCAGAAAGTTTACCAGAGGCAATACCTTGTGGAGTTCTTTTGTTTTTAAAAGTCATAAATTGAGTATTTATTTAGGTGGAGATTCTGGCTATGATACCCATTTTAAAACCATTGGCGATAAATACGGTCCTTTTGATTTAGTTATTCTGGAATGTGGACAATATGGTGTTAACTGGCCGCTCATCCACATGTTTCCAGAACAGGTTGCCCTAGCTACCGCTGATTTAAGAGCCAAACAACTTCTACCTGTTCATTGGGCTAAATTTAGCTTGGCCTTACACGCTTGGACAGAGCCCATCAATAAACTTAGCGATATTGCCGATACTGCTCAAAACCTAAATTTACAAACACCACGTATTGGAGAACCTTTATCCTTCATCAAAATGGATAAAACAACAAAATGGTGGCAAAATTAAAACTCGTGAAACTACCTATCATTATATTACTATTGCTTTGCAGCTTTAGCAGTTACAGCCAGAAATTAGCCATCAAAGAAATCGGTTTTAGCTTAAAACCAGAAGACAGAGCCAAAATAGAACGCCTGGCAACCTATGAAGTTAAAATATTTAATGGTTTGTTTAAAGATGCAGAAAATGACAGCTTAACCATCCACATCAATTTATACCACAAAGGGAAAGATTTTAGAGATGTTTTACAGCAATTTGGTCTAAAAGGCTTAACAGAATCCGGTTTTTATTCGCCCATAACCAACCAATCTTATGTACTTTACCAAAGTGTAGCAGATATAGAAATTATCTTACATGAAATGAGCCATGCTCTTTTAAGGAATAGTATCAGAAATCCTCCCAGATGGTTTAATGAAGGGTTGGCAGAGTTTTTAGAATCTTTAAAAGAAGAAAATTATAAAATACAGGTAAATGCACAATTTCATTACTTGGATAAAATGAAAGCAGATAATAGAAATATCCCTGCAAACATCAGTGCTTTCTTAAACAGCCATAACAGTTGGCAAGACAAAAACAGAGTGCATGATATGTATACCATTTCTTATTGTATGGTATATTACATCATCAAACAAAACCCACTATTAATTAGCAAAATGGCCAATATGATGAGAAAAGGAATCAATACTGAACAAATTTTCAATACCCTGTTTGGTGGCATAGATAATTTTGAAAGAAACTTTAATTTTTATTACAGATAAATACCATTTGAGTTTTAAGTCGCATTTAAATACATTTGCTGTGTTAAACCTAAAAATATGTTAAAAGAAGAACGTCATGCCTATATCCTCAAACAAATAAACTTACATAATAAAGTTTTATCATCTGATTTGAGCGAGCAATTGGTAGTTTCTGAAGATACCATAAGAAGAGATTTAAACGAACTTGCAGAAAGTGGTAAGATTTTAAAAGTACATGGCGGTGCTTTATCAAAATCTTTTCATTACCCCTTCCAACAAGTAGACGCTTACGCTAAAGATGCTAAAAAGGAAATTTCTAGAAAAGCTTTATCGCTGATACAAAACGGCATGACCTTACTGGCCAGCGGTGGTACCACCATGATAGAACTGGTAAGGATGATTCCTGATCATTTATCTTGTACTTTTTTTACCATTAGCCCTTTAGTAGCGCTAGAACTGGCAGAAAAACCAAATTTACAGGTTATTTTGTTAGGAGGCCAACTCTCTAGAAATGCTCAAATAAGCATAGGCTCTAAAGTAATCAGCGAACTTAGTGATATTAAAGTTGATTTATGCTTATTAGGTGCCAATAGCGTTTCTTTAGAAGAAGGTGTTACAGATTCTGACTGGGAAGTGGTACAAGTAAAAAAAGCCATGATTAAATCGGCACAAAAAACTGCTATTGTAAGTATTGCAGAAAAATTAAATTCTATCCAAAAGCTTAAAGTTTGCCATCTTAATAGTATTGATTACCTCATTACAGATTTAAATGCTCAGGATAGCTTATTAACAAATTACGCCAAAAGCGTACACGTTATTTAAAGCTGAAATCTCCACTTCTTCAATACATCTTTTTAAAATATTGCTATATTTGAAATCGATTTCTATATCGATAAACCAATTTTTGCACATCATATTTTAAAAACATGTTCACAAAAACAACCCTCTCGGCTCTGCTAACGCTGTGTAGTTTGTATGTTGCCGCACAAACCAAACCATGGTACACACAAGGCGATTTTTATCCATCGCAAAGAATTGCTTACACTTTGGTAAATGATTTAGATATCAGCAGAGAAAACTGTCCTATCATCATCAAAAGAGAAGATTTCCCAATTCCTGATATTCATGAAATGTGGGTAACCGTGGTAGACCCTTCTTTACCTCCAGCACCAGAACCTAGCGAACAGCAGTTAAGAAATCAAGGCGGACATGAGTTAAGGAAAGAAACTAATGGACATGCTATTTTTCATCAGTTAGATGATTTGGATAAAGATGGGATTTGGGATGAATTATTCTTTATGACCGATTTAAAGCCTAAAGAAAGTAAAACCATTTACATTTACATGGGCGAAAATATTAGAGGTTGGAACAAACACTATACCCATGCAAACATAGGTAGCTATACGCGTCATATTATGCCTTTCTGGGAATCTGAACATGTTGGCTGGAAAATATGGTTTGCAAACTCGGTAGATGTTTTTGCTAAAAGAAAGCCCTTATTAATGTCGCAACGCTTATACATGGAAAATTTAGATGGTTATGGTGTAAGCAATATTTCAAAAGATTTAGGTTCTGATATACAAAGTGTTGGAGATAGTTTTGGAGGTGGCGCTATCTGCCTTTTTGAAAACCCGGCAAAGCCAGATGCTGTAACACGACCAAGATTCACCCCTGCCCAAGCCGCTATGGCACCTAAAAGTATGTGGAATGCCGGTCAGATTAGTGATACCCGTTATGCTTATGATGTTGTAGTAAATGGTCCTTTACGTTCTATCATTAAAATAAAAACCATGAACTGGGATTCTGGTAAAGGTTTTTATGAGTTAGAACAATTTTACACCGCTTATGCACATCAAAACTATAGCACTTGCCAAGTAAATTACACCAAGTTTCTTCCAAAAAATTTAGATGTTTTAATGGGATGCGGTATACGTAAAAAACCGGGTAAAGAAGATTTATATCAACAAAATGGTATCATCATCTCATCCGGACCAGAAGGTATTAAAGACCCTGAAAAAATTGATGATAGAGCAGAGTACCTAATGGATTTTATTGGTAAAGCTATTGTTGTAAAAGACACTTACAAGCCACAATACCAATTCTCAGCAGAACGCGGCGGCAACCATACTTTTAGAATTCAGGCGCCAAAAGACAATAGCTTTGAGTATGCCATATTTGCTGCTTGGAAAGATGGAGCAGTTTTAAATACCGCAGCTTCTTTTCAGGATTATGTAGTAAAAACTTCTAGAGAGTTTAATAGCCCGGTAAGATTTTTAAAACCAACAATAGAAAATAAGAAGTAATTTTTTTAAACGCAGCGTTCGCAGAGATTTTTAAAACTAAAAAGAGTTTTATGTTCTTGGTGAACGCTGTTTTATTTTTTAACCACGGAGAACACAGCGTTCTCAGAGAGCAGAAAAAGAAAAATTAAAAAGGAAAAATTAAAAATAGGAAACTCACCACCCAGAACTGGTAACTTGGTAACCTACAACCTATAACTTCTGCAAAATCAATCATTCTCTCATTCAAAAATCAATCAATAAAACTCACCACCCAGCTCTGTGTCCCCTCTGGCGCAAGTATGCAGCCTTAGCCATGTGCGACTGAGTACTTGTGCCTTTATTAGCAAAACCTTTAATAACCTCTATCATACCGTTGTAATTATACAAAATTCTTATTCAGGCACAAGTACCCTCTTCTCATTACCCCGGCTGCATACTTGCTAAAATGGGGGTATAATAAAGCTAATTTACTTTCTTAATGTAAACTTTATTACCTACTTTCTTAAGATTGCCGAAGGTGTCGAAATATATATACTTTTCGCTTATGAAATATTTATCAATCATCTTTTCAATACCAATATTAATTGGTGTAAACATTAAAGATTTCCTGTTTATATTCAAATTGCCCAAACTATCTATTTTCATTGTCTTATAAAGCTCAGGTATACCAATTAATTTGGGAGGTAAAGCTATAACTAGTACAAAAAAACTTGGCTTAATATCAAAATAAATAAAAAGTTCCGAAGTATTCTTACCATCGATTGTTTGATAATTAAAAAAAATATATGCATTCAATTTTTCCCCTTTTTCATTATATACAATGTAATTTTTGACAGAAGGTAATTTTATATATCGATTAGATGCATATTCGATAAAAAAACAATTAGCAAGATCAAATCCCCTTGAAGTCTCGTTCGTCTTAAATAATAAAAGAGCTAATAACGAGTATTTTAAATACTTTTTCATGGTCTAGTGTACGCCCTGTATATAATTGCAGCTTTATTGCTTAGGTATGCGAGCAAGCTTGACTTGTGCCTATTATAAATTTCCGCTAATGCGCAATTCAATGACCGCTGCTTGTCAACACTTGTAAGACTTGCGACGGTTAGGCGCTTTTACATCTATTCTTTAAATCCTAATATACTCATCAAACACGTAATAGTTATATTTCAAAAAAAATTATAACAGAAAAAGTAATCCCAATTATTATTACAGAATATATTGCCATTTTTACCCCCTGAAGGTATTCGTAAATCACTGATTGACTCTCAATATTACTTATTTCCAATCGTCTTTTTAAATATATATACCCCCGTCTGGCGCAAGTATGCAGCCTTAGCCATGTGCGACTGAGTACTTGTGCCTTTATTAGCAAAACCTTTCATAACCTCTATCATACCGTTATAATTATACAAAATTCTTACTCAGGCACAAGTACCCTCTTCTCATTACCCCGGCTGTATACTTGCGCCAAAATGGGGGCTGAGTACTTGTGCCTTTATTAGCAAAACCTTTAATAACCTCTATCATACCGTTATACTTATACAAAATTCTTACTCAGGCACAAGTACCCTCTTCTCGTTATCCCGGCTGCATACTTGCGCCAAAATGGGCAAGTGCGCTTAGATCAGTATCAAGTATTCAATACAATTGGTAGTAAAAAATCACCTCATTTTTTACTAAATCAAAGGTTACTATTCTAAAGTCTCTTGAATCTGATTGGTCTACCTCAAGCAAATAATATCCTTTTTGCAAATAGCTTAATTCCCTATGAATTTCACTTATAGGTAAGTCCTCTTTTATAGGTAAAGATCTAAACTTTCCTTGTTTTAATAACTTCTTAACTTCTGAAGTATCTTTAAAAGATAACATTGCAAGATAGAAACCATCTCCATTAGGACCCCATTTCTCATTTTCTGATATAACCGATACTGCATTTTTTTGAACATCTAATCCAAACTGCGTATTCAGTTGTTTTATATACTTTGGGGTTAAAGAACATGAAAACAGCATTGAAAGCATTAAAATGATATAAAAAAATTTACTTTCCATTATATATTATATTATAAGCTTTTCCACTTGAATAGAAATTATACCCTAGCGTATTTAACTCATTTATAAATGTCCTTATACCCTAGGCTTTCGGATCAAAATCATATCTATCAAAGAATGAAGTTGTAGTCAAGTCCGTTGCTTCACCAAAAGAATACTTTAAATCAAAAAAGCTTTTTAACTATAAAATCATTAACACCAACTTTCAGGTTCAGGTATTTTAATTAAGGGACTAAAATCAGTTTTCCAAATATCAACCTCAAATATTTGCCCATCCTGGTCAACATTTAAAGAAGCAATTACTTTTACGCCATCTTCATCTATAAACTGACATTCACTCACTAATTCACCTAAGAAACGTTTTTTATCAATAATCCCAAAAGGATATAGATATAATCCCCCCATATTTCCATCGTTCATAGAACGCACTAAAAGTTCTTGTCCTATATTTATATTTTTGAAGGCTTTTGTAATTAAAAACTTAATCAATCCTTCTTCTTGCCGAGTTGGTTTTCTAATTAATTCCATGTATTCTACCAATATTAATTATACCATTTGAAAGCTTGTAAGCTGTATACTGAATTCTATGTCCAGAAACTGAAATTATCTGATTATATGGCTTACCTACAACCATTTTTGTTGCAATAGTTGGCAAATGACTTTTAACTGCAGATTGGATCGTGACCCGACTCAATCCAAGTGCATCTGTATGCCTAAATGCGTGACTGATCTGATTAGCGTCTCTCCCAAACTGAATAGTGAGTTTACTTGGATTAGATGCAAACCATTTTGGAACAGAAGACCAAGATATATTTGCTAATCCTTCAATAGCTAACCTCCATTGATAAAGTTCAATCATAAGCTCATTAAAAGGCAATAACATTTCTTTCATGTATAAACGAGCAGCAGCATCTTTTTCTTTTTGTATCTGCTCAGGTGTTTTATCATCTTGCATTAAAGAATGAAAAGCATGATTTAATCCAGAACTTATAGCCCCATTTCTAACTCCATCCCAAAAATTTCCTCCACCCAATTCTGATAATATCCCACCTACCAAGGCTCCACCTGCTACTATTCCTGCTGCTTGTAAAACCTGGTTATTTACTCCCGATATTAAAGATTGAGTGCCTCCTGCTGCCAAAGAACCAAACGCCCCTGATAAGAATCCTGACCCATAACTACCCCCGCTCATACCAGACATTACACCTCCAAGGTGTCCATGAGCTAATGTTTGAATTGCAATTTTCCCAAAACCTGACATTCCTTGAACGGCACTCCCAATACCCATAGAAAACGCTCCACCTATACCTCCAAGTAAAGCTGCTTTTCCTGCGCCATGAAAAAATGGCATATCATTTACAAGATTATTTATACCATTAGTTGCCGTACTTATAAATGCTCCAACTAATATTGGTACAAACCACGCAACCTCCCCACTCGGGTCCACATGGCTTAACGGGTTATTATACACATAGCCATACCTATTAAAATTCTGGCTATTGTATGGGTCTTGTACATAATTATCCGGTTGTAAAAACCTGTGTAATTTTGGGTCATACAACCTGCCATTCATGTGTATCAAGCCTACGCCTAACAAATGCTCATGCCCTGTGTATCCACGGTCGAGGATAACAAAGGCAGTTAATGGAACACCGTTTCCATTTTCCAATTTAACAATATTTCCCCAGGCATCAAATTGTCTTTTTTCTGCTATGTTACCTGTTGCATCTGTAATCATCACGATGCTACCTAAATGGTCGCGATGAAGAAAATATAACTGTGCATCTAAAGGTTGGGCATTGCTATGGTGTATTTCTTTCCATATAGCTGGTGCGCTATAAGCATCACCTCCTAAATAAAACACAAAATTGGTGGTACCGTTTTGTATATCTTCGGTGATTTCCATCGTACCGTCTTCACTGTAATGACGACGATACGGACGATCCATTTTTTCTGTTGCTGTACTGCCATAGTACATGTGGGCCCGCTGTAAACCTGCATTGTACTGGAAACTTATCCTTTCTTTACCCTCTTCGTTTATTTCTACCGGGCTTTTGAAAGCGTTATAGTTAATTTATATTCAAAAAACAAACGAGTTTAAAACTCTATTTTTATTGATAATCCGCAGTCTTCCGCTTATACTCTTACTGTTTCATAAAACTACGACAAAAGGCACAAGTAGCTTTTACCATACTGCTCAAAACTCATACTTGCCAGTTAGGGATATCTCAATTCATATAATTCTTTTATAAATAAATTGTCTAGTTTTATAACGTCATCTATCAGAATAATCTTATCCACTGGTTTCATTTGCTTTTTCCCGGTACCCACATATAACTGACCATCTTTAATAAACGAAATAAACAACGGGGATTGAGGGTAAAAGACTAAATCTGGATTAAACTTTATAATTTGTCTTACTAAGTTAGAAAGAGCAATAAAAGCCGAAGTGTTATAGGCGTTTAACTTATCTACCGAAAAATATGAATTATCATAACTACTCATGTGTAAAGATCCACAAAAAATTGTATCTTTAAATACAAAAGCAGTAAAATCATCATATAATTTATCAAAATCAATGTTTTTAGCAAAAAAATCGCCTTCTTCATAATTTATATGGTTTTTTTTAAGTTCAAACATCGGGATTATAATAAAACTATACCGATTAAATTCTCTATTCTTAGGTTCTCTCTTTTCTTTATCTAATTTTTGTATTAGTTTGAAAGCTCGTTTTTCTAAGTCAGGTAAAATATTCCTATAGTTCTTAAGTGCAGATTCTAATATTTCTTTTTCTGTCTGGGAATATGAAGTATTTATAATACTACTTAAAAGACTAACTAATAAAATTAATCGCATAGTCATCACCATTTTATCCAATTAATAACTGAACCACTTCGCATAAACCTACCACCATTGCTTATACCACCTGTTAACGGATTCATCATTGATACATTACTAATAACTTTATGAGTACCTCCGAAAAATCTGTTCATTTTATCTGAAACACTAAAGCCTCTTAGATTAACAACATGAGCATCGGTTGTAGAGAAAAGACTGTAACCACGTTGATATTGTGCTCCAATTTGATCGTAATTTATAGAATTGTATAATTTTACACCTCCACGAGCTGCTCCATAATTCCCTGCTAAATCATACATACTTGCCCTCCTCTGGCGCAAGTATGCAGCTTTAGCCATGTGCGGCTGAGTACTTGTGCCTTTATTAGCAAAACCTTTCATAACCTCTATCATAGTGTTATACTCACACAAAATTCTTACTCAGGCACAAGTACCCTCTTCTCATTACCCTGGCTGCATACTTGCGCCAAAATGGGGGCTACTCCTTACTAACAGGAACTCTTCGGTATCGTTTAATATCTGGCTGTTTCAAGTCATCTAAATCCTGTATAAATGATGGCCTATATTTAATAAAATCATCAAAAGGAATAATACTTTCTACAGGTTGCATCCTATTTTCACCTATTCCGACATATAATTTACCATCTTTTATAAAAGAGATATACAAAGCCCATTGAGGATAGAACACCATATCAGGCTTAAAGCTTAGAATTTGCTTTGCTAAGCTCGCATTTGCAATAAACGCCGAAATATTATATCTACATGTATCATTTGTAGAAAGCCCAGAGGCATGTTTCTTACTAAAATTTATTGATCCAAAGTAGGAAGTATCCTTAAAAACAAATGCCTCAAAATAATCATATATACTATAAAAATCAATCTTTTCTGCAAAGGTATCCCCTTGACGATAATTGATATAATCATCTCTCAGTTTATACATCGGGATGATAATGAAGTGATAATTCTTCAAGTTTTTATCTTTGATGTTATACAATTTCCTAAGTGTATTGAAAGCATGTTTCTCTAATTTTGGCAATATTATTTTATAGCTTTCAAGTGCTGGTTCTAATATTACTCTTTCTGTTTGGGAATAGAGGTTACTTACAATACCCAATAATCCTATAATCAAAATTAAGCGCATTTTCCTTACCATTTTATCCATGTAATAAATGAACCTCCTCTCATAAAGTTACTCCCGCTAGTAATGCTTCCTGTTAAAGGATTCATTATAGAAACATTTCCAATTACCGAATGTGTTCCTCCAAAGAACAAATTAAATTTATTAGAGACTGTAAAGCCTCGAAGGTTAACAACATGGGCATCCGTTGTAGAAAAAAGACTATAACCTCGTTGATAATACATTCCTATTTGATCATAATTTATACCTTTAGAAAGGAATGTACCACCGTAAGGTCTTTTAAAAGATTTTGCTACTCCAGTCATTGCAGCCCCATCTGCACCACCCATTGCATTTATATAATTTTGTGGTAGGGGGCGAAATTTTAGAGGCACTTTATTTTTCAACCAAAAATAGAAGTTTCATTCCTCCACATAATTACTAATCTTAACTTATCCAAATTTTCATAAGTATCTTTTGAAAAAATACATTCTTCAAATAGCTTTTCAAAATCTTGTATATCGCATTCAAACTCTGTCATAACTATTGATTGCAATTCTCTTTCTTCATCATTTGGCTCTATATCTAAATAATATCTTATTTTAAACCATTTAGTAGATTCATCCCAATCGCAGCATATACCTCTAACATGTGTACTTAAATTATGAATTAAGGCTCGTTGCAGAGATAATCTTATTTTTACTGATAATTCCATTATTTTTATTTCTTAAATAAATATGGCACTATGTGTATTTGTCCTTTAGCATTAATATGAATTACCCCAAATGGAGTAGGTCCTAAATTTTGACCAGAAAGATTGAGAACATTACCTATATTACCATTAAATTTTACAATTGGCATGCCTCTATGATTAATCCCTGCATTTATAAATTTACCATTATTTAAATCTTTTAATAAAGAATTAGGGTCCGAAGTAAGGTAACTTCTTCCATCTATTTGAGTTGAACCATGATGAATATTTTGCTTACCAATATTTAATTCTAAGTCCACTTGTTCTATACCTGGTGATGCTATATCATCAAATGCAATAACTTCTGCATTTCCAGGAGTAATAGTATATTTAGAAGTGTTATTAAAGCTAAACCTTGTGCGACCAGGAGCTACGTCGCCTCCTCTGGCGCAAGTATGCAGCCTTAGACATGTGCGGCTGAGTACTTATGCCTTTATTAGCAAAACCTTTAATAACCTCTATCATACCGTTATAATTATACAAAATTCTTACTCAGGCACAAGTACCCTCTTCTCATTACCCTGGCTGCATACTTGCGCCAAAATGGGGGTTGCAGAAATTACAAATACAAACTTTCTTTATTATAAAATTTATATTTATAAATCTTCGATTTTATAGTAGTGGTGCAAGTTGTAAGCTAGCACCAGCTTAGGATATAAAAGAACTAAGGTTCGTATTTAATTTTCCAATCTAAACTGTCCAGTTGCTCTTTATTAAAGCTTAACTTTTTATTATATAGTTTTTTTTCAACAATTTCATCCCAACTGTAATTCCTCATTGTAATCTCTTTAATAAAAAATAAGCAAATTACACCATTTTCACATTGAACTTCTCTGTTTTTAGGAGTACCAAAATACCCAATGTTTCCTATCTGATACGGATTAATTCGATAATTAGGAGAGTAAATTTCGGGAAATGCTTGACCTTTTACATCAGTAGCACCATCATCTCTTGTTTCAAACAATCTTAGAATCGGAAGTGCTGTGAGATTACACTCGCAATTTTCTGCAACATAAATTGCTGAATCACTATAATTAAAAACTTCTAGCGTAGCTGTTGGTGGGTCATATACGCAACCTAATTCTAAAAAGCAGAATAAACCTAAAAACCAATATTTCATCTTTGTCACTTTTATTTGTTAAAAAAGTCTAAAAAACTTGAGCTTGTTAACCCAGTTAATATCTTGTATTGGGAATTTACCTGTATTAATATACCTACTTCCAAAATAATTACTTGATAAGAAATTGGCCCAAGTTTCTGTCCAGAATTTTTGATGGACATGTCCAAATTTGCCGTTCATAGCAGCACTCATAAGGCTTTCTTTTCCGATTACTCGATAAAAATCAATTAATCCAACTTCTCCTACTTGCAATATATGACCATATTCATGTTGCATAAGTGTAGGATTAGTATTTAAGGTAAAAACACCCTTGCCGACGGTTATACCACGTCCGGGCAAAGTAACTGCGGCATCGCCATTTAAGGATGAAGATTCGTAAACATTGACTCCCTCAAATTTACCCACATGTTTCCCTTGAATTTCGGTTAATTTCTCACTAATACCATGAGCTCCGTAACCGTCTGAAAGATCAAGATGTGCCTTCCCTGTAAAAAAGTTTACATCCTTGGTTAAAGCATCTATCCCTCCAAAAACTCCTCCTGTTATTCCTCCAGCTATTCCCTGTTTAAATCCATTTTTAAAACCGGCACCTAAAGATTCACCTATATTCCCACCATTTAATGCTGTATTCCCAATTCCACTAACAAATCCATTGGTAAAACCTGCACTTGCTCCGGTTGCTGCACCAGCAATAAAGCCTGTTGATGAAACTCCTGCAGCCGTACCCATAAATCCTGCGCCAAAACTTCCGCCTGCCATAGCAACATTAACACCTGCTCCAATACCAGCCGCCGCTGCACCAGCCAAAGCCCCAATACCAAAATGTGCTAATCCTTTCCAACTAAACTTAGCGCCATTAGCAGCCCAATTTATCACACCACCTATTACAGCTCCTACTATTAAATGTATAAACTCCCCACTAGGGTCCACATGGCTTAACGGGTTATTATATACATAGCCATACCTATTAAAATTCTGGCTATTGTATGGGTCTTGTACATAATTATCCGGTTGTAAAAACCTGTGTAATTTAGAGTCATACAAGCGGCCATTCATGTGTATTAAGGATACGCCTAATAAATGCTCATGCCCTGTGTATCCACGGTCGAGGATAACAAAGGCAGTTAATGGAACACCGTTTCCATTCTCTAATTTAACAATATTTCCCCAGGCATCAAATTGCCTTTTTTCTGCTATATTACCTGTTGCATCCGTAATCATCACGATACTACCCAAATGGTCGCGATGTAGAAAATATAACTGCGCATCTAAAGGTTGGGCATTGCTATGGTGTATTTCTTTCCATATAGCTGGTGCACTGTAAGCATCACCTCCTAAGTAAAACACAAAATTGGTGGTACCGTTTTGTATATCTTCGGTGATTTCCATCGTACCGTCTTCACTGTAATGACGACGGTAAGGACGATCCATTTTTTCTGTTGCTGTACTGCCATAGTACATGTGGGCCCGCTGTAAACCTGCATTGTACTGGAAACTTATCCTTTCTTTACCCTCTTCGTTTATTTCTATTGGGCTTTTAAAGGCGTTATAGGTAATTTGCTGTAAAGCTCTATCTTGATACCATGTTTGAGCTGTACTTACCAAATTATTTAACTGGGTTTGTTGGTAATTATTATAGGTATAATCTCCTAACTGGCTGTTATTCGTAATACGTCCTTTATTATCATAAATGTGGCTGTTGTTACCATGATTATCGTTAAAATTAGTTAAACGGTCTTGGCTGTCATAAGCAAAACTCTCGTTCCAACTAAAGGCGCTATTGCTTCTGTTGGTTAATAGCGCTCGTTGGACATTAAAAGTATAACTTAAATTCATGAGATTAGTAGGATTGCCTACCAGCTTTTGTGTAACAAAGTTTTGTGGTAAACCATAGCTATCATAACCATCATTTTGTTTTAAGTTATTACCCATTAAAGCTGTAAGGACCTGCCCCCGTTCATTTAAACTCTGGATTTCATGAATTCTTAAGCCTGAAACTTGGTCGGTTACTTTTAACACCTCTCCATACTGATAATGATATTGTAAGGTTTTACTAGCTATTTTATTGTTCGCTTTATTTTTAGCTTCTGATGTTTCTGTATTTATCCTGCCAAAGTCATCATAAGTAAAACTTTTCACAAAGCGGGCATGTAGGTTATCTTCTACTATACTGGCAGGCCGCTTATTGCTATCGTACGTATAAGTATAATTAGTATTGTTACCATCAGCATTGGTGAGGGCTAAAGAATTGAGTAGCTTTGTACTGCCATCATAAGTATAGGTCCAGCTCATCTGCGTATTATCGCCAGTGAGCGTTTTTGCTAATAGCTTGCCAGTATTGGGTTGGTAAGTATATATAGTTGTCCCTTTAGGTGAAATTTCTTTAGTGGTTTCGCCAAACTGATTATACTCATAATTGTAAGTTCCGGCAGAAGGATCGGTCAATTGGATTTTCCTGCCCCAACCATCATACGTAATTTGCTGCACTACGCCATCATAATTGGCCGTTTTCATATTACCTACGGCATCATAGGTATAGCTGATGGTGCCTCCTAGGTCCTGTACACTAGTTATTTGTCCTAAAGCGTTTTTGGTAGTAGTGGTAGTTTTAGTACCATCATTAACAGTTGTTGTTAAACCATTATAACTGATATTGGTTACCTTACCTGTATAGCTAGTTAAGCTTATCGTCCTACCATACTCATCATAATCTGTTATATTCCATTGTTTAATAGCATTATATCCTGGTTCAAAATGGGATTCACTTCTTTTCCTTAACCTTTCATATGTGTCATATTGAAAACTAGTGCTTATCCATTGACCTGTTACATCTTTAAAAGAGTTTTGTATTTTTTCACCTATAAAATTTATTATTTGAAAGGCTTCCGTTCCTTTATCATCATTTGTTAAAATATAGGTCTCTGTACCAGATCTTACATATGAAATCCTTGATTTAAAACCAAGATAATCTGTAGTTTCTATCAATTTTCCCCAACTATCATATACAAAACTTTCGGTTTGATTATATGGATTAGTTTTTGATAAGATATTCCCAGTTACTTGGTCAGAAGTATAAACAGTTGTCATTCCTTCCGTGTCTGTTTCAGAAACAACAAACCTTCCTCTAGCATCATAGGTTTTGGATGATGTACGCTGCCCATCAGTTGTAACTACTGCTTTGGACAAAACATTGCCAAAATTATCATAAGTTAAATTCTCCGTAATAAAAGGGGCGCCGTGTCCTTTCTTTTTTATTTGTATAGGTAGGTAATCTGTATAGGTATACTCTTCTTCTGTTGTAAAAACGTCTCCTGCAGCATTATTGGTAGTTTTTTTATTAAGAGGCCTTCCTATATGATAACTAGTATTGCCTTCATAATTACTATAAGTTATCTCCGTTATAGTTGTCCCTTGCCCTGAGAAATTTTGCTGCTCTTTCACTAAATTTAGATAGCTATCGTATTCAAAAGTTTTTAAAGTGTTGGTTCCTGTTAAATTATCTTTTACAGATACAGAGGTAGTAAAATTTTTATAAACTTTATTTGGAAGCAATTCAGTTTTGTATGTGTAATCTGTTCTGGTTATATAGTCACTAATTGTAGCACCATCATCTATACCAGTAGCTGGATTATTAATCTTAGCTAAAAATGTACCATTTGAACCATTTGCTATAAATCCAGGTAAAAGAGTTACAGATTGAGATGCTGTAACAATTTCTTGACCAACTACAGAGGTAAATCTTAAAACATTTAGTTCTGGAATATTTTTAGATTCTATTATATCATTTATAAAAGGATATTTAGTAGCAAATTTCTTAATTACAGCTCCGCGTTGAATCGGACTCGTTATAGTTATATTATAAAATCTGTTTGGATCTTCATCATAATACCAATTACTACGTGTTATTTTTTTAAAACCAAGAAAGCCTAATCCATTACTATGAGTAACGGCTCCTTGGTATGATAAAACTTGTTTTAATGCTATTCCAGTTGAATAATAGTTTTGCCGTTCTATTTTACTAACAACTTTTAGTCCGAGAGCATTTTGAATATCAATATAAGGAAAAATTTGGTTGAAGTCCTGTTGGTAAATCTGAAGCTCATCATAATTATCAACATTATAGATTAAAGGTTTATATGTTATTTTGTATGAAATTGCTTGTTGACTTATCTGGTCAATTACAGACTCTTTTTTAAAATCTTTTGTAAATTTAAAAGAATGAAGTCCATTATTACTCAGCAACCCAAACTCTAAATTATAATTAGGCTTATCACCTGTTTTAAACACTGGAATAGGATAATGAATAAGACTAGTGGTAATTGTATTCATAAAAGGGCCTGCTTCAACCATTGCAACATTCGAATTATTTTCACCTCCTATATTGCTAAACGTAGAAACCTGTAATTGCCCCTGTATTTGATTGTTGTAAGTATCAGTAGTTATTCTTATAAAATCAGACTTATTATCGCCATTTATATCAGCTGAGATATAATTTATAAATTTAAAATGACCATTATAAGGATTTACTTTAGCATTACCAAAAGGCATACTTCTTTCTGTCTTAAAAAAATCTTTTCCTGTAGATAAAAATACAGCATAAATCTGACTATTTGTATGATAAAAATTATAACTATTAGAAAACGTCTGCAAAACTGTAGGAAAGATAATATCGGCTTTTCCGTCTCCATTATAATCTCCTAGTAATGGCTTAAAATCCTGATTGGTAGTAATTCTATTATCAGATGTTTCCCAAATCTTATAAATATTATTATTGTCATTAAATCCATAAACATACATTTTACCTGAAGTAATCTGTAAAATATCTGTTTTACCATCTCCATTAAAGTCAGCCGTTATTAATTGGTTATTATTATTGTTTGGAGCTAATAAAGATCCTGCATATAAAACAAAATTTGATTCTATTCTTCTATCAAGATTGATAAAATTTACTACGGCTGAATTAATAGTGTAACTAGATTGATAACAACAATCAACACAATAATCATTATCAACTTTATAATCAAAAAACTGCTCGTAAGGCTTTGTTACCGAAACTAAATCTGTTAATCCATCTCCATTAAAATCACCTGATAAAAAGGTTCTTGGTATATCTCCTACTACAACATATTCACTTGTACATTCTGAAAAATAACTATGTGAGGGTACTCCTTCCCACACTTTTTCATCCTCTAATTTTATACCATAGATACCTAAAGGTCGAACTATAGAATATGTTTGAAACTTAAGTTTATAATCCCCATCGTTTTTAATAAAAATTAATCCTGAGTTTTTTAATAATTTATTATTATTATCCAGTTGTTTAGCAGGAAAAACATCAAGATAAGTACCAGTATTTACTGTCGAAACTACTTGTGAATTATCAATCACATAATCTGGATCTAGTAAAAGATAAATCTTATCTTTTACTGAAGAGTTTGGATTATTAGGACTAATAATAAAATCAGTTTTACCATCTCCTGTAAAATCTTCATTAAGAACTTTGCAATTTGCACTATTCATCCCAGAAAGACCAAATTGTTCTTTACCCGCATATATTAAGCTATTTAAAGAATTTTCATATGTAAAATTAATCGGCACAAAAGATTCTGTTTTATCTCCATTATATTCTATTAAACTTATTAATCGTTGATATTTTAGTGAAGGAACAGCGTCATAACTTAAACTATAATTTCTAAAACCTACTCCATCAGTTAAAACATTAATTTCAGTTAATATTTTACTATTACCAAAACTAAATCCTCCAATATAACCTTGTTCTGTTCTTAAGGAGGCACTATAACTAAAATTTATCTGATTAATAGCGGGGGTTATTCCTACACCCCCATATTTAATACTTTCTATTATTAAAGTATTATTAGAATTGGTATAATTATAACTAATTCTTAAGCCTTTAATATTTTCAGAATATGTTATAGCATAAGTTAAAATAGTCTTTGATTCATATGAAATTCCATAAAAAGATTTTGTACCATCTGGATAAATTACTTCAAAATAATTTGGTCCATAAGTAGCTCCATAATGAGAAGTACCATGAGAAATAATTTTTATATTAGAATAGTTTTCAGTTTCATAAATAGCTCCGTCACCTCCATAAACACCACTTTTAAGAATTAATCTCTGGCCATCTAAGGCATACCGATCGCCAGAATCAAAATTTATATTTCCAACCCTATTGTCATGAAAATTAGTCGCAGGTACACGTGTTATTGAAGATAATCCATTTATACTCCAGCCAATTCCAGCTAATCCGATGTTACCTTGACTATTGTAAGATAAGGCTATTTGTGGAACAAAACCATTTATACCGGGAGGCAAAGAAATTGGAATAGTATAAGTGGCAGCTCCTGTAGGACTAACATCAATTACACCATTTGTTTTCCCAACTGCTATTTCAGGTAAGGATGTGCTCTGAAAAGTATTTGTTTGATCAATTTGTTTTGATATCGGCAAAGAACTAATATTCTTAGACGAAACATCATCTAATTTAAAAGTATCTCTTAAGATAACTATACTATTTTCTTTACTATAAGTTATGCTATCATTAACATTTAACAAGCTTTTGCTAATACTATCTTGATTTACGATATGATTATTAACTATAGTATCTTGATTTGCAAATAAACTTAACTCATTTAAAACAAGAAAAATAAGTAGAACTCTTTTCATAAATAGATGTTTTATTTTTTAAATATTTTCAAGGTTTCTTTAAGGTTATCTGAATAAATGGCTTGTAAGACATAGATACCTGGAGCCAATGAAGTAAAATCTAAAATGGTGCTTTGTTCATAACTCTGAAATGTCTTTTCTAGCACTTTAACACCCAAAACGCTAAAAAGCATGAGCTGCTTTACATAAATTTGCTCATTAGAGCTCCATTTTACCTGCATTTGTTCTGTTACAGGATTAGGAAAGCCTTCTAAACTTCTTTTAGGCTCTTTATCTTCATCAGCAAATTTTGAATCATTTAATAATTTTACTTGCTCCTCAGTTGGCCTGTAAGCGCTTGAGCTACAGTTAGCACAAATCCATTTACGTTGGGTTTGGTTACCTGCTGCATCATAAGTAAACGTAAGTCGCTCTTGTGCTTGCAACTTAAGCATTAAGCAACAAGTACATAAAATGATGAAGTATATTTTTTTCATAAGCTTAGGTTAAATGTTTAACGTTTTCATAAGTGTCCTTTAGATTATCTTATTTCTTAATGGTATCTATTTCCTGCTGTAACTGTAGAATTTGAGAAGCCATTTCTTTCATTTGCGAGTCTTGTTTTAAAAGATAAAGGGTAAGTTCTTCCACCTTTTTTAATAAAATACTATTCATCTCGCCTAAACTAACACCCTCTTCTTTTACGGTACTTGCTGACGGAACTTCTGGTAAATGTTTATTTTCTTTAATAAAAGCAGCTACATCATCTAAGCTTCTTAGGGTATATTTATCTTCAAAAACATAATCTGGCCATGGACCAACTTCTACCTTAACTTCTGAAGAACGTATTTGGCCTTTAACAGATAAAGCCCCATCTATATGAAGTTTAGTAAAATAACTATTAGGCCCACCTCCATAAGCTAAAGGGCTTCGGGCAGAGTTTGCTCCTGAACTCTCTAAATAAAGAATATTTGAGCCATCTGCAGATAGTCGAAATTGCGGACCACCGCTTCCATATCGATGGAATGCTAAAGTAGGCGAACTATTATTTACAGTACCCTCATTATTAACAATTTCTATACTGTTGGTAGTTAAAGCAGCATCCGTCCATGAATAGCCCTGTATACTTGTATTACCATGAGAAAACCATGATTTTGCTTTTACAGTAAATGCACCACCATTTTCGGTTGGTATTCTGGACCACGCTTGAGCAGGATTATGATTAGTTTTACGGAAATATAATTCTTGGTCAAAAAAAGACCCTGAAAATTGCATAGCGTAATTATTATTAGGGTTAGTATGTCTAACATCAAGTAAATGCCACCAATCACTTGCTCCAGCCGGGTAATTAATAGGTTGGTAAGTTTCAAAAAAACCAGAGGTTGCACCTTGATTACCTTGCAAACCTGCATTATCTCTGGTTTGAGTTTGTGCATGAACTAGGTAGTAACTAAAAAATAAAGAAACTAAAAGTAGATGTTTAATCATTTTTTATGAACTGGTTAATTTGTTTTTCTAAATCTTCATTACGCTTCATCAGGATGGCCAACTGTTTAAGAATATTTTCCTGCTGATACTGACTGGCTTTTAAATATTCATCTTGTTTGATAAGATGTAAGGTTAATTCTTCTACCTTTTTTAATAATAGCATATTCATCTCACTCAAATTAATCCCCTTTTCTTCCATTTCTTTAGCAGAGGGAACTTCTGGTAAATGTTTATTTTCCTTTATGAAAGCTTGTATTTCTGATAGAGATTTTAGCTGATAGTTTTCTTCAAATACATAATCAGGTCCCGGTACATTTAAATCTACCCGAACTTCCTCCGCATGTATTTTACCCTTTACGGTAAGTTTTTCATCTGGAATGGTGGTACCTATGCCTACATTGCCTTTATGATAAACATTTCCTGAGGCATCAAATGAATGATATAAATTACCACTATATTCTAAACAATTAAATCCTTCACAAGAATTTCCATAAATTCTGAAAGATTCATTGTAATCATCATTCAATTGTAACTCAAGCCAATTAACATTAGATGATGATTGAACTTTTCTTAATCTATAAGGATCAGAATCGTCCGTACCATTTAGTGCAAATGATATTTCAGGAACTGTTAATCTGCCTCTAATATCCAATAAACTCACTGGACTAGTAGTTCCTATACCAATATTACCGCCATTAAAATAACTTATACCCGAGGTATTTAGATAAACGGTTTTAAAACCTTGATGACTTATAGCAAAACCATGTTCAACAGCAGCATTATGTGTCATCCACTCTAGTGTTCCATCTGCTGGAGAATAAAGTTTCTTATCTTGAGAATTTTGATTAGAAAAACCTATTCCTCCTGAAACTTCTAATTTCTGAAATGGTGTTAAAGTCCCTATACCCACATTTCCATCTAATGGAAAAACATTGGTTTGTGAAAATGAAATGCTTGTAACAAACAAGCTCATTAAAAAGGTAAAAGTATACTTCATTCTACAGTTTTGTCTTAATTGCCTTTATTTCATCTTTTAATTCCTTTATCTCTTCATTCTGCTTAATCAAATGCAAAGTCAACTCCTCTACTTTTTTCAACAATAGCATATTCATCTCACTCAAGTTAATCCCCTTTTCTTCCATTTCTTTAGCCGAAGGAATTTCTGGTAAATGTTTATTTTCTTTAATAAAAGCTT
This sequence comes from Pedobacter glucosidilyticus, assembly GCF_002483235.1. Lineage (GTDB taxonomy): Bacteria > Bacteroidota > Bacteroidia > Sphingobacteriales > Sphingobacteriaceae > Pseudopedobacter > Pseudopedobacter glucosidilyticum_B. Next base: position 186,376 of record NZ_DLHN01000021.1, on the reverse strand, counting down.
GTATTTCTGGTAGAGATTTAAGCTGATAATCTTGCTCAAATACATAGTCAGGTCCCGGTACATTTAAATCAACCCGAACTTCTTCTGCGTGTATTTTACCCTTTACAGTGAGTTTTTCATCTGGAGTGGTGGTACCTATGCCGACATTGCCCGTTCCATTGATAATCATTCTTGGGCTATGATAAGGCGTTTCTGCAATTACATTAGCCGGTACTGCAGTATTAAAAATGATAGAACCCTGGTTTTCCTGACCGTTACCTGGGATTAGAATACCGGCACCACTTAAAGTTGAATGATTTTTAGCTATTTTCAAAACTGCATCGTCAGAAATATAAAGATTTGAACCTAAAAAAAAAGAAGCATGATTATCAATACCTACTGTTGAGTAATTTTTTGGACCTTTACCGCTTATAATATCATGTCCAAAAGATATATGACCTGATTTTAAGAAACCAGCTCCTAATTCTAAACTTTCAATAGGATTGTTAGTTCCAATACCAACATTCCCTGTACCGCCATAAATCCAAATTCCTTTATTTGAATAATCCGGACCTCCTGCAACTCCAATTTTTGTATAATCTCCAAGATTAAGATCATAACCTTTACCAATAAGCCAAGTGGATAACCATCCTCCAGGATTAATTCTTAACGCCCTACCATCAATGGAAAAACTGATATCATTGCTCGTAGTACTTCCTCTGTCCATAACAGATTGCAATGTTTCCTGCGCATTAGCCACATTTACTTCTAAAAAAATAGCAGTAAAAAACAAAATGGATAATTTAATCATAAGTTTTGCGATTGAGTTTTTCAACGATGTTAAACAAAATTTGATTCTGATGTTCCAATTTAATGAGTTTACTTTCTTGGACTTTTCGCATCTCATTCTGCTTAATCAAATACAAAGTCAATTCTTCTACTTTTTTCAAAAGCAGCATATTCATTTCACTCAAATTAATCCCCTTTTCTTCCATTTCTTTAGCAGAGGGAACTTCTGGCAAATGTTTATTTTCTTTTATAAAAGCTTGTATTTCTGGTAGAGATTTTAGCTGATAATCTTGTTCAAATACATAATCAGGTCCCGGTACATTTAAATCAACCCGAACTTCTTCTGCGTGTATTTTACCCTTTACAGTGAGTTTTTCATCTGGAGTGGTGGTACCAATGCCTACATTCCCCATATGATTTAGTATCATTTTAGCAGTGCTCCAATCTGAAAAACCGACTCTACTAGTATGGAATGATATGCTATGATTTTCTGTTGAGATTGCACCTAAAGTTTTCCAATGACCAGCATAAATTTTAAGATCATTCCCATAGGTCTTAATCATACCATCGTAATCATTTTCAATACCTAATTCTAAACTAGGATAGTTTAAGACAGATCCTATGCTTAAACCCACGCTACCATTCGCTCCGCCAGAACCGACATTTATATTTAGTTTTGTTAGTGGATTAGTGGTTCCTATTCCAACATTTCCATCTGGTGGAAAAAGATTAGTTTGCGCCTGAACCGTAAGACAAGCAAATAATAAAATTAAAGTATTTTTTATTTTCATGAATTTATTTCTTCTTAAGAAGTTCTATTTGTTCGATGAGATAATTATTAGAATCTTTCAACTCTCTTAAAGCTTTATTTTGATCTATAAGATGTAAGGTTAATTCTTCTACTTTTTTCAAAAGCAGCATATTCATTTCACTCAAATTAATCCCCTTTTCTTGCATTTCTTTAGCAGAAGGAACTTCTGGCAAATGTTTATTTTCTTTTATAAAAGCTTGTATTTCTGGTAGAGATTTTAGCTGATAATCTTGTTCAAATACATAATCAGGTCCCGGTACATTTAAATCAACCCGAACTTCTTCTGCATGGATTTTGCCCTTTACGGTGAGTTTTTCATCAGGGGTTGATGTACCAATGCCGACATTACCATTATGAATAGCTTTAAGTGCAAGTTTAGCTCCTTCATTTGTAATATTATTACCTACATAAAGATTCCATTCATCAGTCATGGGTAAAAACTTATCCATACTTACATCATTACCCGTTTGTGATAAAGCTGTCCAAAAACCATTGAGATTTATAGATCTTACTTTAATATTGACTGTTATAGGAGCTGCTACACCTAACGTTTGAGTGGCTCTTACTCTAAACCTAGGATTTGCTGAATCTGTATTACAATCAATAGTAAAGTTTCTTTGCCCTGGGGTTATGTAAGAATTGCTATTAATCATAGCTACTTCTCTCCATACACTTGGATTAGCATGTGATATACTAGCCAGATGTACCGAAGATGCAGCAATATTCCCTCTAGTATAAGAGATGCTTATCTCATAATAGCCACTAGCACCTGCATCATAAGGAACTACTTTTACAAACTCTATGTAGTCTCCCACAACATAGTTAGCAGAAAAAGTGACGCTTGAAATAAAATTTTCATTCCCAGATGACTGGAAAGCAAAACTATGAGTGGCAAAAAATATCAGAATTGATAGTAAAAATTTATTCATAGGCATAAATAAACCACAATACTATATAAAGAAAATTTTAAATAAAATTATTTTTAAAGAAATAATTTTTATTTCTTATAACTACTCGAAATTAAAAAAACATTAAAAAAAACTTAAAAACACATCCTTCAAAATAAAAAACTTAACACACAAATACCATAAGGAGTCTTGTAAACAATCAATATTCCAATCTGATTATCAAGGCTTTAATAGAGATATTAAATAAAACTTTAATTATATACATGGACATAGCTAGAGTTTCTGCTTAATATTAAACCCTGCCTGCTTAACTTTCCTCTCTTTAAATACTTAAAAAAGTAGACTTAATTTTTGTTGATTTTTCTAAAAAAATGCGTACCTTCAAATTTAATTTTCTATTTAAAATCACTACATTAAACCTGTTATAGCAAGGTTACAGCAATCTTATAGCAAGATTACAGAAGGTTTAACCTATACTCATACTATAAGCAAGCTATTAGCACAAACATACTTTACTATAATTTTTAGAAATCATTAACGTTCGAAGTTTAGAATATTGTTTACTTATATTTAACACTTAAATACTATGTAGGTTATATATTTAATAACCCAAAACACTATTTCTTTACCAAAAACACAGAACTCCCAACGGTAGTTAAAAGGTAGACTTAGACAAATTTTTAATTCTATAAATAATTATTGTGTACCCCGTTAGATTAAAGATATCCGCTCAACTCCGTGACCTTTGCGAACTTTGTGGTTAAAAATTAAACCTTTTAGATTAAAAACGATGAAATCGTTAAGACAGGTAAGCTCTCGTTGCAAAACGAGTGCAAGATAAAAAGCTTTATTTTATGATTGAAAGCTGTTTTATTTTTTTAACCGCGGAGGGCACAGAGTGCTCAGAGGAACTAAAAGTGGCAAACTTAGCTAGGTTATGATAAATATTTTTGGCGTTAAAAACGATGAAATCGTGAAGACATGTTAAAAACTCGTTACAAACGAGCGCAAGATAATAAACTACCCCGTTAAGGATATCCGCCCAACTCCGTGACCTTTGCGAACTTTGTGGTTAAAAAATATTAAATCTTAGAGGTTAAAAACGATGAAATCGTTAAACCATATTAAGCTCTCGTTGCAAACGAGCGCAAGATAAATAGACTTAGCTGGGTTATTTAAGAATTTGATAAATAAATATTTTATAGACTATCTCGTGTCTAGGATATCCGCCCAACTCTGTGTCCTTTGCGCACTTTGGGGTTAAAAAACATCAAACCTTTGGGGTTAAAAACGATGAAATCGTAAAACCATGTTAAGCTCTCGTTGCAAACGAACACGAGATAAGTCCCCATATTTGGAACTAACTCCCGATAGCTATCGGAACTAACAACCAAAAAACCAGAACCTAACCAACTAAAAACTAACCATCTAACCAACTAGAACCTAACCAACTACTCCCCCAAACACTCATCAACCAAATAAACAATCGACTCATAGTTATGCCCAACAGCTTCAGACATGGCCATCTCACAAGTTTTACCGCTAGAGTAATACCCATCAAAAGTACCACAAGCATTAACTTCTTGGGCTTCTGGTAAAGTTGCTGATGCTGTTAATTCAGGGAATAAGAAACCCCTATCTCCTGCCATACCACAACAACCTGCGCTAAAAGGTACGATTACTTCGTCTGCAAAAAACTGAGCTACTTTTATAAATTTTTGCTGTAAACCCATCTTCTTTAAAGAACAAACCGGGTGCAGCACAATATTTTTCTTTTTATTGATATGCTGAATCCTTGGAATGATATAATCTGCTATATAATCAATGCTATCTATAATTTTAAGCGCATCGAATTTTAATTTATTAGCCTCTGTAAGCACCCTTCTACATCCTTGTAATGTATAAGTACAAGAGCTGATATCTAACATCACAGGTAACTTGCCACCGTCTGATGCTGCCCACAATTTTTCTATAGTTTGGTTACTGGTATACTGGTAAGCATCCTGATAACCTTTAGAAGAAAAAATTTGTCCGCAACACAAACCATCAATCTGTTTTGGAATGATAAAGCTTAAACCTGTTTTTTCTGAAATAGCAGCCATGGTAGAAATGATATTCTTTTTCCCTTTTTCTACACTTCCTCCCATTGTTCTGGAAATACAAGTAGGCGCATAAACGACACCGCTTAAGACATCATGCTGTTTAAAAACAGCTGTTTTACCAGTAGTTTTTAATTGGTTAGACCATAAAGGGAAACTCGGGATTTGCTTTTTTACAGCCTTTGTAAAACTACGCATGCTATTTTTACCAAAAGCTGCATTTAAGCCTTCTCCTATTTTAACACCTAAACCAGCAAAAGTTTCTGCCAAAGCAAAGTTTTTAGCCACCAAAAGTGCTGTTTGGTTAGCAAACCTGTTATGACTTTCTCTTCTCAAGCGCTTAATTAAATCTCCGGTATTGATTTCTACCGGACAAGCAGTTGCGCATAAACCATCAACAGCACAGGTATCCATACCATCGTATTGAAACTGTTGTAACAATTCTTCATGCTTTTGATATGCTCTTTTATCACGTAAGTTAACCAACTCACGTCTCACAACGATACGCTGGCGAGGAGTTAGCGTAATATTCCTACTTGGGCAAATATATTCGCAATAGCCACATTCCATACACTTATCTACCTCTTCTTCTACAGATGGTAAATCCTTTAAATGCTGTATATGAGCTTCTTTATGAGCATTGATGATAACACCCGGATTTAATAGGTTTTGAGGATCAATAGACTCTTTTAAAGTCTTCATCACCTGGTAAATGTCTTCTCCCCACTCGGTAGCCACAAAAGGAGCCATATTTCTGCCTGTTCCGTGTTCTGCTTTTAGAGTACCCTTGTATTTGTGAACAACCAAATTAACCACATCTTTTAAAAAGCTATCATAGCGTTTTATTTCTTCTGCTGTGTTAAAAGATTGCGTGACTACAAAATGGATATTACCATCTTTAGCATGCCCAAATATGATAGCGTTATCATATTGATATTGCTTAAAAAGTACTTGCAAATCAGAAATGGCATCACCTAAATGTGCTACCGGGACAGCAATATCTTCTAAAATCACGGTAGAACCACTAGCCCTTACCGCACCTACTGATGGAAACATCCCCTTACGTAACTTCCATAAAAACTCCTGCTCGTAAGGATCAGTAGTAAACTCTGCACTATTTAAAAGTTTTAAATCTGGTGCTAAAGCAAAAAACTGATTGATTTTGAATTGTAAATCTTCTTGTGTATGAGCCTGATACTCGATTAATAAAGCCGAAGCGCTATCTGGTAAAGATTTCAAAATATCAGGAACACCTTTAATATGCTCTATAGAACGTAAAGAAGCCCTATCCATCAATTCTACTGCTTCTGCACCAGAAACCGTTAGCGGGATGATAGCCTTACAAGCTTCATAAATATCAGGAAAGTAAAGTAAAGCAGTAGATTTCTCTTTATAATCGTCTAAAGTTTCTAAAACTGCTTCGGCTATAAAACCTAAAGTTCCCTCGGCACCAATTAATAAATGAGCTAAAATATCTAAAGGCTCATCATAATCTATAAATGCGTTTACCGAGTAACCTACAGTATTTTTGGTTAGATATTTAGCTCTGATGAAATTACGGATAGTTTCATCAGTACTGATTTGAGCTTTTAAATTAAGGATTTGCTGATAAATAGCAGGGCATGCTGTTTTAAACCTTTCGTAATCTTGTGGGTGCTCGGTTGAGAAAACGAGCCCATTTGGTAAAACGAAACGTATGTATTTAGTAGTGTGGTAAGAGTTATATTTAACACCACAACACATCCCGCTAGAGTTGTTAGAAAGTATCCCTCCCATCATAGCAGAATTGATGCTAGATGGATCAGGACCCATTTTTTTACCGTATTTCTTTAAAGTATGATTTACCTTAGCACCAATAACCCCAGGTTGTACCCTTACGTGTTTACCCTCGTTCTCTACCTGTATCTTATCCCAATACTGACTTAAATCTACCAAAATACCATCTGTGATGGATTGTCCGGACAAACTGGTTCCGCCAGTTCTAAAGGTCAAAGGAATTTGATGTTGTAAAGAGAAATGAAACAGTGCAATAACCTCGTCAACAGAAACAGGTTGTACAACGGCTTTAGGTTGTAAATGGTAAAAACCTGCATCTGAAGCATAAGCTACTAAATCTATCAGTCGGGTTTTAATTCTTTCTTTTGGAAAAACTGACAGGAGTAACTCGCCTATATGTTGCATAAGAATAGCTTTAATCTAAAATTTCAATACTTTTTCTCTTTGATTACTAATGGCTAACAAGCATAAAAAGGTAATCGCTGCATTGATGATGATCAATTCGAAACCTACCGAATAATTAAACCAGCTTAAAGAATTAGCGTCAATAACAAAAGACAAAATTGGCGATAAAATACAAATAATAGGAACTAAACTATCTTTTACATTTCTGTAAGTTAACATCCCAAAAGCAAATAACCCTAACAAAGGTCCATAAGTGTAGCCTGCAGCTTTAAAAATAGCATTAACAACAGAATCATCATTGATAAGTTTAAATATCAATACCACAAGAAAAATCAATACAGAAAAAACAATATGAACATAATGCCTGATATTAACCAGTTTTGATGAATTTTGATCTTGCTTTTTATCGAAACCTAAAAAATCTACACAAAAAGATGTTGTTAGCGCTGTTAAGGCAGAATCTGTTGTAGCAAATGTAGCGGCAGTTAAACCCAACATGAAAACAATGGCTGGCACTACTCCTAGATAATTTAAGGCTATTTCTGGAAAAAGATGGTCTGGTGTACCTAAAGCTTTTACATCAATACCTTTGGCTGCAGCGAAAGTATAAAGTAAAGCTCCCACACTTAAAAAGAAAATATTGATACAAACAAATATCCCTGTAAAGGTGAGCATATTCTTTTGTGCTTCGCCTATATTTTTACAGCTCAGATTTTTCTGCATCAAATCCTGATCTAAGCCTGTCATGGCAATGGTAATAAATAAACCACCTAAAAATTGTTTAATAAAATGATTTTTATTACCCACAAAATCATCCCAAAAGAAAATTTGCGAATAGCTACTGGTTTTAACCGTTTCTATGGTGGCTGCAATATCAAGATTTAAACTTTTAGCGATAAAATAAATAGACAATACAACAGACGAAAGTAAGAATACTGTTTGTAAGGTATCTGTAATGATAATGGTTTTTAAACCTCCTTTAAAAGTGTAAGACCATATCAATAACAAGCAAATGATGATGGTTATCCAGAAAGGCACATTCCAGGCATCAAAAATAAATTTCTGTAACACTATAGCTACCAAATACAGTCTAAAAGCAGAGCCTATGGTACGGGAAATCAAGAAAATCATGGCTCCAGATTTATAGCTCCAGAAGCCCAGCCTGCGCTCTAAATAAGAATAAATAGAAATGATATTTAACCTATAGTACAAAGGCAGTAATACAGTAGCTATCAAAACAAAGCCCACAGCATTTCCCAAAACAAATTGAAAATAACCAAAAGCACTCTTATCTACAGCACCAGGAACAGAGATGAAAGTAACACCAGAAAGTGCGGTACCTATCATCCCGAAGGCAACAAAATACCACTTAGAGTTTCTGTTGGCAATAAAAAAACTAGCGTTATCTGATGAACCTTTAGAGGTAAAATATGACACCCCTATAAGTATCAAGAAGTAGATGATTAAAAAAGATAATAGCGTAATGGGCTCCATGTATGATTTTATTTTTTAGTGGCTGATAAGAACACTTTCTATGGCTTTTCTTACGCTACCATATTTCTCTAATAATTGCGTTGCAACATCATGGTCTTTCCCTGTTTCTTGCATAATCATGTTAATACCCCTGCTAAACAACTTATGATTAGTCAGTTGCATATCAACCATTTTATTACCTTTTACACGACCTAACTGAATCATGACGCTGGTACTTAACATGTTGAGAATAAGTTTTTGAGCCGTTCCAGATTTCATACGGGTAGAGCCAGAAACAAACTCAGGACCAACAACTACTTCTACTGGGTATTGTGCTTCTGCAGCCACCGGACTACCTACATTACAAACCACACAACCTGTAACAATACCATGTGCATTGGCGGTATTCAATCCTCCTATCACATAAGGTGTAGTGCCTGATGCTGCAATACCTACTACCACATCGTCTTCGGTAATATCAAATTCTTGCAAGTCTTTCCAGGCTTGCTCGGTATCGTCTTCTGCAAACTCTACGGCTCTGCGTATGGCAGTATCTCCACCTGCAATAATACCAACAATCCAGTCAAACGGAACACCAAAAGTAGGCGGGCATTCCGATGCGTCTAAAACGCCTAACCTGCCACTAGTACCAGCACCTATATAAAATAAGCGACCACCTTTTTTCATTTTCTCTGCCGTAATGGTTGCTAATTTCTCTAGTTGAGGAATAGCTTTAGCAACAGCATCGGCAACTGTTTGATCTTCTTTATTGATGTTATATAAAATTTCTCCAACGCTCATTTTATCTAAGTCGTGGTAGTTAGATTCTTTTTCTGTTACAATTTCCATGTTTATTTTTTTTAATTCTCTCTTTTATTTATTTGCAATGCCAAACCCAAAATGATAATCACCACCAATGCTTACTGGCAAAGTACCATTGGCTTTTATCTCACCTTTTAAAAAACTTAAAACGGCTTCATGCATCAAATTATCATCCTCATAAGCAGCTATCAGATTGTTTAAATCTGTAAAATTACTCATGGCATAAGGTGTACCAAAAGCAATATTAATAGCTTTATTTTGTTGATTAACCTGCTTAACAAAATGGATAACCGTTTGACTAATACCAAAATTGTTAGCCGGGTATTTCGCATATTGATGTACACCCACAATAATAACATCATATTTATTTTGTACCTGTTGCAATAAAGCATTAGCCTCTTCTTCAGATGAGTTATACGCTAAACAGTAGCTATCTGCTTTATAGATGTTTTTTAACTGCTCTGAAAAATGATTTTCAGCTTTTAAACCCACACCTACAAATGCTATTTTTTGTTTATAGTTAAGCGGAGTAATAGCAGAATCTGTTTGTTTAAGCACTGTAATAGCTTGCTTATAGATTTCCTTTTTTAAAGGAATAACCAACTCGTTAAGCTCGTTAACTAAATTTAAAGTATCAATAACTGGTACTTGATAAAGACCTAAATTGTATTTAGCAATTAAAACACGGTTTACTTTCGCTTGTATATCATCCCAGCTTAATTCTTTTTTACGGATAGCTTTTCTAATCCTTTTAATGCTACCTTTAATATCGCCAGGCAAACATAACATATCATTACCAGCAATTAAAGACTGTGCAGCAGCCTCACCTTGCGGATAAAACTTAGCAACACCTTTCATTTCCAGCGCATCGGTAAAATTAATCCCTTTAAAACCTAAGTCGTTTCTTACCAAATCAGTCACATTTTTTTTGGATAAGGAGGAAGCTTGGTTAACCGTAGCATCAATAGCGGGGATGTATAAATGTCCCATCATCATACTGCCAACGCCAGCTTTAATCATTTCTTTAAAGGGATAAATCTCTAAAGAATCTAATTGTGATTTAGATTTAGGGATTACCGGCAAATCATAATGAGAATCAACACTTACATCACCATGCCCTGGAAAATGTTTAGCGCAAGCCATCACACCTGCTTGCTGCATGCCTTGCGTAAGCGCTATGCCAAATCTAGCTACTTTGTATTTGCTCTCCCCAAAAGACCTTACATTAATTACCGGATTAGCAGGGTTATTATTAATATCCACAACAGGTGCATAATTAACCTGTATACCTGCCCTTTTACATTGTATACCTATAGCTTGCCCCATTTGATAAGCTAAATCTGCATTGGCTACAGCACCTAAAGTTAATTGATTGGGAAAACGCAAGATGTCATCAAAACGCATCCCAACACCAGTTTCGCCATCTATACAAACCATTAAAGGTGTACGGGCTTGCTGTTGTAGCTGATTAACCGTTAGGGCTTGTTGGATAGCTTTCCCTTGAAAAAGGCAAATAGACCCTATATTATACTTTTGGATATATCTTGATACTTCTTTGGTATAAAAAATGGCAGAATCACCACTTTTTTCTGATAACCTCAATACCATGAGTTGAGCAATTTTCTCTCTCCTGTTTAGCTTTTTATAAACGCTATCTGCCCATCGTTGCGAAGCTTTAGAAACTTGTAAAAATTCTTGCGCCTGCACTCCGCCTGATAATAATACCAGAGAAAATATAATGAGTTTTTTAATCATGTTGCTTATATTTTAGATAGCTGATTTTGCCATCCATTGTACTTACCATTACCGCATTATTACTGATGGGTTTTATGGTATTTATTAAACAATTTGAGGTTTTATGTTTCCAAATTACCGCTCCATCCTTTTGGTTAAGCGCCACAGCTAAACCAGAATGGGTAGGTATAAAAACCTGATTTTTATAGGTTGTAATAGCTGCCGGATTAAGCTCATAGGGCAATTGTAGTGGAGATTCCCAGCTAACCTTAAAATTTTCGGCAGCTGTTGAAACGCCTATAATTTTACCATCCATGGTTTTAGCGTACACCAATTGTTCATCATCAGATAAACCTATAGATTCTCTTACCCTGTTATTGGCTAAAGTCTCCCGCCAGATAACTTTTCCACTTTCGGCATCAAAAGCGGTCATATACCTATCTGGTGCAACTATAAAAACTTTACCGTTTGCAGCAACAGGCCAACATGCAGCCGGCGAGTACATCCTGTTGGCAGAGCCATTGGTCCATTTCCAAGCCTCTTTACCTGTTTTGGCATCTAAAGCATAAAAATAATTGCCCCAGCTACCAAAATAGAGTTTGCCTTGGTACAAAAGTGGCTTGGTTACTACAAAACCCTTAACTTCTTTATAATCCCAGATTAAACCTCCATCTGCTATAGATAGAGCTCTAAAATGCCCATCTGAAGAGCCAAAATAAACCATCCCATCCACAACTAAAGGACTACCTAAAATAGCTCTAGCTGTTTTATACTTCCACTCTAAATTCCCAGTTTTAGCGTTTAAACAATATAAATACCCATCTGTAGAACCAATTAAAACGCTATTTTGATAAACATAAGGAGTACTATATATTTTACCCTGTGTTTGAAATTTCCATTGCTGCTTTCCTTTAGTCTTGGTTAAAGCATAAACCTCACCTTTGGTATTAGCACTGATGAATAAATGCTTAAATTGAGCTATTCCAACACCCAAATCGCTATCATCTTGAAATTCCCATTTCACTTTTACCTGAGGATACTGCTTATTAACAGCAAAGTTTGGTCGTGGATAGTTACTTGGCTGAAGATGAAAAGCATGATCTTTAAGCGTTACACTTAACCAAGTTTCCTTTATATCAGTTAAAGGTTTTTGAGTGGTAAAAGTAGCTTCGTTATTGGCGATAGTGATGATGTTATACCCCCCAACAGTATCTTTAGCTCTCAAATTAGAGCGTCCCATCACGTTTGGAATACCCTCAAATTCATATTTTTTGTTTTGATGACCATGTCCACAGAGCATCAATTGGGTATTCTTTTTCTTGAGAATATCGATAGCGCTGTACCAATTGTTTAAAGAAGAATCTTGTGGATAATGATTCACATAAATAATTGGAGTTCTATCTTTAACGGTATTTAAAACAGAGTCTAGCCACACGATATCTTCTCTAGGAATTTGGCCAGGCCCCATCCTCATATACGGACCAGAACCCGTACCCACAAACCTGTATCCGTTATAAGTAAAGGTAAAAGTACCAGATTTAAAAGTAGTTAAAAATGAATTTCCGCCACTCTCAGACCAATTGGTATCATGGTTACCCGGAGTTACATAATAAGGTTTGTTTAAGCTATCCAAAATCTGTTTAGCCAATTTTAGCTCTTCATCAGAGCCAAATTCAGTTACATCGCCTGATACGATAACAAATTTAAGTTCAGAGTTACGGTTGATATCCCGAACGGTTCTACGTAAATCATCAGCACCTGTTACATTACCAATATGGGTATCTGTAACATGAGCAAATTTGAAGGGTTGAGCAAATCCATCAAACTTTAAAAACAAACAAATAAGCACAACAAGTTTAAAACGCATGATAACTCTCCCTATTGAATACAAAAATGCAAAAAAACGCATTTAAACAAAAATAAAAACGCATAAAAACGCATTATCTTTTCACCATATTTGATGGATCACTTTCTCTGTTATTAAAATTTAAGGCTGTTAAGATGTATTGATGTTTCTTATGCTTATTAATATGAAGTTCTATTTGATTAGCCGGAGCCCAAATAACTTTAATAATTTTTGCAGGATTATCCAGATCAATTTCTTCTTTCTTATCAAACTGATACAATACATATTTTCTTACTGATGATGAAACACCTATTTGTTTTGCAGACTTCCAACTCAATATAATTTTACCTTTTTCCTTTTTTGCTATAAGATGCTCTGGTGCCGAAGGCGCAGTATCACTTAACCATGTCATTACAGGTGGTATAGCCTTATATTTATAAAAATTTTGCCTTAAAGAATCCTGAAAACCTCCAAGGTTATGGGTTACAGATTTAGAACTAAAAAAAACGCTCCCTTGTATATGAGGATTATTTCTTAAATACCTGATTTGATTAGGCATTTGTTGCTTATCATTCCAACCATTTTTATCTTCTACTAAACGGTAAACCCCATGTCCTATGTAAACATGTTTACCAAAAGCATTTTTAGCCCACCAATCCACTAACTTTTCATAAGCAGCCGGTGCATAGTTAAACGGAAAATATATTTGAGGATTGATATAATCTATCCAACCTTGTTGTAGCCATTTTTTACTATCAGCATAGAGTTGGCTATAATGTTGAAAACCTGTAGTTTCAGAACCTTGTGGATCCTCTTTAATATTTCTGTATATCCCAGACGGAGAAATACCAAACTTTAGATAGGGCTGAATAGCTCTTAAACTATCAGATACTTGTTTAATCAATAAGTCAACATTATCTCGTCTCCAATCTTCTATTGTCATTATCCCTCTAGGGTATGTTTTAAAAGTTAAGCTATCAGGCATGGCTTGCTTATCTGGATATGGATAGAAATAATCATCAAAATGAACACCATCTATATCATAATTTCTTACCACATTGGTGATAATTTGAGTGATATAGTCTCTTACTTCGGGTAAACCTGGGTTAAAATATTTCTTTGTACCATAGGTAAAAAACCAATCAGGTTTTTTATAAAGTAAATGATTAGAAGATATGTTAGCCGTATCTAAATCATTTGTTGCTCTGTAAGGATTAAACCAAGCATGCAATTCCATCCCCCTCTTGTGTGCTTCTGCTACAGCAAAAGCCAATGGATCATAAAATGGTTGCGGTGCTAAACCTTGTTTACCAGACAAAAACATTGTCCATGGCTCGTTACTTTTGGCATAAAGTGCATCTGCTGATGGTCTTACTTGTAAAAAAATAGCATTCATACCATTTTTTTCATGCTCATCAAACAATTTAATCAATTCTTCTTGCTGTGAAGAAGAGTGAAGTCCTGGTTTTGAAGGCCAATCGATATTTTTAACTGTTGCAACCCAAACAGCTCTAAACTCTGTTTTAGGTGTTTGCTGTGCAACTAATTTACCACCTAATAAAAAGAAAAGTATAGGCAATAGCAGGTTATACCTTTTGTTCATAAAAAGTTTTTTTTAGAGGCTGTCTCAAATTGGTACACGTTGTATCAGGCCGAGCACCTGCTTTAGGCAGGGAGTCGAAGCCTTTTCTGAGCGTATTAGAGAACATCTAGAATCTGCTCCAATCAAGACAAATACGGTTTTTGGAGACAGCCTCTTTAATAATAAAGATTTTGGTAAGCTTAGTAAGTTCTGCCTATAGCATCATTTGCAGCTTTCAATAAAGATCTATCACCATTTATATCCTGGTAAAATTCCCAAAACATAATACCATTAGCGTTATTTTTTGCCATTTGTGCTTTTTGTTTCACAGTAGGGATACCATTATAATAATAGGTTACATTATCAGAATTAGTAAAAGAATTAGCGTCAGGATCAGCACCAAGACGTATCAAATCTCTGAAAGTTAAAGCAGCATTAGCTGCATTTTTACCGTAAGCAGGTATACCTACTACAGCTTTTTCTTTAGGGATACCTTTTTGGTTTAACCAGTAATTGATAACATCCTCAGTAAGTACCAATGAAGCATGGTTAGGATTTCCCCTATAACCAGCGCCATCATAAGCCATAAGATTAATAAAATCCATCGCCTCTACAGCACCAAGGGTAATACCATCTCTAATTCCACCAGGAAAAACACCTGCAGTAACCGCTGCACTTAAATATTTATGCCAAGCGTGTAGTTCTGTAGAAAGCTCTCTCATGAAACTTTCATAAGTAATGTGTTGCCCTTTATCTGCTGTAGGGTATTCCCAGTCGATATCTATACCATCAAGGTCATTAACAACCGCAAAATCTACGATATTCTTTATAAAGACCGACCTTAATGCAGGGTCTTTTACAATATTTTCATAAATCTGCTTTTCTGCGGCTGATACTCCAGCTATAGAAACACCAAACTTTACCCCATTTTCTTTAGCTAATTTTTTCATTTTCTCAAAATTAGCCGGACGAGCAATAGCTTTAAGTGTACCATTTGCATTTGGATAAGCAAAGGCAAAATGTAAATGGGTGATCATTTTAAACTTAGCTAATTCTATAGAATCTGGTTCTCTGCCTTCGGCATAATAAGCCACAACCTTAAAATTTCTATCTGACACATAAGGGGTTGTAGGTTTCTCTCTCACGGCTCCAGTATTATAACCGTCAGGAACTATAGCCACCTCTTTCTGACAAGCCTGAATGGTTATCAGGACTAAAAAATAGATATAAAATACTTTTTTCATCATTCTAAATTTTTAGAAGACTGCCCTTAAAAAAAGGACAGTCTTAATATTCATTTATCTTCTAACATTGTCTATAGCAATACCATAAGGTGCATAACCTCTGGTAGCTGGTATAAAGGCTGGGGCAGTACTACCATCCAAAGGATATATTTTCACACCTGAGTTTACTGCAGGATTATTTCTAATTGTAGGGGCGTTAGGATCACCTGATATATCCAAATCGCTACGGTATCCATAATATAAATACCCTCCTGTTGGTAAACTGGCATCTAAATTTAATGCTAAACCAGTTATGTAAACCCATTCATTTGCAGAACCTTCTTGTGAAAAAGCATTTGCTGCTACTTGCATACTTGGGCCATTATCAATAGCTACTACATTGTTACCATCAAGATCTGCTCTGTACAAACCATAAGCCCCAACATTAACAGCAAAATAAATTTTACCATGCACTTGGTCTACTACAAATGATCTGATGGCATAATTCATGATGTTTCCACCTAATGGTGCAATGAAGTTTCCAGCTGTACTAAATCTCCAGATTCCTTTTCCTGTTGTACCGGTTTTAGAAAGCCAAAGCTCATTATTTACAAATTTTATATCACCATCAAAATAAGTAGCAGTAGATACCCCAGCATTTGCCGCAGTTAGAGCAAATCTTGATAATGGATACTGTGCATCCACAGCGTTAAGAGGTACTGTTCTTACCCCACCGTTTCGTTCTGTAAACCAAATATTTCCGCTATTATCAAAAGTATGCATCCATGGATCATTTCTATAATCAACAACTTGTGGTGCAGGAGGTGCTACAAAGTTAGAAGACCTGGTTAAAATTACCGGATTAGAACCATTGATATCATAAGAAGTAATATTCCCATCAGGGGCTGCATTTACACCTGAACTAAACCTTAATCCTTTACCTGTCTCTACAACATAAATTCTGTTATTAAAAACACTCATAGATAATGGGTGTAAAGTTGTAGCAATATTAGTTTGTTGAACAACTGCGTTTTGCGCAAAACTTAGTCTATAAATCCTCTGGGTAATGGCATCTGTAAAATACAAGCTTCTTGCCAGCTCACCTTTTACTTCAATAATTCTGGTTACCGTTAATATTTCTTCACCATCATTAACTGTTAAAGTTATGGTATGAAGACCCTCTCTTTCAAAGGCAACAGTTGGATTTTGCTCATTTGAAACTAAACCTGGCTCATCAAAATCCCATGAGAATGTAATATCTCTATCTGGAAATTTAAAGGCAGAAGCCTGAAATTCGTAATCATTAAACACCTCTATATTGGCTGGTGCTGTAATAACAGGGGTTCTCTTTCTTACAACAAGCTCTCTAACCAAAGAATCTACCCTACCATCTTGCCAAGCTGTTAAGGTTACTTTATAAGTACCTGGCAGTTCGTAAACTATGGTATCAGGTACAATTTTGGTACTAGAAGATACATCTTGTAATCCTTCATTAGTTAAAATCTTACCTTGTGGAAAGTTCCATAAAAACCTTTCTGAAAACCTCGAACGGTTTGTTAAAATAAGTTTGGTTGGAGCAGTGATATTACCCTGAGGAAAATCAAAATAAACATCAAATTCTCCCGTAGGCTCAATTCTGCTGATTTCATCTTGCTTGCAAGCTCCTGCAAACAAAAAAACCGCCATTAAATACAATAAATATTTTTTCATCTTTAATATGTCTAATATTTAGCCTGAAAGACTGTTAACACTTCATTAAAGGCTTTATTTTGTGAGGTTACCTTTACCTTCAGATTTGTAATCAGCTCTCCTTTTTTAGTGGCCGTCCGTAAAGCATTATTAATCAAAAGCTGCCTGGTTAAGTTGGCGTTTAAATTAGCTCTTCCGGCTGCTGTTAAGGAACCACCACTAATATCACTAGCAGGTGCCGTTGGAAATAAAGCTCTATAATCTAAAACATTGATATTTCTACTCAAATGATCTTTCAAAGAGGCAAACCCTTCATCAGAAAGCGCATTGATTAATTCTGCATCCTTAATATCCTGCGGCATAAACTTTTTATAAACATTTCTGATAACGTAAGCATCGCTAAGTGTTTCGTAAAATTTATTCAGCTCATTATTCTCGTTTATGATGGTATAGTAGATATTATCTGTTGCAACAGAATCTACTACAAGATATACGGGCACATCATCTACAAAAGAATTTAAAGTAGTATTATTCAAAACAAGGTTTACTGCATACTTTTCTACTATAGTTTCAGAAAATTCTACTTTATCAATAATATCATTAATATGCCATGTAGAGGCTGTAAGAATAATAGAATCTCCTATTGCAGGTGCTCTGTTATTTAAAGTAACTCTTAAAGTTGCTCTGTGGGCATTATTATCAAGTGTATTACCTAAATCTGTTATCGGACTTTCTTTTTTACAGGATAGCAGTCCTAGGGCCAATCCTGCAATTAAAAATATGTTAATGCATTTCATGTCGTTAGTTTTTTAATTGTGACTGTTCTGCCCACCATACCGGATTAAATACCCAATCTCTGGCGTCTGCACCAAATCTTGCAATCTCCTGTGGATTATAAATATATTCAGTTTGCCTATCGTAAGGAAGTCTTTGAATCCATCTTCCTTGCCATTCTGCAAGCGCATTTCTTGGATAATAGATTCCCGGATAAGCTGTTGTACTGTATCCATACCTACGCATATCTACCCAAGTTTCTCCTTGAAGATACATGGCAACATATTTTTGCATCATGATATCACTAATTTTTAATACTGCAGGATCTGCAACTACTTTAGAGGTAGTCATGTATGCCGCAATATCAGCATCAGAAACTCCTAATCTTCTTAAATTAGTTTCTATACCTAACTCATAAGCAGCGTGTGCAGCCTCAAGATTTCCTTTATAAAACAAAGCTTCCGCTTTTATAAAATAAAGCTCTTCCTTTAGGATAAATGGCGCAGGAGAATCATTTCTTGTCCAAAAACCATTGTACAAGTTCGCAAAATCTGCCATAGTAGTTCCTGTAGGTAAACCCAATGTAGACAAACCTTCTGAAGCTCTAGCAGCTAAATACCTGTTATTGGCTCCTGGCGTTGTAAGTTTAAACAATCTAGGATCGTAAGTTAAGCCGGCTTCATTTAGTGTTAAATAATTCATTAAGAAATCGGTGTGCATAGATTCCACCAATACATTTCTAATATCAGCAAAGTTAAATTCAGGACTTGCAACTTGCGGGCCCCATAAATTCATTTCCCATTCTCTGGTAGCACCAGCTGGATATTTGTATATCGCATCATCAAAATTAGTCAATGCATCGTCTACCGTGGTAATTAAACGATCGTATCCATTATCAAAATTTGCAGTATGTAAATACATCCTGGCTTTTACCGCTTTTGCAAAGGCAGCCCATTTTCTTAAGTCGCCACTAAAAATTAAATCGGAAGTAGCATTCATGGGCCTATCGGAAGGGCTTGCCTTTTCAAGATCAGCCAAACCTTCATTCAATAAGCTTTCAATACCTGCATATACTTGTTGTTGAGGATCGTAAACAGGATTAAAACTCGCACTATAAGCCTGAGAATAAGGCATATCTCCAAAAGAATCTGTTGCAGTAAGGTAAGAGTAAGCTAACATAATTTTAGCTACACCTAAATAATTAAATGAACCCTCTCTTTGTGCAGTTTCAATTAAGCCTCTACAATTACTTCCAACATCAAAATAATGCCATCTCCATGCACCTAAACGTGTAATAGCGTTGTAATCTAATTGAGACTCGATTCTTGTATTTGATAACCTTGTAGTAAGGTAAAAAGAGTGATAACTAGCAAAACGAGCATGTGAATAATTATGATAGGCCATATTTCCTAAAATGGCTGGTAACCTTAAATTAGATGGTGAGGTTACCGGGTTTACTGGATTTACATTAATATCGAGTTTAGAACACGATGTTAATAGAAATACCGCCAGTAATATCGAAAATGTTTTAAAAATATTTTTCATCATTCTTTGATTAAAATCCTACAGTTACTCCTAATGAAAATGTTCTTGATAAGGGAATATTTCCAAAGTCAACACCCATGGTACTTCCCCCTCCGCCTCCGGCATTAGGTCCTGCACTATTTACTTCCGGATCACCTCCGCTATAATTGGTAATTAAAATTGGATTTTGAGCTGATGCTTCAAAGCTTAATCTTCCTACTTTAAGTCTTTCTGCCATTTTTTTAGGTACACTATAACCCAAAGTAATGTATCTAACTCTGGCCCAGTTTACAGTCTCTATAAAATTAGTTCCAACAGGTGTATATCTATTCGTGAAAAACGCAAAATCTAATGCTACTTCTCTGGTATTCTTGATAAAAGAACCATCTGCCTGCTGTACAACTCCGTTAAAAACATACATTTTATCTCTGTACTCGCCTATATCTTCTGCCAACCCTCTAGAAACCATCCCTAAACGTGTGGCGTTATATACATCACCCCCAAAACGGAAGTCCCATAAAAATGATAGGGTAAATGTTTTATAACTGAACTTATTTAATAAGCCTAGATTTAATTTTGGCTCTCTGTTACCAATATATAATTGTGAACTTTGTGAGTTAATAACAGGATAACCCGTATTATCTATAATGGTAAATCCGTCTTCATTTTTAAGATAATCGGTACCAATAATACCTAATACAGGCATATCAATCATAGACCCTGCGATAGCAGCTGTATAAGGTTGGCCAAATGTATAAGGGAATACCGTAATTTGACCTGGGAATTCTAGCATTTTAGACCTGTTTCTCCAACCATTTAAGGTAACGTCCCAATTAAAGTTCTTACCTTTTATTGGACTTCCGTTTAATGAAACTTCAACCCCTCTGTTTCTTAATCTACCAGCATTAAAAGCTTTAATAACAAAACCTGTTGTTAGTGGTACTCTGGCAGTAACAATTTGATTGCTACTTTCTTTATCATAGTATGCAACATCAATCCCTAGCCTGTTCTTAAGTATTCTAAATTCAGCTCCATATTCATTCTCAATCGTAGTTTCTGGTAATAAGTCTGCATTTCCACCGGTAGGGTCATTTTGATAACCACCACCTACACCCAAAAACTGCCTTAAGTTTGTATTTGTTCTATAAATAGGAGCATCTTTACCTACTTTTGCATAGCTGGCTCTTAATTTACCATACCAAGTACCTTTGTTTTCAAATAACTCTGAAAATGTAAAACTAGCAGAGTAAGATGGTGAATAAAAAGACCTGTTTTGTTCTGGCAAAGTAGATGTCCAGTCGTTTCTACCGGTAATCCCGATAGTTAACATACTTTTATAATCTAACTTAAAATCGCCGTAAGTTGCATAGCGCCTTCTACGTGGAAAAGCTTCTGTAACAGTTAAATTATTTCTGTCGATATTATTGACACTATAAATACCCGGTACAATAAAATTCTCCCCTGAGATAGCATTTGTTCTTGATTCAAAATATTCTGATGAACCTCCAAGAATTAAGGTCGCTCTTAAATCTTTAGTGATGTTTTTATCGAAAGTACTGTTTAAGATATTGGTTATAAACTTGTAATTACCTTTGTTTTCAAAAAGGCGACCTGTTAATAAACCTGGTGTACCTTCTACTGTGATGTTAGAATAGGTTTGATTGTAAAAATCCTGACCTATCCTGTAGGAAAGATTTATCCAGTTATTAACTTTATAATCTAAGTTTCCGTTAACAACTATACGTTGGGTGTTCGTATTTCGTGGATTTTTCATCACATTCCACATAGGTGAAAGGATTAAGGTTTCATCCGAACCTGTGATATCCGAATACTCATAAAAAGGAGAACCATTGGGCTGCTCATACCTTAAAATATCATAACGTAATGGATAATTATAAATACTATTTGCATAACCACCTGATGTGCCTCCTACTATACCTTCTTTGATGTTGTTAGAAATATAATTGGCAGACCCCCCTAAACTTAAGTTTTTAGAAAGCTTTGCAGTACCTTTTAAAAGAAAAGTAATTCTTTCTGAACCAGTGTTTGGAATGATCGAAGAACCATCTCTATAATTACCACTCATGTAATAATTGTATTTTTCGGTACCTCCATTTACATTTAAGTTAACATCATTTACTAAACCGGTTTCAAAAAAACGATTGATGTTATCGTAAATAGGCTCATCGTATCTAAATTTACGACCCCAAGAAGAAGTTGATCTTTCATCAAAAACACCTCCAATACCTGTGGTAAATAATTTTTGCTGACCTGGGGTTTTTCCTACAGTTTCTACAAAGCTTTTGTATCCACCGCTAATTTGTACAGCACCAGTTTTACCTTTTTTAGTTGTGATGATGATAGCTCCAGAGGCTGCATCGATTCCATATAAAGCTGCTGCTGCAGCTCCTTTTAATATAGAAATATCTTCTATATCCTCTGGATTAAAATCGGCCAATCTATTAATAGTACCATTTGTAGATGCATTACTCACCCTAATACCATCTACAATCATAAGCGGCTGATTATCTCCCGTTAACGAAGAAACCCCTCTTAAAATAATTTCTGATGGTAAACCTGGAGAACCACCTGACGAGGTAATTTGCGCACCAGCTATTTGTCCTTGCAAACTGTTGATGATATTAGATTGATTAGCATCTCTTAAATCATCACCTTTTACGGTTTGAACGGCATAGGTAAGTGTACGTTTATCTCTTTCTATACCTAAGGCTGTTACCACAACTTCACCCAAAGCTTTAGCATCCGCACTTAAAGCTACATTTATAATAGTTGAAGCGCCTACTGGTTTTTCTGTAGTTTGCATACCCACAAAAGAAAATACTAAAACTGCATTTTCCGGCACAGAAATTTTATAATTTCCATCTACATTGGTTTGCGTGGCTTTTGATGACCCCTTTAAAGACACAGCAACGCCAGGAAGCGGTTGTCCGTCTCCAGCATCTGTTACTTTTCCACTTATCTCTTTTTGTTGTGCAAAAACTTGCAAAGAGAACAAGACTAGTCCAAAAACACTCGCGATTAGTCTTTTTTTCATAATGTTAAATTTGATTGAGTACAGTTCACGAATTAAGAATAATTGGCTGTTAATTAATTATTTATTGATTTTTAAGATTGCTTTAAGCTAATATAAACATAAAATTTTAATTATGCGTTTTTATGCAATTTTATTTTTCCACACTGTATAAAACCGCAAAAACTGTTAAGTCTATAAAAAAGCAGGCTAAGTATGCCTGCTTTTTTATAATTTCTATGTACAGCTACTACTGTTTTACAAATTTCAGCGATTGTACTTCGTTTTGTAAGCTTATAACTTTAATAAAATAGATACCTGGCGCTAAAGTGGATACATCAATATTGGTAAGTTCATCAGCTTTTCCTTTAATAAAATCTTGACCTACCATATTATAAACGGTATAACTAGCTCCTTTTAAAGAAAGCGGTGTACTTAGGGTCAAAGTATTTTGAGCAGGATTAGGATAAATTTTAACAGCTAATTCATTTAAAACATTATTTACTACCTTAATAGTTGAGTATTCAACATCGCCATTTAAGTCAATTTGTTTTAAACGATAGTACTGGGTACCTGCTGGCACTGTTTTATCTTCATAGCTATAATTAATTACGGATGAAGAATTACCTTGTACAGCTTTAGAAGCAACAAAACCAATTGAGGCGAATTCCACTCCGTCTGTAGATCTTTGAACATCAAACCCACTATTATTAGACTCAGAAGCAGTTGTCCAACTTAATTTACTAACACCATTAGATAATCCAGCAGTAAATGAAGTTAAAGAAACTGGAAGGGTACCGTCTGCTGCAAAATTCAAAGTATAAGATGCTAAACCATTATTAGTAATTAACTGAAAAAAGGTCATGGCTACAGAACCATTACCATTTACTACTCTCTTCATTGCAATATCAGCCGTAGCATTAGTATTAGCGTAATATGTATTGGTGAGTTGCGTACTTTCAATTAATTTAATTGCATTAACATCTGTTACATCATATATATGAAGTATAAGTCCTTCACCAGTAAATGGATTATCATTTGCACCTGTTGTTGCTAAAAATTTCTTAGCTCCAATTTCAAAATATTCTAAAGCACTAAATTTATCACTAATAGAACCTGCAGTGGTTGGGGTATAAGTCCCTACAGGAATTGATGGATCAGAAGCAGAAGGTCCTAATCTTGTAGAAACTACAACTTTAGTTTCAACACCAGTTGATGTAATTAGTCTTTTCGCTACAGTAACACCACTTATCCATAAATCGGAAGTTATGCCTGTAGTTACAGGCGCAATACCAGATCTTGCGCTATTAGCAGTTAACGAAATATTATTCACCTTAACAAAATCTGTGATTCCAGGTCCATTTTTGTTTACTATTTGTACACTATGAGTAGCAGGGGCTACGATGCTAGGATTACCACCAAAATACATCACAACATTTTGTCCGGAACCGGTAACAGCAAAGGAATCTCCCGTTCTCTCGCTGTTCAAAGTAATACCAGTTGAAGCGTTTCCTAATTGAACTGGATTAGCAGTTTCATTTGCCCAATAATATACAAAAGTATTACCATTAGCGGTTGAAGTTCTTAGAGATGCGGCGAAAATTTCCCCTGTAGAAGTAACCCTAACTTTTTGAAATCCAAAAGTGCCTTGCGTAATTCCTACTTTACTCAATGTTCCTATTTGCTCTCCAGTTGCTGGATTAATGATATAAATGTCTATACCTCTATTGGCAACATACAATCTATCAGTTACAGGATTGTAAGCACAACTAGCTATATTATTAGTTGTTGTTGTAGTCTGAAACCATGAATATCCATTTACAGGTATAGGATTAGTCCCTGCAACAATCGCAGTTTTCTCCCAATTCCTTACTGAATTTTGCGCAGCAGCAATAAAACTTGTAGCAGTAAGCAACATACAAAGTACAATTTTTCTCATAATAATAATTTTTAAGTGATATAGTTGGATTAATTTTCTTTTAACATTTATTGAATGATTATTTTAGAACGTTCTATCAAACCTTTCCCCTGTATATATAAAATATATAAGCCTGATTGCAGATTTACATTCAGCAAGAAACTGGATTGCCTTCTTGTAGATAAAAATTCCTCAAAGACTTTTCTCCCTGTTAAATCTGCAATGGATACCGTTATCTCATCTTCTTTGTAAGCATCAGGAAAAACCAAATGAACTTGATTTTGTGTAACCGGGTTAGGATAAATCTTAACGACTTGATGATTAATTTCCTGTTCGCCTGGCAAGCTGGTGGTTAGGGTTGAAACGATATTAGACCCAACACTTTCATTATGAAAACGATCTAAGGCTGTTACCTGATAATGATAATTTCCACTACCTATAGTTTTATCGGCAAATCTACCTACACCCGCAGGTACTATAGCTAAAATATTTGCTGCATTTGTTAAATCGATGGTAGTACTTAAAGACCTATATACCACAATTTGCTTTACCTTATCAAACTCTCCTAAACTATTCTGATTGGGTAAAGACCAGTTTAACACCAAAGAATCTGCTCCAAACTTAGCCCCTTCTAGGTTAGCAACCGCTTGCGGAGCAACATTATCTTTCCAAGGCATTAAAGGCAATAGTGCTTTTGTATTGTAGAAACGTAGTCTTAAAGAATCTCTAAAATTAAGCCTTGTGGTACTTAACAGGCTGTTGGTATTGTAGAACACTTCGCCATAAACATTAGCAAAACTTCTGTTTAATCTAATTTGGTTTGGTATTTCTGTTCGCTGTGTCCAATTTGTTCCTTGGGTAGCATCATTAACTTTATAACCAGCCATACCAATATAGATATGTCTGCCGGCAGCATTATTATTCCACCATGGCACTATACGGCTATAATCAGCACCGGGCTGCCCTATATACCAATATACCTGCGGGGTTAAATAGTCAACCCACCCTTCTGCAATCCATTTTTTAGAATCAGCATATAACTGTGAGTAATGTTGCAGGCCGGAAGTTGGTGTTCCAATATCTGGGTTGGTACTATTTCTATAGATTCCAGATGGCGACACCCCAAACTTAACCCAGGGCTTAGCTGCATTAATCAATTGATATACTCCCTGTATTAGAAGATTCACATTATCCCTTCTCCAATCATCCCTATTGGTGAAGCCTCTGGCATGATTCTGAAAAGTAACATCATCATTAAAAGTAGCATTAGGGTAAAAATAATCATCAAAGTGTATCCCATCTATATCATATCGGTTAACAATATCCGAGATAACAGTATTGATATAAGTTCTAACCTCAGGTAAACCGGGGTCAAGCGTTCTTAAATTACCAGCTTGTAACAGCCATTCGGGATGCCTTCTGGCCACATGTGATGCTGCAAATGTATTGATACTGGCTACATTACTAATCGCCCGGTAAGGATTCAACCAAGCATGAAGCTCTATCCCTCTTTTTTTACACTCTTCTATAGCAAATTGTAAAGGATCCCAAAAAGGAGAAGGCGCAAGCCCTTGCGTTCCGGTTAAATCGGCAGACCAAGGCTCAATGGTACTTGCATATAAAGCGTCACACTGACTTCTTACTTGCAGGTATATCACATTGATACCGGTTGCTTGATGATGATTTAAAATATTGATTAATGCACTTTTTTGCTGAGCAACAGATTGTGTTCTAACAGGCCAATCTATATTAGAAAAAGTGGTTAGCCATGCGCCTCTAAGCCCTCTCTTTGTACTGTTTTGAGCAAAAGCAGCGTTTAAGTTTATAACAAAAAGGAATAGCAAAGTAAATCTTATCACCATATTTTGCGTTTTCTTACGTAATATTAAGAAAAAATAAAATTAAAAACGCAAATTATTGCAAATAAATTTATATAAAAACGCAAAAACCCGTAAAACACTTGCTTTACGGGTTTTTCTAAGATATATAAATAAGTTAATCCTTAAAACTTCAAATGCTTAACCGTTAATCCGTTGTTGATTAATTGTTTTAAAGATACTACACCTATTTTTAGGTGAGATTCTATAACTTTACAGCTTTTCTATTAAACTAATAAATCTCAAATCAACAAATCATCGTATTGAGGCAAATAGGTAAACAAATAGTTTATAACTCTGGCTTTTCCCAGATCAAAAGGATCTACTGAATAATCAGGGATTTTTACTTTTAATACTTCCTCTGGGATTAGAACATGCTTTGGATATATACTTTTAAAAAGTTCGAGTACTTGATGAAGTTGCTCATGTTCCCAAGGACATTTACACCAAAAGGTTTCTCTGGAATTAGTTTCAAGTATCATAAAGAAATAAGCTGGAAATATTGGACTTACACATATCGTTAAAATAAGTGATTCGAACAAGCAAATTTGCATATAAAAACATCCATTATAACTCGTAGGCATGGAATAATCTACAAAAAAAAATTTCATTTTATCCAAATTCTCTTTAAACAGATTCCACTGCGACCAATCGCTACCGGATTCTTCTAATTTTTGCATTAAGGATTTGTACTCTACGGTTTCATACATTACCTCCCAATCAAATACCTCATTCAAACCTTTAGGGTAATAATAGCTGATGCAGCTTTTTATCTTTTCAAGCAATTGCTCGTTTTCTTTTTCCATAGCTAGGTAATTAAAACTATTTATTTCATTCTATTAAAATGAATTTAAAATATATACCCTAAAAAATCCCTTAACCTTATCAGACACTAGTATATTTGTAAAACTATCTTTATCACAATTTAAATAACCATCATAAAGTTACCGTAAAAGGTTATAACCTTTGATATTTAGCAGGATTTATAACCTTCTTGATACAAAATCAATCATTAATCCTTAAAACTTCAGGTGCTTTACAGTTAATCCGTTATTGATTAATTGTTTTAAAGATACTACACCTATTTTTAAGTGAGATTCTATAACTTTACAGCTTTTCTATTAAACTAATAAATCTCAAATCAGCATATCATCGAATTGAGTCAGATGGGTAAATAAATAGTTTATAACTCTGGCTTTTCCCAGATCAAAAGGATCTACCGAATAATTAGGAATTTTCACTTTTAATATTTCCTCTGGGATTAAAATATGCTTTGGATATATGCTTTTAAAAAGTTCGAGTACTTGATGAAGTTGCTCATGTTCCCAAGGACATTTACACCAAAAGGTTTCTTTAGAATTAGTTTCAAGTATCATAAAAAAATAAGCTGGAAATATTGGACTTACACATATCAATAAAAGAAGTGATTCGAACAATTTAATTTGTATATGAAAACATCCATTATAACTAGCAGGTGTAGAATAATCTAAAAAACCAATTCCCATACTATCCAAATTTTCTTTAAATAAATTCCATTGCGACCAATCGCTGCCTGATTCTTCTAATTTTTGCATTAAGGATTTGTACTCTACAGTTTCATACATTTCCTCCCAATCAAATATCTCATTCAAACCTTTAGGGTAATAATAGCTGATGCATCCCTTAATCTTTTCAAGCAATTGCTCGTTTTCTTTTTCCATAGCTAGATAAATTAAAACTATTTATTTCATTCTGTTAAAATAAGTTTAAAACATATATCCTAAAAAATCCCTTAACCTTATCAGATACAAACATATTGGTTTGTAAAATTATCTTTATCACAATTTAAATAAACATCATAAAACTACTTTAACAGACGATACCCTCGGATACTTAACAGGATTTCTAACCATTCTGATAGAAATCAATCCTTAAAACTTCAAATGCTTAACCGTTAATCCGTTGTTGATTAATTGTTTTAAAGAGTCTATACCTATTTTTAAATGAGACTCTACATGTTTTACGGCTGTTTGTGAGGCATCTGCTTCTGCAGTTTTAACACCTTCCGGAATCATGGGTTGGTCTGATACCAATAAGATAGCTCCGGTTGGTATTTTGTTGGCAAAGCCGGTGGTAAATATGGTAGCTGTCTCCATGTCAATAGCCATAGCCCTCAAACCTTTCAAGTACTTTTTAAACTCTCTGTCATGCTCCCAAACCCTTCTGTTGGTAGTATAAACGGTTCCCGTCCAATAGTCTCTAGAGTGGTCTCTTATGGTAGTAGAAATAGCTTTCTGCAAAGCAAAAGCAGGTAATGCTGGTACTTCTGCCGGCAGATAATCGTTAGAAGTTCCTTCTCCTCTAATGGCAGCAATAGGAAGAATCAAATCCCCTATTTGATTTTTCTTTTTTAAACCACCGCATTTACCTAAAAAAACTACTGCTTTGGGTTTTATGGCAGTTAATAAATCCATCATGGTAGCCGCTAAGGCACTCCCCATCCCAAAATTGATAATGGTAATACCATCTGCAGTTACGCTTTGCATAGGTTTATCTAAACCATATATGGGCGCTCCGTTATGCCAATCAGCAAATAGCTGCACATATTTAGAAAAATTAGTTAAGATGATGTAATCACCAAATTCATCTAAAGCTCTGCCAGTATAACGTGGCAGCCAGTTTTTCACGATATCATCTTTAGATTTCAGTCCAACTTTTACAGGACTATTTACTTCATGTTCTGGTACCTTAACTGTTTTCTTTTTCACGTCTTTCTCTTCGTTCATAAATTTCTTTTTTAATTATAACCATGGTTGATAACAAAAACGCCCCGTGATATTTGTCCGGGGCGCTTCAATTATGCAACTTTTAATTTTTTGAGATCTGATTTTTCAAATTTCTCCCGGGCATAATCCATGTCTATCAGTAAAGTTTTCGACTTCTGCTTCTGTGATGGTATTTCAAACATCGCATCAATCATGATGGCTTCGCAAATAGATCTTAAACCACGAGCTCCTAACTTAAACTCTAAAGCTTTATCTACAATAAACTCATAAACCTCTTTGGTAAACTCTAAACTGATATCCTCATACTCAAACAGTTTTTTGTACTGTTTAATCAATGAGTTTTTAGGTTCTGTTAAGATGTTTAATAAAGTTTCTCTATCTAAAGGATTAAGATAAGTTAATACGGGCACCCTTCCTATCAACTCTGGTATCATCCCGAAAGATTTTAAATCTTGCGGTGTGATGTATTTATACAGATTTTCTAGATCTACCTCACTATCTTCCGTTTTAATTTTATAGCCTACAGTTTGTGTTCTTAAACGGTTGGCAATTTTCTTTTCGATACCGTCAAAAGCACCTCCGCAAATAAATAGGATGTTATTGGTATTTACCGGAATCATTTTTTGATCGGGATGTTTACGACCGCCCTGAGGAGGTACATTTACAATAGTACCTTCCAATATTTTTAGCAAGGCCTGTTGCACACCTTCACCAGAAACATCTCTTGTAATAGATGGATTATCACTTTTACGAGCTACTTTATCAACCTCATCAATATACACAATCCCTCTTTCTGCCGCAGCTACATCATAATCGGCAGCTTGTAGCAAGCGGGTTAAGATGCTCTCCACATCTTCGCCAACATAACCTGCTTCGGTTAAAACTGTAGCATCACAAATACAAAAAGGTACATTTAAAATTTTGGCAATAGTTTTAGCTAACAAGGTTTTACCTGTACCTGTTTCGCCTACCATCATGATGTTAGATTTTTCAATCTCTATTTCATCTTTACCAATTTTTTGGTTAAGCCTTTTATAATGGTTATAAACCGCAACGGCCAATACTTTTTTGGCACTATCCTGCCCTATTACATATTGGTCTATATGGCTTTTTATTTCTTGTGGTTTTAATAAAGTAAGGGTGGCATGTGCATTTTTACCTTTTCTTAGGGTAAATTCTTCTGCCAGAATATCATTAGCCTGTGCCACGCATTTATCACAAATGTGCGCATCCAATCCGGCAATAAGCATTAAAGAATCCTGCTTACCAGCACCACAGAAAGAGCATTTGATATCTTTTTGATTTTTACTCATTATTGTTTATTTGAATTTACGCTTAACACTTCATCAATCATTCCAAATTCTTTGGCTTCATCTGCTTTCATCCAATAATCACGGTCTGATGCTTTCTCTACCCACTCATAAGTTTGACCAGAATGTTTAGAAATGATATCATAAAGCTCTTTTTTAAGCTTTAGCATTTCTCTTAAATTGATTTCCATATCTGAAGCCACACCTTGTGCCCCACCAGATGGCTGGTGAATCATGATACGGGCATGCGGTAAAGCAGCTCTTTTACCTTTTGCGCCCGCACACATCAATACCGCACCCATAGATGCTGCCATACCTGTACAAATGGTTGCCACATCTGGAGATATAAATTGCATGGTATCATAAATACCTAAACCTGCATATACAGAACCTCCTGGCGAGTTGATGTATATCTGAATATCACGTTTAGCATCTGTAGATTGTAAAAACAACAACTGTGCTTGAATGATATTGGCATTTTGATCATATACGGCATCGCCCAAGAAAATGATACGATCCATCATCAATCTCGAAAAAACATCCATCTGAGCAACATTTAACTGGCGCTCTTCTATGATATAAGGTGTCATGGATTTTGGCATCATGATCCCTTCTACATTATTGATGTATTTATCTACATGCATACCACCTATTCTGTGGTGCTTAACGGCATATTTACGGAACTCGTTTTTATCTATATTCATGATTATATTTTATTTCTATTTTATCGATTTTAAACTGGAATTTAAATCTTGTATTTCTTCTTTTTAACGGTCTTATTGCTGCTTTGTTTTCAATTGCCAAAGTATTTAATAAAATTCATATTTAAGTTAAATCATCATCAATTGGTTGTAATTTTTATCAATATACCCCCTTTATTATAATCTTTAATCTAAACATTTAAAGTTATATTTTTATAGGCATGAGATACCAACCCTGATATAAAAGATATTATTTACTTCTTGTATATGTACTAGTATTTATTGCATACTCCTTATTTTGAATCGATATATCATAACGAAAAACAGTAAAAAACTCATCAGCACCATTAAATTTAATGGGAAAGACTGTAGTAATATCATATTGTTTAAAAGTTATTTTGTCATCTTTTAAGGTATAGGTCCACTGCTCTATCAATATATCATTCTTATCATAAAAGCTTGCTTCATTATCAGTAAATATGATATATTTAGTGCTAGAATAGTGAATTTCATTAGGTTTGGGCTGCTGCAATACTCCATTAATAAATTCCTCATGCACAAAACTTTTTGCGTCCCACCTTCCTTTTAAACGGGTATCTAAAGTGTTATTATCTTTTTTACAACCTATGAACGTGGTTATAGTTAATAATAAAAATAGTGTAAAGTTATTTTTCATAAATAGTTATTTATAATTTTCAAACTTAATTAAAAATTTAACTTCTCATAATTAGAAAAAAAAAAAGCAGCTCTTTTGAAGCTGCTTTTTGCCCGAGGTAACTTAAATTAAGCTAACTCTTGAAATTTCACATAATCAATTTCTTTTTTATCTAACGTGATAACAGTTTTCAAGAAATCAAATACTTTTTGAGCTTTAACCTCATCAAAAATACGGTTAGCATTTTCTTTAGTTTGTAAAAACTGTACAGCATATTGGCTCAATTGCTCTTCTGTTAAGGCTTGAGGGCTATACATTCTAAACTGCGCATCTAAACGTTGCTTAGCTGCTTCTAAAACATCCTCATACTTGATTTCGATGCTATTATCCTTAATGATTTTATTTTCTACTAAAGTCCATCTTAGGTTTTTAGCAAAATCATCATAACCTTTTTCTAATTCTTCGTCTGTTAATTCCTTATTGGTCATTTTTAACCATCTTTTCAAGAAATCATCAGGCAATTGCATATCTGCTTTAGAAGCACCGTATTGGTATAAATCTGCTGCTAACTTACGGTCTGCATCCTGAGCCATCATAGACTCAACTTCTTCTGTAATTTTTGCTACAAATTCTGCTTCTGTAGTTACTGCACCCTCACCAAATAGTTTATCAAAAAACTCCTGATTTAAATCAGCTTCTTCTAATCTATTGATATTTTTAACGGTTAACTTAAATTTAGTTTGAGGGATGATTGGATTTTCCTCATCTAATTTTAAGATTTTAACGATTTGTGTATTGTCGTTAACTGCATTTACTAAATCAAAAGCTTCAACAACATCGCCTTTTTTCAAGCCGATAAGTGACTTTTGAACTTTTTCATCACTTACAATCTCTAATCTTAAAGAAGAAGTTACATTGATACCACCTTCTAAAACTTCGTTATGTTGATCTAGCTGAACAAACTCGCCAAAAATAACATCACCCGCTTCTACAACTTCAGGATTAGTCATTTTACCATAACTTCTTCTGATGTTTTTGATACGAGCATCTAAAGTTTCTTTGTCTGCTTTTACTACGTATTGCGTTAACTTGTCTTTTGAAGTAAACTCAACATTTATTTCTGGTGCTAGACCAAGCTCGTAGTTGAATACAAACTCATCGTTAAAATCCCAATTAAACTGGCTATCATCTTCTTTTGGAAGCGGCTGCCCTAAAATTTCGATGTTATTTTGTTGTAAATAGTTATTTACAGTATCAGAAAGCAAGGTATTGATTTCATCCACTAAAATACTTTTACCATACATTTTTTTGATATGTGAAGGAGGAACCATTCCTGGACGAAATCCTGGAATTTTAGCTTTTTTAGCCTGTTCTTTAATGGCTTTATTTACTTTCTCCTGGTAATCATCAGGACTGATTTTTACGGTTACCACTGCATTAAGATCACCGGTTTTTTCCTGTGTAATGTTCATTTCTGAGTATTTTTTAAATGATACGACTCTATACAAAAATCCCTCTCAATTTCTTGAAAGGGATTGGTTTGTGCGGAAGAAGGGACTCGAACCCCCACGCCGTGAAGCGCCAGATCCTAAGTCTGGTGCGGCTACCAATTACGCCACTTCCGCATTTAGGATTTTATTTCCAAAAGGCTTTAACGTTTTGGGACTGCAAAGATATAATTTGTCTTATTTAAATCAAATGCTTTTCTTATTTTTTTTGATTTTTAAGGGATAAGCCTAATATTATCCTTATAAACATTTCATCATCAATAGGTTGCAATCTATTAAAGCTTTATAGGTTTATAATTTCCATCTTAAACCTGTGAAAATATCAAGTCTGGTTAAGCTTTCATAATTGCCTTCTTCTAGTTCAACGGTTTGGGTCATATTACCAACTTGCAAGTCATACTTCTTTAGCGTACCCCCTACTAAACCTAAACCAAGACCTAAAGAAAGCTTTTTTGTAAGACAAAAATCTGCACTAAAATCTATACTCGCACCAAAAGTACCTCCTTTTATGAGGACATAAGAACCTGCATAATTTGCATTATTTCTATAATCTAAATATCCTAACCCAAAACCTGTTACCAATTCTGTTTTTCTACTTTTAGAATAGTAACGGCTATAAAGCACTGGACCAATAAATTGTGTAGTGATGTTATCTCTTATTTCTTGGAGAGAAGGACCAAACCCATCATCAAAAAAAGTAACGTCCTGATTCTTAGAATTAAAATTGATGTACTTTAACCCTAAACCAATTTGCTCTCTCCAAAAGTAACTTGCATCCACACTAAAATGAGCTCCGGATTTAAGATCTCTAACATAATCTTTAGACTCGGCAGGTACTTGATCGTTAATTTTAGCTAACAAAAAACTTAAACCTCCGCTAACACTTAGCCTAAACTTAGAAAAAGATGGTGTTACTGGCTTTGAAACACTGTCTTTCTTTAAAGTATCAGTTGTTTTAACAATAACTGGTTTCGGTGCTAAATTGGTTGTTGTTGTTTGTGCTTTTAAATTTGTTACAATCGTAATTACTATTGTAGTAAGTAAAATTTTCTTCATAGGTATAACCATATTTATTTTGGCTACGAAGATATTTATTTTCTTGAATGGATAAAAAATGCTTTTATAAAATCTGTTGGTTTCTTCCGGTGCTTAGCTAATTAAGGGTTTCAACTTTTTCTTATGCTTCACAAACAATGTATCTTTTATCATATTTCCTTATACATTTTAAGGAATCATCCAAACGCTAGCTAGGCATTGCTTTTAAAAGTTTAATAAAATAACACAGTGATATTTCTGTATCAGATTCTGGATGTGCTTGTTATAAACCGAGGGGCCTTAGGCAAATATCACTAATCAGTTTTATCATCTTCAAAAAACACTTTTTTTTATAAAAACATGAAATATTTCCTTTAAGTAAAAAAATCATTGGTTATTAATTTTCCAGAGCTAACAGGGTACTAACAGGGTGCTAACAGGGTCATAACAGGGTACTCACTTGTTTTTTAACCCTGTAAACTTCTTATAAATATTTTGTAATTACATATTAATTAACTAGTTTTATATAAATCAATCTACATCAAACTATGGGAAAATTGAAAGAAGGCATACTAGGTGCCTTTAGCGGAAAAGTAGGAACAGTGGTAGGCGTACAAAGTAGCAGAGGTAATTATATGCGCTCTTTGCCTAGAAAAAGAACTGTTTTCACAGAAAAAGAACTACTCAATCAAGCTAAGTTTAAACTGATACAGGATTATCTTAAGCCAGTCCAAGAACTTTTAACAGTTGGATATAAAGGATATTTCACCAAAACTGGTGGCTATCGGGCTGCTATTGCCTATACCAGAAAACATGCTTTAGTAGCTGATGATGCAGGCTTTTATATAGACCCAGCTTTATTTAAGATAAGCGGTGGAGACCTTGAGCAGGCCTTAAACCCTAATTTTAACCATACCGAGCAGGGTGTTTTGCAATTCTCATGGGATGCGACACAAAATATAGGATTAGCAGACCAATTACTCGCTTTGGTTTATGATCCTATAGCTAAAGAAGGAATAAGCGTTGTATATGATGGAACATTACGTAAAAGTGGAAATTTTAGCTTACAGCTTCCATTAGATTTTACTAAGCGAGAAGTTGATGTTTATATGGGCTTTATGGCAGCCGACCGTTCCAGACAATCTGATAGCCAATACTTAGGCAGAGTAAAGCTTATTTGATAGGTAAATTTATGGTTAGATTTTTATAGAGGTTAGAAAAATACGCTGGTACTTTTAATAATCTGCTGCCGTACCAGCTGAACTGCTTTAGCTTTGATTGCGACTGATGATAGTTTTTTTAGCCTCTCTATCGTTTAATCCTTTTTAGGTAGAAGTTGATTTTTGATGATCTTATCAAAATCACTTTCAAATAATCTATCCTGAAAGATTCTATATTTTTCAAATTCGCTTTCTGCGTGGACTTTGGCTATTTCGGTAGTTACTTTACCTGCATTCTGTAGTATCTCCCTATCCGTAGCTTCTATAAATTTGTTTAAGCGACTTTCCCAATCTTCCATAGTCATAGGGATTTGACGGATAGCCATATCTTCTGCAATATCTAAATAGGCAGAAACCAAACGCTGTAGTTGCTGCATTTCATTTTCGGACAAATAGTTCTTAGCCACGCTCACATCAAATTTTTGAATTTTCCCATTTGGAGCATCTTGCCAAGTGGCTAATCCCATATTTTCTTTTTGGTGATCTGCTCTGTTTATAATTACCTCTGCTGCTGTTTGACCATGAATAGCCCAATGTAGTTTGTTTTGTACCGTTGCAAAAAAACGTTTGGTAGCTTGCGCACTCAAATCATAGTCGATAGCCGTTGCATAAATATCTGTTATCTTTTGATAGAACTTCCGCTCGCTCAAACGTATTTCCCTGATACGTTGTAGCTGTTCCTCAAAGTATTTTTTACCTAGAATAGTACCATCATTTTTTAGACGCTCATCATCCATAGCAAAACCTTTGATAGTAAACTCTTTCACAATTTGTGTAGCCCATTTTCTGAACTGAACAGCTCGTTCAGAATTTACTTTGTAACCAACCGCAATAATTGCTGAAAGATTGTAATGCTGAGTATTATAGTTTTTACCATCTGCGGCAGTTATCCGGAAATTCCGGATAACTGAATCGGATTGCATTTCATTATCGTTAAATATCTTTTTAAGATGCTCGTTAACAGTCCTTACATTCACGTTATAGAGCGTTCCCATCATTTTTTGTGATAGCCAAATATTTTCATCAGCATAAATAGCTTCAACTCCACCTTCTCCAGTAGCTGCAATAAATGTTAAGTACTCGGCTGTTGAAGAGCGAATTATATCCTTAGAATCTAAGGGTTTATTTTCTTTCTTACTCATTTTTTCTTTGTTTTTTGACTCTGACAAGCAAAATATATTAATGTTTTTATTTCTTCATACATTTTCAACAAAATACATTAAAAGTATAGTCTTGCTTTTAAAAACTATTGGTAATAACAGTATGATATTTCACTATCAGTTTTTCATAAATTTTATGACAAACCTTTAGACATAGCATCATTGCTTCTAATTTAATCAGATTTTTTATATCTGATAGCCAATACTTAGGCAGAGTAAAGCTTATTTGATAGGTAAATTTATGGTTAGATTTTTATAAAGGTTAGAAAAATACGCTGGTGCTTTTAATAATCTGCTGCCGTACCAGCTAAACATTTCGCCATCAACCAAAGTGATAAAAGCTTTTGGAAAATATTTTTGAAGCTCTTCTATATGTTTCTGCTTAAATGGATAAGGTTCAGTAGAAAGTAAGATGACCTGAGGTTGTAGCTCTTGCAAAGCCTCTAAAGTTATTTCTGGGTATCGGGTTTCGGTTAATACATTTTCAAAACCACAATACTTTAACATATCATCAATAAAAGTATGCTTAGCAGCCAGCATATAAGGGTGTTTCCAAATGAAATAAGCGGCTTTTAATGGTTTGGATGAAGGAGTTAAAGCTTCAAAATCAGACCTAATAGTAGTGGCAATTTCTTTTGCTTTAGCTTCTGTACCCGTAAGTTTACCCACCTGTATTATCATATCCAAAGCTTCTGCTAAGATATGGATATCACTTATCCAAACAGGAAACTCTTGTGCCAACGCTTCTATGTGTTCTTGTTGGTTTTCTTCTTTATTAGCGATGATTAAATCGGGTTTTAGGGCTCTAATTTTATCGATATTTAGGGTTTTCGTCCCTCCTATTTTAGTCTTTTTTTGGAATTGTTCTGCGGGATGAATACAAAACTTGCTAATACCAACAACTTCTTCATCCAAACCCAAATCAAACAACAATTCTGTTTGTGAGGGCACTAAAGATATGATTCTTTGGGGTGGATAATTTATGCTAATTGTCCTGCCTAGTTGGTCTGTAAATATTTTGTTTTGCATGAACAGCAAAATTAATATAAAAAAAGAAAGTCGGGACTTTAACAGCACCGACTTTGCTTCACACCTTATAGCTCCAATTATCTATTATCAACCGGATTTGGTGTAGTAGAAAATTTATAAGTTTGTAAATCTTCCCCACTTCCGTAAGTAAATTCTAATTCTGTTGCTGTTAATTTGGTGATATTAAATTCAAAAGTTCTTATGTCTGAGTCTAAGGTACCATTACTAACTCCAGATACATGATTTCCTAATTTCATATTAGCTACAGCTTTACGAGGACCGGGAAAACTGATAGAAATGGTTTTTTGATCATTTATTAAAGTATAATTACCACTCCCCCAATCCCAAGTTTCTTCAAAAGTACCATTGGCTTTGAAGTCCCAATAATCATCTGCATAAAATGAGGTTGTACTAAAATCTCCACTAGCATAAGATTTATAATACCATTTTTTTACCAATAGCGTCTGGTTGTCTGGACCATCATCTTTTTTACAAGAGGTAAAAGTTACACTTGTTGTTAAAGAAACAAGTAGTAAAAATAAGAGTTGAATTTTTTTCATGACTTTTAGATTTTGATTTTGTTTATCCAAAAGTGTATAAAATGACCCACTTTAAAAGCGAAAGTTCACGAAACTCCTATTTAATATCATGAACTGTATTTTTTATTTCATAACATGGGTAGATGAAATGATGGATATTTGGATTTTGTATCTGTCCGGATGATGAGGAATTGTCTGAGGATATGATGATCAATGGTAAAATTAAGTAAACTCAAAAAGTATGGGTGGTCACTAGTTTTTACTCTTTTAATGAGCGTATAAGAAGCATGTTCTAGGTTAAAATATAAAAAAGTCGATACTTCATTATAGTACCGACTTTCTTTTATAAAGTTCTGAATTTAATATTATTTGGCTCTAACTCTTTCGGGATTTGGTGTGGTAGAAAATTTATAAGTTTGTAAATTATCTCCGCTTGTATACGTAAATTCTAATTCTGTAGCTGTTAATTTGGTGATGCTAAACTGATAAGTAATAGCAACGGCAGCTTCTGCTTTCACCCCAGGAAACTTAGGATTGCTAACCGTTTCAGCTAAGGCTCTTAAAGCTGCATCCCCCGGCGGAAAAGTTATAGAAATGGTATTTTGATTATTAGTTAAAGTATAATTACCATTCCCCCAATCCCAGGTTTCTTCAAAAGTACCATCGGCTTTAAATTCCCAGTAATCATCTGCATAAAATGCAGTAGTACTATATCCTTGTCTTACAAAAGATTTGTAATACCATTTCTTTACCAATAGCGTTTGGTTGCTTGGTTCTTCATCTTTTTTGCAAGAGGTAAATGTTATACTTGTTGTTAAGGTAACAAGTAGTAAAAATAAGAGTTGAATTTTTTTCATGACTTTTAGATTTTAGTTTTATTAATCCAAAAGTGTTTAAAATCAACATCTTTAAAATTATAAGTTCATGAAACCAAGGTTTAGCTTCATGAACTGTATTTTTTATTTCATAAGATTTATACAGAAAAGATAATAGGTAGCTTCATTTCTACTTTTGTACCTGCTGGTAAACCCTGCTCATCTTTTAAATCTGTATAGCTAAAGACCTCATCTAAGGTACGTGTTGGATTTAACAGCTGTAACCTTTGTGCAATGGCTTTGGTAGAAAATGATTCATGTTGAACCGCCTTGATTTGAGCTGATGCTTCTCTACCGATACCATTATCGGTTACCGTACACAAAATGTAGTTTTCATCATCCGATAAACAGAAAATAACTTCTAAAAATTTAGATCCTGTTTGATGCATCAAACCGTGTTTAATACTATTTTCTACCAAAGGCTGTATCAACATAGGTGGTATTTTCAGATAATCATCATCCAGATTTTCATCTACATTTACTTTATAAAAAAAATCTTGTTGGAACCGCATTTTTTCCAGTTCCAGATATTTGGTAAGTAGTTCTACTTCTGTACTTAAACTGATACTTTTTTTACCTGATACTTCCAGAATTTGTCGGGTTAGATAGGTGAAATTGCTCAATTGCTCATTAGCTTTTAATTTATCGCCATACATAAACTGCTCTTGTATGCTGTTTAAGGCATTAAAAATAAAGTGCGGATTCATCTGACTTTTTAAAGCCTTAAGCTCACTTTCGGTAACTTTCTTTTCTGCTATCAATAACTTTTCTGCTTCTGCCAATTGTGTTTTTAGCAATTCATTCTTTTGTTTGATTTGGTATCTCGAAAACAAGAAATAAGCAATAATGGCAATCCCTAGAAAGGCTCCAATGATGCTGTAGATGTAAATATTTTTTTTGGCTGATTGTAATTGGGCTATTTTTTGTTTCTGATTGAGATTTCGAATGGTGGCTTCTTTCTTTTCTGTTTCGTATTTGGCATTTACATCTGCAATAATTTGTTGCTTTTCTTTACCATAAATACTATCATTTACGGCCATATAAGCTAAAGTTGCCTGATAGGCATTTTTAAAATCGCCCTGTTTCTCATAAACTTCTAAAAGTGTTTTATTAATTTTTAACAGCGTGTTTTGGTCGTTATCCTGTTTGGCTATCTGCAAAGCTTCTTTAAGGTATTTAACCGCATTTTCTAGTTGATTAAGTTTAAGATAGGCCTGACCTATACTTTTATAACTATTACCTAAAAGTTTAGTAAAGCCATTTTCTTTGGCTACCGCTATGGAGGAAGTGAGGTAAGTAAGAGCCTCTTGATGCTTACCCAAGTAGTTTAGTTCTTCGCCAATATTACCCTTGGATAAGGCTATACCGTAAGAAATCTGCAATCTTTCACAAATACTTAACACTTTCTGATGATAGATTACCGCTTGTTTATGATCTCCTAAAGAGGAGTAGGCTGCACCCATATTGGTTAAAATAGCAGCCCTATTTTGAGATAAACCTGCTCCCATTTTCATTAAAATAGCATCCGCTTCTTTAAATTGTTGAAGTGCCTTTTGTTGCTGATTAGTTCTGGTATATAGGCTGGCCAGGTTGCTTTTACCAATGATGATGTTTTTACTATTTTTCTCTTGTTCTGCTAAACGCAAAGCTTTTATATAATAAACAATGGCTTTATCGTAAATAGCCTGCTGGTAATAATAGTTACCCAAACAGTTTAATGCAGCGGTTTCGCCATTTTTAAACTTTAGCTTTTTTGCTAGCTGAAAAGCTTCCTGAGCATATTTTAAAGCTAGTTTATCCCCCGTAAAAATATTGGCTATACAATAATCAACCAATAAATTTACCCGGGTAGTATCCTGTTTCTGGTACGATGAGATTTCTTTTAATAAAGAATCTTTCAAGGTATCGGCTTTTAAGACGCTACTGAAACTAAAAAAAAGGATAATAAAAAATATTTTGTTCATTAAGAAAGGTTATTTTGTTGCATAAAGTGTTCAAATTCTTCTTTTCGCTCTCTGGATATAGGCAGCATCACCCGGTCATCATAACTCACAAATAAGCCCTCTTTTTTACTATACTTTTTTAATAACTCTGTATTGATTAAATAAGACCTGTGGATTCTAAAAAAACGAGCATCTGCATACAGCAAATCTTCAAAATATTTTATTTTTTTTACTGCTAAATGCTTACCTTCTTTGTGGTGTACATGGGTATAAGACCCATCGGCTTCAAAATAAAAAACATCATTCAAATCCAGAAATATCATACCATCCCCGATATTAACCGCCAGCTTTTTGATACGCTTTTCTGATAAATTATCCTGAAGTATTTTAATTTGATTTTCTTTATGCAGATGATAACCTTCTAATTTGTTTACTGCATCTATCAGTTTCTGTATTCCTATAGGTTTAAGAATATAATCAACGGCAGAAACTTCAAAAGCTTTAATTGCGTATTCTGAATAAGCAGTACAAAATATAGTTTTAAATTTGGGCGAATTAAAATAATCAAATAAAGCAAACCCGTTTTCATTAGGCATTTCAATATCTAAAAAAACAAGGTCTATTTCGTTTTTATTGATGAGCTTTACAGCAGTTTTTACATCAGCAGCTTCATCTATAACCAAAACTTGAGGGCAGTATTCCTCTAAAAAGTTCCTCAATAGAGAGCGGGCTTTAGCTTCATCATCAACAATGATGGCTTTATATGGTAACATGGCGTTTTACTGAGTTGTTGCTTAAATTATAATTGAATTTGAGACCTGTAAATTAAGTAATTTTTAAATGAATTTAAATATTAAAGGCTATCTAGCCTCAGATTTAATTAAAATTATTATTTTCTTGTTGAGTATTTGCTACCTCAGTTACGGTATAGCAGACAGGGAGCAAATTTTTGAGTTTTGGTTAGGAACGGCAATCGCTTTTGCCTGCTATTTTATACTCATCAACGATAAGCACCTCTCAGTCAGGTTAATTTTTCGGACCTCTATATTCATCAGATTTCTAATTCTTTTTAGTTTTCCTATTTTAAGTGATGATGTTTACCGTTTTATCTGGGATGGACAATTACTGCATCAAGGGATGAATCCGTTCGGATATAAACCCTCTGATTTGGTTCAAAATCCTACTTCTTGGCTTGATATGTTCTTGTTTAATAACATGAATTCTCCTGACTATTACTCGGTTTACCCTCCTGTAAATCAGCTTGCTTTTTACCTAAGTGCTATATCGGGTAAAGGAAATTTGCTAGCATCTATTGTTATTTTAAGGAGTTTTATCCTGTTGTTTGATGTTGGAAATATCATCCTTATTAAAAAGCTTTTGAACCATTATCAAAAAGATGAACGATTGGTTTTCTTGTATGCTTTAAATCCTTTAGTAATCATTGAATTTACCGGGAACCTGCATTTTGAAGCGGTGATGATATTTTTTACTCTTCTATTTATTTGGATGCTATTAAAAAACAGATGGATTTTAGCTGCTATCTCCTTAGCATTGGCTATTTGCAGCAAACTTTTACCTATCATTTTTATCCCCTTGATGATCAAAAAGGTAGGTTTAAAAAAAACGATTTTCATCGGCCTGATTACAGGCTCTGTTTGTCTACTGCTATTCTTACCTTTTTTGCACACAGAAAAATTATGGATGAATTTTAGAGAGAGCTTAAATCTTTACTACGGCAAATTTGAGTTTAATGGCAGCTTTTACCAATTGTTTAGAGCTATTGGCTGGGAAATTTATAACTATAACCCTATTGCTAAAACCAGTAAGTTACTGATTGCACTTACTCTGATAGGTTTTATCATCACCTATATCAAAAGCAAAAACTTATTTGAGGGCATTTTTTGGCTGATTTTTATTTACAATATTTTTGGCGCTATTGTACACCCTTGGTATATATTATTTTTAGTAGCGCTTAGCCCTTTTGTTAAATGGCGATTTGGTATGGTTTGGAGTTTATTGATTTGCCTTAGTTATTATACGTACAGCACACAGCCTTATCAGGAAAGTATGGCTTTGGTGATGGTAGAATATGGTTTATTGGGTGTTTTTTTAATTTATGAAGCTTGGGATTCATCAAAAACGCAAAAATTAAAAACAACTCTATAAAACTAATTTAGCTGGGTCTTGGCGTGTATCCCAAAACACCAAAAGTTCTACATTATTTGCTTTAATTCTATAAAATAAACTTACTTGCTTCAAAAGCACACATTTATGTATACTGCCTTCTTTAGAATAAGGGAAAAGCAAAGGATTTACTGAAATGTGTTCTAATACTTCTTCTGTCCGATTAAAAAAGGCTTCAATCTCCTTTATTGTCCAATGATGTTCTAAATATTCTAGAATGTTATAATAACTACTTTTCGCAATGGGAGACCAAATGATTGGATAATATCCCATATTATCTGTTTAAAAAGCGGTTCTTCATCTCTTCCATTACTTGATGGTTTGGAATACCCTTACCATGATCATGTTCTAATTGAGATTGATGAATTGCTTTTTTTACTTCTAAAGGAATATCACTCCAAAAATCACTTTCTGATAAACCTATTAAAGATTGTATCTCATTCAATAAAGCTTCATCATTACTCGTGATAATTTTCTCTACTATCTTATATTTTAACGAAATATCCATCTTTAATAATTTATACTAAATCTAAGAAAAAATACCTTTACACACAAGGCTTTTCGGCCTCATAGGCGGCCAACCCTAGCCACTTTTTTCTCGAAAAAAAAGTGAACAAAAAACGAGGAACGAGTTCATGAATGCCTAAGAAAAAAATAAACAAAAAA
This sequence comes from Pedobacter glucosidilyticus, assembly GCF_002483235.1. Taxonomy (GTDB): domain Bacteria; phylum Bacteroidota; class Bacteroidia; order Sphingobacteriales; family Sphingobacteriaceae; genus Pseudopedobacter; species Pseudopedobacter glucosidilyticum_B. The sequence continues at coordinate 142,526 of NZ_DLHN01000021.1, read as the reverse complement.
TGAATAATTCAAGGCTGATGAATATTTGTTGTTTCGTCTAAATAAATCTTTATCTACAATCCTGAGTGGTATGAATGGTTTTACTTGATGAAAGTTTCTACAACACTCGTCGGATTGTTTTCCGCTAGTTCTAAATGAAAGTTTATGCAAAAGATTTATTTGACTTCAATCCAAATATTCATAGGCCGTCTCTGTTCTTCGGAGAGGCTTAGTTTAACATCAAAGGCAGTTCCTAAACATCTACTCTTTAGGTTCTTTTTAATTTTTACTTTTGATTTTTAACTTTTTAAGTCTTTTTACTTTATACTCTGTACTTTCTACTTTTTGATTTCTAACGTTTTCTTATCTCTCTAAGTATTTAAGAGCCCAGTTCTATAATTCTATCAAACTCATTTTGTTTGAGTGGCATAACAGATAATCTACCTTGTCTTACCAAAGAAATATCTTTTAAAAACGGGTCGTTTTTGATGGTTTCTAAAGTTACCGGATTTTTTAGTGTTTCTACCGGAGCCAAATCTACTACTACCCAATTGGTATCATCAGTTGTAGGGTCTTGATAAAACTCTTTCACCACTTTTGCAATACCTACCACATGTTTACCTTCATTGCTATGGTAAAACATCACTAAATCGCCTTCTTTCATGGCTTTGAGGTTATTTCTGGCTTGGTAATTACGCACCCCATCCCAAAAAGTTCTACCATCTTTATTAAACTGCTCCCAACTGTATTTAAATGGCTCTGACTTTACTAACCAATAATTCATTTTATATGTGTATTAAAATATTATACAAACAATTTAATTCCTTCATTTCATCATCAAAGTAAAAATGATGTATGGACTGATAACATCAGGAAAAACGCTATGTTTTACCATGTGTAAAAAACCGTTGATGAAGACATCAAAGCTACTCAATCATCCATGATTAAAAGGCATCGGTAAACCTTTACAAACATATTTCGCTTTTAGAGTTTCCACTTCTTAATCATAAAATATTCTCAAAAAAAGCTATTCAATAACTAACATACTTTTGAATTAACCTCTTTTAAAAATTCTTCTACTCTCAAAGGCATCCATGATTCTGCTTTAGAGATAGGAAAGGCAGAATGACCTCCTCGCTTAGGCATTTCCAGAAATAGATGATCTGCTTGCTTAGCAATCTCCACTGGAAAACAACCATTTGTTAATAGAGGATCGTTTTTGGCATTCACCAACAAGGTTGGAATCTTGATATTCGAAAGAGCCTCCAAGCAACTACTTGCTTTATAAAAGTCATCTAAAGACTTAAAACCAAAAAAAGGTGCTGTAAAATAAACAGAAAATTCTTGTAATGAGGTTATTTTGTCTAGCTTTTCTAAATCGTAAGCACCAGGATGATTTGCTTCCAGCTTACGGATTTTATTCTTCAATTTCTTTAAAATTTTTACGGAGTAGATACGATTATATAAACCGTCAAGTTTCCGTTCAGAGCTTCTTAACTCACAAGGTACAGAAAAACCAATAACAGCTTTTAAGTTGTGTGGTGTATGGTGTCTGCCTGCAAAATTTAGTACCATATTACCCCCTAATGAAAAACCCACAAGCACTATAGAACGATAGCTTTCTGCATACTTTAGTATCACAGTTTCAATATCATTTGTAAACCCGCCGTAATAAGCCTGCGGCAAACGATTCATTTCTCGACCACAACTTCTTGCATGAATAGCTAATATTGTCCACCCAAGTTTACTAAAGTGGATAGCCATCTGCTGTACATAATGACTTCTGGAGTTACCTTCAACACCATGACAAAGAATCATGAGCTTTTCTTGACTACCCTTAATCCAATCTAACTCAATAAAATCACCGTCTGATGTCTCTAACTTTTCTGTGGTATAAAGCTTATGATTTATTTTAAAGCTTATTGCAGGCACAATAGTTTGTAAATGAGCGCTAAAAAGATAAAATGGAGGTCGATATTTGGATTTAATGATGGGCATGTATGATTTAATGATATTAAGTAAGCGTATTATTTTATAAACCAGGTTAAATATATATAAGTAAAAATACTTCGTTATAATTATATAAAAAATAATCAAATTAAGTTGATTATTATCCTGAAAAAATTTATTTAGTACATGGAGATTACTTAATTGTAAATCAACAGACAATTTCTTTAATTATTTTAAAAAAAATATCTTTGCTCGTCACACAACACATACCATTAAAAACTATTTATATTAAAAATGATAAAAGACTACCCTCCTAATAAAATTGTAAAATGGATTGCTGCAAATATTGTAGAAAGATGGGTTTTGCGTCATTTCTCTTCTATTAAATTTATCGGTGATTTAAATGTGGCAAAAGACCGTTCTTGTTTAATGCTGATGAACCATTACAGCTATAACGATGGTGCAATTTTACACCGCGTTTGCCGATCAGTTTTAAAAAAGGAATTTAAAGCGATGAGTGTTGAGTCACAACTAAAAATATTTCCACTTCTAAAGTATGTTGGCTGTTTTCCGATAGATAGAAAGTCGAGGAAAATGATCGAATCTTTAAATTATGCAGCAGGATTACTTCGAGATCCTAGCATCATGTTGGGACTTTACCCTCAGGCCGGAATGTACTCTATGCATTTGAATAAGATTCACTTTGGAAGCGGACTTAACTATATTTTTAAACGTATAAAAGAAACACCTCTTCAGGTTTTTTTTGGCGTTACCCTGCTTGATTACCTCGAAAATTTCAAACCTGTTGCCAGGGTATATTTTATGGAATACAAGGGGATAAATGAGGTAGAAGAAATGGAAAAAGCTTATAACCAATTTTATGCTGAATGTAAAAGAAAACAACAGCATTTATTTAACCCACCGGAAAGGGTGATTGATGAGGTGAAATAATTCGTATGGCCAACGACAGCAGAAAAACCATATACTAACATTAATGCTAATCAATGAGTATTGACCATATTTTTATTTTTACAGACATTAATGGAAAGGGTGCTGACGAATTGGTAAACTTCGGATTAACTGAAGGAAGTAACAGAGTTCACGTAGGACAAGGGACTGCAAACCGCAAGTTTTATTTCGACAACTTTTTCTTAGAAATTTTGTGGGTGCATGATGTAAATGAGATTACTAGCGACAAGACTAAATCTATGGGGCTTTGGCAAAGAGCAGCATATAAAACTAACTATTTTTCGCCTTTTGGACTATGTATAGTAAACACTGAAAACAGTGAAACAATTTTTAAAAATGCCTTTAAATATCAACCTGATTATTTTCCACAAGGAATGGAAATTGACATTATAAAAAATGAAGACCAATCTGATTTACCATGGACTTTTAGATTGCCATTCAAAGGAGAAAATAAACATGACAACGAACCTAAAACACATAAAAATGATATTTCTGTTTTAACAAATGCAATTTTTGAGTATAAATCAGTTTCTGATAAAACATTTTTAGAAAATTTTAAGCATCAAAACCAAATTCAATTTATAGAGTCTTCAAGACATTGGCTGAATTTGATTTTTGACAACGGAAAACAAGGAAAAAAACAAGAGTTCGAGAAACTAAAATTAACAATTGAATACTAATCATAAAAACTTTGCATCATCAGTTTATTGACTAGAATACTGTGAAACAATTATTTTTCATACTTACATCAACGATTTTAATCAACTTAAACTCTTTTGGACAAATATGGACTCCTGAAATAATCTGTTCAACAGACACCTTAGTTATAGAGCCTTATATTTCAATGAAGTATCTTTCTAAAAAAAAGGATACAATTAACATTGAACCTTATAAAGTGGTGCAATGCCATACACGTTCCAGAGTTGGATTTCGTATGGATATTGCCGTTTCTAATTATTATTATGGAAATAAAACAACAAGCTGGATTGGGCAACACGGAGGGCCGAATTTTAACTTCTTTCTTACCGTTGATAAACTTAATTTCGGTTTTAGATTTAAGCCTTGGTCTATTAACCCTAAAAAGGAATTGAATTTTAATGGACAAACGCTTCCAACAACCGCTACACTCAATAATATAAAACTTGATTATTATGTAGGATATTCGCTTGATTTTGAAAAACTAATTTCTATTGAGCCCTATGCAGGATACAATCAAACATCTTTTTTTGTGATTAATGAGGATGAATTGAATCAAGCATTTACTTTCAATAAAACTGGCGGGCTTATTTTTGGTACAACTTTAAACAAGTATTTTAAACTAAAAAATTACGGTTATTTGTCTGTTTTTGGAACCCTTGGGTATAGCTTTACAGATTATAAAAAAGTTCATCCTGATTTAGATAATGGATACCTTGAATGGAATCTTGGAATTGCTGTAAAATCATTTGGAATAAAACGATTTAATAAGAGGATAGAATAAGTACAATGCCTAATTGTGAATAATATTTTTTAAAGACGCCTACTAAAACTTTATCTAAAACCTTATCTAACACCTTAATGTGTAACTAACATTTTAAACACTATTAAGCTTAATTACATATCTTTGAATATGACATTTGAAATACTTAATAGTGAACTGTTAGACGATTATACAAGAGCCATTAATGTATTACCACTTGATAAGTTATCTAAGATTAAGAAGAATGAGATTCCTGTAGATTACTTTCAGTTTTATAAATCTGTTTCATCTGTTTATTCCTCCAAGATAGAGGGAGAAGATATTGATTTTGACAGCTATTTTAAGCATAAATTTCTAAAAGTAGAATTCAAGCCAGATTACACCAGAAGGGCTGATGATTTGTACGCTGCTTACGACTTTATTGACACTAATCGTTTGAATCTTGAGAATCTGAAGCAAGCTCATGCACTTATTACCACAAATATTTTACCTGTTTCTTATCAAGGAGTTACCAGGCAAAACCCAATGTATGTTTTAAACAGCAATGATCAGATTGAGTATGTAGCAGCCGAACCTAGATTGGTTAATGATGAATTAGAAAAACTTTTTAGAGACATAGAAAAACTTTTAAAGTTAGCGCTTAATCAATATGAGATATTTTACTACGCATCGCTTATCCATTTAGTATTCGTTAAAATTCACCCATTTCAAGACGGTAACGGCAGAACGGCAAGACTGTTAGAGAAATGGTTTTTACTTGAAAAAATTGGACCAGAGGCAACAACAATTCAATTAGAGAAAAACTACTATATCAAATTAAGTAATTATTATAATCATATTAAAGTACTAGGACTAGAATATAGCGAGTTGAATTATAAAAAGAGTTTAGACTTTTTATTAATGACTGCTAAATGGATTGAAGAACAAGAATAGGTGTAACTCATATTTGTGACTTTAGATTTTAGATCATCATCTCAATAGTTAAATACTCTTTTTGATTTTTTTAAAACAGCGTTTCTAAATTAGATTAACAACTTAAACTAAAAACAATAAATAGCAATTTTAGTTCATATTAAGTATCAAGATTCTAAAAGAACTCAATCAATGCAATATCTTCCACACCAATTCCCGCATTAAGTCACCATGTTCTGTATTACCAGTAGATGCTACACCTTTTGATTTTAAATCGTATTCTCGCAATAGAGAAATCACCTGAAATGTTTTACCTAAGTTGTAGTTACGAGCAGCTAAATCATAATCCTTCACAAAATAAGGGTTTACACCTAATTCTTTAGCCAATTGCGATTTATCTTGAACATAGTGGTACTTCAAAATCTTGGTAAACCATGTATTTAAATTGCCCATCACCAATACAATAGGATTTGATTTAGGATTAGCCTCAAAATAATTGACAATCTGATTAGCTTTTAATGCATCTTTTCTAGCCAAAGCATTTTGCAGCTCAAAAACATTAAATTCTTTACTGATACCGATATTATCCTGAACTTCTTTGGTGGTAATTTCTTGTCCTTGTGGCACATTCAGCATTAATTTTTCTAGCTCGTTGGCAATTTTGCTTAAATCGTTCCCCAGATATTCTGCTAAAAGTGCTGATGCTTTAGGATTTATATGATGCTTTTTGCTTTTGATAAAATCTTCTATCCAAGCTGGAACTTTGTTATCGTAAATGGTATTAGATTCGAAAACTAAGCCTGTTTTCTCTAAAACTTTATAAACTTTCTTACGCTTATCAAACTTTCCATACTTGTGGCAAAGCACTAAAATAGTGCTAGGCAAAGGCCTTTCGCAATAAGCCTGAAACTGGTCGGCAGCTTTATCCAATTTTAATTCCTGAGCTTCTTTTACCAAAACCAATTGATAATCACTCATCATAGGGTAGCGTTTGGCGGCGTTGATCACCTGTATAGCTTCGGTATCCTTACCATATAAAATGGTTTGGTTAAATCCCTTTTCGGCATCAGACAAGACATATTGTTCTAGCGCATCAGCAATTAAATCTATATAATAACTTTCCTCGCCATGCAAAAGGTAAATAGGTTTTAGCTTTCTCGCCTTAATATCTTTAATGATTTCTTCTGCCGTCATGATGAACGAAATTAGCTATAATCATCAAAATAATTCAGCATATTTAAAATTCGTTCTAATTTAGCAGCATGTTTAAACCTGTAGCCTTAAACCTTCCGCCCTACCCTTTTAAGCTTATTCAAAAAGAAGAGCAGCTTTTTATTTATGATGAGCTGAGGAAAAAGCAATTGGTTTTAACGCCAGAGGAATGGGTGAGGCAGCATTTTGTGCAATATCTCATCATCCAAAAAAAATACCCTAAAGGTTTAATCAAACTAGAAGGCGGTTTAAACCTGCATCAACTAAAGAAACGTACTGATATTGTTGTTTTTGATAAAGATGGTAAAGCCGATGTTTTGGTAGAATGTAAGGCTACTCACGTAAAAATAAATCAGGATGTTTTTGACCAAGCAGCCCGTTACAACATGATTCATCAGGTAAATTATTTGGTTGTTACCAATGGTATTACACATGCTTATTGTAGGATGGATTACGTAAACCAGACTTATCAATTCTTAGAAGAACTGCCTTTATACATACATAAATAATGATTTATCCCGTTTGATTTTTTATTTGAGAGGATAACCTTTATGGAATCACTCCGTATAAACGGATAATTAAACAATAAATCATGAGTGATAAAATTTACATCAAATGCAAGGAGCCTAAGCTTTCTAAGCATCAAATTTTAATCTATCTCACGACTCTCAACATTGGTATCATTACCAGCTTATTATTTTTTAATCAGGTGCTTATTAAGGATTTATTTTCTTATTTGGTTTACACCATTAGCCCAATTGTGACCTTATTGGTATTTCATCTCTATTACATCTTTAAAATTGAGGAGAACCAATTTATCTTAATCACAGATGAATTTCTGCTGATAAAAGATAACTCGGGTATCGAGCAGCAAGATTTAAAGTTATCCTTTACTTCTTTAAGAGGTTTTGAAACTCGCTTTAACGCTATTATTTTTCACCATCAAAACGGAGAAACCTATCGCGTTGGTTTAGACAATGTAAAATGCGATACCAAGCGTTGGGAAATCAAAGAATTTTTAAGAAATCACATAGAAGAACTAAAACCTGCTAACCATATAGATGGGTTGTTAGTTGGTTAGTCCCGATAGCTATCGGGAGTTAGTTGGTTAGGGAGTAGTTCATTAGGCATTGGTTGGTTAGGTGGTTAGTTTGTTAGTTGGTTAGGTCACTGCGATAAGGAACGAAGAAGCAATCTTTTTAATATTGATTGATTTTTGAATGAGTGAAGGATTGATTTGAAATCAGTTGCCAGTTTCCTGTTACCAGTTGTATCTATTTTAGACGTTTTAAAGGTTTTTGAATTTTTAATTTTTAACTTTCTAATTCCAAAAAAAGAAGCAATCTCATTTTATTGATAATTGCTTCTTTCTACTTTCTACTCTGTACTTTCTACTATATCACTACAAAAATGCAGCTAAGCTTTCTTTTAATATTTTGATTTTTGCTTCGGCATCGGCTTTTTTGTTTTGCTCGTTGGCTACTACTTCAGGTTTTGCATTTTGCACAAAACGCTCGTTACTTAATTTAGCATCAACAGCTTTTAAAAAGCCTTCTAAATAAACAATTTCTTTATTGATTTTTTCTTTTTCTGCTTCAGCATCTATATTTCCCGCTAAAGGAACAAAAAACTCATCTCTGCCAGCTAAGAAAGAAGCAGCACCACTTAATTTATCTGGCGTATAAGATATTTCGCTGATGTTTGCCAGCTTAGCAATAATAGCTTTATAAGATTCGAAATTGATATCAGAACTTACCTTAATAGCTAAATTTAGAGCTTCTTTAGGCGAAATTTGTTTGGTATTTCTGATATTTCTAATCTCTGACACCACTTGTTTAACCACCTCTATCTCTTTTAGCAATGAAGCATTTGCCGCTTTACTTTCTGGCATTTGAGCGATGATACAGCAATCTGCTGATGTTCTGGAGCCAAAAACCTCATCATGCCATAACTCCTCTGTTAAGAAAGGCATAAATGGATGCAATAACTTTAAAATATTCTCGAAATAAGTTAGGGTTGCTTTGTATGTTGCAGCATCAATAGGTTGTTGATAAGCTGGTTTAACCATTTCTAGGTACCAGGCGCAGAAATCATCCCAAACTAATTTATAAGAAGCCATTAATGCTTCTGATAAGCGATATTGGTTAAAATTGTTCTCTATTTCTGCTAAAGCTTCATTAAAACGAGCATCAAACCAAGCTATAGTTGTTTCGTTTACGTTTGGTAAGGTTTCATCAATTTCCCAACCTTTCACCAATCTAAAGGCGTTCCATACTTTATTAGCGAAGTTTCTGCCCTGTTCACAAGATGATTCATCAAACATGATATCATTACCTGCTGGCGAACATAAAAGCATTCCTACACGAACCCCATCTGCACCATATTGCTCTATTAAGTCTAATGGGTCTGGCGAGTTTCCTAAAGATTTAGACATTTTTCTGCCTAGTTTATCTCTAACAATACCCGTTAAGTAAACATTTTTGAAAGGTACTTCGCCTCTAAACTCATGACCAGCCATAATCATACGAGCTACCCAGAAAAATAAAATCTCAGGTGCTGTAACTAAATCATTGGTGGGATAATAATAATTTACATCAGCATTACCCTTAGCTTCTGGATGACCGCAAACCGTTGGATCAAAAACCGATATTGGCCACAACCAAGAAGAAAACCAGGTATCTACAACGTCTTCATCTTGCCTTAAATCGTTTAATGTCAGATTTACGAATTCAGATTTTAGATTTTTGAACTGATGTAAAGCTTCTTCGGCGGTTTTAGCAACTACTACTTCTCCGTTAGGTGCGTACCAAGCCGGTATTTGCTGCCCCCACCACAGCTGACGAGAAATACACCAATCTTTCACATTCTCCATCCAATGGCGGTAGGTATTGATGAATTTATCTGGTATCAGTTTGATATCACCATTATTCACATAATCTAAAGCCGGACCAGCCATTTCTGCCATTTTACAGAACCATTGCATGGATAATTTTGGTTCTATGGCAGCATCGGTACGTTCAGAAAAACCAATTTGAGATTTATAATCCTCAACTTTTTCTAAATGCCCTGCTTCTTCTAATAATTTAGCTATTTTCTTACGAGCGATAAATCTATCCTCGCCTACTAAAATTTGTGCTTTTTCATTTAATGTACCATCATCATTTAAAATATCGATAACCTCTAAATGGTGTTTAATACCCAATTCATAATCATTTAAATCATGAGCTGGAGTAACTTTTAAACATCCGGTACCAAACTCCATATCCACATATTCATCGGTAATAATCGGAATCTCTTTATTAATTAATGGAATAAAGACTTTTTTACCTTGCAGATGGCTATAACGTTCATCATTTGGATTGATACAGATTGCAGCATCAGCCATAATGGTTTCTGGACGTGTAGTAGCAATTATTAAGTATTGCGTATTGAGATTTGAGATTTGAGACTCTTCAGATTGCATACTTCCGTCTTCGGACATCGGACTTAAAGCATACTTAATGTAATATAACTTCTGGTTTACCTCTTTACGGATAACTTCCTCATCAGAAACAGCGGTTAAACCTTTAGGATCCCAGTTTACCATTCTAACACCACGGTAAATAAGTCCTTGTTTATGTAGATGAATAAAAGTATCTATCACGGCTTCTGACAAAGCAGGATCCATGGTAAAAGCAGTTCTGTCCCAATCGCAAGAAGCGCCTAGTTTTTTTAATTGTTCTAGGATGATGCCACCATATTTATCTTTCCACTCGTAAGCATATTTTAAGAACTCTTCTCTAGAAATATCTTTTTTGTTGATGCCTTTTTCTTTAAGCATAGCAACAACCTTAGCTTCGGTAGCAATAGAAGCATGGTCTGTACCTGGTACCCAACAAGCATTCTTACCTTTCATTCTGGCCCTGCGTATCAATACATCTTGGATAGTATTGTTAAGCATGTGCCCCATGTGTAAAACCCCAGTAACATTTGGCGGAGGAATGACTATAGTGTAAGGTTCTCTCTCATCCGGAACGGATTTAAAGAATTTATGATCTAGCCAATACTGGTACCACTTTGCCTCTGCCTCTTTAGGGTTGTAGGTTTTAGAAATGCTCATATTTGTTAAAGAAATCTTTATAAGCCGCAAAAATAAGCTTTCTTATGAGATTTATATCATCAGCAAATGCTATTCATCAATTCTTAACACTATTCATCCCTGTAACAATATTTTTATGTATCATGAGTTAATAGTTGTATAATCTCGTATCACCATGAAAATAAGAATGAATGCTCACATTCTTGATGCCTTTTTATCCAAAACAGGTTTAAGATTTATTTATAACTGGTTTAATCGTTAGTAACAAAATTATTGATGTTTAAACATTTTGTTGGTGTAAAAGGTAAATTTAATCAGCTAATTAACTAACAGAATTATGAAATTCAGCATTGCCCTATCAGCCATAGGATTAAGTATGGCTGCCTCAACATTATTTGCTACAGAGCCCAAAAGCTCTGATGACAAGAGCAAAAAAGAAGTAAAAAAATTTATTGACCCTGCCAATATGGATTTTAGTGTGAAGCCAGGCGATGATTTTGCACAATATGCCAATGGTATTTGGGTTAAAAATAATCCTATACCTGCTAAAGAAACCAGATGGGGAAGTTTTTATGAATTGAGAGATTTCAATATCAATGCCGTTAAAACGATTTTAAATAGTGCTGCGGCTAAAACAAATGCGCCTGCTGGTTCGCCAGAAAAAAGAGTTGGAGATTTTTATAAAGCTGCTATGGATAGTATAACCATAGAGAAGCTGGGTTATAACCCAATAAAAGCAGATTTAGCTAAAATAGACGCCTTAAAAAGCACTAATGATATCATTCATGCTATTGCTACTTTACGTACACAAGGTATAGCATCTCCAGTTTTTGGATTTTACATTGCCCAAGACAGAAAAAATCCGCAACTAATGGTCGCTCAGCTAAGTCAGGGAGGTACTACCCTACCCGATAGAGATTACTATCTTAAAGATGATGCTAGAAGTATAAAAATTAGAGAAGCCTATAACCAATACGTTCAAAAGCTGTTTATACTTACAGGTTCATCGGCAGAAGATGCTAAAAAACATGCTACTACTGTTTTTAACTTAGAAAAATCATTCGCTGCGGCACAAATGAGCCGTTTAGAGATGAGAGACCCTTACAAAACTTATAATAAGTTTGCTGTTACTGATTTTTCTAAAGCCACACCCAACCTAAATTGGAAGGATTTATTGGCTAAAATGAAAGTTCAGGGAGAGGATACCATTTTAGTAAGCAATCCCAAATTTTTCAAATCTGCTGATAGCTTATTAACCCAAACAGCTGTTGCTGATTTAAAAACTTATCTAAAGTGGAATATCATTAAAAATGCTGCTTCTCACCTCAGTTCAGACTTTGTAAAGGCAAATTTTGAATATTCAAGAGTTTTAAGCGGTCAAAAAGTACAAACGCCACGCTGGCAAAGAATGTCTTCTTTAACTGATGGTACTATTGGCGACTTGTTAGGACAATTGTATGTACAACAATACTTTAAGCCAGAAGCTAAAGCCAGAATGAAAGAATTGGTAAATAATCTTTCTGTAGCTTTTGAGAAAAGGATTAAAACTTTAGACTGGATGAGTGAGGAAACTAAAGTGAAAGCTTTAGATAAACTACATGCCTTTACACCTAAAATTGGATATACAGATAAATGGGAAACCTATGATGGTTTGGTTATTAAGCCGGATACGCACTTCCAAAATGTTAGAAATGCTGGAGCTTGGGCTTATCAAAAAATGATTAGCAGACTAGGAAAACCCGTAGACAAAACAGAATGGGGAATGACACCCCCTACCGTAAATGCTTATTACAGCCCAGTAATGAATGAAATTGTATTCCCAGCGGGTATTTTACAATTTCCATTCTTTGACCCTAATGCAGATGATGCGATTAACTACGGAGGTATTGGTGCTGTTATTGGGCATGAAATGTCTCATGGTTTTGATGATTCTGGCAGCCAGTATGATAAAGATGGAGCCTTACGGAATTGGTGGACAGCAGATGATTTAGTAAGATTTAAAGCAAAATCTGCTGATTTGGTAGAACAGTTTAATCAATACAGGGTGTTAGATACCATCCCAGTAAACGGTAAATTAACTTTGGGAGAAAATATTGGCGACCTTGGTGGTTTAAATATTGCTTATGAAGCGTTTAAAATGACCGAGCAAGGAAAATCAAATACTAAAATAGATGGTTTTACGCCAGATCAAAGATTTTTCTTAGCATGGGCACAAGTGTGGAGAGGTAGTTCTTTACCAGAAACAGCAGCTCAGCTAATTATTGTAGATACACATTCGCCAAACGAATACAGAACTATTGGACCTTTGGTAAATATGGATGCATGGTATACTGCTTTTGATGTGAAACCAGGAGACAAACTTTATAAAGCACCAGAAAATAGAATAAAAATCTGGTAATCAAAGTGTTTGCTATTTAAGCCGTTTATGATATAGTTTAGCTATTTCATAAACGGCTTTTTATTTGGAGTTAAAATTAAAATCCTGTGCCATCAGGCAAACAAAAATGTATTTGCTTCCGTATATTTATACGCAAATATGAGTCGTAGCGTTAATTTATGATGTTTAAAAAATTTTATTATTTACTTCTGCTGGCTTTACCACAGTCTATATCAGCACAAATAAAAAACCCTGAGTTTAAAGAAATGCTAGATAGTATTTACAGTCATCATGTACCTCTCATTACTGTTGATTCTTTAAAACAGCTAAAGAATGTGTATTTATTAGATACCAGAGAAAAAGAAGAATTTGAAGTTAGTCATTTAAAACACGCTCGAAATGTAGGTTATATCTGGTTTGATATGCGAGATATTTACGATATTCCAAAAGATGCTACAATAGTAGTATATTGCTCTGTAGGTTATAGAAGCGAGAAAATAGGAGAAAAACTTATTAAAAACGGGTATAAAAATGTTTTTAATTTGTATGGAAGTATATTTGAATGGGTCAATCAGGGATATCCTGTATATAAATCAGACGGTGTACAAACTTCTGAGGTACATACCTACAATAAGAAATGGTCTAAATGGGTATCAAGAGGCACAAAAGTTTTTTAATTTAAATATCATTGTTATATGCTAGAGCCTGATAGGCTAACAGTTGTTACTACAGCAGATGGTTCTAAAACCATCTATCATCCTATTATCAAAGAAAATTACCATAGCCGAAACGGTGCTTTACAAGAAAGTAACCATGTATTTTTAAATTCTGGTTTACGTTATTATCTGGCTGATAAACAACATACAGAAGTTTCTGTATTAGAAATTGGTTTTGGTACAGGCTTAAACTTCTTACTAACTGCTGATTTTTGTAAAGGCAAAGAAATAAAGCTCCAATATGTGGGTATAGAAGCTTATCCACTTAATTTAAGTTTGATTGAAGAAACAGCTTACCAAGAAATTGTATCTGCTAATACCTGGGGGATGTTTACCAAATTATATGATGAAGCTTTACAAAAGCCTGTTGCTTTAAATGAATTTTGTGAGCTTCATATTGCACCTATTCCACTAGAAAGCTTCTCTAGCGCACAACTTTTTGATGTGATTTATTTTGATGCTTTTGCATCTTCTAACCAACCAGAAATGTGGACCAAAGAAGCCATCACTAAAACCATTTCTTTTTTAAAACCAGGTGGTGTGTTTGTTACTTATGCCATCACAGGCGATTTAAAACGCATCATGAAATCACTTAACATGAAAATAGAAAAAGCCCCTGGAGCAGCAGGAAAGCGTGAGATGTTAAGAGCTGTGAAAAGCTGAAGAGGCAGAAGGCTAAAGGCAGAAGGCGGAAGGCTAATGAAATCGAAAAAGAACTTAGAACTGGTGACTGATACAAAATCAATCAATAGAAAAAAATGCCAATCTACCATATCTTATTGCTCATCAAGTATAACGGTTTGATATAGAATTGCTATAAATTGCCTATTGATTTGTTATTGCTCACACAAGCAAATCAATTATTTTATGAACCAATTTGATGACTAACATGAAAGAAGAAAAAGAAAATCATATACAACGCAGAGCTTTTATTCAGAAAAGTGCATTGTTTGCTGCTTCTGCCTTAATGCTTCCTTTTTTAAGTGATGATACATACGGTTTTGTAAACCCTCCGTTAAAGACTAAATCAGTACCAAATGTAAAGCTTAATAATGGTGTTTTAATGCCTGTATTAGGTTTCGGAACTTTTCAGTTAAGAGAATCTGTATGTCAGCAAAGCGTAGCGGAGGCACTTGCTGTAGGTTATAGACTAATTGATACTGCTACTTTATATAGAAATGAAGAATACGTAGGTGCAGCTATTAAAGAAAGCGGAATTAAAAGAGAAGAACTTTTCATCACTTCAAAAGTATGGGTAACCGATTCTGGCTATGAAAAATCTAAAATTGCTTTTGAGACTTCATTAAAAAAATTAGGTACTGATTATCTGGATTTATACCTCATCCACCGCCCAAGAGGAGATTTTAAAGGCTCATGGAAGATGATGGAAGAACTTTATAAAGAAGGTAGAATAAGAGCTATTGGCCTCAGTAATTTTACACCTGCCCAATATGCAGATTTCATGAAAGAAGCTAAAATTATCCCTACAGTAAATCAGGTAGAATCTCATGCTTTTTTCCATCAGGTAGATACTTATAAAGATTCAAAAGAAAATAAGGTTCAAATGGAAGCCTATACCCCATTTGCCCAAGGTAGAAATGGTCTATTTACCAATCCTGTTTTGGCCGAAATTGGCAAAAAATACAATAAAACAAATGCTCAGGTGAGTTTAAGATGGCATTACCAAAGAGGCGTTGTTGCTATCCCTAGAAGTTCTAAAAAAGAACATATCATTGAAAACTTCAACATCTTTGATTTTAAACTGAGCAAAGCTGATATGGCCACTATTACCGCTTTAGATTTAAATAAAACACAGTTTCCTACTTGGGGTTGATTTTTTTTAAACAAATCAAGTTTAGAATCTCCGTAATGAAAATTTACGGAGGTTCTAAATTTCTATATTCTGTATAAACTAATCTTCTTCCCTATCTAATGCTGTACCTATTTCATCAATTTGTTGTTGATTTAAATCGCCCCAAAGCTGTTCCCACTTGTTATCTATTTTTCTTATTTGCGTAATGAGTTTACCTTGCTGTTCTATTTTAAAAAAACTAATTCCATCAGTAGTTTCCTCTTTTTTAGCATTCAGCTGAGTTTCTTCACCATCTAATCTTATTTTTAGATGAATGGGTTCTTGGTTCATGTCTTTCATAAATTGTGGATATAGTTTATAGCTATCAAAGGTTATACCGTAATATTTCATTTTTCTTGTTAAAATTTTATATTTACAAAAAAATCTATAGTTGAAACATCTACTTTTTTTGCTACTTTTTAGTAGCTCCTTCTTATTTGCTCAGGATACTTCTAGGCTAGATGTCGGGCGATTAACTCTAAATCAGGATTTAATTATCTCCAAAACTATCGAAAGTAAAGATTTTAGAAATTTACCTATTGATAATATTGATGATATCATTAAAACATTTTTCTTAGGCAATATAACTACACAACCCTACTTTGAACCATTATATCTTGTAGAAGGTTCTATCATGAATAATATATCGGTTTATAGTTTGTTTGATATAGAAAGCATTAGCTTAATTGAAAATCTAGGTGCTAGAGTTCTTTTTGGGAATACACAAAGTAGGCCAATCTTTCTCATTAAAATTAAAAAGGAAAAAAGACAAGGGTGGTCAGGTAACTTTTCTACTCAACTATCTTTTAAAGATTATGAAAACAGAAAACCGCAGAGTTTATTTGCTTTTAATAATCCTTTTACTTCAACTCAATCTTTGTATTCTAATTTTTCTAAAGATAGTACTCGTTTAGAATTTAACCAGCAGTACTATTCTTCTTTAAATTATTCGTCAGATAAAATTACATTCAAAATATCTGGTGCTTTTAGTAAACAAAAGAACCCAGAATTTACTAGTTTATCTAATAGTAACCTTGTTAACAACAGAAGACGCTTTACTTCTAGTTTGCCTTCGATAAGCTCACCCCTGGCAAATGTTTTATTTTCATATTCATTAAATAAGAATTTTGATATTAGCCTCAATAGCGCTTATTTTCAACAAGAACAAGATACCCAAGGTAATCTTTCCAACTTTGATTACTCTCAAACCAGTATATCAAAAAACACAGGTAAACAATATTTATTTCAAAATGGTGTTGATATCAGGTACAAAAGCAAAATAGGTTTCCAAAACTTACTTTCTTTAGGTTATAATAAATCAGCATTTGATATAAATATTGAGCGATTTTCTCAAATGACAAACTATAATTCAAATAATTTATATTTAGAAGATGCCAAACTTGAATCATTAAGATTAAGAAATCATTTATCATACACTAAAAAAACGAATTTATTTAGCATTTTAACAGCTATAGATTTAGAGCTTGCAAAAAACTCTTATGATCAAAACACGAGCACTACTAATTATTTCAATAATAATTTATCATCTAGAGGTTCAGATTCAGCCACAGCAAATTTCAAATCATCCTACTTAACACCATATCTTGAAATTAACTATAAAAACCTTTTAGCTTTTAGAAATGCATGGCTGTTTGATTTTAACAAAAATAATCCATCCTATAAAAAAAATTCACCTACACCATTTATTGGTCTAGACTTTTATCCTATCAAACAGAAAGATTTGCAAATCTTATTAAACTCATCTTATTTCAGAAATATTACTTTAAACAATAATCCTCAGTTGACAGGAGTATCTAGAGGTTTAATTACAAGCCCTATAAATTTGAATTATAACTTTTTAGTTCCATTCGAAAAAAGTGAAAGTAATTTAGATTATTACCAAGCAGCAGCAAAAATTAGTTACAAAAAAAACTCTTTAACCTATAATTGGTCGAAATTTGAATATCCTACTATAGATAATATTTTATTACCAGGATTTTCTGAAATCGTCTATATTCCAAATGTTTTAATCAACTCTAGTGTATTGCAATCCATTAACCTAGAGTCTGTAATTTTTGAAAATTCTAATTTTAAATGGAATACTACTTTAAATTTTAATTGGTATAATAGTAAGATTGACGCAGATTATATCCCTCAACCTAATATGGTTGATGATTATAAAACTGGAAGCTTCAACAATCGTTTAAACTATAAAAATTTCAATTTGGGAATTAATATGCTCTACGGTTTTGATTTTAATTATAAAACAGTTTCTCTATCAAGCCCAACAAGACAAATTGATATTGAGGAAAAAATCATAAGGTTAGAAAATCTTTATTTAGCTTACAACTTTAAAAAAGGCAGTCATCAATTAGACACCTATTTATTTTCTAGAAATCCTTTTGCGCTTCACCCAACCCATCAAACTATTATTAAACAGTATGGAGTGGGTTTAACTTACAAGTATTAAACCATGAACGTATTTGATACCCAGCACAGTCCTGCAACTTCTTTTGAAAGGTTATTAGCTATCATGGATGATTTAAGATCTCAATGCCCTTGGGATAAAAAGCAAACCATGGAGACCTTAAGGCACTTAACCATAGAAGAAACCTACGAACTTTCTGATGCTATTTTAGAAGGAGACATGCAAGAAATTAGAAAAGAACTGGGCGATTTGATGTTGCATTTGGTTTTCTATGCCAAGATAGGCTCAGAAACTCATGATTTTAATATGGTTGATGTATTAAATGGTATTTGTGAAAAATTAATTAACAGACATCCGCATATTTACAGCGATACCAAAGCAGAAACAGAAGAAGAGGTAAAGCAAAACTGGGAGAAAATTAAACTAAAAGAAGGAAATAAATCTGTTCTGGGTGGTGTACCTGCATCCTTGCCTGCTTTAATTAAAGCATCCAGAATTCAGGAAAAGGCCCGTGGTGTAGGCTTTGATTGGGATGATAAAACCCAAGTTTGGGAAAAAGTTGAAGAAGAACTTCAAGAGTTCAAAAACGAATTTAATATTGCAGATAAACATGCAATAGATAAAGAAAAAGCAGAAAATGAGTTTGGTGATTTGATGTTTTCACTCATCAATTATGCCCGCTTTTTAGACATTAACCCGGAAGACGCCTTAGAGAAAACAAATAAAAAATTTATTAAAAGATTCCAATATTTAGAAAGTAAAGCTTTAGAAACGGGCAAATCTTTAAAAGATATGTCGTTAGCAGAAATGGATGTATTTTGGAATGAAGCAAAAAAACTTTGATAACGGTGTATCAGTAAGAAGAAAGCATACGTAAGTAGTGGTATAAAACCGCTTTTATGTATTTGAATAATCTGCAATCAACTGTTTTCAGTCTTATTCTTGTTTTATTTATAGGATTTGCTGCCTGTGAAAAAACCAGTCGGGTAGAGCTCCTCGAAAAAGATTATAAAGGTGTTTTTTACATTCAAAATAGCTCTTATCGTTATGAGCCTAGTCCTTTTGTGCTCCAGCTAAAAAATGGTAAATATAGTTTTATACCTGGTTTAAACTCGCCCATGAGAGGCGGCAGCGGCTCTTTTAGTGTAGAAGGTAATCAAGCTATTTTTAGAGATGAAAACTTTTGGACAGCAGATTTTGATTGGAGTTTCATTTTCAACGGTACATTTGAAATCACTAATCAAGATAAATATTTAATACTCACTAGATTAAACGGAAATTCCAGCTACATTTATAAACTGGAAAAATAAAAATGAAGCATCCTTATAGCAGTTTAAGCGACCAAGAGCTTATCATAAAATGTAGGAAAGACGATGTTAAAGCACAAGAAATGCTTTATAAGCGCTTTTATGCCTATGCTATGGGTATTTCTTTACGTTACTGTATTAACCGTGATGATGCCTTAGAAACTGTTAATGATGCTTTTATTAAATTGTTTAAAACCATTAAAACTTTTGAAAATGAAAGATTGATAAAACCTTGGTTTAGACAAATTGTAGTAAACTCGGCCATAGATAGCAGAAGAAAAAATCTTAAACATTCTACGGTTTTAGATATAGAATATGCCGAAGAGAAACCAGCCAATAACCAAATTATCTCTAAAATAAATGCACAGGATATTTTAAAATTATTGGATGAATTACCAGAAATACACAGGTTAATTTTTAACCTTTATGAGATTGATGGCTATTCGCATGAAGAGATTTCAGACATTTTAGACATCCCTTCCAGTAGCTCAAGGGTGTATTTATCTAGAGCGAAAGATAAATTA
Source organism: Pedobacter glucosidilyticus (assembly GCF_002483235.1). Classification (GTDB taxonomy): domain Bacteria; phylum Bacteroidota; class Bacteroidia; order Sphingobacteriales; family Sphingobacteriaceae; genus Pseudopedobacter; species Pseudopedobacter glucosidilyticum_B. The sequence continues at coordinate 122,763 of NZ_DLHN01000021.1, read as the reverse complement.
AGAAAACTAGTAAATAACCACTTTTATCTGAATTATGAACGAGCAATTTGATAAGGAGCTGAGAGATCATATAAAAGATACATTTGATGTTTACCATGATCAAATGGCTGATGACGGCTGGAAAAAATATCAACAAAAAGTAAAGCGTAAAAAGTTAAGAGCCTTTTTATTATGGAGTGTACCTAGCGGTATGGCGGCTGCATTAGCTATACTATGGTTATTGAATATCACGGTTCAAATAGAAAACCAAGAAGCGTTAAAACCTCTTCAAATAGGTAAAAATATTATACAAAAACCTTCTAAAAATATTCATCTTAAAGATAAAACAGTTTCAAAAGAAATTGAAATAGCGATGGATAATCAAACCATTGAAGTATCAGAAAATGAAATAAAGAAAAGAGAAACTTTTATTAAAACTCCGAAAGCTCATCCAGAAGCCTCTATGGCTTTAGCAAGCAATTTTGTGGTAGATGACTATTTTTTCTTAAACGATACATCAGCTTCTCCGGTAGAAATTAGTGCTAAAAATATCAGCCTCATGACGCAGCTTACACAGCATCGCATCACTCCGGTAGATTTTGCTCCACCAACAAGTGAAGTTATCACGGCTGATAGAAACCATCGCACATCAAATGGTCAAACATCTTCTATTCTGGCTTTAGCTGCTACACCACAAAATGCTTATACAGGAGATGTAAAAAATCCTATTGCTAAACCATTTAAAACTTTAAAAAAAATGAGACTAGGTTTAGATGCTTCTACCTTCATGAATTTTACACAAGAAGGTGTTAATGAAGATTTAAACTTAGCTATAGGAATTATTTCTGAGTACAGGTTGTCTAATAAGTTTAGTATAAGCTCTGGTTTTAACCTTAATAAGCAAACAGCAGCTTTTATCAGTAACAATCCTCAGCAAAATAATACGGCTACAGAAAAAGCTTTTACCAACGCTGTGGCTGCAGTAGTTACACAAAATTTTTCTAATGCCAGGTTGGTGGGTATAGATATTCCTTTACAGGTCAAATACACTTCTAGCTCGAAAAAGATAAACTGGTTTATCAGCAGCGGTTTTAGCTCGTATACCTTGTTAAACGAGCGTTATTTAAATAATATTTCGGTTGTAAATTATAGTTTCACAGGCGTAGAAACCAATAACATTGTTTTAGAAGAGGAAAATAATAACAACTTATTTTCAAATTTACAGCTTGCCCGTACTTTAAATTTCTCTGTGGGCATTAATATTCCGGTAAAAAATGTTACGTCTTTAGCGATAGAACCTTTTATCAAATATCCTTTAAGAACAGTAGGTAATGAAAGGTTAGAAATTGGCTCGAGTGGTGTAAGTTTCAGATTAAACCTAAATAAATCATTATTTAAATGATAAAGCTTTAACCGGAGAGATTTTACTGACCAACATAGATGGAATAATTAAAACGGCTAAGCAAATTACCAATGTTCCTATATTGATGAGTACAATATCTAACCATTCAAACTGTATAGGGATAAAGCTCATGTAATAAGAAGCTTCATCTAGCTTAAAAAAGTGGGTTTGTTGTTGTATGTAGCCTAAACCTAGTCCAAAAATATTCCCCATTAACATACCAAAACCAACCAGGTAAAACGCATTATAAAGAAAAATCTTTCTGATACCCCAATTAGACTCGCCCAAAGCTTTCAATAAGCCAATCATGTGTGTACGTTCTAGGATAATGATGAGTAAAGCAGAAATCATATTGATGATAGCCACCATCAACATCAAAACCAAAACCACTTGTGCATTAATGTCAAGTAAAGAAAGCCACTCAAAAATACTGGGAAAATTAGTTGTTACAGATACAGCTTTAAGTTGTGGGGGCAGTTCGTCGCCTACGGCGTAACTAGCTTCATCTAGCTGATTAAAATCTTTAATTCTTAGCTCATAACCTCCAACTTGGTTATCATCCCACTTATTTAACCTCCTCACCAAATCCATATCTCCAATAACAAAAATCTTATCTACTTCTTCTACTCCAGTACGGTAAATACCAACAATTTCAAACTTACGTTTACGTAAAGATTCCTGAATGAAGTACATCAAAAAGTTATCGCCAACTTTTAAATTTAGTTTCTTGGCAACCAATTCAGAAATTAAAATCTGTTGTTGATGATTGGGTTTTGTAAAATCCAGAACTTTCCCTTGCATCAAAACTTTTTGAAAATTATCCCAATGGTAAGTGCTATCAACCCCCTTAAAAACAACACCTTCTACCTCGTCATCGGTTTTTATAATACCAGGCTTTGTAGCAAAAGCATCTACCACAGCTAGCTGAGGAAGCTGTTTGATTTGGTTTAAATGCTGTTGCTCCAGATTAAAAGGAGAGTTCTCGTAAGAAGAATTTAAATCGTATTTAAGTATTTGAATATCGCCATTAAAACCTCTTATTTTTTCTCTTATTTCGGTTTTAAAACCTTTCATAATCGCAATAGCCAATAACATTACGCACAAACCAAGCGTTATGCCTAGGATGGCAATACGTACAATCAATTTAGAAAATGTACGCTCTGCTTTAAAGGAAAGCCTTTTGGCTATAAAAAATGCAAGATTCAAAAATTCTTTTTGTTTATTTGTAAGCCACAAATATGCGACCATTTACGCAAAAAAACACGTTTAATTAATATTCTATGTATAAAATCAGCCTTATTGTAACCTTCATATTGTCCTCTTACGGTTGTATGGCAGGTAATCATCAAACCTCTAATACTCATAAAGAAGTACAAACAGAGAAAAATATACTTACCGGAGCACAACAAACAGAGGCTTATTTACCCTATTTAAAAGGTAAAAAAGTAGGTTTAGTGATTAATCAAACTGCAGAAATCAATAAAGTATCATTAGTAGATACCTTAAAGAGTTTAGGTGTTGATATTAAAGCTATTTTTGGTCCCGAACATGGTTTTAGAGGTGATGCTGATGCTGGCGAAAAAGTTGGAAACTATACGGATAAAAAAACTGGTTTACCGGTAATCTCTCTATATGGTAAGAAACACGCTCCTTCCAAAGAAGATTTAGCCAATATTGATGTTTTAGTTTACGATATACAGGATGTTGGCGTAAGGTTTTATACCTATACAATAACCTTAGCCTATGTGATGCAGGCTTGCGCCGATAATCAAATACCTCTACTGATATTAGATAGGCCTAACCCTAATGGGCAGTTAATTGATGGCCCTATTTTAGAACCAGAATTTAAATCTGGTGTGGGGATGCATAAAATCCCTATTGGCCATGGTTTAACACCAGCAGAATTTGCACAAATGGTAAACGGAGAAAAATGGCTTAGCAATGGAGTAAAGTGCGAATTAAAAATTATTAAGGTTAAAAATTACAACCATGATATGGTTTATACCTTACCAGTTAAACCATCTCCTAACCTGCCTAATGCTTTATCTATTTACCTGTACCCAAGTTTATGTATGTTTGAAGGTACAGCCATAAGCCAAGGTAGAGGAACGCTTTATCCTTTCCAAGTTTTAGGGCATCCGGCATTGAAAGGAAAGTATGAATTTAATTTTACACCAATAAGTATTGTTGGGATGAGTAAAAACCCTCCTCTAGAAAATCAGGTTTGCTATGGTATTGATTTTAGAAATACAGCTTTAAAGGATATTCAAAATCAAACACAACTTAATTTGGGTATCTTATTGCAACTTTACCAAGATTTTCCTGATAAAGAAAAATTCTTTACCCCATTTTTTAACAAACTAGCAGGTAATGCTCAATTGATGCAGCAAATTAAAGACGGCAAAACAGAAGCAGAAATAAGAGCTAGCTGGGCAAACGGATTGGAATCATACAAAGCAACAAGAAAAAAATATTTATTATACAACTAAAACATAATTGAAAATATAAGTATGAGAATCGTATTTATGGGTACACCAGATTTTGCAGTAGCATCTTTAGATGCCTTGGTAAAAGCTGGTTTTGATATTGTTGGCGTTATTACAGCACCTGATAAGCCAGCAGGGAGAGGGCAAAAAATACAAGAATCTGCTGTAAAAAGATATGCTAAAGAGCATCATTTATATATTTTACAACCCGAGAAATTAAAGGCTCCAGAATTTTTAAAAGAGCTAAAAGCATTAGCTGCTGATTTACAGGTTGTAGTAGCTTTTAGAATGTTGCCAGAAGCCGTTTGGAATATGCCTAAATTAGGAACTATAAACCTTCATGCATCCTTACTACCACAATACCGTGGGGCTGCACCTATTAATTGGGCTATTTTAAACGGAGAAAAAGAATCTGGTGTAACTACTTTTTTTTTAAAACACGAAATAGATACTGGCGATATTTTATTCTCTGAGAAAGTTGCTATTACCAATGATATGACTGCTGGACAGTTACACGATGAATTGATGATGGTGGGTGCTAAATTGCTTACAGAAACTGTTACAGCTATTAAAGAAGGCAATTATCAGGAAAAACCACAAGATGATTTTGATATTGCTGTGCTTAAACATGCACCCAAAATATTTAAAGAGGATTGTAAAATTATCTGGAACCAACCGGTACAAAAGGTTTATAACCATATTAGAGGATTAAGCCCATACCCTGCTGCTTTTACTTATTTACAGGATAAAACTTTCAAAATTTTCTCTGCCCAGATAGAAAATGCTGTGGTTCATATACAGCCAGGCGCATACTTAACAGATGGTAAAACATATCTGAAATTTGCTGCCTTAGATGGCTTTATAACCGTAAAGGAAATTCAACTAGAAGGCAAAAAAAGAATGCAGATAGAGGAGTTTTTGAGAGGGGTTAAGGTTTAGGTAGGTGGTTAGATGGTTAGTCCCGATAGCTATCGGGAGTTAGATGGTTAGTTAAATTTGTTGATTGAGTTTTTCTACTAAAAACCTTGATACTTCATTAAAGTATCTTTTTCTGTTAAAGCCCATTACCCATTGTATGCCTTTGGTAGCGTTGGTTAAAAAAACTTCTTCTGCCATATTTAATATCTCGGGGTTTATTTGTGCTTCTACAACTCGTAAATTGTTTTTTTGTGCTAGTTTCATAACCACTTGGCGCATAACACCACCTACACAGCCTTCACTTAAAGCTGGTGTATATATATTACCTTCGTAAACAATAAATACGTTTGCACTGATAGCTTCGCATAAAAAACCATGTTGGTTTAAAATAAAAGCTTCATCTAATTTGTGATGTTTTTTATATAAACCTGCCATCACATAAGTTAAGGCATTGCAGGTTTTAAGATTCGCTAATTTGTTAACTGCTTTTGGAATATCCTCATAAACATCTAAAATTAAACCCTTCGTATTCATATCATAATAAGGAGAGTCTAAAGGGCTAATCTCTAAGCTATAAGCACTTTTATTTTGATCTGGGGTATACAATCCGCCTGCATTTCTATAAATTGTTAATCTAAACTTAGCGTTTTGCGCAATCTTATTCCGCTTACAAAGCTCTTCAGTTTTATCTTTTAAAAAGTAGGCATCTAATTGAGAATATCCCTCAATTTTCAAAGTCTTCATCCCGCTTTGCAACCTATCGGCATGTAAATCAGCAAAATTTAGCTTTCCTTTTGACATACGCATGGTTTCAAAAATGCCATCACCATACCTGTAGCCTCTATTTGCAATAGTCAGTAGCTTCTCTTCTTCCTGATAAATCTCCCCATTAAAATTGATAAAGCGTTTAGCCATGCTGCAAATTTAGAAATTGAACGTTTCTTTTATGATAAGATTTTAGTGATGTTGGATATAATTCGTCCATTTTTCTATAACCTGCTTAAAATCATCAGGTAATGCTGTTTCAAAATGAATATATTTTTTACTTACCGGATGTATAAAGCCTAATGATTGCGCATGTAAAGCCTGCCGAGGGATAATCTGAAAACAATTTTCTACAAAAGTTTTATACTTGGCTACCAAGGTTCCTTTTCTAATTTTGTCTCCACCATAAGGGGCATCGTTAAATAAGGGATGTCCTATATGCTTCATGTGAGCTCTTATTTGATGGGTTCTGCCTGTTTCTAACTCGCAAGCTACCAAGGTAACATAGTTAAAACGTTGCAAAACTTTATAGTGCGTAACAGACCATTTTCCTTTTTCCGGATCTTCATAAACATCCATCACTTTACGGTCCTTAGCACTTCTGCCGATATAACCGCTTATGGTTCCATCGGTTTCCAAATCGCCCCAAACCAAAGCAATATACCTTCTACTAATGCTATGATCAAAAAACTGTTTAGCCAGAAAAGTCATGGCTCTTTCGTTTTTACTGATGATGAGTAAGCCAGAAGTGTCTTTATCTATACGATGCACCAACCCTGGCCTGCCATCATTTCCGGGTAATTGTGGCAGTTGTGTAAAATGAAAAACTAAGGCATTTACCAAAGTACCATTCCAATTACCAAAACCTGGATGAACTACCATTCCGGCTTTTTTATTTACCAAAAGCACATCATCATCTTCGTAAACAATCTCTAAAGGGATATCTTCCGGATAAACAGTTGTATCTCTTGGTGGATGGGGTAAAACAATAGAAATATCATCATCTGGTTTTACTTTATAGCTGGCTTTCACTGGTTTATCATTTACCAGAACATTGGCCATCTCTATAGCATTTTGAATACGATTTCTTGAAGCATTTTCTACACGATGCATCAAAAACTTATCAATTCTTAGTAAAGACTGCCCCTTATCAACCTTGATTCTAAGATGCTCATATAAGTCGCTCTCCTCTAATTCTGATGCTTCTTCATTAAAATCCATAAACAAAATTAAACCTTTTAAATAATTTTCAATCAATTACAAAAAAATGGTATCACATTTGACTAAAGGTTCGTACTATCAGAAAAACTAAGAAAAACCATGATGAAAGACTTTACTAAAAAATTTGTATTTGTACTTAATTTTTTTCCATTTCTTATTAAAAAGATATACTTTAGGAATTGAACTAAATCATTCCTAAAATGAAAAAAATAGCATATTTTTCTAAAAATTTTGCCTTAACATTAACATTTCTGAGTGTTTCTACGCTTACATTTGCCCAAGATGATATTGGAGCTATTGTAAAAGCAGGTACCGGAGACGCTACCAAATTAGCTCAAGCTTATTTTAATCCTTTTTTTAAAGGTTTCGGCTTTGGGATGAACAGTGGCTGGTTTAACTCTGCAAAAACTAAAAATTTAGGCAAATTTGATCTCAGGATTCAAGCAACAGGAGCTTTTGTACCACCAGCAGACCAACAATTTGATGTTAACAAACTAGGTTTATCTGCCAATACCCGATTAAAAGCTGGCTCTAATCCATTAACTCCCACCCTATTTGGCAAAGATGTAAATGGCTCAACGTTAGAAATATATGGCAATGATAATCCATCAACTATAGGTATTGATGAAAGCGACTTTGCTATTACCGAACTTGATTTACCTCAAGGTTTAGGTCATGATATTGTACCCTCACCACAAGTACAATTAACAGTAGGCTTGATTAAAAATACCGATGTTTCTGTAAGATTTGTACCATCGGTTAAAATTGGTGATGGTGGACAAGTAAATTCATGGGGAGTAGGTATCAAAAAAGAAATTACCTCTTTCTTACCAGGTAAATCAGAAAAAATTATCCCTGTAGATATTTCACTAGCATTTGGTTATAATCAAATTAATGTAGATTATAAATTTGCTATTGAAGACCAAATTAATGAAGGTCCTAATCAAAATGCTGATTTAAATCAAAGAATAGAGTCTAAATTATCAGGTTTTACTGTAGATGCAATTTTATCGAAAAAACTAGCTCTTTTTACGCCTTTTGTTAGTGTAGGTTATAATACAGCTAAGACAGAACTCGGTATTTTGGGCGATTATATCGTAAAATCAGGTCTTGGTCCAAATGACACTCAAACCATCAAAGACCCTGTTATAATCAATGAAAAAAGTATTTCTGGAATGAGGGCGAGTGCAGGTTTTTCTTTGCATCTTGCATTTTTCAGACTTTACGGAGCTTACAGCATTGGAGATTATAATGCAGCAACTGCGGGTATTGGATTTGGTATAGGAAAGTAATTCAATCCATAAAAAATTTAAAGCCATTCTTTAATTAGGATGGCTTTTTTTATTTTGCATGATGCTTAACCTACAATTTTATAGTCCTGAGGAAGAAGTATCCTATCCTATTTTTAAGCAGCAAAATATCAGGCTCTTTATTAAAAGAGACGATTTAATACACCCTTTTATTTCAGGCAATAAATGGCGTAAATTAAAATATAACCTCATAAAAGCATTATCAAACCAACAAAACCATCTGGTAACTTTTGGTGGAGCTTATTCTAATCATTTACTAGCCACAGCAGCGGCAGGGGCCAAATTTGGCTTCAAAACTACTGCTTTTGTGAGAGGCGAAGAGGTAAATAATAGCTTATTAGGTTTATGCAAAATACATGGCATGGATTTAATTTTTACCAGCCGAGATGCCTATAAAAACAAAAAGCAACTTTTTGATGAACACTTTAATGATCATCCAGAAGCCTATTTTATTGATGAAGGTGGTGCTGGCAAAGAGGCAGAGATAGGCTGTAGAGAGATTATTACGGAATTAAAACAATCTTACGATTATATTTTTTGTGCTGCGGGTACGGGTACAACTGCTGCAGGTATTATTAACGCTATAGACTTAAACAAATTAGCTAGCACATTTGCCATGGTACCTGTATTAAAAGGTGGCGCTTTCTTAAAAGATGATATTAAACCTTTACTGATAAATAACTCAAATTATCTTTTACTAGACCAATACCACTTTGGTGGATATGCTAAAACTACTCCAGAATTGATTCAGTTCATCAAAGATTTCACCTCCAAAACAGGCATTTTAATAGATCCAGTTTATACCGGAAAAGCCATGTTTGCTATACAAGACTTAGCTGGGCAAGACTTCTTTAAATCTAACAGTAAAATATTGATGATACATACAGGTGGCATTTTTGGAATATTAGGTATGCTAGATAAATTCTAGTTTATTCAAGGTAACATCTTCATCTACATTAAATCATTTTGGCTTTACAGGGTGTTTTTTGTATATTAAAACCAAATCATAGTGTTATGTATAAAATAGATATAGCCCCAAAAGAAGTAGAAAAGGTTTTAGGCAAGCATGTTTTAACGGATGGTTATGACTTACTATTTGATATGGAAAAAAGTAAAGGCGTACACATTTATGATAGTAAGCATGACAGAACCTTATTAGATTTTTTCACCTGTTTTGCGTCTGTTCCTTTAGGCTATAATCATCCAAAAATGTTAGCAGATGAAAGTTTTAAACAAAACCTTATGCTTGCGGCATTAACCAACCCATCAAATTCTGATATTTATACAGAACAATATGCGCAGTTTGTAGATACCTTCTCTAGAGTTGGTATTCCAGATTATTTACCACATGCCTTTTTTATTGCTGGCGGTGGCTTAGCTATAGAAAATGCTTTAAAAGCAGCTATGGACTGGAAAGTACAAAAGAATTTTTCCAAAGGCTATCAGCAAGAAAAAGGCTTTAAAGTTTTACATTTTGAACAAGCTTTTCATGGAAGAACAGGCTATACATTAAGTTTAACCAATACCCTACCCAATAAAACAAAATGGTTTGCCAAGTTTGATTGGCCTCGGGTATCAAATCCGAAAGTAAAATATCCTTTAACAGATGAAAATCTGCAAGATTTAATTCAACGAGAAGCAAAATCTATCCAAGAGATAAAAGATGCTTTTAAAAAGTATCAAGATGATATATGTGCTATCATCATTGAACCTATACAAGCAGAAGGCGGTGATAACCATATCAGAAAAGAGTTTTTAGAACAAGTACGCCTACTTTGTGATGAAAATGAAGCTTTATTAATTTATGATGAAGTACAAACTGGCGTTGGTTTAACAGGTAAATTTTGGTGTCATGAACATTTTGGAGAAAATGCCCGACCAGACATTATCGCATTTGGTAAGAAAATGCAGGTTTGTGGAATTTTAGCAAGTAGAAAACTAGACGAAATAGAGCATAATGTTTTTACAGTGCCTTCCAGAATTAATTCTACTTGGGGAGGTAATCTGGTAGATATGGTAAGGGCTTCAAAAATTTTAGAAATTATAGAAGAAGACCAACTTTGTAACCACGCTGCCGATGTTGGGAATTACCTCTATCAACAACTTCAAGAAATAGCAAGTGAAGATGAACGCATTAAAAATGTAAGAGGAAAAGGTTTATTATGTTCTTTTGATTTTGATACGCCAGAACAACGAAACCATTTTGTAAGTAAAGGCATGGCACATAAAGTAATGTTTTTAGGATGTGGGCATAGCACCATCAGGTTTAGACCTGCACTTATTATACAAAAACATCATATAGACGAGGGTATGGAGGTGATGAGAAAAGTATTAAAAGAGCTTTAAAAGAATTTTAGCACAGGCATTTATACCTGCGCTAAAATATGCTCAATTTAAACAAAAGCACTAAAACCAGTAATGGCTCTGCCTACTATTAAAGAGTTTATCTCTTTGGTTCCTTCGTAAGAATAAATAGCCTCAGCATCTGCAACAAAACGGGCGACATCGTATTCTAGTAAAATTCCGTTTCCACCCATTACTTCTCTCGCTCTGCTTACTACATCGCGGGTACGCATGGTACAAAATACTTTAGCTAAAGACGCATGTTCATCTGTTAATTTACCTTCGTCTTGCAGTTTTGAAAGCTGAAAAACCAAGGTTTGCATAGCTGTTAGGTTAGAAAGCATCTCTACCAAATGATTTTGAATCAACTGAAAAGAAGCTATCGGCTTTCCAAACTGAACGCGTTCTCTGGTATATTTTAAAGCACTCTCGTAAGCTCCTCTTGCGCATCCTACAGCCATCCAAGCAACACCAGCCCTGGTCATCTGTAAAACTTTAGCAACATCTTTAAAAGAATTACAATTTTGTAGTCTGTTTTCTTCAGTTACTACACAATCTTTTAAGGTAATAAGGCCGTTTTGTACTATTCTTAAAGCCATTTTATTTTCTATCTTCTCTACAGAAAAACCAGGATTGCCTTTTTCAATAACAAAACCTTTTACTTGGTTATCATCTAAATCTCGAGCCCAAATAATATTAACATCAGCGAAAGTGGCATTACCAATCCATTTTTTCTGACCATTTAAAATCCATGTATCACCATTTCTTTTAGCAGTTGTGGTTAGTCCTCCTGCTGCTGCAGAGCCAATTTCAGGTTCAGTTAAACCAAAAGAGCCTATCAATTCCATTTTTTGCATTTTTGGAAGCCAGCGCTGCTTTTGCTCATCAGAACCACAAATGTAAATAGAGCCCATTGCCAAGCCACTTTGTACACCAAAAAATGTAGCAATAGAAGCGTCTATCCTACCCATTTCGGTAGCTAAAATCCCTTCCATTAAAAAAGAACGATTAGGGCAACCATAACCTTCATAAGTTAATCCGCAAATATTTAACTCGGCCATTTTAGGAATAATTTCATGAGGAAATTCTGCCCTGTTCCAATATTTATTAACAATGGGCTTTATCTCTGTCTCCATAAAAGCTCTTACCTTTAGTTGTAATGCTCTATCTTCTGGAGATAAAGAGTCAGAGAGCTCATAAAAATCACCATTTATGGGTGGTAATTCTTTTACTTTTTTATTTCCACCAACCATTTTCATCAGACTCGCAAGCTGCTTTTCATCAAGCTTGCTAAATTGAGTCATAACTTCTTTTAAATCTACTTTTTGAGAAAGCACTTCTAATTGCTTAAAATCAACAGATTTAAACAGCTGGTAAATATTTTTGACTTTTGAAAAAACGTTTGACATATCTTGATAATTGGTTTTATGATTAACAAGATACAGTTTGTGTTGTTTTTTAAAAGGCTAAGAATGATAAATTGACAATTATTTTAAATCGAAGAGATTATCTACTCCTAAAATCTTCTTAGAAAGGAAACCTTCCGCAAAAGGTACTTGGATAGATTTACCCATCTCTCTGCTTCTTCCTATGATAACTTCTAAAAAATCTGGATTTGAGATATAAGTTTGGGGTTCATCAAGTGTTACTCCCGGAACATAAAATTGAGTTTTATAAGCCCTTATAGCCTCCAATTTTTGTTGGTGATAAAGCGAAATATCAATAACAATATCAGGTTTTATATAAGTATCCTGAATAAAAGAAAGTAATAATCTTGGGCGATATGCCTTTTGCTCCGCATCCTGATAAGTGGTTTTAATTTTTGGTAAGCCTGCTAAAAAACAAGCATCATTAACCAGTTGAAAAGCTCTCCCATGATCGGGATGCCTATCATCATACGCATTGGTTACCACTATTTCTGGTTGATATTTCCTGATCACTTCAATAATTTGAAGCTGATGCTGCTCATCATTTTTAAAAAAACCATCTCGTATGTGTAGGTTCTCACGGATATCAAGACCTAAAATTTCAGCTGCTGCTGCCGCTTCCTCATCCCTTGTTTCGGCAGAACCCCTCGTACCTAATTCTCCTCGAGTTAAATCTACCACACCTACCTTTTTACCCATAGCTTTATGCTTGAGGATAGTTCCGGCAGCACCCAATTCAACATCATCAGGATGAACGGCAATAAATAATAAATCTAACTTCATGCTTATTTGGTAACGCTTAATAGCTTTTGGATTTTTTTCTTCACCCGAGTAGTATTGGGTTTGGTAAAAGGATAGAAAAAGTCTACCACTTCACCTTTAGAATTTACCAAGAACTTGTGAAAGTTCCATCTTGGTGTAGAGCCCACCCTACCATTTAATTCTTTATTTGATAAGAATTTAAATAAGGGATGAGCATAAGGACCTCTTACTTTTACTTTTTTAAAAATAGAAAATCTAGTATGGTAATTAATGCTACAAAATTTACCTATAGCATCATTTTCTAAGGGCTCTTGCTGGCCAAAATCATTACTTGGAAAAGCCAAAATCTCAAATCTTTCGCCTTCAAAGGTCTGCCTAAGCTCTTCTAAATCTTTTAGCTGAGGAGTAAAACCGCATTCGGATGCTGTATTAACAATCAATAAAACTTTACCTTTATAGGCCTCCATACTCACCTCAGTTCCTTTAATATCTTCTACACGGAACTGATAAACTGTTTTTTCGCTCATTACTGATAAGTGTAATATCCTGAAGCTAATATGATAGCTTCAATGTCTCTTTCCTGCTCTACATCATATTTGGCCTTTAAATCATGGCCAAACATTTTTGCTACAGATTGTAAAAAAAATGCAGGGACTCTTCCTTTGGTTTCTTTTAAATGATCAAAACTAGAGTTACCTGTCTCTCTATCAATCAATTTAATTAAAATACTACCTTGTGTGATGGTCATATTTTTAATCTCACGATTAAACAAATCTTTAATCTCTTTCTCACAACTCTTAATTAACTCTTTTTGTTTTCTTTTATTGGAAGTGAGTGCTAAATCTTTCTCTAGTTGTCTGTATCTTTGTCCTGCAAAACGAGCATAAGGCAAAACTTTTAGAACATTATACTTTAGTCTTCTGTATTTTGCCAAATCCTCAGGAGATCTAAATATCCTTCTGTTCACAATAGAAACTTCATTTAGAACTATCCAAGGGACTAAGATACCATCAACATCTGTTAGGGCTACTTTAATTGTATCGTTTTTGCCTGTAATAGGTAAAACAGGTTTTTGTGCCATTGCGTAAAATGACATTAAGGAGAAAATGAATCCTAGAAAAAAACCTTTGATTTTCATAATTTTAATATACAAATTTATCACTTATTAATTACCTTTCTGCATAATAAGTAACCCAATAATTGTTAGAGGAAAGTAAAATCGTTTGTGCTACAGATAATTTTTAGATGAAAGACTACATAATAGATTTAGAAGCAGAGAAATCAGAGATATTGAAACGTTACAGAGCTCTGCTAAGAGCCTGTAAACCAACCATGAAGAAGGGCGATAAGAAGATGATTAGACAGGCCTTTGACATGGCTGTTGAAAATCATAAAGATATGCGCCGTAAATCTGGCGAGCCTTATATCTATCATCCTATTGCTGTAGCACAAATAGCCGCAGAAGAAATTGGCTTGGGTACTACTTCTATTGTTTGCGCCTTGTTACACGATGTAGTGGAAGATACTCACATTTCTTTAGAAGATATTGAAAGAGAATTTGGAAAAAAATGTGCTAAAATAATTGATGGCTTAACCAAAATTTCAGGAGTTTTTGATGCTAACAGCTCTATGCAGGCAGAAAACTTCAGAAAGATGTTATTAACCTTAGCTGATGATGTTAGGGTGATCTTGATTAAGCTGGCAGACCGCTTACATAATATGCGTACCATGGATTTTATGCCGCGAGACAAGCAGCTTAAAATCTGCTCTGAAACCGTTTATTTATACGCTCCACTAGCGCATCGTTTAGGCTTATACGCCATAAAATCTGAGTTAGAAGATTTATCCATGAAATACATGGAGCCAGAAACGTATAAATTCATCGCTCAAAAGCTTAATGAAAAAAAGGCAGAAAGAGAGTTATTTATCAAAGAATTTATAGGCCCTATTAATAAAATTTTAGCCGAACAAGACCTACATGCCAACGTGTTAGGAAGACCAAAATCTATCCATTCTATATGGACCAAGATGAAGAAAAAAGGTATTCCTTTTGAAGAAGTTTATGATTTATTTGCGATACGCATTGTTTTAGATAGCAAACCCGAAAATGAAAAGGCAGATAGCTGGAAGGCATATTCTATTGTTACGGATTTATATCGCCCAAATCCAGACCGTTTAAGAGATTGGATTTCATCGCCTAAGGCAAATGGTTACGAATCTTTACATACTACTGTAATGGGCCCTAAGGGGCAATGGGTTGAGGTTCAAATAAGAACACAACGTATGAATGAGATTGCAGAGAAAGGTTTTGCTGCACATTGGAAATATAAAGAATCATCATCAGACAGCGGTTTAGACCAATGGGTACAAAAAGTGAGAGAGCTTCTAAGCAATCCGGAAGCTAATGCTTTAGATTTCTTAGATGATTTTAAGATGAACTTATTCTCTGATGAGATTTTCATCTTTACCCCTAAAGGCGATCTGATTCAACTCCCAATAGAAGCTACCGCGTTAGATTTTGCTTTTGAAATTCACTCTGATATTGGTGCCCGTTGCATTGGTGCCAAAGTAAACCATAAACTGGTTCCTTTATCTTATAAACTCCAAAACGGAGACCAAGTAGAGGTTATCACATCCGGTAAACAAACACCTAAAGAAGACTGGCTAAATTTTGTGGTAACAGCAAAAGCTAAAGCCAAAATTAAATCATCCTTAAAAGAAGAAAAACGCAAAATAGCAGAAGATGGTAAAGAGATTTTAGAACGTAAGTTGAAATCTTTAAAAATCACTTATAACTCTGATAATATTTATAAACTGAGCTATTTCTTTAAGCTACAATCTACGCAAGATTTGTTCTACAATGTGGCTAAAGGCATTATAGATTTAAAAGACCTTAAAGAGTTTGTTGCATCAGAGAAAGTTGTTGAGCAAAAACCTCAGCAAAATATAGATTCAGAGAAAATCCAAAATATCATTAAACAAGTTAAATCTAATGATAGTGATGTTTTATTAATTGGTGAGGATATGCAAAAGATAGATTATAAGCTATCTAATTGCTGCAATCCTATCCCAGGTGATGATGTTTTTGGTTTCGTAACCGTATCAGATGGCATAAAAATACACCGTACAAACTGCCCTAATGCAACCAAATTAATGTCGAGCTTTGGCTACAGAATTGTAAAAGCTAAATGGAACAGTCAGAAGCAATTAGCCTTTCTTACCGGACTTAAAATTACAGGTATTGATGAGGTTGGCCTGATAAATAACTTAACACAGGTTATTTCTAATGATTTTAAGGTAAACATGCGTTCTATTACGATGGATACTGAGGACGGTATTTTCCAAGGTACTATTATGATATATGTTAATGATACTCAGCACCTTGAGAACTTAATTAAGAAGATAAAAGAGGTGAAAGGCATTACAGATGTTTTACGTTTTGACTCTTCGGAAGAAACAATATCAGTAAAAAACTAAAAAGCATTTAGCTATATTGTAAATTTTGATAACTTTGACACTCTAACAATCGCTATGGCTGTACAAGAAACCATTGAGATGGTAAAAAAAATTTTCGAATCTTATCTGGAGAATAAAAATCTTAGAAAAACTCCCGAAAGGTTTGCCATACTCGAAGAAATATACTCCAGAACAGATCATTTTGATGTAGAATCTCTCTACATACACATGAAAAATAAGAAATACCGTGTAAGCAGGGCTACTGTTTATAACACGCTAGAACTCTTGTTATCTTGTGATCTAGTTACCAAGCACCAGTTTGGTAAAAACATGGCTCAGTTTGAAAAATCTTATGGTTACAAACAACACGACCATATTATTTGCCTAGATTGTGGTAAAGTAGTTGAGTTTTGCGACCCTCGCGTTCAACAAATACAAACCATGATGGGCGATTTACTTAAATTTAATATCCAGCACCACTCTTTAAATCTTTATGGTAATTGTACCAGACTAAGTAGTGGTTACTGCGAATCTTACAACAATAAAAACTAATTAATTTATAATGGCTGTTGATGTTTTATTAGGCCTTCAATGGGGCGACGAAGGTAAAGGAAAAATTGTTGATGTTTTAGCACCTCAATATGACCTAATCGCTCGTTTCCAAGGTGGCCCTAATGCCGGGCACACTTTAGAGTTTGATGGCAAAAAATACGTTCTTAATACTATCCCTTCCGGAATTTTCGAGAAAAACACTTTAAATCTTATAGGTAATGGTGTGGTTATAGACCCTATCATCCTGAAAAGAGAACTAGATAAATTAAAAGATGCTGGGCATGATTTACTAGCAAAGAAAAACCTATTTATTGGTCGTAAAGCTCATTTAATTTTGCCTACACACCAGCTTTTAGATGCTGCATCTGAAAAGAAAATGGGCGATGGTAAAATTGGTTCTACCCTTAAAGGGATTGGACCAACCTATATGGATAAAACAGGTAGAAACGGCTTAAGAATTGGTGATATTGGTTTACCTGATTTTAAAGAACGTTACCAAAAACTAGTAGAAAAGCATAAAAGTATTTTAGCACATTACGGAGAAGTTGAAGATTTCTCTGAAAAAGAAGCTGCTTTTTTTGAAGCCATAGAATTGATTAAAAAATTCCCTTTTGTAGATAGCGAACATTTGGTGAATGATTATCTAAAACAAGGAAAAACAGTATTAGCAGAAGGTGCACAAGGTACCATGTTGGATATTGATTTTGGTTCTTACCCATTTGTAACTTCATCTAACACCACTACAGCAGGTGCTTGTACAGGTTTAGGTGTTGCACCAAGAAATATTGGCGATGTAATTGGTATTTTTAAAGCTTACTGCACACGTGTTGGTGGCGGACCATTCCCTACCGAGCTAGACAATGAAATGGGTGAAGAATTAAGAAAGATTGGTAATGAGTTTGGCGCTACTACTGGTAGACCAAGAAGAACCGGTTGGATTGATTTACCTGCTTTAAAATATGCGATTTTATTAAATGGTGTTACCCAATTGGTGATGACTAAAGCCGATGTTTTAAGCGGTTTTGATAAAATATACGCTTGTACCCATTACAATTATAATGGCGAAACTATAGATTATATGCCTTACGATATTTGCAGTATACAGCCAGAACCTGTTTACGAAGAATTAGAAGGTTGGAATGAAGATTTAACAGGCATACGCTCGCCAGAGGAAGTGCCTGTAAGATTAAAAAACTACATAGCTTACTTAGAAAAGCATTTGGAGGTTCCTATTAAATATTTATCTGTAGGACCAGACAGAACACAAACACTAACCATGTGTTAAATAAAAAAATCCGAAGCCAAGCCTTCGGATTTTTTATTTTCTTGCCTAAGTTTGCAGCAAATGATGCAGTTAAAAATAGAGGATAAGTTTGCATTTAAACAACAAGCTTTAAGATGGGCAAATCAGCATGAATACTGTACCGTTTTTGACTCGCATCAATATCAAGACCCCTATTCTACTTTCGATTTATTAATTGCGGTAGACGCTATAGATTGCTTAGAAACTCCTTACGGGGATGCTTTCTTGCAATTAGAAGCATTTAAAAACAAACACCAAAGCTGGTTAATTGGGGGCTTTGCTTACGATTTAAAAAATGAGGTAGAGGATTTAACATCTCGCAACAAAGATTCATTAGCTTTTCCAGACTTATTTTTCTTTGTACCCAAACATCTTATTCTTGTAAAAGGCGATGATTTGAGTATCATAAGTGATGATGCTGAGCAAGTTTTAGCAGCTATTTCTAAAACCATCATAGAAGAAGAGCAAAGCCTACCTCCTATTGAGATCAATTGTAAATTCTCTAAACACGAATACATAGACACTGTAAAGCAAATTCAGAAAGAAATAGCTGCCGGAAACATATACGAAACTAATTTTTGCATTGAGTTTTACAAGGAGGATACCAGTTTAAACCCTGTACAAGTTTATGAAAGGTTAAGTCAAGTCTCTCCAACCCCATTTTCTAGTTTTTTTAAATGGAAAGATAAGTATGTTTTGTGTGCAAGTCCAGAGCGATTTTTAGCAAAAAGAGGTAATAAAATCATTTCGCAACCTATAAAAGGAACTGCCAAACGAGGAAAAAATCTGGAAGAAGATAATGCTATTAAGGAAGCCTTGGCTAATCATCCAAAAGAGCAGCAAGAAAACGTCATGATTGTTGATTTGGTGAGGAATGATTTAACAAAATCAGCAAAAAAAGGTACTGTAGCTGTTGAAGAGCTTTTTGGTATTTATAGCTTTAAACAAGTACATCAAATGATTTCTACCGTTGTTTGTGAAGTAGACGAAAAATTGAGTTTAACAGAAATCATTAAAAATACTTTCCCTATGGGAAGTATGACAGGTGCTCCAAAAATAAAAGCTATGCAGCTGATGGAAAAGTATGAAAAAAGTAAAAGGGGCATTTATTCTGGCGCTATAGGCTATATCACTCCCCATCAGGATTTTGATTTTAATGTGGTCATTAGAAGTGTTCTGTACAATGAAAGTTCTAAATACCTATCTTTTCATGCTGGTAGTGCCATCACTTTTTACGCCGATGCAGAAAAAGAATATGAAGAATGTCTATTAAAAATTAGTGCTATGTTAGCAAGTGTTAATGGAAGTGTGAAAATTGATTAAAATCTACACCACCTCCGCTACAACAAAAGTACTGCCTCCTACAAAAACCAAATCATCTTCTTTAGCTTCATTTTTAGCGGCTTCTAAGGCATCCAAAACAGAAGGGAATACATTGCCTTTAAAACCTAAAGAAATAGCTTCATCGGCGAGTTCTTGTGCAGGCTTGGCTCTTTCTAATTGAGGTGCGCAAAAATAATAAGTAGCATTAATTGGTAATAAGCTTAAAACTTTAGCAATATCTTTGTCTTTAACCATTCCTATAACCAAATGTAGGTTTTGATGGGGTGTTAGCGCTATATTCTTGAGTACTTCTTTTATACCATCTTCGTTATGACCCGTATCACAAATAACTAATGGATTTTGTTGTAAAACATGCCAACGCCCCATTAAACCACTTATTTTCTTTACAGCAGAAAGCGCTTCTTTTAAATCGGCTAAAGTAATGTTAAAGCCTTTCTTTTGAAGTTCATCAACAGCTAATAAAACGGTTTTAATATTTTTTAGTTGATAGGTAGCAGCTAAATCTAAACTTAATTGACTATTGATAAATTTACTTTTCACCTCTACTTCCATTTTTTGAGCCGTTTGATTGACAACATCAACACTTAGCTCATCAGAAGCGAAACGTATACTGGTATTTTCTTTCTTAGCTTTTGCCGTAAAAACCGGCAATGTTTCATCCAGATATTCGCCAACTACCACAGGTATATTTTGCTTGATGATACCTGCCTTTTCGCTTGCTATCTGGGCTAAAGTATCACCTAGGATATTCATATGGTCATACCCAATATTGGTGATAACGGAAAGCTCTGGAGTGATGATATTGGTAGAATCTAATCTCCCACCCAAACCTACTTCTATAACGGCAATATCTACCTGCTGCTGAGCAAAATAATCAAAAGCCATAGCAACGGTGACCTCAAAAAAAGAAGGTGATATATCCTCTATAACTTGCTTGTGGAGATTAACAAAATGGATAACATCCTCTTCAGGTATCATCTCCCCATTTATTTTAATACGCTCTCTAAAATCTCTTAAATGTGGCGAAGTATATAAACCCGTCTTATAACCAGCTTTTTGTAAAACAGCCGCTAGCATGTGTGATACGGAACCTTTTCCATTGGTACCCGCAACATGTATGGTTTTAATTTTTTGATGAGGATTACCCAAAACCTTGCAGAAAGCTAATGTATTAGTCAAATCTTTTTTAATAGCCTCAGCTCCAATACGAGTAAACATCGGCAACTTAGCGTATAAATAGTCCAGCGTTTGCTGATAATTTTTTAGATTTGAGTGTGGAGTCACTTTTGTTAGATATGCGTATTGAGATGATTTTTTAGATATGCGTATTGCGATATGAGATTTGAGACACCTATATGCCGTGTTAAGAATTCATATTATTTGACTTTGAAATTGAAAGTGATGTAACCAATCTGAGTTTCTGGTGCAGAATCTAAAATATTAAATCTTGAACCTACAGCGGCAGCTTCACATTTATCCCATAAATCAGCATCTGTTAAGGTTGTGCCTCTTGCGCCAGCTTTTGCACTGGTAACCACTCCGTTTTTATCAACCCTAATCTCAACAACTATTTTACCTGACTTTTGCCCATTATCTTTAATAACCGGGCTGCTCACAAATCTCCTACTCGCTAAAGACAGCGCCACACCTCCATTGCCAGAGCCAGTACCATCATAATTATTAGCTAAAGGATCTCCAGTTGGTTTACCTTGGTTCCCTGGAGTACCTGTAATACCATCGCCAGCACCAGAACCATTATTCTTTTTACCCTTGTATAAAGCGTTTTGGTTAACGGTTGGCTTTGTTTCTTTAACATCTGTATTTTGACTAGGAGCTGTACTACTAGCATTTGTTTTAGTTTTAACAGCCACCGCATCTTCCATATCCTGCGTTACAATATCGTTAGCATTATTTTGCGTGGTAGGTGTCTCGGCTGTATTAGCATCGGGTACAATTTTGTCTGGGGCGGTTAAATTAGCATTAGGATCTACAGAAGGTTCCTCGATACTCATATAATCACTGCCCATACCTTCATCAGAAGTCCCATAGTTAACAATAATTCCGCCCACGCCAACCTCTTCTGGTGGCTGAGCCGTGTTAATGATGTAAAAAATGCTTAACAATAAAAAACCAATAAGCAGCCCTAAAGCACAAGCAATGGCTTTTGGGTAATTGTTATCAGGATTTGATTTTAAGAGGTTAATCATTTTTTAGTTTCTGTTGCTAAAACAAGCTTTATTTTAAGTTTGTTGGCTATATCTGTTAAACTAACGATATTTTCAATGGCAATACTTCTATCGGCAAACAAAATAATAGTTAAATCAGGGTTAGCTTGCTGATAGGGTAAAATCTTTTGTTCCAGAAGTTCAAAAGGTACCTGCTCTTTCTCTACAAAATATTCTAATTCTTTAGTGATAGAGACATTTATGGTTTTTTGTGGAACAGCCTGTCCAGAACTAGATCTGGGTAAAAATAATTTCACCACATTTGGATTTACAACCGCAGAAGCCAATAGAAAAAACAATAACAGGAAAAACATAATATCGTTTAACGCTGCTGTATGCACTTCTACATGTGGTCTTTTTCTTTTTTTTAAATTCATCTTCCTGGCTCTTCTAACAAGTCAATAAATTCAATAGAATCTGTCTCCATTTTAAGGATTACCTTATCTACCATAATATTTAGGATATTATAAAAAATATAGGCGATAATACCGATGATAAGACCTGTGGCAGATGAAATCATCTTCACATACAAACCTCCAGAAATGGTACCAATTTCTATAATTCCTTTTACGGATACATCATGAAAAATGGTGATTACTCCAATAATTGTACCTACGAAACCTAACATAGGCGCAATACCTGCTATAATACCCAAAATACCAATGTTTTTTTCAAGCTTAGAAACTTCTAGCTTCCCTACGTTTTCTATGGCGCCTTCTATGTCTTTTATGGGTCTGCCAATTCTTAACAAGCCTTTTTGTAACATTCTACCCAGAGGAGAGTTACTACTTTTACAAATAGCTAAGGCTGCATCCAGATTTCCACTTTTGATACTAGAGCGTACTTGCATGGTTAACTGCGACTCGTCTTTTGCTGCTTTTCTGATGGTAAAATAACGCTCAAAAAAGATAATCAAACCTAAAAAAGCTAACAAGGCTAAGGGAATCATTACCCAGCCACCCTTTGTTAACAAATCAAATAAGCTTAATTCTTCTGCCTGTTGTGGGGCTTGCATGGCCTGGATAGTATTGGATAAAGTATCTACTCCGATATCTTGTAAAAACATATATAATTTATTTTAAAGGTTTTATAGGCTTAATAAAAGCCTCTGGATTTAATTCTTCTCTTACTCTTTTTAATTCGGCCTCTGCTTCTGCTTTATTATAAAAAGTAGCAGCACTTATTTTAATCATAGGCCCATCGGCATCTTCTACAATAAAAGCATTTATACCATTTGCTTTAAGTTTTTTAACCTGATCTTCTGCTTTAGCTCTGGTTTGCCATGCAGCAATGATAATTTCATAACGTATATCAGACTTATTTGGTACAGCAGTGTTACTGATTGTTACACTTGTAGAATCTTTAATTTTCTCTATTTCTAAGCCTTGTGCTTTTGCATTTCTTTCTATCTCATTATAAACAGAGTCTGCTATAGTAGCATCTTTTTGACTAATACCTTTACGATTATTTTCTTGTGGCAAACCAATTGGAACTACTACCTTATTGTCTTTACTGTAAAGGTTAGGATTAAAATATTGGTTGTATAAATCAGGTCTAATGAAATAAAGTGATAAGGCTGTTATTAAAACTACTATTACCGGGATAAATATAAAAATCCACCTGTTAGATTTTCTTTTATGTGTACCATCTGTTATTGGTAAAGAAGCTTGCAAAGCCTGTTCTGCTAAAGAAAAAGACAGCTCTTCTTGCTGGTATTTATCGTTTATGCTTTCAGTATAGTTAGGAGTAGTTAAACTAACTAAAGGTAGCCCAAAGTAAGCCAAATTGGTTTCTATTGCTTTTTCTTCTTCAAAAACCAATACTTCATCTTTTTTGATTAATTTACCTAAACCTTGTAAGGGCAACTCGTTTTTTTGGTTTAAGATATTACGGAGCTCAGATACAAATTGGTTTAATAAATAATCTGCAGATGCCATTGAAACCTTTCTGGTTTTGCAAATATATTCTATAGCTGGATTTTGGGATTCTTCTGGGATGATGTTAGAAAAGCCAATAATCTCTTTAGGTGGACAGAAAACCTGTTTTTGATCATCAAAAAAACCCTTCTGTCTTTTTTTATAAAACACACCTAAACCTGGCAAAATAACCAGACTATTCTTGTCTAAAATATCTTTTATATTAAAGGAAATATCCATTGATGTTGTAAAAATAGTCTTTTTTATCCTACCAAAAAATATTGCCTTTAAAAACCATAACTTAAACCACCTAAGATATTAAATCCGTAGTTTGGATAAAACAAATAGCGCTCATAAGCTGTGCCTAAAAGGTTATTAACCTTTAAAAATGCACCAAATTTATTATTTATTTGATAAGATGCACCTGCACCCAAATCGGCAAAAGCTTTAATAGTTCTTACCTGAAAATCATTAGGATCTACTGATGATGTATTATACAGCTTTGCTTTAGTTTCTCCTTGTAAGTAAACATCAGCATCTATTTTCAGTTTCTCTGTGATGTTGAATGATGCTGTAGAACTTAATCTAACACCAGGATAATACCAAGCGTTTAATTCGTTCTTTAAGTTGTATTGATTTAACTCTAGTTTACCATCTAACCTAAAGGCTTTAGAAAATTGAACATTAAGCTCGCCAGTTAAACCTAAGATATTACTGTTATCTGTAAGATATTCAACTTGGAAAGTTTGCAGTCTTGTAGAATCGTTTACGAAATAGCTAAAATCTCCGATGGTTTTATAATGTACAGATGCTTTATAACCAATATTAGCAGATAAAGTACCTTTTACACCACCCTCAATACTAAATTTTTCTATTTGGTTTCTGATGTTGATATTCTCGTTTAAAAACGGATTGTTGTAGCTTAAATCTTTCAAACGGGTTTTATGAACATCACCACCCAAAACACCAAATACAGATAGGTAATTTTTAATCAGTGTAAAATCTAAACTGGCAGCAGGAAATAAGTTCATACGTTGGTTATCACCACCAAATTCATTCACGTAATTGATACCTGCTACAACTTTAAATTGCTCGCCGTCTATCTTTACAAAAGGATTTAACTTTAAAATATGATTGTTTAAGGAACCATAAGCTCTATCTCTGGTAGTAGTAAAATCTAGATTAGCATTTGCACCAATTTGAAATTTATTGATGTTTTTACTTAAACCACCAGAAACAATGATGGTGTTTTCTTTGCCCTCAAAAATATTATTAAATAAATAACCGTACAATTGAGCAGCGTAAGCCAGCTTATTTTCGTCATAAGCATCAACACGATTGTAAAGCTCGCCTTTACCTTCAATAAAATTAAATCTTTGCTTAACCGGATCAGGGTTGGCAAAAGAAGCCGCCGGGTCTAATCCATAAAAATAATTGGTTCTGCGGTTATAATTAATCTTTCCATCTAACACAATTTGGTCGCCTATGCTTCTGCCATAAATACCTAAATCTTGTTCAGACATTTTTTGTTGATTTAATTTCCCACTCATACTCCAATGGTCAAAGTTAAACCCGGCTTGTAGCGCTTGGTCTCTGCCAGTACCTAAATGTAAACTACCTAAAGTAGTCCCTAAATTACCTAAGCCAGCTTTTGCGTAATTATTTTGCAAATCTTCATCTTTAATAGGTTTTAATTGCTGCGCTTCTAAAGTCCTGATTTCTGAGTTGAGCTCTAATCTTTTATCCAATAGATTATACCTCACTCTGGGATTAAAAGCTTTATTGCTATTTAAATCTGGGTTACGTCTTATTTTAACAGCATCAGCCAAAATGGGTTTATATTCTCTAACAACCTCTATTTCCTCTGTTACAGATGTTTTGCTTTCTTCTTCTGTAGGTTGCTGCTGAGTGGTTTTAGGTTTTTGCTCCTCTGGCTTAACCTGTGCTTGTAAAAAAACAGGCAAAGAAACCATCAATCCTAAACTTAAAAATGCTTTTATCTTATATTTTAATATCATGTTTATCATCTAATTGTACTTCTTATTATAGAGATGCTGATAAAATAAATTCTTTATTTACTGGTTATAGCTTGAAGTTTTTCTTTAGCTGTTGGCAGGATGTCATCATCTCCC
Organism: Pedobacter glucosidilyticus; assembly: GCF_002483235.1. GTDB lineage: Bacteria > Bacteroidota > Bacteroidia > Sphingobacteriales > Sphingobacteriaceae > Pseudopedobacter > Pseudopedobacter glucosidilyticum_B. The sequence continues at coordinate 97,222 of NZ_DLHN01000021.1, read as the reverse complement.
TCATAGTTTTCTATGATACTTTGCAAGGTACTTTTAGCTTGAAAAGTGTCTTTTAAAGCCACATAATTATCGGCTAAAAGAATAAAGCTCTTAGCCACCCAATAATCATAGTTTGGAAGATTATTGATTAAATCAAATAATGTTTTTTGAGATTCTTTATAATCCCTTTTCAGATATTGAATATTTGCCAAGAGATATTTTGCTTCTGCTGCTTGAATGGTTTTAGCATTTTTGGATAAGATATTTAGCTCTTTAACAGCCGTTGTTGTATCTGCGGTAAGCAAATAAGCTTTACCAGCATATAAAGTAGCTAGATTTTTATCCTGTTCTGATGATTTTTCGTACTCTTTTATGATTTGAGCATACTTCAAAGTTTGATCCGGAACGGCTAAGCCTTCATAAGCTACCATTAAATTATTGATGGCAAACTGATAGGTTGATTTATATTCTGAGGCAATTTCTAACTTTTTAAGGTGTACAATAGCCTCATTATACTGCTTATTTTTTAAGTAGATATTAGAAATACTGATTAAGGCTTTTTCTGTAAACTCGCTCGTCCAATCGTTAAGGATATATTCATAATCAATAATAGCTGGAGCAAATTTACCTAGGTTTTTATAGCTCTCTGCCCTGATGAATTTTGCATGTTTATCCTTGATGGCTTTAGGAAACTTATCAAAATAAGCATTTACGGATTCTACTGCACCCGCCCAATCTCCTCTTAAATACATGTTATTTGCTGCCTGGAACATGATATTATCTTGCTCTGCTAAAGTATAATTCCCTATAGAGGTTGAATTGGCGTAATCTATAAATGCTGATGCATTACCCATATCAACATAAATTCTTTCTATTAATTTGATAGCTTGTTGAGCCTCATCAGTTGATTTATAATCGCTAACTACCTTTTTAAAAGTGGCTAAAGCTTCATTATCGTTCTTTTGATCATACTGCACCAAACCAATAGTAATAAGTGCTCTGGAAACATAAGCGCTTCTAGGATATTTAGCAATAAAGACGGTTAAATCTGCTTTAGCTTTTTCGCCCTCGCCTATTAAAAAATAAGTATAAGGAATTTCAAAACCTGCATCATCTGCATAGTTAGAATTTGGGAACTGATTTAACAGAGATTGTAGAGTTGCAATTTTTGCTTGAGGCTGATTTTGTAAGCCTTCAATAATCCCTTTTTGAAATAAAGCATAATCTTTACTGCTAGTATTAAGTGCTATAATTCTGTTGTAATAAGTTAATGCACTGCCGTAATTTTTGGCTCCAAAATAAGCATCAGCTAGTCTTAATGTAGCATCATTAATAGTTTTACTATCTTTCTCGCTTCCATTTAAAAATCTATTATAGTGCGTTACTGCTTTGGGATAATTCTCTCCTTCTAAAGCGGCATACCCTAAGGCATAATTGGCGTAATTAAATAAATCTGTTTTTCTGGCAGCTGGCATTTTTAAGAAATTCTCAAAATACTCTACAGATTCTCCAAATTTACGCACTTCGTACATAGCTTCTGCACACCAATAAGTGGCTAAAGCATGTATGTCTTTATCTAAAGGGAAATTATTAGACCTCAAAAACATCCCAATAGCATTCTCAAAAGCTCTTTCATTAAAATGCTCTAGGCCTCTGTAATAAGTTACTTTTTGATAAGCTTCCTGTGCATCTTCATTTTTATTGTTGATGGTTTCTAAGATATCAATCGCATCACGATAATTTTTGGTACTTAATAACACATTTGCTAATAATGTTTTAGCCTCGTTAATTTTAGCAGAACGCGGATAGGTTTTGATATATTCTTGAGTTGCATCTAATGCGATGTTATGAAACTGTAATTCGTAAGATAGCTTAGCAAAGTTTAACAAAGCATCTTCTTTGAGTTGTTTATCAAAATTAAGTTTTGAGCTCTCTAAAAAGGCATTTCTTGCGCCTTGTTTATTATTGGTTTGGATATAAGAATCACCCAAAGTATATAAACCAAACTGACTGTAATTATTCAAGTCTTTATTAAGCTTGATTAATTGATCTATAGATTTATTATAATTCTTAAGCTTATAATAAGTATAGCCTATTTGGTAAGAGTCTTGGTTGTTTTGAGTTTTGCCTTTATCATTTGCCATAAAACGCTCATAATATTTAAGCGCTTCATTGTAATTTTCTTTAGCAAAATAAGAAGCGGCTACAATCCTGAACATTTCTGTCTCGTATTGCTGCTTAGTGGTGTTTAAAATAGGGATGGTATAGGCTAAAACATCATCATAACGCTTATCTAAGAAATAAATAGCAGAGATATAATATGGATAGCTAGACTCGTAATTTTTAGCATTTTTTAGCTTCTCGAAGTTAGTTAAAGCAACTTTATAATCTTTATCCAAATACGAAATATAAGCGTAGTAATAAATAGACTGCTCTTGATACACCGAAGGACGATCTTTTACTAAACCAAATAGTGGTTTGGCATTTGCATAATCTTTAGTTTCAAAATATGCGTACGCGGTTTTAAATTTATACTCTGTTTCATCATCTCCAACCAAATCTATTGAGCTTACTTTAGTAAACCAATTTAAAGCATCTTGATATTTTCCTTGTTGAAAGTATGATTTACCAACCTGAAAATATGCCTGTTTTGTTTTAGCATTTTCTGGATGTTGCCTGATAAATTTTAGAAATAATTCCTCAGCATCTTCATTTTTAAGCTCTAATGCACATAAAGCTCTATAATATTGAGCATTTATTTTTATTTCAGAGATGTTTAATCTGCTATCAACTTGTGTAGATGTGGTGTATCGTAATTTTTCAACCTCCTGAAAAATAGAAGAGGCAGCTACATATTTTTTCTGCTCTAGTAACTCTAAACCTTTTTTATACTGATTATTTAAATCATATTGAAGTGGAATTTGTGCCTGAATTTGTAAACCAAAAAATAGGAATGATGTAAATACAGTAATTTTTTTAAGCATAGTAATTTAACATTCTAAAAGGTTATTTGTGTATTTAAACAAATGCACCAGAATTTAATTATTAAATGTTTGAAACGAATTTAACAGACATTTAATATAAAAACTAATAACATTAATTTAAATTATGTTTTTATTCTCTTTTTCTTGCTTTCGGGTAAGTCTTTGGAATTTTAGCTCGTTAGAATACCAATAAAATACTCCAAAAGACGAGCCAATAATAAGAGAGAAAACTAAAAGTGTTTTTAAAAACTCCCATAAATGTTCTAAACTAAAGAAACCAAAATTTGTATCAGCGATGATGAAAAAATTAATAAAGTCTATAGTTAGCACTACAGGAACAGCTATATATAAAATGGTATTAAAAAAAACTCTGCCCCACCTCCATTTTCTTCTTCTAATTTCCCAACTTTCTAAAAAAGCTAATTCTTCTGCATCCATGATTTTATTGCTTTTGGCTAGCTAATAAGTATAAAACTGCCATTCTTACGGCAACACCGTTTTCTACTTGGTCTAAGATGATAGACTGTTTACTATCTGCTACATCGCTGGTTATCTCTACCCCTCTATTGATAGGGCCTGGGTGCATAATCGTGATTTCTTTGTCTAAAGAGTCTAAAATTTGTTTATTTAGTCCATACATCATAGAGTATTCTCTTAATGATGGAAAATACTTAATATCTTGTCTTTCTAGTTGTATTCTCAACATGTTGGCAACATCACACCAGTTTAATGCTTTTCTTAAATTGTGTTCTACTTTTACACCTAGGGTATGGATATATTTGGGGATTAACGTTGTAGGACCGCAAACTTTAACTTCTGCTCCTAGTTTTTGTAAACATAGTATATTAGATAAAGCTACTCGTGAGTGTAAAATATCGCCAACAATAACTACTTTTTTACCAGCTACATCGCCATATTTTTCTTTGATAGAGAAAGCGTCTAATAATGCTTGGGTTGGGTGTTCATGCGCTCCGTCACCAGCATTTACAATTTGTGCATTGATATGTTTACTTAAAAAAACACCAGCACCAGCGTAAGGGTGTCTCATGACTACCATATCCACTTTCATGGATAGAATATTGTTTACCGTATCAATCAAAGTTTCGCCTTTACTTACAGACGAGCTTGAGGCAGCAAAATTAATAACATCTGCCGATAGCCTTTTTTGTGCCAACTCAAAAGAAAGCTTTGTTCTGGTAGAATTCTCGAAGAAGATATTTGCTATGGTGATGTCTCTTAAAGATGGAACTTTTTTAATCGGTCTGTTAATGACATCTTTAAAAGTATCCGCAGTTTCAAGAATCAGTTCAATATCTTTTGTATTAAGGTCTTTAATTCCTAAAAGATGCTTACTGCTTAATCTATGTGCTTGTTCTGGCATTTTACTTTTTATTGTCTGATATCAAAATAACTTTATCTTCTGCATCTGCTTCTTTCCAACTTACAACCACTTTTTGTGATGATATGGAATCTACCTGTATACCTATATAATCTGGTTCTACTGGTAATTGTCTAGAGTATCTTCTATCTACTAAAACCAGTAATTCTACCTTTGCGGGTCTACCAAAAGCTAACATGGCATCCATGGCAGCTCTAATGGTTCTTCCTGTCCATAAAACATCATCTACCAAAATCACTTTCTTTCCTTCAATAATAAAATCTATATGTGTGCTATTGGGTAGTAAAGGAGAATCACTTCTTCTAAAATCATCTCTATAAAAAGTAATATCTAAATTACCATGATTGATAGTAGCATTAGGGATGATTTGCTTTAGCTCACTAGCAATTCTATTGGATAAATAAGGTCCGCGTGGTTGTATACCAATGATAACAGAATCTGAAAAATCATTATGATTTTCTATTAACTGATGACAAAGGCGTTTTAAAGTAATTTGAAATTTTTGACCGTCAAGAAGGGTTAAATTTTGCATCAGTCTTTTGGTTTGGTCAAAAATAGAAAAAATAAGATAAAAGAGGTGAAATTTTTAAATTTCGTTTTTATGCCCGAATCAGTACACCAACAAAAAAGCCCCTCTGTTTACACAAAGGGGCTTCATTTATGATAGAATTGCTAACTACTTAGCTTCTTCTTTCTTTTTAGCAGCTTTTTTGGCATCGCCTTCCATCTTATCTTTCAATTGTGCCAATACGTCTAAGTCTCCTAAAGTAGATTTCTCTACAGATTCTTTAACTTTTTTAACTGCATTGCTTGCTGCGCTTGCTTCTTTTTTCTTAGTAGCTCTTTCTTCGGCAACAGCTTCAGCTTTTACCTCTTCCCAAATACGGGCGTGAGATACTACAATTCTCTTAGAATCTTTATTGAACTCAATGATTTTGAACTCTGAAGTCTCATCATTTTTCAATACAGAACCGTCTTCTTTGTTTAAGTGTTTTGTTGGTACAAAACCTTCAACACCGTAAGGTAATGCTACTAAAGCGCCTTTGTCAGTTACTTTAGTTACAGTTCCTTCGTGGATTGAATCTAAAGTGAAGATAGTTTCAAAAGTATCCCAAGGGTTTTCTTCTAATTGTTTGTGACCTAAGCTTAATTTACGGTTATCTACATCAAGCTCTAAAACTACCACGTCTAATTCTTCACCAACTTTAGTGAACTCATTAGGGTGATTAACTTTTTTAGACCATGATAAGTCAGAAATATGGATTAAACCATCAATACCTTCTTCGATTTCAACAAATACACCAAAGTTAGTCATGTTTTTAACAGCTGCTTTGTGCTTGCTTCCGATTGGATATCTTTCTGCCGCTTTTTCCCAAGGATCAGGAGTTAATTGTTTAATGCCTAAAGACATTTTACGCTCATCTCTGTCTAAGGTTAAAACTACTGCTTCAATCTCATCTCCTACTTTCATAAACTCTTGCGGGTTACGTAAGTTTTGAGACCAAGACATTTCTGAAACGTGAATTAAACCTTCTACTCCAGGGATGATTTCTAAGAATGCACCGTAATCTGCAACAGTTACGATTTTTCCTTTTACTTTAGAACCGATAGCTAAATCAGTATTTAAAGATTCCCAAGGGTGAGAAGTTAATTGTTTTAAACCTAAAGCGATACGTTTTTTCTCGTCATCAAAGTCAAGAACAACAACGTTAACTTTTTCATCTAAAGATAATACCTCTTTTGGATGCTCGATACGACCCCAAGAGATATCAGTAATGTGAAGTAAACCGTCAACACCACCCAAATCAATGAATACACCGAAATCTGTAATGTTTTTAACAGTTCCTTCAAGAACTTGTCCTTTCTCCAATTTAGAAACAATCTCAACTTTTTGGCTTTCCAAATCGTCTTCGATAAGAACTTTGTGAGAAACAACAACGTTTTTGAACTCGTGGTTGATTTTAACAACTTTGAATTCCATAGTCTTACCAACGTAAATATCGTAATCACGAATTGGTTTAATATCAATTTGTGAACCTGGTAAGAAGGCTTCTACGCCCATTATATCTACGATTAAACCACCTTTAGTTCTGCTCTTCACATAACCATTGATGATGGTATCGTTTTCTAACGCTTCATTAATCATTTCCCATGAACGTTGGGTTTTTGCTCTTTTACGAGATAAAACTAACTGTCCGTTAGCATCTTCTCTTTGCTCAACAAATACGTCAACAGAATCACCAACTTTAAGATCTGGTGTATCACGGAATTCGTTTAAAGGAACTAAACCATCAGATTTGAAACCGATGTTTAAAACCACATCTTTACTGTTGATGGTTACAACAGTACCAGAAATAATTTCTCCTTTTTCTACAGAGTTGAATGTACCAGCATACATCTGTTCCATTTTTTCTCTGTCTGCTTGGTTGTAGTTACCAAACACTTTATCGTCTGCATCCCAATCAAAATCGTTAGGGTCTGCTACGAGTGATGAAGATTTAATGTCTTCAATAGATAATGAATCAGCTTCTGATTCAAATACCTCTTTTTCTCTTTTTACAGTCTCTTGAAGTTCTGCTTCTTTTGCTTTTAACTCCTTTTCTGCTACTTGTTTTTTTGCCATTAAATAATTTGTCTCCTTTTTTCCCGCTTTGGGGACTGCAAAGGTAGGAATATATTCTTACAGAAAAAGAAATAAAAAGCTTTTTTTATTGATTTTTAAGCATTTGCATTTTGGGTATAGTACTTGTACAGTATTACATCATTCAATATAAGGTTATGAAAAACAAAAAAGAAACTCAAATTAAACAAGAAAGTCAAGATGAAATTACTGCGGAATTTGATTTAAAAGATAAATACAAGCATAAAAACGCGGTTTCTATGAAAGATTTTGGCTAAAGAAAATGAAGGCGTAAAATCTATACAAAATATCCCTTCTGATGAACAGCAATATGAAAGGAAGGCTGATAAATAAGCAGTACTAATGAAGAAAAGGCTTAATTTTCTCTAAAGCAAAATCTAACTGTTGCTCTTCTGACAAATTGGTATTATCTAAAATTATGGCGTCATCGGCTCTTACCAAAGGGCTTTCTTCACGTGTGGTGTCTAAGTAATCTCTGTGAGCTATATTTTCAAATATTTCTTCTAGTTCTACTTTTTCGCCTTTAGACAACAGCTCTTTATACCTACGTTCTGCCCTGATTTTTGGGTCGGCTGTCATAAATAGTTTTACTTGAGCATGAGGGAATACAGTAGTACCTATATCTCGTCCGTCCATCACCATATTTTTAGATCTAGCCATTTTCTGTTGTTGTTTTACCATAGCTTGCCTTACCTCTTTTATAGCTGCTATTTTACTTACATTTTCAGAAACAGGCATTTGTCTAATTTCTTCAGATACTTCTTCACCATTTAAAAGAATGTGCGATTGATAATCTCTGGAATGGAAATTTAAATCTATATGTTCTAAAGCATCAATAATTAAATCGTGATTGCTTAAATCAGTCTGGTTACGTAGAAAATATAAAGTAACGGCCCTATACATGGCACCACTATCTACATATATAAAATGGAGTTTTTTTGCTAAGGCTTTAGCTAAAGTACTTTTACCGCAAGAAGAATAGCCATCTATAGCTACAATTATATTTTTACTCATCCCGGGAGACAAAGCTATATAATTGCCCCCGAATTAGCATTATTTTTTAGTGTTAAAAATTGATGGTTTTAGTTGTAGGGTAAAGAAATTATTTCCACCTGCAACGTTTAATCTGGAGTGTGCATAAGAAAAGCTTAATCTTTTCAATTGCAAAGCAAAACCAAATGAAAGCCCCGGCGCACCACCTGTATTGCTGATACTTAACTCTTGATTTCTACGCACATTATAAGACGACTGAAGCTGAAAAGCATCAGAAAGCATTAATTCTAAACCAAAAACAAAATGCCTCATTAACTTTTGCGCTTTTGAATATTGGACAGCTATAGGCTCCCCAGTAACTAAATCAATTTGGTTTTCAGGATTTTCTAAATCCTGAAAAGTTAAATCAAATTGTTGCAGATTATTGTAAGTGATATGATATCTGAAAGGTGCATATTTAAGCTTTTGAGATATGGCTAAAGCTATCTCAAAAGGTAAATTTTCTCTTTGGTTATTAAAAGGCTTTAGTTGATAGCCCATATTTTTTAGAATGATACCTCCCGAAAAATTATTAACAGTATCCTGATAAGTTATTGAAGCATCCGCTGCTAAGGCGAAAGACCTATAAATATCATAAGCACCATAAATGGTCTTAAAATTTAAACCATAGTAAATTTGCTTATTCCAGTTATGTCCAATCCCTATATTTAAGAGGTAATCTCCACCTGAAAAAGTATTACCTGTTTGCTCGCCAGAAATATTAGTTTCATTAAAGCTACCGTAGTTTATATATAATAGCGTAGCCGATAAAGGAATATCTTGAACTGCAAAATTATATTGTAAAGCTCCTAAATTAATATCAGAAACATAATTGCTATAATTTAACAAAGCTGTATTTTTTTGTTTGGTTGATAATAAAGAAGGGTTTATAAAGCTTACGCTGATGTCTTGCATAGGTGCAACCTGATAGCCCATACCTAAAGCCGCTGTTCTGGAAGAGTTAGGCAAATTAAGAAACTGAAATACGCCATTACCCCCGTTTTGAGCAAAAAGCTGTACGCTAGTAAAAAGGAGAAAGAACAGTAATATTTTAAAATTCTGCATTTATAATTGCTAAATTAAATTAATTGCGAAACCTTTGAAAGAGATTTAGATATTTAGTTATGCCGAAGAAACCAGATTTTCAGATTCTTATTCAAGAACTTACCTTTAAAACTTCTAGAAGTGGTGGTAAAGGCGGGCAACATGTAAATAAAGTTTCTTCTAAAGTTGAATTGATTTGGGATATTAACCAAACAGCTGCCTGCGATGAACATCAAAAACAACTCATCATACAAAAGCTAGCAAACAGAATTGATAAAGAAGGTTTATTGCATATTGTAGTTGATGATGACCGTAGTCAACACAGAAATAAAGAACTTGCTATTAAAAAACTTTTTAAGCTGGTTAAAGAAAGTTTAATAGAAGAAAAGCCAAGAAAATCCACTAAACCTAGCAAAGCAGCTGTTCATAAACGATTAGAGAGCAAAAAGAAACAAGCGCTTAAGAAAATCAATAGGAATATCACTTGGGATTAATTTTTTTCCTGATATATTTATTTATAGATAATACTTTTGCAAAGTATTTCGCACCGTTTTCAGTAAAGTGCATCCCATCTTGACTTATGAATTTACAATCGGGAGTAAAAACTGGCATTAAACCATCAGTATCCATTGTTGAACCTAATAAATCTATATACCTATTACCCCACTGTTTCTTTAATATCATATTTTCTTCGACATATTTAGTTTCAACCTTTGTTCTTTGGAAGCAATAATTTAGTTTACCCTTTTGGTTATAAAAAACACCATTATTAGAACCAAAATTCTTAGTCCCTATAATCCATAATTTATTTAGTGGTATTTGATATTGCTTTCTTAAAGGTTCAAAATCCTCTTTAAGAATTGGAGAGAAAAAAATTACATCAGAATTATTAATTCGAATATTTGCTTCAGGATGTGTAATAAGTTTTACAATATAAGAAATTTCAATTTTATCTTTATAACTAGATTCTAATAAAACGTTTGCCCAATCCCGAGCAAAGCTATCTCCAATTATTAAGATTCTAATCTTTTGAGTTTTAAAATTTTTATCTAATTTATAAATCCTAGAATTATAGTTTATATGCGGATTATCTCTAACATTGAGGATATTGAAGTTCTTTTTAATACTCGTACTTTTAATATCGAGCTCCGGAACGTCTCTAATAATACCTGCTCGTGTGTAAATAGCTAAAGAAATAAATGTAGACACAAATAGCATTAAAATAATAGCACTAAAAAAATATCTTGTTGGTATTCTATCTTTATCCCTAAACGGAACTTCAATAAACCTATAAGAAAAAACAGAGAGAAATATTATAATAACGAAGAAGCTAATAATAGAAAGTATAACTATTTCTGAAGAATACAAATATCTATAAAAAGCTAATACTATTTGATGCCACATGTATAAACTAAAACTTAGCTTACCTATGCAAACCATGACTCTGTTTTCTAATAATTTAGATAAACCACTATCATCTTGACTAAATAGAATACCTAAAGAACTAATAACAATAATCAAAATTTTAACTTCATTAACAAGCTTAAAATCAAAGAAAACAATAAATAATAAACCTAACAGAGAAACCCATTTCACATTACTCGAAAACCTCTTCTCACTAAATAAAATATAGCTTATACCGCCCGCAGCTAATTCAAAATATCTAAAGGGTAGTAAAAAAAACTTATAAGCACTTTTATCTATAACTATAAATAAAACAAATGAAGATAATGCTAAAAAAACGAGTGATACTTTTAAAATTCTTAAACTACTTTTTTTAAATATTATAAATATGAGTGGATAAATAATGTAGAACTGTTCTTCTATACCTAAACTCCACGTGTGCATTAGTGGCTTATAATCATTTACGAGTTTCCAGTAGTTTTCAGAAGTTAATAATAACAGGATATTATTACTGAAAAAATTTGTAGCAATTACGGATTGGCTCAGATTTTCCAAATCATCGGGCAACATAGTAAACATGCCTAAGATAAGCGCTAAAAAAGATGTAAATAATACTAAAGGGACAATCCTTCTTATTCTTCTTTCAAAGAAGCTTATTATTGAAAATTCACCTACTAATGTTTGCGTATAGATTTGCTTTGTTATCAAATACCCACTTATTACAAAAAAAATATCTACCCCTAAGTATCCATTAGTTATTAATTTAAGATGGAATAAGATTACTGCTATTATTGAAATAGCCCTTAACCCATCAATGTCTTTTCTATAAGTAGAATCTCCTATCATACATTAATTAAACCTATAATACAAATCTATGACACCATATTGATGTGCTTTGGCTGAACTTTTTAATTCCTTTGATTTAAAAATCAAAGAGAAATTGAAGGTCCATCTTTTTTGTGCAAAAGCCACACCCAATTCTTGCGAAAAAACCAAAGGCTTAACATCATAAACTACCGGTCCTTTATCTTCCCTAAATAAACCTCCAGAAATGGTTGCATCATAAATAACTACATCTAAAGATGGTTTTAAAAAGAAGTACAGCTCTTTTTCTTTAGCTTGAGCTTCTTTGTAGGTAGATACAAAACTATTTGTTGCCATGCTATGGTAAAGCGGATTTAATGTACCTGTTCTAAACAACACCCCCGCTTTCAAACCTGTAAAGGTATTACCTATTCTAGCTTCTACTGGTAAGCTAAAATCTGAAGTACGTTTTTGGTTACGATATAAAAGACTTTGATAATTAAGGAGAAGGTTTACACCTATTTCATCTTTAACCTGAAATTGCCAGCCATTAATATCATAAAAACCAAAAACCTCATGATAAAATTTCTGCCCCTCCTCTCCTTTAGCTGATGGACCAAGAATACCGCCTTGTAATTCTACGCCTAAAATAGTTTCCTTCTTAAAGTAATAATTTAAAGAAGCTGCACCATAAGCATAAGCTGCAAATGGCCTATCAACACTAGCTATATTTCTAATATTTCCTGATGCTGCATTGTACATTTTATGCGCTATGCTTAAAGCCCATATCTTCTTTACTAGCTTACTGGTATCTTGTGTTTTTGCAGGATTTATAGCCGACCTAAAGTTTAAAAACAAACCATTGGTATAATACTGATCCTGGCCGATAGCTAAATAAGCATCGTTTTCGCTTCTAAAGCCAAATTCGTATTTATAATTAGTCTCTTGAGCTTGAACTATTATTGTTTTAATAAATAGCAGACTCCATAAACAAGCAAAAATTTTCTTCAATTTATTTTGGGAAGACTAATAAAGGAACTTTAGTGTTTAACGCAAATTCTTCTGTATTACCAGAAAACAACATCTTTTTAAAAAAAGAAACTTTTTGATCGGTAAACATTACCAATATAGAAGGTTTATTTTTCTTTACTGCTTTTTCTATATTATCAACTAGAGATTTTATGAAGTCGCTGGGCTGTACATGAAAATCTACCGGGTAATCAGCATGGTTTTTAACTTTTTCTTCTGCTAATTTTATTTTCTTCTCTATATCAGAAGGAAAACCAAAATGCACAACTTCTATTTTAGCATCAATAGGCTTAGCAAAATCAATGACTTGATCTAACTCTTTATCTAAATGAATCAAATCTGAAGCGTATAAAACCTTTTCTATATTTTTTGAACGATAGGTTTTAGGTACTGCAATTACCGGAATAGATGATTGGCTGATAACATAAGAGGTATGCGTACCAAATAGTTTTTCTATTTTACCCGCTCCTCTTGTACCAATGGAAATAAAATTAAAGCCTTCTTGTTTAGCATAATTCATGATATTGCTATGCGCCACTACAGACTCTCTGCAAACACAATGTATTTCTGTAGGTTTTATCCCAGAAGTATGGTAAACATCTTTAACAAACTTTTCTAACTTTTTATTAATGTTTTCTTTTTGAGCTTTTTCATAAGCTTCAAATTTAGCATCGCTATAAGAAGTAGGCTTTAAAATATGATAAGAATGGAAAAAAGTTAATGAAACTTCTGGATATTGCTCAGCAAATTTAATTGCAAATTTAATTGCTGCTTTAGAATTGGCAGAAAAATCGGTTGTAACAAGAATCTTGATCATGGTATAATTGATAAATAGCTTATATAAAGTAAAAATAGCTTTTAAATATAGAATAAAATATGAGTGAAGTCATTTATTTTACCCTAAAACAAAAAACCCGGCTTAACCGGGTTTTGAAATTAGTTTTGGTTTTGCTTAACAGGTTCTTTATAAACAATATCTAAAGCATTTTTCACCTTCTTATCTAACAAAGCAAGTTTAATAACTTCCGTCATATCGGTTACATAATGGAAGTTTAAATCTTTAATATAAGACTCTTTAATCTCCAAAATATCTTTTTTATTTGCTTTAGATAAGATAATATCCTTAATATTTGCTCGCTTAGCTGCTAAAATCTTTTCTTTAATGCCGCCTACAGGTAAAACTTTACCACGTAGGGTAATTTCACCTGTCATGGCTAAATGTTCTTTAACTTTTCTTTGTGTAAATGCTGATGTTAAAGCTGTTAACATGGTTATACCGGCAGAAGGACCATCTTTGGGTGTTGCCCCAGCAGGAACATGGATATGAATATCCCATTGGTCAAAAACACGATAATCTATACCGAAACTTGCAGCATGTGCTCGCATGTAAGCCATGGCAATGGTAGCAGACTCTTTCATCACATCTCCTAAATTACCAGTTAAAGTCATTCTACCTTTTCCAGGGCTTAGGCTGGCTTCTATAAATAGGATATCACCGCCTACTTGTGTCCAAGCCAAACCTGTTACCACACCAGCAACTTCGTTACCTTCGTAAAAATCTTTATCAAAAATTGGAGGGCCTAGAATTTCTTCTATATCGGTAGCGGTAAAATTAACATTATAGGTTTCTTCCATGGCTAATTTGGTAGCGGCACCTCGTACTACCGAACCTATTTTTTTCTCTAAACCTCTAACTCCAGATTCACGAGTATAATCTTCAATAATTTTTTCTATTACTGACGATTTTAGATTAACATCTTTAGCTTTTAAGCCATGTTGTTCTTTTTGTTTTGGTAAAAGATGCTTTTTAGCGATTTCTATTTTTTCCTCAATCGTATAGCCATTTACTTCGATAATTTCCATCCTGTCTAACAAAGCAGGTTGTATGTTACTTAAAGAATTGGCTGTTGCGATAAACATCACGTTAGATAAATCATAATCTAACTCTACAAAATGATCATTAAAAGCGTTATTTTGTTCTGGATCTAAAACCTCTAATAAAGCCGATGAAGGGTCGCCTCTAAAATCATTTCCTACTTTATCAATCTCATCTAAAACAAAAACCGGATTTGAGGTTCCTGCCTTTTTAATAGACTGAATAATACGCCCCGGCATAGCACCAATATAAGTTTTGCGATGTCCTCTTATCTCAGCCTCATCTCTTACACCACCCAAAGCCATTCTTACATATTTTCTTCCTAAAGCCTTTGCCACAGATTTCCCTAATGAAGTTTTACCAACTCCCGGAGGGCCAACTAAGCATAAAATAGGCGCTTTCATATTATGTTTTAGCTTTAATACAGCCAAATATTCTATGATACGCTTTTTAACCTTATCTAAACCATAATGGTCTTTATCTAATATTTTTTGAGCTCGTTTTAAGTCAAAATTATCTTTAGTAAATTGCTGCCAAGGTAAATCTAACAACACTTCTAAGTAGTTAATTTGCACAGAGTAATCGGCCGCAGCCGGATTCATTCTGGCTAATTTATCTAGCTCTTTGTTAAAATGATTAGCTGTTTCTTTAGACCACTGCTTCTTACTACCTTTTTTCCTCAGCTCCTCAATTTCCATATCCGGAGAATTACCACCTAATTCTTCCTGGATGGTTTTGAGTTGTTGATTTAAGAAATAATCTCTTTGCTGTTTATCTAAATCAACCTTTACTTTATTTTGGATTCGATTTTTAAGCTCTAATAATTGTAACTCGGTACTTAAATGGCTTAGAACCATTTGAGCCCTATCTCTTAAATTTGCAACTTCTAACATCTTCTGCTTATCTGCAACAGAGGCATTCATATTAGAAGATATAAAGTTGATTAAAAAAGGGACGCTTTCTATATTTTTAATAGCAATGGCAGCCTCAGAAGGAATATTTGGTGAAAATTGAATGATTTGCATGGCCATCTCTTTGACAGATGAAACCATCGCTTTAAATTCTTTATCTACCTTTGGTCTTACCTCCTCAAATTTCTTTACAGTAGCTTTTATATAAGGTTCTGATTGTACTTGCTCTACCAGCTCGAAACGATTTTTACCTTGTATAATTACGGTGGTATTACCATCAGGCATTTGTAGCATTTTAACAATAACAGCTACTGTACCAACTTTATTAAGCTCGTCAAATTTTGGGTCTTCTACACTTACATCTAACTGCGCTACAACACCTATAACTCTATCGCCTTTATAAGCGTCTTTTATCAGTTTGATAGATTTATCTCTACCAACAGTAATAGGAATAACAACTCCTGGAAATAAAACTGTGTTTCTTAAAGGCAAAACAGCAAGAATTTCTGGTGTTTGTTCATTATTCATTTCTTCCTCGTCTTCTTGAGACATGAGAGGAAAAAACTCGGTATCTTCATTTATTAGTGGCATTGCTTGGTTAAAATCGAACGGATCGAATTTGCTCATATTATCTTATGTTTTGAATAAAGCCAAATTGGCAGATTAGATTTACCTATTTGTCTATTATTTTTGAATTATTTAAAAGTTCAACAGTTATGCCAATGATAATTTTAGGTTAATAATTACTTCATGTGGCCAGTTTTATTTATTACCATCTTTGTAAACTGAAAAATAGTCAGTTAATTAATTGCAGAAAAAGAAATATTTTAGTTTTAAAATCGTTTATATTTTCACAATTTACAATCTTTAAAGGTAATAGTTATATCCATGAAATATAAAATTTTAACAGTTTTAGCTCTTATTTTACCCATTACCATAGTGGCACAAACTCCATTTGAGCGCCTTGGGCAAAAAGCCATGATGAGTGGCGACTTTATTACTGCTGCTACTTTTTTTGAACAAGCTGTTAAACAAGATCATAGCAATATGAATGCACTTTATCTTTTGGGTTATGCTTATTACCATTCTTCAAATTATAAAAAATCTATAGAGTCTTTTGATAAATTAGTTGCTTACAAACCCTCAGAAGCTATTGCTTATTATTATAGAGGTAAAGCAAAAATGCTTTTAAGTAGCCAAATAAAAGATTATAAAAATCCTGAGAAAGAAGAACTTTTACTTGGTGCTATTAAAGATTTCTCTAGCGGTATTGAGCTTACGCCTAGCGACATGAAGTTCTACCAGAATAGAGGCTTAGCGTACCAAGAGTACAGTGCCTATAAAAGTCAAAAAGTAAATGACATTTACAATAAAAATGTGGCTATTGCTGCTGCTAACTCTTCTATCACGGATTTAAAGAAAGTTTTATCAGAAAACGCTGCTAGGAAAGATATTGTTTCTCAGATAGAAAAATCTAAACAACTACTTATTAATATAAAAAATTAATTTATTACACCTGAAACTTTATAGTTATTTATACCCAGAACTTTTACATCCTGAAATTTCTCTATTTGGTAAAGCGTATCTGGAATATAAGTAAGTTCTTCTTTGGTATGATATAAGTTGTTTTTTGTTTGGTTGGTAATGCTAATTTTTGTTGGCTTATTACCGTTAAGTAGAATAACAATTTTTCTTGTTCTTAAATTTTCTTCTTTAGCTATATAAGAGATTTTGGTGCTGGTACTATCTTTTTGATAGCTATTTTTCCATGCAGCTTTATTAATATCTGATTCTATAAAAAGAGCAAGTTCTTGAGTCCAATCTTCAATTTTTATGTTTTGTGTTTCAGAAACATTATTGTGCTTTACTGTTTTTACAACTTTTGGTTTTGATTGATTTAATCTACCTGCTTCTTCAAAAAAATATTTTTGCAGATTGTAATAGTTAACAGCCTGTTCCTTTTTTTTATCAGAAAAAGAACAAGCTGTTAAGCATAATGCGGATATGATCAATAGTATCCTAATCATTTATACCAATACATCACCAGTCATTTCGGCTGGGATGTTTATATTCATTATTTTTAGTATAGTTGGCGCTATATCTCCAAGTTTACCATTTTTAACTTGCTTGTAATCCTCATCAATTAAAATACAAGGGACTAAGTTTGTACTATGAGCTGTATTGGCAGAACCGTCTTCATTCACCATAAAATCTGCATTACCGTGGTCTGCAATGATGATGAAAGAATAGCCGTGTGCTAAACCAGCTTTAACAACTTGTTCTGTACAGTGGTCTACAGTTTCTACTGCTTTAACAACGGCATCAAATACACCTGTATGCCCAACCATGTCTGGGTTAGCAAAGTTTAAGCAAATAAAATCTGGCCATTCTGCAACCAATTCAGGGATGATAGCTTCTGTAATTCCATGAGCGCTCATTTCTGGCTGTAAATCATAGGTAGCTACTTTAGGAGAAGGAATTAACAATCTTTTTTCGTTTTTAAACTCTTTCTCTCTGCCACCAGAAAAAAAGAAAGTAACATGCGGATATTTCTCTGTTTCAGCAATTCTGATTTGATTTTTACCTGCTTGTTCTATAACCTCGCCTAGGGTCATCACCAAATCATCTTTACCAAAAGCTACATTAACTTTTTGGAAAGTTTCATCGTAGCTAGTCATGGTAACATAGTACAAATCCAAAGGCTTCATATCATACTCTGGAAATGCTTTTTGCGATAAGGCTAGCGTTATTTCACGTCCACGGTCTGTTCTAAAGTTAAAACAGATGACCACATCGCCATCTTTAATAGTAGCAGTAGGATTACCCTCTTTATCGCAAACTACTAAAGGTTTTATAAATTCATCGGTAACACCTTCTTCGTAAGATTCTTGAATACCATTGGTTATGGCATCTACTTTTTTGCCTTCTGCTTTAACCAATAAATCATAAGCTAGTTTTACACGTTCCCAACGGTTATCTCTATCCATAGCGTAATACCTACCAATAGCAGAAGCCAATTTTGCTGATGTACTTTGCAAATGATCATTTAACTCGGTTATAAAACCTAAGCCAGAATTTGGGTCTGTATCTCTACCATCTAAAAAAGCGTGAATAAAAACATTCTCCAAACCAAAATCTTGCGCTGTGTCACATAATCCTTTTAAATGATTGATGTGCGAATGTACACCACCATCAGAAACTAATCCGATAAAATGAACATCCTTATTTTCTTTTTTAGCATACTCAAAAGCATTTTTGATAGCCTGGTTAGAAGTAAATTCTTTATCAGTTACTGCCTTGTTGATACGCCCTAACTCTTGGTAAACTACACGCCCAGCACCAAGGTTCATGTGGCCAACTTCTGAGTTACCCATTTGCCCTTCGGGTAAACCTACGGCTAAACCAGAAGCTTCTAAAGTACTGTTTGGGTATTTTTGAAGACAAGAATCAAAAAAAGGAGTGTTTGCCACATTAATGGCGTTTGAGGTATCTTTCCGACCGTATCCCCAGCCGTCAAGAATAATAAGTGCAACTTTTTTATTTTTCACAATGCAAATATATAATTTTAAGGGAAGTGATATATGCCTTAAATTGCTATATTGAAACAATATTTATGGCATCTTTTATGTAGTTTTAACTCATTAATCAAACATTTATGAAACCAGCATTCACTATTTTGTTACTTTTTTTATTTAAAACGGCGCTCTCTTTTGATGTTATTGATGAAGTTTCTAATGCTTTTAAAACTGGTAATAGTAAAGAATTATCAAAGTATTTTTCCTCTACTATAGAATTAAGTATCTTAAATGAGGAAGAAATATACTCTGGCTCACAAGCCGAAATTATTTTAAAAGATTTCTTTCTTAAACATCCTCCAATTTCTTCTAAAATTATCCATAAAGTAATTTCCAATGCAAATTATAAGTTTGGAGTGTTAGTTCTAAATACTTCGAAAGGTAACTTTAGGGTAAGCTATGAGCTTAAAAATATGGGCGGTAAATTCTTAATTAACCAAATCAGGATAGAAGAAAATAAAGCTTAGCAACAGTTTTAAATTTTTATACTTTTGCGCTTTCAAAATTTTATGGAACTGGATAAAGAAATCATTACTACATTTATAAAAACAGCCCTATTTGAGGATATTGGAGACGGAGATCATACTTCTTTATCAACCATACCGGCAGATGCACAAGGGAAAGCTAAGCTTTTGATTAAAGATGAAGGAATAGTAGCTGGTGTTGAAATTGCCCTAGAAATTTTCAAAGAAGTTGATGCAAATTTAATAATAGATGTTTTTATTAAAGATGGAGAAAAAGTTAAGTATGGTGATATTGTATTAATTGTGAGTGGCCATGTACGTTCTATTCTAATGGCGGAAAGATTGGTTTTAAATACCATGCAAAGAATGAGTGGTATAGCTACAACCACTAGCCAAATTGTAGAAAAATTAAAAGGTAGCTCAACCCAAGTTTTAGACACCAGAAAAACCACTCCTAATTTACGTTACCTAGAAAAACTTGCTGTTAAAATTGGAGGAGGCGTTAACCACCGTTTTGGTCTTTATGATATGATTTTGATTAAAGATAATCATGTGGATTATGCCGGAGGAATTAAAAATGCCATACAAGCAGCACAATCTTATATCAAACAACATCAAAAAAAATTACAAATTGAGATTGAGGTAAGAAATATTAAAGAACTGGAAGAAGTTTTAGCATGCGGCGGCATAGACAGAATTTTATTAGATAATTTTGGTTTTGAAGATTTAAAAACCGCTGTTAAGTTGGTGAATAAAAGTGTTTTAACAGAAGCATCTGGCGGTATTACACCAGAAAACGCCATAGATTATGCCCTTTGTGGTGTAGATTACATCTCTATGGGCGCATTAACACATTCTGTTAAAAGCCTGGATATGAGTCTTAAAGCTTTAATTTCATAAAATGATTTTCATTTTTATACAAGAAAGAAAAAGCTATTTAATATAATTGCACATACATGATATCAATATATTCTTTAGGAGCAATATTATTAGCTTATCTTTTGGGGTCTATCCCATCAGCAGTTTGGATAGGACAAGCTTTTTACGGGATAGACGTTAGAGAATATGGTAGTGGTAATGCCGGAGCAACCAATACATTTAGGGTATTAGGTAAAAAAGCTGGTATTCCTGTGATGATTATCGATATCTTAAAAGGTTGGACCGCTACTAATCTTGCCTATTTTATTGGACTATCTGTTACCGGACCAGAGCACTCTGTTCAATACGTAAATTACCAATTAGCTTTAGGTATAGTTGCTGTGATGGGACATCTTTTTCCTGTTTTTGCTGGTTTTAGAGGGGGTAAAGGTATTGCAACACTCTTTGGTATGATTTTAGCCGTTCACCTGCCAGCAGCATTGCTTTGTGTTCTGGTTTTTACAGTTGTACTTTTATTGAGTAAATACGTATCATTAAGCTCTATTTCGGCAGGTTTTACCTTTCCGTTGAGTGTTATTTTCGTATACCAAGTTTCAGTAAAAGCTATTGTTATTTACGGGATGTGTATTTGTGTTTTGATATTGGTTACACATCAGAAAAACATAGAAAGACTATTACGAGGCCGAGAGTCCAAAGTAAATCTGTTCAAGAAAAAATAATTTTTATTCATTATATATGAACAAAACCATCAAAATTTTATCAGTAGCTGCATTTACAGCTATTTTTACAGCTTGTTCTACAGTACCTTTAACAGGAAGAAGGCAAGCAAATTTAGTAAGCGATACCGAAATGAACCAAATGGCGGCACAAAGCTACCGCGAGTTCTTATCTGATCCAAAAAATAAAGTTGTTAACAATACAGCAGAAAGCAGAAAAGTTAAAGACATTGGTAATAAAATAGCGGCAGCCGTAACCCGATACATGAATGATAATGGTTATGGAAATCAAATTGCTGGCTTTCAATGGGAATTTAACTTGGTTCAAAGTCCTGATGTTAATGCTTGGTGTATGCCGGGCGGTAAAGTTGCTGTATATACAGGCATCTTACCTGTAACTTTAACAGATGCTGGCTTAGCCACAGTTATGGGGCATGAAATTGCTCATGCTATTGCAAAACATTCAAGCGAGCGTTACTCACAAACTATGATAGCGCAAGGCTTAGGTACTTTAGCTGGTGCTGCGGTAACCAAATCAGAAGCTGGATATGGTGTTTTCCAACAGGTTTTTGGTATTGGTGCACAAGCTGGGGTTTTATTACCAAACTCCAGAAAACAAGAATCAGAAGCAGATAGATTGGGTTTAACTTTTATGGCTATGGCCGGATATGACCCTGCAAGTGCTATAGATTTTTGGCAAAGAATGGCGGCCAAAAGTAACGGTCAAAAACCACCTGAATTTTTAAGCACTCACCCTAGTGACGCTACTAGAATCAATGATATTAAAAAATATCTGCCAGAAGCAGCAGCTTATTATAGAAAATAAAATACGATACAACATAAAAAAGCCTCGAAATTCACCATTTCGAGGCTTTTTTATAGTTAATCTTATACCAAAGGTTCTTGTTGACTTAAACAGTGAAAACTTCCTAATCCCCAAATAATATCTGTTGAATCTATCCCGATAGTTTCTCTGTCTGGAAAACATTTAGCTATAATGTCCAATGCAATTTTATCTTTATCGCAACGGTAGGTTGGTACAATTACATGGCCATTACTGATATAAAAATTAGCATAAGAAGCTGGTAAACGCGTATCCTCAAAAATAACAGCATCTGGCATGGGTAATGCTATAATATTAAGCGCATCACCATTTAACAAACGCATTTCTTTTAACTCTCTTAAATTGGTTTGTAAGAGTTCGTAATTTTCATCTTCCGGATTATCCTCAACTACAGTTAAAACAGTATTTTCATTCACAAATCTTACAGTATCATCAATATGACCGTCTGTATCATCTCCTACGATGCCATCACTCACCCAAAGTACTTGTTCCTGACCGTAAAAGGTTTTAAGATATTCTTCTATTTGTTCTTGATTTAAATGTGGATTTCTATTTTCATTTAACAAGCAACTTCTAGATGTTAAAATAGTTCCAGCACCATTAAATTCTACAGAACCACCTTCCATAATGATTCCTGGATGAAAAACGGGAATATTAAAATGTTTGGCTATTTTAGTTGGGATAACATCATCCAAATCAAAAGGAGGATATTTACCACCCCAAGCATTAAAATTCCAATCTACAATAACTTTCTTTTGCTCTGCATTTGGGTTAATCAAAAAAGCCGGCCCGTGGTCTCGGCACCAAGCATCGTTACTAGGATTAAAATAAAACTCTATTTGAGATAAATCAACTCCAGCTGCCTCGATATGTTTTAATGCAAAAGCCTTCATCTCCTCATCTCTTACGTTGATTCTAACTTTTTCTGTTAAACTTAATATTTGGATAAATTGAGCATAGGGCTTATAAATACTATCTATTTTACCGGGCCAACTAGCTTCTTTATGCGGCCAAGTTAACCATGTTGCTTCATGTGGCGCCCACTCTGGTGGGAAGTAGTAAGAAGTCGGAAGACTGAGGTCCGAAGACCGAAGTCTAAAGTATGAAGTTTGATTTATATTTTCTTTACTCATTTATTTTAAGGATTTCTTTAATGCAACTAGCATAAAATGAATTTGTTCACACTCTGTATAGAGCTTTTCAAAATCAGTTTGATTAATGATATTTCTTCTTTTGCCCAAATGCAAACAACTTACTACCTCAATATTTGAGCGAATTGAATAAGATAAAAATCTTGCAAATTCAGCATTAGATTGGTCGGTACTTCCTTCTGCAATATTTAGAGAGATGGAATCACAAGCTCTTTTAATCTGAGAAGTCAAAACATATAGTTCATCTTTTGGAAAAGATTTTGTGAGCAAATCAATATCAAATGATAAATCAATTGCTTTTTGCCAAACTTTGAGCCCTTCAAATTTAAAAGCCATAATATTAAGTCTTAAAACGCTATAGACTTCCGTCTTCGTTCCTCCGACTTCGGACATCTACTCTTCATCAATAAATCTTTTAACAATAGGCTGGTAAGAATCAATTCTACGATCTCTTAAGAAAGGCCAGTGAACTCTGTAACTATCGGATTTTGCTAAATCTACTTCTTGCACATGCACTTCTTCTTGGTCTACAGAGCCTTTATATAATAATTTCCCAAATGGATTAGCAATAAATGAGCCTCCCCAAAATTTTACTCCGGCTTCTACTCCTACTCTGTTTACTCCCACTACATGGATACCATTAGCTACTGCATGAGAACTTTGGATGGTTTGCCAAGCATTGTGTTGTTCTTCATTAGTTGCATCATCTTGCGTGGTTGCCCAACCAATAGCTGTTGGATAAAATAAAATTTCGGCTCCCATTAAAGCGGTAATTCTTGCTGCTTCTGGATACCACTGATCCCAGCAGATTAACACTCCAACAGTGGCAAACTTAGTTTTGAATACTTTATAGCCTAAATCACCCGGAGTAAAATAAAACTTCTCGTAAAAACCAGGATCATCAGGAATATGCATTTTACGATATTTCCCTAAATAAGCTCCATCAGCATCTAAAACAGCGGTAGTATTATGGTATAATCCTTCAGTACGTTTCTCAAAAAGTGAAGCAATAATCACAACTCCCAATTCTTTAGCTAGTGATTGTAAAGCATCTGTAGAGGGACCAGGAATAGATTCTGCTAAGGCAAAATTGTCGTAATCTTCTACATCACAAAAATATAAGGAAGTAAAAAGTTCTTGTAAACAAATGATTTGAGCACCTTTTGCAGCTGCTTCTCTGACTTTTTGGATGGCTTTATCTAGATTTTCTTGCTTGTTTGAAGTGCAAGACATTTGTACTATACCTACTTTTACATTTTTATTCATTCCACAAATTATTAACAGGCGGCAAAATTAACAATTATGTATGGATTATGACGAGATTATATCATAGATGATATCAAGATGAGAATTACAATAAGCTCTTGATGGTTTTCTTTAACCAATAAGTATTAACCGCACCACCACCTACGGAATGAAAACTTACTTTCGCGGTTCTATCTATAATCACATGTGTTGGATATTGGGTAACTCTAAATTTATCTGCATAATACCTTCCATCAGGAACTTGAGAATAATTAAAAGGAAACAGCTTTAAGAAATTTTCTACACTTTCAGCTTGATCTAAGGCTATAGCTACAAAAATCACATCTTTTTCGTTGGAAAATTTCTTAACCAAATCATTCAACTCTGGTATTTCTTGTCTACAAGGCGGACAAGAAACAAACCAAAAGTTTATCACTAAAATTTTCCCTACCAAATCTTTAGCAGCTATTTTCTTACCTTTAATATCTGTTAAATTAGAATATTTAAAGGTGTCTCCATCTTTAAAACAAGTACTTAAACGTGGTCTTGGAGCTTTTGCTAATTGCGCATCAATCTCATCTTCTGTACGCTCTTTAAGCAAAAAAACAGGCTTTTGTCCCATTTCATACCTACGCTCTAATTTATATTTACCTGATTTTACTGCTTTATTCCAATACTCTGTAGAATAAGGTAAACCAGTAGAATCTACCACAGTAATCTCTCTAGTAACAGGAGGTGTTTCAATTTTCGGAGCTTCAGTTTGTGCAAAACTTTTGGCTGTAGCAAAAGCTATCACCAACATCAATAAAAGTTTTTTCATAGGGTAAATTGAGTTTATTTTTTATCAAAATATTTCCAAACATAATAAACTGGAATTCCTAAAACAACAATAGCTAAACCCCAGCCACAAGTATCTGGCTTGTAAATGAGTAAATCAATACAAATAGCAGAAGCTAACAAGATGTATAGCGCTGGTAAAAAAGGATAGCCAAAAGCTTTATACGGTCTTTTCCAATCTGGTCTTTTTATCCTCAACACAAATATCCCAGCAATGGTGATAATGTAAAATAATAAAGCAGAGAAGACACTATAATCTAATAACTGCCCATAAGTACCAGATAGACACAATAAAGCAGCCCAAAAAGCTTGTAGGATAAGCGCAAAACCTGGTACATCTTTTTTATTTAGAGTTGCCGCTTTTTTGAAAAACACACCATCTTGAGCCATGGCATAGTACAACCTTGCCCCAGAAAGTATTAAACCATTATTGCAACCAAAAGTAGATACCATAATCAATAAAGCCATGATAGCTGCTGCTGCACTTCCAAAAATAACTGAAGCCGCTGCCGTACCTACCCGATCTTGTGAGGCAAACATGATTCCGCGTTCTAAAACCGTAGCCCCATCTGGCAAACCACTTACAGGCAATAGCATCAAATAAGCCACATTGGCCAGGATATAAAGTATGGTTACGATTAAAGTTCCAAACAATAAACTCAGTGGAATATTCTTTTCAGGATTTTTCACCTCACCGGCAATATAGGTAATGTTATTCCAAGTATCTGATGAAAATAAAGAACCCACCATGGCAGCTCCCATGGCACCAAAAAGTAAAACACCTCCAAGTAGCTCTGTAGAAATTGTTCCATCTTCGTTCACTTTAGTTTGGTAAGGAGCCCAAAAATTATCCAAATTAGAAAAAAAGCTTCGCTATTTAAACCAACATAAATACCTGCTATAATAAGCCCTAATAAAGCCAATAGCTTCGCAATAGTGAAAATTGTTTGTACCAGCTTGGCACTTTTCACTCCTTGTAGGTTGATAAAGGTTAGAAAGCATATCATAATGATAGCTAACAGTTGTGTATGATTTAAGCTAAAATCTCCTAAACTGAATAAAATATTTTTTTGATCGAAAAAAGGGATAATCTCTGCGGTATATTTAGCAAATGCAATGGCTACAGCAGCAATAATTCCGGTTTGTATAACGGTAAAAACCGTCCATCCGAAAAGAAAACCAATCATGGGATTGTAGGCTTCTTTTAAATAAACATATTGACCACCTGCTTGCGGCATCATACCTGCTAACTCTCCGTAACTTAAAGCTGCTATTAAGGTAATAACACCTGTAATAAGCCAAATTAAAAGGATAATACCTGGAGAACCAACTTGTCTGGCTATATCAGAGCTTACTAAAAATATTCCAGAGCCTATCATAGAGCCGGCTACAATCATTGTAGAGTCTAGCAGCCCTAGCTCTCTTTTCATGGTGGTTTTTTGCATAGTATTTTTCGCTATCCTAGAGATATTATGATTTAGCAGGTTTAATTTTCTTATCGAAAAGAAACAATTAATTTCTTATTAAAATTAATAAAACTATTTAACTAACCTAGCTACAAACATAGTATCAGCTTTATGCTGATAACCTTTGATAAGTTCCTGACTCTCTATTTGTAATTTAAACTCTTCTTGCATCCAAGCAACCTGAGCCTCATTTTCTTCTTTAAAAACCGAACAGGTGATGTAAATAAGAGGCTTACCTGGTTTTAGGTAAGATATAACGTTACGGATAATTTTACGCTGCAAATCTTGAAAAAACTGTATCGTATGTTCTTGAAATTGACTGATCATTTCTGGCGTTCTTCCCCACGTACCAGAACCACTACAAGGTGCATCTAAGATGATACCATCAAACTCATAATCATGCAAGAATAAGGATTGGTCTAAGGTTAAATCCAGCACTTTTTTCTGATAGCTTCCGATGCCTGCATGTAAAAAGCGTTCATCCAAATTATCTAAAATAGAAGCCCTAATATCAGAAACTAAAAGTTTAATATCTGGCTGCTGCTGATGTACGAGCAATGATTTACCACCAGATGCAGCACAGCAATCCCACCACTTATCCCATTTTTGGGGTTTAAAGTAATGTCCTACTTGCTGAGAGGATAAATCTTGCACTTCGTATAAGCCTTTATCTGGAAATAAATGATCTAGTTTTGTGCCGTTTGCTAAGGCGTAGGTTTGCCCTCCAAGATGCTGAAAATTAATCTCGGCATTTAATAAAGTGCTGGTAAAACGTTTTTCTGAGCCTTTTCTAACTCTGATATATAAATCTGGCTGTACTAGAATTTTACTACAGAATAAAGTTGAATCTACCCCTTCTGAAAGATGTTTATGAAAAGGAAAAATATCTAAAACATCGAAAGCAGGAAACTCTTGTTTTACTATAATAAGCTTTTCTTCAAGAGTTAAATTAACAGCAGTTTCCCATTCTGGCTTGTAAAAAGCAATAAAAGAATTGCTAATGGTATTGCAAAGAAACTCGGCAATAATTAAGCGGTTAAGCAAAGTTTCCTGATGAAGTGCATGACCAAGCCTAAAGTAATTGTAAACCAACCTACTAGCTATTTTACGGTCTTTAGACCCCATTTGCTTGTTTTGACGATAGTATATAGCCAAAAAACGATGCAAAGGTTGGTCTTGTTGGTAATGGGCTAAAATTTGCTCTACCGTAGCCAATTGGTGAATAGCTTTCATTTATTTAACCCTTTTAAGCTGATAATCCTGATACTTTAAAATCATTAAGCTTTGGTTATAGTAGCCTAATTTAGCATCCTTCACAAAATCGAGTTGGTTGTGTAAACCTTCTAACGATGTTTTGATCAAGTCATCAGCGAAAGCTTTACCATTTTTACTCATTAAAGAAGCAAAATAATAAGCAATATCAAAACCTTTGATGGCATACTCACTAGGCTCTAAACTATATCTTGCCCTGTATTTTGACAGAAATTGCTCTACCCTAGTGGTTTTGTAGTCTACTTTATAAGATGAAGTAATGTGTGTATTGAGTTTTTGCATGGTTATGGCATCTAGAAACTGTAACTTTTCCCAACCTGGATGCCCAATAACTGCAATTTGAAAGTTTGTACTTAGTTTTAATAATTCTTTTGTGATAGAAAGCAGGAAGTTTCTATCCGTAGCTGGCAAAACAATAACGTTTAAACCTACTGGATTTAAATGCTTAAAAACATTCTCGTAACCAACAGCTTTTATACCTATTTCAGAAAAAGTAGTTTGTTTTAATAAGCTATCGCGATATTTCTTAAACGGAACTGCAAATTTAAACTCATCTGTTTGGCCACTTCTTATCATGATGATTTTTCGAGGCTTTAAATCAGATTTTATAAAATTAACAGCACTTAAGGTATGCTGTTCTAAAGAATTGTTAATGGTAATTAAATAAGGATTGTTAAACTGCTCCGGACCTGTTGCTGCTAAGGGAGAAACCACCAGTTTCTGCATATTTTTACTGTATGTGGCAAAAGCTTTTATCCCGTTAGGGAAAATAGGTCCAACAATTAAATCGGAATTTTTGATACCTGCTTTAGCTGCTAGAATAGCAATATTAGCAGGATCATCTTTAGAATCGTAAACCTGTAATTTAAAGTTACCCCCTAAATTGTTTGCTACAGAATCTAAACCCATCTTAAAACCTTGATAAAAATCTATCGCAATTTCTGCTTTGGCAATATCATTTAAACCAGCTGTTTGATGGTTGATACTGGAAAGTTCAAAAGGAAGAACCAGCGAAATCACCATTTCTGGCTTTTCTGCTGGTTTATCTTCGGGTATTGTTTCTAGTTTTGGCTTTAATTTAATCTCTCTATCTGGTGCGGGCTCTATACGCTCTACAACTTTAGGAGTGGTTTTTGGCGAACAAGCCGCCAAGAAAGCTAAAAATAGTAATACATAAACCCTACTCCCACTCAATGGTAGCAGGCGGTTTAGAACTGATATCATACACTACCCGGTTTATACCTTTAACATTATTGATAATTTCATTAGATATTTTAGCTAGTAGCTCGTAAGGTAAATGGCTCCAATCGGCAGTCATACCATCTACAGATTCTACAGCTCTTAAACTTACAACGTTTTCGTAAGTTCTTTCGTCTCCCATAACCCCAACAGATTGTATAGGCAAATAAATAGTTCCTGCTTGCCAAACTCTATCATACCAACCTGCTTTTTTTAGGTTTTCTATGTAGATATAGTCTGCTTCTTGTAAGATAGCTACTTTTTCTGGAGTAACTTCTCCTAATATTCTGATACCTAAACCTGGCCCCGGGAAAGGATGTCTGTTTAAGATATTCTCTGGTAAACCTAGTGCTTTACCAACTCTTCTAACTTCGTCCTTAAATAATGATTTTAGAGGCTCAACAATTTTAAGCTTCATAAAATCTGGCAAACCACCCACATTATGGTGAGATTTTATAGTTGCAGATGGACCACCATTTACCGATACTGATTCTATCACATCCGGATAAATGGTACCTTGTGCTAACCATTTTACATCAGAAATTTGATGCGCTTCATCATCAAAAACCTCAATAAAAACTCGGCCTATGGCTTTTCTTTTCTGCTCAGGATCTGTTAAACCAGCTAGTGCATCGTAAAATAACTGCTTAGCATTAACACCTTTTACGTTTAAACCTAAATCTTTATAAGATTCTAAAACAGATTCAAACTCGTTCTTACGTAATAAGCCATTATCAACAAAAATACAATGTAAATTTTTGCCAATAGCTTTATGCAAAAGCAATGCCGCAACAGATGAATCAACCCCGCCAGATAAACCTAAAACCACTTTATCATCACCTAATTGATTTTTTAAATCATCTATGGTAATATCCGCGAAAGCGTGTGGAGTCCAATCTTGTGAGCAGCCACAAATATCTACCAAGAAGTTTTGCAATAACTGCTTCCCATCAGTAGAATGGGTTACCTCTGGATGAAATTGTATACCATAAGTTTGTGTCCCTTTTACTTGGTAAGCAGCAACTTTCACGGTATCTGTACTGGCAATAACCTCAAAATTTGAAGGAATTTCTTTAATGGTATCTCCATGAGACATCCATACTTGTGATTTGGCAGGGATACCATGTAATAAAGGATTATTAGCATGAATGTACTCCAAATTTGCTCTTCCGTATTCTCTAATTTCTGATGCTACTACTTGTCCGCCAGAATGTTGTGCCATATATTGTGCTCCATAACAAACACCTAGCAAAGGTAGTTTCTCATGAAATTGTTTGAAATCTACTTGTGGGGCATCGGCTTGTCTTACAGAAGATGGGCTCCCAGATAGGATAACACCTTTTGTATATTCATCAATTGCTGGAACCTTATTAAAGGGGTGGATTTCGCAGTAAACATTTAGCTCTCTTACCCTACGGGCTATCAATTGGGTATATTGCGAGCCGAAATCTAAAATGAGGATTTTCTCTTGCATGCGCAAAGGTAAAAATTTAAAGCTTTGTAACTAGTAAATAAGGTAAATAAGTTTAGCTATAATTTGGGGCTTTTCCAAAACCTTATCTGATTTGATAGTAATAAAAATTTCCTATTTTGTAGAAAATCTAAATGGAATGAAAAAATTATCATCTATGCTTGTTGTGGGTGTTATCTTGCTAGGAGCAGTAGTTTTAATCAATACTTTCACTTTTAAAAGCAAGCAAATAAATACTGAACCCGCAGAATTTATAAATATACCTCAAACTTGTATACAAAATTTACAGAAAGCTATTCAATTTAAAACCATTTCTTATGATCGTCCTGACTTAATAGATAGTGCTGCATTTTTAGATTTTCATACTTTTTTGGTGCAAGTTTATCCTTTAACTTTTTCTAAATTAAAACTAGAAAAAATTAACGGCTTAAGCCTGATATTACATTGGCAAGGTAAAAACAAGGCCTTACAACCTATCATTTTAATGGCTCATCAAGATGTTGTACCTGTTGAAGAAGCTACTAGAAAGAATTGGCATGCCGACCCATTCTCTGGTGCGTTAAAAGATGATTTTATTTATGGTAGAGGAACTATTGATGACAAAGGAAGCTTGATAGCCATTTTGGAAAGTGTTGAGCTACTTTTGAAAGATAATTTTATCCCAGAAAACGATATTTATTTTGTGTTTGGCCACGATGAAGAAGTTACAGGCAAAAGAGGTGTAAAAGTTATTGCATCATTATTTAAGCAAAGAGGGATAAAACCTGCTATGGTTTTGGATGAAGGCGGTATTATTACCCATTATAAAGTACCAGGTTTAGATAAACCAGCTGCTGTTGTTGGCATTGCAGAAAAAGGTTATGTTACAGTAGATTTAAAAGCAAGAATAGCTGGTGGCCACTCTTCTATGCCAGAAAAACAAACCGCTATTGATGAGCTTGCCAAAGCTGTGGTAAAGCTTAAAGAAAACCAATTCCCTTTAGAGTTAGGTCCGGTAACCAATCTCTTTATGGATTATGTTGGCCCTGAAATGCCTTTTGTTAGTAAAATGGCAATGGCCAACCGTTGGCTATTTTCATCTATCATTAAAAGTAATTATGAAAAAACCGCTGCCGGGAGTGCTACTTTAAGAACAACCACAGCTACTACCATTTTTAATGCGGGTTTAAAAGAAAATCTTATCCCAGGTGAGGCTAGTGCTACTATAAATTTCAGAACATTACCTGGGGTTGATACTTTGGCAGTCATCAATCATGTAAAAAAAGTAATTAACAACCCTGATATTGAAATTACCTTAAGGCAAGGCAGCTCTGCCACAGCACAAATTGCTAAGGTTGATGATAAAACTTTTGCTTATTTACAAAAAACCATAAGTGCTTTTCAAGAAGATATTGTTGTAACACCTTATTTGGTATTGGGTGCTACAGACAGTAGGTTCTTTGGCGATTTAACTACACAAGTTTTCAGGTTTACTCCTTTTACAGATCCTGAGGGTTTTCATGGTGTGAATGAAAGAATAAAAGTAACCGAATTTAAAAAAGGGATTACGTTCTATTATCATTTTATTAAAAATTATAATTAAAAAAACCTACCCATTTCGGGTAGTACAGCGTTTAATACTTCATGATATTTTTGCTTAATTAATTAAAACAAAAATATTATGATTAAAAACTTATCAAAAATTGCCATGTCTTTGGCTTTGGCTTTAACCTTATTTTCTTGTAAAAAAGACGAGGACAACAACCAAGCTCCTATTGTAAGTATTATTTCGCCTATTGATACATATTATCATGACAGTACTTTACCTTATGTTGACATAGTTGCAGAAGCTTATGATAATGACGGAACAATTGCTAAAGTGGAATTTTACAGAGGCACCACTTTAGTAGCAACAGAAACAGTTCCTGATAGTAGAAAATCATTTTCAGCTAAAAATCGCATAACTATTTCAAAAAGTGTAATAGAGATTGACTATTCTAAGAGATATTCAACTTTTATAGAAGGTGCGCCTTTTGTTACAGGACCTAACACCATAACCGCAAAAGCTTATGATGACAAAGGTAAAGTTACTACCAGTGCTGCCATTACTTTTAACTTAACAAATGAAAGATGATAATTATTATTAACTAACCGCTTAATTTTAGCTTTAGCTTATAAAATTTAACAAAACCTACCCATTTCGGGTAGTACAGCGTGTTTGTTAACTATATAAGTTTGCCTTATCATTTTAAACAAAAACGTTATGATTAAAAACTTATTTAAAACCACACTATCCTTAGCTTTAGTATTAAGCTTATTTTCTTGTAAAAAAGACGAAGACAACAACCAAGCCCCGGTTGTAAGTATTATTTCACCTACCACAACTTATACCTATGTTGGTTCTCAACCTTATGTTGAGATAACAGCTGAAGCGTATGATAACGATGGAACTATTGCTAAAGTAGAATTTTACAGAGGCACTACTTTAGTAGCTACAGAAACTATTCCTGATAGCAGAAAATTATCCTTTTCTAAAGACCGTATAACCATTTCAGCTACTGAAACCACCGCTATAAATTATTCTAGAAGATATTCCACTTATGTTGAAGGTGCTCCATTTGTTGCTGGCTCTAATACTATAACTGCTAAAGCTTATGATGATAAAGGAAAAATTACAACCAGTGCGGCTGTGACTTTTACTTTACAATTGCAAAATGTAGATATTGCATTACCTGCTAGTATCAAATAAAAATCTTTAAACCCCGCAAAAGAAGCAGGTTAAGTTGTTTATCATACAACTTGCCTGTTTTATTCTTTTAGTTTTTCACAAACTACACCAAACTTATTTAAAAAATCTACGCCTTCATCAGAAGGTAAACCTTTATAAGCTGCATAAGAATCTCTAAAATACACATGCTTAATGCCTGATGATAAAATTAATCTAGCACAAGCAATACAAGGCGATAAAGTGGTGTACAAAGTAGCATCTTGTATTTGTGTACCATTTTTAACAGCGTATAAAATAGCATTTTCCTCGGCATGCAAAGCTAAAGAGCAGCTATTTCTAGAATCTCTTGGGCAACCGTCTTGAGGCCATTCTTCATCGCAATTATGCGTACCTGCTGGTGGGCCGTTATAACCTATAGATATAATACGTGTATCTTTTGTAAGTACCGCCCCTACTTGATTTTTCACACAATGCGAACGCCTTGCTAAATCAGAAGCTAAATTCATGAATATAGAATCAAAACTTAGTTTCATATATACTTAAATGTTTCCTGCTTATTTATTTGATGCGCTAAAATAGTAATAACCCTTAAGCTTTAACGTTAATTTTTAGATTATGTAGTTTGGTATAATCAAACTCGCCTTATACTTTTATCCTTCTAAAATTTATTTGAATTGTAACGAATGTAATTTTACAGTTAATTTTAACCAATAAAATTGCATATTCGCATCATAGCATCACATAAAGAACCTTTATTACATGTTAGAATTAATTGTTTCGGGTATAGGATTAGGAATAGTGCTCTCTTTTGTAACAGGACCCGTATTTTTTGCGTTGATTAAAACGAGTATTGAGAAAGGATTTCATGCAGGCGTTTCTTTAGCTTTAGGAGTAGTCATTTCTGATGCCGTTTATGTAGCTGTAACTTTATTTGGCTCTTCTTTACTTAATTTTGAGAACAAATATCGTTTACCTATCGGGATATTAGGAAGTGCCATTCTTTTTGGAATTGGGCTTTATTATTTGTTGAAAAAAGTTAAAATCACTTATGAACATATTCCCTCTTCAAAGAAAAATGCCGGATATTTTCTTAAGGGATTTTTCATGTGCATTTTCAATCCTTTTATTTTATTGTATTGGATAAGTGTTACCAGCGGCATTTACTCTTTAAACGGAGAGCTTAAAAGCGAACAAATTATCCCATTTTTTGGAACTATCTTAATTACCCTTTTTGGGATGGATACTTTAAAAGCCTATTTTGCTCATCGTTTAAGGCATAAAATAAGAGAGCAAACCATCCAAAAAGTAAACAGGATAGCAGGTATTTTAATCATAACCTTTGCTTTAAAATTGGTTTATAACCTGATATTTACCGAAACCTTAATTTAATTATAAGCTGCTTGTTCCTGGATAGATATCAATATAATCTACCACCATACCGCCTTCGCAGCTGGTCATATTTTGTAATCTAAAGTATTTACGATTTCCTTTCCCATAAAAGGTTTGTTTACCTTCTTTTATACAAGGCTCGCCATTGTTGATACTGCTTACTAAAGTTTCTATTTTACCTTCAAACTCAAGTTCTTTTTCATTTAAGCGCCTTATTTTGCCTTCTATTTTAAGATAATCTCCATTTGTATTGTTTTGAGTGCCTGCTATCAGATACCAACCATTTGCTACAGGAGTTACCTCAACATAACCAGGTTTATCCCAACTTATCCACTGTAAAGTAATAGGATGTTTTCCGGCTTTTAAAGTTTGTTTGCTAATTGTGTCTTTGATTTTTGTATGCTCTTGAACTTTTATCAAGCTATCTCGAGCATTTAAAAGCTTTTTTAAGCTGTCATTTTCTCTTATTAGCGATTCATACTTTGCTTTATCAATTTGACTGAGTTTATTTTCTGTGCAGGCAGTAAACAACAGCACAAAAAATACTATAGTCGAAAATTTGGTTAATGAAATCATACCCTTTAAAATCATAATGTATGCCAATAAAAAAAGTCGGTTAGAGCTTTACTCCAACCGACTTTCTCCTGAAAAGTTTATAGAAAACTATACGTATGCTCTTGCATTTTTGCCTTCCATCCAGTTCATAAAAGCTCTGTTTACAACTTTATTGCCTCCCGGTGTTGGATAATTTCCAGAGAAATACCAATCGCCTAAATGGTTAGGACAAGCCTCGTGTAAGTTTTCCAAGGTTTGATAAATTACTTCTACTTTAGCACCAATTTCTGGTGGAGTAATAATTTGGGCAATTTTAGCCGAGATTTCTTCTGGTGTAAAAGGTGCATATATTTCTTTTACATGATTGATAACCTCTTCTTTAGGAGCATTGGCTTGTGCTTTACATTTTGCGTAAACATCATGTATCAATTGCTCCATGCCTCTTTCTTTTAAGAGTTTAATCGCTGCTTCAAAGGCCACAAACTCTCCCATCCTACTCATATCAATACCATAGCAATCAGGGTATCTTATTTGCGGTGCTGATGAAACAATAACAATCTTAACCGGACCAAGTCTATCAAAAATTCTTAGGATACTTTGTTTTAGTGTTGTGCCTCTTACAATAGAATCATCTAAAGCTACCAATGTATCCACATCACGCTTAATTAAACCATAAGTGGTATCATAAACATGAGAAACCATATCGCTTCTATCTGCATCTTGAGTAATAAAAGTACGCATCTTTACATCCTTGATTGCTAACTTTTCTACTCTTGGCGTTGTCTTTAAAATCCTATCTAAATCGTCATCAGTAAGATTATGTCGGCTATTTACCAAGGCATCTCTTTGTATTTTACGGTTATAGGTATGTAAACCTTCTACCATACCATAAAAAGCTACTTCTGCAGTATTGGGGATATAAGAAAATACAGTATGTTCCAAATCGTGGTTAACATGTTCTAGAATTTTATCGCATAATAACTGGCCTAGTTTTTTACGCTCTTTGTAAATATCTGCATCGCTACCTCTAGAAAAATAAATACGCTCAAAAGAGCATGATTTTTTCTCTACTGGCTCTGTAAACATTTCTTCTGTTACAGTACCATCTTTTTTAATAATTAAAGCGTGTCCTGGTTGTATTTCTTTAACCTGACCTATTTTGATATTGAAAGCCGTTTGTAATGCAGGTCTTTCTGATGCTGCAACAACAATCTCATCATCCTGATAATAAAATGCTGGTCTTATACCTGCTGGGTCTCTTAATATGAAAGCATCACCATGACCAAAAATACCGCTAATGGTATAACCACCATCCCAAGTTTTAGCAGATTTTCTTAAAATTTTCCCTACATCAAGATGCTGAGCTATTAATCGAGAAATTTCAGCATTATCATATCCATCTTTTTTGAAATGATCAAAAAGCTCCTGATTTTCATCATCTAAAAAGTGACCTATTTTTTCAAGTACGGTAACAGTATCTGCTTGTTCTTTTGGATGCTGGCCCAAGTCATACAATTGCTGCAATAATTCATCAACATTTGTCATATTAAAGTTACCAGCTATCACAAGGTTACGTGTCATCCAGTTATTTTGACGAAGAAAAGGATGGCAAGCTTCAACACTGTTATTACCATGTGTACCGTAGCGCAAATGTCCTAATAATACTTCGCCGGTAAAACTGATATTTTCTTTTAACCAATTCGCATCTTTCAGTAAAGCTGGATTTTCTTTCTCTACAGCAGCAAATTTCTTCATCACGTAAGAGAAAATATCTTGAACAGCATTTTTCTCCATAGACCTGTACCTGCTGATATACCTATTTCCTGGCTTAATATCCAGTTTGATGGTGGCAATACCAGCGCCATCTTGTCCACGGTTATGCTGTTTCTCCATCAATAAATACAGCTTGTTTAAGCCATAAAGTGATGTTCCATACTTTTCCTGATAAAATGATAATGGTTTGAGTAGGCGGATGAATGCAATTCCGCATTCGTGTTTAATAGAGTCGCTCATCTAAGCTATTTGATAAGTGTGCAAAATTATGAATTCTTACTAAATGCGGAAATTAAAAAAGATTAAAAAAGTCATGCTAGTAACATTAAAATGCGCTACTCTTTTTTTACACTTTTAATAATGGTTTTGTTAAGATGGGCTCATCCAATGTTAAGGGTAAATTTGCTGTTATCATTAGATTTAAAATACAAAAGGAGCTTGTTTCCTGAAAGCGTATTACCTTATCGAGTACCTTCTTGCGGTTGGCACTCATTTATATGAAAGTAATTTAAAACAAGCTCCTCTTTTTATTAAATAGCTTTAAATACGACAACTGCTAAAGGCGGTATATTAACTTTTATTGAATTTGATTTCCAATGGCTACCATGAGCTTCACTTATTGTATGAGGATTTTTTAAACCACTACCCCAATATTGTTCATCATCAGAATTAAAAATTTCATGCCAATTGCCTGGTCTGGTAACACCAAATCTGTACTGATTTCTAGGAACGGGAGTTAAATTTACGACCACAATTAAATCGTCTTTAGGATTATTACCTTTTCTAGCGTATACCAAAACGGAGTTCTCAGCATCATCATTTACAATCCACTCGAAACCTGTACCTGTAAAAGAACGTTCATACATGGCAGGTTCTGTTTTGTAAAGTTTATTAAGTGCGGTAACTAATTTTTTGATGCCTTGGTGCGGAGCATATTCTAACAAATGCCAATCTAAAGAATACTGCTGATTCCATTCTTTTGTTTGGGCAAACTCGCCACCCATAAATAATAACTTGGTACCCGGATGTGTCCACATATAACCGTATAATGTTCTTAGATTAGCAAACTTTTGCCACTCATCTCCCGGCATTTTATCAATCAAAGAACCTTTACCATGTACAACTTCATCATGAGAAAGTGGTAACATAAAGTTTTCGCTAAAAGCGTAAACGGTACTAAATGTTAAGTCTTGATGATGAAATTTGCGATGTGCTGGATCCTTTTTAAAATACTTAAGGGTATCATTCATCCAACCCATCATCCATTTTTGTCCAAAGCCTAAGCCACCTGTAAAAGTAGGATGACTTACGCCACCAAAAGATGTTGACTCTTCTGCAATGGTTTGTACATCAGGAAAATGAGCATAAACAGCCTCATTAAAATCTTTTAAAAAAGAGATAGCTTCCAGATTTTCTCTTCCACCATATTCATTAGGAATCCATTCCCCTTCTTTTCTGGAGTAATCTAAATATAGCATCGATGCTACGGCATCAACACGTAAACCGTCTGTATGGAAACGGTCTAGTAGAAACAAGGCATTTGAAATAAGAAAAGCTCTTACTTCATTTCTTCCATAGTTAAAAATATATGATTTCCAATCTGGATGAAAGCCTTTCCGTTCATCGGCATGCTCATAAAGGTGTGTACCATCAAATTTGTATAACCCATGGGCATCTCCAGGAAAATGAGAAGGTACCCAGTCAAATATGACGCCTATATCGTTTTTATGAAACTCTTCTATTAAGAACATTAAATCTTGTGGCGTACCGTAACGGGAAGTAGCGGCAAAATAACCCGTTATTTGATAACCCCAACTCGGGTAAAATGGATGTTCCATCAAAGGCATAAATTCTACATGCGTAAAACCCATTTCTTTAACATGAGCTACTAATTTTGGTGCCATATCTCTGAAAGAAAGAAATTGATCAGGAGATTCTGGACCACGAGCCCAAGAGCCAAAATGAACTTCATAAACAGACATAGGTTTATTCAACGCATTATGTTGATGCCTTTTTTTCATCCAGTTTTGGTCTTTCCACTCATACCAAGTATCCCAAACTATAGATGCTGTTTTTGGAGCTTCTTCACTTCTTAAAGCAAAAGGATCAGCTTTTTCCATTTCCTCACCACTAAAAGAACTGATGAAATATTTATAAATTTCGCCATTACCAATTTTTGGGATAAAACCTTCCCATATACCAGAACCATCCCATCTTACCATCAACGGATGCGAACCTTTGTCCCAACCATTAAAATTACCTGTCACCGATACATATTGTGCATTTGGAGCCCAAACAGCAAAATAAGTTCCTACAACACCATCAAGCGCTAGAACATGCGAGCCAAATTTTTCATACAACTTAAAATGCTTCCCCGCTCTAAATAAACTAATATCAAAATCGGTAAATTTTGAATAATATTTAACTTGAAAGTCATGAAATGGTAATGACTCTTCACTGGCTTTAGCAACTTTCTTTATAGCTGTTTTTTTCACTTTTTCTACCCCTGCACTTTCTACTACAGCTTTTTTCTTTACAGTAGGTGCTTTTTTCTTTACTTCTTTCTTAACCTCTGTTGTATCTATTTCTTTAGTTTTTTTTGCCATGAATAATTTTATAGTTGATGCTTTCTTGTTTGATTTTTTTTGGATGGATTTAAGCAATAAACAAGCCACGCTGTTTTTACATGTACAATTTATGAAAAGGATTGCGATTGAAAGAATAATTTATCAGGAAATAAATAAAATCATATTTTTAACAAAAATTAATTTAATGAAAACAAAACTACTTCTACCCTTTTTGGCTTTATTATACTTTAAAAGTTTGGCGCAAGATAGCCCTAAAAAATTCACCTATGGAGTAAGAGTTACATCTAGTAATGCTTCTATTGTAACAGAAACACTTTTTACGCCATCAAATATCAATTTAGATATAAATAGTATTTCGTCCTTTACGATAAGTGGTTTTGCGGAACATCATGTTGGAAAACTTTTCTATTTACAAGGAGGCTTAAATTATATTGTTAAAGGATTTAAACAGGATATTACCGGCATAGATGATGTTGGGAAGTTTTTTTCTTTAAGAAGCGATATTAAAGGTAACTATATTGAAATTCCTATTTATGGTCTTTTTAGATTTAATGCTGGGAAAGGTAACTTTTTTATTGGTGCAGGACCTTATGCAGCTATCGGTATAAATGGTAAAATTAAAACGGAACTATTTATGCTGCCAACCATTTCTAGCAATAGCTTAGAATTAGTTTTAAAAGAAGAAGAAAAAACCAATTTTGGTAATAGTACTGAGGATGATTTTAAAAACTTAGATTTTGGCGCTAATATTCAGCTTGGTTATGAATTTAAAAAAGGTTTGAGTTTAGGTTTGAGTTTAGGACTTGGTATTTATGATGTTAGCCCAAACAACAACAATACTATGTATCATAATAATTTAGGCTTATCCTTAGGGTACAGATTTAAATAAAGAAAGCCGGATTTTTTATCCGGCTTTCTTGTTTATTACTTAAAGATTTGAACCTGTCTAAAGTTTTTGTTCACTTTTAACCTAACTCTTTTTAAATCATCAAAAGCAAGATCTCCGGTATAATCTTTACCATCTATCACTACTTTAGATGGCTTAAATGGAAGCCCGATAATTTTTAAATCGTAAGTTTCGTAACGAGGTGTAAATAAACCCTCTATACTTTGTTTAATCAGCATAGATTTTTTATCTCCATTAACTACAAACTTCTTCTCCAGATAAATATCTTGTTCGTAAGCAAAAGTATCTCCATGATCTTCAAAATAGAATGAATTCACCTCATAATCAGAATAGTAAACTTGGAAAATCATTTCTTCTACTTCAAACTCGTTTACATGCTGCATTACCGGGAATTCTGGAATAACAGAACCTGCTTTTACAAAAATCGGCATAGAATCTAAAGGCGCTAACACATCTAACTCTTTACCACCTTCAATCTTATCATGTGTCCAATAATCAAACCATTGGCCCTCTGGCAAGTATAACCTGCGGCTAGTTGCACCTTCCTGAAGAACTGGGCAAACTAAAATTTTATCCCCAAAAGTAAATTCGTCTTCACGATAATGGTTGGTAGGATTATGCTGCTCTATCATCACTACCGGACGTAAAATTGGGAAACCATAACGATGATGCTCCCAAAATGTAGAGTAGATATATGGTAGAAGTTTATAGCGTAACTCGATAAATTTACGGTTGATATCCTCTAATTCAGGACCAAAACTCCATGGCTCACGCTCGGCAGTATCGCCAGCAGAGTGAGCTCTCATAAATGGAGAGAATACGCCTAATTGTATCCATCTGGTGAATAACTCGCCAGAAGGCTCGCCACTAAAACCACCTATATCTGTACCAGCAAAAGGAATTCCTGATACCGATAAACGTTGCATTTGAATACTTCCTATTTTAAGATGCTCCCAAGTTGCTACGTTATCGCCTGTCCATACGCTGCTGTATCTTTGTACACCAGCATAACCTGCTCTGGTAATGGTGAATGGTCTTTTGTTTTTTTGTAGGAGTTTTAAACCATCATAAGTTGCCCTTACCATTTGCATACCGTAAACGTTATGTGCTTTACGATGAGAGCCACGATGACCATCGTATTGATGACGAACATCATCAGGGAAAGTACCTGAACCAAATACGGCAGGCTCATTCATATCATTCCAAACGCCTGCAACCCCAACTTCTACAAGCTCTTTAAATAAAGTTCCCCACCATTGTCTTACTTCTGGGTTGGTAAAATCAGGAAACTGGCAACGACCTGGCCAAACATGACCTTCCATAAAGTAATCATCACTTCTTCTGCAGAAGTATTTATTTTCTTTACCCTCCTTAAATACCCAATAATTATTATCAACCTTAATTCCTGGGTCTATAATAACTACCGTTTTAAAACCATCATCAGAAAGCTCCTTAATCATCTTTTTAGGATTAGGGAAATATTTCTTATTCCAGGTAAAACAACGGTAACCATCCATATAATCTATGTCCAGATACAGGGCATCACAAGGAATTTTTCTTTTCCTAAAATTATCTGCTAAATCTTCCAATTTAGATTCTGGATAATAACTCCACCTACATTGATGATAGCCTAAAGCCCAAATCGGAGGTAATTTATGTGTTCCTGTTAGGGTATGGTATCTTTTCACAACATCCATCATGTGTGGGCCGTGGATATAATAGTATTGGAGTTCGCCACCATCTGCCCAAAAACTAGTTTTGCCAGCATCTTCATGCGCAAAATCAAAATGAGTTTTAAAAGTATTATCCATAAAAATACCATGGGCAATACCTTTATTCAAGCTGATATAAAATGGAATACTTCTATATAAAGGATCTTGATGTTTAGCAAAAGAATAAGTGTCTGAATTCCAATTCTGGAAACGCTTACCTCTTAAATTAAAATCCGTAGGTTTATCGCCCAAACCATAAAAACTTTCTTCGGGGAAACAAGTTTTGGTACAATACACATAATAACCACCAAACTGTACATTTTCTTCATAATGCATCGCCTGGAAATCTTCATTAATGATATTACTTTCGTTATCAGCAAAAGAGATTCTAAAATCTGCTTTATTGATAAAGCAAGTTACCGTATTGGTAGAAACGGCATACCTATCATCTTCTTCAGTAAAGGTGAAAACTGCCACACGTTGGTCTAACTTTGGTACTGCGTAAGAAAATTCTTCTAAGAATACACTATGAGGCGCCATTCTTACCTTAATAATCTCATCGCTTACTACTCTTATCTCAACAGAAGCATCTCCATCACTAAATATATAACGGTTATTTTCCTGTCTAACTTCTGTTACCTTACCTAAATATTTTTTCTCTATAGGCTTTAAACCTACAATGGGGTTGTTAACATGTTGTATTTCTTGTTCTAAATCTTCTGAGGTTAACTCTATAGGGAGGCCTTTAGGCTCTTGTTCTTTCATATTATCAATTGTTTTTTTCTAATATCATGATTATCTAGCACAAATAAAACACTTATTTTCAACAAAAACACTACAATATTAACTATCAAAAGCTATTTTTTTTGAAATTATATCAACAAATAAAACACTTTATTGATATTAATACATTTAAACAAATTTCTATTTGTTAATAATTTTGTTTTATCAAATTAAGCTTCGTATGGCTAATGCTTATATTTGCAGCTTATGAACATAGATAGGGAACATATTTTCAAAATTAAAACTGAAGCCCAATTTAATGAATTGGCTTTAGAAGTTTTTAACTTTCAGATGAGAAATATCCCTGTATATCAAGAATTTGTACAACACTTAAATCCAAATTGGTCATCCATCAAAACGTATAAAGTTATACCATTTCTACCAATAGAGTTTTTTAAAACTCACGAACTTATAGCTCCAAATAAAACAGCAGAAATTATTTTTAGTAGTTCTGGTACTACTGGTACTTCTACAAGTAAACATTTTGTACAAGATGTTAGCTATTATGAGAATAGTTATCAACAAAGTTTCGAATTATTTTATGGTTTTGCTTCTGAATGTTGTTTTTTGGCTTTACTACCAAATTATTTGGAAAGAGAAGGCTCATCATTAATTTATATGATTGATGATTTGATTAAGATAAGTCAGCACCCAGAAAGTTCATTTTTATTATACGACCACGAGCTGCTTTTTAACAAACTAGAAAAATTAAAAAAGCAAAATCAGAAAACCGTTTTAATAGGCGTAACCTACGCTTTACTAGATTTTATTGAAGCCTACCAAATACAT
The DNA here is from genome assembly GCF_002483235.1 of Pedobacter glucosidilyticus. GTDB lineage: Bacteria > Bacteroidota > Bacteroidia > Sphingobacteriales > Sphingobacteriaceae > Pseudopedobacter > Pseudopedobacter glucosidilyticum_B. The sequence goes on along the minus strand of NZ_DLHN01000021.1, from coordinate 53,757 downwards.
TTCCCCGAGTTGATTATTATGGAAACTGGTGGAATGAAAGGGCGTAGAAAAGAAATGATAAGAGAAGAGTTACACCAAAAGCTTTGTAATGGTTTTGGTGTTAAACATATACACTCTGAATATGGAATGACCGAGCTTTTATCTCAAGCTTATTCTAAAGGAAATGGAATCTTTGAATGCCCCCCTTGGATGAAAGTCATGATAAGAGATGTAAACGACCCCTTGACCTATTTAGAGCAACAGAAAACTGGCGGTATTAACGTAATAGATTTAGCCAATATCAACTCTTGTTCATTTATTGCAACTCAAGATTTAGGTAAATGTTATAACGATAATACTTTTGAGGTGTTGGGTAGGTTTGATAATAGCGATATCAGAGGATGTAACCTATTGATAAGTTAAACTAAACGATTATCAAAAATAAAAGGCTTCACCAATTTTATTTTAACTTTATTCATCAATGGATGATTTGGGTTTAGAATATAGTTAAACTCATCATCAACAATTGCAGAAGGGACTTTTAAACCTAGATATTCATTCTTACGGATAAACTCGTCGCCAAATCGCTTAAGTAATTGTTCCTGATTATTTTTCCAATCTGTCGGAAGTTTCTCTATAGACAAAGCTGTAAAACTATCATCAGGTACCTCAAAACTTGCCATACAAAAATCATCAGGAAAAAGTGCTGGATTTAAATGTACCAAAACCTCTAAAACTGCCAACGATTTTGAAGAAGTCAAATAAACTGCCGGAGTGCCAACACTATTCCACCTGCCACCATATAATCGGGCACCTGTACCCGATAAATCCTCAATATATTTGGCATTGGCTAATCTAAAAAGCTCCATTACTAAGCAAATAAACCATGCTCTATACGGCCAAGTTCTTTTGAGATTAAATCAAAACCTAGAGAAGTGTCTAGGAAAGATGCAGGAGTTTGATTTTTAAAAACATAAGAAGGCGTTTTCATCCAAAGTTTAAATCGCTCTAAAGAACCAAAAACTTGCTCGCCTCTTACATAAAGACGAGCTAAATCTATGGCTTTTTCTGAATATGCTGCATCTATTAAAGCGTTTTCATCAAAACGTTGTAAAGTACGCTCAGAAATATGCATAATAGCAGCCAACTCTTGAAAAGTAAAGGCAATAGATTTAATTAAATGAACCAATGCTTTTTTAGGTAAACCAGCTCTGGTAAGTTCAAGTAAATCAAAATCTGAAGATATAGGTTTTTTGAAATTTAAAACACTTAAACCTCCAAACAAATACACAACCGCATGAAGCATTTCTTGCGGTTGTGTTAAGTATTCTATGAGGGGTTCTTCGACTTTATTATTTTCCATAAAACAGACATTTGTACACAAAAATACAAATTTTGTCTTGTTTTGCAAATTTATTCTGCTATAATCAAAAAATAATTTTTCTTACCTCTTTGTACTATCAAAAAGCTATTATTTATCAAGAATGAGGAATTTATAACCATATCTGCGGTAGCAATTTTCTCTCTATTTAAAGAAACCCCACCACCTTGAATCATTTTTCTGGCCTCGCCTTTAGAAGGGAAAATTTGAGTTTGCTCTGCCAATAAAGTTAAAATATCAGTTCCAGCGTCTAAAGAAGTTTTAGCTATTGTAAATTGTGGAATACCTTCAAAAACGCCTAAAACTTCCTCGTGGCTTAAAGCCTTTAAGAAATCTAAAGAACCATTGCCAAAAAGAAAATCTGTAGTATTGATAGCTGTTTGTAAAGCTGCTTCGCCATGTACCCTTCTGGTAATATCTTCTGCCAAAGCCTTTTGTAATAACCTAAAATGAGGAGCAGGCTGGTGCTGAGCTATCAAATTATCAACCTCTTCTTTAGAAAAGAAAGTGAAAATTTTAATAAAATTAGCGGCGTCCTCATCAGAAGAATTTAACCAAAATTGGTAGAACTGATATGGACTGGTTTTTTTAGCATCAAGCCAAATGTTACCGCCTTCGGTTTTTCCAAATTTTGTTCCGTCTGATTTTTTAATTAAAGGAGATGTTAAAGCAAAAGCTTGTCCGCCCGCTTTTCTTCTGATAAATTCTGTTCCTGTTACAATATTTCCCCATTGGTCTGAGCCTCCCATCTGCAACAAACAACCTCGCTCTTTCCAAAGGTGATAAAAATCAAAACCTTGTATCAATTGGTAAGTAAACTCTGTAAAAGACATGCCCACTTCACTCTCTAGACGTTTTTTAACAGAATCTTTTCCCATCATATAATTAACAGTAATGTGCTTACCAGCATCTCTGATAAAATCTAGAAAAGAATAGTTTTTAAACCAATCGTAATTATTTACAATTTCTGCACTATTAGCACCGCAATCAAAATCTAAAAATTGCTCTAATTGCTTTTGTATACCTTGAAGATTTTTTTGTAAATCTTCTTCAGATAAAAGGTTACGTTCTTGAGATTTCCCTGTAGGGTCGCCAATCATACCGGTTGCGCCACCAACCAAAGCCAAAGGCTTATGCCCAGCCTGCTGAAAACGAACCAGCGTGAATATCTGAGATAAACTACCAACATGTAAAGAATCTGCGGTAGGGTCAAAACCAATATAACCGGTAACCATACCTTTAGCCAATTCTTCCTCTGTACCGGGCATAATATCATGCAAAAGACCTCTCCAGCGTAATTCTTCAACAAAATTCATCTTATAAGATTTAAAATTTTTACTATATTAACAAGGTGGCAAATATAAGATTTAGATAGAATTGGTTTAACTATTAAAAATGAATTTCCTTTCGCACTATTATTTTGACCGTTACAACCCCAACTCTTATGAAGTTTTAGGGAGTATTTTGCCCGATTTGTTAAAGAATGCGGATAAAACCAGTAATATATTTCCAGAGAAAAATGAAGATAAGTTTACACAACCTCATGAAATTGCTATTTTAAAAGGATGGAAGAAACACTTAAAAGTAGATAAACTGTTTCATAATGCTACATTTTTCTTAGAACACCAGCATCAATTAAAATTAAGAATAAAAGACTTATTAGAAAATACTCCTATAAAGCCTTTTTTTGCTGGCCATATTGCAATAGAATTAATACTAGACCATTTACTTTTAAAACATCAGAAAATAGATGCAACAAAATTATATAAGCATTTAGATAATGTATCAAAGCATCATTTAACTGCTTTTTTAAACCTTAATAACGTAAAAGAGCAAGAAAAATTCTTTATTTTTTTTGAGATGTTTAAAAAAGAACAATACCTTAAAAGTTATGAGGATGTGGCTAACATTAGCTATGCTTTAAAAAGAATTTTTATGCGTATCTGGCCCAATCCACTTACCACAAAACAAGAAGATACACTTACTCAAATACTAATTGATTATATTTTTGATATCGAAGAAAAATTTATAATTATATTTGAGCAGATAGAACGGCAATTATTGAATGACTAAACGCTTCTTACTATTACTTTTAACGATACCTTTTCTTGCGCAAGCCCAAACTAGAAAATATTCAAATGAATTTTTACAGATTGGTATTGGCTCTAGAGCGTTTGGTATGTCAGGCTCAGTAGCCTCATCAACCAATGACGTAACTTCGGGCTATTGGAACCCAGCTGGCCTAACCAGAATGAGAACAAATGCACAAGCTAGCTTAATGCACTCCTCTTACTTTGCCGGAATTGCGAAATATGATTATGCAGGATTTGCCACTTTTGTTGCCGATAATACTGCTGTTGTAGGTGTATCTGTTATAAGGTTTGGTGTAGATGATATCCCTGATACTTCAGAATTGATTAGTGCCGATGGTAGCATTAATTACGATAGAGTACGTTCTTTCTCGGCAGCAGACTATGCATTTATGTTTAGTTATGCCCGCAACCACAAAGGAAGACAAAAAGATGAGGATGGCTTAAGTTATGGAGCCAATGTAAAAGTTATCCATAGAAAAGTTGGAGAATATGGAAAATCTTGGGGATTTGGTTTTGATGTTGGTGCCCAGTACAAATTAAAAAACTTTATTTTTTCTGCTGTTGGAAGAGATATTACCACCACTTTTAATGCTTGGAGTTATAATCCTGACAAATTTGGAAGTGTATATACTACAACCGGGAACGATATTCCTCAAAACTCAACCGAAACTACCTTACCAAGAATTATTTTAGGGGCAGCTTATTATAAAGCTTTTGGTGATAAATTTGGACTCACTACAGAAACCAATCTTAACTTAACCACAGATGGGCAAAGAAATGTATTACTCTCTGCCGACCCTGTAAGTATAGACCCAACCATTGGTCTAGAAGCCGATTTCAAAAAAACCGTTTACTTAAGAAGCGGTATTGGGAACATCCAAAAAATAAGTGATTTTGAAGGAAAACAAACTTATAGCATACAACCAAATATAGGTTTAGGTATTAGAATTAAGAACTTTTCTATAGATTATGCGCTAACCAATGTGGGCAACCAAAGCGACGCTCTTTATAGCAATGTATTTTCTTTACGTTTAGATTTTGAACGATAAAATCTTTCTAAACTACCCATTTATAAAGAAATAAATAAGTCTCTTTTATTATTATTGTTATCTTAGAGGCTATGAATATCGACTTTTTTGAGCACTTAATCCATGAATTTGAGCTACCATTACAAAATCCTGTATTAATATTTTCGCTCATATTATTCATCATTTTACTATCTCCTATTTTGCTTAGGAGGCTAAAAATACCAGGCACCATAGGACTTATCCTATCTGGAGTTGTTATAGGTCCACATGGCGTAAACCTTTTGGCTAAAAACTCAGCTGTTGATTTATTTTCTACCATTGGTTTACTGTATATTATGTTTATTGCAGGGATAGAGCTGGATATGAATGAGTTTAAAAAAAATCAGTTTAAAAGTTTAGGTTTCGGATTTTTCACTTTTATCATCCCAATTGCTTTAGGTTTACCAGCCTGCTATTATATTTTAGGTTACGATTTAAATGCTAGTTTCTTAATTGCTAGTATGTTTGCAACGCATACTTTAGTGGCTTACCCCATTGTAACCAAATTTGGTGTTACTAAAAACCCAGCAGTAGCCATAACTGTTGGTGGAACTATTTTAACAGATACTGCAGTGTTAATTATCCTAGCCATTATTGTAGGCTCTGCAAACGGAGGTTTAACCACCCAATTTTGGATGAAGCTAGGAATATCATTAACTATATTTTTACTCATCATATTTTTGATATTACCGCGTATTGCCAAATGGTTTTTTAACCGTATGGATGGCGATAAAACTTCAAATTATGTCTTTGTGCTTTCATTAGTTTTCTTATCGGCTTTCTTAGCAGAAGTTGCGGGTGTAGAACCTATTATTGGAGCTTTTATGGCTGGTTTAGCATTAAACAGGCTTATCCCCCATTCATCAGCACTCATGAATAGGTTAGAATTTGTAGGTAACGCCATATTTATCCCATTCTTCTTAATTAGTGTTGGGATGTTGGTAGATATAAGAGTAATTTTAAGTGGCTATACTGCCATATTTGTAGCCGCAACACTTTCTATTGTAGCCTTAGCAGGTAAATGGGTAGCTGCATTTATTACTCAAATTACGTTTAAATACAAAGCAGAACAAAGGCAACTTATTTTTGGCTTAAGTAGTGCCCATGCTGCCGCAACATTAGCAGTAATATTGGTAGGTTATAAAGCTAATATTTTGGATGAAAACATTCTAAATGGAACTATTATCTTAATATTAGTAACTTGTGTTGTTGCTTCTTTTGCTACCGAGGCAGCAGTTAAAAAGATTGTACAAAACCAAGATAATCCGGATTTTAAAGAAGAACCCGAAGAAGTTGTTAATTATGAGAACATCTTAATTCCAGTTTCAAATTTTAATAAGCTTGAACCTATCGTTGATTTTACAATTCTTATCAAAGATAAAAAATCTCCTTACCCCCTCAATATTTTGTCTATTGTAAGTAATGATAGCGATGCAGAAACCAATATTGTACAGGTAAAAAGAAAATTAGAAGATTTTGTAAAATACGCATCCGCAACAGAAACATTGGTAAACCCAATTGCTACTATAGATATTAACATATCTGATGGCATTACGCGTATATCAAAAGAAATTTTAGCAAGCACACTAATTTTGGGTTGGCCGCATAAAGAAACTTTTCTGGATAAAATTTTTGGACCAAAATCTGAAGCAATCATCAATGCTACAACCAAAACAATTTTCTTTTGTGATTTTGTAAAACCATTAAATACAAGTAAAAAAATAGTTTTGGTTTGCCCACCTTTAACCGAACTGGAAGATGGTTTTTCTTATTGGATGGATAAAATTTTGAAACTAGCTAATGAGTTAAGTGTAATGATTGATTTTCATGCTGCGGCAGAAACCCAGAATGCCATTATTAAATATACCAAAATAGTAAAAAGCAAAACCGCTTATAGTTTAAGCCTATTAAATTTTGATGAATATCCACAACTGCTCAGTAATGCGCCTTTTGATCATTTGATGATATTTGTATCAGCCCGTAAAGGTTCTATCTCTTATCATTCTATGCTAGATAACTTAAACTCAACACTTAATAAAGATATTAACGACCATAATATTTTATTGATTTATCCTTCTGTTAAAACATCTGATAATAAGTACACCGAGTATAGTGATATGAATGCAGAATTATTTATCAAAGGCGTACAAAAAGTTAACAAGATTAAGAAAGGTATCAAAACCATATTTAAAAAATAGACTATCACATTTTTTATGCAATCTACATCATTAACAGACGAGCAATTACCTCAAAAAATCATCATTACTGGTGCAAGTAGTGGTATTGGTTTTGAAGCCGTTATAGAATTGGCTATTAAAGGTCATCAAGTAATTGCATTGTCACGCTCTAAAGAAAAGTTGCAAAATTTGCAGAAAATTACGCTCAGCTTAAATCCTGATGCTGTTTTATATCCTATTGTTTTTGATATTGTTAATGATGATTATCAGGGTATAACCCAATTTATACAACAAAAATGGGGAAGCTTCAATATTTTGATAAACAATGCAGGCGCTTTAATTAATAAACCTTTTAAAGAGCTTAGCGAATTAGATATGGCAGAAATGTTTCAATCTAATGTGATGGGGCATTTTAGAATGATACAAGCTTGCTTACCTTTTTTATTACCAAATGCTCATATCCTCAATATTGGCTCGATGGGTGGTTATTTAGGGAGTTCTAAATTCCCAGGATTAGCGGCATACTCGGCAAGTAAAGCTGCTTTACATAATTTAACAGAATGTTTAGCGCAAGAATTGAGCGAAGAGAAAATAAGTGTAAATTGTTTAGCACTAGGCTCGGCACAAACAGAAATGCTAGAAAAAGCATTTCCGGGTTACCAATCTCCGGTACAAGCTTATGAAATGGGTAAATATGTAGCAGATTTTGCCTTAACTGGGCATAAATTCTTTAATGGCAAAGTGCTTCCAGTTGCTTTGGCAACGCCATAAATAAGTTTTATTGGCAGCAATATTGCAGCTATTTTAATAAACAAAACATCATGAAAAATTTTAAATTATATGCTACATTAATATTTATTGTTACGCTTGCATCTTGTGTAAGAGATAATAAACAAGAAACGCAAGACGTAGCAGATAGCGTAAGTTCTGATGTTTCATCTACAGCAACAGAAACTACCACTACCCATGCAGAACTTAAAGAATTGCCTTGGCTTGCAGAAGTTGATACTGTGAGCTTAAACATCTCGTTAAAGAGAAATAATCAGGTATCCACCCAAAATTTAGACGTCAAAAATGTGATTCAGATTATCAATAAAAAGTATCCTGAAAACCAATTGGTTTGGAAGAAAAAAAGTAATGATACTGCTTATGTAAACATCCCTGATGCTTTTTATTTAACACAATCAAGCGGCTCTTTAGGGGCAAGAATATTTTTAGCAGAAAGTACCTTTTCTATCACAGAAATACCCGGGATAAAGGTTGTTTATTTTGATTTTGAAGCCGGAGACCATGCATCCCCAGGCGCTTACCAAAGAGCTGATTTTAAGTAGTTAACAACCTCATCATTTCATTTAACATATTTTAACGCTATAATCTATTATAGTGAAAAACTTATCCGCATCTTCAACCGTATTTAAGGTATGTATAAAATGAAAAAGTATATCATAGCTTTCATGCTAGCTTCTTTAGTAGTATCTCAGGTTACAGCAGAAAGTAAGTTGAAAATAGTCTCTAGCTCAGGTTTAGAAATCTTACAAAATTCAAAACCAAATCATGCTGTTTTAAATAAGCTGTTAAATACTTATGTAAACAGTGCTGGTATAGTTAATTATAAAGCTTTTTTGAAAGATAAATTAACCTTACAACAGTATTTAAAATCTTTAGTAAATGTTAAGGTAAGTACCTTGTCTAAAGATGAACAATTAGCTTTTTGGATAAACATTTATAATGCAGCAACCATAGATCAAATTCTAAGAAATTATCCTGTAAAATCTATCATGGATATTTCTGGAGGTAAAGTTTGGGATCAAAAAATACCTTATACTTTTGCCGGAAAAAGCTATACTTTAAATGAAATAGAAAAGGTAAAACTGATTGAAGAATTAAACGATGCCAGAGTGCATTTTGCAGTAAACTGTGCAGCGGTATCTTGCCCTAAATTATTAAACAAAGCTTACACAGCTGATAACGTACAAAGTCTTTTAAATGCAAATACTTCAGCATTTTTAAATGATACAGAGTTTAATAAACTATCTCCTGCTAAGGCTCAATTATCTAATATTTTTAATTGGTACAAGGCAGATTTTGTTAAAGCAGAAGGAAGTGTTGCCGCTTTCATTAATAAATATGCGAAAGTAAAAATCAACGAAAACACCCCACTAAGCTATATCAATTACAATTGGTCTTTGAATAACAAATAATTTGTAGCTTGTATCCATAAATCATTCAACATGAAAGTTGTTATCATTGGTAATGGTATCAGTGGAATTACTACAGCTAGGCATATCCGTAAGCTTAGTAACCACGAAATATTGGTTATTTCCTCAGAAACAGAACATTTTTTCTCTCGTACAGCCCTAATGTATATTTACATGGGACACATGAAATACGAGCATACCAAGCCATACGAAGATTGGTTTTGGGAGAAAAACCGTATTGATTTACTATTTGCCAAAGTTGCACAAGTACAGGCAAAACAAAAACAGTTACAGCTTGAGGATGGTAGGATGATAACTTTTGATAAGCTGGTTATTGCAACAGGCTCTACTCCTAAAACGCTAGCATGGCCTGGTTTAAATTTAAAAGGTGTGCAAGGTTTATACAGCAAACAAGATGTAGACCTGATGGAAGAAAATACAAGAGGCATTACTGATGCTGTTATTATAGGTGGTGGTTTAATTGGGATAGAAATGGCAGAAATGCTGCGTTCTAGAAACATCAATGTACATCTTTTAATAAGAGAACAATATTACTGGAATAGCGTATTACCCAAAGAAGAAGCCAGTTTAATCAATAATCATATAGCTGCTCATCATATCCATTTATATACAAACACACAATTAAAAGAAATTATTGGCGATGAAAATGGCAAAGTGAAAGCCGTAATAACTCATGATGGTAAAAAAATAGCTTGTCAGTTTGTAGGCTTAACCATCGGGGTAAACCCCAATATAAATTTCCTTCAAAATAGCGAAATTGAAACCGATAGAGGTGTTCTGATCAATGAATATCTGGAAACTAACCATCCTGATATTTATGCCGTTGGAGATTGCGCCCAATTTAGACATCCTAAAAACTTACACCCTGCGGTAGAACAACTTTGGTATACCGGTAAAATGCAAGCCGAAACTTTAGCCCAAAATATTTGTGGTGATAAAAGAGCTTACGAAAGAGGTATTTGGTTTAATTCGGCCAAGTTTCTGGATATTGAGTATCAAACTTATGGCTTTATGTTTAACAAACCTTTGGAAGGTGAACAAAGCTTTTACTGGGAGCATCCGAAAGGAAAAATAGCGTGTAGAATAAATTTTAAAGCAATTAGTAAAGCTGTTACCGGATTTAATTTTTTAGGGATGCGCTTTAGACAACAAACAGCAAACGACTGGATAAAAAATGAAATGCCTTTACAAAATGTCATGCAAGAATTAGAAAAAGGTTTTTTCGACCCCGAGTTTTTTGAAAATCATTACCCGGCAATTGTAGAGAAATTTAATACCGATTATCCTGAAATGGCAATCTCGGTGAAAAAGAAAAAGAAGTTTTTAATCTGGTAAAGATAGAAAGATGAGTAAAGATATTTCCTTGGCTGTAACCGATGGTTCGGGAGCTAATAAACTTCAAAAAACAGGCATTGCTCTTTTGGCATTTGGCGTATTAGCTACTATTATAGCTGCTTTTGGTGCTGGTGCTACGCAACCTGTATTATTTTTTTGGCTATCTGTAGGTTTCATAAGTGCCGGAACTTTGGTTTATGCCTACCCATATTTTCAGCATGAAGCGGGTATAAAAAACAATAACATCTTTAAAAACGGGATGACCAACAGAGGTGCTATAGCCTGGTTTACAGGGCTAGTTCTTACTGGTTTTTATATCATTTTATATTGGTTTCCGCAGTATTTAGAAGGCTTAATCAGGATGTGCGACCCTTTGAGTTGGTTGCTTAGAAATAAAGCTGCCGACCAATGGTTTCTTTACGGGACTTTATATACCCTAGCCGTTTTAGTTATGGGATTTAGGTTTATTGGAAAATACAGACATAATCGCTATCAAATTATCCGTACCCTTTCGGTGATGTTTTTTCAGTTGGGTTTTGCCTTTGTTTTGCCCGGATTGCTATTGATGTTTAATGAGCCCGAATTCTATTTCTCTTATTTCTGGCCTTTAAAATATGGCTATTTATGGCCAAATGATATTAATTATGTGATTTCATCCGGAGGACTAGGTTATTTCATGATTTTTTGGGGAGCTATCATGACTTTTATTGCCACGCCTTTACTTACCTATAAATATGGTAAAAGATGGTATTGCTCTTGGGTTTGTGGCTGTGGCGGTTTGGCAGAAACCATGGGCGACCCCTACAGGCAACTTTCTGATAAATCTTTAAAAGCTTGGAAAATAGAACGCTATACCGTACATGGCGTTTTGGTTTTCATCATCATTACCACCATCATGTTATGGCTTAATTCTGCTTGGGAAGGTGGCTTGTTAGGCACATGGTCTGGTAATTTTTCTCAATGGTATGGCTTTTTTATAGGCTCAATTTTCTCTGGAGTTATTGGTACAGGCTTCTATCCTATTTTTGGAAATCGTGTTTGGTGTAGGTTTGGATGCCCTATGGCTGCTATTTTGGGTTTATTTCAAAGGTTTAAATCTAAATTTAGGATAACTACCAACGGCGGACAGTGTATCTCTTGCGGCAATTGCTCTACCTATTGCGAAATGGGTATTGATGTAAGAGCTTACGCACAAAAAGGCGAAAATATCATCAGAGCTTCTTGTGTTGGTTGTGGTGTATGCTCGGCAGTGTGCCCAAGAGGTGTTCTTAATTTAGAGAATTTAAGTGAGCGAAAGTAAAATATTGAGTAGAATGAGAAAGAACCTAAAAGATAGAAATATAAATCAAAATAAAGATTTGGATAGGATAAACTTTTAAAAAAGATAGTTTCTGCGTTTTTCAGCGAAACTACCTTTTTAAAATTATTTTAACTTAAACAGCAGCAGGATAATCTGTATAACCTTTTTCGTCTGGCGTATAAAGTGTATTAAAATCTGGCTGTGCTAAAGCTACATTTTGTTTTAAACGTTCTATTAAATCAGGATTTGAAATAAAAGGCTTACCAAAAGCAATTAAATCTGCTTTTCCGTCTTGTAAATCTTGATTAGCTCTTTCTAAATCATAAGCACCACACCAAATTAAAGCACCTTTAAAATTAGCTCTTACAGTTGCTCTTAAATCTGCTGGTACTAAATCCAATCGTTTGGAGAATGATCTAAAAAGTGTAAATAAGCAACACCTAAATCATTTAATTTTTTAGAGAGGTAATCATAAGTTTCAGTTACTTCATTGTAAGCTGGTATGTCATTAAAACCGCTAAATGGAGAAAACCTTACTCCTACTTTTTCTTTACCTATTGCTGCAATTGTTTGTTCGGCAATTTCTAATAAAAATTTGCTTCTATTTGCTACAGAGCCGCCGTATTCATCTGTACGGTTGTTTACAACTCCGTTAATAAATTGCTCAATCAAATAACCATTAGCCGCATGAAGTTCTACGCCATCAAAACCTGCATCAATAGCTAATTTTGCTGCGTTTACATATTCTTGGATGGTAGCCTTAACTTCTTCTGTAGTTAGTGCATGTGGCTGGGTATGAGGCTTCATTCCTTCTGCATCTGTCCACATATCTCCAGCTGCAGTCATATCAGATGGGGCAATAACTTTTGCTCCTTCAGGGAGATTTACATGGTGAGATACTCTACCAGTATGCATCAATTGTATAAATATTTTAGCACCTTTTGCATGTACAGCATCGGTAACTTTACGCCAACCAGCTACTTGTTCCTGATTGAAAATACCAGGAATTCTGGCATAACCTAAACCATTTGGTGACGGAGAAGTACCTTCTGTGATAATCAAACCTGCTCCTGCCCTTTGCTGATAATAAGTTACCATTAAATCGTTAAGAATGTTATTTATAGCTCTTGAACGAGTCATTGGAGCCATAACAGCTCTATTTTGTAAGGTAAGTTGACCTAAGTTATAGGTCTGAAATAAGTGATTGCTCATATTGTAATTACATGTTTAAACAAACATATTACAAATATCATTCCCACTTGTCATGAAAGAAACAGTTAATCGTCAGAAAAAAGTAACTTATCCTAACCATTCAAATACTTATAAACAAGCTTTGCGGTTTTCTCAGAAGCACCTGGAAGTCCCATTTTATCAGCTAATAGCTGATATTGCTGTAATTGAAGCGTTCGCTTATCTCCTTCTAAAAGAGGTTTTAGCTCTTTCAAAATTTGCTCAGCATTGCAATCTTCCTGAATTAACTCTTTAACTACCTCTTTATCCATAATTAAATTTACTAAAGAGATAAACCTGATTTTTACAAGCATCCTAGCAATAGCAATACTTATTTTTCCGCCTTTATATAAAACAACTTCTGGTACTTTAAATAAAGCGGTCTCTAAGGTTGCCGTTCCAGAAGTTACCAAAGCAGCATGCGCATGGTGCAATAAATCATAAGTAGCACCAAATACAACAGGAATATGTCTTCCGTTTAAAAAATTATCATAATGTGCTTGATTAAAACTAGGTGCTCCGGCAATTACAAATTGATATTCGGGTAGCTTATCGGCTACAGCTAACATATCTGGCAATAAGTATTGTAGTTCTTGCTTTCTGCTTCCGGGTAATAGGGCGATGATTTTTTTATCACCTAGATTGTATGCCTTTAGAAAATCATCCTGAGGTGTAAAGGCTGCGATAGCATCTAATAAAGGGTTTCCAACATAATCAACCTCCATGCCCCATTCCTTATAAAAATCTACCTCAAAAGGTAAAATGCAAAACATTTTATCTACTACCTTTTTAATTTTGAGTACACGTTTTTGGTTCCATGCCCAAACTTTAGGGGAGATATAATAGCATACTTTGATATTGTGTTTTTTAGCAAACTCGGCAATTTTCAGGTTAAAACCTGGGAAATCAACTAAAATTAAAACATCAGGCTGGTAGGTTAATACATCCTGTTTACAGAAAGCAATGTTTTTAAGAACCGTTCTTAAATTCATGAGTACTTCTAAGAAGCCCATAAAAGCCATATCTGCATAGTGCTTTACGAGGGTTCCACCTTGAGCCTGCATTAAATCGCCACCAAAAAATCTAAACTCGGCCTTAGTGTCTAAACTTTTAAGTGCTTTCATGAGGTTTGCACCATGCAAATCTCCAGAGGCCTCGCCTGCTACGATGTAATATCTCATGATAGATGTTTAAAGATTGTATTTGTAAAAAAAGAAGATAATTGCACAAATAAAAGATGCAGAAATGATACCTCTTACCGTTTGCTCGTACTCGTCTTTATATACAAACTTTATAAGTACCAGATTTAAAGCTACACAACCTATGTATAATAAATCGTCTTTTGCTAATACTACCAGATTTCTTTTTATCAATTGTACCAACAAAAATGCTATACCAGGTACAACAAGTCCTAGTACTAAGCCTAACCAAACATTATCTTTTTTAAACATTAAAATCCCATGTGTTTAAAATAGAAATTGCATGATGAGCTGTCATATCAAACTGAACAGGTACTACAGAAACAAAACCATTATTTAAGGCCCAAACATCAGAATCCTCTCCATGGTCATGCGATTGGAAAACACCTGTTAACCAATAATAACTTCTTTTGTAAGGATCTTGTCTTTCGTCAAAATCCTCGGCCCATTTAGCATTTGCTTGTCGGCATATTTTGATACCCTTTAATTGAGACCCTGCTGGAAAATTAACATTTAACAAAACACCCGGTTGTAAGCCATTTTTAAGTACTTGTAAACAAATTTCTTTGATGTATTTTTTGCAATGTTCAAAATTGGCATCCCATGTGTAATCATCTAAAGAGAAACCAATTGAAGGAATACTTTCTATAGCGCCTTCAACAGCTGCAGACATGGTACCAGAATATAAAACATTAATAGAATTATTAAGACCATGGTTAATTCCTGAAACGCAGATGTCAGGTTTTTTACCTTTAAAAATTTTGGTTACAGCTAGTTTTACACAATCTACAGGTGTACCAGAGCATTTATACATCTCTACCCCTTCGTACAAACTAACCTTATCCATTCTTAAAGGCTTACCTATAGTAATAGCATGGCCCATACCAGATTGCGGACTATCAGGAGCAACTACGGTTACTTCTCCTAACTCTTTCATCACTTCAATTAAAGCTTTTATTCCTGGAGCAGTTATACCATCATCATTAACCACTAATATTTTATATTTTTTTGTACTCATCTGTTTTATCGTAATTATTATTTATCTTGATTCGCATGCCTAAAGACACACCAAATATTACAAAGTTAAGAAAGCTGAGGGTAAAACTAAGAAAGATTGTAAGTCAGCAAAAAAACAAGAATATAACCGTTATCATTTTAAGTGCTCTAGTGGGATTAATTGTTGGTTTAGCTGCTATTTTAATTAAACAGATTATTTATGCGGTAGAAAATTATGCGGTAAGTTTCTTTCCGGGCTATTTATTTTTTGTCTTACCTATGATAGGCTTGTTGCTGGTAACTTTTTTAAACGGTAATATTTTTAAAAAGCTGGTAGCTTTTAAGGGCATGCAGCATGTAATTCAAGCTATAGAGAATCATCAGTCTTTTATCAATATCAGGTTAATATACGCCAAGTTTGTTACAGCAGGTATCACTATTGGTTTTGGAGGAAGCTCTGGCATGGAAGCAGCTATTGTTACTTCTGGGGCATCTATTGGCTCTAATCTAGGAAAATCATTAGGCTTAAACTACCAACTTAGAACTTTATTAATAGGCTGCGGAACAGCTTCTGGAATCTCTGCGATGTATAATGCCCCTATTGGCGGATTTTTGTTTGCTTTAGAAGTAATATTACCTGAGTTTACACCAGCCTTACTTATTCCATTATTAATAGCCTCTGCTACAGGAAAAATCTTATTTGAAATGATTATGGGCGAAAACTTAAGGTTTGATGCTCATGTAGATGCTTTCTCTTATGAAAGTTTACCTTATGTGGTTTTGATAGGTTTTGCTGGTGCTTTTACTGCCATGTACATGATTAAAACTTATGGTTTTTGCTACAAAATACTATCTAGGCTAAACAATCCCTATTTAATGGCTTTAATAGGTGGTGGTCTTTTAGGTTGTTTGATATATATTTTTCCAGCTTTATATGGCGAAGGTTATGTGAGTATAAACCGTTTATTGCATGGGCAAGAAACTGAGGTTTGGAAAAACTCTATCTTCCAAAATTTAGATATTCCTTTTCAGGGATTATTGGTTTTGTTGATATTACTTTTGTTACGGCCACTTAGCACCGGCCTAAGTTTAAGTGCAGGTGGCGAAGGGGGTTATTTTGCTCCATCTTTAGTAGCAGGTGGTATAAGTGGTTACTTATTATACAAACTTGTTATCCTGTTAAGTGGTCATCATTTAGATTTAGAAGGTAATACTTTTATATTTTTAGGGATGGCTGCCACTTTTGCATGTGTGATGCGAGCACCTGTAACAGCTATTTTCTTAATTGCTGATACCACCCAAAGCTATGCGATAATTGTCCCTTTAATGATAGCTACAACCGTAGCCTACACTTTTAAAAACTATATAGATGCGCATCACCCTCTTAAAAAAGATGGTCATGGACCATTACAAATTGAGAAATTTATCCTTAACCAGATTAATTTGCATAATATCATAGAGCCAGTGAATACTTTTGTATATAGCAACTATACATTACGTAAAATAATTGAACACTTTTCTAACCATGACCACGCTATAATACCAGTTTTGAATAGTGAGAATAAAGTTGTAGGAATTATTGAACTAAAAACAGTACGAGAATTAATGAAAAATTTCGAACAATATGATAGCATTATTGCCAAGCAACTCTTGCAAACAGAATTTACTTTGATTGAATATGCTCAACTTAGAAATCAATTAGTTAGTAATCCTGAACTGATAAATCTTGACTATATTTTAGTGAGTAAAAAAGAAATTATCATAGGTTATGTCTCACGTTATAAACTATTAAATATTTTTAACAATTATTTAAATACGCCAGATAATCTGTTTGGCAAATTCAATTAATTAAAAACGATAGCCTAAACTTACTTTTGAACCTCTATTTCCTTCAAAAATCAAAAGAAACCTTTTGAGCTGATAAAAAAAGTTAAATTAAAATAAATACTATTGATATTTGAGGCTAAATTATCAGAAGGAGAACCTTCGTATTTTAAATTTCTAAATGTTACTTAATATTAGATTCCGAAAGAAGCATTACCATAAATAAAATTCGCCTAAATAGGCGTGTATTTTTTTCCCCTAATGGGGAAATACACATTGCACAATCTATATAAATCAGAAATAATAGTTTATTTTACCAAACAATGAAAACAATAAAACAACTATTATTTCTTTTAATTTAAAAAAATAAACTGGTATCTGCTTTGTTACCCCAACAAAAAACAATTATTTGTAAATGATAAATTTTGTACTTAAGTATTCGAGAAAGTCTTTACTCTTTCTGTTTTTATTAAGTTGCTTTTCTACCTTAGCCCAACCTAATAAAGATGGTAATTTAACTATAACCACAGCAAAAACTGTTGTGAATAGATATACAAGAGTTGTAGCAGACATCAATGCAGGAACTAATAAAATTATTGTTAGTAATATTAATGATTTAAACAGGGATAATATCACTTATTTACCTGCTGGTTATACTACCAACAATAGTGTTTTTGCAAATAATGTTTTAGCTAATGGCGATTTAATTTTGATTTATCAAGCACAGGGTGCTAGTATAAACACTTCAAATACCGTTAATTATGGTAATATTTTAGATTTTAATGGTGCTGGCCGATATGAGTTTGCTTATGTAGAAAGCACTAACGGAAATGAGATAACGTTAATTTGCGGCACTAAATTATCTTATTTCTCTAGATTTTATGTTCAGGTTATAAGAATACCACAATATAATAACCTCACTATAAATACAGGTGCTAGCATAACGTCTATTCCTTGGGGTTCACCATCATTTGGTACAGACCCAGATAGAAATTTCGAAATCAACGGAATAACATTAGCCCCATCTTCTTTAACCAGAAGAAGAGGTGGTTTTACTGCCATACATGCCACAAATATTGTAAACAATGGTTCCATCAACAGTAATTTTGCTGGGTTTAGGGGTGGTACTATAGACCCTTATACTAATGAGGCCGGATCGGAAATCGTTAAAGAATATAGATCTAAAGACCCTAATAGAGGTGCAGAAAAAGGAGAAAGTATTGCTGGTTACCGCGAAGACTATGAAGACCGGCCTTATCCTAATACGATAGAAATTGGTAGATGGGGACGTGGTGCACCAGCCAATGGTGGTGGTGGCGGTAACGCTCACAACGCAGGCGGTGGTGGCGGATCTAATGGAGGAAACCCAAATAACTGGTTTAGAGGTGCTGGAGTTATGAATGATTTTGGAGGCTCTTGTGCTTCAGATGCCTGGAAGCTAGATCCTGATTATATTGCGAATAACAATCAACTAACAAATTCTTCTGGTGGTGGTAGAGGTGGTTATACTTTTGCAGGACTGATAAATTTCGCCTTGGTAGATGGAGATGCTTGTACTGTAGGGCCTTCTTATGCTGCAAATGAAATTGCTCCAAATATCCCTCCTACTGATATTTTAAACATCAGTTGGGGTGGAGATTATAGAGTAGCAGCCGGAGGTTTAGGTGGCAGACCTTTAATATCACCAAACTTAAGGAATCAATTATTTTTTGGTGGTGGTGGTGGTGCTGGAGATGGTAATGACTCTTCTAATAGCGACGGCGGCGATGGCGGAGGTATACTTTTCTTAATTGTAGCTAATGGATTAACCGGAAACGGCTCTATAGAAGCCAATGGAGAAGACGCTACTAATACTATAAATACTAACAATGATGCACCAGGTGGCGGTGGTGGTGGTGGTACGGTACTTATCCAGTCTAATACTATTGCCAGTACTTTAACTATCAATGCTAACGGTGGTAAAGGTGGCTCGCAACTGATCACCAATTTCGAATCTGAAGGTCCGGGCGGTGGCGGTGGCGGTGGTGTAATTTCTATTAACGCTACTAGCGATGCATCAACAAAAAATGTTAAAGGAGGGATAAACGGCAGGACAACCTCTTTAGCTATGACAGAATTTCTGGCCAATGGTTCTACCAGTGGTAGCGAAGGCTCAATCATCAATATACCTATTAGGTTAGATGTTGGTGCCTGTGATGTTGATTTAGAGATTAGAAAAACCATAAATAACAATACACCTAATGTTAATAGTAATGTAACCTTCACTTTAGAGGCTATTAACAATGGTCCTGGCGATATAACAGGTGTTGTAGTTGAAGATTTATTGCCAAATGGATACACACTTGTAAGCACTAGCGCAACCAAAGGAAGTTATACAACACCTAACTGGAACATAGGTAGTTTAATGGCTAGCGAAAGAGCTACTTTAACTGTTGTAGCAACTGTATTATTAAATGGTAGCTATACCAATACGGCAGTTATAAGAGGTGATAAATCAGACTCAAATGTAGCTAATAATACTTCTACGGTTACACCAAGTCCAAGAGGAATTGCTGATTTAGAAGTAACTAAAACACTACCAAGCAATTATCAAGTGGTAGGTACTACAAGTTCTTTTACCATAACCGTAAAAAATAACGGACCAAGCGTTGCCAGAAATATTATTGTTAATGATGTGCTACCCACAGGTTATACTTTAGTAAGTGCAACTTCTTCTGCAGGTATTTGGAATGCTCCAAACTGGGTTTTAGATATCCTTAACAGCGGACAAAGCCAAACTCTAGTAATTTCTGCTACTGTTAATGCTACAGGTAATTATACCAATACAGCTACCGTTAGTTCAAGTTCGCAAACAGACCCCAATCCTTTAAATAATATTTCGACCATAACGCCAAAAATAATTGGCGCAGGTAATGATGCCGGTAATGTTAATGGAAAAACTGGTGGCGTAGCCATTGTAAATATTTTAGTTAACGATAATTTAAATGGTTTGCCAGCATCTGTTAATAATGTTGACATTATCCAAATTAGCACTACCAATAGTACGATCAACATCAGCACAAATAATGGACAGGTAGTGGTACCACCAGGTACTACCCCAGGCATATATACCATAAATTACAGGATTACCGATAAAACAGACCCTTTAAATACGACTACAGCTACAGTAATTGTAACGGTTAATAGTTCACCGGTATTAGGTTTGGCTAAATCTGCAAGTGCGGTTGTGGTAGATGCAAACGGAATCAATACAGTAACTTATACCATCACAGCAGAAAACTTAGGTAATATTGAACTCAATAATCTTAATATTACAGACAATTTAAGAGTTACTTTTCCTGATCCATTAGAATTTAATTTAGTAGGAGGATTGACAACTACAGGCAACTTAATTGCTAATAATAGTTTTAATGGTATTTCTGTTATCAATCTTTTAAATGGTGGAAGTTTAATACCTGGCGAAAGACAAAGCGTAAGTTTTACACTTCAAATCAATACCAAGAAAAAAAATGGTACTTACCTAAATACAGCTAATGCAACTGCTGAGAGTATAGACGGAACAGTTAATGATACTTCTACCAATGGTATAAACAGCGACCCTGATAATAATGGTGTACCTGATGAACAAATACCTACACCTGTTATTTTAAGAGGAACTTCTATTTATATTCCAGAAGGTTTTTCTCCTAACGGCGATGGTACTCATGATAATTTTGTGATAGAAAACCCTAATAATGACTTATTACTATTAGAAATTTATAATAGATGGGGTAATCTAGTATTTAAAGATCCAAACTATCAAAATACATGGAACGGTATTTCAAATCAAGGTATAAGAATAGGTGAAGACCTCCCAGACGGAACATATTTTTATATCCTCATTGTAAATCAACAAGAAAGATATACTGGTTATATCACGCTAAAGAGATAATAATATGCACACAATATCAAAATATATCATCGGCTTTTTGCTTGCTTTCTTTTGTATAAACGTCGTTTATGCACAACAAGAAGCCATGTACTCGCAATACATGTTTAATACACTTGCTATTAATCCTGCTTATGCCGGAAGTAGAAATGTTGTAAGCGCAACTGCCTTATACAGAAACCAATGGGTAGGTATTGAAGGAGCTCCAAGCACACAAACTATTTCTTTTGATGGCGCAACGTCAAATAAAAAAGTTGGTTTAGGCTTCCAGGTATTTAATGACGAAATAGGAATTAGTAAAACTACCGGAGCATTTGCCAGCTATGCGTATCGTATCAGAATGGATAAAGGGACTTTAGCATTTGGTTTACAAGCAGGCGCAGCATTATATACTGCTAATTTTAGTCGCGTGGCCTTAAATCCAACTGGTGCGCCTGATGTAAGTTTTGCACAAGATGTTAGAACCGTACAGCCCAATTTTGGTGCTGGCGTTTATTATAATTCTGATAAATTTTATTTGGGTGTTTCTGTACCACAAATGCTGGGTAATACCTTAAACAACAATACCAATATATCAAGCAGTAGACTTATTGCAAGACAGTATACCCATTTATTTATTGCAGCAGGCTATGTTTTTGATATCAATAAGGATATAAAAATTAAACCATCTGTATTGTTTAAAGGTGTACAAGGTGCTCCATTGCAATTAGACATTAACAGCAATGTTTGGTTTTTTGATATTTTTTCCATCGGTTTACAATACCGTACAGAAGCTGATATTGCAGCTATGACAGAGATTCAGTTAAATTCGCAAATTAGGTTTGGTTATGCTTACGATAGAAGTACAACCAGACTAGCAGACTTCAACTCTGGTAGTCATGAGTTTATGTTACGCTATGAATTTGGGTCTGCAAAATCTAAATTATTATCTCCACGATATTTCTAAGAAAGATGTTTATGAAATTTAGCACTATATTATATACCATTTGTTTGTTACTTTTTAGTTTACAAGCAAAATCTCAACTTTTTGAATCGCATCTTAAAGCTGGCGAAAAAGAATATCAAGCGTTAAGGTATAAAATGGCTGTCCCGCATTTCTTAAATGCTTATAAAAAAGATACCACAAATAGCTTAGTTATAGAGCGGTTAGCCAATAGCTACCGTTTAATTAAAGATTATGATAATGCCGAGATATGGTATACTAAACTTAGTAAAACCAAAAAGAGCCTAAATACCAATGATTTAAGATACTATGCAGAAGCTTTAGCAAACAACGGGAAGTACGAGGAATCTCAGATGATTTCTAATAAAATAACCAATGCTAAGTATAGAAAAGATTATATTAATAATACTGCCGACAGTAGTAGATGGAAAATAAAGTTAACTAATTTTAACACACAGTTTTCAGAATTTAGCCCGGTATATTATAAAGATGGACTTGTGTTTACAAGCAACAGAACCTTAGATAAACTGGTAAAACACATTTATGGTTGGGATTTATCGCCTTATAACAACCTATATTTTATAAGTAATGATAAAATTATCACCACCGATTCTAGTAATGTCAGCTCCATCACAAAAAGTAAATACCCTTACATTTTCAATGATGATGATACTAAAGCAACTAGTAATGATAGTAAATTATTAAATACTTACAGCCTCAGTACAAAAACCAATACCAGTATTTATACAGATAATTTTGTAGAAGCCAAGAAATTTAGTACCGATTTGAAATCAAAATTCCATGACGGAACAGCCACTTTTTCTGAAGACGAAAATGAAGTTTTCTTCACCAGAAATCATGAGAAAAAAGATCAAAACGGAACTTATAAATTAAAAATCATGACTTCTACCTTTCGAGATGGAGCATGGACCAAACCTACAGCGTTTGCTTACAATAGTCAAGAATATTCTACAGGACACCCTTCTTTATCTAAGGATGGAAAAATTTTATTCTTTTCATCAGACAAACCAGGTGGCTTGGGAGGGTCTGATATTTATTACTGCACAAGAAGAGGAAATAATACATGGAGTAACCCAACAAATTTGGGAAACATGATTAATACCGCAGGTGAAGAACAATTTCCATTTGTTGATGATGATGGTAATTTATATTATGCTTCAAGCGGCAAAGGAGGTTACGGCGGACTCGACATATTTTTTGTCCCGCTTAAAGATTTAAAACCGAATGGACCAGTAAGAAATCTAGGTGCACCTTTAAACTCTAATAAAGACGATTTTGGCTTTATCATCAACAAAGAAAAAACAGAAGGATTTTTTACCTCTAACAGAAATTATAACGATGATATCTTTAGCTTTGTGCAATTACCCTCAAATCGTTTAGATTTAATTGTGGATGTTGTTGATGAGAATGACACGCCAATCGAAGGAGCGCTTGTTAAGTTAACATCGTCAAGCAGTTATACTTTTGAACAACTTAATGATGTAAATGGGAAAGCATTTTATGAGTTAGAACCCAATTTAAATTATACCATAGAAGGCTCTAAAAAAGGCTTTACAGCTCAGCAAGTTAGCATTACTACTGTAGATAAGCTTCCTAACCAAACCTTATATGCTAAAATAGTATTGAGCAAACCACCTAGAGGTATTAAAACGGTTAATGTTGACATTAAACTTACAGCTAAATGCGATTCTCTAAAGAAACATTACTATTTACCAGAAATTTATTATGATTTGGACCAGTCATACATCAGGGCTGATGCTGTACCTACCATGCAACGCTTACTTGGTTTATTATTGGCAGAACCAGAACTTAAAGTATTGATAGGCTCTCATTGCGATTCTAGAGCCGGAGTATTGTATAATTTGGATTTATCTAAAAGAAGGGCGCAAGCTGCAAAAGAATATTTAATGCAAAGAGGTGTGGCAGAATCAAGAATTATAGCTACTTTCTTTGGTAAATCTAACCTTACTAATGGTTGTGCAGATGGTGTACCTTGTCCAGAAAATTTACAACAACAAAATAGAAGATCAGAATTCCAGATTATAAGGAATGGAAAAAATTTAAATATAGAATGCGGCTTTGGCTTCTAGTCAAATAGCTCTCGATAGTTATTTCTATATAAATAGGCTGTTTTAAACCATTTAATTAAGTTGAGCCCTTTGCTGAACAAGAGATGGTCATTTAAACAGCCTATTTACATTTAAAATATTTTTACTTTTATAAGATGTTTTAAAAGCGTTTTAGATATTAATGCGGCAATTTATCTTTAATGACACCATAAAGATACGTTCCGCCTAAGGCGCCAGCTATCACAATAAGCATAGCAAAATATCCGTAACCCACATTTACAAACATAGGCCCTGGACAAGCACCTGTTAAAGCCCAACCTAAGCCAAAAATTGTACCGCCAATGATATATTTTTTCCAGTTTTTATCTTTATCCTGAAAAACGATGGGATTGCCTTCTGTATCTCTTAAGCGAAATTTTTTAATCAAAAAAACGGCTAATACACCTAAAGTTACCGCAGTACCAATAATGCCGTACATGTGGAAAGATTGAAAACGGAACATCTCCTGTATGCGATACCAAGATATAGCCTCTGATTTAGCCATGATAATTCCAAAAACTATTCCTGCTAGTATAAATTTTAATCCCTTCATGTTTCTAGAATATTAATGGTAAAATAAAATATGTCATGGCTAAGCCTCCTATAAAAAAACCTATTACAGCTACCAAAGAAGGTATTTGTAAATTTGATAAACCACTGATAGCATGACCAGAAGTACAACCACCTGCGTATCTAGAACCAAAACCTACCAAGAAACCACCTATCAATAATATCAATATGCCTTTAAAAGAAGTGGCAAATTCTAACCCAAAAATATGGGAAGGGTTTAGCTGCCCGTCAAATGCAATTCCCAGTTGTTTTAAATCTTGTATGGTTGATGCTGAAAGCGCTAAAGGCTCATCATTTTTTAAAATGGTTGATGCTATAATGCCTCCAATTACAGAGCCCACTAAAAATAATAGATTCCATTGCTGTGATTTCCAATCAAAATCAAAAAATTTTACTTTTTTACCGGCACCTGCCATGCTACACATGGTTCTCAGGTTTGATGAAAAACCAAATGATTTCCCAAAAAACAGCAATAAAATCATAATAAAAGCTATAGCCACACCAGATACATACCATGGCCATGGCTGTTTTAAAATTTCTAACATCATAAACTATTTAAATGATAAGTAAGAACTGGTTTAGCGCAATGGTTGATTAAACGCTCTGCCACGCTACCAAATAATAAATGACCAAACCCTTTACGTCCATGCGTTCCTATGCAAACCAAATCCATTTCATGGTCTTTATTAAAATTGTATACACCTTCATCAACCTGATCATCAGAATGAAGAAAAATGTTATAATTTTCCAAGTTATTGATAACTGCAAACTCTCGCATATTATGTTCGATATCTGCTACCATATTTATTTCATTAGGTTTTAAAATATGTAATAAGTTGATACAAGCATCTTGATTAGCAATTTTATGAATAAAATCTAATTGAGGGTGTTTGCTTGGCTTTTCAAAATCTAACAATAACAAAACCTGTTGTAGCTTGGTTGGGGCGCTATATTGATTTACCGTAATGATAGGCACAGCAGCGCCTCTTGCTACATGTTGTGCTTCTGAACCTACTAAATGTTCCATTAAACCAGAAGAACCTTTTGTTCCCATGATGATAACATCTACACCTAACTCTACAGCCATTTCATTAATGGTTGAGGTTATAGCTCCTTTTTTTAGAAGATAATCAAACTTCCAGCTTAATTGTAAAGCTTTAAACTTTTGTTTTGCCTCATCTATTAGGGTAAGCACTTTATTTTCTGCGGCTTCTTCATCTAAAATATTTCCGTTTACAGGTATAACATGCAATAGGGTAATTTGTGTATTTAGCTTTTTTTGAAGTAAGCTAACCACAGCATCTGCTGCTTTAAAAGTGCTAGAAAAATCTGTTGGCACTAAAATTTTTAATGTTTCCATTTGATTAAGATTTTATAGTGCTTGGACAAACATAAGCACTGATGTTAAACTTCTCTGTTTCTTTGATGGCTTTAAAACCACCTTTTACGTCAATCAAATTCTCGAAACCGCGGGCTCTTAAAATAGAGTTAAAAATCATGGAGCGGTAACCACCAGCACAGTGTACATAATAAGTTTTATTCTTATCCAGCGTACTCATTTGGTTATTGATATAATCTAATGCAACGTTTTCTGCCTCCAAAACATGCTCTGCAAAATACTCGGTATCTTTTCTAACGTCAACCATATTTACGGTTTCACCTGAAGCCATTTTTTGAGCTAATTCCTCAGCAGAAACAGATGCTATTTTATCTACTTCTTTACCTGCTGCTTCCCATGCTTTCATACCTCCGGCTAAATAACCAATAGCGGCATCATAACCCACTCTTGCTAAACGTGTTACCACTTCTTCTTCTCTTCCTTCATCGGTTATTAATAATATTTCCTGCTTAATATCCGGAATTAAAGAACCCACCCAAGGCGCAAAATTTCCATCGATACCAATATTTATAGCGTTAGGAATAAAACCTGCTGCGAAAGTTTGTGCATCTCTGGTATCTAACAAAACAGCACCTGTTTCATTAGCCGCGGCTTCAAAAGCATCCGGAGATAAAGCCTGTGTACCTTTTTCCAGAACTTTTTCAAAACTTTCATAACCTTCTTTATTCATTTTCACGTTTTCTGGGAAATATGCTGGCGGAGGGGTTAAGCCATCTGTTACTTCTTTTACAAACTCCTCTTCTGTCATGTTTGCTCTTAAAGCATAATTGTATTTTTTCTGATTACCCAAGGTATCTGTTGTTTCTTTACTCATGTTTTTGCCACAGGCAGAACCTGCCCCATGTGCTGGATATACAATAACATCATCTGGTAATGTCATCACTTTATTTCTTAACGAGCTAAACAAAGTAGCTGCTAGTTCTTCTTGGGTCATGTGTGCTGCTTTTTGTGCTAAATCTGGGCGACCAACATCACCAATAAACAAAGTATCGCCAGAGAAAAGAGCTGTTTCTTTTCCATCTTTATCTAATAATAAATAACAGCTAGATTCCATGGTATGGCCTGGTGTATGTAATACTTTAAAGCTGATATCGCCAAGTTTAAAAATTTCTCCGTCTGTAGCTATATGCGCATCAAAACTTGGATTTGCTTGTGGACCATAAATAATTTTTGCTCCTGTTTGCTTACTTAAATCAACGTGACCGGATACAAAATCTGCATGGAAATGGGTCTCAAAAATGTATTTGATAGTAGCGCCATTAGCTTTAGCTTTCTCTATGTAAGGACCAACTTCTCTTAAAGGATCTATAATGGCGGCTTCATTCCCTGATTGAATGTAGTAAGCACCTTGTGCTAAACATCCGGTATAAATTTGCTCAATTGTCATCTATATAATTTTTTAATTTTTCTATTTTATGTATTCAAATTTCGACTTCGTTTGTGATTTATTTGGTGACTTTTATCACTTTACAGATATATTTCTTTAATCAGAATATATATCCCCATCAATAATACAAACCAACCAAAACCTTTTTTCAGTTTATCGCCAGCTATTTTCTTACCTATAATTCCGCCTATGAAAATCCCGGCAATGGCTATAGCACTAATGGTAAGCAAGAAAATCCAATCGATTTGAAAATGACCTAAGTCTCCGGCAAAGCCTATTAAAGAGTTTAAAGCTATGATGAGTAAAGATGTTCCGATAGCTTTTTTCATAGGTAATTTAACCAAGAAAACTAGTGCTGGGATTAATAAAAAACCTCCTCCGGCACCTAAAAGACCAGTTATAACACCTATAGCAACGCCATATCCTAGCAGCTTTAAAAATTTAATACAATCTGTACATTCTTTATCAGGAGCTGCTAAACTCCCGTTTTTTATCATACTTATAGATGCTGCCAGCATTAAAATGGCAAATAAAACCATTGTAAAGACTGATGAAGTAAACTCGAAACCCGCTACCGTAAATAAGTAATGCGGAATATTAGGTACTAAAAATTTTCTGGTTAAAAATACGGTGATGATAGAGGCAGCGCCAAAATATAAAGCAGTTTTAACACTTACCAAATTATTTTTAAAATTGTTGTAAGAACCAATTAAACTGGTTGTACCTACTATAAATAAAGAGTAAGAAGTGGCTAGTAATGGATGTATCCCAAATAAATAAACCAGTACAGGAACTGTCAAAATAGAACCACCGCCACCAATTAAACCCAGTGAAACACCAATAAGAGCCGAAGCTAAGTAACCTGCTATTTCCATTTATTATAATTTACAACAAAGATGCTGCAATGGCTACTGCTTATTGGTGACTTTTGTCACATCTTCAAGAAAAACATCAAAAGATTATTTTAACCATTCTACCGCATTACGATGCAAGATAACATCGCCACGTTGTTCTATTTTTTTCAGTAATCTGGATATTACCTCTCTTGATGAGTTTAAATCTGCTGCAATTTCTTGATGCGTTAAAGGTAATTGCTTGGTATTGAGCTTTTCTGTTTGCTTCTTGAGGTAAAATAGCAAACGCTCATCTAAACCTTTAAACGCTACGCTATCTATCACTTGTAAAAGTTCTTCAAAACGATTTCTGTAGGTTTCTAGTGTAAAATAATACCATGTTTTATAATTACGCACCAAATCATCCATAATTTCTATAGGGATAGCTAAAACCGTGGTTTTTTCTACCGCTTTAGCCATTACCTCGCTGGTTTCTTGCTTGGTAGCACAAATTAAAGACAAAGCACAAGCATTACCAGGCTCCAGATAGTACATAAAAAATTCACCCCCATCTTCACCTTGTCTGTATAATTTTACTTTACCATCTACCACCAGCATGGTAGAACGAAAATACTGCCCAGGCTGCATCATCAACTCGCCAGCTTCAAAAGTTTTGATACTGGTATGCTGTGCTAATTTTTCTTTTAAAGCTAGTTCAAACTGAGGGAAGTATTTATTTAGATAATCGTTTGCAGAAAGGTTTGCCATTATTTTTTACCTATGATTTTTTTCTAAGATAAAGCTTTTACCTTCTTGGTGTTATTTTTTGATGATTTATGATGATACATTAACAAAGATTATCTCCGCTTAAAGCCAAATTACAGGATATTTAATCACTAAATTTCTAACAACTTCTTCTACTTGAGGTTGATGATTTAAGCCTACCCAAGTATTAAACCATGTTTTTTCTTTAAAAGCATTTGCCCCGAAAACTAATGCTGGTTGTGCTACAGGCCAATCGTTCCAATACATCACATCGGGTTTTAATGGCCATTTACTTTTATCCTTGATGTATGGATATAAAAAAGCTATACCTTTTTGGATAGATTTACCATCAGCAGTTTTAAAAGCCCATAAATTATCTTGAGGGGTTGATAAAATTTGGCAAAGGGTAGCCATTGCATCTAAGTTAAATAAAGAATAGCCATAAGGTTTAGTTCGAGCCATTTCTAAAGGGAAACTTCCATCAAGCGCCATTTGATTGGGTAATAAAACAGTTTTATATCTATTTCTACAAAATTCTTGTAGCTTTTCATCCCCCGTTAGTTTAGCAAAAGAAGCTACCTGCATGGTAAAACAAGTGCCATGGTTATTTTTAGCTTCCATTTCTGCCTTACCGTATGGATGTGTCATCAACCAGTTTAAATACGCGGCAAACCAATCTTTAATGGCTTTTAAATCCTCTGCTAAAATTCCTTTTTGCATCACGATTATACCTTGTGCAACATCCATCAAATGAATAGTATCAATAATACCTATTCCACGACCTGTAAACCGCCCTTTTATAGCTTGAGCGTATAAAAGATGAGGATTCATCTTCGTATCAGTATTTATAAACCAAGCTTTCAGGTGTTTTACAGCGTGATTGGTATATTTTTTATCTCCGGTAAGCTTATAAGCTGATGCTAAAGAACCTATAATTTTCCCTAACCTAATTACCGCAAAACGATGGGCAACAAAATTATCTGGATTGGTTAAACCATCTTTTTGTATGTAAGGTCCATCTGGGTTTTGAGGATCTGGCCACCAATAATCTCCTTCTGAGTAGAAATCATTTTTACCTCCAGCACTTCTTGGTGATGAGCTTGCTGTTATGGTAACAGGTTGCTCTTGTAAAGCCCATGCAGCTTCTTCAAGAATTTGCTTTTTTAATACTTGGGTAATTTGTTTTTCTAACTGAGGAGTAGCATCAGCGCTAAAACCTAAAAACAAAAGGCAAATCAGGATTAAAATACGGTTCATTTTTGGTTTAATATTTAAGCTAAAATATCATTTAAAAAAGGGATTAAATAACGATAACCCCTTTATTTAGTACTTGTAGGTAATTAAAAATTATTTCTTGCAACTTTCCAAGCTGGCCCTACCCTTTCTGTTAACCAAAATGGCTTTTTCAAGTTATTTTTCAATTGCCAAACTCCGTTAGATTTTATCAATTCTTGTTTGGCTTTCACAAAACCTTGGGTTAAAGTAGCTCCCACCAGCTGATTGTTTTCCAATTGTAAGTTCTTAGGCTGATCTTCAAAAGTCATGAGCCTTTGAGGATTAGCGATATAATTCTCTGTAATTTTAACGCCATCTGGCATCAAAACACGGGTAGCATTTTTACCCGAACCCAAATTAAAAGCCTCTGTACAATCTGCTATAATATTTTTGCTAATCACAGCATTTTTCACTTGCCAATACTCATTAAGTTTTGGTTTCTCAACAGCATTCATCACAGAAATAGCAGCTCTTAAACCTGTTCCGCTTAAGCCTTGTAAATAATTACCTTCTACTTTTTGGTTTTCACCGATGATTCTGATACCGCCTGTATTTTTCTTTTTGTTACCGATGAAATAATTATCCAATACCTCAGAAAAATTACCATGTCTAAAAGTTAAGGTTCCATCACACTCGTAAAACAAATTGCTTTTTATGGTATTATGACCAGATTTTATGGAAATAATCTCTGTTTCTCCATCGCATTTATCAAAAATATTATGAGATACCTGTGTGTAAGAATCATGCATAGACCAATCGCTAGTACCAATTCTAATGGTTTCGCCTCCGTTAGCCTCTAAAGGCGGACGAGGACCAAAATAATTATGGTCTATCTGATGATAGTTAGGCTTATCTGCCAACCAAACTACTAATGTTGTACCTTGGTGGGTTTTACCCGTAAATTCGCAATGGTCTACCCTATTGTAGCTTCCGTATAAAGAAATCCATTTATAATCAGTTTCTCGTGAAGGCGGATTATAATTGATAATACTGCTATTAGTTAACCTACAGTTTGATGATGTTGTTGAAAAATAAATAACATGCCCCTTATCTAGGTAACCATCGGCGAAAGCCAAACCATCTACTAAAAGCCATTCTCCATCAATTTTCAAATTAGAACTTCCCGTCAGTTTTATTGCACCCGGGTTTGCTGTGGTTAAAGTAATTGGCTGCTCTTTGGTTCCTTTTCCTTTAAAATTCAGTTGTTGGTTAGACCAATCAGAGGCTTGCATCACCACCTTATCTCCGGGTTTTAATACTAAAGCATTTAACTCGGCAGCAGATTTAATTTTATAAATCTTTCCTTCTAAAAGTGCTTTCTCTTCTATGCCAGAACCCAATTTAGGCGTACTACCATGAACCATAATAGCATTGCTTAAGCCAATGATGAATAAGATTTTGATGATATTTTTTTTCATGTATGCCAAGTTAAGTTTTGGATTTATTAAACTGCTTTTTGATTTTTATGGATACTGCTTCATCGGGTTTAAAAATAAATTATACATATTGAAGTCCATCAAAAAGAGACTGTTTCAAAAATCGTAATTGCCATCCCGAGCGTAATCGGAATGTTCTATGATATACTCAGAAAAGGCTTTAACTCCGCTCTGCCTGGCACCATATAATGGTTTGAAACAGCCTCTTTTCATACCTAAACATTTGTATTATCTTACAAACTTTTGGCTCACTACTTTACCATCAACCTGGCAGGCAGCAAAATATATACCTGAGTTTAAATTCAGCATGGATAAAGAAACCAAATTTGAACCTTGTTTTAGCAACAAATCTTGTTTGGCTACTCTTCTGCCGGATAAATCATAGATTACTAAAGACCCATTAGCGCTTTTCTGAGTATTTATTTCAAACTTAACCTGACTGTTATCTTTATCTGTTAAATATTTAAGCGCTAATTCTTCTGTGGAAGCTAATGAAGCTGCTTCAATATTAGAATACTCAAATTTACCGTTAAAATCTACTTGTTTTAAACGGTAGTAATTGGTACCGTTAGCAGGATTGTTATCTAAAAAGCTATAGTTTAATACCGAAGAGCTATTGCCTGCTCCTTTTCTTTCTCCAATCTTCACAAAATCGGTTCCGTTTACAGAACGCTCTATCTCAAAATGAGAGTTTTGACTTTCTGAAGCTGTAGACCAAGCTAATTGTATTTGGTTATTACTTTTTTTAGCAGTAAATGATGTTAAAGAAACTGGTAAAACCACCAAACTAGGTAAGGTATTGTTGTAGGCAAAGTTATCTACAATAAAATTAGCATTATCTGTAGTACCATTACTAAATATGGCAAAAGCATTTAACCTATTTAGAGCAGGAAAATCAGGGTTAGCTTGACCAAAGTTTGGATTATCCGCAGCAGAAAGGAGTTGATTATTACCAAACCAAATATGGTAAGAACGAGGAGTAATGGTATAATTAGTACCAGCAATAGTATATTGAACACTATTATTAGAAGCATTACACAATAATCTTAGTCGACCAGCTGTACTATTATTGATAGCACTTATGCTAGGGTTTAAGCTGGTACTTAAAGTAGTTTGTACTAAACTTCCACCACCTGAAGGATAATTTCCAATTCTGAAAGCATGATTAGGTGAACCAAAATTTAATCTCACATAAGTAAAAACAGTATCAGCAATATCAGCAGTTGAATTGTCATTAAAAAAATTATCCGTTAACGAAGGTGAAACGCCGTCTGCTCCAACGCAAACAAAAAAGTTTCCTGTTGCACCAGATATAACTTGGAAATCAAATGCTAAATCAAAATAACGAGACCGAGATGGAATCCCATAAATACTAAATTTAGTTCCAGAACCACTACCTGCACTGTAAGTTCGTAAAGCAGATCCTGAAATAAAACTTGCTCCAGAGTTCACCATTTCAAAATATCCTAATGGATTTCCTACATGTCTTAATCTAGCTATAACATCATTATTATTGGTAACAGGTTTAGGAAGAAATGTTGATGAAGAATTAGAAGTTAAGGTAGCCGTTGTTGTACCTGTGGCTGTAGCAAAATCATAAGTCCAAGGTTGTGCATGTACACCACATACCAGCCCTATCAAAAACATAAGAAGTAAGTTTTTTTTCATATCAAATAGTTTTAAATGGTTTATTATAGTTTATGGAAGTTTATTGCTGTAGATAAAATCATCAACTAAAGCGGCAGCTTTATCTTTTGTATTGTTAAAAAACAAGCCGAAAGCATTCAAATTAGTCTCTTTAGCGCTAGCTTGATAAACACTGAAATTAGCATCAGCTGTTGCTTTTAAAATTTGTATCCCGTTTATCCAAACATGGTATTTTTGTGGCTCTATGGTATAATTTGAACCACTTTTTTGGTAAGTAGCAGTATTGGTGCTATTGTTACACAGTATCTGCACCTGATAATCCTTACTGTTTTCTAATGCTACAATTGGATTTAGCTTACTACTGATACCTGTATAGGTAGTGCCTTCTATATAACGTAAGGTATGATTTACCGGATTGGCTTTTAAATCTATTCTTAAACCTGTAAAAACTTTATCTTTTTCTTGATTTACATTACTGTTATTAGAAAAGAATGAACCCTCTGTGGTATGATTACCAATCCCAATAAAAAAACTCCCACTTGAACCTGTTTCAAACCTAAGTTTAAAACTTAAGTCTAATACAGTAGTTGCAGGAAAATCATAAATAGAAAATTTAGTCCCAGAACCTGTAGCCGAAGCGTTCATTCTTAAAGCAGAACCATTGGCTTGCTGTACATATTCAGCATATCCTATGCTATCGATATGTCTTAAGCGAGCTACACCACCTGATGCTGGCTTTAATAAATTACTTTTTGATGAGCTTGACACAACAGTGTTGCTAAAAACACCTTTCTGGCTGCCAAAGTTATAGCTCCAAGGTTGAGCTTTTAATGATGTACAGAGTACACAAGCAAAAATTAGTGTAAAAATTGATTTCATATCTGAGTTAATTGGTTTGCCTATTCCTATCTTGTAATACCCAATTGATGTTGGCTTTTATACAAGAAATAAGATTTATAATGATTGGTCTTTTATCAAATATGAGATATATTCTATTGAAAAAAGTATGTCATCTTGGCAAAGAATTACCTCATATTAACGTGTTTGTGAGGATTTTAGCAAAAGCAAGTGATTGAGTGTTTAAGGTATAGAAATTGTAATTTAAAATTGTAAAGCCATGCAATTTTAATAAGCTATATAGACGTCTGGAGGAGAGAGGTATGAAGGATAATTTTTGAAAACAAGGGAGTTAGCCTAGGCTAACTCCCTTGTTTAAATGTTAATTCGCTGTTTAATAGATAAGCCCCTTTGGTAACCACCAAATCGCCTATTTTTATACCTTCTTTAATTTCTATTTGGTTACTGTTTTCTAAACCTATCATAACTTCTTTTTTGGTATAGGTATTTTTACCCGTTTTTAGCCAAACCACATTGGTTTTGCCGTTTCTAAGTACCGCATTTATGGGTAGCGATATGCCTTCAGAGGTTTTACCTTTGAGTTTTACATAGGCCAGCATGCCAGGTTTTAATTGTAAATCGTTATTCTTCACATTAATCCTAACCAAATTCACCCTGCTGTTTGCATTAATTTCAGGGTTTTGAAAATCAACACGACCCATCATTTCTTTTTCAGGAAAATCTGGAATGCTAACTTTTACGGTTTGTTTCAAGTTAACTTGTGCTAATTGTGAGGCATAAAGCTGAGCTTCTGCCCATAAATTAGATAAATCTGCCAGTTTTAAAATTAAGGAACCTTCCATCACATAATCGCCCTCGGTAACCATAAGTTCAGTAATGTAACCTCCTTTTTTACTGTAAAAAGTAGTCAAATCATCTATTTTCTTTTGTGCCGCCAGCGTTTTAATCTGCTGTGTTGTCATCCCCCACAACAATAATTTTTGCTTTGCGCTTTGCAATAAACGACCATAATCTATCAAACCGCTTTTGAATTCTTGTTGCTTTTCTAAAGCTGCCAGATACTCTTGTTTAGCACTGTTCAACTCCTCACTGTAAATATCCATCAGCTTAGCTCCTGCAGGAACAAAATCACCTATATTTTTGATGTACAAACGCTCTACCCTACCCGCAACTTTTGCACTGATAGCTTCTTGTAAATTTTCATCGGTGTTTAAAGTTGCTGTAACGGTAATTTCTGTGTTTACGCCACCTGCTTTTACTGTATCTGTTTGGATATTCCCTAACTGAATTTGCTGGTCGCTTAACATCAACTCGTTCACCTTTTTACTAGCATTTTTTTGAACCGCAATTAAATCCATTTTACAAATGGCACAAGTACCCGGCTCTGGCTCCATAATTTGTGGATGCATGGAGCAGGTATAATAGGTATTACTATCTGCTGTATTTTTTTTATCGCCGCTACAGGCTGATAAAACAATTAAAACAGCAAGCGAAATCAATTTTAATATTTTCATCTTATGGTTTAATTGCGATAAAACTTTCACTATCTATTAAGTATTGAGCATTTACAGCCACTTCATCATTAGCCGTAAGCCCCTTTAGTATTTGTACTTTAGCATTCCCTTTGTAACCGGTTTCTACTTCATGTACTTTAAAACCAGCGGCTGTTTTCAGCATCACTACCTCATTCATTCCTAGGCTGATCACGGCTGTTTCTGGTAACCATTTTCCAGATAAAGTTTCGGCTTTAATTGTTGCCTTTACCTGTGCTCCAACGGGCAAATGTAATTTCGGATTATCAATATTGATCCTCGCCTTAATCGTTTTAGCTCCCTCTCTAAAGAAAGGCTCAATAAAATTTATTTTAGCTTGAATAGGCTTATCAGGATGCGTTTCTACGGTAAGGCTTACTGGCGAACCCACTTTCAACATCTTTTGCTGGTGCGTGTAAATATCAACCAATACCCATAAATGCTCGGGGTTGTATACTTTAAAAAGAAAATCTCCTTTATTTACATACATCCCGCTTCTTAACTGTAACTGACTGGTTGCAGCACTAGCTGCCATAGCTTGTTCAGGCTCACTCACATCATGGATATGCCCGGTATAAGCACTGTAAACCGGCAATGTAAAATTGCTTTTCTTAGTTTTAATGATTTGATTAATTTGCTGAGCAGATACACCTAATAGCTGTAATTTTTGTTTAGCAGCTTGAATTAACACTTCGTTTTCAGCATCATTTTTCACCAAGAATAACAGCTCCTCTTGTGCGGTAAGCATCTCCGGACTGTAAAGTTCTAATACTTTTTGCCCTTTGCTTACATCCTGAAAATTATATTTCAGATACATTTTTTCTATTCTCCCACCAAATCTTGCCGATACCGTACCTGTATAATTATCATTGTAAGCGGTAAAGCCTAAAGCATCAATCGTTATTTCTTCTTCGCTTTCGCTGATTTTAGTTAGGCCTATTTTAGAAACTACCAAACTATTGGTAGGTTGTAGTAAACTTTCTAAACTTACATCTTTTACCTGCTCTGCCTCGGTTATTTTAGGCACTAAATCCATCTTGCAAATTGGGCAGCTGCCAAATTCATCCTTGATAATTTCTGGATGCATGGGGCAAGTATATTGCGTGGTATGCTCATGTGCTTTTTTATCGGTAAAAAGTTCGCAAGAAGAAATTACAGCTATAAGCGAGAGCATTATTACAAAAACGCTTTTTTTATATCTTAAATTCACCATTTTTAAATCTTTTATATGTTAATGGTTTACTTCAACTCTAAAATTCTATCCAGCTCTATTTGCATCATCAGACATTCTTTTTGCAAATCGATATAATTAAGTTGAGTCATGTTTAAACTTTCCCAAGCATCAAACAACATAAAAAGTTCTGCTGTATTTTGCTCGTAAGAGAGTTGTAAACTTTGATAATTTTTCTTTAGAGCCGGGATAATCTGCTGCTCAAAAAGTTTAAGCTGCTTTTCTTTGGTTTGCAAATCGTTTACTTTTCCAAAAGCCCTCCCTCTTACCTCACTTAAAAGCATATCTTTTTCTTGTCTTAAAGCCTCAGAGCGCCATTTTAAACCTTCTATATTTGCCCTTTCTGATTTTGTAGACCAAGCAACAGGTATTTTTATCATCCCCATTAAAGAATATTGCATAGGCATCCCACCAAAACCAAACATGTGCTCGTACCTCACTCCAAATTCTGGCTTCAACATACTTTTTTCTACAGCTTGCTCTAAACCGTTCAATACTATGCTTTGCTCTATAGCTTTGATGTCACTTCTATGGTTGGCTAATGTTGTACTATCATACAATGATGACTGATATTGCTTTTGCGGATACATGGTATCGATATCAAAACTGGATAGCTTATTGCGATTCATTAAAGTGTTCAGCATAATCTTGTTCTGTTTGATATCATTCTCTAACATCAATTGCATGTTTTCTATATTGGCTAAAGCGGCTTTTGCTTTGTAATAAGTATTTAACTTTTCTAAACCGTTTTTATATCTGATTTCGGTACTCCTAATCATAAAAGCCAATAACTGCTGATTTTGCTCTAAAACCTTAGCTTTTTCTTTCGCTAATTTCCATTCTACAAAATTTTGTTTAGCTAAGCTGAATAAATTAAAAGCAATACCTTTTTTATTCTGTAACTCTACAGAGGATGCTGTTTCCATCAGCTTTGCATTGGCATTAAGGTTACTTTTGTTAGGAAACATCTGTTCTAAACTGATGGCATATTGGCCCATACCGGTACTACCATCCATGCCTCTTCTCCACATAGAAGTATTGTAAGGCACCATCCATAAACCAGTTCCCAACTGTGGGCTTTCCCAATCTTTAGCGCCTTTTGCCATTTCATCCATAGACTTAATTTCGGCATCGTACATCTTCAACTGTGGATTTTGCTGCTCTATCTCCTTCAAAATAGTTGCTAAGTCTAACTTTTCTTGTGCTTTTACAAAAACAACTTGCAAAAGCAGCACTAGTATCATTAATCTTGTTTTCATCTTATTAAAATCTAGTGTTTAGCATCTAATACCTCTATTTTTCCATATTTCTTTAACTCGTACTCTTTAGTCATCAGAAATATTAATGGTGTAACCAATAATATATGTGTTGATGATGTTAACACCCCACCAACCATTGGCAATACTATAGGGATCATCACATCGCTACCCACACCTGTACTCCAAAGGATAGGGATTAAACCAAACAGAGAAACGCAAACCGTCATTAACTTTGGTCTTAAACGTTTTGCTGCACCAGCGATAACATAAGTTCTTAAATCTTCTTTGGTAATGGTTTCTCTTGAGTTTCCCTTCAGCGCAACCAATTGCTGCATGGCATCATTCAAGTAAATCACCATGACAATACCTGTTTCTACCGCCAAACCAAAAAGTGCTATAAAACCTACAGCTACTGCTACTGATAAATTAACACCCCAGAAATAAACCATAAAAGCACCTCCTATAAGCGCAAAAGGAATAGAAATTAGGCTAAAAAATGCTTCTCTTACCGAGTGGAAGGCGAAATACATACATAAAAAGATGATCACCAATACAATAGGGATAATCAATTTCATGGTACGCTCGCTACGGATAAGGTTTTCGTATTGCCCGCTCCATTCTATAAAATAACCTTTAGGTAATTGCCCAATCATGGCATCCAGCTTTTCGCGAGCTTCTTCTACCGTACCTGCCAAATCCCGATCTCTGACATTAAACAAAACGGTACCGCGTAGTAAAGCATTTTCTGAGTTAATCATAGGCGGACCTTCAGAAATCCCAATATCAGCCACAGCTTCTAAAGGAATAGGTCCAAAATCCATGGTTTGTACCTGTAAACGCTTTAAATCTTGTAGGTTATCTCTAAAATCTTGACCGTAACGGGCATTCACAGAAAATCTTTGTCGGCCTTCAATCGTAGTGGTTAATTGCATCCCACCTAAAGCACTTTCTACCACAGTATTTACATCATCGATGCTTAAATTGTACCTGCTTATTTCATCTCTTTTAATGGCAATATCAATGTATTTACCGCCAGTAATGGGCTCCACATATAAATCCTTAACTCCATCTATACCTTGCAAATAGCTGCGTATTTTTTGCGAAAAAGCATCAATCGTATCAAGATTCTGACCATAAACTTTTACACCAACATCTGTTCTAATACCTGTAGAAAGCATATTGATACGGTTGATAATAGGCTGTGTCCAACCGTTGGTAACCCCAGGTATTTGTAATTTATGATTTAACTCGTTGATGATATCGTCTTTCGTAAGACCAGAACGCCATTCGCTTTTAGGTTTAAGTAGGATAATCGTTTCTATCATACTGATAGGCGAGTTATCCGTTGCTGTTTCGGCTCTTCCGGCTTTTCCTAAAACATAGCTAACCTCTGGTACAGATTTAATCAACTTATCCTGAACTTGTAAGATACGCTTGGCCTCACCGTTAGAAACATCGGGCAGGGTTACGGGCATAAATAAGATAGAACCTTCATCTAGCGGAGGCATAAACTCTCTACCTAAGCTCCATAACATCGGCACACTAATTAATAAAGCCAGTATATTTACTCCGATAGTGGTTTTACGCCAGTGGATACACTTGGTAATCAAGGGTTCGTACCAAGCTTCTAAGTTCCTGTTTACCGGGTTTTCATTTTCGCTTCTAAACCTTCCTTTCATAAAATAAGAGATGAGTACCGGTGCTAAAGTGAGCACCAAAATGGCATCTATCACTAAAATGAAGGTTTTAGTATAGGCTAAAGGACCAAATAGTTTTCCTTCCTGCCCTGTTAATAGAAATACAGGTAAGAAAGAGGCAATGATGATAATGGTAGAGAAAAATACCCCTCTTGATACTTGCTTACAAGCATCAGCAATAATTTGCAAGCGGGTAGCTTCAGGAATAGGCGTATAACCTAAATCTTCCTTTTTCTTGTTGAATATATTTTTGATGAATCCTATCATGATTTTTGATGTATTGGATTGTTTTGCCATTCGGATAATCGGCGATAAGCGTTTTCAGACATGATGATGCCATTATCTACAATAACACCAATAGCTAAAGCAATACCGGTTAAAGACATGATGTTAGATGAAATACCAAAGGCGTTTAACAATAAGAAACTCAAAGCAATGGTAACAGGTATTTGTAGGATAATGCTTAAAGCACTTCTCCAGTGCATCAAGAAAATGATAACGATGATACATACTACGATAATTTCTTCTAACAGTTTCACCTTGATGGTATAAATGGCGGCTTCAATTAATGAGCTTCTGTCATAAGCGATATTGAACTTTACGCCAGCAGGCAGTCCACGCTCTACTTCTTCCATTTTGGTTTTTACAGCAGCAATAACTTTATCGGCATTTTCGCCATAACGCATCACCACAATACCTCCAACGGCTTCGCCCTCGCCATTTTCATCAAAAATTCCTAGTCTTAAATCGCCCCCCATTTGCACCGTACCAATGTCTTTTACCCTTACTGGGATGCCTTTATTATTGGCAATAGCAATGTTCTCTAAATCTTGCTTATTCTTTACATAACCCAAACCTCTAATGATGTAGGCCATATCGCTCATCTCAAACTTTCTTCCACCAACATCATTATTATTCGCTTTCACCTTATTCATCACATCCATTAAGGAAAGGTTATAGAATTGCAGTTTTAAAGGGTCTATCACCAATTGGTATTGCTTCTCGAACCCACCAAAAGAGGCCACTTCTGCAACACCTGGTACGGTTTGTAAAGCCAGTTTGATGTACCAGTCTTGTAAAGCTCGTTGCTCGCCAAGGTCCATTTTACCGGCATCTAGTGTATACCAAAATACGTGGCCAACGCCTGTTCCATCAGGGCCAAGTGTTGGGGTAATACCGTCTGGTAATAATCGCTGGGCGTAATTTAAGCGTTCTAATACACGGGTACGAGCCCAATATATATCTGTCTTATCATCAAAAATGATGTATACAAAGCTCATCCCAAACATAGAACTCGCTCTGATATCTTTTACCTGCGGGATACCCTGTAAATTACTTACCAATGGGTAAGTAATTTGGTCTTCTATCACTTGCGGACTTCTACCCATCCATTCGGTAAATACAATCACCTGATTTTCTGATAAATCAGGGATGGCATCTATCGGATTTTCTTGTACAGCATATATCCCCCAGCCAAACAAGCCCATCGTTATCAATAAAACGAAGAGCCTGTTTTTTAAAGAAAAATCTATAATTGCTGGTATCATCTTTTCTTAATGGTTATGGTTATGATGAGTAGTATCGCTATGTATGTGTGTGGTATCACTTGCTACATCAGCCTGAGCTACCAAATCCATTTTACATTTAGGGCAGGTACCAGGCTCGTAGGCAATTACTTCAGGATCCATTGGGCAAGTGTAGGTCATGTTTTTATCCGTTGCAGTGGCATCATTATTTTGGGTATTGTTACTACATGCGGTTACAACTAATGTTGCTAAAATCACTAAACTTAAAGCTATTCTTTTCATTATAAAAAAATTAAAATCAACCCTTTGCAGGGATATTATCTGTACATAAAAAATTAAATACTAAGGTTGGGGATATGCTTTTAGGGTAGGATACCCAAAAACTTGAAATAGGGAACTGTAATAAAGTGCTGTCCTTCGACTTTTCTATCATCTACGTTATTTATTAATATTTCAAATTCAAGCATTCACGCACCAGCTCTCCGGCCTCTTGACCGGCCATGTCAAGTTACTTTTATTCAAAGTATTGATTTTATGTTTTGGTCTTCATGAATGCTTCGCATGTTTCCGCAAAAAGTAACCAAAAACTCTCCGCTGCGCCGCTTGCTTCTAAAGGTTCTGCTAAGGCTAATTCTGTAGATACCGCAACCGCCAAGGCGGAATTTAGTGTAAACGGTTGTTTCTACTTAGGCTCCATTATCGAACTACTTTAAAACATCATTACATATTGATTGAAATACTTGCCTGCGGTAAACAGGCATTAACATTCAGGACGACATTAACTTGTTTTGCTGTCTCACAAGAAATGGCATTTTGATACAGCTCCGCATTTACGAAGCATCAAGAAGAAAAATCAGATTCTGAAATTACAGTTTTGTAGATAGATGGGAGATTGAGCTCCTAATGGTGGTGCATGACTTTGGTAAGCCAATACAACTTCTTTTGTATTTACAACTTTAAAATCAAATACGGGGATTGGTGATAAAAGCGTTGCAAAAAGTTTAGCCTCTAAAAATTTAGCTGAGCTTGACAGGTGACTGTCTTTAACTTTAAATGTTTGTACCTCATTTTGGCAACATCCAGCATCTTTACTTTCTTTACTAGCCTTTAGGTATTTTTCTGAGGTTGTGAAAGTAACCGATTCTAACTCGCCACAGCAATAAAATTTATTTACCGCTACTCCTAATACAGAAAGCGAGTAAAGAAATATCAGTGTAAGCGTAAATAGTTTTTTCACGTTGTAAAGTTACGTTAATATTTATTAAAAAAACAAAATGGTTTAACTACAAACGTATGGTAGCTATTTGGTAGTAGCTTATTGTGAGTAATACCAATTTATAACAAACTGTTATTGGCTATATCTCTTAAATAATTGTTAAGTTCCGATATAATTATGAGATTTTGTCTTGTATAAAGTATACTATCATTTATCGGACATTTATCGGACATTTAGTGGTTTTATCGGACATAGTATATGTACTTTGTGC
This sequence comes from Pedobacter glucosidilyticus, assembly GCF_002483235.1. Classification (GTDB taxonomy): domain Bacteria; phylum Bacteroidota; class Bacteroidia; order Sphingobacteriales; family Sphingobacteriaceae; genus Pseudopedobacter; species Pseudopedobacter glucosidilyticum_B. Next base: position 11,055 of record NZ_DLHN01000021.1, on the reverse strand, counting down.
CTTTTCCCTTACCAATGCGATATAGCAGGTTTTTTTCAACTAGCTCTACTAAATCTCTTCTGGCTGTTTTATCAGAAACAGAAAAGCGACTAACATACTCAGCATTAACAATTTCTGCCTTTAATTTAAAAAACAACAGAGCATCTTTTTGTCTTTCATTAAGTGCCATTTCACGCAAATATTCTTCATTATAAATATCTTTTCTGAACTCTACCCAAAAACCTGAACTTTTAAAAAAGAATAAGGGTGCAGGAAGTCCAGAATTTAGACATTGCTCTGTCATTTTAGAAATGCCCCGACCCCAAGATTCAATGTATCCGCTACGAAAAAGTGCGTTTGCGATATCAGGATTGAATGGCTTAGACGAGTGCTTGTCTAAAAGTGTTTCGATAGTCCAGTTTTCTGGAAGTTGTCCTTCGTTCCAAATCATTAATTTATCTTTATACACACTAATTTGAATTGGAACACCACCTGCATAGTCTTTATGGGCAACTGCATTTAATAGCGCTTCTCTAATTGCTTCTATCAGATATTCATAAGTTTCCACGCGGTTCAATCCTTCATAGCTTATCAAGGCCTTAATATATTTTGTGAATAGTATTTCTGTTGTCTTTTCAATTTGTTCAAAAAGATTTCCGTGAATTTCGTCCTGAAATCTTAAGTCACTATTACTTTCAAAAAAACCAATCTTTATGTAAGCTCCTACTACATGCTTTTCAGGCTTGGGATGAAAAAGTAAAATAGATGCTCGTTTAAGAAATTTACCCTCTTTAAGTTGTAAATTTTCAATAAGATGTTCATTACTGTCAGCTAAACTTTCTTCATCAATTCTTTGGCTTCTAAAAGCCCGTTTTCGAAAAAAATCAAATATTTCTTGAGTAAAATCATTTATAGAAACATTCGGAATAGGAACACCGTCCCATCTTTTGCCTTTTTTCTCTAGGAGGAACTTATCAAGTGCGGCTCCTTTCAATTCTTGTTTGGTACTTCCGCTTCTGTAATGATATTGCCCTTTGTAATTGACTGGATAAGGATGTTGCTCAATAATAATTTCGATATATTTACCAAAGTTAGTTTAGTGCAGATTAACATCAACCAAAATCCCCAAAGTGTCTCTAACCTTGTTTGGTATTTCTTCTAAAAGTTTCTTAGAACCCTGCAAATCAACTACATTTCCAGTATCATCTTTTCCGATAAAAATAGTTCCGCCGTAGGCATTTGCAAAACCACAAATCCATTTTATGTACTCATCTCTCCAGATTAATTTAAACTCAATATTTTGCGTTTCTGGCATCACCTCATACAGATTAATTTGAACGTTACAAATTTACTCTTTTTTCTAAAGTTATTTTGAAGTTCAGATTTTCAAGGCTAAGCTTTAAACATATCACATTTGGCACAATAGCTGATATATCATACCCAAAACATTTAAAATGATACCAGAAAAATACAGAAAATGTATAGAGGCTTGTTTGGCTTGTGCGGTTGCTTGTAACCAATGTGCTACTTCCTGTTTACGAGAATCGGGTGTAGATGAAATGGCGAAATGTATCCAAATGGATTTAGAATGTGCTACCATTTGCAGACTAAATGCCGAACTGATGAGCCTGAACAGTTCTTACAGCACCATTATCTGTAATATTTGTGCCGATGCTTGTTATAACTGTGCCCAAGAATGCGAAAAGCATGCAGAAATGGGTATGGAACATTGCCAGATTTGCGCTGAAGCTTGTAGATTATGTGCTGATGAATGTGAGAAAATGGCTGCTTAAGCTTGCCTGCATTTAGCACAAATACCGGTAGCTATCAATTGTACATTTTCTACCTGATATCCGGCAGGTACTGTAAATTGAGGCAAAATACATTCATCTAAACAGTATACATGATTGCATTGGGTACAGTTAAAATGTAGATGGTCATGATGGTGCTCTTTTGCGTTGCACTGGTGCGAGCACATGGCATAGTTAGCTGTACCTTTATGATCTATTACCTTATGGATGATACCTTTATCTTCAAAAGTTTTTAGGGTTCTGTATAAGGTTACACGGTCTATCTCTTTACCTAAAATAGCTTCTAAATCTGGCTGTGAGGTAGCCATCTCACGAGATGTTAACACTTTTAATACACTTAAGCGAGGTTGGGTTTTCTTTAAATCGTTTTCTTCCAGAAGTTTGATGAAGCTATTGGCCATATCCCATTTGAATTTTTGATTTTCAAATATCATCATTTAAAACAGAGGTTTAAATTATTCGGGTACTTTTTCTTTCTTGATATTTTGGCCCAGATAATTGATGATACGAGGGGCAGAAAAGCCGTGTATAACGATAGATACTAAGATGGTAAAAAATACGGCAGACCATAACTGATTTTCGAACTTAAAATCTACTTCTTTTATGGCAAAAGATAAATAAAATATAGAACCAATGCCTCTGATTCCTAAAAAACTGATAGCCATTTTCTCTTTAAAATGAAATTTTAAAGCGTATAAACTGAGGTAAGCAGCAAGAGGTCTTATCACCAATAAAAAAGCTACCACGCAAATTCCTATTTCCCAGTTCAGGTATTTTAAACCTCCCTGTACCAAAGAGCCTCCTAACAACAAGAGTACAATTGCTATTAAAATACGTTCTGTTTGGTCGATAAAATTGTGTAAGTGGTGGTGGTAATTGTCTCTTTTTTCTGAATGTCTTAGTGTAAAGGCGCTTATGAAAACAGCGATAAAGCCATAAGCACCAAAAGCCTCTGTAATGCCATAAACCAATAATGTTAAGGCGAGCGCCAGAAAACCATCTTGTGATTTTAGAAAATCAAATCGTTTGGCCAAATTAAAGATTAAATATCCGGTAGCTTTTCCTGCCAGGTAGCCAATGGCAATACCTGCTAAAATTTTATACACCAGCATCAGGGAGAACCATTCCAGTAAATTATTTTTCTCCCCTATTTGGATAAAAGCAATAGTAATGGCTAACCAGGTAAAAGGGAAAGCCAGACCATCATTTAAACCCGCTTCTGCTGTTAAAGCAAATTTAGTTTCAGATTTATAAGCTTCGTTAGGTGGACCAACCTGTACATCTGATGCCAATACAGGGTCTGTAGGTGCCAGTACAGCCGCCAATAAAATTGCTGAAGCCAAATCAAAATTTAATATATAATAGGCTAAAAAGGCTACCCCTAGCATGCAAAGCAGCATGGCTATGGTAACCAAGCGCAAGGGAGAAGCCCAGTTTTTGAGATTGAAAGGCCTATCTATTTTTATACCTGTACCCATTAAAGAAATGATGACCACCATTTCTGAAAGATGCAAACTTATATCAGGATGAGCTTTAGGATGAGCAGATGGTAAATGTTGCGGAAATAAACTGTAGATGATAACTCCGAAGACTAAAAAATATAGTGAATAGGAAACTTTAGTTTTTGCGGTAATGGCAGGCATAAAAGTCATGACAAAAGCCGCAGCCCCTATTACTGTTAGCATCACCAGGTATTTATCCATACCTGATCATGTCAAAATTAATACCAGCCTAATTAGGAAGTCTTGGCTTCAGATTTTTTAGCGTAAATAGCGCCAATAATTGGCGGCAAGGTGGTAAATAAACTGATGATTAAGATTACCCAGCTAAAATTATTTTTTACAAAATCTAAATTACCAAACAGATAACCCAGAAACAGGAAACTCACAATCCAAATGAAACCGCCGGTAATATTGTAATAAGAGAATTTGCTTATAGGCATTTTAATAACGCCTGCTACAAAAGGTACAAATGTTCTTAATACGGGAAAGAATCTGCTAAACACTACAGATTTGCCACCATGTTTGAGAAAAAACGTCTGCGTTTTCTCGTAATAGCTATATTTTAAAATTCTATTTTCTGGTTTAAATACTTTAGGACCAAAATAATTTCCTAATAAATAATTGACCTGATTTCCGGCAATAGCAGCAATAAAGAGTAATAATGCCAGCAGGTAAATATTTAAGCCTGTTCCACCACCAGCTATTAAGGCTCCGGCAGCAAACAATAAGGGGTCGCCCGGTAAAAAAGGCGTTACTACAAAACCTGTTTCGGCAAAAATGATGATGAATAAAATGAGGTAAGTCCAGAACTGATAATTAACAATAATTTCATTTAAATGCTTGTCTATATGAATGATAAAGTCAAATACGTATAAGATAAATTCCACAGCTCTCTTTCTAAATTGAGCGGCAAAAATAATTAATAAAAGGCATACACCTAGTGAACTAATGAAATAGTAATGTAATTTTTAAGATTGTTTGATTTACTGCTGAAATTGAAACAATTTCTCATCGTGAACGTTTCGTATTTAATACACTCATAAACAAAAAGATGCAAACCTTAAGCTTGCTTATTCTTGCTTTTAGCCTCGCTTATCATCCTCCTCAATTTAAAGATTATAGAGAGGTTATCCTATTATCGCCTGGTAAAGAAGACGAGACTTTTGTTCGTCAATTGGCATTGTTAAAAGCAGATGAAAAGGGTTTAGCAGAAAGAGCTATTAAATTGAGTACTTATTTTTTTGATGAAGGCTTACCCAAGGATAAACTCAAGCTCATTACAAAACCCAATACCTTCACCATCATCCTTGTGGGTAAAGATGGCGGAGAGAAATACCGTTCTCACCAAATAACCAGCCTGAATATGCTTTATAAAATCATTGATGTGATGCCTATGCGCAGAGCAGAAATGGGTAAATAAAAAAGCTTTATTTCATCGTTCATCAATATTGAATTTTACTTCTTAAAGCTTATTGATTTTTCTATCTTTGCGCCTTCAAAAATTTAAATTCATGAACCACCCAGTAAAAATCAAAAACGCCTTAATTTCAGTTTTTTATAAAGACAATTTAGAACCGGTAATTTTACAATTGCAAAAATTAGGAGTAAATATTTACTCAACCGGAGGTACCGAAACCTTTATCAAGAACTTAGGTGTGGATGTTATCCCAGTTGAAGACCTTACTTCGTATCCTTCTATCTTGGGTGGTAGAGTAAAAACTTTGCATCCAAAAGTATTTGGAGGTATTTTAACTAGAAGAGCGCATAGCGGCGACCAGGAGCAGATTGCTCAGTACGAAATCCCAGAGATAGATTTGGTAATTGTTGATTTATATCCTTTCGAGGAAACAGTGAAATCTGGTGCTCCAGAGCAAGATATTATTGAGAAAATAGACATCGGTGGTATTTCCTTAATCAGAGCTGCTGCAAAAAACCATCAGGATGTTGTCATTATCGCATCTAAAGATGATTATACTACCTTAAATAATATCTTAGAAACACAAAATGGCGAAACCAGCTTGGAGCAACGTAAGGCTTTTGCAAGAAATGCTTTTCATGTTTCTTCTCATTATGATAGTGCTATTTTCAACTGGTTTAACCAGGGTGATGATGCGTTAACTGTATTTAAACAAAGTGAGCAAAAGGCAACGGTTTTACGTTATGGCGAAAACCCTCACCAAAAAGGTTATTTCTATGGGGATTTAGACGCTATGTTTGATAAATTGAATGGTAAAGAACTTTCTTATAATAACCTGGTAGATGTTGATGCTGCGGTGGCTTTAATTGATGAGTTTACGGAGCCTACTTTTGCCATCTTAAAACATACCAATGCTTGCGGTGTGGCCAGCAGGCCAAATTTATTAGATGCATGGCAAGATGCTTTAGCCTGCGACCCAGTTTCTGCTTTTGGCGGGGTGTTGATTTGCAATGGCGAGGTTGATGAGGCTACCGCTTTAGAAATCAATAAATTATTCTTCGAGGTTTTAATAGCACCAGCTTATTCTGCTGCAGCAGAACAGGTTTTGACCAGTAAGAAAAACAGGATCATCTTACGTAGAAAGGATGTTGCTTTACCGGGAAAACTCTTTAAAACCTTATTGAATGGGGTGATAGAGCAAGATAAAGACAATACGGTAGAAGGTCCTGAATTGATGACGGCTGTAACAAGGCAAAAACCTACTGAGCAAGAGTTGAAAGATCTTTTCTTTGCTAATAAAGTGGTGAAACATACCAAATCTAACACGATTGTTTTTGCTAAAAACAATACTTTAATTGCCAGTGGTGTGGGGCAAACTTCCAGGGTAGACTCTTTAAAGCAAGCTGTGATTAAGGCAGAAAGCTTTGGTTTTTCTTTACAAGGTGCTGTTATGGCTTCTGATGCTTTTTTCCCCTTCCCGGATTGTGTTGAGCTAGCTGCCGAAGCTGGTATAAGTGCTGTTTTACAACCTGGTGGTTCTATCAAGGACCAAGACTCTATTGATAAAGCTAACGAAAAAGGTATTGCGATGGTTACTACTGGTGTACGCCATTTCAAACATTAGTATGCTGTGGAGTGTAGAAAGTTGGAGGTAAAAAGTACTGAGTAGCAAGCAAAAAGACCTAACTACTGGGTAGTTTATACGACAATTGGGTCTGTGATTTGATTTGTTGTTTTACTTGGAGGTTGTTTTTTCTTGCGCTCGTTTGCAACGAGTGCTTAACATGGTGTGGCGATGGTATCGCTTTTTCTTGTGCTCGTTTGTAACGAGTACTTAACATGGTTTGGCGATGGTATCGCTTTTTTAACAACATGGACGCAAAGCGCAATGAGCTGGGTAGTTATGGTGATTTGTTTTTAATCTCTTCAATTGTATCGGTTTAACCGCAAATATTTTTTTAATGTTTTAACCGCTCTAGTTTGTCACTGCGAGGTACGTGGCAGTCTCTTTATAGCCTGCATGAGGGGATAGCACTGTATGAAGAGATAGCTTTACTGTGTTCGTTACGTTTTAACCACGGAGGGCGCAGAGAGCACTGAGCTGGGTGGTTACTTTTAAGTTGTAGACTTTTCTTTGTTTAAACGCTCTAGTTTGTCAAGCAAAGGATGAAGCAATCTCTGTTGTTACCTGTATGAAGGGAGAGCCTTGTATAAAGAGATAGCTTTGCTCGCCTAGTTTGTCAAGCGAGGTACGTGGCTTCTCTTTATAGCCTATATGAAGGGAGAGCCTTGTATGAAGGGATAGCTTCGCTTTGTTCGCCCAGTTTGTCAAGCGAGGAACGTGGCTTCTCTCATAATACTTATAGGATAGCCTTTATGAAGAGATAGCTTCTTCGTTCCTCATCGCTATGAACAAAAAAATGTGTTTGCGATGAACAAAAAAGTGTGTTCGCTATGAAACTAAAGTCTTATTCCTTCTCTCTGCTGGATCTTTTTAAACTGAACAAAATTATATTCTGTTTACGCTTATCCAAACATTTCTCTACAAACTTACGATGGACAAAGCAATCGGGATAGCTTTATAGCTGGCAATTTATTTCTCTACCTGATGAAACCAATTTAGGAAACCGCTTAATCTGTTACGACTTACCTTGCATTTTAAAGGTTCATAGGGCATAAATTTTATTTGTAAATGGTAGCTATAATCTGACTTACGATAGTAGCCTTTTAAGGCCCATCTCGCATAGATTTCTGAACGGTTTACCTGCATAAAGTCTTGAGCAGGTAATTTCTTTACGTGTTGCTCTAAAGATTCTGTGGTGTTATATAGTTTTTTGTTCGTAGTATAGATAGTGCCTACGTTTCCATTTTTAATAATGGCTAGTATTTCTATGGCTTTGATGTAAAATACACAATCTCCTAAACTTACCCTCACATTTATTTCTTCACTACTTTGTGCCTTCTTTATGTGGTAGGCTAAATAATAATACCTGAATACATATATCAAATTTAATAGTAAGACCTGAATGGTGATGATTTGAAACTCCACCTGCATATAGCCACTAGCCTCAAAATCATTATCAAAATACCAGAAGTAAAATCTGATAAATAGGTAATCTAGTAACAATACCAGTAACACTCCAAATATCAATTGATAGCTACCTCTTTTCCATAAATTGTCTTCCCAGTTGATACGACTATCTAAATATCGAGTGGTACTATGCACACATTGCAAAAGTGCAACTGCTATCAAAGTACTAAATAGCATTGCCCAATAGTAATTGGTTTGCTGCATGATTTGCCAAAAAGATTTCGTTTGAGGTACAACTACTAGATAGTGAGACACTAATAAGGCTACTATTAAGCGTACACCAAAAGAAAAGTATTTTCCGTCTTTCTTATTCCATAAGGTAATGAATGATTTCATTTGTTCATGTTTTTCAAGTAAAAAATCAAAAGTATAAAGTCAAAATATGCTTAAATAGTGGATAGTTTACACTTATTTAATATCAGATGTTGATGCCTAACTCCCGATAGCTAGGAGAAGATTGCTTACTCATTTCGGTGAATAGGGTATTTTATGATTGCTTGTTCCTTCTAAAAGCTGAAAACATAAAATAAATCTTAATAAAACAAACCTAAGAAACAACATCATACTGATTATAACTTCATATTTTTTATGGTTTACTCAAATATATTAGCTCTAAATATCAAGAGCCAAAAAAATTTTTGCATTTCATCATCTAATTTCTACCATTCATCACTTTTGTGGGTTTTCTATTAGCTTTTTTAAGCTTTTAGCCTCTAATTTTGTTTAGCCGGCCGGCCTATCTATTCATTTAATAAAAAAAACAACTATGGAAAAAGTTCCTTTTACCCCCGCTGGTGTACAGCAAAAACTGGCTACTCTTTATGCCAAGAGCGACCAGGATTTAAACGCAGAGGCTAATGCCTTTCATCAGAATTTTAAACTTTGGGTTGCTCAAAACTTCTACTTAGATGAAGCACAACTCGCTTACCTCAACAGTCTGGATGAACGCTTTGTTAGTCAGGCTGCTGCCAGAGGAAGCTATTTTATGGCGCATCGTTTACCCATTGCTTTAAATAAAATGGAAGCTCCGGCTTTAAGAAGTGATGGCAAAGACCGTGGCAAACTGCTCAACTTAAATGAAAGTAGCAATAGCAATTTTACGCCAGAGTTGGCTTACAGTAATCTTGAATGTTTAACATTTAATATCACCTATTTTAATTAGTTGAAAAAAGGGAACGCTGAAAACCTTGTAACAGAGTAGGCATTAATTTATGATTTTGAAGAATGAAAATAATATGATGATCCCTTAGGCACAGTCTTGCCTGCCCTCATGCCGGGCAATGGCATTTACTTTTTCTCCGCAAAAAGTAAACAAAAGCTCTCGACTGCGCCCTTTGCTACCAACGGAACTGCTTAGGCTTAAGCAGCACTGCCACAAAGGCCAAGGTCGAATAAAAGCTTATGTTCAGGTACTGCTTAAAGGATTTATCATGAAAACTCAATCAAATTAAATCAGTGGGATAGCTGCAAGTACATCCCCTTCAAAACAACCGATGCTTACAGTAATAAGCACCTGTTGTTTAAACTTTTCAAGAAAAAAGGGGGACGCCGAAAACCCTGTAACAGAGTAGGCATCATCATGTAAAACTCTATGGCTTCGAGGTGTAGTAAAGCCAAATCAAAGATGAAGAAAAAATTCATCATTCCTATGATTGCTGTAGCAGCAATCTCAGGTGCTGTTTTATTCTCTGCTTTTAAAGCTAACAGCAGTAGCCTAGCAACAAACCAGTTTTGGTTTGAGTATGATGGCTCTGGCGACCCTACTTTAGCCAGTAGCTACCAGCTTGTAGGTAGTACTGCCCCCGGTTGTGAAGGAAGCAGCGAAGTTTGTGCCATAAGAGCCGAAGAAGGTGCAACGCCTGGTCAGCCAAATATCAACAGTATGTTGATTGAACAAATTGAGGCTGCTCTGGAAAACCCTTCTGTTAGCCAGCCTGATGTTAGCTTACGCAACTAAGTTAACAAGCATTAACCCAAACAGCATATCCCCATGCTGTTTGGGTTTTCTTAGTTTTGCGTAATACCAGAAAGATCTATCACCTGCTGTGGTATTTGAAATACATAAGCACTGTCATCTGGCCTTAACTCGTACCTATTGGTTCCTAATATCCTCAGTAATGTTTTCTGATAAGCAGGCTCTCGTTGTAAACGCTTTAAATCTGTCCACCTGATGCCTCTATACAATAGTTCTTTTCTTCGCTCTTCCAAAATGATTTTTAAAGCATCTTCTACGGTATTAGCTACAAAATCCGTATAGCCGTTGCGCTGATAACGATGCTTTTTTAACTGGTTTAAGGTTTGCATAGCTTCATTAAGCTGCCCTGCCCTTGCCTTACTTTCGGCTTTGTTGAGATACAGCTCTCCAGTGGTTAAGCCTGAAAAATAAACACTGGATACTACTCCATCAAAACCTCCTTTAAAAGTATAATTTTGAGGACCATTTCTTCTGAAGAAAGCTGTTTTACGGATATCCTGATTGCTGTAGCTATCATACAAAAGTGTATCTACCCGGTATCTGCCAGGAACCAAACCAGAGCCTACTCCTGTTCCATGATAAATCACCTCTTTATTGAATCTGCTAAAAGGTGCCGCTGTTGTTGCATTGATGGTATTGAAATCTAGTAATTCTGCATAGAGATTTAAACAAGAGTCTGCATATAAGCCTGCCTGCGGATATAAGGCCATCGCCATATACACCCTAGATAATAAAGCATAGCTACTCTTCTTGTTGGGGCGTGTGGCTACTGTACTTTCTAGAGGTAAGCGTTTTAAAGCTTCTTTTAAATCTGTCTGTACCTGCTGATAAGATGCTTCTAAACTTGCTCTTGCTTGCCTATCATTAATGTCTGAACGTAATTTCAGGGGTATGCCCAATTTTTCATCTGCAGTAGCAGCTTCATAAACAGCAGCATAATGACTTAAAAGTTCAAAAAAAGCGTAGCCTCTTAAAAAGAGTGCCGTACCTTTTAAACGATTCCATTCTGCTTGTTCTGCTGGTGTTTTTGGTGTAATGGTAGCCAGCGTTTCCAGTGCTACATTGCTTACAAATACACTATTGTATTTTGAAGCCCAGCCACCACCATCTCCATCCAAAGCCGTACTCTGCCAGATAAAAGTATTGCGGTCTCGTTCTGCACTGATGGCATTAAAATCTGCCAGTGTGAAATAAACATTATCACTGGCTAACTCTCCTCTAAAAATACTATTTCCTAAGACGGTATAGTCTAACATGGCTGTCACATCTGTGAGCGTTTG
>NZ_DLHN01000012.1:24146-107338 GCF_002483235.1 Pedobacter glucosidilyticus | reverse complement strand
TGTTAGTTTTTCATAAGGGATAAGCGCTAATCTACTGCCTCCCGGTAACGGAATAAAGCAATATCTACCATATACACCAACAATATCATTGTTTTCTTGCATGGGTTTTGTCATTAATTCTATCCAACGGGGTGGGTAAAAAGTATCAGAATCTGCACATAAATGATATTTACCTTTTGCTTTATATAATCCCATTTGTCTGGCATGTGGTGTACCCTGCTCTGGCTGCAAATAGCTTCTAATACCTAATGTATCTAAAACCATTTGTGTACGATCAGAAGAATTATTGTTAATTACAATAATTTCTACTTTAAGGTTGGTAATGTTAGATGCTAAAGAAGAAACTGCTCTAAAAATGTTATTCTCTTCATTCCACGCAGGTATAACAACAGAAACATCAGGTGTATCATGAGTAAAAACCTTAATCCTTTGTTTTAAATCTTCAATTTCTGTGTTGCTTAAATCAGCAAAGCCTTTTTGTGTGTACAAATGCTGCTTTAACCAAGTGGGTAATTTTAAGTATAACATATTTACTTTAAATAATCTATATTAAATTTCAGATGCCTGTAACCATGTCTCATCAGTTTGATAAGCGGGTTATTAGACTCTCGCCAAAAATCACGTTTCATCGTACTGGGCTCGGCAGAGGAGTTTTCTTGATTAAAGATGGTTCTATAATGTTGATGAAACATCCCTTTACCTCTATTTTTTAAAAAACTCATCATCATGTTATACTCGGTAACATCGCCTTTTACTCCTTCTGTATAATATCCAAACTTTTCTAGGAAGTTACTTCTTCTGAGGTGCGGATGGTCGCTATACATATAAAACTTTTTATACCCAGGATACCACAGTTTAAAAATCATTTCACTAAATCCATTTTTATAAGGTTTTAAATATGGATATTTAAAATAAGCGTAAAATCTGATGATATCTAGCTCTGGCTTTGCTATCATAATTTCTTCTGCTTGAGTTAAATAATTTAAAAAATCCCCACAAGGAATAAAATCTTCTTGGACATATAAGGTTAAAGGTTTACTAACTGCTTTTTGCCCTTTGTTGATATTATTTCCTAAGCCTTTATTTATGGGAGTGCTTACCAATTTAAAATCAAACTTTGTTTGTAAATCAGTTAAAAGTCTTAAATTTTCTGGCTTACTACCGTCATCTGAAACTACAATCTCGCCAAAAGAAATATCAATATCTACAAAAGAATTTAAAAGTCTTTCTAAAGAAGCCGTTCTGTTGTAATGGGTAATTAATAAACTGATGTTTGAAAAAATAGCCATCTTTTATTTGCTGTAAAGTTGGAAAGTATTTTTAAGAAACCTGTAAAGTAGAAATACTTTTCTTAAACCTAAAATGATTAATGATTTATCCTCTCTCCATGATTTCCGGTTTACAGTACTAGGTTCATCGGGCGAATTTTTTTGCTCAAAAGAAGCATAAATATCTTTGGCAATAAGCCCTTTTCCATTACCTTTTATAAATGATAAGGCCATTTCAAATTCTGTTTTATCCATTTGTATCCCCTCTTTATAATATCCAAACTTTTTTAAAAAATTGCTTCTTCTAAGATGAGGATGATCACTATAAACATAAAATTTTAAGTGATTCCAGTACAAAATAGATTTTTTAAAAATCATTTCATCAAAATTTATATCATAAGGTTTTGTATAAGGATAAGGAAAGTAAGCGTAAAACCTTATGGTATCAACAGATGTATCTTCTTTGATGATTTTTACTGCATTTTCAAGATTTTTTATAAAAACAGGTTGAGGAATAAAATCTTCCTGTACGTATAGTGTAAAAGGTTTGGTTACGGCATTTTGCCCTTTATTAAGATTATTGGCTAATCCTTTATTAATTGGGGTTGTAATAAGCTTAAAAGGATAATCTTGCTGCAAAAGCTTCATCTTTTCTTGATGTTGTGCTTTACTACAATCGTCAGAAACAATTATTTCTCCAAAACAGATTCCTAATTCATCAAAAGCTTTAAGTAACCTCTCTAAAGAAGAGCTTCTATTGTAAACTGTAATTAAAAGCGCAATATCTTCAAAACTATATGTATTATTGTGCATTTGCTAGCTGTTATTTTTTGTTAAAACTAGTTAAATTGCTATAAATTTTAAGAAGTATTTATTTTTTTACAAGAAATTATTTTGTTTATAAAAATTCATGTTTAAAGATCTACATAAACTGTTTATTATCATCAAAAACAAGCATTTTTTATCTTTAACTGGAAATGCCGTAATGTCTGTTTTAGGGATGGTAACTTACGGTTTACTGTCTCATGCGCTTAGTTTAGAAGAGATGGGTATATGGATTTTTTTTACTACTGGCTATTTACTTCTTGAAACTTTTAGATCTGGCTTTTTAACTACTGCATTTATAAAGTTTTATGCTGGTGCGTCTGTAGAAAAAGCAGAGGAAATTGTGGCCTCGTCTTGGTATATTGCTTTACTGATAACTTTAGGATTTATTGGACTTAATATTCCTGCTTTTTTTTTAGAAGATTATATTAGTGATATAGGCTTTTCTTTACTGTTAAAATGGTTTGGTATTACTTATATTGTTTCTTTACCCTATTATATGGCTACCAATATGATGCAGGGCGAACAACGTTTTGATAGGCTTTTATATATCAGAACCATTAATACAGCCTCTTTTATAATTTTTATTACCGGGCTAATTATTACTGGCAAAGTAAATCTACAATATGTGCTGTATGCCTATCTTTTATCGTTTTTTATCACCAGTTTATTTGTTGTCTTGAAAGGATGGTCTGGTATACAATTGTTTAATAGAAAAAGTAAAGAAAGCGTTTTAGCTTTATACAATTTTGGAAAATTTAGTGTCGGAACAACTATCAGTGCAAATCTTTTCAGAACATCTGATACTATTATAATTAAAGTTTTTTTAGGCGATGCCGCTTTGGCAATTTATAATTTAGGGCAAAAACTTCTAGAAATTATAGAAATTCCACTAAGAAGTTTTGCTGCTACTGCCATGCCTAGTTTATCTACTGCCTATAATCAAGCAAAAAATAAACTGGTTATTGATGAGATGTCTAAATACATTGGTTTGCTAACCATCTTTTTAATACCAGCAGCTATACTTTCTTTATTTTTAGCAGATTTTGCAATTGCTATCATTGGCGGACCGCAATATATCCAAACAGAGGCTGCAAATGTATTAAGGTTGTTTATGCTATTTGCATTATTATATCCGGCAGATAGGTTTATGGCTCTTACCCTTGATGTTATACACAAACCAAAAGTTAACTTTATCAAAGTGATGGTTATGCTTGCTGCAAATATCATTTTTGATATTATTGGTGTATTTACTTTGGGAAATATTTATGGCGTTGCCTTAGCTACTTTGGTGCCTACTTTAATAGCAGTAGGTGTTGGTTACTTTGCTTTACAAGATTATCAAAAATTTAGTTTTATGAGCCTTTATAGGGGCGCATGGCAAACTATTGTAACAATTATTAAAACTAGAAAGTTAACGTAGCACAAAAAATATTTTCTTTGGTATCGTCCTGATAAGTGTAAGTAAATTTTTTAGATGCTCTTATCACTATTTCAAAACCAAAATGTTCTGGTATTAAAATCACCTCATTTTGCTGGTACTCGTGTTTTAAAACAAATTGAAAACTATGGGCATCAATTTCTATAAATGAATAATTTCTTAAAATATCTTGAGAAAGTATCAAGTTTCCCATTTTAAATTTGGGTGCTTTATCTATCTTTTTTAATTGTAGTATTTGATTATCAAATTCGGCTTGGATGATATTTACTTCATTTGCAACGTGTTTTAAAGCATTGGTGCAATATTCTATTAATATGAGTTTGATATTAGCTAATACCTTTTCCTTTAAAAATTTAATATGCTTACAAAGTAAATCTGTAAATGATATAACAAAATCATAAATTTCTTCTGGCTTTTGTGGCGCTTCTGATTGTATGATAAGAGGTAAAGTTAAACTCATTTAAAAACATTTAAAGCTTCAGAAAAATCATATTCAATATTAAACACTTTATCCAAGCGGGTTAACTCAAATAGGTTTTTAATATCTGGATTAAGTTGTGTTAATACCAATTTACCATTTAGCGGAATAAGATGTTTTAAAATTGCTACAACCGCACCTAAAAAAGAGCTATCTAAATAATTAACCTCTTTAAATGAGATAATGATATTTAAATTACCTTGATCAATCTCTTGAAAAACCAGCTCTTTAAATTTATCTGATTTTGAAAAATTTGCCTCATTTTCATTGATGTAAATGACAAGGCAATTATCGTGTTTTACACTATTTATTTTCATGTTTTAAAATTAACTATTTTCTTTTGATGATGATAAAACTACAATCATCAATTTGTGATGCTTGACTATTAAATAAAATTTCTTTTATTTCTTCGGTTGATTTTCCTGAGATTTTTAAATCATATAACCTTTGCTTTAGTAAGTTAATATCTGATTTTTTTACTGCATTAACTTCAAAATCTATCATTCCATCAGAAACCAGATAAGCTTCTTCTCCTATCTCAAAAGCGATTTCTTGTTCTGGAAAATTACTATCTTCTAAAAAACCTAATAAAATCCCTTCTGATTTATAAGACAATAATTGCTGATGCTGATAAGAAAACTTCAATAAAGGTAAATCTCCTGCACCCGCATAAATGAGCTTAGCTTCATCATCATCCACCAAAACCATGCTTAGGGTAGAAAAAATATCTCTTAAAAAATCATCGGCGTAAATAACTTTATTTATTTTTTTTAAAATATCATTTAAAGAGAGCGTACCATCTAATACGCATATTCTTACAGCTGCTCTGATATAACTTAAAAAGCTAAAAGAAAAAAACCATGCTCCCCATTTTTTTCCCATCACATCGCCTAATATCAAAAAAGTATATCTATCATTAACTTTTATAAAATCAATAAAATCTCCGCCCGGATGATTTTGGTAAGAATGATTGAAATAATGTATTTCAAAATTTTTAAGTAATGGCGCTTTAGTAGGAACGATATTTAAATTAAGCCTTTTTGCAATATTTGTTATTTCTGATAATGATTTCTGATATTGCTCATGAACGGTATTCATGATGTTATTAATTTTTGCTAAAAGCTGTGTAGCAGGTATATTTTTAGCAATATAATCTAAGGCTTGTAAATCTAGTCCTTTTTGTACCAAATCATCCTGATTAAAAGATGTTAAGAATAAAAATGGCACATTTTTTAAATCATCATTTTTTAGTAATCTCTCTCTAAAAACAAAGCCATTAGCCTCTGGCATTTCGTAATCAGATATGATTAAATCTGGAACAAAATTTTTCAATACCTCCTCGGCCTGTTGAACAGATGTAACAGAAACACACTGGTAACCATTAGATTTTAATAACCTTTCTATGATTTTTAGCTGTAAAACCTCATCGTCTACCAAAAGTATTTTATTATTCACGTGGTATTATTTTGTTAATCAAATTTAACATAAGATTTAATGACTATGTACACGCCCGTAGCAATGATAATCAAAGAAATTAAATCCATTAATGTTATACCATCATTGGGGTTAAACCAAAAAATGGTAAACATCTCAAAAGAGTGTGGTGTAGGTAAAATAATCATGGCAAAACCCAGCGTAATCATCAAAAAGCCAATAATTACTTTCACGAATTTTGCTAGACCATTTTCTATTTTGATTTTGCTAGCCTGTTTAGAATCTATATGATTTGTATTTAATAAAATTTCAAGCTGGTTTAACTTATCTATGTTATCTAAATTTTTTAAGGATATATCCTTAATTTCATTAATAGTAGCTTTTTGCGCAATCTTTTTGTTAACCACATGGTTAAATTTCTGTTGCATCTTTTTAATGCTCTCTGTATCTAACTCATTTTTTTCAAGCAATAGAATTAACTCATCTAACTTTGTTTCCAAACTTAAATCTTTATTTTCAAGGTCTTTAAATGCCTTAAATTGCTCTGATATTTTTTTTTCGTCAGACAAAATCTTTTATTTTGAAAGCTGTATATTTTTTATTCTCTTTAACCAATGAGTTTAGTCTCCATCATAACCGTAAACTATAATCAACCACAAGCAACTGTAGATTTTTTAAAATCTATTAAAACACATTATCCAACTGCTAATTTAGAAGTTATTTTGGTAGATAATGGCAGTAATGAAAATCATTATAAAACATTTCATAAACATTATCCAAAAATAATTTATATCCACTCAATAAAAAATATTGGTTTTGCAGGAGGTAATAATTTTGGATTAAGAGCTGCTAAAGGAGATTATTTATTTTTTTTGAATAACGATACAGAAATTATTGCAGGCTGTATTGAAACCATGGTATCTGAAATGGAACAAAACCCAGATATTGGCTTGCTTTCCCCTCTTATTCTTTATCATGAAGATAAAAGCCTTATACAATATGCAGGTTTTACACCTTTAAATTATTTAACAGGCAGAAATAATTGTGTTGGTCAGTTTGAAAACAACAACGGGCAATACGAAGGACTTAGCCACGAAACTGGTTTTTGCCATGGTGCTGCTGTGATGTGCCGTAAAACAGACTTACTAAAGGCCGGACGGATGGATGAAAATTATTTTTTGTATTACGAGGAATTAGACTGGTGCGAAAAATTCAAAAGAATTGGCAAAAAAATATGGTTTACCGGGAAAACACATATTTACCATAAAGAATCAGTAAGTGTTGGCAAAGAAAGTGCATTAAAAACTTATTTCACGGTAAGAAACAGGATGCTTTTCATCAGGAAAAACACAAGCTTTTTAAATACTTTAGCTTTTAGCATTTATTATTGTGGCATTGCTTGTCCAAAAATGATGGTTCAATACTTTTTAAAAGGTAGAAAAGATTTGATAAAATGGGTTTTAAAAGGTGTTTTATGGAACTTCACCCATGCTAAAAACAGCAAAAATTTAGGCTTTAAAATTAAAAATTCATGATAGCTTTTTTCTGGTTTTCTTTATTTGTGGTGTTTTACGCTTTCTTGGGCTACGGAATTTTACTTTTTGTATTGATAAAACTTAAAAGACTTTTTAAGCCTAAAAAAGATATTAAAAATCTGGTTGATAGCCATTTACCAAGCACAACATTATTGATAGCTGCTTTTAATGAAGAAGATTTTATAGAAGAAAAAATACAAAACTGTTTAGCTATAGATTATCCAAAAGATAAGTTTCAGATTTTGTTTATCACCGATGGCTCATCAGACCAAACACCACAAATTATTAGCCAGTATAAAGATATAGAACTGCTTCATCAAGATAGCAGAGCAGGAAAAATGGCGGCCATTAAAAGAGCTATCCCCTATATAAAAGGCGAAATTACCGTTTTCACGGATGCTAATACTTTTTTAAATCCTGAGGCTATAAAAGAGCTTGTAAAACATTACCAAATAGCTAAAGTTGGTGCCGTTGCTGGCGAAAAACGCATTATGGTTGATGAAAAAGCTGATGCCAGTGCTGCCGGAGAAGGCTTTTATTGGAAATATGAATCGGCTTTAAAAAAATGGGATTATGAGCTTTATTCTAGCATTGGCGCAGCCGGAGAGCTATTCAGTATCAGAACTGCTTTATACCATCCTGTAGAAAGTGATACGATCATAGATGACCACATGATTGCCATGCGTATTGCAGAAAAAGGTTATATTATAGCTTATGAGCCAAAGGCTTATGCTATTGAAACAGCATCAGAAAACTCGGCCGAAGAGCTTAAACGTAAAATTAGAATTGTAGCAGGTGGAATTCAGTCTATTTTTAGGTTAAAAAAGGCTGCTAATCCTTTTAATAATCCAATTTTAACTTTTCAATACATCAGCCATAAAGTACTAAGATGGGCCGTTACACCAGCTTTAATGTTGGTAGCTTTTATTTTAAACTGTTTAATTGTTTACCAATATCCAGATTTGCTTTTATACCAAGCAATATTGTTTATGCAAATACTTTTTTATGTATCATCAGCTTTGGGTTGGTTCTTAGAGCAGAAAAAACTAAAAATCAAGCTGTTTTTCATTCCTTATTATTTCTGTTTAATGAACTATGCAGCATTAGCAGGCACTATCAGGTATTTTAAAGGCCAACAATCTGCTGCATGGGAAAAATCTAAAAGAAAAGCAGCTTAACACTCTTCTATCCCGTCTTTCACGCTGTAAACTTCCTTATCAGGATATTGGTCTTTAATAAGTTTTACGGCTATTTTACTTTTATTACCATAATTACAGCAGCAAACAATCTTATCTTCTTCTGCCAATACATGTAGTTGTTGAGGTAAAAGATTTAAGGGAATATTTACACCTCCTTTATTAAAATCTTCAAACTCCCATTCTTCTCTTACATCTAATAAATAATAAGTTCCTAATTGATCTAAATCGTCAAATGCTATTTCTGTTGCCACGTTTTTATCAGTTTTAAAGGTTTTTTCTGCTGTTTGCTGTTTGGATTGTATAAGTTGATAAATCTTAAAATCATTCTCTAAAGTATCATAAACCAATAATTTACCCAATAAAGTTTCACCAATATTGCAAATAAACTTGATAGCTTCATTTGCCATTATCAAACCAATTAAGCCAGGCAGAACTCCTAAAACGCCAATTTCGGCACAATTAGGCACTGTATTTTCATCTGGTGCTTCTGGGTAAACATCACGATAAGTATTTGCACTTTCTGGATGAAAAATAGCTACCTGCCCTTCAAACTTAAAAATAGAACCAAATACCCAAGGTTTTTTTAAGCTTACACAAATATCATTAACCAAATACCGAGTTTTGAAATTATCAGAGCCATCTATAATTAAATCATAGTTTTTGATAATTTCTGAGGCATTTTCATCATTTAATTTAAAAGGATAAACATCAGTTTTAACTAAAGGATTTAACAAAGACAGCTTCTCTTGAGCAACTAAAGCTTTGTTTTTACCAATATCTAAATGGTTATAAAGAATTTGCCTGTGGAGATTGCTTTCATCAACCACATCATGGTCTATCATACCAATTTGCCCTACCCCTGCTGCAGCCAAATATTGCAAAACCGGGCAACCTAAGCCTCCAGCACCAATCATTAAAACTTTGGCATTTTTAAGTTTATTCTGGCCAGCTAAACCTAACTCAGGTAAAATGAGTTGCCTGTTATATCTAATTTTTTCTGCATTGTTTAAGTGCATTTTATTCAATAAAAGCTAAGTTATTTACAAAACTTGATTTCAATTTTTATAAACCGCACAAAAGATAATAGTTTTGATGATGACTTAAACATCGTTTTTCTCTAACAACTTCAACAAAACAGCAAAATCTTTAGGATATGGCGCTTCAAAAGTTCTTTCTTCGCCATTTAGCATAGTAAAGGTTGATTCTTTTGCATGTAAGGCAAACCTCTTCATGATAGGCTGCTCTTCTTCATCCGTTAAACGGTAGCCTCTTTTAATTTTAGATAAGAAAGCAGGTTTTCCACCATACATATCGTCGCCTGTAATAGATGCTCTTTGAGTAGCTAAATGTATCCTAATTTGGTGCATCCTACCAGTAACTGGTCTGGCTTCTATAAGCGTGTAATGTTTGAAATATTTTAGAGATTTAAAATAAGTATCGGCTTTTTTACCCTCGCTTCTGCTAATCATTACATTGCCTTTTCCTGCATTTAAAATAGGTAAATCAATCAGTAAGTCTTCAAAAATATGCGTTCCATCAACAATAGCGTGGTAAACTTTTTTTACTTTACGATGCTCAAACTGCATAGCAATATGCCTGTAAGCTTCAGGATTTTTAGCAACGATTATTAAGCCTGAAGTTTCCTTATCTAAACGGTGGCATATTTGAGCATCAGCATGGTATTGCTTTGCCAATCGTAATAAATTTACATCACCACCTTCTCTTTCATCTAATGACGCTAAAAATGGAGGTTTGTTAACAATTATCAAATCATTATCCTCAAAAATGATTAAATCTTTAAATTTTGGAAACTTCATAAGGATAGCAAAGATATAAAAAATGACTGTGTTTTAGATGTAGCCTTATCCTGTATGAGGGATAGCTTACTGTACATCTAAAGCATCTATACTTATACCAACCGCGTCTTTTGCTTGAATGATAACCTGATAAGTTCCGGCATTTATCATCGTACCCGTAGTGGTGTTAAAATAACTCCACTTACCTTCTTTACTTGGCTCTAAATCAAACAATTCTGCCGCTTTCATTAAAGTACCATCAGCAGCAATTACACTAATAGTAGCTTGTTTAAGCTCATTAAAAGGATTATGATATTTTACCGTTAAAGAATAAGTATCGGCAACCCCAACTTTAATATTAAACTTTATTTGGGCATGATCTGCTTTAAATATCAATCTTTCTTGGTTCATCAACTGATGCTTTTCTACGCCTTTATCTAGTGTGGTAAGCGCTGCTTTGTAAGAAGTATTTTTCTTTAAATCAAAAGCTGGCTGGAGATTATTCTCTGGCATATAAGCTATAAAAATGCCTTTTTCTTGCTTAAAATCACGAATAGAAAACCTATCGTCCTGAGCTAATTTTTTCTTATAAATACGGTATTGTGTTCCCTTATTATTTGTTACGAATGTTTGGGTATCCTCAAAATCTTTTATCCACTGAGGTAAGCTTAATGACTGTTTTATGCCCATATAAAAATCGAGTTTCGCGTTAGCTTTAAAGCTTAATGCCTCCAATGCTTTTCCTGAGTTTTTTAGCCAATTTGCACCATATAGTACAGAAGGTAAACTCACAAAAGTTTCATCACTTTGGGTAAATTGTTGCTGACCAATATCTAAGCTATAAGTTTCTTTTAAGTCATCACCTTTAACTTGTAAATCTTTAATAAGAGTAACTGAAGTGTTTATAGCTTTTGCATCCTGCTTTAAGCTTGCTATCGCGATAGCAGAAATTAAAGCTTGCCCTGCTTTTACTTCTGGAAAATGTATTTTTAGTAAACCTCCCTTCACTTGTACTTTTATAGCTTTTTTTAAAGCTCCATCATGTCCACTTTCTTTCCAGATATCCAAATCATCCAATACAACTTCATCATTTACAGCAACATCAAACAATCTAAAACCCGTACAATCTATTCCTCCGCCTGTGCCCAACCAAGGTTCTGTAAAATAAAGCTCTACTAAATACTCACCATCTGGCACCGGGAAATGATAGCTTAACTCTTCTCTTCCATATCTAAAATCCTGAAAAAGAGACCAATCTTTAGTTCCTCTTATAGGGTCAAAAGTTCTACGCTGACTGGCAAAGAAAGCAGGTTGTATGCCAAATGCAGCCGTCCATGATGTTGAACCCCAAGTGTTTTTATCTTGTAATTGTCTATCTGCCAACCATGTGTTTCCGTTTTCATCTTGATAATCTGGCCCACCACAATTTACACGGTATAAATAATTATAAGCTTTCGCTGATGCCGTTATATTTTCAGCTCCTTTGTATAAAAGATTGAAATTTGGCGCTTTAGGTAGATTTTGTAACACAATCGTATCTCTGGCCACGGCCTTTCCGTTAACATAACCAACGGCATAAAGGATATTATACTTAATCATCACCTGATCCCAACGGAAATGAGTTCCCACACCGTTTTTCTTTCTTTTACCTAAAGAAGATGCATCCAAATCGTTGAAAAGTTCTACTTCATCACAATTAGAATATATACGGATATTGTCCTTCAATCCTGTACTCGTCCACCTTTGCGGCCAAGTATGCGAAGCAATATAAACCATTGGCTCCGTAGTTTTTGGAGCAAAATTAGACCTAAACATGTAATAAGCATCCAAGGGCTCTTCCCAAGGTGTTAGCAATCCTTTATAATTTACAGGACCAATTCTATCTAACTCCCTTAAACCTTCGCCACCTTGAACCCTACCTGGGTTATCATGCGAAGTCCATAACCAGAAATAATGCCCGGCTACTTCATTTTTTACGGAATCTGCCAGCCTTACTTTAGTTTCCATCAACTCGGTAAAGCGGTCCTCGTTATAATCGCTCACATTAGGTAAATGTGGCCCTTCGCTATGTGCGTCTAGTGTACGCCAAGCGCCATATTCGCCCACTAAAATTTGTCTTTTTAAATCTTCGCCATAATTCAAAGGATTTCCGCCATAAGTACCTGTCCAGTTTTGAGGTACATCCCAATCTGTACCGCTACCACCATTACAAGTGGTTATTTTCCTTTGTGATGAAGCTGTTGGATCTAAAGAACGTATCAATGCAGCGCATTCTATGGCAAAATCTTCAGGCAAAGTACTTTCGTTTTCTAAACCCCACAGTACAACAGAAGGGCTATTTCTTCGCTCTTTCACCCAATCTTTTAAGAGATTTTTAAAATTGGTTCTAAAAGCTTCGTTATCAAACCAAATATGAGCCGCCATTTGTGTCCACGATAAGATGCCTAATTTATCCCAATAGGTTTGGTATAAAAGGTTATGAGGCTGGTGTGCATCGCGGAAAGCATTAAAGCCAGCTGCTTTCATTTGTAAAACTCTAGAGCGTATTTGCTCATGAGTAAAAGCATGACTATTGCCTAATAAATGTTCATATTCTGCAATTCCATTGATAAAAACAGGCTTTCCGTTTAATAAAAACTGTTTAGAAAGTACGGCATCTTCTCCGATAGGCCAGCTAATCCAACGGATGCCATAAGGCGTATTTAATTGATCTGTTAACTGCTTATTTCTATATATTTTAGTTTGTAGTTGATATAGATACGGATTTTCTAAACTCCATAATTGAGCGTTCTGAATGTTTGTTTCTTGCTTTGCTATTTTTACGCTTTGAGGGTCTAAAACCATCTTTTCTTGCAAAGTAAAAACCACTTTACCTGCATGGTTTCTAAATTCTTGCTGCACTAAAACCTCTTCCCTTTTAGCACTATAATTTTTAATTTCTGTATTGATGAAAAGTTTTACCGCTTTCGCTGATACTTGTTTATCATTCCAGATGTGTACCCCGAAAGGCTCTATTCTAACCGCATCTGTTAATACTAAATGTACTGGTCTAAAAATTCCCATCGGTTGTGAGCCTTCAGAAAAGCCACGCTCGGTAGAACAGCCTCCATCAACCCAAGGTAAATCGCGTATTTCTGATGGATGGTCGGCCCTAACAGCTAAAATATTTTCCTCGCCATTAAGCTTAATCGTTGCCGAAACATCCAAAGTAAAAGTTGTTCTTCCGCCAGCATGGTAACCTACTTTTTTACCATTTAACCAAACGGTAGCATAAGAACCAACGCCCTCAAAGTATAAAAAGTAACGTTTATTCTTTTGTTTCTGGTTGATTTTAAATGTTTTACGATACCATGCATAACCATGCTTATTGCCATGCAACATTCTTCTGTAACCATGATATTTATCCCAGTTATGTGGTACCTGAACTTTTTCCCATACTTGGTCTTTAAAATCAGGATTTTCAAAACCGTTATATTGATTGGGGTTAGTTTCATGGGCAATCGTACGCCAATTGCTATTTAAAGAGATGGTTTGCCTAGGCTCTTCTGCCTGCAAAAAGGAACTCATCATCAATAAAAAAACAACTAAAAACAACCTAAAATCTTGTGGAATTCTTTGTATCATGATTTTGAAAATCAACAATTATAAGGGCTTTAAATCTTCGTTAAATGTATAAGTTCTACCTACCTCGGTATGGATAGTCATTTGCGCATTTCCATATTTAAGCACACAAGGTTGCCCAGCTTTTGATAAAACTTTAACTTCTTTAAGTTTACCATTTGCCCAGTTAAAATTAAGCTCGAAACCGCCACGGGCACAAATACCCTTAACTTCTCCGCTAGACCAAGCGGCTGGTAAAGCAGGTAATAAATCGATATAGTTAAGCTGGCTTTGCACTAACATTTCTGCAATACCTGCTGCGCCACCAAAATTGCCATCAATTTGAAATGGCGGATGCGCATCAAATAAATTCAAATAAGAACCGCCGCCTTTTTCTGCAGGTTTAATGAGCATTTTAAGCATTTTAAAACTATGTTCCGCATCTTTAAACCTTGCCCAAAAATTAATTTTCCAAGCTAAACTCCAACCAGTCCCTTCATCACCACGGTAAATTAAAGACTGTTTAGCGGCTTTCATCAAATCTGGTGTTTCATCGTAATTAATTTCATTCCCCGGATGAACGCCCCATAAATGTGAAACATGTCGGTGTTTATTTTGCGGATCGTCTATATCCTGCAACCATTCTTGCAATTGCCCATGTTTACCTATTTGGTTAGGCGCTATTTGCTGATATTTCTGTTTTAAGGTATCTCTAAAATCAGCATCAATACCCAAAACATCAGCGGCAGCTATACAACTTTTAAACAGGTTTCTGATAATTTGATGATCCATTGTAGGGCCAGCAACTAAACCACCGTTTTCGGGCGAATTAGAAGGCGTACTGATTAACCAACCAGTTTTAGGATCTTTTACCAATACATCAACGTAAAACTGAGCCGCACTTTTCATGATAGGATAAGCTTTGTTTTTCAAAAACTCTTTATCCTGTGTAAACAGATAATGCTCATATAAATGGCTGCTTACCCAGCCAGAACCACCTTGCCAAATGCCATGGTTTGAGGCATTAATAGGCGCTGTACCTCGCCACAAATCAGTATTATGATGTAAAACCCAACCTCTGGCATTATAATGTTTTTGAGCGGTTTCTTTCCCTCTAATGGCTAATTCCTCCACCATTTTTAAAAATGGTTGATGTGTTGCTGATAAATGAAGAACTTCTGCCGGCCAATAATTCATCTCTGCATTGATGTTAGTAGTATACTTACTTCCCCATGGAGGTGATAATAAATCGTTCCAGATACCTTGTAAATTAGCAGGTTGTGTACCCGGTCTAGAGCTAGAAATCAGCAAATATCTACCATATTGTACATAAAGAGCCGCTAAATCAGCATCTTTTCCTTGCTCAAAATGTTCTATTCTTTCATCGGTAGGCAAATCACTAAAATCTTGCTTTCCAAGCGCTATTGAAAAAGCTTTATAATAGCTTTGATATTCTTTAAGGTGCGAGGATAAAACATCTTGATAAGATTTAGTTTTTAGCCTTTGCATAGCTTGCTGACACAATAACTGTGGATTTCCAGCTACATTTTCATAGTTCTGAAAGTTAGTTGCCGCAACCAAATACAAAATCACTTGGGTAGCATTACTGATGGTTAATTTTCCATTTTTCTGACTGATTAAACCATCTTCTACCTTCGCTTTTAGCCAACTCTCGCCATGTAAAGCGCCATGTTTTACCTTTACTTTTAAAGCTATCGTTTGGTTATCAACTTGGTTTAAGTTAAAATTTTGATGTGTACTAGCTAATGCAACTTCTAAGTTTATACTTTTTGTTTTGTTAGCACTAAGCCTTATTACAATGGCTTGGTCTGGCTGAGAAGCAAAATATTCTCTTTTAAAATCTACTCCGTTTGCGGTATAAGTAGTAGTACTTATGGCGGTTTCTAAGTCTAAAGTTCTTTTATAGTTTTGATGCTTTTCATGTCCTTTAAAACGCAGAAAAATATCGCCGAAAGGCTGATAAGCCGCTTGAAATTGTGCTACTTCTGGCGGATTATTATCTTGAACAAAATATCTCCAATTCCCATTTAAAGAAACACCTTGTTTAACACTTTCTCCTTCCGGATAAATGCCAATATGCCTTGAAGTATCTTTAAAACCAGCAATTCCGCCTTTATCGTAATAATTAAGCACTTGTACGGCAATGGTATTTTTACCAGCTTTTAATAAGCCTGCCGGGATGCTATATTTCCTAGCGCCATCGCCTTCTGTACTGCCAATTAACTTCCCATTGATATAAGTTAAATCGTAATTTCTGATTCTGTTTAAATCTAAAACTAGCTTTTTATTCACCAGATTCTCTGGAACTACAAAAGTTGTTCTAAACCACAAAGCACCATCTAAGCCTTCTAACCCGGCGGTTTCCCAACCTTCGTAAGTAGGAACTGGGAAAGTTTTCCATTGGCTATCATTAAAATTTACTGCTGCAAAAGATGTTTGAGTAGTTACAGCTTTTGTCCATCCCGCTTTGTCACCTTCCTTACTTTTTAGGCCCATAAAATGTTGGGCGGCTAAATCCTCAGCTTCTTTTTGCTTACCATCAGCTAAAAGCTGCCTTATTTGGGGTAAATAATGAGCTGCGCCATCACGATTATAGTTTCTTGGCTCGCCTGTCCATAAAGTTTCTTCGTTAAATTGGATATGGTCTTCGGCTACTCCGGCAAATATCATAGCTCCTAACCTACCATTACCAATAGGCAAAGCATCTGTCCATTTTGCGGCAGGCTTTTTATACCAAAGTTTTTGAGTTTGTTGGGCATAACTTATGTTGCTTACAGCGATACCTAACAGAAACCCATATTTTAATATTACATTTTTCATGAATTAGAATTTGAAAACAGATTAAACCATACACCATTTCTAACCTAGTTAAAACATGCTCTGATATACAGAAAAGGCTTCGACTCCGCTCAGCCTGACACAAAATCGGGGTTTAAAACAACTAAATAATTAATCGGCAACAACGTCAACTTTTACCTCTTTTTCTTTTAAAACTGGTATAGTAACGTTTTTTAATAAGTTGTTTTTAACTGTGATATCTTTAGTTAGCTCGCCTTTTAATCTCAAGAAAATATCAGTTCCTTTAACAGGATAAGAGTTATAAAGAAAAGCATCCTCAACGTTCATAAAATCTATAAGCGGCACACCTTTTATCGGATTGTAAGACTTTACATCATCAATCACTAAATCTTTTACATTTTCTGTTATAATGGCCGGTCCTATTTGTGTGTTTATCTGTACGTTATGAAACGAAATTTTATTTGAATTTTTAATCTTAAACCCACTTTTTGCATCAATATTAATATCGTTAAAACTGATATTTTCTATAGGCATTTCTTCTAATCCGTTTAAGTAAGCAGCTTGGTTTACCTGAGCGGTAATGTTACTAAAATGTATATTTCTAAATACCGGAGTTCTTTCTGAAATAGGCTCAACATCCGTTTTTGCGTATTGCATATCTAAAACAATGGCTTGGTCTCTGATATTTTTCATGATGATATTATCTACCCTGATTTCTTCTACCACACCGCCTCTACCACGAGCTGTTTTAATACGCAAACCTCTATCAGTACCATCAAAAACACAATTAGAAATGGTAATTTTTTTAACACCACCAGACATTTCGCTACCAATAACCACACCACCGTGACCACGTAACATGGTACAGTTGGTAATGGTATAATTTTCTGCAGGTACATTCAATTTTCTACCCGAGCGGTCTTTACCAGATTTTATCGTGATACAATCATCGCCAACGCTAATGTGGCAATTAGAAATATGTACGTTATTGCAGGATTCTGGGTTTATACCATCTGTATTTGGCGATGGCGGATTTTCTATCGTTACACCATCAATAGTTACATTCTCACAAAATTGTGGGTTTACTGTCCAAAATGGGGAGTTTACAATGGTAATATCCTTGATTTGTACATTTTTACAGTACATAAATTGTATAAACGGCGGACGTAAGAAACCTCTTTCTATCCAACCCGGTAAATCCGGAGCTAAAACATCTTTATTTAACCTTTTAAACTCTTTTTGCCACTTAGAATCTTCTGTTAATTTCTTTACATGAACCTCAGAAAAAGCCCACCATTTTTTACCATGACCATCAATTTTTCCTCGCCCAACAATAGCGATATTTTCTAATTCATAACCGTAAAAGAACGGTGAGAAATTGGTTACCTCTGTACCCTCCCATCTTGATTTTACCATGGGTAAATAATCATCAAAGTTATCGCTAAAATGCAACTCGGCACCAGCATCAATAAAAATAGTGATGTTACTTTTTAAATGAATAGGGCCAGTTAAGTACTTACCCGCAGGAAAATAAACTGTACCACCACCCGCTGTTGAAGCTGCTGCTATCGCCTTGCTTATAGCTTGTGTTGCTAACTTACTACTGTCGTTTTTTGCACCATATTTTACAACATTGTAGAAGTTTTGCGAGTAAGCATTTAAGCAAAGGGTTAAGCAGCAAATGAGACTTATGCTTTTAATTATTTTGAACATGAGAATGATTAAAATTTATGCGTTTATAGATTAACTTTTAGCGTTTGGAGTTTCTTAGCTTTCGCGATGAGTTTACCATCAGCAAACAGCATAAAGCCTTTTCCTTGCTGATAGCGCTCTCCGGTTTTATCCCAAATAATGCTTAACATTTTACCTTTATAAGGTACTTGTGTAAGCTGAAACCAATCTGCTTTACCTTTAGGGATTAATGGTTTAATGATGATTGAATGATCCAGTTGTGGCTTTAAGCCGATTAAATCCTGAATAACCAAATCCATAAAAGTAGAATGGTTATAGAATTTACTTCTCGGATGATCTCCTTTCAACCACTCGCCATTAATTTCATCCTGATACTCACCAATATAAGGCTTACCATACATTTGCTGAGACCAAGCGTATTTATGCAACTCGTCATAAAAAACAGAAGCACTCATTTTGCCTTTTTTGCTGTAATTATTCAGCAAATTGGATAAGCCACGCAAAGTTTGTGAAGTAGCAAAAGGCCAAATAGCACCATCCCATTCGCAACCATGTCCGCTTCCGCGAGTTCTAAAAGTAGGCTCTCTACGCTCGGCAGTTGTTAAACCCCATTTTGCTTTAAAACCAGCCGTATCTAATAACTGACTCCAAGCTGTAGCATATTCCTTTTTATCTGCTGGTAAATTAAAATACCAAGGGATAAAACCTATGGCTTCTCTAGCGCCATGCAAAGTATCTCCTTTAGCCATTCTGGTTTTAAAGAATTTATCTTTCGCATCCCATAAAGAATCCTGAACCAATTGTTTTAAAACAGCTGCTCTGCTAGCATACTTTTTGTTTAACGCTGTCTCACTAACTTCTTGAGCCAATAAAGCTAAAGCTTGGGCATTACCATACATATAACTGTTGATAGTTGGGCGCATATTTTCATCTTTCCTGCTTCCACTAACCGATTCTTCCATACCATCTTTAACATCATGCTGCCAAAACATACCGTTTTTAAGTTTACGCTCTTGCTCCCATTTTTCATAATCGGCATCTAAAGCAGGTAATATTTTTTGCAGATATGCTTTATCAGGATGAACCATGTAATGTGCTAAAACGGCATCATCTACCCAACTGCTAAACTGATGAAAACGTGGCCTACTTTGCCCTTTATCGGCCTCATATAGCCAAAAATTAAGATATTGCTTGATGTATTCTTGATTTTTTAACCATCTTCCTTCATAGATATGATGACCTAAAGCACAACTGATAGATTGATATTTTCCGGCATGTTTTACAGGTTCTATAAACTCGGTAAAAATATAGCCATCTGGTGTTTGTTTAAGGTGTTTTCTAAAAGACCACCAACGGAAATAATACTTCTCTTCTATTTCTTTATCAGGAAAATCTAATAAAGGGATATTCTCATTTAACCATTGATAAGCATCGGCATTAGGCACTAAATTTTTTACCGCTTCATTATCATCGGTATTAAACTGCTTAACGTATTGATTTAATTTTTGGCTAAGGTTTACCTGCTGTGCTAAAACAGCAGTTTTGGCGCCTATGATTATTAAAAAACTATACAATAATTTCTTCATGGATTATAACTTAACATCAGTTGGTGCGTAATGACCAAAAAGCCAATCTATGTCTCTGCCGTTACCGTTTAAACCTGCATCAAAAATCTTAATCTTTTGGTTAGCATCTATAAAACCTAAAATCAATGCTTTTCCCTTAGCTAAACTTAAGGTATTTTTTCCAGCAGGGAAAGTATAAGCATGTACGTTTATTGGAGGATAATTTTCTATGATTACAGCATTAGAAAGTTTGCTTTCTGCCTGTCCGTAATTATTAGCACTAGCATCGGTCTCTAACTCTGGCGTTGGCGAAAACTGAGCATCTTTTTTATTAAAAAATCCTACCAAAACGGTTACAGGCTTAGCATTGGTAAAGGTAATTTGCGTACCATTTTTTAGTTGCGCTGCCGCGGATAGTTGTAAAGCGTTTAAACCTATCAATTCTGGTGTTAAAGCTTTTATTTTAAAATCTTCATCGGCGAAAGCCTTAGCTTGTTCTTTTACGGTATAAAACAATTGCTTGTCTTGGAATTTAACAACCGCATTTTCATAAGCTTTAACAGCGATATTATTTGCTGTTTTATTACTCTTTAAAGAATCTATACTATGTTTAAAATTCTTCAATTCGGTTTCAAAAACGGGTAATACTTCTTTCCAGTGGATAAAAGTTTTATCAACACCACGCATAGGTATTTTACGCTGCTTAGTTTGCATACTATTAGCATATAAATAATGGTTTTCTGTTAGTTTAACTAATTTCTGGTAATGCTTAACGCTACTTTCTAAAAATGGCAAAGCTTGGTCTAAATCTTTAACATCATTAGAATATTTATACTTCAAAATCCATAATGCTGCGGTTACTTTATCGGCATAAAAATTTGCCATAGCATCGTAGCAATACATATCATTAAGCAATCTATCAAACTCTTCCCGATTTGCTTTTACACCAGCTTTTGCTTTTTCTATGGCAGCAATAGCTTTCTTACCATGCTCAACCACTTCTTTAGCTACCTGAACTGGAGTTTCACCGATATGACCTTGCTTTTTCCACTCTTTCTCGGCATAATCAATAATCATCTCGCCTTCTGGCGCCTCAGACTCGTACATCAAAGTAAAAACACCATAGCGGAAAGGATTGATAAACTGGGTAGTAAGCATGCCTAAAGTAAGCGTTTGTCTATTTCCATCAGTGATACCAAAACGTCTTAAAAGTTTTGGAGAAATCTCTCCAGATTCTTCGTAAGCATCTAAAATATGTTTACCAGTTTCTTGGTTAGCACCGTATTTTGCACCTAACTCTTGAGACCAATATGCAATCTCAGAAGAGCGTTCTCTTTTAGAATCCCAAGCATATCTGGCCCAGGCTTTATACCACATCCAATCACGGTCTAACTGCATTAATCTATTTGGTGCTTTATCAGCTGTGTAAGGCCAATCCCAATAAGATGCTTGTGGATAAAGATGTAAAGCATTGGCTTCGTAAACATGGTGCATAGCCTGTACAGATTTTTGGATAAAATCTGCAGAGCCATATCTAAAAGGCTCTAAATTGGCCAAAATATGTACGTTTTGAACATGTACAGTTCCTATTCTACTCAGACTACGGTGTAAATCGGCCCATTTTCCACGTGGCGTATAAGTGGTTAAAGCTTCGCCATTATACTTTGCCATGGTATATAAATTTTTATATAAAGGCAAAGCCGCTTTCATAACAGCAGGCGCATCGCTATCATGTGCTCTTAATACAATAGGTGGCTCGGTTTTACTTCCTAAAGCTTTTAAGCCGTCTTGTACACCCGGAATAATCGTTTTCGTAAACCAATCAATATCATCTTGCCCTACCCCTTCCATAGCTTCGCCTAGGGTTACCAATAAACCAACATTTGGATATTTCTCTACAAAGGCAGCTATAGATTTCTGCGTATAATCTGCAATGATTGGAATAATAGGTCGGTTTCTATCTTGAGTTTTTAATCCGTGTTTTTCTGCAAAAGGTTTTGGTATCAAGATGTTATAAAACATCTGAATCACCCAAATTCCGCGTTTATCAGCCTCTTCGGTTAAAAATCTAAATATCTCTTCGTTCTTTTTAAAAGTGGCTTCATCAACCTCCAAGGCATAAGGATAATCTTTTAGCTTTACTAAAGAAGAAAAAGGATGACCATTCCATAAATACAAAGAGTTGTAACGGTTGGCTAGCATCATATCTAAATAAGCTATCCATTGTTGCTTATCGTAAAACCAAGGAAAAGTTTCTGGCGTGTATGGATATTCATAAACATCACGTCCGGGTAAATAATCAGGCTTTTGCAAACCTATAGCCGTACCACGGAGAACCATTTCTGGCTTGTCTTTGATTTGCAAATTCTGGGGCAATTTACCCTGAGCTTTAACTTGTTCTGTTAAAGTAGTAAAAGCGTATAAGATTCCAGAATCATCTCCACCAGCTAAATTGATATTTCCTTTAGCATCAGAAATAATCGAATAACTTTCTTTACCGCTTGTTTTTTGGTTGGTTAAGATGATATTTTTTGTTCTAATATTGGGCTTATTGTTCTTAGCAATTTGAGCTTGATAAGCTAATTGATTAAGCTGTTTCACTAACTGTGTAGCGCCAAACATTATCCTTGAGCTAGCTTGTGCGGGTACTACAACATTAATTTTTTCTTTGGCTGTTTTGGCAATTGCCGAGTTGAACAGCAAAGAAAACATCATACAAACAGTGTATCCTGTAAATCTGAGAATGAGCTTCATATATAATTTAGGTTTGCAGATTTTTATAAAAACCTTAACAACAATTGCTATTAAGCATATGAATTTCAAAAATAGGTTATTAAAAGGCTTATTCTTTGTAGTTTTTTCTCTAAGAATTATAGCATCTTATCTCTGTAACAGGAAGGTTATTGAAGTAGACTAAACTTTTATTGAGAATTTGGTTTTCAATAAAATCTTTTTAAGATTAGCTTGATTTTTTAAAGTTGGTACTCTTATTTAGGAGTTGATAGAAATAAAAGTTGGAGAGGAATCTTATTAGGCTTAACCTATAATGATAGAATAATTGAAATTTATTACATCAATTATTCTATCAATTTAAAAAAGCTTATAAAGATAAAAGAACTTCTTTACTTGAGCCTGCAAAGGGTTTTTGTGGCATTTCTACTGTTAAGTCTATCTTTTTACCAGATTTAACATCGCTAATCGTGAATTTAATTTGCTTTTCTTGCTGTAAAGGATCTGCAACGTACAAGGTCTTTTTACCTTTAACATTTTTAATCATAAAAACACAAGGTTTATCAGTTTTTATACTGAGCTCATCAGTTTTTACTTCTGTAGCTTCGTGTAAAACGGCCTGTAATATTTTTAAGCCTTTGTGATATACCACTTGCTGACTGGCCGTATTGCTGATGGTTTGTAACTGCTCTGGATTAAAACCCTTTACATCTTTTACAGCTGGTAAAACAATATAGTTATAAGTAGCCACTTGTGGTTTGCTGCCATGGTTTATCCATAATTTAAATACATTTCCGCTAACTTCATTTTTAGGCTGCGAGTTGTTGATTTTGTGCCATGTACCGCTTTGCTTTTGCGAGCTTAGTTTAACATTTGCCCCACTAGGAAAATAGTAAGCAGTACCATCATGCTGTACCCAACTGTTATTATTTAGAGCGTATTCATTTAACTCATCTTTCTTTTGCGCTTTACCTACAGAAAGTTGGATATTACCATTTAACCAAGATTGGTTTAGCGTAGTCGTAACAGGTAGACCACTCGTCGATTGAATATCAGCACCCAAACAAACAATTTCCTGATCAAAGAAAAACCATGCCTTTTTAGCAGTAACGCCATCATAATTTAAATGGTAGGCGGTTGCTCCATAAATACCGTCAGAAACACCCCCCGCATAAGTATTTAGTGCAAATTCTCCCCATTGTTTTTCTAATAAAACATCTTCCGGATTGTCTACACTGGTTGTTCCAGGGATTTTATCCCACTCCCATAAAGGCATAATATCAAAATACTCTGGCCCTCTTACTTGTATATTGGTTGCTCCATCAGAAAGGTATCGTCCATATAAATTCTCCTTGTTTCCACTTTCTGATCTTTTGGTACGGTTACTAGCTATACGCACATGAAAAGAATACTGCGGACGTACATGCTGCGTGTAATCTCCTTTCCAATAGTGTTGATGAAAGGGTTTAAGTTCATCATCTGGTGCTACCAGGCTATCTACTCGCTGCCTGATGGTTTCCCATTCTTCTTCTCTACTAGCATCTATGGCTTTTACCGTTTGGATACGATATTTTTCTGATGTTTTCTTAAGATTTCCTTTTCTGGTAACACCCCTGCCTTCTACGTTAAAATCTATATACCTAGATCTAAACGCATTAATATAGGTTTGTCTGTAAAACTTAGAGAAAACCTCCAACTTCTCTGCATTTAGTGCATAAGGTGTTGCCCTTACATAGTTGGCAATTTTAGTTACACCACCTAAAAAAACATTTCCATAACCAGAAATATACAATTGCGGTCCGTGTTGCAGGTAAGAAAAATCATGCTGTAAGCCTTCTTCTGCTTCGGTTAAAACAACAGGTTCAAAAAGCTGGTCTAAGGATGATTTAAGCAAATCTTTATCTTCTGTAAGTAAAGCTCTATAAAAATAGTGCATCGCAATATCAGTTTTGTTAGCTCCGGTTTTATCCTCTGCAACTCCTCTTTTCATTCGTTCTAAAAGCTTTTTTTCTAGCTCTTCTGGTAAGTAGCTATCGCCAAACTTGAGTAAAATCAAAGATTCACCTATTCTTTGTGGTACGCTAATCTCATTATGCCACCAATTATCGCTTTTTGGGTCTGTAGCATACCAATATTTATAAGCTTTGATGATGGCATCTAAAAAAGCTTTATTGCTATAGTAGCTACCGCCTTTATTCACATAAGCTTGTATTAAGAAATGTGTATTTTCCAGATGATTTACGGGGGCCCAATTAGATATATCTCTAGCTTGGTAATTGATATTACTCCAGCTACCATTGGTTTGTAAAGCGTCTAAAGTTGCCTTTGCCCGAGCATCTGCTTTGGCAAAAGACTTACTCTCATCATCAAAAATCCTTTTCATGATAGTACCAAAAGGATAAGTTGCTTGTGCTTTTACCAAAAAAGGTAAAAAACCTATACATAATAGTGTAATAAATACTTTTTTCATCTTTATTAGTTAAGGATATTTAATCTCCATTTCTCTACCAATCACCTCCATACGGTGTTTTTTGATTTGATTTTCATCGCCATAATCACTTATCCAATGCGGTTGTTGCATTTTTTGCTCCCAGTTTTGGAGCTTCTTTTCAAGCTGTTTCACTTTTTGCGGATAGGTACTCGCTAGGTTGTTTTGCTCGCTTATATCATCCTTTAAATTGAATAAGAGTAAAGGATTATTGGCTGTTCTGATTAATTTCCAATCGCCACTTCTAACAGCTGCAGCTACACCTCTTCGCCAAAATAAATCTTGGTGAGGTACAGCTTTTTTATTTTTTGATAAAAAAGGTAAAAGGTTTACTCCATCTAAAACCTGCTCTTTTAAAGCTTTACCTTTACTAGCTGCAATAGCTGTTGGCGTAATATCCATAGCAGAAACCATAGGATGATAAACCTGATTAGCTGGTAATTTTGCAGGCCATTGCATGATGTAGGCTACCCTTATGCCGCCCTCCCATTTAGAACCTTTTAAGCCTCTTAACACACCATTATCCGCAGCGTTATTAGTTGCAGCACCATTATCATTTAAGAAAACAATTAAAGTATTTTCGTAAAGCTTTTGCTCTTTTAAAGTAGCTACCAATTTACCAATATTAAGATCTAAGGAAGTCATCATAGCTGCATAGGCTCTTCTATCTGCGTTTTGGATATGAGCAAATTGTTGCATCAGCTCTTGTTGTGCATTTATAGGCGTATGCACTGCATTATAAGCCAAATACATAAAAAAAGGCTCTTTTTGATGTTCTTTAACAAAAGAAATGGCCTTATCGGTAAACATATCAGTAAGGTAGTATATCTCTTTTTCTGGTACTGCTTTTCTGTTGTGTAGCAATTGTAGCTCTCTTTTAGGTTGCTTATTGTAAGCAAAAAAATTACGATGCCCACCAATAAAACCATAAAACTCATCAAAACCTCTGTTTAATGGAAAATGCTTTTCTTCCTCGCCTAAATGCCATTTACCTATCACAATGGTTTTATAACCATTGGCTTGCATTTGGTCTCCTATGGTTTTAACCGATGGATCTAAACCAATATCACTTAACTGAAAACCATTAACAGGTTTGGTAGAAGTATTATGCTCAAACCCGAAACGTTGTTGATAACGTCCGCTTAATAAACCTGCTCTAGAAGGAGCACAAACTGCTGCTGTAACGTAAGCATTGGTAAATAATACTCCATTTTTTGCCAATGCATCAATATTTGGAGTTGGAATTTCTTTACCTCCATAACAACCTAAATCAGCATAACCGGCATCATCACTTAAAATGACAATAACATTGGGTTTAGTCTTAGTTTGTGCAAAAACAGACATTGTCAAAGTGCAAAACAAAGCTGCTGTATATATTCTTTTCATTTAATTTCCCTTTTTTAATGTTAACCGAGTAGCCAAACCATAAGCACAATTTACTTTAATTATAGTATTACCTTGTGTTGTTTTTGCGACTTCATATTTCTTACTATCATCCGCTTTTAGCCAATTACCTTTTAATTCTAACTGTATTACAGATGGTTGAGCATCGGTTTTAAACCAATAACGAGAATAAATACTTACCTCTTTTCTTGTACCATTGTTGTTTAGCGGTGTTTCATCAGCACCTTGGTAAAATCCTAAATCAGGGTCGGTAATTGCTAAATTTAGTTTTTCTGCATCTGGCTGATATAAAATTAAACAAGCTTTACTGTTGTTGATGATAAGCGGATCTGTTGATTTACTATTCTCTTTAAAAAGTACCAAACCTGTAAGCTGCTGCGCTGTATATTTTACGCTATGTGCATCAGCGGTTTTTTGTAAAACCTGATAAACAGGCGTTTTACCAGACATTTGCGTTTTAAAAGTCTGCATTTTTTGTGCGTCAGTACCAATCAACATGGCATATTCATAACCTTCATTTTTTGGTGCAGAACCATGTTGTAAAACTAAGCTAGCAAAATTACCCTTTGTGTTTTGCGTATCTTTTTGATCTCTAGATTGCTGCTGATTTTTACTTAGCGTAATATTATTATTGGCTGCTAAATAATAGCCTATCCCTCTGTTATCTAATACAAAAGTTGGCGTTGTTAAAGTTTTTGATAATTGAGCGGGAAAATCAATTGGTTGATGATCAAGCAATACAACTTCGTTGGTTTTGTTTAAATAGTTTTGAAAAATGGTTGTTTCTGTTGGATATTCCTTGATACTATTCTCAATATCAGAACCTAAGCAAACCAACAAACTATCAAACATAAACCAAGATTTTATAGCTTTAAAGCTTCCTAAATTGTATTTATCATGCCCTCTCAGCTTCATGGCAAAAAGCCCTTGTTGGTTTAAAGAAGTTCCTCCAGCAAAAACTTCATCTGTTAAAAGCATTTCTTCTACCCCACTATAATCATCTACATTAAGGATATTTGCCCTTAGTTTATCTAGAGGGACATGTAAGGTGGTTGTTCCGGGTATGCGGTTCCAATCCCAACCTTTATCAGCAAAATTACTTCCGGTTGTGGTTTTAGTTTCTGGAAACAATACTTCTACATGACCATAACTTAAGTATCTACCAAATACATTTGCTTTAGGATAAGCCTCATGACTTACGATATACCTATTATGACCTTTAACGGTTAGCAACCAATTATCTCTTCTATGAATTTCTAATAAACCGTAATTTAAGCTCCAATGTCCGGAAGGGTGTTTTGCAGCTTGTACACCTATTTGCTTAAACTTTTTATCCCAAGCCAAATTTTTCTTCTTAGCTACTAATAAGTAAACGGCAGCCATTTCCTCGTCAATAGCCTCTTTACCATCCGGAGTACCGGCAAGTGCTAGGTAAGCATAAGGTTTGTCAGGGATGCTCCAAGTTCCCGTTGGGTGCCTTCCCGAAATGCTGATTGGCCATTTGTAAGGATTGGTATAGTAATGCATCATCAATAAATTTTCTTTAAATTTTTGATGCGCTTCTTGCGCTACCTGATAGCTTGTTTTACTCAGCACATAAACAATTGGGGCTAAACCATTATAGCCTCCAACGCCATAAGCCGGATACAAAGTTGCATGATGAAAAACTGCTCCATCGGGTTTAAAAGCACCTGTTATAGCTACATTGGGTTTCATGTTGAAAGATAACCAACGTGAGTAATATTGTAGGAAGCGCATTTTTTCCGGAGTATCATCTAAAATTAAAATACTACTCAACATTCCTTGTAAAAGTGTATTTAAAACATCAATATTAGACTCAGGCATTTTTTCTGTCACTTCCACAGCTCGGCCCAAGCCGCTAAACCAAAACATACTTTTAAAGGTTTGCTCAAGCTTGCCCGATGCTTTGATAACATCTTTCATGAGTAAGCATGCCGTATAATAACTTTCTAAATTATAACCTAAGTGATGTAAAGCACCCATACCACTCCCAAAAGACCATCCTTGATTTTCTGCATGGTCTAGCAGATTTATAAACATTGTTGCTAGCTTATCTTTATTGGTTTGGGTAGTACTAAAATGATGGGCTTCTGCTACAGCAAGCATTAAATTACTGTACCTGTTAATATTGGTTTTCGCATTTATCTTTTTTGCAGAATCTAATGTTCTGCTATCAGACAATTCGATATCATTGGTAGAAAAAATTGTTCTTCCGTTAATGTATTGCCCGTTTCTTTTAATTTTCCAAAAAGCATATTCTTTTTCTAGTTTACTTATAATGCTATCTGTTATAAGTTTTTTTGAAGGAAGAATTACTTCTAAGAAACGTTTATAAATTTGGCTAACTTCTTTTTTATCTTGCGGAGTTATAGCGGATTTTAGAGGTAAATAGTCTGGCGTTGTGCTAAATTTATAAAGTGAATTCCAATGGGCATTGGCCGCTTGGTCTCCTTCTAAATTCACAAAAGGCACTTGAAAATCTCGCATGGGCGACCGTGGATTGATATTTACCTGATACATCATTTGGTCTAGGAATAAAGTTCCCTTTTTTATTGTTACCGGAGCTTTAATTTCTAAACGATTCATATTGGATTGCGGTGTACCTTGCATATCACGGTGGTACATCACCCAAGCTGTACGCCAACCTTTAAAATTGAGGTTAAAATCAAATTTACAAGCTTCTTTGTCGGCAGCATAAAAGGTAAAACTTAGTTTCTCTGCAACCGGATTTTCATTATAAATCCAAAAAACAAAAGTACTGCGTTTATCTGATGCTACCTTTTTAAACTCATCTGAAACAATGTTTAAAGTACTTTCATCCCCTTTTGTCCAAGTCCATGCAACAGAACTTTCGCCCATTTTCTGATGTTGCGTACTGATAGCTAACTTACCGTTTTTAGCTTGCCAGTCTTTTGGCACTTCTTTTTCGCAAATATCTGCTTGTAGTTGGGCTATAGCCAGATGTTTTGTAGCAATAAGCAAGCAAAGTATAAAAACTATTTTTTTCATGTTTGGGATGCTTATTTTTCACTTAATCTGGTAGCCTGATTTTCTTTTATACTTGCCAGTTCTTTAGCTAGCTTCAAGGCTTTTTTAGGTTTTTGGGTAAGTAAATCTTCCCGCTCTGATGGGTCTTGCTTTAAATTAAAAAGCAATCCATTTTCTGAGTTTCCACTCTCGATATTGGTTACTGGATACACCTTTGGACCTTTACCAGGTTCAATATATTTCCAATTATTTTTTATGAATGATAAAGTACCGTTTACAGCATGCTGAATGATATAAGACCTGCCTTTTGCAGATTTTCCTAAAAGAACATCCAACATGTTGAAACTGTCTGGAGCTTCTTTTACAGCTAAAGGTTGTTGAGTGAGGGCTGCTAAAGAAGCATATAAATCAACCTGACTTAAAGCTGCGGAAGAAACAGCTGGCTTGATGGTTTTGGGCCAACAAGCTATAAAAGGGACTTTTGTGCCTGCATCAAAAGCACTGTATTTACCGCCACGCATATAAGCGGCTGGTTTGTGCCCATTAAGCATTTCATTAGCAAAATCGGCATAGCCATCATCTAAAACAGGACCATTATCGCTACTAAAAATAATCAAAGTATTTTCAGTAAGTTTTAGGCTATCTAAAGCTCTTACGACTTCGCCAACTGTCCAGTCGAGTTGTAAAATCACATCCCCTCTTGGGCCTAAACCACTTTTACCCACAAATTGTTGATTGGGCGCTCTGGGTACATGAATATCGTTAGTAGCCAGATATAAGAAAAAGGGATTATTTTTATTCTGAGCGATAAACTTTACAGATTGCGTTGCGATATGGGAAGCCAGTTCTTCATCTTTCCAAAGTGCTTTTTTACCCCCACTCATATAACCAATTCTGCTAATGCCGTTTACAATGGTTTGCGCATGACCTTCTGTAAGTTTCATTTTCAATAACTCAGGATTTTCTTCTCCCGTAGGCTCGTTTCCTACTTTTCTCTTATAATCAACTTCTATAGGGTCTTTAGGATCTAGGTTGATGATATGGCGATTTTCCATAAAAACGGTTGGCACACGATCTGCCGTTGCCGGGATAAGAAAACAATAATCAAAACCAATTTCTAATGGACCGGGCTTAATAGTGCCGTTCCAATTTGGTCCACCATCTGGACCTAAACCTAAATGCCACTTGCCTATAGCAGCGGTTTTATAACCTACTTTTTGCAGCATTGCAGGTAAGGTTGGGGTATTGGTTGGGATAATTAATCCGGCATTTCCGGGAGCTATATCTGTACCTGATTTTCTCCAGGCATATCTACCTGTAAGTAGAGAAAACCTTGACGGTGTACAGGTAGATGATGTGGCAAAGGCATTGGTAAAACGTAAACCCTGTTTAGCTAGTTTATCTATATGAGGGGTTTTTATTTTGTTGGCCCCATAACAACTTACATCTCCATAGCCCAAATCATCGGTATAAATAAGTACAATATTAGGCTGTTGCTGTGCAAATGTATTTGCAGTAAAAACAAATAAGAAAAGTAAAAATTGAAGTCTCAACATGATTATTATAAAAAATTGGTTAGCTAGGTATCAAGTGTTTTAAAACCTATTCTAATGTCAAATATTCTATAAATAGCTTGTTGATAAAGGTTAAAAATTGGTTATTATAGGGGTAAATAATCGTTTTTTAAAAAGCTCATAGATAAGAAGCTAAAAGCAAAAGACGAAGAACTATATACACTTAACTAATTTTTAAAGCTTTTGGTGCTAACATTAGTCATTGGCAGCCCATAATGCAATAAAAATAGAAAGAGATTACTTCTTCGTCTTCTACAGTAACAATATGAAAATCAATTGAAATTAATCTATAAATAACATCTCAAAAATTACTTCAAACTAGTTATCAACCACCTGATTATTAATCCAAGTATCCAAACTTACCCAGATTAACATCTTCAAATGCCTGGATAATTTCATCGCGGGTATTCATCACGAAAGGCCCATGAGCTGCAATAGGTTCTAAAATAGGTTCTCCGCTTAAAACTAAGACAACGCTTTGTTCTAATGCTTCTATGGTAAAATCTTCTCCTTCATTTTTAAACAGCAAGAAATTATCTGTAGCTACAGTTTTTTCATCATTTACTTTAATGCTCCCTTCTATAACCAATAATGCTGTATTGTAATGAGCAGGGAAAGAAAATCCCGCTTTTCCACCTGCATTTAGTTTTGCGTTTTGCAAATGAACCGGCGTAAAGGTTGATGCTGCACCAGACTTATCTTGGTAAGCCCCAGAAATTACTTCTATAATACCGCCATCATTATCCAAAGCGTATTTTTGAATATTTTCTTTGGTGATTTCTTGATATTTAGGCTTAGACATTTTATCCTTTGCAGGTAAATTTACCCATAGCTGTACCATTTGAAAATCGCCACCAGCTTTACTAAACTCCTGCTCGTGATATTCTTTGTGTAATACGCCCGATGCGGCTGTCATCCATTGCACATCGCCTTCGCCTATAATACCGCTATTTCCAGCGCTATCATGATGGGCAACTTTTCCTTTATAGGCTATCGTTACCGTTTCAAAACCACGGTGTGGGTGTACGCTTACTCCTCTAGGTTTATCTGTTGGAGGGAAATAAAATTTTGAATTATAGTCGAGCATGATAAAAGGACTCATCCTTTGCATGCTTAAACCATAGCTTCCTGGTATAAAATTGTGTACTCTAAAACCATCGCCTACCATGTGTGGGGCTGGCGGAGTAAAAATATGTTCAATGCTTTTAGTTTTCATCATCTTTAAATTTTATGATTCAAATTTACAGGAAAGAAAAAAGCTGGGCATTGATGTATGATAAGAAATTAATGAGGTTTGAAGTTTCTTCGGGCTAACTCCTTACGTACTCTGCTTAAAGATTCTGGCGTAAGCCCCAGATAAGAAGCTATCATCCATTGTGGTAAACGTAGCGTAAGTTCTGGATAAAGCTTGATAAAATCCAGATAACGTTGTTCTGCGGTAGCTCCTAATAAAAGGTTCACTCTTTTTTGCAGATGCCTGATATGACTGTGTAAGGCTTTATGGTTAAAAGCTCGGTAAACAGTACTTATATTGCAGGCTTGGGTGATAAAATCTTCATTTAGCATCACCAGCTCTGTATCCTCTACAGCATCAATAAACAATTCTGAAGGTTCATTAAAAAAATAGCTGCTTCTATCTACAATAATCCAATCTTCTGGTGCAAATTGGATGATATGCTCCTTACCTTGTTCATCAATGGTGTAAGAGCGCAATAAACCTTTAGAAACAAAGAAGGAATAGCCACAAATTTCTCCTTGTCTCAATACAAATTCTCCTTTTTTAATGACTTTAGATTTTAAATAGCCGCTAATTGTTATAAACTGCTCATCCGTAATGTCAGAATGATTTTGTATGTAGTTTTTAAAGTTTTGAAACATCACAACTGTTCATTTTCTTATACGTAATAATAAGCAAAATTTCACGAGAGTTTGGTATGGATATATACTTTAAACTCTTAAAAAACAAGAAGCTCTGCCCAAATAGGATAATGATCTGATGCTGTAACTTGGTTTAAAACAACATGATTTTTCACTTTAAAGGAACTCTTTTTATGGTAAGCAATAAAGTCTATGGCTAAACTATTTTCATCAGAAAATGTGGCTGGACAATTTGTACAAGTTCTGGTTAAGGCGCTATCCATAATGTCAAGTGTTTTACTTGGTAAAGCAGCGTTCCAGTCTCCAGCCAATATAAGTGGTAATTTTTCTTGATTAACGATATTTACAATCTGTTGTGCTTGTAGCTCTCTATTGCCGGTATCTAAAAAATCTAAATGGGTATTGGCAAAGCGTATGTATTTTTTACCAGGCAGTTTTACTTTTACAGTTTGCATGATACGAGGTTCGGCACTTGTATCGGCTTGGTTTGTTAAACGATAAATGGTGTGTTTACTGATAGGGTATTTAGAAAGAATGGCTATCCCATAAGCTCCGCCATCAAAATCTATTGCTTTAGCAAAATAAACTTTTAAACCCAACTTTTGCGCTATCAACTTGGCTTGATTTCCTTTACCACTTCTTTTGGTATTTTCGTCAACTTCTTGTAAGGCTATTAAATCTGCATCAACCTGTTTAATAACTTCTGTTATAGCATTTAAATCTATTTTTCCACTTTCTTCATCTGCTGGCGGATTTGCAT
This sequence comes from Pedobacter glucosidilyticus, assembly GCF_002483235.1. Classification (GTDB taxonomy): domain Bacteria; phylum Bacteroidota; class Bacteroidia; order Sphingobacteriales; family Sphingobacteriaceae; genus Pseudopedobacter; species Pseudopedobacter glucosidilyticum_B. The sequence goes on along the minus strand of NZ_DLHN01000012.1, from coordinate 73,842 downwards.
GGTGTATATTAAAAGATAATACTTTTAGGACTACACCTTTTTCTTGTGCTATTAACTTTGTGGTAAATAACAATATCAATATTGTATAAATAAGTTTCTTCATGATTCTACTGAGCTGTTAAACGCTTATATCTTAATAATGCTTCTAAAAAATAATAATCTGCATAAATAAGTGGTACATCTACTTCATTATTGCTTGGTAAATTGCCAGTACTATGCTTTAATAAAAAATAAGGATTAGCATTGTCAGTATTTAAATAAGCCTCAGAACTTAGAGACTTTAACATTTTAAGCGCAGTATTTTTATAACGTTTTGCTTTTTCGCCTTTTACAAAGGTGCTTAATTCTAGTAAAGCAGAGCTGGTTATGGCTGCTGCCGATGCGTCTTTGGGTGTAGGTTGATATTGTTGTGGGTTAAAATTCCAATCTGGTTTATAACCTGCTTGCCCAACATTAAAATCCCAATAAGGAATTTTGTCTTTAGGCAGATTTGGATGTTGGATAAAAAAATCAGCTAAAGCTATGGCGGTATTTAAAAATCTTTGATCTTTTGTTTCTCTATAAGTACTTGTAAAACCATAAATACCCCATGCTTGTCCTCTTGCCCAGGTAGAATTATCAGAAAAACCTTGCAAAGTTTGCTGATGTAAAACTTTACCTGTTTGTGGGTCGTAATTTACTACATGATAAGTGCTATTATCTGCTCTGATATGATTTTTCATGGTTTGCTCGGCATGTTTAATAGCTACATGTTTATAAATAGTATCGCCGGTAACTTTAGAGGCATAAAAAAGTAATTCTAGGTTCATCATGTTATCCATAATTACAGGGTACTCCCAAGTGTTAATGTTTCCTTTGGATTTACGTTTATTCCACGATTGGATGCTACCAACTGTTGGTGAATACCTTTTTAAAAGTGATTTTGCCGATTGTATCAGAATATCCTGATATTTAGGATTAGGATTAAATCTTATAGCATTCCCGTAGCTACAATACATCATAAAACCAATATCATGATGGGCTGTATTATATTGGTTACTTTCTAGAGAATTTGTCCATGCTTCTGCATGCTTAAGCCATTTTTCTTCTTTGGTAAATTCATACATATACCATAAAATACCAGGCCAGAAACCTCCTGTCCACTCATCAATTTGAAGATATTTTAGTGTGCCATCCGGATGTAAAGCGTGTGGGTAATCTTTAAAATTTCCTTCGGTTGTTTTTAATAAATTATCATACAAAGGAGCCGCAGTTGCAAAACTTTTCTTTATAAAATAATCTTGCGCCTTACTATTTATTGCCAATAATAAAAACAGTGTTAAAATGGTATAAAACCTTGGTTTAAATGTTAAAAAGAGCTTATTCATATCAATAATTTATGGATATATAGGTTTTAGGCCTATGCCTATATGAGGTATGACCGCCAGAACTGAAAAAGTCCCACAAGAATTAATGGTTATTTAAGAAAAAAGAAGTTAAGCGTATAAAAAACTTAGTTTGAAATTGATGATATGGTTGATACGATCTTCCATTCATATAAAAATAAATCTTTCGATGAAACAGCATCAATCTCTGTAATCAGAAGGCGCTTTTCCGAATTGTTTTTTAAATTCTTTACTAAAATATTTACGATCGTTAAAACCTACCGAGTAAGCAATTTCGGCAATACTTAATTGATTGTCTTCTAGCAATTGGGCTGCTCTTTTTAAACGTACTGATTTAATAAAGTCTGTGATAGATAAATCTGTTAAAGCTTTAATTTTTTTATACAAGACGGTTTGGCTCATTCCTATTTCTACTACTAAACTGGTTACATTAAATTCGGGATCTTCCAGGTTATCCTCTATCAATTTCATCAATTTATTTAAAAACTTTTCATCTGGAGATTCTATCTCTAGCTTTCTTGGCATCAGCATCACTTGCTTGCTGTATCTATCTTTTAAAGCTTCGCGGCCTGCAAGTAAGTTTTTAACACTAAGTTCTAAAACCTGAATACTAAATGGTTTTGTAAGATAAATATCGGCACCGGCTTGTAAACCATCAATTTGATGCATATTTGCCGCCATAGCGGTTAGCAAAATTACAGGAATATGGCTGGTTCTTTCTTCCTGTTTAAGTTTGCTGCATAGTTCAAAACCATCCATCACCGGCATATTTACATCACTAATGATGATGTCTGGAAGTTGCTCAATAGCCAGTTCCCAAGCTTGCAAACCGTTAAGGCTCTCCATAATATGGTAGTATTTTTCTAATGATTGTCTGATAAATGTTCTCAGCTCATCATTATCCTCAACAATTAAAATGGTATATTTTTTTTCTTGCGATGGGACTTCCTCTTCTTCTATAAAAGGCTGTGGATATAAATCAATTTCTGGTAACCATACAGGCTGATTTTCAAGAACATCATTTTCTTGAGCAAATTCTTCTTTACTAAAATGTGCCTGACCTTTTTTAAGACTTACTTTAAAAGAAGTTTTTCCTGCTGTATTTTCTGTTTCTGGTCTGCTTATCAAGCTAATACGACCATGATGCTGTTCTACAATATTTTTTGATAAAGCTAAACCAATACCCCACCCTTCTTTTTTATGTGTATTTTGATTAGCCTGATAAAAATTGGTGAATATCTTTTTTTGATCGGCCAGGGAGATACCTATTCCATTATCTTCAACAGTTAGGTGTACTTCCTCTTTATCATCAGCTAAAGCTAAAACAATTGTACCTCCATCAGGCGTGTATTTAAAAGCATTGGACAAAATGTTATACAGCACTTTTTCCATTTGGTTAGCATCAAAAAATAAAAGTAATTGCTGGTTTGAGGTTTTAAAGCTATAATCTATTTGCCTGCTTTCTGCAATTGTGGTAAAAGAGTTGAAAATGGTATCGCAAAAATCTACCAAGTTATACTGTTGAACTAAGATTTTCATATTACCGGTTTCTATTTTTCTAAAATCTAGTAACTCAGTAATCAACCTTAACAAGCGTTCTGCATTGTTCTTAATTTGTATAATTTGCTTGCTAACAGCCTGTTGTTCTGCGGTTTGTTTAATTAAGTTTTCTAAAGGCGCAAATATTAATGTTAAAGGTGTTCTAATTTCATGAGATATTCTGGTAAAAAAATCGAGCTTTAACTGATATAATTCTTCTATTTTCTGGGTATTTAAATGTTCGTAATATAATTGAGTTTCTAACCGGGCTTGTCTTCTAAAAAATCTGATAACTAAAAAAAGCAAGCCAGAAGCCATGATAAAATATAACAAATAAGCCCACCAGGTTTTCCATAATGGTGGCTTTATGATGATAACTAATTTGGTGGCTTCTGGATTCCACAAACCATCATTATTACTGGCTTTAACTAAAAAATCATACTTACCCGGAGGCAAATTGGTATAAGTTGCTGATGGTGTGCTAACATAGTTCCAATCTTTTTCAAAACCATCTAATTTATATGCATATTTATTACGCTCTGGGTTGATATAGTTTAAAGCTAAAAAGTCTATGGTAAAAATGTTCTGGTTTGCATTAAAAACAATCTCTTCTGTAAAGGAGATATCTTTTTCTAACAAACCATCAGAACTATTAATGCCTACTGGTTTATTAAATAACTTTAAACCAGAAAACACTACTTTAGGTATGGTTTTATTTTCCTCTATCTCTTTAGGCTGGAAACTAACCAAACCATTATAACTACCAAAATACAGCTTTCCATTTTTATCTTTAAAGGCCGAGTTGTAATTAAACTCATTTGCAGGTAAGCCATCTGCTACAGTATAGTTTTTAAAGATTTTTCTTTGCGTATCAAATTTAGAAAGTCCTCTATCTGTACTTACCCACAGGTATCCCTCTTTATCTTCTAAAATATTGATAATGTTATTACTAGCCACACCATTTTTTATATCGTAATTTATAAAACTATTGGTTTTAGGAACATATAAACTTAAACCACCATGATGAGAACCTATCCAAATACGTCCTTTACTATCTTCTAAAATAGCATTGATATGTCCTGATTGTAAAGCAGTTTTGGATGCTGTATTTTTTGTGAAATAAATTGCTTTTGTACTTTTATAAGGTATTAAATTTAAACCCTTAGCTGTCCCTATCCATAAATTACCCCTCGAGTCACAAAATACTTGTCTGATATAACTACTGCTTATCTTAATTCTAGAATTTTTACTCGTATCATATACTGTAAAAGTTTCGGTATCCCTATTAAAAAGATTTATTCCTTTAGAAGAAGTTGCTACCCATAGTTGCCCATCTTTATCTTCTGTAATACTGCTTACATAGCCATAACTTAACGCTTTAGGGTTATTGGGGTCTGGAGTATAGTGTTTAAAAGTACCTGTTTTAGGGTTATAAACGTCTAATCCTCCTTGAAAAAGACCAATCCATATATTGCCTTTACTATCTTCAAAAATATCTTTAACTGTATTATGACCAATACTATTAGAATTTAGCGGCTGATTTAAAAAATTGGTATATAGCTGCGTTTTCTTATTGTAAAAATTCAAACCTTGCCCCTCTGTGCCAATCCATAAATTACCATATTTATCGGCTGTAATAGCACTAATAATATCGCTGCTAATACTATTTCTGTACTTACTATGTTTTTCTACTGTAAAAGGAATGGTATTAGGATGTTTAACATTTACGCCACCAAACATAGTTCCCAACCAAATAGAACCTTGGTTATCTTCATAAATCTCTTTGATAGAATTATCACTTAAACTATTAGGATTTTCAGAATCATGACGATAAATCATAAATTTCATATCCTTAGTATTGAGGATATTTAAACCTGTCATGGTTGCAATCCATAAATTACCTTTTCTATCTTTAATAATCTTGCGTATGTTATTACTACTTAAACTATTTTTCTCTAAAGGTTTAACCTGATAACGTATGAAACTTCGGGTACTTTCTATAAACTTATTTAGTCCACTGGTTTCTGTTCCAATCCAAATGTTTCCATCACTATCTTCGGCTATAGATTTAATAGAGTTACCGCTTATACTGCTTTTAAGATTTTTATTATGATAGTACGATGTGATGTAAGGTTTATGATGCTTAAAAGTTAAAACAGATAAACCTGTAGTAGTACCTATCCAAACTCTTTTTTTGCTATCCTCAAATACGCTATAAACTTGGTTTCCGGCTAAACCATTTTTTTTATACAACTTTTTAAAATTTCTCTTCTCAGATGCTTCCAGAATACTTAATCCATCATTGGTACCAAAAAACAATTTTCCATCTTTAGTTTGGTGGATAGCTAATACAATTCTATCACTAATGCTATTTTTATCTTTAGGATTATACTTAATGCGTTCAAAAGAATCACTTTCTGGGATATACCTATTTAAACCATCTTGCGTACCAATCCATAAATTTTTGCTTCTATCTTCATAAATACTGTAGATATAATCATCGGTACTGATAGAAGACGAATCTTTTGGGTTGTTTTTATAGATTTTGATGCTTCTACCATCATACCGGTTTAAACAATCTCTGGTACCAAACCACATATAACCCCTGCTATCTTTATAAATAGAAAGCACTGTACTTTGTGATAAACCACTACTGATGGATATATGGTCAAAAGATAGCTGACCATAAGCTATAGCGGTATAAAAGAATAAAAAAACAATTGACAGGCTACGTCTAAACATAATTTTTGTTTAGTATTTAAGGCTATTTACAATAAATACTAATTTAAGATAAATATAGTATCACTCATGGGTATTCTACACAATTAAATACCAAAAAGTTTAGATACTAAACTAAGTTTAAACTATCATGCTAGAAAACCGAGAAAACACTTTTTACAAAGTGTTTTCCCAAGCCCAAGAAGACTGTATCATATCTTTTAAATTTAAAGTTGCCTTCCATAAAAGTTCTTGCTCTGCTTTATTGCTATCTGCATAAACAGCTTCTGCATCTCCGGGTCTTCTGGCACCTATTTTATAGGGTAATGGTTTACCTGTTGTAGCTTCAAATTGTTTGATAATTTCTAATACAGTTGTTCCATTACCGGTACCTATATTATAAACTTCTGAAGATTTTTGACAGGCTTTATTGATGAGCCGTTTACAGGCGGCTAAATGTGCCTTTGCCAAATCAACCACATGAATGTAATCTCTCACACAAGTTCCATCTGTGGTATTATAATCATCACCAAAAACGGTTAGCATAGCCAATTTACCTTTTGCTGTTTGGGTAACATAAGGAAATAAATTATTAGGAATACCTTTTGGTAACTCGCCAATTAAAGCTGTTTCATGCGCCCCTACCGGATTAAAATATCTTAAAGAAATTGCTTTAAATACCCCAGAAGAGGTTACCATTTCTATAATTTCTTCACCCATTTGTTTGGTACTACCATAAGCTGATAAAGCTTTTTTAAATGGTGTTTCTTCTGTAGCTGGTAATACATCTGGCTCGCCATATACCGTTGCCGATGATGAAAAAACCAAACCTTCTACACCGTTTTCTTGTACCAATTGTAAGATGTTAAGCAGAGATATTAAATTATTTTGATAGTAAAGCAGTGGCTTTTCTACCGATTCGCCAACTGATTTAAAAGCTGCAAAATGAATAACTACATCTACCTGATGTTTCTTAAAAATTTTACTCATGGCAGCTAAATCGCAAACATCCTCCTGATAAAAAACGGGTTCTTTTTGCGCAATTTTGATAATTCTATCTAAAATAAAACGTTCAGAATTACTTAAATTATCTACTACAATAACCTGATAACCAGCCACAAGTAACTCTACCACCGTATGAGAGCCTATATAGCCCAACCCACCAGTAACTAATACTGTCTTTTCTGTCATATTTATCATGATAATGCTTTTACGTCTTCTATGATTTGATGAGCAATTGCCTCTGCTGCTGCTTCAGAAGTTGCTTCTGCATAAACCCTAATGATAGGTTCTGTATTAGATTTTCTTAAATGTACCCAGTGATTTTCAAAATCTATTTTTAAACCGTCTATGGTATTACAATCCTCATGCTGATACTTGTTTTTCAATTGCTCCAAAATATCATCTATAGATTGTGATGCACTTAATGTGATTTTATTTTTAGACATGTAATAAGCCGGATAGCTTTTTCTTAAAGCAGAAATCGTGATTTTCTTTTTTGCCAGATGAGTCAAAAATAAAGCTATACCCACCAAAGCATCTCTACCATAATGTAATTCAGGATAAATGATACCTCCATTACCTTCGCCACCAATAACTGCATTTTTTTCTTTCATCAGGTTAACCACATTTACCTCACCCACTGCTGATGCGAAATAAGATTCTCCTGCATTTCTGGTAATATCTCTTAAAGCTCTGGTTGATGATAAGTTAGAAACCGTAGCACCTGGCTGGTGTTGTAAAATATAATCGGCTACAGCCACTAAAGTGTACTCTTCACCAAACATCTGTCCGTCTTCACAAACAAAACACAAACGGTCAACATCTGGGTCTACAGCTATTCCTAAATGCGCCTTTTTTTCTACAACTAAAGCAGAAAGTTCTGTGAGGTGTTCTGCTAAAGGTTCGGGATTATGAGGAAAATGCCCGTTAGGTTCACAAAATAATTCGTAAACCTGATTTACGCCTAAAGCTTTTAATAGCTGAGGTACAAATATGCCACCACTAGAGTTTACCGCATCTACAACAATACTGAAATTTGCTGCTTTAATGGCTTCCCTATCAACCAAAGGCAAATCTAAAATCATGTTTATATGCTGTTGTACATAATTATTTTTATAGTAAACAGCACCTAGTTGATCTACATTTACATAATCAAACTCTTGCTCTGCCAATTGCAATACTTCTTTACCATCAGCATCACTAATAAACTCACCTTTATGGTTTAACAATTTTAGGGCATTCCATTCTTTTGGGTTATGACTTGCCGTTAAAATAATACCACCACCAGCATGTTCCAAAGGAACTGCTATTTCTACTGTTGGCGTTGTAGAAAGGCCTAAATCAATCACCTCTATACCCAAACTTTGCAAAGTACCAGTAACTAAATTGTTTACCATAGTACCAGAAATTCTGGCATCTCTACCAATTACAATTTTCGGGTTATTGGTTTTAGACAGCATCCATTTACCAAAAGCAGCGGTAAATTTTAAAATATCTGGCGGAGTTAGCCCCTGGCCTGCTTTACCTCCGATGGTTCCTCTTATTCCTGATATAGATTTTATTAATGTCATCTCAAACAATTAAAATTTAAAACGTACAAAAGCCTCAATAGCTTCATATTCTGCCAAGCCCAATTGATTATAGCGTTGAGCTGTTTCGCTGGTTCTTTCTTCTGCCCTCACCCAAAATTCACGAGCATCATCACCCGGGAAAACAGGAATATCTTTTTGAGATTGATGCTTAAATATAGCCATACGCTTACGAGCTACTTCTTGAGGCGAAAGCGGTACTGCCATTTCTATTTCGTGTATTTCAAATTCATGCCATGCACCACGATATAACCATAACCAGCAATCTTTTACCCATTCATCAGTCTCCTTTAAGCGTTTAAGAGCCTGATAAATGATATCAAAACATACCTTGTGGGTACCATGTGGGTCGGCAAAATCTCCGGCAGCAAAAACCTGATGAGGCTTTATTTTTTGCAACAGAGCCATTGTCTCTTGGATATCATCCTCATAATCAACTTGCTTGGTACTTTTATTTCTATCGTAAAAAGGTAAGTTTTGGAAATGTATATTTTCATCAGGTAAACCAGCATATCTAGCGCCTGCAATAGCTTCTCCTTTTCTGATTAAACCTTTAATGGTTCTTAAAGGAATGGTATCTGCCTGATTAGGTTTTTTCTGATGGATAAAATCTCTCATCTCCTGATATTGCTTAGCCAGCTGCTCGCTATTGCTTTCAAAACCTTGAGATTTTAAGAAATCTATCGTAAACTCAACAAAGCGTAAGGCATCATCATCCCAAACTGCGGTATTTCCAGAAGTCTGGTAAGCCACATGTACCTCATGCCCTTGGTCTGCCAAGCGGATAAAAGTACCTCCCATAGAAATCACATCATCATCTGGATGCGGAGAAAACACAATAGCTCTTTTCTTAGCTGGCAAAGCTCTTTCTGGTCGCTGCGAATCATCAGCCTCTGGCTTGCCACCCGGCCAACCGGTAATGGTATGTTGTATCTGGTTAAATACATCGATATTGATATTGTAAACCGGCCCCATCTCTGTTGCCAGTTGTGCCATACCATTATTGTTATAATCTTCTTCGGTAAGCTTTAAAATTGGTTTTTGCAGTGTAGAAGCTAACCATACGACAGCTTTTTTGATTAAGGTTTTATCCCAAACACAATCTTTTACTAACCAAGGCAAATGAAAACGTGTTAAAGCAGAAGCCGCATCTTCATCTAAAATAAAAGTAACTTGGTCTGATAGCTGTAAATAGGTTGCTGGTACTTCAGATGATATTTCACCCTCAACGGCTTTCTTTACTATGGCCGCTTTCTTCTCGTTCCAAGCCATCAAGATAATTTCCCTAGCTTTAAAAATGGTACCAATTCCCATTGTAATGGCTTTACGAGGTACGTTATCTTTACCACCAAAATCTCTGGAAGCATCTCTTCTGGTTAAATCATCCAAGGTTACCAAACGCGTACCCGAGTTTGGTGCAGAACCTGGCTCGTTGAAACCAATATGCCCTGTACGTCCAATTCCTAATATTTGTAAATCTAAACCTCCGGCATCGTTAATTTTCTTCTCATAACTTAGGCAAAAATCTGCTATTTCATCCTCAGGCAAAGTCCCATCAGGTATATGCACATTGTTCATATCAATATCGATATGATTGAATAGCTGCTGCTTCATGAAATGAACATAACTCTGAGAAGCATCTGGCTGCATAGGGTAATATTCATCCAGATTAAAAGTGATAACATTTTTAAAGCTTAAGCCTTCTTGTTGATGTAGCCTGATTAGCTCCTGATAAACTAAAACCGGAGTTGCACCCGTTGCTAAACCTAAAACAACTTTTTCGCCCTGTGCACTCTTATTTTTAATAAGCTGAGCAATTTTATGAGCCACATGGATAGAAGCCGTTTGTGGATTTTCAAAAACCTGTACGGGTAATTTTTCAAAACGGGTTTCTTCTAATAAATTAAGTCTTAACATGTTATGATAATTTTTTATGAGACGATTTTAATTGATAACCATATACCCCAAAATAACCTATAAATAAGTAACAAGGTATCAGGATGATGTAAGCCTGTTGGGTATTTAAAACATCAGCTAGGTAACCATATAAAAGTGGTAAAATAGCACCGCCGGCAATACCCATAATCAGTAAGGAAGCGCCTTCTTTAGTAAACCGACCTAATTTAGCCATAGCCAAAGGCCAAATAGCTGGCCATATTAGCGCATTTGCTAAACCTAACAAAGAAATAAAAACTACTGATAAAAAGCCCGAGGTTAAAATAGCTGCCGTAGAAAACACCAAACCCAATAGCGCACAAATAGTTAAAGCTTGTTGTTGATTGATGTATTTTGGAATACAAATGATACCTACTAAATAGCCTATAATCATGCTTATTAAAGTTGCAGTGGTAAAGTATTTAGCTGTTGATAAAGCGATGCCTTGTGAGGCACCATAGCTGATTACGGTATCTCCGGCTATAACTTCTGCCCCTACATATAGAAATAAAGCAATGGCACCAACTATCAGGTGTGGAAATTGTAAAATTGATTTTTTTCCTTCATTAGCTGCCAATGTTTGCGCATCTTCTTCATCCGTATTAATTTCGGGTAAACTAGAACGATAAACCCAAAAAGCCAATAGCAGTAATGCAGTTACGATTAATAAATAAGGAATAATTACCCTTGCAGATAGTTCATTTAAAACAGTTTCCTTTTGGATAACCGACATGTTAAGCAATTGCTGTTCTATAGCATCGGTATTTTTTAAAGTAACAGCACCTAAAACTATAGGCGCCAAAGCACCAGCCAGTTTATTACAAATACCCATAATACTGATTCTTTTAGCAGCACTTTCTGCCGGCCCCAATACGGTAATGTAAGGATTAGAAGCTGTTTGCAGAATAGCTAAACCTGTGCCTTGTATAAACAAACCTAATAGAAAAACGCCATAAGTTCTGCTTAAAGCGGCCGGGATAAATATTAATGCACCTAAAGCTATCACCAACAAACCTATGCTCATCCCCTTTTTATAGCCTGTATATTTTAGTAATTTACCAGATGGTACTGCCATCACTAAATAGGAAATGTAAAAAGAAAAAGCTACCAAGTATGACTCAAAATTATCTAACTGACAAGCAATTTTAAGATAAGGTATTAATACCGAGTTTAACCAAGTGATAAACCCGAATACAAAAAATAAGGCTCCTATCATGATGATAGGATTAACACCTTTTTGAACATTTGCGTGATGTTGCATATTATTTTAGCTGATAAATACTGTAAGTAGATATAATTTCAAGTAGCTGTGCTTCATGCTCTTCTAACTGTTTTAATAAGTGCAATTGTGCTTTGGTACGCACCAGATTATGCTCTGGATAAGCAATTTTGAAGTAATGGTCGCCTTCCAAGTAATCTGTAAGAAACCTCACAGCCTGCATATAAGGAAGTAGAAAAACTCCTAAAAGCAAAGATTTAACTTCTTCAACGGTTAAAAATTTACCTGCCTCTGCCAAGTAACCTTTTGTATAAGCCTCAAACAAAGGAACGTTTAATTTAATCTTACTTAAATCAGCCTCGTCTTCCGCAGCGGTATTGATAATGGTTCGTATCGCATCACCAAAATCATAGGCTATATAACCGGGCATTACAGTATCTAAATCAATAATACAAATAGCTTTATCATCCTGATTGAAAAGTATATTGTTAAACTTCGTATCGTTATGGGTGATTCTTTTAGGTAGAAGACCTTGCTGCCCCATGTCATATATCCTGCGCATCTGGGCTACTCGGGCCAAAATAAAATCTACCTCATGTTGCACTGTTGCAGCTCTACCAGCTTTATTTTCTTTTAAGGCTTTAGTGAAGTTATCTAGCCTAAATAAAATATTATGAAAATCTACAATAGTTTCACTTAAAAGGGAAGCATTCATATCAGATAGCAAAGCCTGAAACTGCCCAAAAGCTCTTCCTCCTTCTTCTGCTTGTTGCTCTGTTTCAACAATATCAAAACTTTTAGACCCTTTTATAAAAACATACATCCGCCAGTAATTACCATCTTCATCTTTATGATAAAGCATTTTATTTTTTGCTGGAATAAGTTCTAATACCTGCAAATCGCTATGTGGTAAATGCTGTATTTTATTTTTAAGATAGTTTAATACCAGATAAATATTATCCGTTAAAGCCAATACATCTTTAAAAACATGATGATTGATGCGTTGTAACAAATAATCAGGCTCAAGAGGCTGCTTGTTATTCAAGCAATAAGTATCGTTAATATGCCCCGAACCATAATTTAAACCAGAAGTTTCAACTTCACCAGAGATTAAGAAGTTCTCTACTATTTTTTTGATGTCTGCTGCCCTTGCTTTAGCTTTCATATTGACTTAATCATGCGCCGTTACACATGTGAGATTTATAAAGTAAATATAATGTGTTCGCACACACAAAAGCAAATTAATTCTAAATATTTTTTAAACAATCTAATAAAACTCACAAAAACAATTAGATATGATATAATTCTAAGTTACTTTAACTGTTTACGCACACACTAACAAGTAAAAAAATTAATACTCAGGTTTATCTAAGAAGTAGTTGAGATTCTCTTTGGTTACAATATCTAAAGGTAGATACTTAAATACAGCAACCTCCTTTTTAAAAATCAAATGATTAGCTAATTGATGAACACCCCAATAACCTTGTCCTTTAGGGTTTTGGTTAATAAGGAAACTAATCATACCGTTATTCAAGAAGTGTACATTTTTAGGCAGCAAATCGTACCCAACAATCTTAATATCATGAATATGACGCTCTTTCAAATAAGCAGCAATTTCAAAAGCTTTAGAAGTAGTTACGTAAATACCTTTTAAATCGGGGTTATTTTCTATAACATCACTCAATTGTTGATGAAAAACAGAAAACTGAGCGCTGTTAAATTCTCCCTTTATCAACTTATAAGAATCGTGAAGTTGGTTTTGTATAAAATATTTTCTAAAACCACTCTCCTTTTTTACCAAATGGGCAGCATTACTGATGTCTTCATCAAAATGTGCTATCAAAATACTACAAGGTTCGGGCAAACCATATTGAAGCATTTTTGCGGCTAACATTCCACTTAAATAAGAGTCTTGACCAATATAACTTAACGGTTGATGATCGGTAATTTCTGTATTAAAAAGCACAAAGGGTATATTTTGTGCTTTCCAGTGTTCAAAGAATGGTAAAGCCTCGCGATAAAAAATTGGTGAAAGCAAAACACCATCGGGCTGGACTGCATTTAATTGCTTTGCGGCGGTTATAAAAGAATCAGCCTCGTACGGATTAAATAAATACACTTTAACCTCAACACCAAATTGCTTCAACTCTTTAAAAGCATATTCTACTCCTGCTTTAGGTCCATACCAATAAACATCAAATTGTGCATCTGGAATTAAAGCTGCAAACCTGTATACTTTTTGCGAACCTAAAGCTCTGGCCATTAAATTAGGCTCATAATTAAGTTCATTAATAATCCGCAGTACTCTCTCTTCCACATCTTTAGCCACCCTACCACGTTTATGTAAAACTCTGTCCACAGTACCTGTAGATACATTTGCTTTAAGTGCTATATCTTTAATACGTACTGTCTTATCTTTCATATTGCTTTGCGTTTGCGCACAAAAATAATATAAAAACAAAAAATATTACTTTTTATTTAGAAGGCAGTGCTTTGCTACTGTTAAAAAGCTTATTTTATTGTTTTGGCAAATCAGTATCAAAATATTTAATACAAACGTTTGCACAAATACAATAAATAGCTTAGCTTTGGGCAACCTAAATGACAAAGAAAGTAACCATAAAAGATATTGCTCGCGAGTTGAATACCAATTATTCAACCGTTTCCAGAGCATTAAATGATAGTCCTAAAATTAGCGATGCTACCAAACAAAGTGTTTTAAAGCAAGCGAAATTGATGGGGTATCAACCAAATTCTTTTGCTCAAAAACTAAAAAAAGGATACAGTAATACAATAGGATTAATTGTCCCCCGTATCAATCGTGTTTTCTTTTCTAATGTGATACATGGTGTAGAAACCATCGCAAAACAGCAAGGTTTCAACGTTATCATTTGCCAATCTAATGAAAGTGTTAAAGATGAAGAAGATAATGTGAAGACTTTACTGAGTAACAACGTTGCGGGTATCATCATGTCTATATCTAAAGAAACACAAAATGAAAGCTCTTTTCAAGAAATCTTAACTAATAAAATCCCTTTTGTGATGTTTGATAGGGCTTTAAACAACTTGGTAAGCAATCAAGTGGTGAATAATAACTTTAAAGGAGCTTACGAGGTTACGGAACATCTTATCAAACAAGGCTATCAAAAAATTATACATTTTAGCGGCCCGCTTTACATCAATATTTATCAGGATAGGTTAAATGGCTATAAAAAAGCTTTAGCAGATTATCAGATAGCTTTTAATCCAGATTTTATCATCGAAAACACGCTTACAAAAGATAAAGGAATTGCAGCAGTTGAAGAACTACTGAAACAAAAGGTAGATTTTGATGCCATTTTTGCTTCGGGAGATTACTCTGCTTTAGGAGCAATTTTATGCTTAAGACAACACCACATTTTAGTACCCGAGCAGGTTGGCGTTGCAGGCTTTGCCAATGAACCCTTTACAGAATTACTTGATATAACATCAGTAGAGCAGTTTAGTACAGAGATGGGTAAATCAGCAGCTAGTTTATTACTAGAAAAAGTACAGCGTAAAGAAATCTCAGATCAATATCAAAATATTGAAATATTACCACAATTAATTATCAGAAAATCAACTCAAAAGTTATGAAATACACAGAAAGATACGCTGCGCATCCAGCAGATTTCAAAAATTACGACACCACCAGAATCAGAGAAGAGTTTTTAATGCCTGATTTATTTCAGCAAGATGAAATAAGCTTGGTTTATTCTCTTTATGATAGATACATTGTTGGTGGTGCTTTACCAGTTCATAAAACTTTGGTTTTAGAAACTATTGATCCTTTAAAAGCGCCTTACTTTTTAGAAAGAAGAGAGCTAGGAATTATTAACGTTGGCGCTAAAGGTACTGTTGTTGCTGATGGTGTTAGCTATGAACTAGGTTATAAAGAAGCTTTATACATTGGTAAAGAAACTAAAGAGGTAAGTTTTAGCTCGGCAAATTCACAAGAGCCTGCAAAGTTTTACATCAACTCTGCCCCTGCTCATCATAAATTCCCAACTAAAAAAGTAACGCTTAATGAAGCAGAAATTGTAGAGATGGGAAGTTTAGAAACTTGTAATGCTCGTAGAATTTGTAAACTATTGGTAAGTTCTGTAGTAGAAACTTGTCAATTACAAATGGGTTTAACCGAGCTTAAGACAGGTAGTGTTTGGAATACTATGCCAGCACATACGCATAACAGAAGAATGGAAGCTTATTTTTATTTTGAAGTTCCGCAAAATCAAGCTGTTTGTCATTACATGGGTCAGCCAGATGAAACACGTCATATTTGGTTAACTAATGAGCAAGCTGTATTCTCTCCATCTTGGTCTATCCATAGTGGTGCTGGTACATCAAATTACTCTTTTATTTGGGGTATGGCTGGCGAGAACCTGGATTATGGCGATATGGATATTGTACAACCTTTTCAACTTAAATAATTAAACAACAATGAATATGAACTCTTTATTTGATTTATCCGGCAAAGTAGTACTTGTAACCGGAGGTACACACGGAATTGGTTTTGCTATTGCTACCATGTTAGGAAAAGCTGGAGCTAAAATTTGTGTGAATGATATTTTTGAAGATAAACTTGAAGCTTGTAAAGTAGAATACAAAAAACATGGTATTGATGCTTATACTTTAAAATTTGACGTAACAGACGAGGCTGATGTTGACCGCGGAATTACCCAAATTGAAAACGAAGTTGGTAGTGTTGACATTTTAGTAAACAATGCTGGTATCATCAAAAGAATTCCAATTTTAGATATGCCTATAGCTGATTTTAAACAAGTTATTGATATTGATTTAATTGCTCCATTAATTATTTCTAAGCGTGTGGCGCCTAACATGATTAAAAAGAGATACGGTAAAATCATCAATATGTGCTCTATGATGAGTATTTACGGAAGAAATTCTGTTTCTGCTTATGCAGCTGCTAAAGGTGGTTTAAAACTATTAACTGCTAACATGTGCTGCGAGTGGGCTAAATACAACATTCAAGTAAATGGTATTGGTCCAGGTTATATTGCTACTTCACAAACAGCTGCTATCAGAGAAGGAAATCATCCTTTTAACGATTTAGTAATGACCAGAACACCTGCCGGAAGATGGGGCGAGCCAGAAGATGTAGCTAATGCAGCTTTATTCTTAGCTTCTAAAGCAAGTGATTTTGTTAACGGACATATCTTGTTTGTTGATGGTGGTATCTTAGCTAACTTCGGTTATGTTAAAGGCGAAAACGACATCGTTTAAACGCCATTAAACTATATTTAAAAACCGATTGAATCTGAAAAGCTCAATCGGTTTTTGTATTTTAATAAAGATTGTTAATGAAACGTAAATCCCTTATTCCATAAATCCGAGTTGCTTGGTATTTTAAACCCAGAGAAGCTAAAGGCTGTAGATAGAAGCCTAAAGCAAATTCAATCCAAAAATATTTAAGAGGTTAAACTTTAACATATATTTTCCTTTTATCAAGCATAAAACCTATTAACCATAAAATAAGCATATAAGTTAAAGCAAAGGCTAATGATGCGTTTTTATCTGACAACCAAGTGGTGAATAACTGTTCGTACACCAATTTATTTAAAGAAGTATCTTTAAATCTTATCAAACTCAATAACTTAATAAGTGCACCAGAAAGTACAAATATAAAAAGTGGATTTCTGCCAAATACCTCAAAAAAATAAGTCCATTTTTTGATATGAATAACTTCTATAACATACATTAACGCAGCTATCAGTAGCAAATCCCATCCTACAGTATAAAGTACATAAGAACTTGTCCATATAGGTTTATTAATAGGAAATACCTTAGCCCAAAATAAGGCAACTGCCAATAATGCCAATCCTATAAATAAAAGTTTGAAGGCTGCCTTTCCCTTATTTGTATTTTCCTGAATAAATACTCCTGCTAAAAAACCAAAAGTTACATTTACAATAGCTGGCAGCGTACTTAAAAGTCCTTCCGGATCAAAGGGTATACCAAAGCCTTTATACAAATTTTGTGCAGGTAACAACCATAAATCAACCTGTGTTACCAAATTTCCTTCTAAACTATAGGGGTCTGCGCCTATAGAAAAATTGCTCAAAATAAACCAATAAAACAATAGAAGGCCTACACTTACAACAATAACATAAACTCGACTAAAATAATATACAATTAAAGCCCCAAACAGGTAGCAAACGGCAATTCTTTGTAAAACACCCCAAACCCTTAGCTCAAATATATTTTTAGCTACCAAGTTATTTTCCTCCCATTTTATAAAAGGAAAATAATTAAGCATCAAACCTATTAAAAAGATAAGTATAGCCCTTTTAAATACTTTCTTCAAAAAAACGAAATCGCCAGCTGCTTTTAACTTTTGCATACCGAAACTTAAAGCATTACCTACCACAAATAAGAAAGTTGGAAAAACCAAATCTGTAACAGTAAAGCCATGCCAATCTGCATGTTTAAAAGGAGCATAAATATGACTCCAACTACCTGGTGTATTAACCACAATCATCAGGCATACGGTAAGCCCTCTTAAAACATCTAAAGAAAGATACCTTGTCTGAACTGGTTTAAAATGCTCCATATTATGTGATAAAAAGTTTAACAATACTAACTTAATAAATTTTTTAAAAAGATTATAACAAAATATGATTTTTTTATTAAGTTTGAAATAGAATTAAAATAGTATATTTTATTAAATCCAAAAAAAATAAAACATGTCTCGTTTAAACCTTCTTGAAGAAACCCGTTTTGAGAAACTACCCGTTACCGTATTTCCAGACCAACATGCTGCCTCTATAAATGTAGCACAAAGAATAGCAAATTTGATAAAAGCCAAACAACAAAAAGGCGAAAAAGCTATTCTAGGATTAGCAACAGGTGCTACCCCAGTAGGTGTTTATGCAGAATTGGTACGTATGCACAAAGAAGAAGGCTTATCTTTTAAAAATGTTATCACTTTTAATCTGGATGAATATTACCCAATGAGACCAGATGCTGTGCAAAGTTATGTAACTTTTATGAACGAACAGCTATTCAATCATATTGATATTGAGAAAGAAAATATACATATTCCAGATGGCACTTTACCAGAAAATGAAGTTGCAGATTTCTGCTTAAACTATGAGAAAAAGATAAGTGCCTACGGTGGTTTAGATCTTCAAATATTAGGTATAGGGCGTACGGGGCATATTGGTTTCAACGAGCCAGGTTCTGCACCAAACTCGGGCACACGTTTAGTAACCCTTGATGATTTAACCAGAAGAGATGCATCAAGAGATTTTGGTGGTAAAGAAAATGTACCTACAAAAGCTATTACCATGGGTGTAGGTACCATTTTTAAAGCCCGCGAAATCATTTTAATGGCATGGAACCAGAAAAAAGCACCTATCATTAAAAAGGCTGTTGAAGGCGAAATTTCTGCCGAAGTTCCTGCAACTTATTTACAATTATCAGATCAGGTAGAATTTATCTTAGATAGCGATGCCGCATCAGAACTTACCCGTTTTGATACGCCTTGGTTAGTAAGAGATTGTATTTGGGATGCTAAAACCATTAAAAAAGCAGTTATCTGGCTTGCTAAAACGGTTAATAAACCTATTTTAAAGCTTACCGAAGAAGATTACAATAACCACGGTATGGCACAATTAGCAACAGAAAAAGGTCCTGTTTACAACATCAACATAGAGATATTTAATAAGTTGCAACATACCATTACAGGATGGCCGGGTGGTAAGCCTAATGCTGATGATAGTCAAAGACCAGAAAGAGCTAATCCAACAAAGAAAACTTCTATTATATTTTCTCCACACCCTGATGATGATGTGATTTCTATGGGTGGTACTTTTATCCGCTTGGCAGACCAAGGGCATGATGTGCATGTGGCTTACCAAACATCAGGTAATACAGCCGTTTGGGATGATGATGCCTTACGATACTTAGAATTTGCTATTGATTTCGCCAAAGCACAGGGTAATGATGCTTCTACACTTGAAAAAACTTATAAAGAGGTAAGAAGCTTCTTAACTACTAAAAAACCAAACCAAGCAGACATTAAGGAATTACTTACCGTTAAAGGTTTGATAAGAAAAGGCGAAGCTATTGCAGGAGCCAGATTTGCAGGCTTAAAAGATGAAAACATCCATTTTATGGATTTACCTTTTTACGACCGCTCTAAAACTAGCAATAAAGTAAGTTTTGAGGATGACATCATCCAAACCATGGAATTATTGAAAAAATATAAACCGCAACAGGTATTTGCTGCTGGTGATTTTGCAGACCCACATGGCACACATAAAGTTTGTTTTAATATTATATTAACCGCTTTACAAAGATTAAAACTTACCGAAGATTGGATAAAAGATTGCTGGCTTTGGTTATACCGTGGTGCATGGCATGAGTTTGAGATTCATGAAATTCAAATGGCGGTACCACTTTCTCCTCAAGAGGTAAAAAGAAAGCGTTTGGCTATATTTAAACATCAATCTCAGAAAGATTTACCAGTTTTCCCTGGAGACGATTCTAGAGAGTTTTGGGTGAGAGCCGAGGAAAGAACCAGCGAAACAGCTAAAGCTTATGACCAATTAGGCTTGGCAGAGTACGAAGCAATGGAAGCTTTTGTGAGATGGGAATATTAATGTAAACGAGAACTAAACAAATTATATGACCCAATCTTCATCTTATCAACCTGCGCAAAAGTCAGGTTTAAATCCAATATTTATTATTGGAGCACTGTTTTTTATCTTCGGGTTTGTTACTTGGTTAAACTCTGTACTTATCCCCTATTTAAAAATAGCTTGTCAACTTAACCATTTTCAATCCTATTTGGTAGCTTTTGCTTTTTACATTGCTTATTTAGTAATGGCTCCGGTATCTACCAAAGCCTTAAACGTATTCGGCTTTAAAAACGGAATGGCTGTTGGTTTAGTGATTATGGCTATTGGTGCTTTAATATTTATACCTGCTGCCATGACCAGAACTTACAATCTTTTCTTGTTAGGTTTATTTGTACAAGGTAGTGGTTTGGCAATTTTACAAACCGCCTCAAACCCATATATTACCATTTTAGGACCTGCCGAAAGTGCTGCCAAGCGTATCAGTATCATGGGGATTTGTAATAAACTTGCTGGTGCTGCTGCTCCTGCAATTTTAGGTTCTATCATTTTAAAAGACACAAAAAGCTTTGAAGAGAATTTAGCCAACTTAAATGATATTGCTAAAGCAGCTCAGTTAGATGAATTGGCTTCTCGGGTGATTACGCCTTACCTAGCTATCATAGCAGTTTTAGCAATTCTGGCTTTTTTAATCTATCGTTCTAGCTTACCAGAAATTGATACCAATGCTGAAGATGAAAGCGTAGCAGCATCAAATTCAGGAAAAACCAGTGTCTTGCAATTTCCACATCTTGTATTAGGAGTAATCACTTTATTCTTATACGTAGGGGTTGAGGTTATTGCCGGTGATACCATTATTAGTTACGGTTTGAGCCAAGGCATTTCGCCAGATACTGCTACTTTCTTTACTACCTATACTTTAATAGCAATGGTAGTAGGTTATATTTTAGGCATTATTTGTATTCCTAAATATATCAAACAAGAAAATGCTTTAAAACTTTGTGCCGTATTGGGTATAGCTTTTGCAATGGTAGCTATCTTTTCTAGCGGTTATACTTCTGTTTTAGCTATTGCATTATTAGGCCTTGCAAATGCTTTAATGTGGCCAGCTATTTGGCCATTGGCTTTAAATGGCTTGGGTAGATTTACCAAAGCAGGCTCTTCTTTATTGGTAATGGGTATTGCTGGTGGGGCTGTTATTCCTTTATTATATGGTGCCTTAGCAGATGCTTTTAACTCGCAGCAAGCTTATTGGATTATGGTGCCTTGCTATTTGTTTATCTGGTTTTACGCTGTAAAAGGAAGCAAAATCAGGTAATTTGATAAAGATTAAATTAATTAAATAATTTCTAAAGCGTCTCTTTTTTTAAGGAGGCGCTTTTTTATTTTTTCATCCCTAGCTTATCTATAATCACCATCAAATTTAACAACATCCTTATTCAAGCACCCTTCATATAGCATTTAAATGCTCAATTCTGATATAATTCTGCAATGCTAAACAACTGCCATAAACGGTTAAAACAAAATTCGTAACCATCAAAATTTTATCAAATTAATCTCTACTAAAATAATATAGTTTAAAACAATTCTCATATATTTGTTGTACTAATTATTGTTATGGCAAAAGAATCTTTTAATACTTACTCTTACCTGCTAGATCGTACAAATAGAAGAATAAAACAATTTGCACAAAAGCGGTTTAAAGAAGAAAGTTTTGATATTACAGTAGACCAATGGTTGGTTTTAAAATCATTAAACCAAGAGAATGATCAAAACCAAAGCGAACTAGCAGAGCAAATTGGCAAAGACAACCCTACCCTTACCCGTATTATTGATTTACTATGTAAAAAAGAATTGGTTGAAAGAAGACAGCTCCCTAGTGATAGGCGATGTTTTACCCTACATCTTACTGATGAAGGAAAACAAAAAATGGAAGAATGGGCTCCTAAAGTTGCTGAAATTAGAATGAAAGCTTGGGAAAACCTTACTGAAAAAGATTACGAAGACTTAAAAAGAATTTTAAATACTATTTATCAATCTTTAGAGATATGAACACACAAATTAGTACAGACATTTGCATAATAGGTGCAGGTCCGGTTGGCTTGTTTGCCGTTTTTGAAGCAGGTTTACTTAAAATGCGTTGCCATTTGGTTGATGTTTTACCTCAGGTAGGAGGCCAATTATCAGAAATATATCCCCAAAAACCTATTTACGATATACCAGGTTATCCTGAAATTAAAGCTCAGGAATTGGTTGATAATCTGATGGAGCAGATTAAACCATTTGATCCAGGTTTTACTTTAGGAGAAAGAGTAGAGCGTTTAGACAAGCAAGAAGATGGAAGCTATTTAGTAGTTACCAGTGATCAAACAAATATCCACTGTAAAGTTGTAGTAATTGCCGGTGGTTTAGGCTGTTTTGAGCCTAGAAAGCCAGATATAGAAAATCTCCAATTTTTTGAAGGTAAAGGCGTAAGCTATATGGTAAAAAATCCGGAGCTTTATCGTGATAGAAAAGTGGTTTTAGCTGGCGGTGGAGATTCTGCTTTGGATTGGACTATTTTCTTGGCTAACATTGCACAAGAAGTTACTTTAGTGCATCGTGGAGATACTTTTAGAGGTGCACCAGACTCGGCAGAAAAAGTCTTCAAACTTGCTGAAATGGGTAAAATTAACTTAATTCTTTCATCACATCTTCATAAAATTAATGGCGATACTCATTTAGAAAAAGTGCATCTGCTTAGCAAAAGTAAAGAAGAAAGAATACTAGATGCAGATTATCTCATTCCCTTGTTTGGCTTAAGTCCAAAACTTGGCCCCATTGGTCAATGGGGTCTAAATATAGAAAAATCTGCTATTGCAGTAAATACCGAGGATTATTCTACCAATGTAGAAAGAATTTATGCTATTGGAGATATCAATACCTACCCTGGTAAACTAAAACTAATTTTAAGTGGTTTCCATGAAGCTGCTTTAATGTGCCAGAGTGCTTTTAAATATGTTTATCCAGATCAAAAATTATCTTTTAAATACACTACCGTTTATGGTGTAAATACTTTTTAAATATGATAAAATTAACTGTTATAGATAGGGATGATACCGAGCAAGAGATTGAAATTCCTACGGATATTAACCTCAACTTAATGGAAGTTTTAAAAGCTTCTGAATACAATATTTTAGCCACTTGTGGAGGTATGGCTTTATGCGCTACCTGCCATGTACAGGTTTTAGAAGGTTTAGAACAATTAGCAGATGTGCAAGATGCAGAACTAGATATGCTAGATACTTTACCAGATGCCGGCACCGATAGTAGATTGGCATGTCAGTTGAAGGTTAACGAACAATTAAATGGCATTAAAATAAAAATTAGAGGCGAAGAAGCTTAATAATTAAAATATGAAAAGCGATAAAAAATTCCCAAAAGTCATCATCATTGGTGGTGGCTTTGGAGGCATACAACTGGCAAAAAAATTAAAACATGCAGAAGTAAACATACTGATGTTAGACAGGCATAATTACCACACATTTCAGCCTTTATTATATCAGGTTGCAACCGGTGGTTTAGAGCCAGATTCTATTGCTTTTCCTATTCGTAAAGTATTTCGCGAACAAAAAAATTTAGCTTTTAGGGTTGCTAATGTTACAGCAATCCATACAGAGCTTAATAGCATTAGCACAGATATTGGTAATTTTGATTATGACTTTCTGGTATTAGCTACAGGCTCAGAAACTAATTTCTTTGGACAAAAAGAAATAGAACATTATGCCATGCCCATGAAAACGGTTCCTGAAGCCTTAAACCTGCGCTCTTTAATTCTACAAAACTTAGAGGAAGCCCTTATAGAAGAAGACCCGATAAGAAGAGATGCCCTTTTAAATTTTGTGGTTGTAGGTGGTGGCCCCACAGGTGTAGAAACAGCTGGGGCACTTGCCGAGCTTAAAAACCACGTTCTACCTGCCGACTATCCAGAACTGGATATACAAAGGATGCGCATTTTTTTAATAGAAAATTCTGAACGTGTATTAACGCCATTCTCTGAACAGGCCTCTTACAAAGCACAAGAATTTTTGGAAAACATGGGTGTAACCGTGATGCTTGAAAAACTTGTTGCAGCTTATGATGGTGATAAAGTAACTTTAAAAGACGGCGAAATTTTACCTACTAAAGCAGTGATATGGAGTGCTGGCGTAAAAGGTGCTCTTATACCTGGTCTAGACAAAGCAGAAATTGTAAGAGGTGGTCGTATTAAAGTACAACCGAATAATTTAATTGTAGGCTATAATAACATTTTTGCTATTGGAGATTTAGCCTGTATAGAAAGTGAAGAATATCCTTTTGGACACCCTGGTGTAGCCCAGGTTGCGATACAACAAGGGCAACAGTTAGCTAAAAACTTAGTCAAAATTATCAATAACGAGCCAACAAAACCTTTTGAATATTTTGATAAAGGTTCTATGGCTACCATAGGAAGAAATAAAGCTGTGGTTGATTTAAAATACTGGAAATTTCAAGGTTTTTTTGCTTGGTTAACGTGGATGTTTATTCACCTACTTTTCTTAGTAGGTTTTAGAAATAAAATGGTTACCCTGATGAATTGGATTGTAAACTATTTCAGCTACGATAGAGGCACACGTTTGATTATCAGAAAGTTTGATAGAGATTTAATGAAAGAAGAGGCAGAAGCTATTTAAAATTTACATTTTAAATGATTACCTTGCCGTATCCAAAAAATCATTACAACTACAAGAAAAATAAGAAAAGCCCTGTGCATTAGCGGGGCTTTTTTTGATTATTTTAAGACTTTGGTTTACTGCGTTTTTGCTGATGATTTTTCTTACTCTTAAATTGCTTATAACTTTGTTTAGGTTTGGCTATTACAGATGCTTCTTCTGTTTTACTTGATTGTGCCACCATTTGCATAATTTCTGCAAGTTCTTCTTTTGTTAAATTACGCCATTTACCTAAGGGTATATTTTGTAAAGAAACATTCATGATTCTGATGCGCTTTAAACGGGTAACTTCATAATCCAAGTACTCACACATTCTTCTAATTTGCCTATTTAAACCTTGTGTCAAAACAATTTTAAAAATAAAATCACTTTCCTTT
The DNA here is from genome assembly GCF_002483235.1 of Pedobacter glucosidilyticus. GTDB lineage: Bacteria > Bacteroidota > Bacteroidia > Sphingobacteriales > Sphingobacteriaceae > Pseudopedobacter > Pseudopedobacter glucosidilyticum_B. The sequence continues at coordinate 48,730 of NZ_DLHN01000012.1, read as the reverse complement.
TTAATCACACATTTGTGAGTAATTGTCCCTAATATGGGTACACCAGCAGCCATTTTTCTTAAAAAGTCTGTAGTAATAGGTTTATTTACAGTAACCACATACTCTTTTTCGTGGTTATTGCCCGCCCTTAAAATCTTGTTCACAATATTCCCATCGCTGGTTAAGAAAATCAAACCTTCCGAAGGTTTATCTAACCTCCCTATAGGAAAAATTCTTTTAGGATGGTTGATATAATCAATGATATTACCTTCTACATTTCTTTCGGTAGTACAAGTTATACCTCTTGGCTTATTAAAAGCGATATATATATCTTGCTCAGGATTTTTAAACTTTATCCTCCTGCCATCTACCCTTACATCATCTTCATGATTTACCCGATCACCTAAAACACCAGTTTTGCCGTTTATGCTTACCCTTCCCTCTTCAATCAACTTATCGGCTTCTCTTCTAGAGCAAAAACCGGTATCGCTAATGGCTTTATTTAAACGTAAATCGTTAGAATTACTCATCATGCTTAATCTAAGCATCAAAAGTATTAAAATAACATGATTTCAGGACAATAAAAATATCCCTCAAATTGACGTATACCAACACAGGTTAACACTCTAATAAGCCAAATTAGGATAAGGAGAATCTAAAAGTAGTATAACATTTTAATTTAGGTTATCTAGACTCGCTAGATACTTAATAATTCATCATAGTGTACAAAAAAGCCCTGAAAGCTAGGCTTTCAGGGCTCATGATTTATTTATGCTAAAGATTATAAACGAGTTAGTAAGAATGTGAAGTAAATTACATCACCTCTTCAAACATATTTACTGCTTCTTTACTCTCTAAATTAGAGTGTCCCATTAAGTATTGGTCAATCTTTCTGGCAGCTTCTCTACCTTCTGATATTGCCCAAACAACCAATGACTGTCCTCTTCTCATATCACCTGCAGTAAATACCCTGTCTACATTGGTTCTGTAAACACCTTCTGTTGCTTGTACATTTTTACGCCCGTCCAATTCAACACCTAACTGTTCTAACATACCATCGTATTGAGGGTTCACAAATCCCATTGCTAAGAATACTCTTTGGCAAGGAATAACTCTTTCTGTACCTTCAACTTCTTTAAATTTAACTGGTCTGCCCATAGCGTCAACTTCCCACTCCACATCTACAATACGAAGCTCTTTTAATTCACCATTTTCATCACCAATAAACTCTTTAGTATTGATGCCCCAATAACGCTCACAACCTTCTTCGTGTGAAGTAGTGGTTTTAAGCAACATCGGGTATGTAGGCCAAGGCATATTATCTGTACGGTCTTTTGATGGCTTAAACATCAATTCAAATTGTAAGATAGATTTAGCACCTTGGCGGTTAGATGTTCCAACACAGTCAGAACCAGTATCACCACCACCAATAACCACTACATCTTTACCTGTAGCTAAAATTTCTTCTTCAGTTACAGGCTCATTACCTACACGTTTGTTTTGTTGTTTTAAGAACTGCATAGCGTAGTAAACACCTTTAAGCTCTCTACCTTTTATAGGTAAATCTCTTGGTATGGTAGAACCTCCTGCTAATAAAACAGCATCAAACTCTTTGGTTAACTCTTTTGCGTTGATGTCTTTACCTACTTCAGTATTACATTTAAAAATAATACCACTTTCTTTCATCACTTCTACCCTACGCTCAACTACAGTTTTCTCTAATTTAAAATCAGGTATACCGTATCTTAATAAACCACCTGGCTGACTGTCTCTTTCAAAAACAGTAACTTCATGTCCAGCTTTGTTTAACTGTGCAGCAGCGGCTAAACCAGCCGGACCAGAACCTACAACAGCTACTTTTTTACCAGTACGAATTAACGGTGCATGAGGTTTAACATATCCTTTAGCATAAGCTATTTCTATGATGTGTTTTTCTATCTCCTCGATAGCTACAGCAGGTTTGTTAATACCTAGTACACATGCAGATTCGCATGGTGCAGGGCAAATTCTTCCTGTAAATTCAGGGAAATTATTGGTTGAACTTAGTATTTGATATGCTTCTTCCCAATTTGCTTTGTAAACGGCATCGTTAAACTCTGGAATAACATTCCCTAGCGGACAACCCGAGTGGCAAAAAGGGATACCACAATTCATACATCTTGCAGATTGTTGGTTTAGCTTTTCATCACTATACATACCAACAAATTCTTTATAATTTTTAACCCTATCCTGGGCAGGAACTTTCTCTGGAAGTTCTCTTTGATATTCTTTAAATCCTGTAACTTTTCCCATGACTCTTAGCTAATCGACTCCAATTTTTGCTTTTGCGATAATACTTTTTTGTACTCCTGAGGGAATACTTTGATAAACTTAGCTGACTCTTTGCCCCAATTTTCAATTAAAAATTTAGCAACTGTACTTTGTGTTAATTGATGATGTTTACGTAATAGGTTGATGATTTCTTCTTCATCTGATGGAGATAAAGGATCTAAATCAACCATTTCACGGTTACAATTATCTACAAAGTCACCATCAATATCATAAATCCAAGCGATACCACCACTCATACCAGCAGCAAAGTTTCTTCCTGTTTTACCAATAATTAAGGTTTTACCACCAGTCATGTACTCACAACCATGGTCTCCAACACCTTCAACAACTGCTGTTGCACCAGAGTTACGTACCGCAAAACGCTCTCCAGCCATACCTCTGATAAATAGCTCTCCAGAAGTAGCTCCGTATAATACTACGTTACCTACAATCATGTTCTCTTCTGGCTTAAACTTGCTTTCTTTAGCAGGATAAATAGCTAACTGAGCACCTGATAAACCTTTTCCAACATAATCATTAGCTTCGCCTTCTAACTCAAAAGAGATACCTTTTGCTGCGAAAGCACCAAAACTTTGTCCGGCAGAACCCTTAAACTTATAATTGATGGTATTGTCTGGTAAACCAGCAGAACCGTAAACTTTAGCAATCTCGTTAGATAACATAGTACCAATGGTACGATCAGTGTTTTTAACATTGAAGGTGCCAAATACCGGAGTTTTATCTTTGATAGCTTGTTCAGCTTCTTTGATTAACTGCCAGTCTAAAATATTTGCCATACCATGGTCTTGAGACTCGCTGTTATATAAGGTCATTCCTTTAGGGAATGATACTGGATGTAAGATAGCAGAAAGATCTACTTTCTTAGCTTTCCAGTGATTAATGTTATCTCTTGATTTTAAGAACTGCACACGTCCAACCATTTCATTAATGGTTCTAAAACCAAGTTCAGCCATAATCTCTCTCATCTCTTCTGCCATAAATCTGAAAAGATTTACAACATGCTCTGGCTTACCGCTAAACAGCTTTCTTAATTCTGGATCTTGCGTTGCAACACCTACAGGGCAAGTATTTAAGTGGCATTTCCTCATCATGATACAACCGCCAGCTACTAAAGCTGCTGTTGCAACACCCCACTCCTCTGCACCTAATAAAGCTGCAATAACCAAGTCTCTACCCGTTTTTAACTGCCCGTCGGCTTGTAAAACTACCCTGCTTCTTAGTTTATTCTTCACTAAAGTTTGGTGTGCTTCAGCTAAACCAAGTTCCCAAGGTAAACCAGCATGTTTTACAGAGCTTATAGGAGAAGCTCCGGTACCACCGTCATAACCTGCAATTAAGATAACATCTGCGTGTGCTTTGGCAACACCTGCAGAAATAGTACCTACACCTGCTTTAGAAACTAATTTAACGTTTACTCTAGCTGCTCTATTTGCATTTTTCAAGTCGAATATCAACTGTGCTAAATCTTCGATAGAGTAGATATCATGGTGTGGTGGAGGCGAAATTAAACCTACTCCTGGTGTAGAGTGACGTGTTTTTGCAATCCAGTCATCAACTTTATGACCCGGTAACTGACCGCCTTCTCCTGGTTTAGCACCTTGAGCCATTTTAATTTGTAACTCATCAGCATTGGTTAAGTAGTTGATGGTTACGCCAAATCTTCCTGATGCAATTTGCTTGATAGCAGAACGCATAGAATCTCCGTTTGGAAGTGGTTGGTATCTCATCTCATCCTCACCACCTTCACCGGTATTACTTTTTGCACCAATTCTATTCATCGCAATAGCTAAAGTACTATGTGCTTCGTGAGAGATAGAGCCAAAAGACATGGCACCAGTAGCAAACCTTGTCATGATATTTTCTGCTGGTTCTACTTCATCAATAGAAATTGGCTCTCTGTGATGAGAGAAATCCATTAAACCACGTAGCGTATACATACGCTCTGCCTGGTTATTAATTGCTTTTGCGTATTTTTTGTAAACTTCGTAATCGTTTGTACGCGTGGCGTATTGTAATAAGTGAACTGTTTCTGGATTAAATAAGTGAGCCTCTCCTCTTCTCTTCCATTGGTAAATACCACCTTCTGGTAACAAATGATGGTCAGCATCTTCGCCCTTAAAGCCGCTGATGTGTTTACTTAATGCTTCTCTAGCAATTTCATCTAAACCTAAACCTTCAATTCTGGTAATACCGCCTGTAAAATATTTCTCTACAACTTCTTTGTTGATACCTAAAATCTCAAAAATTTGAGAACCATGATAAGATTGTAAGGTAGAGATACCCATTTTAGAGAATATCTTTAATAAGCCATCACAAACCGCTTTAATATAGTTGTAAACTAATTTTTTATCATCTAAGGTAGTTTCTAACTTACCATCTTCTCTTAAAGTATGGATAGATGCTAAAGCTAAATATGGATTAATAGCGGTTGCACCAAATGCTAATAAACAAGCAAAATGATGAACTTCCCAAACATCACCAGCCTCTACAACTAAACCTACAGCACCACGTAAACCTTTTTTAATCAAGTGGTGATGAACAGCCGAAACAGCTAGTAAAGAAGGAATAGCAGCATGCTCAGAGTCTATAGCTCTATCAGATAAAATTAATACTTCAAAACCATCGTTAACGGCATCTTCTGCATAGCGGCATAAACGCTCTAAGCCTCTTTCTAAAGCTCCAGGAGCATGATCTGCTTTGAAATAAGTTTGTAAGGTTTTAGCATTAAACAAACCTGTATCAATACTTCTAAGTTTCTCTAATTCTTTATCACTTAAAATCGGATGCTTTAAAGTAACACAGTGGCAATGCATTTTATCTTCATCCAAGATGTTTCCATTGTTTCCAATGAAAGTTGCCAAACTCATCACCAAACGCTCGCGAATAGGATCTATTGGCGGATTGGTAACCTGCGCAAAGAATTGTTTGAAATAGCTTGATAAATGTTGTGGTCTGTCTGATAAGATCGCTAAAGGAACATCAGTACCCATAGAACCTACAGGCTCTTTACCATCTAAAGCCATAGGCTTGATAATGGTTTCCACATCCTCACGACTATAGCCAAATACTTTTTGGTAACGGTAAACAGATTCTTTGGTAAGGTTGGTGAAAGAAACACGAGGCTCTGGAAGTTCTTCCATCCTGATTTTGTAGTTCTCTAACCATCTTCCATAAGGCTGTCTGCCAGCTATTTGCGCTTTTATCTCCTCATCGGTAATAATTTTTCCGTCCTCAATATCAATTAAGAACATTTTACCTGGCTGTAATCTACCTTTTCTAAGTACTGTGCTCTCATCTATTGTTAATACACCAGCTTCTGAAGCTACAATAGCAGTACCATCAGAAGTAATGACATAACGTAGCGGACGTAAGCCGTTTCTATCTAAAATAGAACCTATTAATTTTTTACCATCAGTAAAAGTTAATGCAGCCGGACCATCCCAAGGCTCCATCAGCGTAGCGTGATACTCATAAAACGCTTTCTTTAATGGATCCATGGCTTCATTACCATCCCAAGCTTCTGGTACCAACATCATCATCACATGCGGTAATGATCTGCCAGAATGTGTTAATACCTCAACGATATTATCTAAGCAAGCCGAGTCTGATTGGTTATTATCTATAACAGGTAAAAGAATTTCCATCTCTTCCTGTGTAAAATAAGGTGATACTAAAGATCTTACACCAGAATAAAACCAGTTTAAGTTTCCTGTTAAGGTATTGATCTCTCCATTATGAGAAATGAATCTGAATGGTTGAGCCAATTTCCATGAAGGAAAAGTATTGGTTGAGAAACGAGAGTGAACCATACCAAATGCGGAGATGAAACGCTCGTCTTGTAAATCAGCATAATACTGACGAACCTGATAAGTGGTTAATTGTCCTTTGTAAACAATAACTCTTGAAGAGAATGAAGTAAAGTAAAACTGATCTGCGTTTGTTTTTACCTCTTCATTAACCGTTCTGGTAATTAATCTTCTTAAAACGTACAATTTACGTTCAAATTCATCATTGTCTTGTACATGCTCTGGCTTGGCTACAAAAAGCTGTTTTACCTGAGGTTCTACAGCTCTTGCTGTTTCTCCTATAACAGAAGAATTTACCGGCACTTTTCTAAATCCTAAAATAGGAATATGAAGATGCGCCGCACAATCCATAATAATCTTACGGATTGCCTTCTTCGCTAATGAGTCCTTCGGTAAGAACATCATACCCACACCATATTGACCTGGCTCTTTCAAGTCAATTTCTAATTCATTACACTCCTCCAGAAAAAACTCATGTGGAATCTGCATTAAAATTCCAGCACCATCTCCAGAATCAGGATCACAGCCACAAGCTCCCCTATGTTCCATATTTTCCAGAATAGTTAAAGCATTCTGAATAATTTGGTGCGATTTTTTACCGTTGATATTGGTAATAAATCCTGTCCCACATGCGTCATGTTCAAATTTCGGATCGTATAAGCCCTGCTGAGATTGATCAGATTGATTCATTAATATAAATTATAGTTTCGGTTTGGAACCGAAAATACGAATTTTTTCAGCCAAATAGTACATTGCTAATATTTTTATAATTTTCATAATAAAAAACCGCTATGAAAGCCATTTATTTAATTTATTAACAATACTACAGTATATAAATTACAAATACTTCAATTTAAAGCTTTAATTTTATAATCTTCTTAAATCATCAAACATAGCTTACATCATCTTAAAACGCACATTTCTTAAGAAAAGCTAAAAAAACTCTGATTTTTAGTCTGTTTTTAAACTCCAAAAATTAGCTCTTAAATTGTACTTTTTAAGCTATTGATAAATTTATACCTTCGCAAAAAATAATCGTAATAAATGATGCAAAAAAATAAGGCTATATTTCTTGATCGTGATGGTGTTTTAAACCGCGAACTTGGAGACTATGTTTGTAAACTTGAAGATTTTCATGTACATGAACATAATTTTAAGCCTTTAAAAGAATTGCAAGACAGGGGTTATTTATTGATGATAGCTACCAACCAAGGTGGATTGGCTAAAGGGTGGTATACTGTTGATACACTTAATGAAATGCATGATCATCTGAAAAAGGAATATCTTAAACACGGTATAAAAATTACAGCAGTATACTATTGCCCACATCATCCTAATTTTACAGGCGAATGCGATTGCCGTAAACCTAAGCCAGGTATGTTATTAAAGGGGATACAAGAGCACCATCTAGAACCTTCTTTATGCTATTTTATTGGTGATAAGGTAACAGATGTTGAAGCTGCGGATGCTGCCGGAGTAAATGGTATTAAAATAGAAATAGACCAACCTTTAGATGAAATCCTACACCTAATTGCTTAAGGATTTATTTTAGCAAATAGTAATCCTGCTATAACAGATTGCAGAAAACCGTATAAGAACCAACTTGATATCATTAAAAAAGTAATATCCAAAGAGCTAAAGGTTATCCACATTACGGGTAGTAAAGCTACTATGGCATATACAAAACCAAACTCTAAACCTCTTAAAAAGATGGTGCCTTGAAATAGCTTTTTAAAACGGGCCCAAAACCATGATAATGCAAAGCTCATGATAAAGGGGTGCATGAAAAATAGTAAATCTCTACTACCATCAGAATTGAATAAAGGATTATTGTATTCTACAAATAACTCTGGAAAATATCTTATTCCTAACATGAGTCCAAAATAACTTATTAAGAACAGGATTAAACCAGCGCCTAAACCAGATAGTAAAACTTTTTTCATAACTTTTATATTAATAAATTTCTATTTACAGGGCATTTATTGTTTTTATATGAAGATTAAACTCTATATCTAATTTATCTTCAGTTGTGATCATCCCACCTATTTTTCTTGGTGGTTCTATATTAAAATCAGAGAACTTGATTTGTTTTAAGCCTTTTAATTGTAAAGTATTTGTTCCTGACGGAATGAGTTGGTAAGCTACCTGAAATTTTTTACTTACACCAGCCAAATCTATCTGTACCCAGCCTGTTATATGTTGTCCTTTTAACTGCGGGTATTTACTAAGGTTTATAAATTTGATAATAAGATTTGGAAATTGCTTAGCTTTTAGTGTCTTTCTTAAATCGGCGGTCATCATGGGGTTATGGCAATCAAAACTATTGATATCTAGTTTCATGGCTCCCATCATTTTCACAGGGTCTTGCTGGTTATTTTGTACAAAAGATAAGGTATCAGGTTTGTAATAGTTGTTGATAACGCAATTGAATTTATTTACATTGGTGCTACCATTTACTTTTAAAGAACAGGTTTTATAAATCACCCATTTACTGGCAAGTTCTTTTTCTTCAAAAGCAGTAATCAGCAACCAAACTGTAAATATAAAAAGCTTCAAAAGTTTCATCGTATTATATCTAAAAAGGGCATTCGGATAAATAATTTTTTCAAACTAATACCCGAAGCCCTTTACTCACCTATTATAATCCAAACTTAGAAACCAACTACTGCTTGTATAATATATCCGCTAAACTCGCCACCATTACGATAATCTGCTGTAGGGAATTTTTTGTATTGTTGTTTAACATACTCTCCTTTTAATAAGATATTATCTGTTAAGAACCAACCTGCACCAAATGCTATCCTGTTAACTTCAACATCATCATTATAAACAATTGCCGGAGCTGTACCTGCTGCTGCCACGTTTGCCAATTTTGCTGTTACCACATTATATCTGGTTCCTACAAATAAATTTTCTTTGTTTCCAAATCTGTAAATAACATCTAAAGCGTATTGAGATAATTTTCTTTCATCAACTTCTGTTTTAGTACGACCTTGTGCTGCTTCATAGGTTCCGAATAATTCTAAACCTTTAGCTTTAACAAAACCATTTAATTGTAAAGCATCTACCTTTTTGCTGAAACCTGGGTTTAAACGACCTGATGTAAATTGTGCGGTTGCTGTGCTTCCTAATTTTTCCATCACCATAAAGTAGTTTGAACCTGTACGGTCTCCGGCATAAAGGGTTTGGCCACCAGAGCTTTTGTTGGTATAATAAGAAGCTGCTAAACGTAATCTCAAATCATCATTTAATTGTTTATCAAAACCCGCTTTTAAATAAATAGCTGGAGATTTGTGGATGTTTTTATCTTGCGGAGTAGCAATTAAACTATCAATATTACCTTTAATCATACCATTGGTAACTGCCACTTGTCCAAAGAAATCTCCTTTTCTGTATAAAATCTCGCCACCAATTTCTGTTGTAAAAGCGTCAACAATATAGTTTTCTGCAAATGGGTTGTATAAAGTATGTCCACCATCTGATCTGCGGAAGTGTTGATCTCCGTAATTGATTTCCATGTGACCAACTTTAATAGTTGTATTTTTCATCAAATCAGACCAAAACTGACCTTTAAACGGTAGCTTATCAAATTGGATGTAACCACCTTTTACCCAGGTTTCGTTATGGTGTCTTGCTGATAAATAACTGGTTAGGTTTAACCTGATACCATCTGCTAATTGAACATCCATATAAAGGTTCGCATTAGCGGTATTAAATCCTGGAGTAATTTTATATAATCCACCAGCAGTATTCTCATGTTTTAAGCCTTGGAAAGATTGGGTAAAGCCTGCACCAAATCTTACTTTTAGTTTATTAAAAACCGCATCGTTTTCTTTTGGAGCTTCAAATACGTTAATACCTGATTTATCATAAGGACGAAGATTTGCAACTTCTGTTTCTTGAGCAAAAGTATTGCTTGCTGCTACAGCTAGTAAAGCTGCTGCACCAAATTTTAGGTTTGAAAGTAATTTAGTTTTCATGATTATTATGATTGAATGATTGTGGAACAATGAATAATTGTGTTTATTTTCTAAGTTTTAAAAGAATATCGATTGTTACGTCATCGGCAACTTTTAGTGCTCCCATCATAAATGATGGCGCCTTAATGTTAAACTCGCTCATTTTAATAGTTTTAGAACCTCTACAAGTGATGCTTTCATCTGCACCTACTGTATAAGTGGTTTGTATAAGCACTTTTTTGGTTACTCCAGAAATGGTTAAGTTTCCTGTTGCTTTGATGATATTTTGTTGTGGAATTACAGTTGCATCTATCAATTTGAAAGCTATTTTATCAAATTGTTCTTCTTTAAGTGCTTTATGTGCTCTACTGTTTAACAAATCTTCTTTACCTTTTAAGTTCTTCACAGGAAGCACAAAACTTAAAGCAGAAACATCTTGTACATCTGTACCCTTAACAGTAAAGTTTGCATCACAAATAAAATTTATGGCAGTCATATCCCAGTCATGTATATTAGATGTTCCGATAACCTTAATTTGCGAACCTGTACTTACCTTATAAGCAGTTTGGGCTGATACAGCAGGTAGATAAATAAACGTGAACAACATTACACATGCCATGTAAGCTGTTTTGGTGATGTTGTGAATGTAAGGTTTCATAAAATTGAATTATTGATTTATAATTCAAAGGTATGGTGGCCCCTATAGCTAAAGAATGACCTAGAGGATTAAAAAAAGTGATTTAAAATATAATTTTTGTGTCTAAAATCACTTTAGAGATTTTAAGGATATTTTAACAGGATTTAAATGATATAACATAGCTATATAAACATAAAACCCGCTTTATGGGCGGGTTTAACTATAGTTTAATAAGATAAATCGATATTTTTTATATGCCTAATTCTATCTGAAACATGGCACCCCAATAATTTTTATCATAGTTTAGACTATGATTTTGGTTACCAACATTATAGCTTAAATTAAGCTGTGCTTTTACTTTGTGTGCTCTTAAATACTTAGTTAAGCCTAATTCATATACCTCACGGGTATCTTCAAAATTGGCCAATCTATTTGATGGTGTTAAATATGAATATCTAAATGCTGTTTCTACATTATTTTTAAAGATATAAGAGAACTGATTGTTTAAGCCATAGCCTTCATAAGCGTAGCTTAAAGCGCCATCGCTATTGTAAGTTAAAGGATTATTTACATCTCTTTTAATAAACTCTGCAGCATACGCCCATCCATTATATTTAAAAATAGCATCAAGCATTAAAGTTTTCATATCTACAGGTGCAAATAAATCTTTACCTAATTGCCCTCCGGTATTGGTGGTAGCTTTATTATAAGAGTATCCACCGGCAATACTTAATTTTGGTTTTTGCTCCCTTTCTAAGTCTCCTTCAGAGTAATCACCATCATTTGTAAAACTCCCAAAAGGCAAAAATTCTACCCTACCAGTATAGGCTAGACCTTTATCTGTAGTATTTACAGAGCGACCCTCGCCAGTAGAAATTGCTCCTTTTAACTGATAAACTACATCTCCTAATTTATTGGTATAGTAGGCTTTTAAACCAAAATCTCTATCGATAGTTAAGGCACCGTTAACAATAGAACGTTCTGCAAATTGTAATTGCCCAGATGAGTTTACACGTTGTCTGTTTCCTGGTAATTTATTTTGCCCAAAGGCCACATAAAAATTATCCGTAAAGTGATAGAAAATAACAGCATCACGAACAATATTGGCCACGCCTGTATTGTCAGCATCTTGATCTCCACGCGAAAATGATAGCTGTACACTGTAAGCTAATTTTTCTCCTAGTATATAACCATCTCCTCTTAGCCTTAATCTCCTTACACGAGCATCCCACTCACTGATACCTAAATTATTGGCAGATTCGGTAGTAAAACCCATTCTATTTTGCATTCTAAATCTAAAATTAATAAAGAATAAAGAATCTTTAGATGAAAATTTAAGACCTTTAAATTGCATAGAGCGTTCGTCTACCTCTGTTTGTGCAACTACTGGCTTATATAAAACACAAGTAGATAGTGTGAGAATTAAGCTTAGAAAATATTTAGACCTCATGTATATTTGATTAAAAGGCGAAAATAATAATTTTTATCAAGTGGCTTATTCTAAAGTCAATTCTTTAACCCAACTAAAGCTTTTGTCTTGTATTTCCTTTTTATGCTCTCTGGTATAATCTAAAAAAGTTTCTGCTACAGGCGATAGGTTTTTAGATTTTAGCCAAATCATTCGCCATTTGGTTTTTATAGGTAAACCCGCAACCGGTATGATATTCAAATCCTTGAGCATTACCTCATTATGTACACCTATTAAAGGCATTACAGAAAAACCCAAGCCTGCAATAACCGCTTGTTTAACAGCTTCGTTTGAAGTAAGTTCTAGCTTTTTTCTGATATTAACTTTACTCTTTTCAAAGAAGCTTTCCATAATAAATCTGGTACCAGAACCTGCTTCCCGGTATATCAGTTGTATCTCATTAAAAATACTTTTGTTATAAGGCCCATCATTATATTGATGCTCTTTATTACCCAATAGGTATAAATTATCCTCTAAAAGTACTTCTTCATTTACAGCCAACCTTTGTGGTAATACAGATACCAAAGCAAAATCTACCTCGTTGTTTTCTAAACTTTCTAACACTTTAGACTTGTTGGTTACGTCCATCGTTAAGTCTATACCATGGTGTTTTTTTAAAAAATCTGTTAAAAAGTAGGGCATAATATATTTCCCTGTAGACACGACAGCAATTTTTAACCTGCCAGATAAAATGCCTTTGTATGCCTGCGTTTTATAATTAATAGCGTTTATTTCATCTAATATTTTTTGCGCCATGCGGGCTATCTCGAAACCAAAGTCAGTGATATATACTTGTTTACCAACCACTTCGGTAAGAGCAATATCAAATTGGTCTTGAAAATTTTTAAACTGAATAGACACAGCAGGCTGTGTTAAGAAAAGCTCTTGAGCGGCTTTAGTGATACTTTTTGTTTCAACAATTTTTAAAAAAACTTGTAATTGATGTAGGGTATAATTCATAAAAAATTATTATGTATTTCATATCAAATATAAATAATAATATATAGAAAACAGGTTTTATGTTTGTAAGGTAAATCAAATAAAAATGAACATGGAAGAGAAACAATATTCTTTTATAGATTGGACTTTTAGTGCAGAAGATGCGGCTCATTTACTTTCTACACTTTACAATGCCAAACTAGAATACCACAATAGGCAAGCTTTAATTAAGCATGAAGGTCAAAAATCTATTCCAGCTGATGAGCTTAAAAGAATAGCAGAACTAGAAAATGCTTTAAAGAAAATAAGAGAAGAGATTAACCTGGCTAAAGAAAAAAATACTAAACTGCATATAAAAAGTAGTATTAGTTTAAATTTTATCCCCAAATAAATGTTGTTATGGCAGTGCAGCGTAAGCTGCCTGCCTTAATAAAATACAAAAGCGAGAGCTTTTTGTAAAAGGCAAAAACCTATGAGGTTTAATGATTATAAATAATATTAAATTGATAAAAACATTAAAATATAAACAAAAAATTAGCTTGGCTAGATAAAAACACCCGATTACAAATAAAAAGCAATGTTTGGTTAAACTTCATCCCCAAAATAAATGTTGTTATGGCAGTGCAGCGTAAGTTGCCTGCCATAAATTTTAAAAACTAGTTATCAAAAATAGAAAATTACCCCATTAGGTAAATAAAAAAAGCAAAAGATTAGAATAACATTAAAATTTACAAGAAATTAGGATAGCTAAATAAAAAAATACTAGGTTGCAAACAAAAAGTAATATAAAGCTAAACTTCAATCCAAAATAAACGTTATGACAGTGGTGTAGCAAAAAGCTACCTATGTTAATAAATTAAAGAAGCGAAATATCATATATGGCGAATGCTGAAAACTATTCTATAAGAAATGCAATAAAAAGATTTAATCAACTGGTTAATTTAGAAAAAAGAGAAATTAGCAGTGTATATTTTTATGCCATTATCAATGGTTTTATCCTACTTTCCTTACCCTTAGGCATACAAGCTATTGTAAATTTGCTTTTTGGTGGAACTGTAAGTACCTCACTCATTGTTTTGATTGGTGTAGTTATCACTGGTGTATTACTAACAGGTATTTTGCAAATTGCTCAAATGCGTATCACAGAGCGTTTACAACAGAAAATTTTTACCCGTTTAACTTTTGCCTATGCTTATCGTATTCCAAAACTCAATCTTTTAAGTGTAGACTCTTATTACTTACCAGAATTGGTCAATCGTTTTTTTGATACTGGAAATTTGCAGAAAGGATTTTCTAAGCTCTTATTAGATTTCCCGGCTGCTAGTATTCAAATACTTTTTGGGCTTATTTTATTATGCTTTTATCATCCTGTATTTATCATTTTTGCAGTAACCATCTTCACCTTGGTAATACTTATATTCTATTTTTCGTCTGATAAGGGCTTTGTAACCAGCATGAAAGAATCAGACTATAAATATGATGTAGCACATTGGTTAGAAGAAATTTCAAGAGCTGTAAAACCTTTTAAATTAAACAGGCACCACGAATTACATCTTAAAAGAACAGATAAATTGGTAAATGGTTATTTAACTTCCAGAGATCAACATTTTTCTGTTTTACTTTTTCAATACAGAATTTTGATAGGCTTTAAAGTTGTTACAACTGCTGCAATGCTTATTTTAGGTTCTTATTTATTTATACAGCAACAAATAAACTTAGGACAGTTTATTGCTGCAGAGATTGTAATCATCACCATATTAAGTTCTATTGAGAAGATGATTTTAAGTCTCGAAGTTGTATACGATGTACTTACAGCATTAGAAAAACTTAATAAAGTTCTGGAAAAACCACAAGATGATGAAGGAAGCCCTGAGCAAAGTTTAGCATTTATCCCTACAGCTGGCTTAAGCATTAAAATAGCTTCTTTAGATTTTTCTTATCCAGGCGAACCTTTAACATTAAAAAATCTCAATCTACAAATTAAGGCCGGAGAAAAAGTGTGCATCCTAGGTTCAGAAGGTTCAGGAAAATCTACGCTTTTACGAATTTTATCAGGTATTTATCAAGATTTTAAAGGAAATATTTTATACAATAATACACCCTTAAAAATGATTGATACTAAAAGGCTAAACAGGCATGTATCCTCATTACTAGGAGATGAAGATGTGTTTAGTGGTTCTATATTAGACAATATTACATTAGGTAATACCGAAATCAGTTTTCAAGATGTTGATTTGGTGTGTAAAATAGTTGGGTTAGATGATTATATCAGTAAACAACAACAAGGTTATGAAACCCATGTAGACCCACAAGGCAAGAAACTTCCTTTCAATATTATCCAGAAAATATTATTAGCAAGATGTCTGATAACTAAACCATCACTTATTTTGGTAGAAGATAATTGGAATGGCATTGAGCCACAAATCAGGCAACAAGTCATCAATCATTTAACCAACCCTAAACATGATTTCACACTAATTGCGATAAGCAATGATGAAGCTTTTACCAGCCAGTGTAGCAGAACAATTTATTTAGAAAATGGCCAGTTAGTAGAAAATTAATGTTTTAATTATGTTTTTAGATAGCAAGATTCCTTCAGACCATTTCATAAAATATCAATCTTTCGGAAAGATTATGCGTGAGCGTGATGGTAAATCAAGAAGAAAAAAATGGTTTACTTTTACGTTAATAGGTGTGGTTATAGTATTATGTTTACCGTGGACACAAAACATACAACCCACCGGTATAGTGTCTACCCTTAATCCAAAACAAAGACCGCAACAAATCAATAGTATTATTGCTGGAAGAATTGAAAATTGGTACGTTAAAGATGGAGACATTGTAAAAAAAGGAGACACTCTATTATATATTACCGAGGTTAAGGAAGAATACTTAGACCCATCTCAATTGATACGAGTAGATGAACAGATTAAAGCTAAATCTGCATCTATAGATTTCTATAAAGATAAAGCTAAACTAACGGGCGACCAAGCAATAGCCATAGAAAGAGCAAGAGTTTTAAAACTTAGTCAAGTTGCCAATAAATTAAAGCAATATACTTTAATAGTACAGTCAGACAGTATCAGCTATGTTGCAGCTGAGAACCAGCTAAGAATTGCCGAAGAACAGCTAAAAAGGCAAAAACAATTGTATGATGCTGGTTTAAAATCTTTAACCGAATACGAACAAAGACAGCAGGCTTATCAGGATGCGCTTTCTAAAAAAATGGGCGCAGAAAATAAATTCTACAATAGTAGGAACGAGTTACTGATCATCCGTCTTGAACAAAATGCTGTTGAACAAGAATATCAAGAGAAAGTATTAAAAACCAATGGAGATAGGTTATCTACCCTATCAGAGATGGCTACCACACAAAGTGAAGTGGCTAAACTTAAAAACCAACTTTCTAACTATGAAATCAGAAGAGGATTTTACGTAATTACAGCCCCTCAATCTGGTCAGGTAATTAGAACCACTAAAGCTGGTATTGGCGAAACCGTTAAAGAAGGCGACCCACTGTTAGAAATTGTACCTATTAATTTTGATGTTGCAGTTGAGATTTTTGTAGACCCATTAGATTTACCGCTGATCAATAAAGGACAAAAAGTACGCTTACAATTTGATGGTTTTCCGGCTATTGTATTCTCTGGCTGGCCAAATACTTCTTACGGAACTTTTGGTGGTGTAATAGCCGCTGTAGACCCTTCTATTAGTATTAATGGTAAATTTAGAGCTTGGGTTAAACCCGATAGAAATGATAAACCATGGCCACCACAATTAAGTTACGGTACCGGAGCTAAAGGTATAGCCCTGCTAAAAGATGTACCTGTTATTTACGAACTATGGCGTCAGTTAAATGGCTTCCCACCTGAGTACTATGTTGCAAATTCAACAGAAAATAAGGGTACAGAAAAAAGCGATAAAAAATGAAAAGGTTATTAGTTTCTATAATTCTGATAGCACTTTTGCTGCCTGCTTTTGCACAACAACAGCCTACAGACACCCTTAAATGGGAAGCTTTTAAAGAAATTATCAGATCTTACCATCCTGTAGCGAAGCAGGCTAATTTGGTTGGCAGATTAGCTAAAGCCCGCATGCAACAAGCCTGGGGCGGTTTTGACCCAAAACTATCTTTAGATTATGATAGAAAGGCCTTTGATGGTACAGAATATTACCAATTTGTAACGCCCGAGGTTAAAATACCTCTTTGGTATGGTGTAGAACTTAAAGGTAATTACGCCACTGCAGAAGGTGCTTATTTAAATCCAGAAAATAAATTACCTACCGAGGGTTTAAGTACCGTTGGGCTAAATTTCTCTTTAGGAAAAGGTTTATTGATGGATAAAAGAAGAGCTGCTTTAAAACAGGCCCGTATTTTTACCGAAGCTAGTGAAAACGAACAGGTATTAATCATCAATGATTTAATTCTGAACGCTGGTGAGGCTTATTTAGGCTGGCAAAATCAATATAAAATTGCCGAAGTCTATCGCAAAGCACTAGAATTGAGTAACATCAGGTTTGAGGCTGTAAAAGAAGGATTTAGGGGTGGAGACAGGCCAGCTATTGATACCGTGGAGGCTTTAACTCAGGTACAACAACGCGAAGTACAATACCAACAAGCTACTTTAGATTTACAGGTAGCCAAATACCTTTTAGCCTCTTTTTTATGGTTAGAAGATAATAGTCCAGTAGATATAGAGAAGTTAAACGCTTTGCCACAAGAAGCTAACATTACTTTACCAGAAAGTGCCGAGTTGAACATTGCCAATAACCCTAAACTTTTAAGTTATGATTTTAAGCTACGTGATTTACAAATAGAGAGACGCTTAAAAGCAGAAAGTTTAAGACCTACTATAGATTTACAAGTGGGCTTACTTAATAGCGATACGCAATTTCTAAGAAATGTAAACAGAAGATATTGGGAGCAGAATAATAAGGTTAGCTTCCAGATAGCTATGCCCCTCACTTTTTCTGCCGCTAGAGGAGAATTAGCAGAAGCTAAAATTAAAATTAGGAATACCGAGCTAGAACAAGATTTGGTACGTAATGATTTAAACGTAAAACTGAGTCAGAACTTAGCTGAATACAGTACCTTACAAAATCAATTACGCACCCTTAAAGAAGCTTTAGTAGCCAACCAAAAACTACTTGATGGTGAAGAAATGAGGTTTAGATTTGGAGACAGCTCTTTGTTTTTAATTAATGCCCGCGAAAGTAAACTGATAGAAGCACAAGAAAAACTGATTGAAACCCAAAATAAGATATTAAAAAACAAACTAAAGAAAGAGTGGTTACTGGGTTCTTTAGTAAACTAATTTTTTTTAGATGGTGGTAAAACGTTGGTAGGTAAGTTATCCTATCAACGTTTTTATTTTAAAATAACGCTTAAAACGTTATTAATTTTTAAAATGATGTCAATATTTTCTCAGAATGGGTAAAATATATACTGAACAAAGGCAAAATAAACTTCAACCCCTACTCAGTATAACAAAAATGCTTTTACTAGCTTAAAGCTGAAAATCCGCCAATTCTTGATCTGTAGTTAAGCAGGCTTCCAAGTCTTTTAAAATTTGTTCTTTATCCATATCCTGTCCAATAAAAACCAACTCATTTAAACGGTCTCCAAATCTTTTATCCCACTTATTTTCTATATAGTCTTTGTTTTCTATGTAGTCTGAATATTGGATACGTTCTGCAAATGGCATACTAACCCACCAAACTCCAGCACTTTCTAAACGAGAAGAACCACCTGCTTGAGAGAAATTATAAGCTTCATCAGGTTTATCAGCCATCCAAAATAAACCTTTAGACCTGATGATATTATGTGGAAATTCTTGTTGCAGATAAGCCATCCATCGTTCTGGATGAAAAGGTCTTTGATCTCTAAAAACAAAAGAACTGATACCATATTCTTCCGTTTCTGGGATATGCTCATTTTCTAATTCTTTTTGCCATCCGGCAGATAAGGAGGCCTTCTCGAAATCAAACTGATGAGTAAAAAGAATATCATGAAGATTAACTTTAGAAAATACAGTCTCTAAAATCCTTGCTTCGGGGTTAAGTTTGTTGATTAAAGCTTTTAAGAGTTTTACATCTCCAGGCTGCACCAAATCTATTTTATTTAGGATGATGGTATTAGCAAACTCAATTTGATCGGTTAATAAGTTTACAATAGTGCGATTATCGTCTTCCATATCGGTTAGCTGCCTATCCTTTAAAAGTTCTGATGTTCCAAAATCTTTATAAAAATTATAGGCATCTACCACCGTAATCATTTGATCTATATAACTGAAACGTGAAAGATCTATCCCTTTTTCCTCATCCTTAAAAGCAAAAGTTTGCGCTACGGGTATAGGCTCAGAAATACCTGTACTTTCTATCAAAAGGTAATCAAACTTACCCTCGCTAGCTAGTTTTTCTACCTCTATCATCAAATCCTCTCGTAAGGTGCAGCAAATACAGCCATTACTCATCTCCACCAATTTCTCTTCTGTTCTAGAAAGGGTAGCTTCGTTTTTAACCAAACGGGCATCAACATTTACTTCACTCATATCATTCACAATCACCGCGACTTTTAAATCTTCTTTGTTGTGTAAAATATGGTTCAGTAAAGTGGTTTTCCCACTACCAAGAAAACCACTTAAAACTGTAACGGGCAACTTCTTATTCATATCTACTTCTATTTTAAAGCAAATATAATATCAACACACTATTAATGCAACATTATTGCATCAATACTTGTATAAATCTAAACTTAAACTTGTTCTGCTGTAAAACCAGCCTTTTTTATTGTCTCTGCAACTTCCTGAGCGCTCAGGCCCTCTGCTTCTACCGTCAGTATTTTATCCGCATTAGCGGTATCTACTTCCCATTTATGTACTCCTGCCAAGGCGTTTAAAGCTGGCGTTACAGTAGCAATACATCCACCACATTTAATATTGGTTTTAAATTTTATAGTTTCCATGTTTTTGTATTTATGATGTTAAAAATTTTAAGCGTAAACTGTTTGTCACTACCGATACTGAGCTTAAAGCCATAGCTGCCCCAGCCAGCATCGGGTTTAATAAAAATCCATTAAAGGGATATAAAATTCCTGCGGCAAGCGGTATACCCACCAAATTATAAATAAAGGCCCAAAATAAATTCTGCCTGATAGTTCTTACGGTTTGTGAGGATAACTGTAAAGCCTTAGGTACCAATCTTAAATCTGAGGATACCAAAGTAATTTTAGCTACATCTATGGCAATATCAGAACCTTTACCCATGGCGATAGATACATTGGCTTGCGCTAAAGCATGGCTATCGTTAATCCCATCACCTATCATGGCCACCACTTTTCCTTCTCTCTGTAACTTCTCTACAAAGGCCGCCTTATCGGCAGGTAAAACATCAGCTTGGTAATGTATGATACCTGTTTGCTTAGCTACTGCTTTAGCGGTTTGTTCATGATCTCCGGTAAGCATATACACCGCAATACCCTGCTTTTGTAATTGTTGTATAGCTTCTTTAGAACCTGCTTTCAGCTCATCGGCTATAGCCACCACAGCTAAAACTTCTTTACTATTTGCAAAATAAACCAGTGTATATGCTTCTTCTTTCCATGATGCAAGCTGCTGTTGTAAATCTTTATCTAAAACTAAATTTTGCCTTTTTAATATTTGATGACTAGCGGCTATATAAGTTTCATCCTCAAAAACCGCCTCTACCCCTAACCCTGTTAAGCTGTTAAACTGGCTTACCTGTACTGTTGGCAAAGTTTTTTGTTTTAAGTATTTGATGATAGCTTCTGCCAAAGGATGTTCAGACTGCTGCTCTATAGCTAATAAAACGGCTTCATAACGTTCTGCATGAGCTGAAGCTGCTTTTGTCCAATACAGGTGCTGCACTTGTGGATGCCCAGCCGTGATAGTACCAGTTTTATCTAAAATAATAGCATTTACTAGATGTCCGGCTTCTAAGGCCTCGGCATCTTTGATGAGGATACCCTGCTCGGCTCCTTTACCAATCCCCACCATGATAGCGGTTGGTGTGGCTAGACCTAAAGCACAAGGACAAGCAATAACCAATACCGTAACCATAGCCATTAAGCTATGGGTAAAGGCATGCTCGCCACCAAAAAGCATCCAAATAGCAAAAGTTAATAAGGCTATCAGCATCACCACCGGTACAAATATTCCGGCAATTTTATCTACCAACTTTTGTACAGGTGCTCTAGAACCTTGAGCATCTTGCACCAGCTTAATAATTTGTGCCAATAAGGTATCTTGACCTACCTTTTCTGCTGTAAACTTAAAGCTACCCTTTTGATTAATGGTTCCTGCAAAAACGCTATCACCAGCCTCTTTAACTACAGCGATAGGCTCGCCACTAATCATGCTCTCGTCTACAAAAGAGTTGCCTTCTGCTACTCTGCCGTCTACAGGTATCTTCTCACCCGGTTTTATCAAAATTAAATCTCCAACCTGTACCTGACTAATCGGAACTTCTTCCTCGCCACTAGCCCCTAAACGTATGACTGTTTTAGGTTGTAAGCCTATCAGCTTTTTGATGGCTGTAGAAGTGCTAGATTTTGCCCTACCTTCTAACAACTTACCAAGCATGATAAAAACAATTACCACCGCTGCGGCCTCATAATAAACATGTGGATGCAAACCTCTTTGATGCCAGAAATGTGGATTAAAAGTATTAAACACACTAAAAATATAAGCGATACCAGTACTTAAAGCCACCAAAGAATCCATATTAGCTTTGCCATGTTTAGCCTGATTATAAGCATTGATGAAAAAGCTACGTCCGTAAAAAAATAAAACAGGTGTTGTTAACAATAGCATCAGCTCATTGGCATAAGGCATATCCATCCAAAACATCCCTATCAACACTACTGGCGTGGTTAATATCGCTGCCCACATAAAATTACTTTTCAAAGCCTGGTAAGCTTGTTGTTGCAACTCTTCTTGCTTTTCTTGTGCGTTTTCTTCATCTATAATCATATCATAACCAATACCCTGTAAAGCATTTTTAAAATCCTGTGGCTTTACAGTTACTGGATTAAAGCTTATCTTAACAGATTGACTGGCATAATTTACCTCAGCCTGCTGAACACCATTTTGAGCCGCAATCATACTCTGTACACTTACTGCACAACCGGCACATGTCATCCCCGTTACCGGGAAATTCTGGGTTTTTATAGTTGTTGCCATCTTTTTTCCATTTAATAGCACAAATTTACTGGCTTTACCACCTTAATGTGTTATATAGTTTTTGGAAAGTGTTATATAATTTTGGGATAAAAAGCTGAAATTATTTACACTTTTATATTAACAACTCTTTTGTTAGCGAATACTACATGTTATAAGTATGCCTTTGTATTATGAAATTGGCTTTATCACTTATTTTGTATAATTTTGAAATTATGTATCCAAAAAGTAGGCAGTCATTATCAGTATTACATCCAAAACTACGGGTGAGTAAGGGGATGTTCTGTCGTTTTCTGTCACTTCAATTTAGACTTGGTGACGCTTTTCTTAAAAGCAGTAAAGACTTTATACACTAAGCCCTGCTTTATCTAAGCAGGGGATTTTTTCAATCAATTTCTTTTTAAAAAAGCAATTTGTGTTGTGAGGGTAACCTATGCACTCTTTGCGCTATTACCTAGTTAACTTAGTTTCTCATTAAGGCTTGATGTTTATTTACACATCATCCATATTGGGAACTTACCAGGTATGAGCTTTATAAAAGAAATATTTCAATAAAAAAATTAGGAATAAACCATGAGATACTTGTGATCTCTATAACATCACACATCATGAATAATAATGTCAATCATCATACACAAATACAAGAAACACCAGTTATTTTAACCACAGGGATTTATGACTTATTAAAAGACCATATCAGGAGAAGAAAGTTAAGTAAAGCAAATGAAGCTGCTTTAGAGGCTCAACTTAAAAAAGCTACTCAAGTTTTGAGAAAAGATTTACCTATCGATGTCGTAACTGTTGGGACGCTTGTTACTGTTAAAGATCTTGATACAGGCGAAACTCAAGAATATAAATTTGTAGGACCAGATAAGGCTAGAAAGAAAAACGATACCGTTTCTATTTTATCGCCCATGGGAATTGCCTTGATAGGTTATCCGGAAGGGGCTATTATTGATTGGGAGTTTGGCGATTGTATTAAAAAAAACCAGATTACAAAAGTTCTTAGAATTTCATAGTTTTTGGATAGTGATGCTTTTATCTTGTAGGCTTAACTGGTGGAAATTATAAATGTATTACACTATTCGGTTATGTGAGGGAAAAGCATCCAGAACTTTATCACAAGCAGGCGAAGAATGAAGCAGTCTCTTTTTTAACTTAAATTAAGATTGCTTCATTACATTCGCAATGAAAATCATAGAATTCGATTGTAGAAAGTCAAAAGATTATCCTAAAGCGTAGAAAGTCAAAAGATTGCTGTGAATATTGTATATTTATGAGATAAACCGGGTTTTTGACCCAATTAGGTAGATTCTAGTTCAAGATACGCAAACTAACACCTTTACTAGCGCAGTTAACTTCATGACATTGGAAACAGGCTTAGAACGCTGTACCTACTTTTCCCTCTGGTATAATCAACGGAGTTTCCTAATTTTTCCAGAAAATCTAAATAATCCTTTTTGTTCTACCAATTTTTCAATAAATTTGATTAACCTAAAGTAAACAAATGCTTTAAAATATAAAAATTTATTATCTCAAGTCCACGTATAGCCCACCTATACCCCACCTTTTATCCACGTTTTATCCATATCTCCTTCGGTGCTTCTCCCAGACTTCTTCGTAACACCTTCGGAAAAACAGGGCCATTTCCCGAACAAGTCTCGAACATGGTAGGGAGAAGGTATGTGTAAAGCGGAAAGCGAAAGGCATAAGGCAGAAAGTAGAAGATTGCTTAAATGCTTTAAGAAGTTGAGAATGCGAAGTAGAAAGATGCCTAAATGCACTGGTTTGAAGATTTCCTTTATCATAATCTACTTTATCAAGCTGATAATGAAGCTTCGCTTTTTAATGTGTAGAAAGAGATTATAAGCTGTAAGCTTTTATTGTGAGATGTTTCACGTTGTTCAACAAGGCGAAAGGAAAAGATTCCGCCATCCTTACCAACCTGTCATACTGACGATAGGAAGCAACCCAAAAGCAAGGTGTGCCACTTGCAAGCTGTAAATTTTTATAGTGAGATGTTTCACTTTGGTACCATTGACGCTATTTATAAATATTTAAAAATTAAGCATTCACCCACTGGCTTTCCGCGGCCTCTTGACCGGCCATGTCAAGGTACTTTTATTCAAAGTATTGATTTTATATTTTGGCCTTCATGAATGCTTCGCATGTTTCCGCAAAAAGTACCCAAACCCGAGTAAAGCGAACACATGAAAGCCGTTAAAAACAATGAACTAATTGAATAAACTCTCCGCTGCGCCGCTTGCT
>NZ_DLHN01000012.1:0-24132 GCF_002483235.1 Pedobacter glucosidilyticus | reverse complement strand
CAAGGCGGAATTGGGCGTAAACGGCTGTTAATGCTTGGGCAGGACTATCGAAATACTTAAACACGTCATTTCATATTGATTTATATGAAATGTATTAGACCTCAACATGACGGATGGGAAAGGTTGCATCGTCCTTACCAACCAGTCATGCTATATGAGGAGGTAGCCTATATAAAAAGATTGCTTCTTCGTTCTTCATTAATGGCAAAAAAAGTAAAGGAACATAAAATGTTCCTCTACTCACTTTTCTTTATCTGTTCATAAGGCCTTATGAATAGGAGAACGCCGAAAACCCTGTAACAGAGTAGGCATTAATTTATGATTTTGAAGAATGAAATTTTAAGATGATGATCCCTTAGGCACAGCCTTGCCTGCCCTCATGCCGGGCAATGGCATTTACTTTTATTCAAAGGGTTTAATGTTTTTCTTTTGCCTTCATGAATGCTTTGCATTTTCTCCGCAAAAAGTAAACAAAAGCTCTCGACTGCGCCCTTTACTACCAACGGAACTGCTTAGGCTTATGCAGCACTGCCGCAAAGGCCAAGGTCGAATAAAAGCTTATGTTCAGGTACTGCTTAAAGGATTTATCATAAAATCAAACTATTCATTTTCAAACCTTTAATTCAAAACTCTATGGCTTCGAGGTGTAGTAAAGCCAAATCAAAGATGAAGAAAAAATTCATCATTCCTATGATTACTGTAGCAGCAATCTCAGGTGCTGTTTTATTCTCTGCTTTTAAAGCCAATAGTGGTAAAGCAACTGAACAGCTTTGGTTTCAGTATAGTGGTAGTGGCGACCCTACCCAGTCTGAAAATTATGTCCTCTCTGGTAGTGCTGCACCTGATTGTGGTGGCGACCAGCAAGTTTGTGCTATCAGGGCATTAGACAATGGTTTCGACCAGCCAGAAATTACCAGTACTCTGGCTGCCGAAATCAATGCCGCTGTTAGCAATAATACTCCAAGTGCTAATGTAGGCTTGAGAGATTAATGCTTGAAACGGGGTTATCTTTATAAGTATCATTCGCTTTGCTAAAAAAACTCGAAATAAACTTGAGATAACCTCGTTTTGTTTACCTATCTAGGATTTTGTTCTAATCCTCCTCTTTCTATAACATCTAATGGAATTGGAAATACATAAGCATTGCTATTAGGTAATAAGCTGTAGGTTTGCCCGGCTACTGTTCTACTTAAGGTAGTTGATGTTGCTGCTGACAAATTCAAACGTTTTAAGTCATACCATCTTAACCCTCTAAAGATGAGCTCCTTTCGTCTTTCTCTCAAAATCACTTCTAAGGCTGCTGCATGATTACTTACCACTATTGGTGTATAGCTCCCAAAGAACCCCTGCTGCAAGAGCGCTACCCGGGGCAAGCAGCCTATTACAGTCTGGTAAAACCCTATTTAGCAGGGGCAAGTAGCAGCTATGGGGTGCAAAGAGATAGCGTAAAACAAACTGTACGTACCTATATCATCAACTTTCCGCTCTACCGCATTTACCTGATGGCATTTGAAAAAGCTTTTTTTGTACTACCCAACCGCTTGCTCTGGGAAGTAAAAGACAAAGCAGCCTACCTGCCCGAGCTATCTTCGCTAGATAAAGAAGTATGGTCTCAGCGCTATGCCTATTGCTACGAGTCGGTACTACCGCTGCATACCCCAGACAGCATCAGGCTACAGAAAATAGTAGCAGACTTAAACCAAAGCCTGGGCTTAAATACCAGAGAAGAATACCGTCAATTAAAAGTATGGGTACTGCAAAAAACAGGAGCACTCACCCCTGCCAAACCCCAGAAAGTATACAATAGCCTAGAGGGGCAGCAAGAACTCAAAGAATTGCGCAATGCCAGCCTTACTTCGCTCACCAGCTATTACAATTTCAAGCCGGGGCATATCCCTGTACTGGATGAAACCGGCTATACAGGCAGGATAGACCTGCAACTCAAAGTAAAAGATATGGAAGACCTGGCAACGGTAAATGCAGCTTTAAAGCCCTATCAACTTCAACTGAGTGTACAAGAAAGGCAGGTTAAGTTTATCGTCTTTACAGAAACCCGTTAACATTCCATCACAAACTAAACCAAACATCAAGAACATGCAAAAACTTTTAACGCTTTCCACCATCTTAGTCCTCTGTAGCTTACTCACAGCCAGAGGGCAAAACAGCTATACCTTAAAAGGTATCATCACAGATAGTTTAGGTACTCCGCTTGCAGGAGCAAGCATCAAAACAGATGATTTACAAGTACAAAGCCAGCAAGACGGTAGCTTTACCTTCAGTACCAGCCAAACAGCACTCCGTCTGGTCGTTCATTACGTAGGCTATCAGGAACAACAGCTCCAACTTCAAGCACCTTATCCGGCAAGTGTAAACATTCGCTTAAGCCCGGGCAGTCAAGCGTTAAATATGGTTACCATTAGTACAGGTTATCAAACTTTAGCTCCCGGTAGGATGACGGGTAGTGCAGAAGCTATTTCACAAACAGAAATCCAAAGAGCCACAGGTGCAAACATTTTAGAACGTCTGGAAGCCTTAACACCTACTTTACAATTTGATAGACGAAGCAATTCTCCCAATTTATCGGGGGTTAATAATCGGCTTAGCATCAGAGGAATTACCAGTATCAATGCAGACAGTGAACCCTTAGTAGTGGTAGACAACTTTCCTTATCCCGGGGATATCAACAATATCAACCCTAATGATATCGAGACTATCACGATTTTAAAAGATGCTGCTGCGGCAGCTATCTGGGGAGCCAGAGCAGGAAATGGTGTAATTGTAATCACCACAAAAAAAGGAAGGTACGAGCAGAAAACGAAAGTATCTTTTAGCCAAAACTATCAGTACACCCAACAGCCAGATCTTTTTGCCCTACCGCAACTCAATACCAATTCTTATCTGGAAGCAGAAGCTTTTCTTTATAGCAGAGGTTTTTACAATGCTTTATTAAACAACAGAAGGTTACCCGCCCTTACACCCGGTATAGAGCTATTGGTAGCCAGAGCCAATGGAACTTTAAGCGAAGCGGATTATATCCAGCAGCGGGCCACACTATCACAATACGATGTAAGAGACGATTTTAGTCGCTATGTTTACCGCCCAGCTACCAACCAGCAATACAATGTCCATATATCAGGAGGAAGTGCAGGGCAGCATTTTTTAGTAAGTGCAGGTTACGACCGTAACCAGCAGCATTTAAACACCAATAGCGGAGAGCGCTATACTTTTAAAGCAGACCAAAGCTTAAAATTATTTAAACAGCTGGAACTACAAACAGCAGTTAGCTATGTAGAGGCAAACAACCAGCGGAATGGATCGCGTAGTTTGGTAGGCTATGGTCAAATCAGACAAGGGAACTTCAACCTCTACCCTTATGCCCGTTTGGCAGATGATAACGGACAAGCCCTTGCCATAGATAAAGACTACAGAAGCCTAACGCTGCAAAGTATTATAGATGCCAACCCATTTTTATTAGATTGGGCCTACAGGCCTTTACAGGAATTAACCGAGGCAGAAAACCAGCTCAAAAGAAATAACATCACGCTGGAAAGTAGTGCCAACTGGCGTGTGTTACCCATTTTAAAAGCTTCTTTAAGGTATCAATATCAACAAGAAAAAAGCCAAGAGCTAGACTATTATAGTCAGGATAGCTATTATAGTCGTAACCTCATTAACCAGTACACACAATTAAATGGAACCATTGTACAGCGTCATATACCACTAGGAGGCATCATAGACCAAAACCAAAGTGTTTTACAAAGCCATGCCTTACGCTTTCAGTTAGATGGCGATATACGCATAGCAGAAAAACATCAGCTTCAAATGATGGCTGGTGCAGAGCGAAGAGCACTAACAACCACAGGCGAGGCCTTTAGGCAATACGGTTATGACCCAGATATTCTTACCAACGCTTTAGTAAATTACAATACGGTATATCCATCCTTTGGGAATTTAGCATTAGCAGGAAATATACCCAATAATCAGTTTAATACAGGTTTAAAAGACCATAACACCTCCCTGTATGCACAGCTAGGATATGATTATCAGCAACGATACCTGCTTACTTTAAGCGCCAGAAAAGATGCCTCTAATTTATTTGGTGTAGCAGCAAACCAGAAAGGCACACCGCTATGGTCTGCGGGTATCGCCTGGAATATCCATGAAGAAGCTTTTTATAACTGGAAAAAGCTTCCTTTATTAAAACTACGTTTATCTTATGGCTCGGGCGGTAATGTTAACAACAGCATTTCTGCTTTAACCGTTTTACGTTACGACCCTTCTGTAAACAGCATTACCAATTTGCCTATGGCAAGTATCATCAATCCACCTAATAGTGCCTTGCAATGGGAAAGGGTAAATACCCTCAATTTAGCTTTAGACTTTGCGAGCTTAAATAACAGATTCAGTGGTAGTATAGACATCTACCAAAAAAGAACAAACAATTTATTGGCCTTAGAACCTATAGACCCCACTACAGGCTTTGCTTTTAATACCATCAATAACGCTTCTACCAGAGGTAAAGGGGCAGAACTGCTTCTTAACAGTATCAATTTGAAAGGAAAGCTTTCTTGGCGTAGCATGTTAATGCTGACTTACAATCAAACTGAGGTAGAACGTTATGAAAATGATTTTATAGCTCGAAGCTATGTAAGTAGTGGAGCTAATATATTACCGCTCGAAAATTTCATTGTATACCCACTGTTTAGCTATAAAAATGGAGGTTTAGACCCGCAAACAGGGGCTGCCAGAGGTATTTTAAATGGCCAGCCCAGTACAGATTATGCCAGTATAACCGCATCTACTACAGTAGAAGATTTGGTATTTCATGGTTCGGCAATCCCTTTATATAATGGCATATTCAGAAACACCCTAACTTATGGGCCAGTGAGTTTGTCTGCAAGCTTAAGTTTTAAACTGCGCTACTTCTTTAGAAGACCAACCATAGATTATAGCGGCTTGGGTATAGGTAACAGCCATCCCGATTACGATTTACGTTGGCAGCAGCCAGGTGATGAACAAAGAACAAGTGTACCCGCATTCCTGTATCCTTTAAACAGTCAGCGAGATGCCTTCTATGGAAATACTGAAACATTGATAGAAAAGGCAGACCATCTCCGCCTGCAAGATTTACGCCTCAGCTATCAGCCCAAAAGTAAAGGCCGTAAATGGATGCCACAACAAACAGAGCTATTTGCCTATGCTAGTAATTTGGGGATACTATGGCAGGCATCAAAAACAGGTATAGACCCAGACTATGGTAGAAATATTCCGGCCCGGGCCACATTTGCCATAGGTTTAAGAGCTAGCTATTAAGAAGAAATAATATATAACAATAAAAATGATGAACATAAAAATATTTAAACAGCGCTTTTCTGTAGCCACTGTCATGTTGCTATGGATGTTAACCGCATGTCAGGATTTTTTAGAAGTAAAGCCCAATCAACAATTGGTAATCCCACAAAAGCTGAATGATTTGCAAGCCCTGTTGGATGAAACCTTTATCAATACCGTTCCGGCTATAGCTGAAGGAGCAGCAGATAACTACTTTCTTACCGATGCAGATTTTAACTCCTTTCCCTTTGAGCGAGAAAGAAATATCTACCTCTGGCGAAATACGGCTGATGATGGAGATGCCGGAAACTGGCAAAGGATGTATAATACCATTTTAGCATGTAATGTGGTTTTAGAAACTTTAACAGCAAATAGTTATCCGGGTAATGAAAGAGCGGCATTACAGCTAAAAGGCCAAGCTTTATTTCACAGAGCAAACAATTTCTTTCATCTATTGATGATATTTGGGCCCGCCTATCAGGAAGCAACAGCAGCTACAGACCTAGGTATACCGCTTAGGTTGTCAAGCGATTTTAATCAGGTAAACCGTAGAAATACCGTTGCAGCATGCTATGATAAAATCATCACAGATTTACAGGAAGCTGGCAGACTCTTAGAACCAAGGGGAATAGTAGCTACCCGCCCAGACCGATGTAATACTTATGCACTGCTCTCAAGGGTAGCTTTGTATAAACAAGATTATGCGATGGTAAAAGCCTATGCCGATAGTGCCTTAGCCATCAACAATAGTTTGATAGATTACAATAGCCTCAATACCAGTTCAAATATCCCTTTTGTAAGATTAAATGCCGAGACCCTATTTTATGCAACAGGAGTTTATACTATTTTGGCCCCAAGCAGGTGTAGAATATCACCAGAACTTTACCAGCAGTATGAAGCACAAGATTTACGTAAACAGCTTTTCTTTAGAGCTAACGCCGACGGAACTTTCCAGTTTAAAGGAAATTATAGCGGGCAAAACGGCAGTAGCATGTTTACAGGTATAACCACGGCAGAAGTCTTGCTAAATAGAGCAGAAGCCTTGGCAAGGCAAAATGAAACGGCACTTGCTATGGCAGATTTAAATACCTTATTGCTAAAGAGATTCAGAAATGGGGTTAAAGTTTAGGAGGTCTGCTTTTATTGGCAGCTTGATGCTTTGCTGCCGCTTAAATTGCAGCAGATTTTCTTCTTTTAAGGCACTACTGTGGCTGATGGCTGCTACCTTAGCTTGCAGATTGATCCATACCAGATGCGGAGCGATATGGTGCGGAAAAAGCTGATGCCAATAGTGGTCTGCCATGATCCAGCGTAATCCTTTGCCTGCGCTGTAAGCTTCCCGCATTTGGCTATTCATTTGTGCCGGGCTTTCTTTGGTAACAGCTAGTATGCTGAGGCTTGTTTTCTTAGCCAAGCTATCTGCTACTTTCAATTGCTGCTGAAAGTTTTTACAGGTAGAGTTGATGAATAATAGCAAAAAGGCTTTGCCTTGTAAGCTTGGCTCTTGCTGGTAGGCTGCTGCTGGTAGCTGCTCTCCAATTTCTAAAGCCTGCTGGGCTTTGGCTTTTTTGCTGAATACTACCACAACTAGCAGTAATACAAGGAGTTTGATGGTCTTGCCTCTCCTAAAAAAAGGCCATAAGTATCCTATACGATGTTTATCGTTCATTTTTTTTGTGTTTGGGTTTAAGAATGTCACATGGAGCGGAGTCGAAATGTTATGATTTACCATTCTTCTCTGCTATAAAAAACCGGCCGGGCTATTAACAGCTTTTTAACTTATTTCTTGGGATGCAATGGGCCAGACCGGTTGATGTCTTAAACCCTATACCGGACTTTTAATGATGTTTTTGAATAGATTTTTACAAGATAAACTGTAAGTAGGGATTACAAAACCAGTTACCGCCTTTATAAAGGTGTTAGCATATTTCGTAAAGGTTTTGTTTAGTTTTCCCATAGCTCAAAAATTGAGGCATTTGAACTATGAAGCTTAAGATAACAACTTCTTGAGGATAGAAGTGGGACTCACCTTATACGCATTGAGACCTGTAGGAAGGCTTGGGTACGTACAAAAGCAAGCCCACTTCTATTACAAATATAGAAAAATGGGCTTTGACTTCTGCATCTTGTACCCTTTGAAAACTCCTACATTCTCAATACAAGACTCATAAATCAAATACCTATAAAAATTGTATAACAATCAAAATACAATTACCAACATATATCTCTTAATATCAGATATGTAAATATAATATTTTGTCTTTAAAAAACAAATATAAGAATAATTTTTAGGACAAAAAACTTACTCCTTTTGGAATAATTATGAATAACCTTGATTCTAATTATTCCAAATCTATCAGTGCTAGGCTATTATTGATAATGGAGCTAACTGAACTTGAGATATCTGGCTTTGCTGAGTTTACAGGGGTATCTGAAAGTCACTTATACGCCTTAATAAATGGAAATAGAAAGCTGACTGGTAATGTAGCTGCCCAAATTGGAAGAAAGCTTAAGCTTGAAGGATGGGAAATACTTCAATTAGATTACAATATCCCATTAAGTATCAGAAAATCGCCAATGTTAGTTGAATTTCATAAAGATTATAAGAATATTCCTGAATATTTTACTTACTCTTTATACAACCGTAAATCATCAAAGTATATAGCTGATTTGATCCATACTGACCTATTTTCCCATCCTGTTTATATATGGGAAATTAAGGATTTCTGTAAAAAATCAAAGAAAAATTACACTAGTAAATCATTATCTCAAATTCTAAACTACTTAGTGATTAAAGGCGAGTTAAAAAGTGAAAAGCGGCCTATCAAAAAAAGAGATGGCAGTTTTGGAAAAAGAATAGTAGATGTATTTTGGAGGGAGAAATGAAGTAAAAATGAGCAATACTTTAAAACGAATGCTTGATATAGTCAAAATAATAAAACATGAAGTGAGAGTAAAGCGAATGTGTATTTGAATACATAGAATTTATTTACACGAATAATGAAAGTGAATCTTAGGTCTTAATTTGACAGCAGTTGGTATGTATATGATGTTTGAACTCAGATAAGACAAGGGAAATGAATAAGATTCGCAAAAAAAAATAAACAGATTATATTAGATGTAAATCTTATAAATCATTATGAGTTTGATAACTATCTTAATTACAGTAATAGGAGGAATAGCATCAATTCTCGCAATTATTGACTACAAGAAAAAACATATAGATACGCCTCGTGAAGAATTACATTATTTGAAAGTACAGTTTATGGCTACTCGCACTCTATCTATTAGTCTCGCAAAAAAATTGGAACAATACGCTAACAAATGCAATGCCTGGGATGAAAAAGCAATGTTGAATACAACTATAGCTAATTACATCCAGCTTCTAAAAAATTCTCAGGAAACGAATCTATCGATTAAGCTTTTAGAAACTACATTAAAATCACCGCTTACAGGGAAAATCATTCAATCTATGGTACAGAGCTTAGAAGAACAATTCAAAGATCTACAAAAAATTGATAGCTGGCTACAAGCGAGAATGTTAGAAAAAGATTTTAATAATGATTAAATGCTTGAGGTTTTAACAAAAAAGAATTAGTGTTTCTCGATCCCTTTATTTCCAAACTGAAATGAGCCTTTTAAAGACTCGCTTTCTTTACAAACAGTAAAACATTAGAGAAAACGAGCCTCGTTTATATCAGCTTTAAATAACGCTTCTTTGCTTAATAAAATGATTTTACATAACTATTTAGTGAGTTGTGCAACAGTTACCCGTGTTATAGGGCGTTTTTCTTGTCATTCTATTTTGGTTCTTAAGTCGTCTATTGATAAATATTGTCCGTCAAACTTGGTATGCAACATTCTATGGCAATTAGCACAGACTAAAGCAAGGTCAGCCAAAGTTGTTTCTCTTACTCCAGTTGTCGATATTGGTGTAATGTGGTGACACTCTATAAATTCTACATTGAACGTGTCAATGAATGAAAAGGAACAAACTTCACATTTTAAATTTCCATTTCTAATTGCTTCTCTTTTTTTCTTGCCAATAATTTTTTGATTTCTCTCCCTAACTAAATGTGAAACAAGTTTTAGTTCTCCTTCTGCGACTGAAATGTTTGGATTGTTTGTTTCAATTTCATTAATAATTGAAGAAGTAGTAATTACTGATTGTCTGTCAGAATTTGTAAAGCTGTCTTGAAAGTGTTGCCAAATATCAAAGACCAACTCATCTAAATTGTTTATTCCTTTTACATTTTCCAATTTGCAAGCGTTACCTTGTGTAATTCCTGATAGATTAATGTCTTTCCATAACGTGGTAGCAACGGGAATGTAATTTTCTCTATCTTTTTTTGCTATGAAGCGGACACGTCTGCCATATCTAAAGTTTGCCCGTGTTTCATCTTCAATTAGTTCATTGTCGATAGGTGTTACTAAATGTGTAAATGCTGCAACTCCGTTTACTTTTTGGTAAATGAGTATAAGTTCGCCAATTGCCGGACTTAGAACATTAGTCTTGTGTTTATTTGGGAAATGAATAACGAAAGGATTGTTTTCAATTGACAGATAAGCCTCCCCATTAGTTGAGTTGGTCACGTTCTTGAACCAGATGATATCTGTCGGTGTAAATACTCTTTCAGAAGCTGAAATATTGGACAGCCTTATAGAAAATGTTTCATTTTCATTTTTAAATATTTCCCAGACACCGTGTTGGTCTGGATTATATAATTCAACTTGTCCACGCCTTGTATTATACAATAAATCGTATGGGGAATTTTCATTTGTCAGCCGGGCTTTTTGATTTTCAGGATAGTGCGTTCTTGAGTTATGATTTACTGAAAGAACTATGATTTGAGCAGTAATTGTCTCTTGGTTTACGTCATTCCAATTATTTGATATGTATTCTTTAATTTGTGAATATGATATTTGACCTTCCAAATTGTGAACGGCTTCTTTTATCATTCGCCATACGTAAGGTTTATCAATTCTATAATTTGCATTTTCGTCATAAAGTATTTCTCCAGTTCTCTCCTTGTTTTGCAAGGCACTTCTCAAATTTCTGTGCCAAGTCGGTTCGTTATTATAGTCAGTAACAGGAGCTAAATCGTCAGCTGTGAAATATTTATAATTTGTCTGAACAATGATGTAAAGTTCTTTAATGTTAATCCACTGTCTAAGAGGAATATTTGAAACTAAGATTGTCCATAATGTATTTATTGATGTCGTCATTGTCGTCTTTTAAAATGCCCTATAACGGTTTCGGGCTTGGCGAAGGTGGCGATTTTCACCACAAATGTTGATGCGGAGAACCAATGTTTGATTAACCACAAATGTGTCTGCGGTGCACTGAACCGCCACTTTTGCCAAACCCGTGTTACAAGCTGCCCTTCTTTCTGTCGAAGTGCTGTCGTGTCGAGTTTGCAGTGTCCTTGTGCGGTTGGGCAGACATACTCTTTTGCAAGCTTTGGCTTGTGTGTCGGCTTGTGCGGCTTGCAAATGTGTATGGCTGCTAAGGGTTGATATTGAATAGTCCTTTCATTTTGCATTCTTCTAAAAACTTTCTCTTTATTGTATTCTCAACTAATTTTGGATTACGTGTCGTTGCCTTTACAACTTTCTCATAATATTTATCTGCGTCTTCAATGTCACTTATTGATTTGGCGTTTTCATAATAGTCAAAGATGTCCTCAAACCATTCTTTAGCTTTGTGCTTGTTACAAATTAATTCATCGTACCGACTATAATATTCTATACTTCCATCTGCTTTATATTTTCTATCTGTCTTAAAAATCCTCTTCCAGGTTTCAATTTCCTCATTCTTAGCTGGTGCACTTATTGAAAGAGTGTATTCAGATGGAGTTATTGATTTTACGTTTTTCGATAAAAGTTCAAATTGAAATTCAATTTCGGAATGATTATTTGCATAAGGATAAAATGCAAGTTTTCTTCCTTTGATATGGTTAATAGGGTCATTAGTACTTTTATTACCAGAGTTACATTTGTAACACATTGGAGATAAATTTTTAAAGTTAATGGAGTTGAATGGATAAATCGCTTTGGGTAAGTAATGATCGTATGCTTCTCTAGTTGATACATAATTGCCATCTATTGGATAAATGCCACAAAATGGGCAAATACCACTATCATTCGCCATCATAAAACTATTGTAATGAGATAAAATTAAAACTTCATTTAGCTTGCCAAAAATATCAAGATTAAAAGGAGACTCATTACCATAGAGTTTTGAATAAAAATTGTATAGAGCACCTTCTAAATCTGGGTTCCTTGCTTTTAATTCAGGGTAAGTAATTGGCGTTTTTAATTTATTAGAACAGAGTGATTCAATGTCATTGTTAATTGAATAAAAATCAATTAACTCAAGTTTAAAATTGTCATCATTAATTTTTGCAAACTCATTGTAAATATTTTCTATTGAACTATTAAAAAAATATGCTGATTTGCCCTTTTGATTTTTCTTTGTACTAGTTGGGTCGTAATCTATATTGCCAAGTTCTTCATAAATGTCTTTTAAATCTTTGTTTCCATTTAATTTTTCGATATCAAAAGGTCCTTCTGCCACTAACCAAACATCATAAAACAGAAAGTCAAGAATTTCTTGCAATTTCTCAATATCATGTTTAATATACTGGTACGTGAATATCATTATTTGTTTTCGATTTGGTCTATAATGTCATTAATGAATAACATACTTTCAACAGATTCACCAATCTCTTTTCTTACTTTTGAAAGAAACACTTCTTTGTCTTTCGTTTCTTCTAATTCCTTTCTTAATTCATCAATCTTACTGTTCGCATAAGCTCCAATTGTGTCTGGTTTATTGAAGATTCTTAACGTGATTTTATTTACAGAAGTACCCAAAGTCTGAAAGTCAGGAAAGCCACAAATAACCTGTTTTGTTTCGTTGTCTTTTATAAAGACGTGAACATACTTTGATTCACTATCAGAAACCAAATATGGTGAATGAGTTGTAATCAACATTTCTCTCATTGTACTTGATTTTTCTAAGGCAAAACAATGGCGAATGCTCGAAATAAATTTGGCTTTCCAATCGGGATTGAAATGAGTTTCTGGCTCGTCTAGTAAAAACAAACAACTTTCATTTTTGAAAAGTAAACAAAGACCTAATGAATGCAGAAACTGGTGTTCACCATCCGAAAGTTCTTTTGTAAAAAGAGGCTTGCTTAATCCTTTCTTCTTTATCCAAAGGTTTTTGAATCGGATAATTCTATCATCCTCTAATGGGTTTGGATAAATATCATGGTTGATGAAGATGTTCTTAGACTGATAGACTCTTTTTTTGTCTTCTGCTGAAACTACGTATGCGTTCAACTCCAACAAGATTTGAAACAGTTGAAATAATTCCAAGGGGCTTTCTGAAAAATGAAAACGGAAAGCATCTTTTGTAGCTTGTGTTACTTTATAATCAAGAATTAAATATTCCCTGCCATCTTCATTATGTTTTTGTTCTTTGTAAAGGGTCTCAAAACACGTAGCACATTTTTTTAAAATATCAATGCTGTCTTTAAGGTTTTGGGTTAGTTGTACTTGATTGCTTTTATCTTCATGCAATTGCTCAAAAGTGATTTTTCTGTCACGTAAAATATCTTCATGCAAATCAAGATATTTATCCAAGCAAATAATCAATCGGAATTCGTCTAAATCTTCCAATTCTACTTCATCATTAAAAGGAGCAAGTGTCTTGTCGTCTTGCATTAGAAAATTTGCGAGTAAAATTGCTTGGCTATATTCTTTATCAAGATAGACTAAGCGACCTTCAGATCTTGGAGGTTTACCAAATTGTTCTTCACGGATTAGTTTATCAGCATATTCATCAAAATGAAGGAAACGAGTTTTGAAAAATGGCAAACTCAATAGTTCATTTTCGCCTGAAGAATAACCTAACACATATTTTGGCAGTAGTAATTGAATTTCTTTTTTGCCTAATGGTTCTGTTTTATTAGAGTATTCACTTCTATTAACCCACTCGAATATTGGCGTTTGACCAACTTCTTTTGAAATTCGGATAAGACACTTTGTATCGTTAAAAACAACTTTAGGCACTTCATCAAATGCTTTGTCAATAAGAATGATTGGAACTGGTATAAAATACTCCAATTCGAAAGCATCAACCACACAAACTTTATTGTCGAAACCATTTTTATCTTCTTCACTGATTAAAAATCCTTCAGGCAAATAATCATTAAACATACAGTCCAAATGGTAAAATATATTTGCCAAAGCTTCTAAAATATT
Organism: Pedobacter glucosidilyticus; assembly: GCF_002483235.1. GTDB lineage: Bacteria > Bacteroidota > Bacteroidia > Sphingobacteriales > Sphingobacteriaceae > Pseudopedobacter > Pseudopedobacter glucosidilyticum_B. The sequence continues at coordinate 10,530 of NZ_DLHN01000012.1, read as the reverse complement.
TGACTTTCCGCTTCCATTTCTACCAGCCAAAATATTGGGGTTGAAATCATGAGCTAATTGATAGTCAAAATCTCTCAGAAAATAAATTTCAAAACCACTTTGCAATGACCTGAAACCTTCTGCTGTATTTACTTTAAACCTTAAAAGCTTCATCTGTTAATTTTAGTTTTATGGTTTTGTCATATGCATCAAAAACTTGTTCAATTATGGGTTGCTTGGCTCCAATGAAACGAAATAAGATGGTTTTCCAATTCTCATAAGAAAATTCAAAACCTGTTCCTCTTAAAATATATTTTCTTGCATACTGTTCTAATTCAGGCAAAGTAAAAGTTCTATCTGCAAAGCCTTTTGTAAGAATGAATTGGTAGAAAAAATCCTTATTCATATATGAGAACTCAATCCCTTCGGTTTCTTCATTCTCAGGTAAACGCAGATATTGTCTGATGTTCATATTGCGTATATCTGTTTTTCTATTTGAAGGAACTTCACCAATTGGCAAAGTGTGTTCAAATGAGTCGAGTAAATTCTCAAATTGTTCTTCGTTTAAATCCGCTTCCACTTCCTTGAGGTCTTTTTTTTTTGAATCTTCCATGTCTGAAATATCTACTTTACTTAAATCGAGTTCACCTTTAAATGCTCGTTGGCTAATACTTCCATAAAGGTTTGCGAGTCCTTTTAAACTTTCATAATATTCTTTTTCTATCTTATTAAGAGATGCTAATTGAAGTGAATATTCGTTTTGAAGTTCTATTGAGGGATAAATAAATTTAAATTTTTTAAATTCACTTATAGACGGAAAATTTGGAACACCTGAGCCAATTGTAGAGCCATAATATTTTCGCTTGAAATTTTGATGAGAGAATAATGCTAGAAAAAAATGCTTATTGATTATTCTATCGTTTAGGGTCAATTTTAATAAAGCTTGGTTGATAATGCCTTTATGGGCATTTTCAGGTACAATAGCAAGCTTACCTAAATAAACACCAGAGCAACTAATTATAACGTCTCCTGGTATAACTTTAAAAGCTTTTAATTCTTCATACTTTGCATCATCTATGAAATATCGAGCAAATGAAAAGTCGTTGTTTAATGCATGATATTGTTCATAAACCAAATATCCTTTATCAACAAATATTTCCTTTTTCAAAGCTCCACCAAAAGGTCCTCTTTTTATTGAATGTTTGTCTTTTACTACTAGATCATCAATCGTCTTAGTACCCCAACCTTTTTCATTTAGTACCGGGTCGCCAAATTTAATTTCAAATAAAGATTTTGAAAGTATATCTATTAAGTCAATACTTTCTTTTCGCTTTTGAATTAATGCTTCACATTGTGAAAGAATTTTAGATATTTTTATTTGATCATCTATAGTTGGTGGAATTGGAATTTGCAATGCTGAAAGACTTTGCTTATTCAAAGTTTGACCCATTGCAGCCTGATTACCCCCTACTAATGGAATAGATTTTAAGGCATAATATAGGTATTCCTTGTTTAATTCTGTTTCATCTTTTATAGGTAAAGCAACAATAGCTTCATTTGTATAAAGGTCTTTTCCAGCGAATGCAAGTTTCCCAATACTCAATTTGAAACTCATTAAGAGTGTCCCTTTTTTTACAATTTTGCAATTTGAGTCAGTGACAGCAACATCTGTAATTTCTTCCTTTGTTTTTGTAATATATTTTTCCTTTAAGTCTGATATACTTACCCATGTATATCCAGCCCCCCAATAGGAAGGTTTACTTCGACTCGGTGTTTTACCAATATTAATATCACAGAGTTGCGATAAAGGTTTATATGACCACTTATTATCCGTCATCTTAAAAGTAGCTTTCTAGTGTTTTTAAATCCTTTACAATATTAATTTCGATAGAATTCAACATATCGAGGATAACTTTCGGTTCATCGTATTTTACAGATTCAAAAACATCTACCTTATGTTTTGAAAAACTTAAATCATAATCAGCTTCAACAATCTCTGATTTTGGCACAAAAAAGTATTTACCTTTCTTGTCATTCTCAGCATTTACATCTCTCGTTTTATAATGTGTGACAATATCTTGCAAGTCTCCAAAATCATCTCTCCCATCAGGAAGTTTAAGTTTGTTTCTTTTATCATCCAAAGTGTAACCATCGGATGCCATATCATAGAACCAAACATTTTCAGTAGTACCACCTTTTGTAAATATCAATAAAGCAGTACTTACCCCAGCATACGGTTTAAAAACACCGCTAGGAACAGTTATCACTGCTTTTAGTTCTGATTTTTCAATCATCAGTTTTCTAGCATCTACAAAAGCTCCACCTGTTCCAAACAAAACACCTTGTGGTACAACAATTCCTGCTGTGCCACCCATTTCAAGCATATTGTATATGCGTTCAATGAAGAGTAATTCTGTTTTAGTAGTTTTTAAAGCTAGTTCTTCATTAATATCGCCTTTATCTATATTACCAGTAAATGGTGGATTCGCTAATACAATTTTATATTGAGCATTTTCGGTATAGCTCTTACTCAGCGTGTCTTTGTAATCAATTTGTGGGCTATCAATACCATGCATCATTAAGTTCATTAACCCCAATCGTACCATGGTTTGGTCAATGTCGTAACCATGCAAACTTTTTCCCAATATTGCTTTTACATCTTCGGTGAGTAAAGCACTTCGGCTACTTCTTATAAATCCATCTTCATCAGGTTGTTTTTGGTCTTTTTCTTTGTCGAGTTGCGTAATCATGTATTGATAAGCACCCAATAAAAAACCACCTGTTCCACAAGCTGGGTCGGCTATACGATGCCCTAGTTGTGGGTCAACCAATTCCACTAATAGTTTAATGATGTGTCTTGGTGTTCTAAATTGTCCGTTTTTACCAGCTGCAGCAATTTCACTCAACAACATTTCATACACATCACCTTGTATGTCTTGGAAATCCTGCCCTTTTTCGTTAGCATCTTTTTCCATTTCTAGGTAAATGGCATCAATGGTGTCAACCGCTTCTTTTAAGAGAGAAGGTTTTGGTATAATGAAAACCGCATTTGCCATGTGCTTGGTAAATGATGCATCCTCTTTGTCTAAATCTCTTATAAAAGGAAATACATATTGCTGCACATAAGAAAGCATGTTTTCTGTTGGAGCAATTCGTTTAAATTGGCTCCAACGTAAAGTGTGTTTATCAACTCCTTTTGTTTTTTCAATTTCAGCAATTTCTTCTGGGGTTGCATCTGCTTTTGGTCTATCTTGGGGAAGCACATAAATACCTGTAAACTTTGAGGTATATGGGTCGCCTGAAAATTCGCTTGCTGACAATGCTTCCAAGTCATTTTCATCTAACTTTTTCATGAAAAGCAAATAGGTAATTTGCTCAATCGCTGTTAATGGATTTGAAATACCGCCACTCCAGAACTTTTGCCAAAGGTCATTTATTTTGGAGGCGATTTGCGGATTACTATTTATTAAACTCATGTTATGCTGCGAATTTTTCTGTTAATGTTAAAATGTCCTGTATTTCTGATAGAGAAAAAATACCACGAATTCCTTTCGGGTGAATGATGGTGAAGGGAGCTTGTATCAAATCTCTTTTTTCGATGTTTCCTCTTTCAATAATGTAATTTTTCAATAAGTCGAGGAACTCAATTTGTCTGGTAGTTAAATGAGTGTGCTCAACAATAAATTGCTGAACCGCTTTACTCACTTGTTCGTCAAAGCTTTCTAAGATCTCAATTCCTAAAATGTGTTTTATAAACTGTATGAACTTTGCCTTTTGATGTTTATATACTTTGCGTAAAAGAGATTCAGTGATATGGGGATCTTCTTCATGGAGTTCTTCAGCTAATTGTTGGGCTTCTTCCTCAGAAATGGGATTACCTGATTTTAGTTTTTGTAAAATCGGATTACGTTCTGTTAGTTCAGCAATTTTTGCTTCCACCATTTCACGGTATTTTGTGATACTTACAGCCTCGTTTTGTGGGCCAAACTCCACCATTTCTTTTGTTTTCAACACGTCTTGCAAATTTAATTTTGCAGGACCATCTGATTGAAAGCGTTGTTCTCTGAATTTAATTAATGGAGATATGTTATCAGCTAATTCTTCAAATCCATCATCTGAAATTATTGACCAATAATGATTGGTTAAAACTTGCTTGATAAATGATGTGTGCTTTGCAACAATATTTACTGATAAAGGCAACTCGCTAACTATTGTGATAATATTTTCTTTAAGCGTTTCGAACTTTTCATTCTCTTCTGATAGTTGAGCAAGTGAAATTTCTAACACATCTTTTTGAAACCGCATAGCTTTGAAGTCGGTTTGCGATACAGTTCTAAACAATGGTTTTATCTTGTGTCGTAAAAACTCCAATCTTTCATTTGTCAGGTGAAGCCAAAAGTTTTCTTGTTCGACCTTAGCCAAATCAGTTTTTGAATCTTGTATAACTACTGATTTTGTTGGTAGTTCAGAAATCTGAATTCTTAGTTTTTGAATTTCCTTAAGAGCAATTTCAGTTTGACCTTTTTCTAATGCCTTTTCAATTTTATCAATCCGTATTCCTACAAATCGAACTGGCAAAGGAATTTGAGCCTTTAATTCTTTGCCTTTGGGATTCAGTTTGAAATATTCAAAATTATCCCAACAGTCCATGATTAAGAAAGTATCTTTCTCAGGACACCAAGGTTTAATTTTAGATATTTCTAATAACCTAGTACCTCGTCCAATCATTTGCCAAAACTTGGTGTAAGAAAAAACAGGCTTAACGAAAACAAGATTTACTAATTCACGAACATCAATTCCTGTGTCAAGCATGTCCACACTTATTGCAATTCGTGGCATGTCGTTATGTGTAAACTGATGTAATAATCCACCTTTACCGTAAACTCTAGGGTCGTCTGACACCATTACTTTTGCAAGTTCACCAGTGTATTCAGGATAAAGTGAATCGAAAATCGCTTCGATTCTTCTTGCATGGGCTTTAGTTGCACAAAAGAATATTGTTTTGCCTGGAAGAACACCGTTTGGGTCTTTTATGCATTCTTCCATGAATTCTTTAACGATAGTAACATTAGTTCCTTTGTTAATTACCGTTTTCTCTAAGTCGGTTCCTTCAAAATTAATTTCTGCAACTTCTTTTCCTTCTAGTATTAATTGTTTTTGGTCTTCTAGACTTATGGTTCTTTTACTTATTCCTTCTTCTTGAAATTTGGTTTGAATTTTCATAACCTGAAAATCACAGAGATAAGGCGGAATATTATTTACTGCTTCTTCATATGAGTAAGCAAAAGTTGGAATTCCATCTTCGCACTCGAAAAGTTTAAAAGTATTGTGGTCTATTACATCTGTTGGAGTAGCGGTTAAGCCAAGTGTAATTGTATTGAAGTAATCTAAGACTTCTTGATACGTGTTGTAAATGGAACGATGACTTTCATCCACCACAATCAAGTCAAAAAAATGAGGAGATAAAGAATTCTCTTCATCTCGAATAATATTCAACATCGTTGGATAGGTCGAAGTATAAATCCTTCTATCTTTTGCAATGGATTTTTCGCCAATTTTTGGCCAAGCAGGTTCATTTGGCAAGTATTCTTTGAATGCTTCTAATGCTTGATTTCTTAATGCAATACGGTCAACTAAAAACAGAACTCTTTCAATCCAACCAGCTCTCATCAAAGCATCAACCATGGCAATTGTAGTTCTAGTTTTACCCGTACCAGTCGCCATTACTAAAAGAAATGTCCTCTTTCTTTTGTCAATGCCTTCCATAACAGAACGGATTGCATGTACCTGATAATCTCGTCCAGCAATATTTGTATTTATTAATTCGGTAGCTAATGGCTTTCTGTTCCTTCTTATGTATTCATATCTTTCTAAGTCGTCTCTTGTTGGAAAACCGATTACTTTTTTCGGTGGATAGTTTCCTAAATCCCAAAAGTAAATTTCATGTCCATTAGTGTAAAAACAAAAAGGTAATTCACCACCTGATTCTTTTTGAATATTATGACAATATTGTTTTGCTTGCTCTCTTCCAATTGCTGCATCAACAAATGTTTTCTTTGCTTCAACAACAGCTAGTGGTTTCCCATTTTTCCCGAGTAGAACGTAATCTGAAAATTGATGTCCTTGATATGGTGTTTGAGGTTCACATACACCGTCAGGCAAACCAACATTTATGTCAAACTCAATCATTACTTGAGTTTGGTCATTGACATTCCAGCCCGCTTGTTGCAGGTGTTTGTCTATTAGTTCTTTTCTGGTCTTTGCCTCGTTCATTATTTACTTTTATTCGAAACAATTAATTCTTTAACATCAATGTCAAGTATTTCAGCAATTTCATTCAATACTTCAAGTCTTGGTTGTTGTCGGTTTTGCACATAGCCGTTAACCATGTTATAGCTTTTGCCAAGCTGTTCAGCCAACCACTTTTGTTTAATGCCTTTCTCTTCAAGCACTTCTTTAATTCTGTTCATGTTGTCAGAATATTTAAGCTGCTAAAATAGTTATTTATATTTATTATCTCGTTTTTCAATATAAAAAGTGTTCGGATTATTGTCAGTCTGTTTGACGGTTCGTTGGAAAAATTTAGCTCTTTTGGTTTTGCGAAGCGTTGGCTTGTGTGTCGGGCAAAACCAAATGTGCTAAATGTGCGGTGGGCTATTTTGTCTGTCGTTTCATATTAGCACTGTCGTCTTTTAGGGTTGCAGGTAACGTTTTTGGGGCTTTGCGTTCGGGCGGGAAATCGAAGTACAAAAGCTGATATTATTACTAAAGTTCAATTGAAAAACTGCCGTTGAATTTTGCACTTCAGCCCGCCATTTTGCAAAACCGATGTTACCAGCTGTTTTTTTTATTTATTTTCTCAATATTTTTTCAATGTCCGCCATCATTATAGGTGATAAATTTAATAATTCTAAGTCTGCATTTTCTAGCCATTTTAATGACTGTCCCTTTGAAAGTTCTGTATTAGTAATAAATTCAGTCAAAGCAATAACAGTATTTCTGCTCAAACCTAAAGAAAGTAAGGAAAGTTGTGTGGTCTGGGAAACACCAAATTCTAACCATAAATTTAAATCAGGTATTAATTCAATTAAATCGGTCCTTTCAATATTTCTTAAATAATATTTCAAAATATCGATGTAACAACTAGATTCCTTAGCAAATCGAAATCTTGCAAAGTTTTCTACTTCATCCATAGTATCCCTACATACTTTATCAATTGAAATTTTCTTCCCTTTTTCTATATAATTCTTATATGAACTGCTTATCAAATATGACAAGGGTTTTCCTGACATCCAATTAATTAAAAGTATAGACCTAGGGGCATTTAATTGTGGTGGAAAAAAGGCCAAAGTTTTACCAATTCTACCTATTAATTTAATGTACTCATTATAACTATTTGCATCTTCAGGATAAACAGGAATAAGCTCTTCTGGTGAATCTGATTTTGTTTTAAAATAATCAAGTAGTTCCTGTTGTGCAATTGGTGAAATACCAGGATTTCTAAATATAATTTCTTGTGGAATAGTAATACTATCTTGGATTGAGACAAATAAACTTTCTAGTTCTCTTTGGAATTTAGAATCTGGGTTAAGTTTATTTTGTAGATATTTTGAGTAATAATAACTAAATGCAAACTCAAACTCTTGATTACTTTCTGCTTCTATCCTTGGACTTCCACTTTTTATATAATTGATTAAATCGTCTGCTTTTGAATTTTCAATTGTATCAATTGCTTTTTCTATTTTTTGTTTCCTCTTGTCAGGTGATGGTCTTATACCCCATAAATTTGGCTCAATACAGATGATATTGCCACTAAATTCTTTACCCCACCTTCCAGCTCTTCCTGCAAGATTCCAAAAATCATTTTCGTTTAAAGGTTTACCTTTCCCTCTTGAAGGCTTTCTAATAAAGACAGCAGTAGCAGGCAAATTAACACCTTCAAGTAAAGTTGATGTGCAAACCAAATACTGGATTTCGTTTTCTTTGAATAATTTTTCTATTTCTTGTCGAACTAACAATGGCATATTCCCATAATGAAAGGCAATCTTATTATCCAAAACCTTTCCTAGAACATACTCTTTATGAATCGTTGTTTTAACTAGCTTTATAAGTTCTTTAACTTTTGGACTGCTAGATTCTTTTTCAACTAATTGGGTTAAAATTTTTGCAAATTTTTCAGATTCAGCTGCTCCGTTTGAATAAATCAAATTTCCATTATTCTCACCCGATATTGCTTTTGTAATCAAAGCTATTTTTTTTGCTTCATTTGTTGGTCTATCTTGGAGCATTATAGTCCCAATTTCAATTTTTTCGTCTTTTAATATTAATTCTATTTCCCATTCTTTGGGTTTATTTTTTACTTGTGTTACATAAAGTAAATTCTGATTTACAGCTACGAATTCTGTATTAATTGTATCCTTAGATTTTGACCCACCAATATTTTCGAGAAGTATTTCTGGGTTTGAAGTAAATGGGCTTGAAAAAAACAATCGTACTTCTGGATTTCTATCGATAACTTCTTCAATTTTTCTTTGTAAAAGAATACCTCTATTGCTGTTGTCAATTTTATGAGCTTCGTCCACTAGCAAAAAGTCTACTCTTGGATTTCCTGATTGTAACAAATACCAATGAAGTCTTTCTTGAGTAAATACAAATAAGTTTGTTTCTCCATTACTGTTGTAATGAAGCGGAACAGTCGTTAAATTTATATTTTTAATATTATTCTCTTTCAAAAGAACTCTTAAGTCGTCCTCAACTTGACTAATTAATGCTCTGGTAGGAACGATGTAAACAATTGTTTTATCTTTACTTTTTAATTCATCAAGCAAAAGCTGGTAAAGGATAAAAGATTTTCCAGATGAGGTTGGAGCAGAAATGCTAATTGAATTATTCTTTTTTGACGAATCAAAAACCTTTTTTTGAAATCGATTTAATGATATAATTTGGTCTTCAAACAATATAGAATTTTCAATCTTAATTCTATTTGTTTGCAGCTTGAATGGAAGTGGCAATTCATCTTCATAATTCTCTTCGATAAGATTTCTTTTTACAGCAAGTTTAAGTGCTGGAATATTTGTCAAGTTTTCAAGTATTACAACGGAAGCATTTTTTTGACTTTCTTCAAGATTTAAATTCAGACAAGTTTGAGCAATTCTAAGAGCTGCTTCTAAATGTTTACTAGATTCAGAATGGCTCAAAACACTTGCTATTCCTAAAATATTATTCCAATTTATTTGTCCATTTAACTCCTCAAAATCAACTTTCCATTTTAAATTCTTAATTGTGCTACTTACTGAAATCGCAATAATTGATTTATACTGTCTTTTAAAACTTTCTAGACTAAAAACTTTATCAGCTATCATATTGCAATTGTTTTTAGAAAATGAGTTCTAAACTCTTGAACTGACGGAAATGGAATTAGAAATAAGTGAATTTCGAATTTTTCTAAATTCGGATGTTTTTTAATTTGTTTACCTGAACTTTTAAGCCAATTTGACATTTCTAATTGAAATGCCTCAATAAGTTCTTTGTTGTTCTTTTCCAAAGGAGACTTTGGGTAATTTTTAGAATCAAAACCAACAAAACATACCCCTTTGTATTTAAGCTTGTTTGATAAGTCGTCATCTAAATCAAAATATCGTACGAGTATGTCTTCTAGTTTTGGATTATTTAAGTTATTTGCGATGTTGCTTGTTATTAGATGCAAATCTCTTGTTTGTGTCGAGTCGTGTCCATAGGTATCAAGAAGAAAGGATTTCAAACTATCAAAACAATTTTTTAAACCAGAGGAAATCGTCTGTTCCATTTTTGATTCACCCCAATATAATGAAAGAGAATTATCTGTTTCATCATATTTGACGTGAATACCATCTGCTCCTTGATAATGCAATTGACCTGATGTTTTTAGTGACATTTTACTGATTAGTTGAGGCAATTCTAAAATTTCCTGAACTAAAATGTAAAGTAATATTTCTCCAAATTCGCCAGTTTTCTCAAGGTCTGTAAAAAGATATTTTGCTCTCTTTCCTAGGTCAATTATTTTTGAGGTTGAACCTGTTTTATTGAGATGTTCTTTTGCTTCATCCTGTAATTTTTTAGGAATTGAATAATCTATAAGCTTTGAAGCTACAAATTCAATTAAATCCTTTGTCCTTGGATTTCCCTGTCCATCTAGTTTCAGTCCATAGCAATATGCTTGAGCTTCTGTTCCGTCTATTTCCAAATTACTACCAATGATTTCAATTCTAGAAAAAATCTCTCCTTCCCCTTTTATAAGTAGATTTTGTATTGCTTCTTCAATCCAATTCATCTTTTAGAATTCAAATTTGTTAGCATTAGGTTTCGTTTTAAAATAGCTGGTAACTAGTAAATTCCGCTATCCAATAGCGCATATCCACTCTGTAAATACGTACTATATTATTTAACCTGCCCCACTCCATTAATAACCAATTGAAATTCCCCTTTATACTCGGTAAGCTTCCCAGTTACACAAATACGTTTATGGTTATATAAAGTGGCTGGTGCTTAAGGGAAATTCATTAAACTCATAAG
>NZ_DLHN01000018.1:141540-147055 GCF_002483235.1 Pedobacter glucosidilyticus | reverse complement strand
ATCAAAACGGAGCAGCGCTTTATCAGCAAGAATCTTATTATGCCAGAAATTTAATCAACCGTTTTTCCCAAATCAATGGAACTACCATCACCAGACCCATACCTGTAGGAGGGATTTTAGATAAGAGTGACAGCAGGGGCCTTAATTATGGTTTACGTGGGCAATTGCAATATCAAACCCTCATAGGAGATAAACACGAGATAGACGCCATTGCCGGAGCCGAACAACGTGAAATAAAGAATAGCAGTAACGGCTATAGAAGTTATGGTTATAACGATGACCTCTTAACTTTTGCTGCGGTAGACTATGTAAGTGTGTTTCCGGCCTATATGGGTTTATCTTTCAACAGCAGTATAGAAAACAATAATTTCTTTACAGAAACCCTCAATCGCTTTGTTTCCCTCTATGCCAATGCAGCTTATACCTATGATAGGCGCTATACCATCAGTGGAAGCATCAGAAAAGATGCCTCTAATTTATTTGGCGTAGAAACCAACCAAAAAGGAGTACCCTTATGGTCGGCAGGTTTAGCCTGGAACATCACCAACGAAAGCTTTTTCACCTCAACAGCTATAAATAATTTAAAGCTCAGAAGCTCTTATGGTTTTTCTGGCAATGTGAATAATAATTTGGCAGCATTTACCACCATCAGATACAATACAGCAGCAGGAACCATCAATAACCTGCCTTTTGCGATTGTACAAAATGCACCAAATGCCCAGCTCAGGTGGGAGCGGGTAAGAACATGGAACATAGGTTTGGATATGAGCGTATTCAATAGCCGTATAAACGCCAATATAGATTATTATAGAAGACGTACGACAGACTTGCTAGGTACAGAGCCTACCGACCCAACCACAGGTTTTAGCACAGGGGTATTAAATGCTGCCAGCACCAAAGGAGATGGCTTAGAATTTTTAATCAATACCAAAAACTTGGTAGGGAAGCTGAAGTGGGAAAGTGATATGCTGTTCTCTTACCAGCAGAGTAGGGTAAGCGCTTATGGGAGCAGCTTAAGCAGAGCCAGTTTAATTGTAGGGACAGGCAATGCGCTTAACCCTCAAAAAGATTATCCTCTATATGGTATTTACAGCTATAAATGGGAAGGCTTAGATGCGCAAGATGGTTCGCCCATAGGTTTATTTAATGGGCAAGCCAGTAAAGATTATACCGCCATCGTGAACAATACACCTTTTGAGGATTTAGTATTTCATGGTTCGGCTATACCCATTTTTAATACCGCACTTAGAAATACTTTCAGCTATAAAGGATGGAGCGTTTCTGCCAATATAACCTATAAAGCAGGCTATTTCTTTAGAAGAGCAACCATCAATTACAGTCAGCTTTATAGCAATACTATCACCCATCCAGATTACGAATTAAGGTGGCAGAGGCCCGGAGACGAGTTGCGTACACAAGTACCCGCTGCAACTTACCCGGCAAATGCACAAAGAGAAACTTTCCATACCAATGCTTCGCATACGGTAGAAAAAGGAGATCATATCCGTTTGCAGGATCTAAGAATAAGTTACGATATCAGCAATAAAGCCAAAAGTTTTCCACTAAAGCATATCCAGCTATTTCTATACGGCAATAATATGGGTATCCTTTGGCAGGCAAGTAAAGTAAATATAGACCCCGATTTTGGATTTAATAATATTCCACCTGCGGCAACTTATGCCTTTGGGATAAGAGCAGGTTTTTAACAACATGTTGTACAAAAAAGAAATAAAAATGATGAATACCAAACACCCTATCCATCAGCTTAAGCTGATACTTTTATTATCTATAAGCATAGGATATTTAAGTTCCTGTAAAGAGTTTTTGGAAGCCAAACCAGATAAAGCATTGGCTATCCCCCAAACGCTCACAGATGTGACAGCCATGTTAGACTATACCGTCTTAGGAAATAGTATTTTTAGAGGAGAGTTAGCCAGTGATAATGTTTATTTCACACTGGCAGATTTTAATGCCATCAGTGCAGAACGAGACCGTAATACTTTTATCTGGCAGAGTACTGCTTTAGATGGAGATGGTGGTGGCTGGGCTTCAAAATACAATAGTGTATTTGTAAGCAATGTAGCACTGGAAACGCTGGCTACCATTACGCCAAAAACACCAGCAGAACAAGCAGAATGGAATCGTTTAAAAGGTACGGCACTCTTTTTAAGAGGCTATGCTTTTTTTGAACTTTTAAGTCATTATGCAGCTGTTTATGAAGCTGGTACCGCTGATGAAAAATTAGGCATACCCCTAAAATTACGTTCAGACATTAATGATAAGCGAGCAAGAGCAAGTTTAGCAGCGTCCTATGAGCAGGTACAGGCAGATTTAAAAGAAGCTTTAAAACTCTTACCTCTGGAAAGTACAGTAGCCACACGCCCTAACAAGAAGAGTACCTATGCTTTATTATCCAGGGTGTATATGGCTATGGCCTTATATCCGCAAGCAGGTTTATATGCAGATTCTTGTTTAAATATCTATGCAGAATTACTAGATTTCAATACCATCAATGCAACAGCAACGGCACCTTTTAGCAGGTTCAATAAAGAAGTGATTTATCATGGAACAGGAGTAGGCTCTGGTTTGGTTCCTGGCAGATACCGGGTAGATACGCTTTTGTATGATAGCTATAGCAATCAAGATATCCGTAAAACAGCCTTTTTTAGAAGAAACGGTGTTCAAAACTACACATTCAAAGGAGGTTTTGATGGCGTAGTATCCAGTGTTTATTTTTCAGGCTTAACCACTGGAGAGCTGTACCTCAACAAAGCCGAAAGTAAGGCAAGAGCAGGGCAGCTTAATGAAGCTATGCAAAGCTTAAACCAGTTGAAAAAGCATCGCTATCAGCGCAATGGCTATACAGATTTTGCAGCTAGTACCGTAGAAGATGCTTTAAATATCATTTTGGAAGAACGAAGAAAAGAACTGTTGTATAGAGGCATCAGGTGGACGGATTTAAAACGTTTACAGTTAGAGCCCGCCTATCGTAAAACACTGGTAAGGGTACTAGGAACCAATAGGTACGAGTTAGCACCAGATGCTAGTGCTTATGTGTTTCAAATACCACAGCAGGTGATAGATCTTTCAGGAATTGCGCAAAACTAAATAAACCCAAACAGCATGGGATTATGCTGTTTGGGTTAGCTGTTTTAACTTAGTTGCGTAAGCTAACATCTGGTTGGGCAACAGCAGGATTTTCCAGAGCAGCCTCAATTTGTTCAATCAACATACTGTTGATTTGAGGCTGACCAGGTGTGGCACCTTCTTCAGCTCTGATGGCACAAACTTCGCTGCTACCTTCGCAACCAGGAGCAGTGGAGCCTACCAACTGGTAGCTACTGGCTAAAGTAGGGTCGCCAGAGCCATCATACTCAAACCAGAATTGGTTTGTTGCTAGGCTACTGCTGTTAGCTTTAAAAGCAGAAAATAAAACAGCACCTGAGATTGCTGCTACAGCAATCATAGGAATGATGAATTTTTTTTTCATCTTTGATTTGGCTTTGCTACACCTCGAAGCCATAGAGTTTTACATGATGATGCCTACTCTTTTTAAGGGTTTTCGGCATCCCCCTTTCATAGGTAGAAAATGTGAGAACAGCGGTGGTGTTTACTGCCACCACCAGCTGTTAACAGGGGATATCTTGCAGCTATCCCACTGATTAATTAAAATAAGTGATATTAAAAGTTAAAACTTCAAGGTTGCTATAACCCTCCTCTGGCATAAAATTGCTATTGCTACTTTCATTTAAGTTGAGCAGTTTGCCACGGTCTTTGCCATCGCTTCGTAAAGCCGGAGCTTCCATTTTGTTTAAAGTAATGGGTAAGCGATGCGCCATAAAATAGCTTCCTCTGGCAGCAGCTTGGCTAACAAAGCGTTCATCAAGGCTGTTGAGGTAAGCAAGTTGATTTTCATTTAGATGAAAGTTTTGGGCAACCCAAAGTTTGAAATCTTGATGAAAGGCATTCGCCTCCACATTTAATTCTTGGTCGCTCTTGGCATAAAGCTTAGCCAGTTTTTGCTGTACACCAGCAGAAGTTAAAGGAACTTTTTCCATAGTTGTTTTTTTTAATTGATGAATAGATAGGCCGGCCGGCTTAACAAAATTAGAGGCTAAACGCTCAAAAAATCTAACAAAAAACTCACAAAAGTGATGAACTACACAAATTAAATGATGAACTGCATTTATAAATGATGAATTACAAAAATCAGATGATGACTTTCATAATTTTCTGTGAAAAGAATAAGTATTTTTGGAGTTAGCCAAAAAAAATTGACTGAAAAATAAAAATATTGAGTTTTTTTTGTTGTTTTTTAATTGGTGAGCTACTATCTTAGGTTGAAGAAGCTTAATATCTATCCTGCCATGAAACAAAAGAGCCTCTTTTTTAAAGTTAAACCCGGAAAATATTTCCATTGGCACATTCGCTTATTGCTTGCTGTCATAATTTCTCATTATTTGATTGTTATACCACAAACAAAGCCTGTTTGGCAAATCATGCAACAACTAAATTACTATGTGGCGATGTTATATAGTATCGGTGTTGCTTTCTCAATTATTCAGATCACACATTCCATAAACCACTATTTAGATAGCCGAATATCATGGGAAGATAACTGGGTTAAAAGATTAAGTTATCAATGTTTCTTTGGCTTATTTTGTGTTTTAGTTCTTAACTATTTAGCCATAAGATTATATTTCTGGACTTTCGATAATGATTTTGATGTCAGTGGATACATGCAAACAGAATTCCAAATTGTAGTCTGGATGCTGTTATCTTTGAATTTTGTTTATGCCATTAGCTATTTTATCCGATTGTTTCAAAAGCAAAGTATCTCAATCCAAGTCCAGTCTCAAGAACCCATTATAGAAGGAAGTTTAGGTAATAAAGTATTCAAGATAGCAGCTTCAGATATCATAGCTATTATCAAAAAAGGGAATGTAGGTACTATTTATACAAAAGATTGTAAGCGGTACAATAATAATGATACCATCCAATCACACTTACAAAGATTAGGAGATGATCATTTTTTTCAAATCAATAGATCAGAAATTTATGCTCGCTCCATCATAGTAGGGTATGAGCGAATGAGTAATTATCGGGGTCGCTTGTATCTTAATTTAAAAATGGATGACCATCATGAAGCGATTGTAGCTCGTCATAGATTAAAGCAGTTCTTAAAATGGTACGATGGTAATGAGCAGTGAAATCTCTTTATGCAAGGCTATCCCGATTGTTTTCATCGCGAAACACACTTTTTTGTCATCATAGCGAACGTAGTGAAGCTATNNCTATCTCTTCATGCAAGGCTATCCTTTCATATAGGCTATAAAGAGACTGCCACGTTCCTCGCAGTGACAAACTGGGCGAACGTAGTGAAGCTATCCCATCACGCAAGGCTATCCTTTCATATAGGCTATAAAGAGACTGCCACGTACCTCGCTTGACAAAGAAACCATCATTTTGTCATCACGAACACACTTTTTTGTCATAGCGAACGTAGTGAAGCTAT
>NZ_DLHN01000018.1:0-141529 GCF_002483235.1 Pedobacter glucosidilyticus | reverse complement strand
CATGCAAGGCTATCCCTTCATATAGGTCATCTCTTTATGTACTACAAGAGGATCTTTGTTCCTCGCTTTACAAATTACTATATCTTTTCATACAGCATGACTGGTTGGAGAGCATGCTGCAACCTTCCCTTTCCGCCTTGTTGAACAAAGTGAAACATCTCAAAAAAAAGTCTACAGCTTTCAAGTAGCCACCCAGCTCGGTGTCCTCTGCGCCCTCTGCGGTTAAAACATTAAAAAATCTTTGCCGTTAAACCACTACAATCGAAAAGATTAAAACAAATCACCATGACCACCCAGTTCATTGCTCTTTGCGTCCTTATGGTTAAAAAACGATACAATCACCACACTATGTTAAGCACTCGTTGCAAACGAGCACAAGAAAAAAATAACCTCCAAGTAAATCAAAAAATAAGATTACAGACTCACTTTGTTCTATAAACTACCTCATATTTAGGTCTTTTTACTTTTAACTTTTTACTTTATACTTTTAGAGTATTTCCTTTTTAAATAACTATTTTTTATTTTAGAAAAATATTGCTTGCAGCAATCCCTTTCCTATGACATCGCTATTACTGTAGCGACCAATCACCATTATGATAAACATCATGACCATGGGTGCATATCATCAGCACTCTAACACAACGCCCTTTTCAGTTAGCCTTTCTTTGACCACTAGCAAACCAATGCTTCTTAAATGCTTCGCTTATGTTTGAAGTTTTATTGACAAAAATATACCGCTTAGAGAAAATACTACAAAGTATAGACAAAGGCATTCAAGAGCAGCTAAAGCATAATTTTGAAAGAGAACGCTTAGAAGTACTGGTTCAGATTCTACTTCAATTACAACAAAAAAAGCGAGTAGCCAAAACAAACACCGAAAAAGGTTTACAAGAGCAATGGATGGATAAGCAAGAGGTGCTACAATTGCTTAAAATTAGCGAGCGTACACTATTTAACCTCCGGAAAAACCAGATGCTATCCTATAAACTTGTTGGCGGTAAGCTATTCTTTAATGTCAAACACGTGGAGGCACTTTTAGAAAGATCGCCATAGGTATCAAAAATTAAGCTACCAGACAGGGGTCTTCTCCCAGACAGATTCGAGCGTTGTTCGGGAAAAGACCCCTATTTCCCGAACAAGTCCCGAAGAGGTCTCGAAGAAGTGTGCAAAAAGACTGGCAAAATCCGGCATCTGACGGCAACTGACGGCAAAATCCGGCAAAATAGGCTGATGGCATTGACATTAGTTAAACAAGCCAGCACCTTTGGAGCAGACAAAAGACAGGTAGCGCTACACAAGAAGCTTTTGCAGAATGGTTTAACCCTTAAAAAAATAAGATTATGGGAAAATATTTACAGGGCATATTAGGTGCCTTTACCGGAAAAGTAGGAACAGTGATAGGTTCCTCATGGCGTGGAATCAGCTACATGCGTAGCCTAACCAGAAGACGAGGCAATGCCAATGCTACAGACAAGCAGCTAGAGCAACAAGCCAGGTTTGCTTTGGTGAATGGCTTTCTGAAACCGATGAAGCCTTTGCTAGAGATAGGCTTTAAAAACTATGCAAATGGGAAAACAGGCTTTAATAGTGCCACCTCTTACAACTTGAAGAATGCCTTAACAGGAGAAACACCAAACCTGGAGATTGATTACACGATGGTGATGTTAAGTCGTGGAGATTTACCTCAGGTAGAAGGCTTGTTGGCAACATCAGTAACGGCAGCTAAGCTAAATCTGGAGTGGCAGAACAATAGCGGTAGAGGAAAAGCCAAGCCGGAGGATCAGTTAATTGTAGTTGCATTTTGTCCTGAGCTGGCAGAAGCTATTTATGTGATTGGCGAAGCAACAAGATTAGCTACCACTTACGTTTTTGATTTACCGGCCGATTATAGCACCAAAGAGGTGCATGTATATGTAGGCTGGATTTCTGAAAATGGAAAAGAGATCGCTAACAGCAAGTATGCAGGAAATATCCTGATAGCTTAAACATTAAAAATAAACAGGGTACCCAATAAGTACCCTGTTTTAATTTGATTTATTCATTTAAACAAAAGAAAAATATGTCATATAAAACACTCACTTATCTTCAAATGAAGCGCCTATACTATAAAAAAGGCAAAGAAGAAATACAACTGCACCTAGCAGGGCAACACCGAAAAGCAGCAGCCCTATTGAGAACATTTTTAGAAACAGAACATCATACCTTCAAATGTTGGTATTATGCTTTACAAATGCACCTATTGCAAAAGAAAGATATAGAGGTATTGCTACAACAGAAAAGCGCAAAGCTAAAATTACACCTTCTATCAAAACATGGCATAGAAAAATCATGCTTAAAGCAATTGAAAGCAAAACTATTGAGTTTGCTGGTAACCTATGCCTATGATTATTCTTGTGCAGCATTATTAGGTAAAAACCCTGGCTATAGGATTCGTATTTATTCACTTCCCTTACCCTTTAGCATCCACCATGACGATTGGGAAACAGATGCTGCACAAAACACAAACCATTACCTAAACTAAGCACTATGATGACCATGACACATATTCAAAAACGGAGCCGGGCTCTAAGGATTCCGCCTCTAAAAAAGGAACACCTGAGTATCATCATCAGCTTGATGTTATTTGTTATAGCACCTGTATGGCTACGCTTGGTAGACGAAACAGCAGCCCCACTAGATGCAGGCATCCTCAGTGCTATTTTAGTAGCTATTTTGGCTTTCCTGCTTTTTAAAGCACTTACTTGGTGGCTAATTGAAAATATCTGGCCGGTATTGGGCAATTTCTCCAAAGAACAATTTCATACACACTTTAACCATCTATCCTCATGTCAAAAAATCATCATCTACTTAAGCTTTTATTTATTACTTCTCTATGGCTTTATCTGCACACTCATAGCCATTTTGTAAAAGCAGGAATAGGATCAGCAAGCAGAATAAGGCTCAAAAACATCTACAGCCAAGAAATAGGTACCAGAGAAAAAAGCAACCGTAACGACGGTAGCCGGGTAGAAAGCTACCTCCAATATACAGGCCATAGCAAAGGGGCACCTTGGTGTGCCGCCTTTGTAAGCTGGTGCTTAGGCAAAGCAGGGATCAGCAATCCACAGACTGCATGGAGTCCGGCATTATTACCTCAAAAGCGTATCATTTGGAAGAACACTTGGCAGCAAGAAAAGATACAGCCACAGGCAGGAGATGTTTTTGGTATCTGGTACGTTTCCAAAAAACGCATTGCCCATTGTGGTTTTATAGATGCTTGGGGCGATAGTATCATCATCACGGTTGAAGGGAATACCAATGAAGTAGGAAGTAGAGAAGGTGATGGGGTTTACCGTAAACGCAGGCTAAAACGTACTTTATACGCCGTTGCAGATTGGGCAACAGCAAGGAGGGAAGATAGATGAAAAAAATGCTTTACCTATGGGTCATGCTTGTATTAACAGCCTGTTCCAGTCAGAAATCCAGGTATCAGCAGCTCATCACAGCACTGGAAAAGACCAAACAGGCTAGTAGTTTAAAAGATAGCCTGCAAAGCCAAAGCAATACGATAAACGCAACACTACAGCAAGTAAAAGAAGGTGTGGTTTTAGAAATGGACGAACTCTTTTATTGGCATCCAGACAGTGGCTTGCAGCAGCAACCGGGCTATATCAAAGTAAAAGTTTATAAAAGCAATAGCAAAGACAGTTTAACACAAGCCGTCCATCAACAGCAAAGCAGTACGGTTAAAGTCCAACAACAAGAACAAGAGTTGTTAAAGAAAACAACTCATAAATCATTAGAAAAGGAAGTGGAAAGGAAAGGGAGTTTTACCTTAATCCTACTGGCTATGATTTTCTTAGGCTTGGTGGTTTTAGGATTTTGGTGGAGTTTAAAAGCTTAGATTAAATATAAGAGGTGTTTTTTACCTATAGCTTTATAGAAGATATACACTCTAGTTTTTCATATTTTGAGATTAAACCATATATATCATCAATTTTTACAAAAATAGACACAAATTTTATAGCCTTAAAGCTTTAAGTAAGCGTCCTTTGGTTTAAGCAAATCAGGTAAAATCCCAAATAGCTGATGGCAGTAACCAATTATTTTATAACTTAAGAAAGGAGGGCTTAATAAACATTATATTTTACTTTCTCTTATTTAAACAATAAACTAATCATAAAATTAATAAACCAATGATGAGATTAATAAAAGTACTAATAATTTTTAATGATACGTATAGGCTAAAATGGCCTCTTAAACTTGCACTTGTTGCAGGTCTCGTTTCTTTTGGATGTTATCCAATTTTTGCAACGAATAAAATTTCAAACAAAGTAATTATACAAAACACAAATGTAAAGGGTAAAATAGTTGATAAAGCTGGTTTGCCATTACCGGGGGTAAGTATTAAAATTAAAAATACCAATGTAGGGGCGGTTTCAGATGCAAATGGAAATTATAGCATTAACGTTCCTGATAACAATGCGGTTCTTGTTTTTTCTTATTTAGGCTTTTTAAGTCAGGAAATTGCTGTTAATGGCAGAGCAAGCATCAATATCACTTTAGAAGAAGATGTGAAAGCTTTACAAGAGGTGGTAGTTATTGGTTATCAAACCATCAGAAAAAGAGATGTAACCGGTGCTTCAACATCTATTGATACAGATAATACAGAAAAATTAGTAGCTCGTTCTATGCCAGAGGCATTACAAGGCCTATCACCAGGTGTTGCGGTTAGAAATGGTGGTGCACCAGGGCAAGAAGCAGTGGTTAACATCAGAGGTTTAGCAACTTTTGGTAATGCAAGTCCGCTTTATGTAATAGATGGAATGTTTGCAGACCCAAATACTACCGTTAACCCTAATGATATTGCTGATATACAAATATTAAAAGATGCATCAGCAGCAGCTATTTATGGTTCTAGAGCAGGTAACGGGGTCATCATCATCACAACTAAAAAAGGTAAAGAAGGTACGCCAAAAATTTCTGTAAGCTCAAGATATAGTATCTCACAAATACCTAAAAAGTATGATATGATGAATGGTGCAGAGTATGCAGCTACCAATGCCAGAGCTTATACCAATTCTGGAATTCCATTACAACCGGGGGTGGCCAATTACAATGGTAGTATAGATACAGATTGGGCAAATGAGCTCTTACAAACAGGTGCCGTTCAAGATTTTAATGCTAGTATTTCTGGAGGTTCGGCAACATCTTCTTATTTGATATCTGCTGGATATTTCAAAGACGAAGGAACATTAATAGCTCGTGATTTTGATAGAAAATCACTTCGTATCAATACAGAATCAACTAAAGGGAAATTCAAATTTGGGGAAAACTTCGCTTTATCAAGCTCTAATGTAAATGCTCCTTTTCAGGGAGGTTTTGCAGAGGGTAACCCCTGGTATGATATGTGGTCTAGTGTGCCTTTAATACCTGTTAGAAGCAATAGTTTGATAAGCGCCAACAACCCGGGCGGATGGGGCTATGGAGACAATGGAAATATCAATACCTTTTCTCGTAACCAGGTAGCAATAGCTAATATTACTTCAGTAAATAGCAACTTTGTTAAGTTGTTAGGTAATGCTTTTTTAGAGTATAAGATTTTAGATGGCCTAACCTATAAATTTAATGCAGGTTTAGAAACCAGCTTTGATAAATCAAAAGCGGTAAGAAGAGATGGCTCTTGGTATCAAAATCAATCTCCAGATTTTAGCAGCTTAACAGATAACAGATCCCAATTTTTAAGCTATTTGTTTGAGCACACGCTTAATTTTAACTATAACATTAAGAAACACCGTTTTAATGGGGTAGTAGGTTATACCGAGCAAACAACCCAGATAGATAATACTTTGGGTAGCGGTTTAAGACTATCTCAATTTGGAGGTAATTATTTCACTACTTTAAATTCTACTAGTGGTGTCCCTGGCGATAGAAATTCATCTGGTGGTTTAACCAAATTTTTACTTAATTCTGTTTTAGGTAGGTTAAATTATAATTACGATGACCGTTACCTAGCTACATTTACCTTTAGGGCTGATAAAGATTCTAGATTTTCTGAAAGATTTAGAACAGGTTATTTCCCTTCTGTGGCTTTAGCATGGAGGTTATCTGAGGAAGATTTCTTTAAAGTAGATTGGATTTCTGATTTAAAATTAAGAGGTTCTTATGGTATATTAGGGGTTAACACTTTAGGTGCTTACCAATTTACAGGCTTCTTAAACCAGGCTCCAAGTGTAGTATTTGGTCCAAATCAACAAGTTTTTCCGGGTGCTACCCAAGCCAGATTGGTTTTTGAAGATTTAAGATGGGAAGAGAAAGAAACCACCAACTTTGGTATAGATGCGGCACTATTTGATAACCGTTTTAGGGTAGCTATTGATGCATTCCGTTCGGTATCAAGAGATGTGTTGGTAGGACAGCCATTGCCACAATATTTAGGAAACTTACAGGGAGACCCTATTGTAAATATTGGCTCTATAGAAAATAAAGGTTTAGAGTTTGAGTTGGGCTATCGTCCAAAATTAAGTGGAGCATTCAAATGGGATGTTGCGGCAAACCTTAGTTTCATCAGAAATAAAGTGTTAGAACTTGGAAATCTGGGGATAGATTTAGCTACGGGTTTACCTAGAGCTTATATTCCATCAGGCGTTACACGTACTCAGGTAGGTCGGTCTATAGGCGAGTATTATGTATTAAAAACCGATGGTATCTTCCAAAATCAAGCAGAGATAGATGCTCACAGAGCGCAAAGTGCTTATGCTAAGCCAGGCGATATCCGCTATGTTAATGCTGTAGATGGCGGAACAAATGATGATATCAATGAGTTTGACAGGGTATTTGCAGGTTCGCCTTTCCCTAAGTTTACCACAGGCTTACAATTTAACTCGGCTTACAAAAACTTTAGTTTAAGCATGCAGTTTTATGGTGCTTTTGGTCATAAATTGTATAATGATGTTTTAAGGGATTTAGATAGCTATGGTAATGCTAATTACAGAAGAGATATTAACCCATGGACACCTTCTAATACCAATACCAGCTTCCCAAGATTAGGCTATCAATTTGCACCTAATGATAGAGGTATAAATGAAAATGCCAGAGGAGATTCTGATAGATGGATTGAAGATGGCTCTTTCTTGAGGTTACGTAATATCGAGCTGGGTTATAATATCCCTACTAAATTTCTTGAAAAGGCAAAAATTGGCAATGCCAGAGTTTACCTAAGTGGGCAAAACCTCTTTACCATTACCAATTACCAAGGTTTAGACCCTGATGTTGTTGGTGCCGATGTAAACCTGCAGCCTGGTGTAGATAACGGAAATTACCCATCATCAAGAATTTTATCATTTGGTTTAAGTGTGGGCTTTTAATCTCGAACCTTTAAAAAGAAAATCATGAAAAAATATATCACGATATTAACATTAGCTCTTATAGTCCTCTCGGGATGTAAAAGAGATTTTAATGAAGTTAACCCTAATGCACCAACCATTGCCAGTTTCTGGCGAAATGCCGATGATGCTGTTAGAGGTGTAAATGCTGCTTATGGTACTTTTTATAGAACACCCGGACTTTATTCTCGTTGGATTTATTATCACGGCATATTAAAATCTGATGAAGGTTTTGGTTCTGGAGGAGACGGGGGCCTAAACAACCTGATGCGTTTTAACCAAACCAATTATAATGACGGTTTAACTTCTTTAACATGGGAAACCTTATTTGTTGGTGTTTTTAGAGCTAATCAGGTTATTGCTAATGTTCCAAACATACAGATGGATGAAACACTAAAGAAAAGAGTAATAGCGGAAGCGAAGTTCCTAAGAGCACTTTTCTATTTCAACTTAACTTTATACTTTGGTAACCCACCATTATTACTAACACCATCGCAACCAACAGATGTACCGCCTAATGCTACTACAGCAGAGGCTTATGCACAAGTTGCTAAAGATTTAAACGAGGCTATTCCAGATTTACCACTTTCTTACAGCGGAGATGATTTAGGAAGAGCAACCAGAGGCGCAGCTTATGCTTTATTGGGCAAAACGCATTTACAACAAAAGCAGTATCAATTAGCTTTTAACGCTTTTGATTGGTTAATTACAGGCCCTGGCGCTGCTATTTATCGTTTAACCACCAATTACAGAGACAACTTTATCATCAGCAGAGAAAACAATGAGGAGTCTGTTTTTGAAATTCAGTTTAATGAAAATCTGGCAGAAAATACAGATGATGATGTAGATGAAAGTCGTGTTAATAACACGGGAACTTCTATTGCTCAGTTTTTTGCCCCTCCGGGAGTTGGTTTTTCTGATGGTGGAGCCCGTAGATGGTTAATAGATGAATTTTTACAAGAGCAAACTACCACTGGGCAAAGAGACCCACGTTTAGCAGCTTCATTCATTTATAACTTTACAGACCCTGCTGGTCCGCAAGCAACCATGGTTTATGGAAGAAGCTTTGCAGACCGTTATGGCAATGGCCCTGATGCTAATGGCGTTTGGTTTAGAAAATTATTGAACGACCATTGGAAAGATCAAGAAGGTTTTAGATCTCCAAACAATTACAGATTAATACGTTTTGCCGATGTTTTATTGATGCAGGCAGAATGTTTAAATGGTTTGAACAGAACATCAGAGGCTTATCCTTTGGTAGATAGGGTTAGACAAAGAGCAGGTTTAGCACCTTTATCTGTTGCCAAGCCAAGTTTAAATCAAACACAATTCTTAACCCAGCTTAAACACGAGCGTATTGTGGAATTAGCAGGAGAAGGCTGGCGTTGGGCAGATTTATTAAGATGGGGAGACTTAGGGCCTGCATTAGCAAGCAGAGATGCTGATTTTACAAACTTTGAAGTTGGGAAACACGAGCTATATCCTATACCACAAAGGGATATAGACTTAAATCCAAATTTGAAACAAAACCCAAGATACTAGTATAAAATAATAGGCTTAATAGGTTTAGGCATCCTCCAAAAGAGCCAAACTTATTAAGCCGTTTTAAAACAAGAAATAATGAATGTAAGAGTGATTTTTAGAATTTATATAGTTTATTCATTAGTTTTTTGGTTAGGATGTAAAAGTAGTGATAAACCTGTTGTAGAGCCTTTTGTGCCACCACAGGAAACTACTTTTACAAATCCTTTAATTACCGGTGCAGACCCATCAGTTTACCAAAAAGATGGTACTTATTATTACATGCATACGGTAGGAAACGCTATCAGATTATGGAAAACAGATGCAATGTCTAAAATTTCATCAGCGCAAGCGGTAACCGTTTTTACACCAACTAACGGGCAGCCTAATTCAAGAAATATTTGGGCACCAGAACTATTCTTCTTAGATAACAAATGGTATATCTATTACACAGCGGGTAATGGCGAGGACAGAACACAGCGTACTTGGGTACTAGAAAATAGTAATGCCGACCCAACTACCGGAACTTGGGTAAATAAAGGTAGAATTTTTAATACCGATACTGATTTTTGGGCTATTGATGGTACCGTTTTAGAACATAATGGCCAAAGGTATTTTCTTTGGTGTGGAAGACCAGACCCAAATAATGCAGATTTAACACAGAACATTTACATCGCAAAGATGACCAATCCCTGGACATTGGAAGGCTCATCTACCCGTTTAACTACGCCACAATTTGCTTGGGAGAGAAATGGTTTTGGCGTTAATGAAGCTCCTCAGGTTTTAACTATCAATAACAAAGTATTTATGGTTTATTCTGCAAGTTTTTGCGGAACAGATGATTATGCATTGGGGATAATGAGTTTAAATGATGGCGGTAATCCGCTCAATTTAAACGATTGGGTAAAACGCAATCAGCCTGTTTTTACTAAAAAGCCGCAAAGTGGAGCTTATGGGCCAGGGCATAATTCTTTTTTTAAATCGCCAGACGGCAATGAAAACTGGATGATTTACCACGCAAATAGTAATCCTAACCAAGGTTGCGCAGAACAAAGAAACGTGAGGATGCAAAAGATAACGATAGGTGCAGATGGCTTTCCAAATTTTGGAGAACCTGTAGCTATAGGTTTACAAATTACCAAACCTTCAGGAGAGAAATAATATGAAAATACGATTTAAATATATACACAATTATGTGTTGGTGTTGATGCTATTTTTTTGGTACCAGCCCCTAAAAGCTCAAACATTTACCAACCCATTACTAGAGGCCGGTGCAGACCCTTGGAGTATTTACAAAGATGGTTATTACTACTATACCCATACTTTACAAGACAGTATCGTAATTTGGAAAACCAAGAATTTGGCAGAATTGAAAACGGCAGAAAAGAAAACCATTTTTATGCCACCAGCAGGAACCAACTATTCTAAAGAAATATGGGCACCAGAAATTCATTTTATTGAGGGTAAATGGTATGTGTATTTTGCTGCTGATGATGGTAATAATCAAAACCATAGAATGTATGTTTTGGAAAATAATGCTGCCAATCCTTTTGAAGGAAATTGGGTATTTAAAGGAAAAGTACATGACAAAACAGATAAATGGGCTATAGATGGTTCTGTATTTTACCACAAAAATAAGTTGTATATGGTGTGGTCTGGTTGGGAGGGAGATACCAATGGAAAGCAAGAAATTTTTATTGCCAAAATGAAAAATCCTTATACCATAAAAGGTAAACGCTATAAAATATCAACACCACAATTAACATGGGAGCTTCATGGAGATTTAAACGACCCAAATAATCCGCCACATGTAGCTGTAAATGAAGGTCCGCAAATCCTGAAAAATGGAGATAAAACCTTTATCATTTACTCGGCAAGTGGTTGTTGGACAGATTTTTATGCCTTAGGGATGCTTAGTCTAAATGGTAAAAACGTCCGTAAAGCTAGTTCATGGGAGAAAAATCAACAACCTGTTTTTAAACAATCGCCAGAAAATGGCGTGTACGCACCAGGGCATAATTCTTTCTTTAAATCTCCTGATGGTACAGAAGACTGGATATTGTATCATGCAAATTCGGCTCCGGGGCAAGGTTGCGGTGGTCACAGATCTCCACGAGCACAAAAATTCACTTGGAATGCAGATGGTACACCAAACTTTAACACCCCTGTTAAGACAGGAATAGCACAAAAAAATCCCTCTGAAAATAAATAGGAAACAAAATTTTAGCAGATATGAAAAAGAAAAACATCATTAAACTGATACTTTTATTCTTGTGTTTAAGCAGCACCATCAAAGCACAAGATACTACGGTAAGTGTTATTGGCAAAGTATGGCCAATAGAAAAAGCAAAAGCTTGGTATAGTAAACATAAATGGATAAATGGGGCTGATTTTTTACCAAGTACCGCTATCAATCAATTAGAAATGTGGCAGGCCGAAACTTTTGACCCAGCTACCATAGATAAAGAATTGGCTTGGGCAAAAAACATTGGCTTTAACACCATGCGAGTATATTTACATAGCATAGCTTGGGAAAAAGATCCATCGGGTTTTAAAAATAGGGTAGGACAATACCTTTCTATAGCTCAAAAACATGGTATCAAAACCATATTTGTTTTTTTTGATGATTGCTGGAATAAACAAGGCTTCGCAGGCAAACAACCAGAACCTAAAATAGGTATCCATAACTCTGGTTGGGTACAAGACCCCGGAGACCCAGCTTCAAAAAATGCTAGTAATTTTCCGGCTCTAGAGAAATATGTAAAAGATGTGATGACGCATTTTAAAACCGATGAAAGAATATTATTATGGGATTTGTATAATGAACCGGGAAACTCTGGTAAATTAAATACATCGTTCCCATTATTAAAAAGCGTTATAACTTGGGCTAGGGCAGTAGAACCACAGCAACCTATAAGTATTGGTCTTTGGGCATGGAATTTTCATGCATTAAATGCCATGCAAGCTTTAAACTCTGATATCATCACCTATCACAATTACGAAGAGCCAGATTTACATAAAAGAGTAATAGATATGTTAAAAGCTTTTGGCAGACCCATGATATGTACAGAGTATATGGCAAGAACCAGAAATAGCAGATTTGCGAACATCATGCCGATGCTTAAGAGAGAAAATATAGGCGCCATAAACTGGGGTTTGGTAGCAGGTAAATCTAATACCATTTATGCTTGGGATACACCTTTAGAAAACGGAGAACAACCTATAGAATGGTTTCATGATATCTTCAAAAAAGATGGTACACCTTACCGTAACGATGAAGTAGAGTTGATTAAAAAGTTAAACGAAATCAAGTAAATGCATTAACTTAGAACACATACTATTTAAAGCCAATTTAATGCCTCCATATTTCGTAAAATCATGTTTTATTTGGTTGCTTTTGCTTTGCCTGGGCTCTCAGGATGCGCTAGCACAAAAAATGTTTTTCAGAAATTATACCGTTTCAGACGGTTTATGTGCCAATACCATTTGGGATATTGCGCAAGACGAGCAGGGCTTTATGTGGTTTGGAACCAAGTATGGACTTAATAGATTTGATGGTTACGAGTTTAAATCTTTCCAGTTTAACAAAAATGTAGCAGGTACTATTGGGAATAACTTTATCAGAAAAATTTTTAAGTATGATAAGTTCACCTTTTGGATAGGTACGGATGAAGGTATTTATATTTTTAATCTTAAAACAGAAAAATTTAAGCTTTTTGAGCCCTTGGGGAAGATATTCATCAATGATATTTTTAGGTCTAAAAAAGGACAAATTTGGATAGCAACTAAAGAAAAAGGCGTTTATAGCTATCAGCCTAGTTCAAATAAACTTATTCAGTTTAGTCATCGCCCAAAGGTAAATAACAGTATTTCATCTAATGAAGTATCAAAAATTATTGAAGATAAGGCTGGGCATATTTGGATAGGAACCTATGGCAAAGGTATAGATGTGCTTAACCCCAAAACCAGAGAGATGAAGCATTATAAAGCTTCTTCTGCACCCGGTAGCCTTTCTAATGATGTTATTTTAGATTTATATCTTGACCATGAAGGGCATATTTGGGTGGGTACCATGTCTGGTGGACTTAACCTATGGGACGAGGAAGCCCAGAAATTTAAGGTTTACCAAAAATCTGGAAAGCAAAGTATCAGTGATAATATCGTAAGAAGTATCTATCAGCCAAAACCAGGACTTCTTTATTTAGCAACAGAAAAAGGGCTTAATATCTTCGATATCAAAAGCAATAAATTTGTTAATTATCAAAATAAAAATAATGACCCCTACAGTTTAAGTGATGATGCAGTTTACCGAGTTTTTAAAGATAAAGAAGGTGGTATTTGGGTTGGTACTTATTTTGGTGGTTTAAACTATTATCATGAAAAAGCCCTCGGCTTAGAATATTATTACCCTTCTGGGGTTAGCAATTCGCTTTCTGGAAATGCCGTAAGTGCTTTTTTAGAAACCAGAAACGGAAATTTTTGGATAGGTACAGAAGATGGGGGCTTAAACTTATTTAACAAGACTGATAAGACTTTTCAGAAATATCCTTTTAGTAAAAATCAGGATTCTCTTTCTTACCATAATATTCATGCCCTTTACGAAGATAAAGCTGGCCATATCTGGATAGGGATGTATACCGGTGGATTGAATATTCTTAATCCAAAAACAGGGAAAATAAAGCGCTATAAAAGTAAACCATCAAACCCAAAAACTTTAAGTGATAATAGTATTTATGCTATAGATGAAGACCGCGAAGGAAGAATTTGGGTATCAACCATATCGGGTTTAAACCTGTACCATCCAGAAAGCGATTCTTTTATCCGTATACAAGAAAAATATTTAGCTAAAAGCTGTATCTATCAGGTTTATCAAGATAAAGATTTGGTTTTATGGATAGCTACTTATGATAATGGCTTAATCAAAATTGATAAAAAAGGTAAGCTTAAACAATACGCCTATGCCCCCAAAGAGGGCGCTATAAGTTCTAATAAAGTTATTTCTATTTTAGATGATGATAAAGGCAATTTATGGCTAGGTACAGATGGTGGTGGCTTAAACGTTTTTAATAAAAAAGCAGAGAAATTTACCGTTTACGACGAACGTTATGGCATTACAACAGATGTTGTTTATGGAGTGCTAAAAGATGAAAAATCTAACCTTTGGATATCTTCCAATAGTGGTATTTTTGAGCTCAATACTCTTAATAATACCACTCGTAATTTTGGACGATGGGATAACCTGCAAAGCCAGCAATACAACTATAAATCTTATTATAAAAGTAAAGATGGCAAGCTGTATTTTGGAGGTATAAATGGTTTTAATGCTTTTTATCCGCAGAAAATTAAAACTGCTACACAGCCTACTAAGGTAGCATTTACCAATTTCCAATTGTTTAATAAAGATATTGATTTATCAGATGATGATAGCCCTATCAAGCAAACCATAAATTTTGCTCAAAATATAGTCCTTAATCATAATCAATCTGTTATCAGTATAGAATATGCCGCTTTAAGCTATGTTTCGCCAAACAAAATCAGATATTCTTTCATTATGGATGGTTTTGATAAAGATTGGAATAATGTTGGTTCGCAAAGAAAAGCTACTTATACCAATTTGCCTGCCGGAGATT
Organism: Pedobacter glucosidilyticus; assembly: GCF_002483235.1. Lineage (GTDB taxonomy): Bacteria > Bacteroidota > Bacteroidia > Sphingobacteriales > Sphingobacteriaceae > Pseudopedobacter > Pseudopedobacter glucosidilyticum_B. Next base: position 127,014 of record NZ_DLHN01000018.1, on the reverse strand, counting down.
ATGTTTTTAAAGTTAGAGAGTCTGATACCGCCACGGGAAATACCACCAATATCTCTACTGTACAATTAACCATTTTACCACCATTTTATAAAACCATTTGGGCTTACATGGTTTACGCCATTTTAGCCATCCTATCCTTTATCCTCTTCAAAAAATACGCTACAGAAAAAGCTAGAAAAGAAAATGAAATTAAGCTAGAGCGATTAAAAAATAAAAGCGAGCAGGATTTCTACAAGCAAAAGATAGAGTTCTTTACAGCTATGGCACATGAAATTAGAACGCCGCTTTCTTTAATTATAGCACCATTAGAAAGGTTATTAGGTAAAAAACAAAAAGACCCAGAAAGCGAAGAGCAACTTCAAATTATGGAAGAAAACTCTGATAGACTGTTAACTTTAGTTAATCAGCTGTTAGATTTTAGAAGAATAGAAAGTGATATTTTTGAGATACACAAAGAACAAATAGAGCTGGTTTCTTTTATCAATAATTTAAAAGAGCGTTTTTCTTCTATTTCTTATCAAAAAGGTGTCGATTTTTCTTTAGAAACTGCTCACCAACATTTAGAAATGATGGCAGACCCAGAAGCCTTGATGAAAATCATGAGCAACCTCTTGATTAATGCTTTTAAGTTTACCAGAAAAAAAGTCAGTATCAGTATTAATGGTATAGCAATGATAGATAACCAAGCTATGGTTTCTATTTCTATTGAGGATGACGGTATTGGTATCCCTAAAGATCAAATCAACTCTATTTTTACCAAGTTTTTTAAAGTAAGCACTGCAGAACATCAATACAGTAATTTAGGCGGTACAGGTATAGGTTTGGCATTAGCTAAATCATTAATAGAAAAGCATCAAGGAAAATTATTGGTAGATAGCCAAGAGGGTTTAAAAACTGTTTTTACCATTTTAATTCCTTTTCAGGAGAAAGAAGAAGTACAACATGCTTTAGATAGGGTTGAAGAACTAGAATCAGAGCAACATGATGGTAAACCAGTTGTTTTAGTTGTAGAAGATGATCAATCTTTACTCAATTTCTTGTCTCAAAGTTTGGTTTCAGAAGGTTATCATCCTATTAAAGCAAATAACGGACAAGAAGGTTTAAAACTATTGGAACAACATCATGTAGATTTAATTATTTCTGATGTGATGATGCCTGTAATGGATGGCATAAGTTTTTGTAAAGAGGTTAAAAACGATATCAATTACAGTCATTTACCTATTATTTTACTTACAGCAAAAACCAATTCAGATGCAGAAATAGAAGGATTAGAAAGTGGTGCTGATGCATATATTGCTAAACCTTTTAAATGGAAGCAATTATCTTTAATAGCTCGTAATTTAATAGAGCTTCAGGCTAATTTAAAGCAACGTTTTGCGCAACATCCTTTTGAGAGTACAGAAATTTTAGCGTCGGGTACTAAAGATAAAAAGTTCTTAAATAAGCTTATAGAAGCTATAGAGTTGCGTATATCAGACCCATTACTTTCTGTAGAAGAGTTAGGTAAAGAACTGGGTTTAAGCAGGTCAAGCTTATATAAAAAGGTAAAAGGTATGACAGGCTATGTACCTAATGAGTTCATCAGAATTATAAGGCTAAAGAATGCTGCTAAATTATTAACTACTCAAGATTATAATATCTCTGAGGTTGGTTATATGGTTGGCTTTAGTTCGCATTCTTACTTTTCTAAATGCTTTTATCAGCAATTTAAATTAACACCAACAGAATTTGCCGACCAGCATCGTACAACAATTCAAACTAATACTTGACGAAAATGAATATTTTAAAAATAAGCTTTATGGCTATGTTAGCTTTGCTGATATATGCTTGCCAACAACCCAAAACAACACAAAATAGTACACAAGAACAGCTACCTAACTACGCAGCAGCTTTTGATACCTTGATAGATGGAAAAGAAGTTAAATGCTATCAGTTAATCAATAAGAATAAGATGAAAGCCGTATTTACCAATTATGGTGGTAGGTTGGTGAGTTTATTAATCCCCACACAAGACACTTCTTTTGTAGATGTTGTGGTAGGCTTTAAAAGTATTGATGATTATATAACATCTACAGAACCTTATTTTGGAGCTACCATTGGGCGTTATGGCAACCGTATAGCAAAAGGTAAATTCTCTATAGATGGGGTAAATTATCAGCTAGCCATAAACAACCCTCCCAATAGTTTGCATGGTGGTAAAAAAGGTTTTCAATATGTAGTTTGGGATGCTAAACAAATAGATAATCAAACTTTAGAACTTAGCTATCTATCTCCAGATATGGAAGAAGGATATCCTGGTAATCTAGCTATTAAAGTAATTTATAAGCTTAATGATGATAATGAGCTAATCATGCAATATGAAGCATCAACAGATAAAAAAACTGTGGTTAATTTAACCAACCACGCTTTCTTTAATTTAAATGGCGAGGGAAGCGGAGATATATTAAACCATCAATTACAAATAAACGCTAAAGCTTTTACGCCTGTTGACAGTACTTTAATACCTACCGGAGAAATAGTACCTGTAAAAAATACTCCTTTTGATTTTACAGAGCTAACGGCTATTGGAGCCAGAATTAATTTACCTGATGAGCAATTAAAAAATGGTAAAGGTTATGACCATAATTATGTTCTACAAAGCAAGCCTTCTGAAAAAATGATTTTGGCGGCTAAAGTTATGGGAGATAAAACTTCAATCACTATGGAAGTTTTTACAACCGAGCCGGGCTTGCAGTTTTATAGTGGCAATTTTATGATGAGTAAAAACTCATTTAAAGGAGGGGCTAAAGATGATTTTAGGACAGCATTTTGTCTGGAAACACAACACTTTCCAGATTCCCCTAATCAGCGAGCTTTTCCTTCCACTATATTAAAACCTGGGGATCTTTATAAAACACAGTCTAAATATCGTTTTAGCTGGTAAAAATAATACCATCTAACTTTCTGCTTTTTAGAGTTAGTTAGATGGTTCTTTGGTGAGATTGTTAGACTTAAATATTATTTAATATTATAAAACGATACCTTAAACATAAAATATTAATTTTCAGGCATCTTTCTACCTATTACTTATACCCCTAAAAAAGAGCCCCTCAGGCGATAGAGGCAGACAAATACCATCACAAAGGAAACTAAGCTAACAAACATAATTTTTATCCTAACAAATCACAATCACCACCCAGCTCCGTATCCTCTGCGCCCTCCGCGGATAAAACATTAAAAGATAAAACCTCACCGTTAAGTTAATACCTAACCATCTAACCAACTAACCACCTAACCATCTAACACCTAACCCCTAATCACACTCCGGAACGGTAAAAGTCCAGGTTTGTACTTCACCACCAGGTACTAGATAGTTCTCTGTTTTACTGTACTGCCACCAAAATTTACCTCTAGGTTGTATGTTATCGCCTAGCTCTCGCATGGTTTCTCCTTCAAATAAGCGACCATTTACCATCACATACTGTATGCTTTCTGTATTTCTGATATCTTCCAATGGGTTTTCATTCAGCACAATTAAATCTGCCAGTTTGCCTTTCTCTAGAGAGCCAATTTCTTTGCTCATACCTAAATAATCTGCACCGTTAATGGTAGCAGCTTTAAGAACTTCATGAGCGCTCATACCGCCTTGTGCCAACATCCACAGCTCCCAGTGGGCACCTAAACCTTGTAATTGCCCATGCGCACCTAAATTTACTTTAGTGCCACCAGCAGCTATTTGATTTACGGCTTTAGAGACTTCTATATGGCCATAATCGCCATATTCAGAAGTATTTCTCCTTCTAGATCTCGGGTCTATGATAGAACGAGGAACAAATTCTGCAAGTTTTTCATTCTCCCAAACATTGGTTCTATCGTACCAGTAATTCTCTCCAGACTGCGCCCCATAAGAAACAATTAAAGTTGGGGTATAAGCCGTTTTACTGGCATTCCAGAAAGTGGTAACATCTTTATAGATAGGCACTATAGGGATATTGTGTTCTATACCGGTATGCCCGTCGGCAATCATATTCATGTTATGGAAAAAAGTAGAGCCACCTTCTGGCATCACTTCCATTTTAAGTTCTCTAGCAGCTTGTAAAACTTGTTGCCTTTGCTCTCTTCTAGGTTGGTTATAAGATTTTACAGAAAAAGCACCAACCGCTTGCATCCTTTTTAAATGAAACCTGGCATCGTCTATATTATTGATAACGGCTTTAAAATCACCATCTGCACCATATAATATGGTCCCTGTAGAGTATAATCTCGGACCTACTAAACGGCCTGATTTAATCATCTCTGCTTGGCTAAAAACCATTTCTGTATTGCTTGAGGGGTCATGAGCGGTGGTAACCCCGTAAGCTAGATTGGCAAAGTACGACCAATCTTGTTGCGGACTGATACCATCCGGACTGGTGTGTAAATGTGCATGTACATCAATAAAACCAGGGATAATGGTTTTGCCATACATGCCATAAACTTTTGCATCAGCCGGGATATTAACTTCGCTTTCTTTGCCCAACGCTATAATTTTGTTGTTTTCTATAAGGATAGTGCCGTTTTCTATCACTTCTTTATCCTTCATGGTGATGATTCTGGCACCTTTTAAAGCAATTTTACCGCTAGGTACAGCTGTTTTAAGTTTTAAATCAATAGGTAAACCTAAGCTATCTGTTTTGGTAATTTTGCTGCCCGGTTCATCTACAAAATCAAAAGCATCTTTAATTTCTCGGGTATAATATTTCGGCCCTAAGGTCCAGTGGATAGCTTTACTATCTTTACTCCAATGTACATAGCTGCCTGCATCTTTGCTAAGCTTTTTAAGGGGATAGGCTTTTTGATTGGCAGATAAATCTATGTTTTGAACGTTTTGGAGTAAAGGTACTAGATACACATTAAACAATTCTTGAAAAGCTAGCCATTTACCATCCGGACTAGGGATAAAATCTGTTGTGTAGGTAGAGGTATAATGAGTTTTGTTGTGGTTACCATTTAAATCGCAGCTGCTTAATGTTTTTTTACCATTTTCTCTGGCTTGGTAATAAATGCGGTTATCTTGCTCATTAAACATGGGTTTTATACCTCTCTTGGTGATGAATGTTGCTTGTCCGCCATTAGCAGATACCACATAAATTCCGGGGTTCTTACCAAAAGTGTACCCTAAAACATCATTCCCAACACCTTTTACATATACAATTTGGTCTCCTTTGTTATTAAATTTTGGCGAATAGTAAAAGCCACGCTCCGGACTGATGGTGGTGCTTCTTTTTGTTTTTAAATCTATTTTTTGGATAGTTCCACGGAGCTCATCGTTCCAGGTAGTGTACACGATAAATTTTCCGTCAGGACTAAAAGAGGGTTCAAACTCCCAATCGCTTCCATTGGTTAACCTTTCTACTTTTCCGCTGGGCAGGGTTTTGGTGTAAATATATCCTGCAGCATTAAAAGCTACCATTTTACCATCGGGAGAGGTAGCCAACTGCCGGATCATTTTAACATCAAAATCATCAGTAAAAACAGTTTGGTTAAACCTTACAGCATCAGCTATATTTTGTTTAACGTTTACTTGGAAAGGAATTTCAGAAACCATTAAATTTTGTACATCAACTTTTTTGATTTTCCCTTTGGCATAAAAAATTAAAGAGCGGTTATCTGGTGTCCAGTTAAAATTGGGGTATACGCCAAAAATTGCCCAAGCTTCTTGCTGGTCTCTGGATAAATCATCATAAACAGGATATTCTTCTCCGGTTTCTAGGTTATGCACAAAAAGCTGAGACTTTAAACGTACTCGTTTTACAAAAGCTAGCATTTTACCATCTCTAGAAACTTGCGGACGAACAGCACCACCTGGTCCTCCCACTACTGTTTCTATACTACCGTCACTAAAATTGAGTTTTTTTATGGCATAAATATCACCGTTAGGATCTTTATTGTATTGGAAATAAGGACCCGGACTAACATCCTCGCTAAAATAAACCGATGCGCCATCTGGTGAAGTATGTGGTTCGCCTAAATCTTGCTGGTCGTTTTTCCTTTTGGTGAGTTGGATACCCTCTAAGCCGCCAGAAATATGATACATCCAAAGCTCGCCAGCACCTAAAGAACGATAGCCCGTATAGTGCTTCCTAGCGATGATGTATTTGCTATCCGCTGTCCAAACGGCATTATTTAGCAGGCGGAAGTCTTCTTTAGTAACTTGTTTTTTTCCTGTACCATCACTATTCATCATCCAGATGTTATCGCCACCATTTTTATCGCTGGTAAAAGAAATATATTTTCCATCGGGCGAGTAGCGGGGTTGTACTTCCCATGCAAAACCTCCGGCTAGCAATTCTGCACTTCCTCCGGTAATAGGTATTCTGTAAATATCACCTAAAAGGTCAAATATGATGTGTTTTCCATCCGGACTAACATCTAAATTCATCCAGGTTCCTTCATCGGTAGTAAAAGATAATGGTTTTAAAGCAGTACCCGGTTTTTCTATATTCCATTTTTGATTTTCTTGTGCTAACGCTGCCGTAGCAAAAGCACAAAGAAAAAGACTTAGTTTTAGAAAATTTTTCATCACAAATACATCTTAATAAAGCTGCAATTTAATAAATTTTATAGCTTTGGTAGGCTTGGCTTCTTATGACGATACATGAAATTTTAAAGCAATATTGGGGTTACGATAGTTTTAGACCACTTCAAGAGGATATTGTAACTGCCGTATTAAACAAAAATGATACATTGGCACTGCTACCTACCGGAGGAGGTAAATCTATATGCTTCCAGGTTCCGGCTATGGCTATGCCCGGTATTTGTATTGTAGTTTCGCCATTAATTGCCTTGATGAAGGATCAGGTAGAGAATTTACAAAAAAAAGGAATCAATGCCATAGCCATCATATCAGGCATGGGAAAACGGGAGATTGATATTGCTTTAGATAATTGTATTTATGGGCCTGTTAAATTCTTATACATATCGCCAGAAAGATTAGCTACCGATTTGGTGCGGGAACGCATCAAGCACATGAAGGTAAATTTGTTTGCGGTAGATGAAGCCCATTGTATATCGCAATGGGGCTATGATTTTAGACCTCCTTATCTACAGCTTACCGCTATCAGAACTTTGCATCCAGAGGTACCCATGTTGGCTTTAACAGCTTCGGCTACAGAGCAGGTACAGGCAGATATCATGCAAAAGCTGGATTTTAAACATCCAAAGGTTTTTAGAAAAAGCTTTGAACGTACTAACCTTTCTTACTCGGTTTTAAACCTGGAGAATAAGCTTCAAAAATTAATTGAAATATGCCAAAAAGTACCTGGAAGTGGTATTGTTTACGTAAAAACCAGAAAAGATACCGTAGAAATTGCCAAATATCTTTACCAATATGGTATTAGCGCTAGTTATTACCATGCAGGTTTAGATGCCGATGCTAGAAGTAAAAGCCAACAAATGTGGATTAGCAGCCAACTCAGGATAATGGTGGCTACCAATGCTTTTGGTATGGGGATAGATAAGCCCGATGTGCGTTTGGTGATACATTACGAGATGCCTGAGAGTTTAGAAGCTTATTATCAGGAAGCGGGTAGAGCAGGCAGAGATGAGCAAAAGGCTTTTGCCGTTTTACTCTATCAAAAAATAGATAAATTATTGTTTGAGAAACGCTTCGAGCAGAATTTCCCGCCGTTAGAAGAGGTGAGGAGATACTACCACTTATTATGTAACTATTTACAGATACCTTTTGAAGCCGGTGAGGGGGTGATGTATGAGTTTCAGGTGGGTGATTTTTGTCAGAAATTTCAGCTCGATGTGATTACCGCTTTAAGTGCTGTGAAAACGTTAGAGCAAAATGGTTATATAACTTTAAGCGAGCAGGCTTTGTTGCCCAGCAGAATTCAGTTTTTGGTTAACGGAGAGGATTTATACAAATTTCAGGTAGAGCAAGCCCGTTATGATTTATTTATCAAAAGTATTTTAAGAATATATGGTGGTGCTTTTGATTATTTTGTGGCTATCAAAGAGGTTGATTTAGCCTCTAAAAACCAAATCAGGTTTGATGATGTGGTGAAGATGCTGCAAGAACTGCATGATTTGGGGGTGATTAGCTACATCAAAAAAACAGATAAGCCTTTGTTAACTTTCTTAAAACCACGTTACAAAACTGAAGACTTATACCTTGATTTTAACTTTTACAAAGAAAGGAAAAACGTTTACCAAACTAAGATGACCGCCATGCTGGCTTATGTAACGCAAGACAAATGCAGAAGCGAGCAAATTCTATCTTATTTTAACGAAACAGATACCAAAGCTTGTGGCATTTGCGATGTTTGTATCCATAAAAAAAGAAGCCTTTTAAAAGCCAAAATGATGGCAACAGTTTTAGAAAACCTGGCCGTTAAACCATTAAGTTTGGAGGATTTGGTAAAAACTATAAAAATGGGTTCAGAGAAGGATAAACTAAACGTGATAAGACTTTTACTAGAAGCCGGAGATATTTTTAAATCTGAAGAGGGATATCAGCTTAAGCAATAATGTAAATGTAATAGCTTGTATAACTGTAGCTTTTTGATGCTTGTAGCGTTTGGTTTTTCTTGTTCCAGATTTTTTCTTAAACGAGACTTTAAACCTGCTAATAAATGCCATAAACCAGTTTTCTTATATAATAAGTAAATACGGATAAGCGGTATTTCTTTCAAAATAATTTCATATTGTGGCAATTGCATCAGTTGTGCTAGATTTTGAACAGCGTCCTCAGTATCTGCCATAAATTGCTGATTTGTTTTTAACTGTAGATGGATAACTGGATTATCGGAATTTTTGATGGTATAACCTTTAGCCTTTGCCGTTAAGCCAAAAACAACATCTTCATAACCATAATGGGTTAAGCGTTCATCAAATTGTAGGGCTTTAAAAACTTCCTTTTTGATAAGGAAATTAGAGCTATGAAAAGCTTGTTTTGAGGCAAGCATTTCTACTTTAGTACCGTAATAATGGTGTAATAAATATTCCTTATTTAAGCATTCGGGATAATTGCGTAAGCCACAAACAAGATCAGCGGCAGGGTTTTGTTGAACAAAATTGAGGTAGTTTTTGATAAAGTTAGGATGTTTAATACAGCTATCTCCATCTAAAAATAATAAAAAAGGGTAGGAGGCTTTTGCTGCTAAAAGATTTCTAATGGCCGATCTTCCGATATTTTTATCCAAAAAAATAATGTTAAAATATGCCTTATTAAATTGGTTTAAGTAGTTTTTATAGGGAGTTAAAGAGGCATCATCAATAACAATAATTTCGAAATCTAAGGGTAAGCTTAAACACTGCAGTTCTAATTCTAGAAACAGCGTTTGGTTGATAAAATTATAATGCGGAACAAGTATAGAAAGCACTTTGCAAAATACAATTCTTTAAGCTTAATTAGATAATGCTCTAAAACGTAAAAATTTTATCACTATTCAATTTATTGATAAAGAGTATTTTATAATTGTTTTGAAGATGCTTAAATTTATGTCATAAGTTACGGTGCCCAATATGCGAAGGTTAAACAAAGGGTGTCGTAGCTTATTTCAATTCGTTTTTTATTTCTATCTATCCAGAGAGAGCACTCTGTTTCTGGAGTGCTCTCATTTTTTTACAATAACCTTAATGATAAATATAACCAGTAGGGTAAAAACAATCCAGAAGCTTAAGATTAAATAATCTATATCATGCGTGTAAAGCTGGCTAGAAGCCATTAAAAAAATAGAAATGGTGATAATAAGTAAAATGATAACAATGCGCATATAAATAGACATGCTGCAATATTAAGGGCATCTTACTTATTATTTAAGCTTTTGCTTAATTAGACTATTATTATTATGCTTATGAGTTATAAATTTAAACGATTTGACTTTTTAGATATATTTTTTATTTGTTGAGATAACTCTTTAGGATTTAATCCGTAGGCTTCTTTAAAAATTCTAGAAAAATAACTTTTATTAACAATACCTATTTGAGCTGCTATCTCACTAATATTTAATTCTCCTAAAATAAGCTGATCGCGGGCAAATTCTAATCTCAAATTTCTAAGATAATTATTAACAGATGTGCCAAACAAATGCTGGAAACCTTCTTGTAACTTGGTTGTATTGGTACCTACTCTTTTAGCTAAATCTTTAATCGTAATAGGGTTGGCTAGTTCTGTTTTAAGAATATGTGCTGCTTCTTCAATTTGTCTTAAATCTGCTTTCCTAAGTATTTGTTTTCTCGAATCGTTACGCTGGTCGTCTTCAAAATCTTGAATCTGTATGCTTAAAATTTCGTTGGCTTTACCTTCTAAAAGCAATCTTCTGGCAAAGCCTGTTTGTTTGGACGAGTTAATATCTTGTATACATTTAGCCATAGCCAAACTATAATTACCATGGTAATAAAATAAATGTTTAGCTCTTAAATCCTTAAAAACACTTCTTAACCTTTTATCCAAATTATTAATATCGCAGTCTATTTTGGTTTTAAAATCAGTACGGTTTATTTCCAAACTATTCATCCTGATTTGGATGTTTTTAGGGAAGATTAAAACATGTCCGTTTTTAGAAGAGCTGGAAACAACCACATTCTGGAATTGGTCTATTTGATGGAGGTCTTCTTTTTCTTCAAATCTATGTTTTAAAAAGCCCTCGCTGCAATAAATAAATTTTAAAGGGTGGATGTTATTTAAAGAGAAATGAATACTTACCTCTTCTTTAAAAAAGCAATTATACTCTATAAGTCCAAAACCTTGCGTAAAATTAATTCCTCTAATTAATCCTTTACCGTAGGCTGTGGGTATGTTTAAGATATATTCGTTACAGTTCTTATCATAAGAAGTTTTCATTTCTTCTGCTAGGTTGGCTATTACATCTTTAAGAGGTAACGATCTTACAAAGAGCTCTATCATGGCACTAGTAGTTATAAATTTGTTATTTAAATCAAATAAATACTTACAATTCAATTGCCAGAAATGTCAAAAAGGTTTAAAAACGAAGGATAAAATGTTTGATTTAAAGCAGTTTAGATATTGGAATGATTTTTTAAGTATTTAATCAACATTTACTAAATAATTGATACACTTATGAAAACATCCATTTTAACAGCAGCAATACTAGCAGGTTCTTTTGCTTATGCTACAACAGTACACTCATTGTATGATAATACAGTCATTTATAGTCATCAGCTTCGGGCAGATACTGTAGATATGGGGAAGAAGAATAAAAATAACCAAAGTAGTAGAGATACAACAGGGAAGCCTATTTTAAAATCGGCACCTGTACCCGGTGGTTCTTCTATTCCTGATCCTAAATATCCTATACCTCCTTATCCAACGGATACGGTTAAAGTAAACCCCGATGCAACTAAAAACCCCAATAAACAGCCGGTTTTACCTACTCCTGTACCTACTCCAAGTCAGCCTAATCCGCCAACATCATCTCCTGTTCCTATACAGCCTGGTACGCCACCACAACCTTAATGGCATTAAAAAAGGGATAGCTGATGATAAGCGTATCCCTTTTTCTATAATCTAACAAAAATGTTTAAAGCGCTTCAGAAACTACTTCTTTAACTTCTGGAACCATTCTTTGTAATAAACTTTGGATACCCGATTTTAAGGTAATGGTAGAAGAAGGGCAGCCACTGCAAGAGCCTCTTAATTCTACAGTTACGATACCATCTTCAAAAGATTTGTAACTGATAGCACCACCGTCTTGCTCTACAGCAGGCCTTACATAATCATGTAAAATTTGCTGAATTTTAACTTCTACTTCTGTACCTTCAAAATTCACATTCTCATCCTGTACTTTTTCTTGTACGTTGTATTCTGATTCTACAGCACCCTTAACAAATTCTTTCAAAATAGGCTCAATATCATTCCACTCTGCATCTTCTGTTTTGGTTACCGTAACAAAATTACTAGCGAAAAACACGCCGTTAACAAAACTGAATTTATATAATTCTGATGCAAATCTTGATGCAGATGCACTTTCTTTATTAGGGTAATCTACACTGCCGTTGATTAATAATTTATTAACAATGAATTTCATTGTTGAGGGGTTAGGTGTTGATTCTGTATATACGGTAATATTCATATCCTTAATATTTTTAACAAAAATACTATCCAAATACCTAACCCTATCATGTAGATTTAGTTTTTACTTCATCATGACTGTTTATAGCAACTAAAAAAGCCAATCATACCATGATCCTGGTTGATGATTGGCTTTTAAGAACATTATATACTGATGTGCTTTAGGATTAAGTCTTCCAAAAGACATTTGAAAAAAAATCTATGATTTACGTGTTTTCAGTAGCGAAAATCATCATTTTAAGTTTTTCCTCTGCCTCTTGTAATTCTTTAAGCATCTTGTTTTTATACATATCCGTTTGGTTTTGAATCTCCGGAATAAGCTGTTTATAGTAATGGATACCTTGTTCTAACTGCGCTCTAAACTTGGTATAGTATTTAACCTTTTTGTCAGATAAATCTTGCCAGCTCATGCTGATATCTTTTTTTAGATGCTCTATATACAAATTAAGTTCGTTAATAAACATATTAGAGCGCTCTGTACCAGCCAGTAAATTGATTTTTCCGTAAATGTGTTTTACCATCTCATCTAAAGAAAACTTGCCAGAAAAATAAGCAATATTAGGACCAGGGCAAATGGTTACTGCTTTGCTTTCTTTCGATTTTATCATGTCGTTCTTTAAATAAGCAGAGGTAACTAGGCCCTCGCATAGGCAAATTTTCTCTGTTACTTCGTTTATTTTAGTTTGCAAGTCTTGTTCATCTAAACCACTGTTTTGAAGCGATTTTATTTTTAAGTTTTGATATTTTCTGGAAGCTGTACAAATAGGCTCTTTGGTAAACTCGGTATTAGAAACTAAGTATTTTTTGGTACATGGGCTGCCAGGTTTTCCTTTTGCAATACGCTCTAAACGAAGTTTTTCTGCAGTAGTTTTTCTGAAATTATTAAAAGGAACACCCAAAGGCGATGAGCCGCTGATGTAAAAATCCTCTCGAGTAGCTTCAGCTAAATTGTTAAGCGTTTCTTCATCCACATTGGTAGCTTCCGGAACCAATAAAAACGGACTGCCCCAGCCCGTAGCGTCTAACTCATAATGCTTTAATAAAAAATTGTCTTCTGCTGCTGTACCTATACCACCCTGTACACTTATTTTCATTCGAGGTGTTTCTATATCGCCAGTATAACCTTTTGTCAATAGCGCATTTTTGTACATCCCGGCAAGCTCGGCAAGCATTTCTTGTCTTTTTACCTTAAATTCTTCTAAAATAGGGCCCAATAAATAACCCTCAGTAGCAAAGGCATGGCCGCCACAATTTAATCCCGATTCTATCCTAAATTCTGAAACCCATAAACCTTTTTTTGCTAAGAATTTTGCTTGAATTAGAGCCGATCTAAAATCAGAAACTTTTAAAATAATGGTCTTTTTTATTAGATGGTTTTCATTAGGATAAAAATCTTTGAAATTCTCTAAATGTGCGTATAATCTAGGGTTCATCCCGGCAGATAAAACCACGCCAGCATTTAATTTACTCTCCGCAAAACCTTGTAAAGAAGCCAACGCATCACTCAACTGCTCTTCACCATGGATAGGGCTATTTATTTTATCCACTTTAGCCATAATATTTACATCTATGGCTCCTTTTTGCATGTTATCTTTTAATTGCTTTTGTACAATTGCTTTTATTTCTTCATCTTGAATGTTAAGCATTTGTAAATAAGTTTTTTTAAGTGCAGAGTGATCTGGTTGTAAATCAAAATACCTTGTCAAATCTGTACCAGGCTCAAAAGCTTGTTGTTTTAAAGCTTCAAACTGTTTATCAAGCAAGTCTTGCATCAAGTTTAAATAGGCAGTAATTCTTTTGGCTCTAAAATGCGGTTCGTTATCTTGAATAGGGATATAGTTTTCCTGGTTTTGCTTTGCGTGGTATGCTCGCATTCTTTCTATTAAATGATCATCAACAATAGATACAACAGAAGAAATACCATAACGGCCTACTTTTAGCGGCGTATCAACAGAATATGCTAAACCTAAAACAGGAATATGAAATGTATGACTCATTAAATTATTTTTTTTACGAAATACCGATTAATAATCCTTTTAGAATATGATTTTAGTCACTTAAGCTTTATTTTTTGGTCATATTTAGAGATAAAAGAAACCTTTTTTGATGACGATTGTCATTTTTTATAAGCTTAAAATAAAGCTATTTTGAGCCATAAAATTTAGCCACATGGATGTTCATTATATCAGTGCCGCAGAGGCCGTTAAAGCAGTAAAGTCAGGAGATAGGGTGTTTTTACATGGAAGTGCTGCAACACCTGTACACCTTATAAAAGCCTTACAACATAGGTATCAGGAATTGGAAAATGTTGAATTGGTTAGCATCACCACTTTAGGAGATGTCAATTTTAATGATGAAAAATACAGAAATAGTTTTTTCTTCAATTCCTTATTTGTATCGGCAAATTCCAGAGCGGTAGCTAATAGCCAGTTTGGCGATTATGTACCTGTATTTTTAAGTGAGATACCTATCCTGTTTAACGAAAACTATTTACCTATTGACGTAGCCATTATTCAAGTATCCGTACCAGATAAACATGGTTATTGTTCTTTAGGAACATCGGTAGATATTGCCAGAGCAGCCATAGAAAATGCGAAATATGTGATTGCTCAGGTTAATCCTTTTATGCCCAGAACACACGGAGATGGGTTTATCCATATCAATAAAATAAATGCATTGGTTTGGCAAAAGGCAGAGCTTCCAGAAGTAGATTATGCTACAAAAGCCAGCGATGTAGTGGTGCAAATTGGTAAAAATGTGGCTTCTTTGATAGAAGATGGTTCTACCTTACAATTAGGAATTGGTAGTATTCCAGACCAAGTTCTAAAAAATTTGGTAAACCATAAAAATTTAGGTCTGCATACCGAAATGCTTTCTGATGGAGTAATCCCATTGATAGAAAGTGGCGTTATTGATAATAGTATGAAGAAGCTTAACAGAGGTAAAACGGTTACTTCTTTTATGGTAGGCACCAGAAAATTGTATGATTTTGTGGATGATAATACATCGGTAAGGGTGATGAATATCAATTATGTAAATGATACGAGTGTTATCCGCCAAAACCCTAAAGTAATTGCTATCAATAGTGCCATAGAAATTGATTTAACAGGTCAGGTTTGCGCAGATTCTATAGGAACATACCAATTTTCTGGTATTGGTGGGCAAATGGATTTTATCAGAGGTGCATCTTTATCGCAAGGTGGTAAACCTATAATTGCTTTGCCATCAACTACCAATAAAGGAATCTCCAGAATTGTTCCTTTCTTAAAAGAAGGTGCAGGTGTGGTAACCACCAGAGGACATGTACAATGGGTGGTAACGGAATATGGTATAGTAAATTTGTATGGAAAAAGTTTAAAACAAAGAGGAAGAGCTTTGATAGAAATAGCACATCCAGACCATAGAGAAGCTTTAGAGAAAGCATTTGAGGAGCGATATAAATAATCTTCATAAGTATTTTTATTAGTAATACTTTTAAGATAAATTAGCCAAATGGATAAAGAGGCTTTACTGGAAGCAATTATTAATAACGCTATTGATGGGATTATTACCATTGATACAACAGGATTAATAGAAGCCATTAACCCATCGGCCTGTGAACTGTTTGGTTACCAGGTTAATGAAGTAGTAGGTAAAAATATATCGATGTTGATGCCAGAACCTTATAGGTCTCAACACGATGGTTATATCCATCGCTACCACCAAACAGGCGAAGCACATATTATTGGGATTGGTAGAGAGGTAACTGGGCTAAGAAAAGATAGAAGCCAATTTCCATTCAGGCTAGCCGTAAGTAAAGTGCAGTACGAAGGCAGGATAGTTTATACCGGATTTATACACGATTTAAGCAGAGAAAAAGACGCCGAAGAGCAATTAAGAAAATACACATCCAGACTAGAGCATTTAGTAGAAGAGCGAACAGAAGCTTTACAATCTATTGTTGCGCAGTTACAAAATGCCAAAGAAGAGGTTAGTTTATCTCTTGAAAAAGAAAAAGAACTTAACCAATTAAAAAGCCGATTTGTATCTATGGCATCACATGAGTTTAGAACACCCTTAAGTTCTATACAACTCTCTGCATCTTTGATAGAAAAATATGCCCAAGAGTATCAAAATCCCAATATTGCCAAACATGTGGGCAAGATAAAAGTTGGTGTGGGCAACCTTACCAATATTCTTAACGATTTCTTATCTCTGGAAAGGCTGGAGGCTGGTAAAATTAATCCACAAGCAGCACCGTTTGATTTGGTAAAACTGGCAGAAGAAATTACCGAAGAAATGCAATTGATAGCCAAGCAAAATCAAAATATCATTTATCAACATACTGGAAAAAGCAGCTTAGTTACTTTAGATGCAGCCTTATTAAAAAATTGTATCATCAACCTGATTGCTAATGCTATTAAATATTCTGGCGAAAACACCTTTATAGAGTTTAATACCGAGCTGGATGAAAAACGCTGTATGGTGATGATTAAAGATGATGGTATTGGTATTCCTGTAAATGATCAAAAACATTTATTTGAACCTTTCTTTAGAGCCAACAATACAGGGAGCATCCCGGGTACTGGTTTAGGATTAAATATTGTTAACCGTTATATTAAATTGATGAATGGCGAGGTGGAGTTTGAGAGTGCAGAAAACAAAGGCGCTAAATTTACCCTGATTTTTAATCTTTAGCATGAAAAAGAAAATCCTGATTATAGAAGATAACGAGGATATTAGAGAAGGAACAGCAGAAATTTTAGGTTTGGCTGGTTATGAAGTGGAAACTGCCGTTAACGGCAAATTGGGTGCAGAAAAAGCCCAAAAATACCTTCCAGATTTAATTATTTGTGATATCATGATGCCAGAACTTGATGGTTATGGTGTTTTGTATCTGCTGAATAAAAATCCGGAAACGGTTAATATTCCTTTTATTTTTCTGACGGCTAAAGCAGAAAGAGCAGATATGCGTAAAGGAATGGAGATGGGAGCAGATGATTATTTGATTAAGCCTTTTGACGATATGGAGCTTTTAAACGCTATAGAAAGTAGGCTTAATAAAAAGCAAAAACAAGAAGCCTTTTATACAAAAGGCTTAAAAAGTCTGGAAGATTTTGCCTCACAGGTTGAAGATAAGCAGGATTTAAAATCGTTAATCTCTCAAAAGAAAATAAGACAGGTTAAAAAAGGTCAGATTATTTATTACGACCAAGACCATGCACAAGGTATTTATTTAGTGCTCGAGGGTAAAATTAAAACCGTTAAGTTAAGTGAAGATGGCAGAGAACTTTTAACCGGAATTTACCATGCCGATGAATATTTTGGTGTGCATGATGCCTTAATTAGTCAGTTGCATACAGAAACTGCCGAAGCTATGGAAAATAGCAGCATTTGCATGTTGCATAAAGACCAGGTGAATGCCTTGTTAAACCATAATACAGCAGTTGCCATGCAGTTTATTCGGTTACTTTCTGCACATATTCATCAAAAGGAAGAACAATTGGTACAACTGGCTTACCACTCGGTAAGGAAACGCTTGGCAGAAACTTTAATGCGTATCAGGGAAGTAAATAAAAATCAGGATATTTTTAAAATTTCTAGAGATGATTTAGCTGCAATGGCTGGTATGGCTACAGAAACTGTTAGTCGTACCTTAAGCGATTTTAAAGAAGAAAAACTGATTGAGAAGAAAGGTGGTGAGATACACATTATAGATGTAAACCGTCTTAAAAATATGAAAAATTGATTTTTATCACTTTTCTTGCTGATTACACTCATGTTACAATAGGAATATAGCTGGTAGCTTTGCTTGTATAAAGCGAAGCAAATGAAAGTTGTAGTTTACAGTACGAGGTCTTTTGAGAAAGAATTGCTGGCAAAAGCCAATCAAAAAAAGCATGATATTACGCTAATAGCTAATCCTTTAACTGATGAAACTACATCTTATGCAGAAGGTAAAGATGCAGTTGTAGTTTTTACAAGTGATGATGTTTCGGCATCCGTAATTCAAAAGCTTGCCCATTACGGCGTTAAATATATTGCCACACGTTCTGTAGGTACAGATCATATTGATAAACAAGCAGCGGCGGCAGCCAATATTAAAATAGCTAATATCCCTTCTTACTCGCCACACAGTATTGCAGAACACGTGTTAACGCTTGTTTTGGCTTTAAATCGTAAAATTTTATTATCAACAGAAAGAAGCAAAAACTTCGATTTCAGGTTAGATGGTTTGGTAGGTTTTACCTTGTATGGTAAAACTGTAGGTATAATAGGTTTAGGCGAGATTGGCTTGATTACAGCAAAAATATTTAACGGTTTTGGCTGTAAAGTTTTGGCTTATGACCAAGTAAAACATCAACATACAGGTATAAAGCATGTGGGTTTAGAAGAGCTTTATGCTAAATCAGATATCATTTCTTTACATGTTCCTTTAACTGATGAAACCAGGCATATCATCAATGCAGAGCATCTTGCAAAAATGAAACCTGGTGTGATGTTAATCAATACCGGAAGAGGAGGTTTATTAAATACCAACGATGTTTTGCAAGCACTTAAATCTGGTAAGATTGGAGCTTTAGGTGCCGATGTTTATGAATATGAACACGGCTTATTTTTTGAAAATCATCATCAAGACAAACAAAAAGATTGCTTGTTGCAGCAGTTATTGGCTTTTCCTAATGTGATGATAACACCACATCAGGCTTTTTTAACTAAAGAAGCCTTACAAGAAATAGCACAACTTACCATAAAAAGCTTAGACCTTTGGCAAGAAAATAAATGTGTGGGTAAGGCTTGCGCATGTGCTAAAAATTGTCAAAAAGAAGCTACCAAAATAAAGCAATTATCACCTCACCAATCCTAGTATGCTTAGCCAAAATATCACAACTAAATATACGGTACCTGTACCTAGGTATACCAGTTATCCTACGGTTCCGTTTTGGGATGAAAGTACCTTTAATAAAGCTTTATGGTTGCAAAAAGTTAAACAATCTTTTGATATCAGTAATCATAATGATGGTATAAGTGTTTATATCCATTTACCTTATTGCGAAAGTTTGTGTACCTATTGTGCCTGCAATAAGCGTATTACTAAAAATCATGGTGTAGAGGAGCCTTATTTACAAGCCGTTATCAAAGAGTGGAAAATGTATCAAGCCGTTTTTGGCACCCAACCTCAGTTAAAAGAAATACACTTAGGCGGAGGCACACCCACATTTTTCTCGCCAGAAAATTTAGCGCTTTTAATCACAGGTATTTTAGAAGATTGTATCATTCATGAGGATGCAGAATTTAGTTTTGAAGCGCATCCGGCAAATACCACTCTCGCACATCTTGAAGTATTACATGCTTTAGGTTTTAAAAGATTAAGCTTAGGTATACAAGATTTTGATGAGCAAGTGCAAATCATGATCAACAGAATACAGTCTGTAGAAGAGGTAGATATCGTAAGTAAACAAGCCAGAGCCGTAGGTTATACTTCCATAAATTTCGATTTAATTTATGGTTTGCCCTTACAAACCGTTGCTAGCCTTACAGCTACGATAGAAAAGGTTATCGGCTTAAAGCCTGATAGAATTGCTTTTTATAGCTATGCGCATGTCCCTTGGGTAAAATCTGGTCAGCGAAAATTTACAGAAGCCGATTTACCTGATACCCATTTAAGGCAAGAATTATATGAAAAAGGCAGAGAAATGCTTCTTGCTGCTGGTTATTTAGATATCGGTATGGATCATTTTGCTTTTGCCAATGATAAGTTAAACATAGCTGCACAAAACAAAAAGTTACACCGTAATTTTATGGGTTATACCCATCAGTACACCCGTTTATTGGTTGGTTTAGGCGTTTCTTCTATTAGCGATACCTGGGATGCCTTTGCCCAAAATGTTAAAAGCGAAGAGGAGTATTTGACTTTGATTAATGCCGGAGAAATACCAGTAGTAAAAGGACATGTGTTAAATGAAGAGGATTTATTAATCAGGAGGCATATTTTAAATATCATGTGTAAAGGTGTAACCACCTGGACTGATGAAGATTTACAAAACGATGCTTTCAGAGAAAATTTATCAGGATTAACAGAGCTGGTAGAAGATGGTTTAATCATTCAGGAATATCAATCTATAAAAGTTACCAAAATAGGAAAACGCTTTTTACGAAATGTTTGTGCTGTATTTGATGCTCGCTTGCAAGCAACTAAGCTAAGTAAACCACTATTTAGCATGGGCTAAGGTTATAGAAATCAAATCTGAATGTCATTTAATAAATGGCATGATTGTGGTTTCTTGTTTCTTTAAAATATCTCTACTAAATTAGTAGAGAATTAAAATTTTAGAATTATGTTAAGACTAGGTGATGTAGCTCCAAATTTCAAGGCAAAGACCTCTGAAGGAGAAATTGATTTCTATGAATATTTAGGTGATAGCTGGGGTGTATTATTTTCGCATCCGGCAGATTATACACCAGTTTGTACAACCGAATTGGGTCGTACAGCAGCTTTAAATGATGAGTTTGCTAAAAGAAATGTAAAAGTAATGGCTTTAAGTGTTGATTCTGTTGAATCTCATAAAGGCTGGATAAGTGATATTAATGAAACACAAGGTGTAGAGGTAAATTTTCCTATCATTGCTGATGAAGATAAAAGTATTTCAGAAGCTTATGGTATGTTGCATCCTAATGCATCAACAACTTTTACAGTAAGGTCTTTATTTATTATAGCACCAGATAAAACTGTAAAATTGATTATATCTTACCCTGCATCAACAGGTAGAAATTTTCAGGAAATTTTAAGGGTGATAGACTCTTTGCAGTTAACCGCTTACCACAGTGTTGCTACACCAGCAGATTGGAAAGATGGGGAAGATGTAGTGGTTGCGCCAGCTATTAAAACAGAGGATATTCCGGCCAAGTTTCCAAAAGGTTTTACAGAAATTAAGCCATATTTAAGAACAACTCCGCAACCTAATAAGTAATTTTTATTAAATCTGTTGTTTTTAGAATATATTTTATATTTTAGAGATTAAGAAATAAATAGAATTACAATCTTTCTTAAATTATTTTACCCAATCAGTAAGAAATTTAGGTCTGATTATTATTAAAACACTAAAATTAATTATGAAAACGGGTAAAGTAAAATGGTTTAACGCTCAAAAAGGTTTTGGCTTCATTATTTGCGATGGAAAAGACATTTTTGTTCACTTTAAAGATGTTATTGGAGGGGTAAATGCCATCTCAGACAATGATGATGTAGAATTTGAGATTGCTGATGGTAAAAAAGGTCCTCAAGCTATTAATGTAAAGAAAGTTTAAAAACATAAAGCTTTAAAATGTTCTAAAAGTCCTGAATAATGTTCAGGACTTTTTTATTTTACATCCATCCTGATAGGGGTTAACACCATTTGTTTCTGCATAAATCATCAGATTTTTAAATCCTTAACTTAAAATATTAGAAGGTTTTAAACTACTAATGAAAAATATGTTTAGTGATGAGATAATTAATTTGATAAAAATTAATAAATAAGTTTTAATCGGTTATATGTAGCAAAGGTTTTAATAAAGCTACATTGTATTATTAAAAATATTCAATAAATTTGAATAAATCTGATCTCCAAAAAGATGTTGCTAAGCCATAAAGAGGAAGATAAATTATTGTTATTACAAATGCAAGAAAACGATGATAATCTTGCGTTTGATACCCTTTATGATAAATATTGGGAGCAAATGTATAATGCAGCTTACAAACGCCTAAAAGATGCTGATTATGCAAAAGATATAACCCAAGATATTTTTCTGCAATTATGGCTTCGCCGTAAAGAGCTTTCTATTGATAATCTGGTTTCTTATTTACACACATCAGTAAGAAATAATGTTTTTAAATGGATGGAAAAGGAGCAAAGGTATACACCAATTCCTGAAGTTCTGATTCAATTAGGTATAGCCAAAGACCAAACTGATGCTGAAATACTAAGAAAAGAGTTTTTACTCAAGTATGAAAGATTGATAAACTCTTTAACTCCATCACAACAAGAAATCTTTAGGATGAAATATCAGGAAGATTTAACCACGCAACAAATAGCAGATAAGCTTCAAATCAGTAGAAAAACGGTTCAAAACCAATTAGGAAAGAGCATGGCTCAACTAAGAGAATCTCTCGGACCTTTATATTTGATGTTCTTACTTCAAAATCTATAATTTTTTTTTATTTCTCGTGGGACTTTTCGTTTCTCGGCGGTCATATCTTTAAAGGCTCATCAAACTAAGAGTCGATACAAGATGGATCCAAAGGAATTTTATAAAATTCTTCGAAAATATAGGCTAGGAGAGGCAAGTCAGGAAGAAATAGACTTTCTAGATGCTTACTATAACCTTTTTGAGGTAGAGGAGAATGTGTTAGACGGAATGCAAGATAAGGCTAAAAGCCAATTAAAAGATGCTATAAAGGCAGGTTTGAGTGAACAAATTGCTGCGGAAGAGCTTAAAAGCTCTTCCAAAGTAATTTGGATGAAGAAATGGTTGATTGCTGCATCTGTTCTATTATTTACGGGTGTTGCTTCTTATTTGTTTTTTAAGCAAAGCGGTAGCATAGAAACAGGTAATCCAAAAGTGAAACTTGCAAAAGTTGAAATTAAACCTGGTGGTAATAAAGCTGTTTTAACTTTAGCAGATGGTTCATCAATAATCTTAAATGATAAAGAAGATGGTTTAATTACACAAGATGCTGGTGCAGAAATAGTAAAAACTAAAGATGGTCAGATTGTATATCATACCAAACAAGCAAACCAATCTGCAGCTATAAATATGATCAGTACGCCGCGTGGAGGGCAATATCAATTGACTTTAGCAGATGGTACCCAAGTATGGCTTAATGCGTCTTCATCTATCAAATTTCCTACAGTTTTTACCGGAGCAGAACGTAAGGTTGAAATTACCGGAGAGGCCTATTTTGAAGTTGCTAAAAATATACATAAACCTTTTAAAGTGGTATCAGCTCATCAGGTTATTGAGGTATTAGGTACGCATTTTAACATCAACACTTATGATGATGAAAGTGCTGATAAAACCACGCTTTTAGAAGGCAGCGTAAGGGTACACAAGCTTAATATGCAGGGAAAAGAAGAAAATATTTCTGCTGTGCTTAAGCCTGGCCAGCAAGCTGTTTTAGCCAATAACGCTAAAAGCTTCAAAGTATCAGCAGCAGATGAAGAAGCCGCCATAGCTTGGAAAAATGGATATTTCAAATTTAACAGAGATAATATCCAAACCATTATGAGGCAGGTTTCCAGATGGTATAATGTGGATGTAGAGTATCGCGGAAAAATATCAGAAGATTTATTTGTTGGAAAAATTAACAGAAGCGAAAACGTAACAGAAGTTTTAAGAATTCTAGAACTAAGTAAAATCAATACAACTATAAAAGGTAATAAAATTATCATAACCAATTAATCATGTTTAACCTAATTTATAAATGATATGAAGACATAAGTACTGTTATTGATAATCCAACAAAAAAACCGGATGTGCTACCAACACAACCGGCTTAAAGGAAGCTTTGTAAAAAAGCTATTTCCGGTTTGGATTAACCCTAAAAAAATTCTGTGGAAGGAACTTAATCTATTAACCCAAACTTTACAAAAGTATGCAATTAAATGTTTACGGTAAAATCCGGAATGTATCCGGCTTATTCCCTTCGAAAACGTTTCGTATTATGAAACTGACGGTCATCTTATTAACTCTTGGATGTTTACAGCTTAGCGCAAAAAGTTTTTCGCAAAGTATCAGTATTTCTGGAAAAAATATCTCTTTAGAAAAAGCACTTACTACCATTGGCGAGCAAAGTGGCTATTTCTTTTTTTATAAGTATAACGAGTTGGTAAATGCCAAGCCAGTTACTTTAAATTTAAAAGCAGCAAGTCTTGAAAAAGCTTTACAAGCAAGCTTTAAAGGCCAGCCTTTTAGTTATTCTATTGAAAATAAAACGATTATAGTTAATAAAATTGAAATTAAACCTGAGCCTAAATTACCTGTAGATATAAAAGGTAAAGTTACAGACAACACCGGACAGCCCTTACCTGGCGCTACCATAAAAGTTAAGGGTTCTGATAAAGTTACCCAAACTGATATCAATGGTAGCTTTAGCCTAAATGGTCTTGCAGATAATGCAGTTATTGTAGTAACCTATACTGGTTTTGTGGTACAAGAAATTGCTGTAGCTGGTAAAAATAACATCAACGTAAGCTTAGTAGAAGATAGCCAGAATTTAAATACTGTGGTAGTAGTAGGTTACGGAACTCAACAACGTAAAGATGTTACGGGTTCTATCAGCTCTATCAACGCACAAAGAATTAAAGATCAACCTGT
Source organism: Pedobacter glucosidilyticus (assembly GCF_002483235.1). Classification (GTDB taxonomy): domain Bacteria; phylum Bacteroidota; class Bacteroidia; order Sphingobacteriales; family Sphingobacteriaceae; genus Pseudopedobacter; species Pseudopedobacter glucosidilyticum_B. The sequence goes on along the minus strand of NZ_DLHN01000018.1, from coordinate 102,620 downwards.
AGTGAGTTTAGATAACGCTATGGCTGCACAAATGGCAGGTGTACAAGTTACCCAGGCAACAGGTGCACCAGGTGGTGGTTCTACTGTAAGAATTAGAGGTGCAGGTTCTTTAAGTGCCGGAAACGAGCCTTTATATGTGGTAGATGGTTTTCCGGTTACTAATGATTATAACCAAAGAAATAACCCTTTAAATACCATTAACCCTGCTGATATTGATAATATTCAGGTTTTAAAAGACGCATCAGCAACAGCAATTTACGGTTCCAGAGGTTCTAATGGTGTGGTTATCATCACTACAAAATCTGGTAAAAGTGGTGTTTCTAAAATTGATTTTAGTGTAAATACAGGCGTACAACAGGTAGAAAAAACTTTAGATGTATTAAATGCTAGAGAGTATGCTTATTTTATTAATGAAGCTAGAAATAATGCTTGGGTAAACTCAGGACCTGGTCGTTCTGCATCAGACCCTAACTCTGCTCGTTTAAATAACGTCATGTATTTATTGCCAGCTGTATTCTCAGATCCTGAATCTTTAGGCGAAGGTACTAATTGGCAGAATGAGATTTTTAGAACGGCACCAATGAGTAATTATCAGCTAAATTTCTCTGGCGGTAATGATAAAACCAGATTCTTTGTTTCTGGTGGTTATTTAGCACAAGATGGTATTATCCTAAATTCAGACTTAAAACGCTACTCTTTTAGAGCTAATGTTGAATCTCAATTAAATAAAAGAGTAAAAGTAGGAGCAAACTTAACGCCTTCGTTTACTTTCTCTAATCAAACTTTAGCAGAAGGAAACTGGCAGGGAGGTGGTATAATACAATCGGCCCTAACAGCTGCTCCTCATTTAGCTCCTTATGATGCTAATGGAAATTATACACAAATTACGGGACAAGGAGTAGGAACTAGCGAGGTTGATAACCCTGTGAAAATTGCTAAAGAGTATTTCCAACAGCAAAATACTTTAAGATTATTAGGTACTGCTTTTGTGGACATCAATTTGGCAAAAGATTTAAATTTTAAAACTTTAGTAGGTGCCGATTTTAGAAATTTTGATCAGGATGTATTCAGTCCATCTATCATTAATCCTAATAGTACCAATGCAACAAAACTTCCTGTAGGTTCTTATGAAGAATCTAATAGTAGAAACTGGTTATCAGAGTTTACTTTAAATTATAAGAAAACATTTGATAAACATGCTTTTGATGTATTAGCGGGTTATACTATCCAAAAGGAAAGAACAGATTTAACTAGCTTAAGTGGAAGCAACTATGCCAGCGATGTTGTAAGAACAATTAATGCTGCTGGTTTAGTAACTGTTGGTGCAGCATCAGGTCCTCAAGAGTGGTCTTTATTATCTTATATCGCTCGTTTAAATTATAGCTATAACGATAAATATCTGTTAACTGCAACTTTCAGACAAGACGGTTCATCTCGTTTTGGTGGTGATAATAAATGGGGAACTTTCCCTTCGGTATCTTTAGGATGGAGAGTTTCTGAAGAAGATTTTCTTAAAGATGTAAATTGGTTAAGCGAGTTAAAAGTTAGAGCTAGTTATGGTTTAACAGGTAATAACTTTATCACTAATTATGGCTCTGTAGGTTTAACAGGAATAGAAAATTATATTTTTGGCCCTAGTGGAGGTATCGTAAATAACGGTATCAGACAAACCACCATTGCTAACAGCCTTTTAGGTTGGGAGAGAAACAAACAGTTTGATGCTGGTTTAGAGTTTGGTTTGTTACAAAACCGTTTCTCTATGTCTTTTGATTATTACAATAAAACTACCTCAGACTTATTGCTAAACGTACCTGTACCTACTTTAACAGGATATAGCGAAGCTTTAAGAAATATTGGAGAAATTAATAATAAAGGTTTTGAGTTTACTTTGGTTAGCCGTAATATGGTTAAAGAATTTAAGTGGACTACAGACTTTAACTTCTCTACCAATAATATTAAAGTGGTTGCATTAGGTCCAGATGGTTCTCCTATCTTAAGAAGGCAAGCAACTTTTGCAGCAGGTAATACACACATTACTCAAATTGGTTCCGATCCAGGCTCTTTCTTTGGTTATAAGGTTGTGGGTATTTATCAAAATGCTGATGATGTTGCTAATAACCCAGCGGTAGAAAACGCTTCTGGTGCAAAAATATCTAAGCCAGGTCAGTTAAAATTTGCTGATGTTAATGGTGATGGTAGAATTACTGCAGATGACAGAACAAGTTTAGGAAGCCCTTTCCCTGATTTTACTTACGGCATGACTAATAGCTTCGCCTACAAAAACTTTGATTTTGCATTTACACTACAAGGCGTACAAGGTTTTGAAGTTTTAAATGCAGCTAGAAGATTTTATGGTAATTACGCAGGTTCTTACAATGTACTAAGAAGTACTGCAAATGGCTGGAAATCAGAAACCGACCGTGGAGATGGGGTAAGCCCACAAATTGATCGTAATTTTGGTGCTTTAGGTGTTGCATCTGTAATTAATAACGTTACTTCTCAATTTGTAGAAGACGGCTCTTTTTTAAGAATCAGAAATATTACTTTAGGATATAACTTGCCAGCATCAGCTCTTAAAGCCTTAAAAGTGGCCAACGCCAGATTAAGCTTTACCATCCAAAACGCTTATACTTTTACTAAATACGAAGGCTATAACCCAGAGGTAAGTTTTGAAGGAGCTAATCCTTTAGTACCAGGTGTTGATTCAGGAGGTTATCCCTTAGCTCGCACCTTTATGTTTGGATTAAATTTTGGATTCTAATACAGTTATAGACATGAGAAATATTAAAACATTATTCACTGCAGGCGTAATTGTATTACTTTCTGCAAGTAGTTGCAAAAAAGATTTTTTAGAATTAGCACCTATTGCCCAGCAAAATGCTAATAACTATTATAAGACTGGAGATGACATGAAAAATGCGCTCACAGCAGCTTATGGAGGTTTACAATATGCTGGCTTATACTATTCTTCTATGCACATCATTGGCGATTTACGTTCTGATAACACAGAAATTACCAATGTAAACGCCGGAGCAGATTTAGACGCTGTAGACAAGTTTGTAAACTTACCTACAACCTCTATCAGTAGCACTACATGGGCGGGCCATTATCAGGCTATACAAAACACCAATATTGTGATAGAGAAAATACAGGCGGTTACTATGGATGAAAATTTAAAAGCCAGATACATTGGCGAAGCTAAATTTTTAAGAGCCTTAATGTATTTTAATTTAGTTAGGATTTTTGGTGGTGTGCCCCTTGTAACAAAAGTAATTGTTAATCCACAGGAAGGTTATGATTATGGTAGAGAAACAGTTGCAAATGTATACAATCAAATTATCACAGATTTAACTGATGCTGAAGCTGTTTTACCATATGAATATACAGCTGGTGATATTGGTAGAGCAACTAAAGGTGCTGCGATGTCTTTATTAGGAAAAGTATACTTAACCCAAAAAAGATGGGACTTAGCCGCTCAAAAACTTGAACAAGTTATTGCTGCACAGGCACAAACCAAATATCAGTTATTACCATCTTATGCTAGTGTATTTGGTATAGCAAATGAGAATAGTCGTGAGTCTATTTTTGAAGTTCAATTCAAAAGAGCTTCTAACGGAGAGGGCAGTCCGTTTACCAATCAATTTGCACCTATCGGTTCTGGTACAGCAGTGGTAACAGTGGGTAACCCTCTAGGGCAAAACATTCCAACGGCAGAAATGAACAACGCTTACGAAGCTAATGATGCTCGTAAAGCAGTTTCTATGCGTACCAGCTATGTGCTTAACGGAAATACAGTTAACCATAATTATATTGTTAAATATTCTGGTACTCCGGCAGCTAACATAGATGGTGATAATAACTGGATTGTTTTAAGATATGCTGATGTACTTTTAATGTATGCAGAAGCTTTAAATGAGTTAGGTTACGTTGCTGATGGACCTGCATTTACTTACTTAAATCAGGTTAGAACAAGGGCGGGTTTACCTAGTAAAACTAGCAATAATACTAATCTGGCATTAAGAGTAGCAGACCAAGCAGCTTTCAGATTAGCTATAGAGCAAGAGAGATTTGTAGAATTAGCTTTTGAAGGTCACCGTTGGTTTGATCTGGTGAGAACAGATAGAGCTTTAACACTTTTAGCGTCTAAAGGAATGGAAGCTCATGAAGCTTTATTCCCAATCCCGCAAACACAAATTGATATTAATCCATCTAAGATTACACAAAACCCAGATTACGATTAATTTCTAATATTTAAATAGGGGCTAAAATCGTTCTTTACGTTACAAACAGTATTTGTAATTGTTAAGTAAAACGAATGATTTTAGCCCTTTTTATATAGTTTATTTCCCCCAATTTATTTATTCTCATGAGAATTTTAAGTCTGCAATTGCTTATTTTAATTAGTATGAGTTTTATTGTTAAAGCTCAAAACAACCCACTTACACTTAACCAAAAAGATACTGGGTACAGAGGGATATGGTATAGCAACCAGCCTTCTAATGATGAATATGTATATAAGTATAGCGGAGGTTTAGGCACCTATCCAGCCAATCATTATCCGTTTTCTATTTATGTTAAAGAAGTTGATAAAACTTTTTTTTGTTATGGAGGAAGCGACTCTTCTGGGAAAACATTACTACACACCATTTCTTATTTTGATCATCAAACAGGGTTAGTTCCAAAACCTACGGTAGTTTTAGATAAGAAAACGGATAATGCTCATGATAATCCGGTGATGAATATCGATAAAGACGGATATATATGGCTTTTTTCTACAGCACATGGTACCAACAGTCCTTCTTATATCCATAAAAGTAAAAAACCTTATGATATTAATGAATTTGAAGAGATTAAAGCTACCAAACTAGTGAGTGATGAAATAGTAGCTATGAATAATTTTTCTTATTTGCAAACTTGGTATCAGCCGAATAATGGTTTTATTAATCTGTTTACCCATTATGACAGAAAAGTTATTCCTGGTCAGCCATCTAAACCAAGAAGAACAATCAGTTTCATGACGAGTCAAAATGGGGTTAATTATTCTGAATGGAAAGATATAGCAATTATAGAGGAAGGCCATTACCAAACCAGTGGTAGCTATAAAAATACAGTAGGTACTAGTTTTAATTTTCATCCTATTAAAGTAGGAGAGAATGGTTTAAACTATAGAAGTAATCTTTACTATTTACAAACTTCAGATTTTGGTAAGAGTTGGCAAAATGCAAAAAACGAAACACTAAGCGTACCCTTAAAAGAAATTGATAATAGTGCTTTAGTTAAAGATTATTACAGCCAAGGCTTAAATGTTTATATCAATGATTTAACTTATGATGAAACAGGAAAACCTGTTATTCTATACCTAACCAGTAAGGGTTATGAAGCAGGGCCAGAACAAGGTCCGCGTACATGGCATACCGCCAGATTTACCGGAGAAAACTGGGAAATTAATCCGATAACTACTTCTGGTAATAATTATGATATGGGTTCTTTATATATAGATGATAAAGGTATCTGGCGAGTAATTGGACCAACTACTATGGGGCCTCAACCTTATAATACAGGCGGAGAAATGGTGATGTGGACAAGTAAAAATCAAGGTAAAACTTGGAGAAGTAAAGCTTTAACCGCTGGTAGTATATATAATCATTCTTATGCCAGAAGACCTGTAAATGTTCATCCAGATTTTTATGCTTTTTGGGCAGATGGACATGGGAGAGAAAAATCAGTTTCCAGATTATATTTTTCTGATGTAAAAGGGCGTGTTTATCAATTACCAACAGAAATAAATACTGATTTTATTAAGCCAATCCGTATAAAAAGAAAGAAGTAGCATCATAACTTTAAAAGTATAGTCACAAAAAATATTAAAGAATTTTCAGTTACTTTTTAATTTTTTTTATAACTTTCAAATCTTAAATAATTAAATGTAAAAGATTAGGTTATGCCAATTATACCTACCACACCTATAAACAGAGTTTTAAGCTTTATGATATTGCTTTCTGTTGTATGGTGTTCTTGTTCTAGGATAGAAAACAAGGATTTAACTTTCTTAGATAATGTAAAACTAGAATCTAGTATTTTAAAGGTAGAAATTCTTCAAGATAGTTTAGAAGTACCTTGGGATATTGCAATAACGAATAATAATTTTTTGTTTTTTACAGAGCAATATGGTGCTGTATCTTGTATCAATCTAGAAACGCATCAACAAAAAAAGTTATTGGTTATACCAGAAGTTTGGCATCAAAGAACTGCGGGTTTACTAGCCATGGCAGTTCATCCAGATTTTAAGCAAAATCCTTATGTATATGTGCATTATACTACAAAAACCGATACTTTGGTATTTAATAAATTGGTAAGGTATACTTTTAAAGGCGATACACTGGAGTCTCCAAAAGAGTTGTTGAAAGTTAAAGGTTTTAAAGCACATAATGGAGGGCGTATAACCTTCTCAAAATCTGGTAAAATACTTTGGGCAACTGGCGACGCTTATCATGGTGATGAATCTCAGGACTTAAACTTTTTGAATGGTAAAATTTTGCGTTTAAACCCCGATGGCAGCATACCAGCCGATAATCCAAATCCTAAAAGTTACGTATGGGCCAGAGGTTTTAGAAATATGCAGGGTATTACTGTTACCAATAAAGGAAACGTATTTACATCTGAACATGGAGATGCCATTGAGGACGAAGTAAATTTGATAGAAAAAAATAGAAATTATGGTTGGCCTGCTATAGAAGGCTTACATAATTTACCAGAAGAAATTGTTTTTGCTCAGGCAAATAACACCAAAGAGCCAGTTAAATCTTGGACTCCTGTAATTGCTCCTGCTGGTATAGCGTATTATGGTTCTGCAAGTATTCCCGAGTGGAATAATAGCCTACTATTAACTACCTTAAAAGGTCAAAGTTTACGTGTTTTAAAATTAAATGAAGAGGGTAAAACTATCGTATCCGAAGAGATATTTTTTGAGAATTATTATGGGCGTTTGAGAGATGTATGTGTGGATGCAAACGGTGTTATTTATATTTCAACAAGTAATAAAGATTGGAAACCTCAAGTTGATTTTCCCTTACCCGGAGATGATAAGATATTAAAAATAAGTATATCCGATAAGGTATTAAAAAAGCCTTTAACAGGTGCAAAGGCTCAAGCAACGCCACAACACTTAAATGCAGCACAACTGTATCAAAGTTATTGTGTATCCTGTCATCAGGCGGATGGAAAAGGCGTAAAAGATGTTTTTCCGGCTTTGGCAGGTTCTGCTATTGTAAATGGCCCTTCAACAGGTCTTATTAAAGCGGTGTTAAATGGAATCAATAGAAAGGAAAACCCTCAGAAAATGCCAAGTTTCGCTTTTTTAAAAGATCAAGAGTTGGCAGATATTCTTAATTATATCAGACAAAATTGGGGAAATCAGGCCTCTAAAATTAACGAAACAGAAATCGCACAAAACCGCTAGTATGGAAGAACAAAATCAGCAAAATAAGCTGGTGAAATTATTAAAAGGTCTAGGGCCAGGTATTATTACAGCAGCTCTGGTTTTTGGTCCAAGTAAAATGACCATTACTTCAAAACTTGGTGCAGAGTATGGCTACTCAACCCTTTGGGTGGTTATAATTGCTATCTTCTTTATGCTCATTTTTACCAATATGGGGGCTCGTATAGGGTTAAGTAGCGAAAATAGTCTCTTATCTCAAATCAAAGTAAAATGGGGTAACAAAGCTGGATTAATAATAGGGTTTGGTGTGTTTTTAGTCACCACTTCTTTTCAAGCAGGAAACTCTATAGGGGTAGGTATTGCCATTGCAGAAGCCAGCGGTACTAAAGCTTGGATATGGGTTTTGGTCTTCAATATCTTAGGCATTGCATTGTTATTTTTTAGAAGTTTTTATAAAACCCTAGAACGTTTAATGATTGCATTGGTAGGATTGATGCTTTTCTCATTTTTAACAACTTTGTTTTTGAGTAAACCTTCTTTAACTGGTATTGCTGGTGGGTTTATTCCAAGTTTTCCAGTGGGTTCAACAGGTTTGCTAATAGCTTTTATGGCTTCTTGTTTTTCTATAGTAGGTGCTTTTTATCAGGCTTATTTGGTACAGGAAAGCAGAAAGCCTGGCGCCAAACCTCAAAAAAACAGAAGCGCAACAGGTATATATATTTTAGGGCTCATGAGTGCAGTTGTCATCATCTGTGCTGCTGCCGTATTACATCCGCAAGGAATAAAAGTAAATTCTGCATCAGAAATGTCTAAAGCTTTAGAACCATTATTTGGGACATACGCAGCTGATTTATTTTTAGCAGGTTTATTTGGTGCCTCTTTTTCATCATTGGTTGGTAACGCTACCGTTGGCGGTAGCCTTTTGGGCGATGCTTTGGGTTATAGCAGTAAATTAAGTTCTAAAGCAGTAAGATTACTGATAGCTTTAGTGATGGTTTGCGGAGCCAGCATTTCTCTCATCTTTGGAAAGCTACCTTTAGAACTTATCATTTTTGCACAAAGTGTTACCATATTTTTAGTTCCCATTATAGGTATAGCCATGTTTTCTATTGCCAATGACAAGAAAATGATGGGTGAAAATGTGAATAATAGTTTTGCTAAAGTAGGCGGAGCTATAGGCTTAGTACTATTAAGCTCTTTGGCAATTTGGAATTTTTACGAGCTATTTATTAAATAATTATAAGATTAAGCAAGAAACGAATGAAAGATTTAGAAAAGTTAGAATCTGAATTATTAGCACCATCAGCAGCATTAATTGCTGATATGGCTAAAATAGAAGGAGATATTATTCTTTTAGGCATTGGTGGTAAAATGGGCCCAAGTATGGGTAAACTAGCTGTTGCTGCAGCTAAAGCCGCGGGTATAAACAAAAGAATTATTGGTGTTTCGAGATTTTCTGATGCTAAAGCAAAAGCAGCATTAGAAGCTGTAGGTATAGAAACCATTTCTTGCGATTTATTAAATGATGCAGAATTACAAGCACTCCCTGATGCTAAAAATGTGATTTACCTAGCTGGAAATAAATTTGGCACAACAGGTAAAGAGGGTTTTACTTGGGCTATGAATGCTTATTTACCGGGTAGGGTAGCAGAAAAATATAAAAACTCAAATATCGTAGCGTTTTCATCAGGTAATGTTTTGCCTTTTGTGCCTGTAACATCTGGCGGTGTTTCTGAAGAAACTACACCAGAGCCTATTGGTGAGTATGCGCAGTCTTGTTTGGGCAGAGAACGTATATTTGAATATTTCTCTCAAAAAAATCAAACACCTACACTTATTTATCGCTTAAACTACGCTGTAGATTTTAGATATGGTGTGATGATGGAACTTGCAAAATCTGTTCTAGAAGGCAGAGAAATTGACCTGCGTACAGAAAACGTGAATGTGATTTGGCAAGGAGATGCTAATGAAATTGCTATACGTTCTTTATTACATTGTGAGGCGCCAGCAAAAATGTTAAACGTAACAGGTCCAGAAACCCTGTCAATTAAGTGGATAGCCAACCAATTCGGGAAAATTTTTGGTAAAGAGCCTAAGTTTATTTATGAAGCAGAAGGTACAGCATTACTTAATAATGCATCAGAATGCCACAGGTTATTTGGTTATCCTAAAGTTACGGTAAGAGAAATTATAGATATCACAGCAACTTGGTTACAACAAGGTGGTGAAGAGTTTGGTAAAGCAACACATTTTCAAGAAAGAGGAGGTAAATTCTAATGAAATTATTATCAGAAGAGCTAAAAAGACATTTACATTTTGGAACGGTTATTCCGGCTCATCCATTGGCATTAAATGCAGATAGAACATTAAACGAATTTAAGCAAAGACAATTAAGCAGATATTATATGTCCAGCGGTGCTGGGGGTATAGCCGTTGGTGTACACTCTACCCAGTTTGAAATCAGAGACCCAGAAGTAAATCTTTTTGAAACGGTTTTAAGATTAGCGTCAGAAGAAGTTGCCAAAGCAAGTTTAGACCGACCTTTTATCAAAGTTGCAGGTATTTGTGGGCCAACAGCACAAGCCGTTAAAGAAGCAGAAATAGCTTTAAAATACGGTTATGATATTGGCTTGCTAAGTATGGGAGGTTTACAAAACTGGTCTGAGGAACAAATCTTAGAGCGTGTTAGAGCTGTTGCTGCTGTAATGCCAGTTTTTGGTTTTTACTTACAGCCATCTGTAGGAGGTAGAATATTTAGCTATGATTTTTGGTTACAATTTGCTGAGATTGAAAATATTGAAGCCATTAAATGTGCTTCTTTTAATCGCTATCAAACGTTAGATGTTATGAGGGCGGTAAGCCATTCCTCAAGAAGAGACAAAATAGCGATGTACACCGGTAATGATGATAATATTGTGGCTGATTTGTTGACTATCTACCGTTTTGAGGTAGAAGGAAAAACTTTTGAGAAACAGTTTATTGGTGGCTTATTAGGTCATTGGGCAGTTTGGACACAAAAAGCTGTAGCATTACTTGAAGAGATAAAAGAACATCGGGCAAACCCAACAGCACAAAAGGCACATGAACTCCTGATTAAAGGTATAGAAGTTACAGATGTTAATGCCGCATTGTTTGATCCATCACATGCTTTCCACGGCTGTATACCAGGAATTCATGAGGTTTTAAGAAGACAAGGTTTACTAGAAGGCAGGTGGTGCTTGAACCCTAAAGAAGAACTTTCTGATGGCCAAATGGAAGAAATAGATCGTGTTTATAAGGCATACCCACACTTAAACGATGACGCTTTTGTAAGCGAATTTTTAAAAAACGATAAGTAAAATATGAACTTAAAATATATGCTAACGCTAGTAATAGCGACTGGTATTTCTTTGGCTGCTTTTGCGCAACCTAAAACAGGTAAGTTTACTAACTTAGGTCCGCAAGTATTTGCCGCCATGATACAAGGAAGTATCTTTGTTGAAGATACGCAAGGAAACCCCTTGGTTTATACCGTTGTTAGAGGGGAGCCAGCTCATTTACTGGCTTTTGATGTTAAAAGTAAAAAATTACTTTTAGATAAAGCTTTACCAGAATCTGATGGTGTTTGGGATATGGCACAGGCTAGTGATGGTTATTTATATATCCCAGGTGCAGGTGGTAATCTTTTTAAACACAAGCCCGGTACACAAGAGGTTGAAGATTTGGGTACAGCTTTAAAAGGCGAAACCTATTTATGGAACCTTACGGCAGGTAAAGATGGTGAAGTTTTTGGTGCTACCTATCCAGGCTGCAGGGTTTTTAGATATCACCCTAAAGATGGTTTTTCTGATGTTGCTAAAGGGCCTTTGGTTGCTGGCGAGAATTATGTAAGAAGCTTGGCCTACCATGCCAAAACCGGACTTTTATATGCAGGTATTGGTTCTCATGCTCATTTAATAGAACTTAATCCGATAAGCGGCGAAAAAAAGGAACTTTTACCCAAAAAATATCAAGACAAAGAGTTTGTATACAGTTTAGAAATTATACCGGGTAAAAACGGATCCGATCGTCTTCTAGCGCTCTTAACCGCCGGAAGTACTACATTGGTATATAATTTAAAAACCAAACAAATAGAGCAAGAAATTCAAGACATAGACATGAAAGCTGTCGCTTCGGATCAAAAAGGCAAAGCAGCTTTTTATACAGCTAAAGGTTCTTTAATGAGTTTTAATGCATCAAAATCTGCTGCTTTAGCAGAGAAGCTTTTGGCTGATGTTGGTACGGCTAATGCAATAAAAATTATTAAAGATGATGTTTATATATTAACATCAGGAGCCAATTTAGTTAAATACAGTCTTAAAAATAAAACTTCAGAGAAGACTAAATTAGCAATTCCGGCACAACCCATTCCTATCAATGCTTTGCTTTACGGTCCTGATGGTAATATCTGGATGGGAGGGTATTTAGCTGGCGGACATGCAACTTACCATCCGGTGAGTGGTCAGAAAAGCAGATTATCCGGTTTAGATCAAACCGAAGGTATGGCCTCACAAGGCGAAAATATCTATTTCGGAATTTATCCAAAAGGTAAATTTTACCAATACCATACGCAACAGAAATGGGATTTGAAAGCTAATAATCCAAAAAAGCTTGGTGAAATAGAAGGACAAAGTAGATCTTTTGCCGTATTAAGTATTCCAGAACGCCAGCAAATGGTTTTTGGAATGATACCTGAGTATGGTAAGCTAGGAGGTTCTTTGATTACATTTGATGTGAAAACGCAAGAATTAAAAGCTTTTCATGAGCCAATAAAGCAACAAGCTATCTCTAGTTTAGCTTATACAGGCAAAGAAATTTTAGTAGGTACAACCATTTCTGGTGGTTTAGGTATTTTGCCAGCCACAAAAGAAGCGGTTCTTTTCTCATGGGATTTAGATAAGAATATGAAAACTCATGAATTAGTACCTGTACCTAATGCCACTGCGATAACTTGCTTAATGAACGGACCTGATGGACACATTTGGGGAGTTGCCGATGGTACTTTGTTTATTTACGATGCTGTTAAAAAAGAAGTACAATCAACCTATAAATTATATGATTTTCCGCCTTTTAAAAGCCATATCTGGAGAAGTGCTTTCTTAGCTATCCATCCTTCGGGGATGATTTATGGGACAGGAAATAATAACTTTTTTAAACTCGACCCAAAAACTAAAGAAGTTACCATTTTAGATAAAGGAGCTAGTTTATTAGCTGTGGATGCTTTAGGAAATATATACTTTAAAAAAAATACCGATTTATGGAAATATACGCCATAAATTAAACAAGCGTTTGTTTTAAAAGATGCTGTAAGATGATATCAATACCTAAATTAAATCATGATGAATAAAATATTTTTAAGCTGTTTAATCCTACTATCAGGTTTTGGTTTAAAAGCACAACCCATAGACATAAACAAATTAGAAGTAGAGTGGACTTTATTATCCAATAATTATGAAGGTAAAAATCAGTTTACAGCATCTTTTATTATCCATAATAAAAGCCAACAAATTTTGCCAGCCAGCGGTTGGAAGCTTTATTTTTCGCACCCTAGAAAGGCTACCCAAGTAATTACTAAAAATGCTATTATAACAACTATTAATGGTGAGTTTTGTAGTTTAACACCTCATGCAAATTTCAAAGCCGTTTTACCTGCAACAAAAAGTGTAATCACTTATGTGGCAGAAGGTAAAGCTTTAACTTATTCTGATGGACCAGGAGGCTTATACTTGGTTTTTGATAAGGATCCAAAAAAAACTTATAACATTGTAAATTTCAAAATTAATGCTGTTCCAAATCAAGAGAAAGCTAAATTGAAATTATCTCCAGCATCCATCTATCAAAAGAATGAAGCCATAAAAAATGAAACATTATCAGCCAGTAGGATAATTTTACCATCTCCAATAAATACTGTTAAACTACAAGGGCAATTTGTTTTAAGTGCAAAAACTGTTTTAGTTTTTGATGAATTTTTTAGTCATGAGGCTAAACTTTTGCAAGATGATATTGCCCAGTTTTTAGGCAAAAAACTGACAACTAATAAAGATGTATCAACACCTGTTATCATCTTTAAAAAAGTAAATGGTTTAGCAAAAGAAGCCTATCAGCTAAAGGTTAAACCTGATTCTATCATCATTACGGCAACACAAACAGCAGGTGCTTTTTATGCCATACAATCATTAAAAATGCTGATGCCTTTATCGGTTTGGAAAGCAAAACAAACTCAAATTGCTATTCCTGCTGTAGAAATTACAGATGAGCCGAGGTTTGGTTACCGCTCTTTTATGTTAGATGTAGCCAGAAATTTCCAAACTAAGGCTCAAGTATTAAAAGTTTTAGATTTAATGGCACTTTATAAGTTAAACAATCTGCATTTCCATTTAAATGATGATGAAGGCTGGCGCTTAGAAATACCTGCTTTGCCAGAACTTACGCAAATAGGAGCAAAAAGAGGTCATACTTTAGATGATAAGCAAAATTTACAACCTGCTTATGGTTCAGGACCAGATACTAGTGCTTTCCCCGGAAGTGGTTTTTATAGCAAAGCAGATTTTTTAGAAATTTTACGCTATGCAAAAGCCAGACATATCAATATCATCCCCGAGATAGAAACTCCTGGACATGCCCGAGCAGCTATAAAAGCTATGGATGCCAGATATGAGCGTTTCATGAAAGCAGGTAATCCGTTAGAAGCTAAGCGTTATTTGTTAAGAGATACAGCAGATATTTCTATATACAAATCTGTTCAGGGCTATCGTGATAATGTCATGAATGTAGCCTTACCATCCACTTATACCTTCATAGAAAAAGTTGTGGATGAAATTATAGCTATGTATCAGCAAGCAGATGCACCTTTAAAAACCATCCATTTAGGTGGGGATGAAGTTCCAGCGGGTGTATGGCAAAAATCGCCAGCTATCCAAAACCTTATGCAAAAAGAAAACATCAAAGAGTATGATGATTTATGGTACTATTATCTGGCAAAAGCCAACAACATCTTAAAGCAAAAAGGCTTTTACCTTTCTGGTTGGGAAGAAGTAGCTATGCGTAAAACTAAACTAGATGGTAAAAATCATTATATCGCTAACCCAGATTTTACGACACAAAATTTTCATACCTATGTATGGAATAACGTTTGGGGTTGGGGACAAGAAGATTTAGCATACCGTTTAGCCAATGCAGGTTATCAAGTTATTTTAGCTCCTGTAACAAATTTTTATTTTGATTTGGCTTATGAAAAAGACGCTGATGAACCCGGTTTATATTGGGGTTCTTATGTTGATGTAGATAAACCTTTCTATTTCAATCCGTTTGATTATTATAAAAGTGCTAAAGAAGATTTACAAGGCAATCCGTTAGATAAATCTATTTTAAAAAATAAAGAACGCTTAACAGCTTACGGACAAAGCAATATTGTTGGTTTACAAGCCCAAATTTGGTCTGAGAAAATAAGTGGTCCGAAGCAATTAGAATATATGCTATTACCTAAATTATTAGGTTTTGCAGAAAGAGCGTGGGCTGCCGAACCTGTTTGGTCTTCTACAGCAGATAGTGTATTGGCACAAGAAGCTTATACACAAGACTGGAATTGGTTTGTAAACCTTTTGGGTAAAAGAGAGCTACCACGTTTAGACTATTTAAATGGTGGTTATCAGTATCGAATACCTGCAGTTGGTATTCATAAAGAAAACGGATGGATAAAAGCTAATTTTCAATTTCCGGGTTTTACCCTAAGATATACAACAGATGGCAGCTTGCCAGATGCAAATAGTACAGTATACACCAAACCTTTTCTGTATAAAGGAACTGTAAACTTTAGAGCTTTTGATAGTAAAGGCAGAGGAGGAAGGGTAAGTAGTATTTTAAAAGATTAATAAGCTTGATGTTGACCTTGTCTTTTTCAAAAGCACCTATAAAATAGCATATAAACAAATTTTAACTAATTGTTAGATAATACCGTAAATGTTGGAGTTGTGCTACCTGATACAAATAAAGTATAGTTTTTATTAGCTAAAAAGTTATAATTGGTGGTTAAAATAGGATTTGTAACCCCAGAAACAAATATATTTAAGGTTGAGCCAGGTTCTACCTCAATATAATTAGATGCTGTTTTAAAACTTAAATTGCTAATTAAAGCAACATCATTATTGTTTCTGATGGTAATACTTGAGTTTTGGTTGGCATAGCTAAAATGTATAAATCTTACTCTGGCATTGTTTAATGCAGATGGTGTACGATTATCCTCAACCTGTAAAGCTGTATTTTGAGTCCCTCCTGTAAAGAAAAAAGTATAATACCTATTTGCATTAATGTTTAAAGAGGAAGATGAGCTTACCAAAGAAGTACCTATATTTTTAAACTCTATTTTGCGATTACCAGCAGGTAAAGCGCTATACCCCGTACTTTCTAAATATCCTAAAGGTATAATGGGAGATTTTATATCATCGAAATAAATATCTTGCTTTGCAGAGCCCTCTAAAACGTTTATAATATTTACCTGTGCAGTACCACCAGTGATAGCACCATCATCAGAACTACACGAAGCTAGTAAGAGTGTGAAGATGAAAAGTTTAAAAATATGTTTCATAGTATTTGGTTATTTATGGAGTTTACTAAAAAAATCCCAAAGTACAATACCCGTACTGATAACGATATTGAAAGAATGTTTAGTGCCAAATTGAGGGATTTCTAAACAAGTATCTACTTCTTTCATTACCTCATCACTTACGCCATTTACCTCGTTTCCAAAGAATAAAGCAAATTTCTGATTATTTTCTGGTTGATAATCTAATAAAGAAATGCTGTTTTCTGCTTGTTCAATAGCTACAATTTGATAAGACTGTGCTTTTAATTCTTCAACAGCACCAGCAACATGATCAAAATATTTCCATGGAATAGATTGCGTTGCGCCTAAGGCGGTTTTTTCTATTTCGCGGTGTGGTGGTTGGGCTGTAATACCACATAAATATAAAGCTTCAACAGCAAAACCATCTGCTGTTCTAAAAGCAGAACCTACGTTGTGCAAGCTTCTTACATTATCTAAAACCACAATAATGGGTAGTTTTTCTTGTTGTTTAAATTCTTCGATTGATGGTCTGTTAAGTTCATCAAGCTTAAGTTTTCTCATGCCCTAAAGATACTATGCTTTTTCTTTATCAAATTGCTGTAAACAGATAAATTTAAAAGATATTTGCAACCTAAAAACTTGATATGCTAGAAAAGCTCCTTCAAAAATTACAAATCACAACGCTAAATGAGATGCAAAATGCAGCTTTAGAGGCTATTGCACAAAAAAATGATGTGATGGTGCTGTCTCCAACAGGTTCTGGTAAAACATTAGCATTTCTACTACCTATAGTAGAAAAATTAAATCATCAAATAAAAGGTGTACAAGCTATTGTGGTGGTTCCTTCCAGAGAATTGGCGATGCAGATAGACCAAGTTTTTAGGCAATTACAATCAGGATATAAGATAACATGTTGTTATGGTGGGCATTCTACGAAAGTAGAAAGAGGCTCTTTATCAGCTGTTCCTGCAATTATAGTAGCTACTCCAGGCAGATTAGCCTACCATATTAGAGCAGGTAATTTTGATGTTTCATCTGTTAAAACTTTGGTTTTAGATGAATTTGATAAATCATTAGAGTTGGGTTTTGAAGATGATATGGCAGAAATTGTTTCATCATTATTTAAATTAGAACAAAAAGTGCTTACTTCTGCTACTCAGTTAGCAGATTTTCCAGCATTTTTAGAGCTTCAACAATTAAAAACACTTAATTTTTTAAATGATACAGAGGCTATACCTGATATTAAAACAGTTATCTTACAATCAAAATCAAAAGAGAAGTTTAATATCTTAATGGATGTTCTTTATAGAAGCAAAGAAGGCCAAAGTTTAGTTTTTTGTAATCATAGAGATGCTGTAGAACGCATTACTTTAATGTTGGCAGAGCGAGGCATTGTAAATGGTGTTTACCACGGAGGTTTAGTACAGCAAGACAGAGAAAAAGCACTTTTTAAATTCAGAAATGGTACTTATCATATTTTAGTTACTACAGATTTAGCTTCCAGAGGGTTAGATATCCCTGAAATAGAAACAGTTATTCATTACCAAATTCCGCATACACTTGATGCTTTTGTGCATAGAAACGGCAGAACAGCAAGAATGAAAGCCAGTGGTAAAGCTTATTTATTGCTATCAGAAGAAGAAACTATTCCGCCTTACTTAAAAGAATACGAGTTTACTGATGCCATAGTAGAAACACATGAGATTACCTTAAAAGCTACAGAATGGCTTACATTTTATATCGCAGGAGGAAAAAAAGATAAGTTAAGTAAGATAGATATTGCAGGTTTATTGCATAAAAAAGGTGGTTTATCTAAAGACGAGGTAGGCTTAATAGCTGTTTATGACCAGATGTCTTATGTAGCTGTAAAAAGAGAAAAAGCAAAAGAAGTCTTAAAAAAAGTTATCCAAGAAAAAATTAAAGGCAAGCGCTATAAGATGGGGATAGATGAGTAAATAAATATGAATATATTTGATGCCACATATTTACTAAAAGTATGTGTGTTAGCCAATATTTTTAGCTCTAATCAATTAAATGACACAAGAGGAGTACATCAATCTTTATGAAAAATATCAGGAAGGAAAACTTACTGATGAAGAAATACGTGATTTTTTAGCATATAAAGACGAGTTTGAATTGGTTGATTACCCTTGGGACAATCAGAAAATGGGTTCCAAAGAAAATATCCAGGCTGATATTTTTAACCAAATTTCAAGTCAGATCAATCAAAAACCAAAGTCTAAAAATGTTATATGGCTAGCAGCAGCCTCTATTTTATTAGCTGTTTTTTCTTTACTTTTTTATTTCCAACTTAAAGATACCGATACAAGTAAAAATAAGATTGTAGAAAATAAATTGAATCAAGGTGAAATAAGACCCGGTAAAAATACAGCAGTTTTAAAACTTTCTGATGGTTCTGAAATAGCTTTAAGTAAAACCAAAGATGGTTTTATTAAATACGATGGTAATGCTAGCATTAATAAAAAAGCTAATTTACTGAGTTACAAAGGCAATGAAAATCGTGGCGAAACTGTATATAATGTAATTTATACTCCAAAAGGAGGGCAATATCAGGTTGAGTTAGAAGATGGAACTAAAGTTTGGTTAAATGCAGCTTCGTCTATACGCTTTCCTACTGTTTTTAATGATGATAAAAGAGTTGTTGAACTAAGTGGTGAAGCTTATTTTGAAGTAGCTAAGGATAAAAGCAAACCCTTTAAAGTTTTGGTTAAAGATGCTTCTGCTGCAAATAAAATGGATGTAGAAGTTTTAGGAACTCATTTTAATATACAAGCATACCATAACGAAGATTTTAAAACAACTTTAGTTGAGGGGGCTGTAAAAGTTAGCAATCCATTACAAAAAAGTTTTATTCTTAGTCCAGGAGAGCAATCGAGTCTCTCCGCTAAATCAGAAAATTTAACAGTTAGCAAGGCTAATATCAAAGAGGCTTTAGCTTGGAAAAACGGTTTATTCATTTTCAATAAAGAACATATTACAACCATCATGAGTAAGATAGCAAGATGGTATGATGTAGAAGTTGTTTATGAAGGTAATATGGATAAAAAAGAGTTTGTAGGAACAATTTCAAGAGAGGAAAATCTTTCAGAAGTATTAAAAACACTTGAGCTCACTGGAACCATAAAATTTAAGGTAGAAGGTAGGAAAGTTATTGTAAAATAGCGTATCTTGCTGTAGTACAATTACTATTAACCAATTTACATAAAAGGTCTTATTTCGTGAATTACTTTAGAGATGGCGACCGCTTTAGTCAACTTTATGGCTTGTTTAAAATTTTAATAAGCTCCAACTTCTGGAGGCTTATCCTGATGGTATTTTTCTTTTTGTTAGCAACAACAAAAAATTATGCCCAAAAGATCTCTTTGTCAGAAAAAAAAGCCTCTTTAGAAACTATATTTCAACTTATAGAGCAGCAAACTCCTTATCGTTTTACCTTTAATACCATAATTCTTGAAAAAAGCAGACTGGTAGATATTAAAATCAAAAATGCTGAGATTGGAGAGGTATTGGATTTGGTTTTTAGAAATCAGCCTCTAACTTACACCATAGTAAAACAAAACATCATCCTTAAGGAAAAAGAACCAAGCAACCAAGAGTTGATAGTGGTTTATGGAGCAGTAACAGATGAAAAAGGAGTTGTATTTCCGGGGGTCAGAATCAGTATCAAAAGTAAAAACATCAATACTTTAACAGACCAAGAAGGGAAATACAAACTTGTTTTAGCAGATACAAGAGACCAGATTTTGAGTTTTGAAGCGCTTGGCTATCAAAAGCAAGAATTCATCATTCAAGATAATTTTAATATAGATGTACAATTAAAACCAGACCTTAAAATACTAGAAGAAATTATTATTGTTGGTTACGGTGAGGTAAATAAAAGAGATTTAACAGGCTCGGTTGGGGAGGTTAATATGAAAGACCTTACTAAGGCACCAGTAAAATCTTTTGATGATGCTTTTGCCGGACGTGTTGCCGGCGTACAAGTTACCTCACCAGATGGTCAACCAGGTGCTGTACCCACCATCATTGTAAGAGGAGGAAACTCTGTGACACAAGATAATTCGCCACTTTATGTTATTGATGGTTTTCCTATAGAAGATTACAACATCAACGCCATCCATCCGGATGATATTGCTTCTATAGAAGTTTTAAAAGATGCTTCATCAACAGCAATTTATGGTGCCAGAGGCGCTAATGGAGTTGTTATCATAAGTACTAAAAAAGGAGTAAAAGGAAAATCTGTTTTTAACTTTAATAATTACTATGGTTTGCAGGGAAATACCTCGCAAATAGAACTTATGAAGCCCTATGAATTTGTTAAATACCAACTGGAATTAGATTCTGCCACAGCCACAAGTATTTACCTGCAAAATGGTAAAACATTAGAAAGTTATAGAGATGAGAAGGGCGTCAATTGGCAAGATGAACTTTTTAGAGAAGCACCCATGTCTAGTTCTTATTTTGCTGTAAGAGGGGGGAATAAAGATAATAGTTATGCTTTTTCAACTTCGTTATTTGACCAAAAAGGAACTGTAATAGCTTCGGGCTTTAAGCGTTATCAAGCCAGATTAGTTATAGAACAAAGTTTAAATAAACGCTTGAAAGTTGGTGTAAATGCTAATATGAGTGGTTTGAAAAGTTATGGCACCATTTTTACCGGAAGCAGAAATACATTTCTTAATGTTTTAATCAATACCTGGCAGTACAGGCCAATTGCGGGTAATTTCTCTATAGATGAGCTTTTAAATAATGCACAAGACCCAGCAGTTGTATCTGCCACCAATTACCAATGGAATCCGGTGCTTACCGCAACCAACGAACTAAGAGATAGGGTTAATAACCTCCTAACTTCCAATGTTTATGGTACTTATGACATCAGTTCCTCTTTGAAATTAAGAATGACAGCAGGCTTAAACTTAAGTAAATTAAGGAACGATGAATTTAATAACTCAAAAACCAGGCAAGGAAACAGCTCAAGCCCGTTGGGTCAGCGTGGTGTAAATGGTTCTGTTACTTTTACAGAGCTTAGTAATTTGATTAATGAGAATACACTTACTTACCAAAAATCAATAAATAAGAAGCATTTTTTTACTGTACTTTCTGGTTTTACAGTACAGGAGAATAAATTTTCTTATTATGGTTCGGGCGCTATCAGAATACCAAATGAAGCTTTAGGGATTGGAGGTTTAGCCCAAGGTGTACCAGTGGCCATTGCATCAGAAAATGCAGAAAACAGGTTACTTTCTTTATTAGGAAGGGTAAACTATAATTATAAATCAAAGTATTTGTTTACAGGTAGTTTTAGGGCTGATGGCTCATCAAAATTTACCGGAGATAACCAATGGGGTTATTTCCCATCAGGTTCTTTTGCGTGGAATATAGCACAAGAAAAATTTATGCAGGGGCTTCATTTTGTTTCTGAAACAAAATTAAGATTAAGCTATGGTTTAACCGGAAACAATAGAATTAGCGAGTATGCTTATTACGGCGCCATTACCCAAGGAGGTAACAATTCTTATATACCGGGCGGAACTTTTATCAGTGGGGCTTATGTTTCTAATTTAAGTAACCCTGATTTAAAATGGGAGAGTACCGCCGAATTGGATTTAGGCCTAGATATAGGTTTTCTTAATCAGCGTTTTACCTTAGCCGCCGATATTTATAAGAAGAAAACAAACGATTTATTGCTAAATGCACAATTACCCACATCCAGCGGTTTTAGTAATGTTTTTCAAAATATAGGTGCGGTAGAGAACAAAGGTTTAGAACTTACTTTACAATCTTTCAATATCAGAAAAGATAGATTTAAATGGAGTACCTCATTTAATATATCTTTTAGTAGAACTAAGCTGGTTGGTTTGGCCCAAAATCAAAAAGAACTATTAAGTACAGTAAGATGGAACTCTGGAAACGATTATGCACAAAATCCAGCTTATATAGCCAAAATTGGCCGTCCCGTAGCCATGTTTTATGGATATATTTGGGATGGTGTTTACCAGTTTGATGATTTTGATAGAACTGCTAACGGAGCTTATTTATTAAAAGCAGGTATTCCAAATTATGGTAATCCAGGACAAAGTATACAGCCTGGAGACATTAAGTATAAAGATATCAATGATGATAAAGTAATTGATATACAAGACAGAACAGAAATTGGAAATCCAAACCCTAAGTTTTTTGGTGGCTTAGCCAATAATATCAACTATAAAAATTTTGATTTACATATTTTTATGCAGTTTGTTTATGGTAATGAGGTAATGAATGTAAACCGCTATTTAATGGAAGGTGGTACAACTACATTGGGTGCCAACCAATTTGCAAGCTACCAGAACCGTTGGACACCAGAAAATCCATCAAATGAATATTTTAGAACAAGAGGATGGGGCCCATCTGTTTATTCATCAAGAGTTATAGAAGATGGTTCCTTTATTAGATTAAAAACCATAAATTTAGGTTATAAAGTAGAAAATAAATTTTTACAACGTTTAGCAATAGCCAATTGTAGAGTTTATTTAGCTGCTCAAAACCTTGTTACAATAACAAAATATTCAGGTAATGATCCAGAAGTTTCAGTATTTGATTCTGCTCTAACTCCAGGCTTGGATTATTCTGCATATCCAAGAGCAAAGGTGGTAACTTTAGGTTTAGATATTTCTTTTTGATATGAAAATTCTAACAGCCATAGCGTTTTTATTTTTAATGATACATAGTTCTTGCGAGAATTATCTGGATACAAAACCTATTAATTTTGTAACACCAGACAATTTTTACAATAACGAAGAAGAATTAACAGCTGCATTAATGGCTGTTTATTCAGAACTGGGGAGTACTACAGATGGTACATATTCCAGATTTTTATCCTTAGAAGCACCATCATCTAATGATGAGATGGTAAGAAGAGGTGCCAATACAGAATCTGCTGCCGATGCCTATAATGCAAGTGCTTCTTACGATAGGTTTTTTACAAGCTGGACAACTCTTTATTCTGGAATACAAAGAGCTAATTTATTACTGGAAAATATTGATAAAGCCCTGGTAACACCAGATATCAAAAATAAAATAAGAGGCGAGGCCTTATTTTTAAGAGCTTTTTATCATTTTATTTTAGTGTCTTATTGGGGTGATGTTCCTTTAAAATTATCCTCAACAAATTCATTAAACCAAATTTATATAGCCAGAACACCAGCTAAACAAGTTTATGATGCGGTAATTAAAGATATGACTGCTTCTTATGAGCTGGTTGATGAAATTACAACTTTTAACCATGCGGGCAGAGTATCCAAAACTGCTGTTGCAGGTATTTTAGCCAGGGTTTGTTTGCATGCAGCCGGGCGTTTACGAGATGCTTTTTATTATCAAAATGCAAAAGATTGGGCATTAAAAGTAATTCAATCTGGTATACATAGCCTTAATCCAGATTATAAGCAGATTTTTATCAACCACAGTGCAGATATTTATGATATTAAAGAATCTATCTGGGAAGTAGAATTCCAACATGATAATGGCTTGCAAAGAAATGAAGGAGAGCGTTTTGGTTCTACTATTGGTATCAGAAACAACGATGATAAAACAGGTTTTATGCAAGGTAATTATACCGCCACAGGCGTATTATTTAGTTTGTATGAGCAAGGCGATGTAAGAAGGGATTGGAATATTGCACCATTTTATTATCCAAATTTTGATAGAAATAATCCAGCAGTACAATATCCATCCAATTACAGATGGGGCCGTTATGTAGCTAAATGGCGCAGAGAATATCAAACCAAAGAGTATAATAAAAACTTTGGAGGCACCAATTGGCCATTGTTAAGATATGCTGATGTATTATTGATGTTTGCCGAAGCCGAAAATGAAATAAATGGAGCTACCCCGCAGGCCTATGAGGCTATAAATTGGGTTAGACGGCGGGCTTATCAGTTACCTGCTGAGCAAAATAGTATAGCAGATTTACCTCCCAACTTATCCAAAGAATCATTTTTTAACTGGATAAAAGATGAAAGAGCAAGAGAGTTAGCTTTTGAAGGGCATCGTAAATTAGATTTATTAAGGTGGAATTTGCTTACCACCACAATACAACAAATGCTTACACAAATTACTACAACAGCACCATCAGGTTCAAATACAAATTTAGGCTATTCTGGTAGGGTTGCTACTTTAAGACCATATCAAAATTTTAGTAACCGAGATTTGTTTTTTCCAATTCCAACACAAGAATTATCATTAAATAGCTTGATGAGACAAAATACCGGATGGTAAATAATTTTAAAAAAAGTATCTACGCTATGTGTGTTTAAGCATTTATAATACTCTTTACTATCAACAGCTTGTTAAACCAATTTTAAATCTGTTTGCATAAAGTGAAGATACACTCCTCATAATCATATCAGATTTAGACTTATGATGATTAATCTAAATAAACACTCTCAAGGTATTTAAATGCCTGTCTATTGCGATTAATTAACCAATTATAACCTAAAAATGAGAAAAATGATTCAAAAACAACAACCAAGAAATGTGCTTTCTTTGTCTTTGCTTTTAATAGCAGGACTATTTACCGCATGTGAAAATGATTTGCAACCACTTATTGGCGAGCAAAATGAAGCCACACAAGCCAGAGCAGTTTACAGTACTAGAACCGTAAATTGGAACAATCGCACTGATGGAGCTTATACCGAAGCTGAAGCAGATACAGATTTTGGAAACGTTTCTAGCTGGAATGAAGCCAGAGCATATAATTCTTCTGGTACCGCCCGGGTAAAGCTAGAACCTAATGCACTTTCTAATGAAGGTGGTATGATATCAAATATTGATATTTCTGATGGTAGCGAGTACGAATTGCAGTACGATGTTAAATTTCATAGTCAGTTTGATTGGAGCAGAGGTGGAAAGGTAGGTTTTGGCTTTAAAATAGGAGACGGTAATACCGGATGTGATAAAGCTGATGACGGAAATGGAGGAAGTGCCAGAATCATGTGGTATACAGATAATAATGGTGTAACCAAGCTGAAACCATATATCTATTATAAAGATATGCCAGGTACTTGTGGTTATGATTTTGGCAAAGTTTATCCAGCATCTGGAAGCATCCAAAAAGGGAGCTGGTATACCGTTAAAATCTATGTAAAAAGTAATACAGGTAGCAATACAAATGGTAGATTAAGGGTTACTATAGAAGGCGATACCATATTAGATACCGCTATCAGATGGACAACTAACGATGCTAAACGTTTAATCAATACCATGCCTTTTACCTCATTTAGAGGAGGAAGCGATTCTTATTGGGAATCTAGTACGGTAGGATATATCTATTATGATAACTTATCGTGGACTAAAATAAACTAATTAAAAGCATTTAAAAGGTTAATTAATCAAGCCAGATGCTGAAATTTTTCAGCATCTGGCTGTTTTTAAAAATGAAAGCACTTAAACTATTTCCATTATTGTTTTTATTACATGCTAACATACAGGCACAAAACCGTATAGAAATAGATTTATCTATGGCTTACCAAACAGATGATTTTAAATGGTCTATCGCTGGCAATAGTCAAGGTCAAAATCCAAATATTTTATCAGAAGTTAGTTGGCAAAACTTACAAGGCCCTACTTATTACCTAGGAATTTATTTACCCATATTCTCAAAAATTGCTTTACAAGCATCTTATGGCCAATTTTTTATTTTAAATGGGCGTGTAAACGATACAGATTATTTAGAAGATAATCGTACCAGCCCATCCTTTACTGTTGATTTGGAAAGTAATAAAGGAAATAGCAGAAATTTTCAATTGGGTTTAAGCTATCAATGGCAATTAAATAAAATCAAGCTAAAGCCGATATTAGCTTACAATTTATCACAGCAATTGCTTTATCTGCAAGATAATAACAACTTAAATAGCAGTTATAAAACCAACTGGTATGGTGTTATGGCTGGTTTAAATGTAAAATATCCATTGCTTAAAAGCTTAGAATTTAGCCACAACCTTGATTATCATCAATTAAAATATAGAGCAGTTGCCAACTGGAATTTAATAGAAAACTTTGCTCAGCCAGAGAGTTTTAAGCATTACGCTAATGGTTATGCCATTTCCGGCGCTACTAAAGTTATGTATCTGTTTCATTCAAAAATTAATCCATTTGCTTTTTTTAGACTCCAATTGTGGAATACTGGTAAAGGCATAGATGAGGTTTTTTATGCCAACGGAACGCAATCATATACTCAATTGCAAGATGTTACCAGAAAAAGTACTGCATTAGGTATAGGTATTAATTATAAACTATAAAATAAACTCATAAAAATGTTAAAAAAAATTGCGCTGATTTTTCTATTTCAAATTGTATTAGGATATGCCAAAGCACAAGAAATAGCTCCACTATGGAAAGATTTTTTAGAAGCTAAAAAAACAGGTAAAGAAGCTGTTTTACCAGATTTTTCTTTTGCAGGATATCATTTTTCTGAGAAAAACATCCCTGATGTTAGCAAGCATAAATATTTTAATGTGAAAGATTTTGGAGCTATACCCAATGATGATAAATTTGATGATGAAGCCATCCAAAAAACAATAAAAGCCGCAGAAGCTTATCATAAACCTGCGGTTGTGTATTTTCCGGCAGGTAAGTACCTCATTGCGCCTGATGAAGACGCTAGCAAGTACATCAGCATACACAAAAGTAATATCATTTTAAAAGGAGAAGGAAGCGGAATTAATGGCACAGAAATATATCAAGCCAATAAAAGGGTAAATGGTCGTCAGTTTATTTTCAAACCCAATAATGCTAAACCCGAAAAAATTACCCAAATTATAAAAAATGCCAAAAGAGCAAGTTTTGAAGTTACAGTTACCGATGCCTCTACTTTAAAAGTTGGGCAGGATATCATCATCAACCATAGGAGCGAGGCTTATACCAAACAATATTTTGCGCCTTTAAATTTGAAACCACAATGGACAAGACTTTTTGGTGAGCAAGGTGGGATGCTGATTTTTGAAATCCATACCATTACTAAAATAGAAGGTAACAAGTTGACTTTTAAAAACCCTATTCATTTGGATATTAACATGATTGAGGGCAAAAGTTGGAATATTTTAACTTATCCATCTATTGAAGAATGCGGTATCGAAGATATTTTATTTACCAGTAACTGGAAAAGCTATCCAGAAGAATTTGTCCATCATAAAGATCAAATTCATGATTATGCTTATGAAGCCGTTGGGATGGAATTTGTGAAAAATAGCTGGGTAAGAAATTGTGTTTTTCAGGATTGGAATGAGGGGATACATATCAAGTCTGGTTACCAAATAAGTATTCTGAATACCCATTTCAGAGGTAAAAAAGGACATGCTTCAGTACATGCAAGGGCAGGTTATGGGGTTTTAATCAAAAATTGTTCTTTTAATGGAGCGCAGCATCATGGTGCTGGTAATGGTTATAGTGCCGTTAATACAGTAATAACACAATGTACTTTGGGTAAAGATCAAAATTTTGATATTCACTCGGGCCAACCTATAGCAACTTTGTTTGACGCTATAGAAGGTGGTGTATTTTATAATCTCGGCGGACCAGAACCTGGTTATCCACATCATGGCAAAGATTTAGTGCTTTGGAATTTTAACCACTTGGCAGAAAAAAATCAACATTATAATTTTTGGGATGAAACCAGAAGAAGGAATAATACCATAGCACAACCCATTTTGGTAGGTTTTACATCCAACACCACCGTAACATTTGAAAATATTGGGGTTAACCAATCGCAAGGGAAAAATGTATTACCAAAATCTTTGTTTGAAGCACAATTAAAGTTAAGGTTGACTCATGCTAAATAGACCCAATACTATCATATCTTAATTAATTACGTATCTAAAAAATATATGAAACAGCTACTCCTGTTAAAAGTGATTTGTTTATTAATGTTTTTAAACATTTCAAAATTAAGTGCCCAAAAAACTATTGTTGCTATTAAGGGGAACGAGTTTTATATCAACGGAAAACCTACTTACCCAGGAAGATACTGGCAAGGACATAAAATACAAGGTTTATTGATGAACTCTAGGATGGTACAAGGCGTTTTTGACGATTTAAACCCAAATACGAGAGATACCTTTGCTTACGCTGATACTAAAAAGTGGGATGCAGATAGAAATAACAGAGAATTTATAGCCAATATGCCTCTATGGAAAAGTTACGGCTTAAATTGCTTTACCCTTAACATGCAAGGTGGAAGTCCATTTGGCTATGGCAATTTTGATTTTTATAATCCTGGTTTTAAGCCTGATGGTTCTTTGCATCCTGCATATATGAAACGTTTAGATCGTATTTTAAAAAAAGCAGATGAGCTAGAAATGGTAGTGATATTGGGTTTTTTCTATTTTGGGCAAGATCAAAGAATAAAAGATGAAACAGCAATAAAAAATGCTACAGACAACATGGTAAACTGGCTGTTTAAAAAGAAATACAGAAATGTGATCATAGAAATAGCAAATGAAAGTGGTATACCCAGATATGACCATGATATTTTACAACCCAACAGAATTTCAGAACTTATTTTAAAAGTTAGAAATAACAGCCAAAATGGCTATCGTTTTTTGGTAGGAACAAGCTTTGCAGGAAAAAAAATACCTCATAAAGAAGTTATAGAAGCATCAGACTTTATATTGATACATGGTAATGGTGCAAAAGAACCTCAGCAAATTCAAACTTTAATAGACGGTACAAAAGAAGCATTGGGTAACAAAATAATGCCTATTGTTATCAATGAAGATGATCATTTTGACTTCGATAAAGAGGATTATAACATGTTAAGAGCGATAAAAAATTACGTTTCTTGGGGTTATTTTGATTTTAGATTTAAAGGAGAAACCAATTATAAAGAAGGTTTTCAAACCATTCCGGTAGATTGGGGAATTAACTCAGAAAGAAAAAAGGCTTTCTTTAATAAAGTTAAAGAAATAACAGGTGTGCGTTGATGAAAATCAAAATAACTTATCAGACATTATAAATTTTAAAAACAAATACATGAGAAAAATTAAAAGTATTTTAATAACATTCGGCATCTTAACACCTATCCTTACCTTATGTTCATTAACATTAGTTAAACCAGATGATGGCTTTGTAAGACTCTTTAACGGTAAAAATTTTGATAACTGGACTTTAACCTTACGTAATAACGATGCTGAAATGGCAAAGAAAGTTTTTACCATTGATAAAAAAGGCGTAATACATGTTTTTAAAGACTTTCCAGAAGGTTTTGGTAGCAAAACCGATTTAAATGCAACTCATGGCATGATGTGGTCTAACAAGAAATACAGCAAATTCATTTTTAAGTTTGAGTATAAATGGGGTAAAACACTTTTAAACAATTCTCATGTATATCAATACGATGCTGGTTTTTATTACCATTGTAAAGAACCTAAAATTTGGCCTGTTGGGGTCGAGTATCAGGTACGCTACAATCATATTAAAAATATCAATCATACAGGTGATTTTTGGGCACCTGGTGATCTAGTAAGATTTGATTGGACTGCTGATAAAGATGATAAGTTTGCATTTATAAAAGATGGAGGGCAACCAGTACCCAGAAAAAAAGGCGAACATGCTGCAAGTGCACAAGCTAAATTTAATGGTTTAAATGGTAAATGGA
The DNA here is from genome assembly GCF_002483235.1 of Pedobacter glucosidilyticus. GTDB lineage: Bacteria > Bacteroidota > Bacteroidia > Sphingobacteriales > Sphingobacteriaceae > Pseudopedobacter > Pseudopedobacter glucosidilyticum_B. Next base: position 72,950 of record NZ_DLHN01000018.1, on the reverse strand, counting down.
ATACTTGTGAAGTAATAGTAATGGGTTCTAAATATGCTATCCATAAGTTAAATGGTAAAGTAGTTAATTATGCTACCAATTTAACTTTAGAAGAAGGCATTATTGGTTTACAATCTGAAACCGGAGAGATTTTTTATAGAAACATCATGATTAAAGAGCTAAATACCGATATTCCTGCTGAAGAGTTTTTAAAATGAGGTGATTTAAAAAATATCAAGCAATTTTATAAAAATTAAAATAACAAGATTATTTTTTAAACAAGTTCTAATATGTTTAAGTGCATGTGTTAATTGGTTTTCTACCGTACGTTTAGAAATATTAAGTTTTTTAGCAATTTCATCATTAGAAAGGCTTTCTTTTCTACTCATGATAAAAATTTCTCTGCATCGTTTTGGTAAAGCTTTTAAATAGTCATCTAACTTGTTTTCTAGCTCTAGGTATTTAATTTTATCATCTATCGGGTTTGAGTTTTCTGATTTATCATCTAAATGGTCATAATTTTCCACCAATTCTAACTTAGATTTTTTTAATGTTTTTAATTTTTTATACACATGGTATCTTGCGGCACTTGTTAAATAAGCCTGCAAAGATTCTATTTCTAATTGGTTTTTTTTATTCCAGATATTCAGAAATAAATCATTTACAATTTCTGAACAAGCGTCTTTATCTTTCAAATATTTAAAAGCTGTAGTAAAAACTTTAGACCAATACCTATCAAAAAGGGTTCTGAAAGCCTTTTCGTTATGTTGTTTTATAAGTTTCCACAATTCACTATCGGTCAGTTTCTCGTATCCTATCATCGCTTTTAGCTGGTAAGCTTTAGATTATCTAACATAAAAAAATCAATGATGGCACTACAAGACCTTTAAAAGTCTTATCAGTATTTCGCTCTCGTAAAGTTTTAATTGGCCCTCAAATAAAGCAAAATATACAGTCATAAAAAAATTTAAAATTTTTATGTGTGTGTTAAACACTTTTGGTCTCTCTTATTTTAGATAACAAGCCTAAACTCAAGGCTTATTGTAAAACCAATTAAATTAAAGATAATACTTCAGTTTGATGAAATATTAACATGATGAAAATTTACTAGCAGGTAAATTTTATTTCATTATTTTCTTTAAAGATGGATGATTTTTAAACTGATTTAATTAAGTTGATGATGAGACCACAATTATTAAAAGTTACTTCAGGACCTGTACATTCTTTTACAGTAAGACAGGATTTGTTGCCCAATATTGATAAGTTGCATTACCATGCAGAAATTGAACTTATCCAGATTGTGAAAGGTAGGGGAACGCAATTTATTGGCGATAGCATTAAAAGATTTGAAGCAGGAGATATATTTCTTATTGGTTCTGGTTTGCCACATAATTTAAAGTATGATGGACCTTATGTACAAGAATCAGGAAAATCATTAACAGAATCAAGGGTAATACAATTTCACGAAAACTTTTGGGGAGCATCCTTTTTAAATCTACCTGAGAATAAAATTATTCGCGATTTATTAGAACAATCTAAGCGTGGCATACAAATAAACGGCTTAACAAAAATTAAAATAGCAGGATTTCTGGATAAGTTAATTGATGCCGAAGGACCAGATAGAATATTATTGCTGATTTCTATCTTACAAATCATAGCTAAAGCAGCCGAAGATGTTTGTTTGTTATCATCTATAGGTTTTAATAATGAAGTTAAAGATTTTGAAAACCATAGAATGACCTTAATTTACGAGTATACTTTGGCTAATTTTAAAAAGAAAATACAATTAGAGGAAATAGCCAAAATTGCACATATTAGTCCGCATTCCTTTTGCAGATATTTCAAATCCAGAACCAAGAAAACCTATTCTCAGTTTTTACTTGAAGTTAAAGTTGGGCAAGCTTGTAAACTGATTATGGAGAATGATTTAAGTATCAAAGAATTATGTTATGAAAGCGGCTTTAACAATTTCGCCAGTTTCCATAAATATTTCAAAATCATTACAGGTTTAAGTCCTTTAAGTTATAAAAAGGAATTTAACCAAAGACAACCAGCAGCATAATTTTAGACTATCCAATTTATACCTTATAATGATTGAAAAGTATCAAAAAGCAGGCAATTTGAGTATTAAACAGCTACGAACTATTTTTACCATTTGTTTAGTTTTTATTTGCCAGCTTGCTTGGTCTCAAGAAAAACCCAATATATTATTTTTAATTATTGATGATTTAAACGATTGGGTTTCTATCTCCAATAAATTTCCGGGAGTTAAAACACCAAATATTGATAGGTTAGCCAAATCAGGGACTTATTTTGATAAAGCTTATAGTCAGGCTCCGCTTTGTGGGCCTTCAAGAGCTTCTTTTTTATCAGGTTTATTGCCATCTAAAACTGGCGTTTATCTCCAGATAAAAGATACTGATCTTAAACAATATCTCAATAACCAATTTCAGGCTGATTTTCTACCCAATTATTTCTCTAAAAATGGATATAAAACTTTAGGAGTAGGTAAGATTTTCCATAATGGAGAAGGTATTAATGCCTTTGATGAATATGGTGGAAAGTTTGAGGTTTATGGACCCTTGCCAGAAAAACGTGTCAATTATGATCCTGCTTGGTTTGGGCAAAAAGGAACACAAACAGATTGGGCAGCTTTTCCAGAAAAAGATGAGCAAATGCCTGATTATAAATATGCCAATTGGGCTGCCAGCCAGTTAACTAAAAATCATGAAAAGCCATTTTTCATGGCGGTAGGTTTTATAAGACCACATGTGCCTTGGTATGTTCCTCAAAAATGGTTTGATTTGGTAGAAAACTCGCCTACACAAATGCCTCCATACCTTAAAACAGATATGGATGATATTCCACAAATAGGAAAAGCTATTACAGAAGTTCCAGAAATGCCAACTACACAATGGGCAATTGAAAAAAATAATTGGAAAGATATGGTGCAAGCTTATCTAGCTTGCATTGCTTTTGTAGATGCTCAAGTAGGTAAAGTGCTTGATGCTTTAGAAAAATCAGCCTATAAAGACAATACTTACATTGTTTTATTATCAGACCATGGTTATCATCTTGGAGAGAAAAATAGGTTTGCCAAGCATTCTTTATGGGAACGTTCTGCCCACGTACCGTTAATTATAAGCGGTCCGGGTTTGCAACAAAATAAAGTAAATCATAATCCGGTAGGTTTAATAGATATTTATCCAACTTTGGTTGATTTAAGCGGCATACCTAAAAATCAACAAAATCAGGGTAGAAGTTTAGCTCCGCTTTTAAGAAACCAAATTAAACATTGGGATTATCCGGTTTATTCATTCTACGGTACCAATAATGTATCTGTTTACAAAAACAAATATCATTACATCAAATACGAAGACCTATCAGAAGAGTTTTATGATTTAGAGAAAGACCCACAAGAGTGGATAAATAAAGCGAAAGATTTAAAAGAATCAGTTTTATTAAATTCTTTCAGAAAGTTAGCACCAGCTAAAACAGCACCTTATGCGCCAAACTCTATGATGGAAGGTAATGCGTATTTCAAATCTAAGAAACCTTAAAATTCATCAGTAGTAAATATGGTAGCCAGAAGAGAAGGTCTTAGGCACATGTATACCAAGGCAGCATGACACAAAAATTTCAAAATCTATACTCATAATTAAATATGAAAAAAATAACCATAGCTAGTTTAATATTATCCCTTTTTATGATGGGGTTATGCCAACGTTTGCATAGTCAGAGTTATTATCAAAATCCTATTTTAAAAGGCTTTTATCCAGATCCATCTATTTGCCGTGTTGGTAATGATTATTATATGGTAACCTCTACTTTTGAATACTTTCCAGGGGTACCTATTTTCCACAGTAAAGATTTAGTGAATTGGAAACAAATTGGTCATGTGTTAAACAGGCCATCTCAACTTAATTTAGATAGTGTAAGAGCATCAGGCGGTATTTTTGCCCCTACCATAAGATACCATCACGGTACTTATTATATGATTACCACTTTGATAGGAACAAAGCAGGGGGGTAATTTTTTTGTAACGGCAAAATCTCCTACAGGCCCTTGGTCAGAACCTCAGTGGCTACCTAAAGAAGCCATTGGGATAGATCCATCTTTGTTTTTTGATGATGATGGAAAAGTTTATTATACCGGAAACAAAAAACCAGTAGACCAAGCTCAGGTTACCCGCTACAGGCAAATATGGCTGCAAGAAGTAGATTTAAAAAATAAAGCTTTTGTAGGCGAACGTAGCATTATTTTAGAAGAGGGCGCACTGCATGGAGCCGAGAATGCAGAAGCACCACACCTCTATAAAAAAGATGGCTACTATTATTTAATGGTTGCCGAAGGCGGAACTTTTGAAAACCATGCGGTTACCATTTTTAGAAGTAAAAATATTTTTGGTCCTTATGAAGGCAATAAGAAAAATCCAATCCTTACCCATCGTCATTTAGGATTAAATTATCCGATAACGTCTACAGGGCATGCAGATTTGGTAGATACCCAAAACGGAGATTGGTGGATGGTTTTATTAGCTGTAAGAAAATATGGGGGCTTACATTATAATTTGGGTAGAGAAACTTTTTTAGCTAAGGTAGAATGGCAAGATGGATGGCCTATTGTAAACCCCGGAGAAGGGAAAGTTTTAGCTCAACAAATAAAACCTAATTTACCTGCTTTTAACATCATTCCAGAAAATTTGAGAGATGATTTTACTGCAGATACACTTTTTCATTATTGGAATTTCTTAAGAACGCCAAGGACAAATTTTTGGTCGCTTTCTAAAAGAAAAGGTTATTTAAGACTCCAACTGGCAAAAGAGCAAATCACCAATTTAGTATCCCCATCTTTTATAGGAAGAAGACAACAAGACACTTCTTTTCTTGCAGAAACTTCACTTCAGTTTAATCCTAAAAAAGAAAATGAATTGGCTGGTATGGTGTTGATGATGAATAACAATTTTCAGTACCGTTTAGAGAAAATATTACAAAATGGTAAACCGCATGTACAATTGATTAAAAGGTATAAAGGGGTAGATGAAGTGGTGAATACCATTGCGGTAGAAAAGGGGGATTTAATCATGGGGATTCATGCTAAAGGTCAGGATTTAGATTTCTATATCAAACAAAATGGAACTAAACAGAACTTAGCAACAAAAGCAGATGGTAGGATACTAAGCGTAGTAAACACAGGTGGTTTTACAGGCGTTTATGTAGGTCTTTATGCCAGCTCCAAAGGTGTAAAATCATCTAATTATGCAGATTTTGATTGGTTTGAGTACAAAGGATTATAATATTTTATGGCTACGTTACATGGTTAATTTTAGGTACATTTTAATAGTAAGTATCAGTTTTACTTTGCTATCCAATACTTTTCTTCATGCACAGGATAAAGTAGAGCGTCCAAATATTTTATGGATTACTTGCGAGGATATGAGTGCTAATTTACCTATGTACGGCGATTCGACTGTTAAAACACCCTATTTAAGTAAGTTTGCAGAACAAGCTGTTAAATACACCAAAATGTATGCAGTTGCTGGTGTTTGCGCACCAAGTCGGTCTGGTATTATTACCGGTATGTATCCTCCGGCTATTGGTACACAGCACATGAGAACAGGTACAGGTAATGAAAAAGATCCGTCTATTCCAAGCTATGAGGCAGTTACCCCACCAGAGGTAAAAGCTTTTCCAGAGTATTTAAGAACCGCAGGGTATTATTGCACCAATAACCAAAAAACTGATTATCAAATAGGAGAACCTTTTACCGTTTGGGATGATTGTAGTAAAGATGCACACTGGCGTAACCGACCAAAAGATAAGCCTTTCTTCGCTGTTTTTAATATCAATGAAACGCATGAGTCTATGATATGGAAGAATGCGAACAGACCTTTACGAGTAAATCCGAAAGCCGTAAAATTACCACCTTATTATCCAGAAAGTGATGTTATCAGAAAAGATATAGCTCGTTATTACGATAATATCATACTTATGGATAGCATTGTAGGTAGCATTTTGAAACAGTTAGAAGACGATGGCTTGGCAGAAAACACCATAGTTTTCTTCTTTAGCGACCATGGTGCTGCTTTACCCTGGTACAAAAGAGAAATATATGAAAGAGGATTACATGTGCCTTTTATGGTAAGGTTTCCTGATGGTAAGATGGCTAATACAAGCGATAATCAGTTGATAAGTTTTATGGATTTAGCGCCAACTATTCTTTCTTTAGCTAATGTTTCTCTACCTAAGCATTTTAACGGACAAGCTTTTTTAGGAAATCAAAAAGCTAAAAATCCAAGACAATACATTTTTGCAGCTAGAGATAGATTGGATGAACATTATGATTTAGTAAGAACTGTTAGAGATAGTAAATTCCAATACATCCGCAATTACCAGCCAGAAAAGTTAAATTATATGGATGTTGGTTTTCGGAAACAAATGCCCTTAATGGCAGAAATACTAAAATTAAGAGACCAACAAAAATTAGATAGCATCCAAAGCAGATGGTTTAAAAATAAGCCCATAGAAGAACTTTACGATGTAGAAAACGACCCTTTTGAGTTAAATAATTTAGCTCAAAACCCTGTTTATGCTGCAAAATTACAAGAGCTAAGAGAGGTGCAGAACAATTGGTCTTTACAAATAAAAGATAAAGGTTTTATGTCCGAAAAAGATATGGTTCGTTTGATGTGGCCTGGTGGGATACAACCTGTTACAGCTAAGCCAGTTGCACAAATAACTACGCAAAATAAAAGTATTCAGGTTTCTTTAAGCAGTTCTACAAACGGAGCTTCTTTAGGTTATAAAATTGGCGATAATGGTTCGTGGCAATTATACCATCAGCCTGTAGCGGTAAAAAAAGGAATTAAAGTTTATGCCAAAGCTATCCGCTATGGTTATAAAGAGAGTGAGGAGATAATGATAAGCACAAATTAATCAAACATGAAGCGTTTTATAACATTTTTATATACCATTGTTTTGATGTTGATACTCAACAATAGTTCAGTATATGCTCAAAATAAATCTACTTTTCAAAATCCTATTTTAAGAGGTTTTTACCCAGATCCATCCATTTGTAGGGTGGGAGATGATTATTATATGGTTACCTCTAGTTTTGAGTATTTTCCGGGTATACCCATTTTTCATAGCAAAGACTTAGTAAATTGGCAACAAATAGGTCATGTTTTAGATAGATCATCTCAACTAAATCTTGATAAAATACATCCTTCGGGAGGGATTTTTGCGCCTACCATACGTTACCATAAAGGAACTTTCTATGTAATAACAACTTTAATCACCAATAAAAATAATACAGGTACAAACTTTTATGTAACAGCAAAATCTCCTGCTGGGCCTTGGTCAGAGCCTAATTGGTTAAAAGATGCACCAGGTATAGACCCATCTTTGTTTTTTGATGATGATGGAAGAGTTTATTATACCGGAAACAGAACTCCTGATGATAAACCGACTGGTTCTAAATACCGACAAATCTGGATTCAGGAATTAGATACCATTAAAAAACAATTGGTGGGTAAAGTTACAGTAGCTATAGAAGAAGGTGCATTGCATGGTGCTGTTGTGGCAGAGTCTCCGCACATGTATAAAAAAGATGGCTATTATTATATCATGATTGCCGAAGGCGGTACCGGTATAGACCACGCTGTAACCATTTTTAGAAGTAAAAATCCGCTTGGACCTTATGAAGGGAATAAGAAAAATCCCATCATTACGCATCGTCATTTAGGTAAGCAATATCCTGTAGCTTGTATAGGGCATGCAGATTTTGTAGAAACCCAAAATGGCGAGTGGTGGATGATTCTTTTAGGTGTAAGAACTTATGGTGGTTTTCATTATAATTTGGGCAGAGAAACTTTTCTTACACCTATTACATGGCAAGAAGATTGGCCTGTGGTTAATGCAGGCGTTGGTAAGGTATTACTAGAAGATAGAAAACCTAATTTACCATCCTTCAACGCTAAAAAAGAAAATACCTTTGATGATTTTAATAGCGATAGCTTACAGTATTACTGGAATTTTTTGCGTACACCAAGAAGTAAATTTTGGTCCTTAACAGATAAGAAAGGCTACATATCCTTACAGCTAAGAGCTCAAACTTTGGTTGATGTAGATCATCCTTCTTTTGTAGGAAGAAGACAACAAGACACTTCTTTCTTTACAGAAACAAAAATGCTTTTTGAGCCCAAAACAGCAAACGAAAGTGCAGGTTTGGTAGTCATGATGAATAATAATTTTCATTTCAGGGTAGAGAAGGTTTTAGAAAATCAAAAGCTTTACCTAAAACTAACCAGAAGACATGCAGGTAAAGAAGATATTGTAGCTAAGCAAGCCATTACAAATGGTGAAATTATTTTAGGTGTAAAAGCTATGGGGCAAGATTACTCGTTCTACTTTAAACAAAATAGCAACACGGTTTTACTAGCAGAGAAAATAGATGGCAGAACTTTAAGTAGGGTAAATACAGGTGGTTTTACTGGAACTTATATTGGTTTATATGCCAGTTCAAATGGTTTAATATCAAAAAATAAAGCATTTTTTGATTGGTTAAACTATCAGCAAATAAAATAATCCAACATGATATGAAACCTAAATTTTTAGCTTTTTTAAGCTTAAGCCTTTTGTCTTTAACGGCTGTTGTTGCACAAGATAAAAATAAGCCCAATGTATTATTTATTGCGGTAGATGATTTGAAACCTTATTTGAATTTTTATGGCTATACAGCAGTAAAATCTCCAAATTTAGATAGGCTGGCAGAAAAAAGTACCGTTTTTATGAGTAATTACTGTCAGCAAGCTGTATGTGCCCCAACCAGAGCAAGTTTATTAACTGGCTTGCGTCCAGATAGGACACAGGTTTGGGATTTAAAAACCCTCATCAGAGATAAAACGCCAGATGTTATTACTTTACCACAACTCTTTAAACAAAATGGCTATACTACGGCTGCGTTAGGTAAAATATTCGACCAAAGAAGTGTTGATAAAAAGCATGACGAAGCTTCTTGGTCTGAATCCTATAAAGGAAAGTATAAATATCCAGAACCTTATGGAGCTCCACTTTTAAATCATTATCAAAATCCTGAAATGAAGAAAAAGTATGCAAATGCAGAGGAAAAAGATATGGCTGAGGTAAAAGTTTCAACAGAATCTGCCGATGTACCCGATGATGCTTATGCAGATGGTGCAATGGTTAATGAAGCCATTCAAGATTTAAAGAAATACAGTAGTGCTGGCAAACCTTTCTTTTTAGCTGTAGGTATTCGTAAACCACATTTACCTTTTGTGGCGCCAAAAAAATATTGGGATTTGTATGATAGAGAAAAAATAGAACTTGCAAAATGGCAAAAACCATCTATAGATGGGCCAGCTATTGCTTATCATAATTCAGGCGAGTTTAGAGGTTATAGCGATATCAAAGCTTTAGCTAAAGAAGATGAAGCCTTAAATTTAAGTGCCGATAAACAAAGAGAAATTATACATGGCTATTATGCAAGTATCAGTTATATTGATGCATTAATAGGTAAACTGCTTGATGAATTAAAATCATCTGGATTAGATAAAAATACAATTGTTGTTCTTTGGGGAGACCACGGTTGGCATTTTGGCGATCACAATCTATGGAATAAACACTCTAATTTTGAGCAAGCTACAAGAACCCCTTTAGTAATTGCATTACCCGGACAGCAAGAAAAAGTAATATATAATTATCCTACAGAGTTTGTAGATGTATATCCAACTTTAGCAGAGCTAGCGCAAATTAAAACCCCTCAAGGTCTTGATGGCAAAAGTTTAGTAACTGCTTTAAAAGGAGTACAAGCTCCAATCAAAGATTTCGCAATAAGCCAATATCCACGTAAGGATAATCACATGGGTTATGCCTTAAGAACCAAACAATACCGTTATGTAGAATGGATAAAAGATTTTAGGACAACAACCAATTTCAATACAACTATGGTGAGTGCTATGGAGTTATATGATTATGAGAAAGACCCTCTAGAAACAAGAAACGTTGTTAACGATCCTGCTTACAAAAAAATAAAAGAAGAGCTAAGCCTCAAAATGCATACGTTTTATGCAGAACAAGCCGCGAAAGTTAAAAAATAAGCTAACCACCAATATATCTCAAAAATGAAAAATTTAAAATTATTAGTAAGTGTTATATCCATAGGGTTATTAAGTGAAGTCTCTTACGCTCAAGATGTTAAAAGTGCTTTTGCACATGCCGAGATACAAGCAACAGAAATGATCAAGCAAGTAAAACTGGCAAAAGAGAAAACCCCAAAAAATGGTAAAAACGAACCTTTAGTTTCTCCGCGTACTTTAGAAGATGGCGAGCTTAAATTAGTTCCGTCTAGAGATTGGACAAGTGGTTTTTTCCCCGGAGAATTATGGTATTTATACGAATACACCAAAAATCCTAAATGGTTAAATGCAGCAAAAACTTTTACTGCCGATATAGAAAGAGAAAAATTAAACGCAACCACCCACGATATGGGTTTTAAAGTGTTTTGTAGTTTTGGAAATGCTTACCGCTTAACTAAAGATAATTATTACAAAGATGTTATCATACAATCGGCTAAAACTTTAGCTACCAGATTTAACCCTAAAGTAGGGGCTATCCGCTCTTGGGATCATAACTCTGATAAATGGGATTTTCCTGTTATCATAGATAACATGTTAAATCTTGAGCTTTTATTTGAAGCAACCAAGTTAACAGGCGATTCTTCCTTCCATAAAATTGCAGTTACGCATGCTAATACCACATTAAAAAATCATTTCAGATCAGATTATAGTACTTACCATGTCATCAGTTATAACCCTCAAACAGGTGCTGTAGAAAAGAAAAATACACATCAGGGTTATTCGCATGAATCGGCTTGGGCCAGAGGGCAAGCATGGGCATTATACGGTTACACTTTATGTTACCGATATACAAAAGACAAAGCTTATTTAAAACAAGCAGAAAATATCGCCAAATATATTTTTACACATAAAAACCTGCCAGCAGATTTAATTCCTTATTGGGATTTTGATGCTCCTGAAATTCCAAATGAGCCAAGAGATGTTTCTGCTGCAACAGTTATAGCATCAGGTCTTTACGAGCTTAGTAAATACAGCAACAACAGTAAGTTTTATGTAGATAAAGCCAATACCATTTTGAAGAATTTAAGTACAAAATATATTGCTCCAAAAGGTACTCATAAAGGTTTTGTATTGTTACACAGCACAGGTTCTAAACCACATAATGGCGAGATTGATGTGCCCATTATTTATGCAGAATATTACTATTTAGAGGCGCTATTAAGATTTAAAAATTTATAAGAAACAGATATGAAAAAGTACTTAAGTATAACTGCTTTATTAATTGTTGTGACGTTAGTTGCGGCAAGTTTTCAAACACCTAAAAATGTTTTAATCATTGGTGATTCTATCTCTATAGGATATACGCCATTTATTCAAAAAGCACTAACTGGTGTTAATGTAGAGCATAATCTCGGTAACGGAGGTCCTACTACCAGAGGTGTACAAAATATAGAAAAATGGTTAGGAGATAGAGAGTGGGATGTGATTACCTTTAATTTTGGTTTGCATGACATGGTACACAGAGATTCTTTAAACAAATATGATGTGGTAAAAGGTAAAATCAGTGTTCCTTTAGAAGATTATAGAAAAAACTTACAAATCATCGTAGATAAATTAAAAGAAACCACAGCCAACCTAGTTTTTATCAATACCACCACAGTACCAGAAAATGCAGCAGGTAGAAAAGTAGAATCGCCAGCACAGTATAATAAAGTGGCATTAGAAGTAATGAAAAAGAATAAAATAGAGGTTTTAGATCTTTACAAAACATCTTTAACAGTACACCCGGCAAACTCTAAACCGGGTAATGTGCATTATACAGAGCAAGGCTACGAGCTATTAGCTCAACCTATTATTGATAAAATTAAATCCCTTTTAAAGAAATAAAAAAAGCTCAATAATATGAAAATCATTAAAGCTCAACATCCAATATATAAAATTGGTATAGTATTATTAAGTGTATTGATACTCTCTTTTACTTATTTTAAAGAGTCTAAATTTTACACTGTAAATAAAGATGGAACGCTAACCTTTAAACCTGATGAAAAAGGAAATATCATTCCTGATTTTAGTAGGGTAGGTTACCACATGGGAGATAAAGAAATCCCCAATGTTAAAGTAATTAAAACCATTTCGCCTGCTGGCGATGGAAGTAGCCAAGAAATTATCCAAAAAGCTATAGATGAAGTAGCAGCCATGAAGCCCGATAAAGATGGTTTTAGAGGTGCTATTTTACTTAAAAAAGGAGTTTACAAAATTCCTGGAGCTATCACTATAAAAAACAGTGGAATTGTATTAAGAGGCGAGGGTAACGATGCAAACGGAACAAAATTAATAGCTACAGGAAAAGACAAGCGTGTTTTAGTACAAGTTTCAGGCGATGGTGTACCCAGAGAAGTAAAAGGCACAAGAACTACAGTAACAGAAGATTATGTGCCAGTAGGTAGGTTTTATGTAGAAGTAGAAAAGCCAGAAAATTTTAAAGTTGGCGATGAAATTATCATTTACAGACCCGGTACCGACGCTTGGATTAAAGACTTGCAAATGGATAAAATTATAGAAAGACCAGGTACCATCCAATGGGATGCTAAAGGATTTAATTTGACATTTGAAAGAGCCGTTACAGCTATTAAAGGCAATAAAATATACATCAACCAACCTATAGTTATGCCATTAGAAAAAAAGTATGGTGGTGCAGAAGTCTATAAATTTACTTTCGCCGGTAGAATACAAGAAGTAGGGGTAGAAAATATATTATTTGAATCTGAATATGCTTCGGATACGGATGAAGAGCACTCTTGGAAGGCTATAGAATTTGATAAAATTGATAATGGCTGGGTTAGAAATGTTACATCTAGATACTTTGCTACTTCTTGCGTAAATGTTGATAGATATGCCAGATATGTTACTGTAACAGATGCTAAATGTTTAGATCCAAAATCGGTTATTACCGGAGGTAGAAGATATAGTTTTAATGTTGATGGTGCTTTTAATTTGGTTAAAAACTGCGAAACTACAGAAGGAAGACATGATTATGTAAGTGGTGCCAGAACCATGGGTCCAAATGTATTTTATAATTGTAAAGCATCTAATACGCATGCAGATATTGGCCCACACCACAGATGGTCTGCCGGAGCTTTATATGATAACATTATAACCGATGGTGAAATAAACATTCATGACCGTGGCAACTGGGGTTCTGGGCATGGTTGGGTTGGCACTACTCAAGTTATTTGGAACTGTAAAGTTAAAAGAGCTGCTGTACAAACTCCATGGATTTCTGGTAAAAACTATTGTATAGGTTTAATAGGAGAAAAATATGAAGGTAGGTTAGCAGGAAAGCCTGATGGTGAATGGGAAAGTTTAGGACAACATGTACAACCGCAATCTTTATACATCGCTCAATTAAAAGCAAGAAAGCTTAACAAGTAATTTGATTTTTTTAAATAAGATACTCATCATATAAACTTAACAATAGCTAGATAAAATTAACTTCCTGATGATTTAATGGTTAACCATTGATAATCGTGTGTTTAAATTAGGCTAATATCAACTATGTTTTTTTGCTGAAAACATAGGATATGAGAAAAATTTACAAATACACCTTATTAAAATGTGCAGTTTTATTAGCCCTAAGTATTTCGGTTAATGCGCAAGTTAACAGAACTTTGGTTTTCAGGCCATCCGCAGGTTCTGATGATGCAGAAGAAACAGTAGCAGGCGGCTCTGGTACTGTTGGACAAATGGATTTAGGCAGTTCTGATTTGGAATTGATGACCGATGGTACAAAAAAGCAAACCATAGGTATAAGATTTACAAATATTAATGTCCCACAAGGGGCAATCATACAATCTGCATTTATACAATTTGCTACTAAAGGCGATAAAAATGCCACATCAGGCATCATTACCATTTCTGCTCATGATACCGATAATTCTGCCACTTTTACCTCAACATCTGGGAATATCAGTGGCAGAACTAAAGTTTCTAATACGGTAAACTGGGCAGGTTCTACAAGTAGCACTTGGGGTACCAGTAATGCTGGTTTAGCAGGTACAAACCAACGTACACCCGATCTTAAAACTGTAATTCAACAAGTAATCTCAAGATCTGGCTGGGCAAGTGGAAATGCTTTAACTGTAATATTAACTGGCGAAGGGGTAAGAAATGCTTATTCTTTTGATGGCAGTAGTGGCGATTTAAACCTGATTCCCACGCTTATATTAACTTTTCAGACCAATGATGCCTCTATACCAACCACGAGTTTTCCTATTGCAAAAAATAGCATTTGGAAATTTCTGGATAATGGTAGCGACCAAGGCACAGTATGGACATCTCTAAATTTTAACGATGATACTTGGAATGCAGGAGCTGGAAAGTTAGGTTATTCCGATCATCCGGTTACTACCTTAAGTTTTGGTGCTGATGCAAACAACAAATACATTACTTATTATTTCCGTAAAAAGTTTAACGTTACCAATTTAAATACACTTTCTAGTAATCTGGAGTTAAACTTACTAAGAGATGATGCAGCAATTGTTTATATCAATGGTACAGAAGTTTTAAGAGATAATTTACCAGCTACGGGTGTAAATTATCTTACAAATTCTAGTTCTATTATTGATGGTACTGCAGAATCAACTTATACCTCTTTTATAGTTCCTACAAGTGTATTACAAAACGGAGATAACATCATTGCTGTAGAAGTTCACCAAAGAGATGGTACCAGCTCTGACTTAGGTTTTGATTTAGAACTCAAAGAAGGTCCTTTAAATCAAACGCCAGTGGTTTGTAATCCGGCACCAGCAAACTTCATTTCTGATTTTATTTCTGTTTTACCTTCTAGCCAGCCAGATTCGCTTCGTATCCCAAGCACACACAGCTTTCAAATGCTTTTACAATCTGGTAGTCCTTATAGCGATGCTTCAAACGGAAATGTAAAGTCTGCCTTTGATTTTACAGGCTATGCTCCAATTGCTGGAAGTAGTGAAAACGGATACCTATCTGTAAACCATGAAGGAGGAAGCACCAGTTCAGCAGGAGTTTCTATGTTAGATATCAATTACAATAGCACATCAAAACTTTGGCAAGTAACCAATAGTGCACCTATAGATTTTCTCGGAATCCAGGGAACAGCAAGAAACTGTTCTGGTACGGTAACCCCTTGGGGAACAATTATTACGGCTGAAGAATCATTGCCTTCTGGAGATGCAAATACAGATGGTTATCAGGATATTGGATGGTTAGTAGAAATTGATCCGGTTACACGTAAAATCATGGATTATGACAATAATGGAACACCAGATAAAATATGGAAAGCCGGTAGAATGTCACATGAAAATGCTGTGGTAGCAGCAGATTTAAAAACTTTATATGAAGGAAATGATGAAAATCCTGGTTATGTTTTTAAATACATCGCAAGTACAGCAAGAAATCTTAGCGATGGAGAGTTGTTTGTTTTAAAACTAAATGGGGCTCTTGGAAGCTCAACTTCAGGCACCTGGATACAAGTTCCAAATAGTACACCTACAGAATGTAACAACGTAAAAGACTTTGCTGCATCTGTTGGTGCAACCAATTTTGACTCGGTAGAAGATGTAGAAATAGGTACCATTGATAGCATGATTTATTTTACTTCTAAAGCTAGCAGTAGAGTGTACAGATTTAGTGATGATGGTACAACCGTAAGTAATTTCAGTGTTTTTGTAGGTAACTCAAGCACACAGTATGCTATTACCCATAGTGGTGGTACTGTTAATGAAAGTTGGGGATCAGGAAACGATAATTTAACCTTTGACCAGGAAGGTAATTTATATGTGATTCAGGATGGTAGCAGAAATCATATCTGGATGGTTCGTCCTTGCCATACACAACAAAGTCCGAAAGTAGAGCTATTTGCGGTTACACCTGCGGGTTCTGAACCAACCGGGATGACTTTCTCTCCAGATAATAAGTTTATGTTTCTTTCTATACAGCACCCAAGCGGCTCAAATAGTACAATTATGAAAGACGCTGCCGGAAACAACGTAAGATTTAACAGAGAATCTGCTATTGTTATAGCAAGAAAAGAATTTTTAGGTATACCCGGTACTTTACCTATAACTTTTACATCCTTTGAAGTTTCCAAATCAGGACTAAGGGCTGCGCAGTTAAAATGGCAATTTACAACAGACCAAGAAAACGTAAATTTTGAAGTTGAAAGAATGACAGATGGTAACACTTTCAAAACTTTAAAATCAATCAACAATGAGAAAGCTACAAAAGGCTTAAACGATTATGTTTATGTAGATGAATTTCCTGCTTTGGGAAAAAACTATTACCGTATAAAATCTACAGATAATAACGGTAAAATAGAATATACTCCTGTTAAAGTTATTGATGTAGACTTAAATAATAAAGAACTTCTAGTTGTTTATCCAAATCCAGTTGCTGATGTTCTTCATTTAAAATTAAACAGTACAGAAGAAGAGAAAGTTGTATTAGAAATCATCAACCAAAATGGACAGGTTTTGCTTAAAAGCAACGAATCTGTTAAAAAAGGAGAAAACCAACTTGATGTTAATGTAAGCCAGCTTAGCAGTGGAGTTTATATCATCAATCTTTATGGTTCATCAGAAAGAAAAAGCAAAACATTTATTAAAAATTAATGCCAAACTTTAGTTTAATGCTAACAATTACCCTAATTATTTGGGGTAATTGTTTTTTTGCTTTAGGCCAATGCAAAAATGATAGCTTTTATGATATCGAGGAAGCTGTTAAGCAAGCCCAATGCGCTAAAACTTTATCTTATCGGTACAAAGCTTGTGAAAAGCTTATTCCAGAAATAGGTCAATTAACCCAACTAGAATTGCTTGATCTTAAACAAAATTATTTACGCACCTTACCAACAGAAATTTCTGCACTAAAAAATCTAAAAACATTAATATTAACAGAAAATAATTTTATACGATTTCAGGTAGACTTTAGCAATTTTAAGCAATTAAACACGCTGCATCTAAATAATAACCATTTAATTGCATTACCTAAAGGAGTAGAAGCTTTAAACGCTCTGGTTTTTTTAGATATTTCGTGGAATGATTTTAATGCTCTTTCAGAAAATTTTTGTAGCCTAGAAAAATTAAAAGTAGCAGATCTTAGCCATAATCACCTTTTAACACTACCAGACCATATTGGTGAACTTCAAACAATTGAAGAATTAGCTTTGGATTATAACAGATTAAGCTATTTGCCAGCTTCTTTTACAAAATTGAAAAAGCTAAAAACATTAAAAGTATCCCATAATCAATTAACAGCATTACCTAGGCAATTGAATCACATGAAGGCACTTACTTTGCTTTCATTATCTCATAATCAACTTAACCAATTACCCTCAGCTATTACAAAGCTAAAAAATCTCGAAATGCTTTTGTTAAGCCATAATCAGCTTGAAGCTTTACCCTCAGAAATAAGCAGATTAAAAAAATTAAAAACACTGGTACTTTTAAATAATCCGCTTACAGAAAGCTATGTGCAAAAACTTAGAACGCTAATGCCTCAAACTCAAATAATTTTTTAAACATGTTGAAATATTTTAAAATTTGGTGTTTTTTATCAATTTTATTAGGCTTTATGGTTATGGGCTTTAGACCTGAAAATAAAGCACTTGCGCTATCAGAAACCTATAAAGAAAATCTAACTAAATTTCAAAAAACCGCAAATCTCTTACAGCAGACAGCAAAAAAAGGTAGCAGCCACGAGATTAAAAATTTATTTATCAATCTAAGAACTGATTATAAAACGCTTGAATGTATAGTTGAATATTATTATCCTAAAACTGCAGCAAAATTAAACGGGCCACCTTTACCAGAAAGCGAGCCATCAGAGCCAGAAGTTATTATTTATCCAACAGGTTTGCAAGTTTTAGAAGCTTATGTTTATGATGATTTAACCGATGATAACAGAGAACTAATATTGACAGAAATAAGCAACATAAAAACAGCTATTGAATATTTGATATTAAATGCGGAAAGCTTAAAGTTTAAAGATGAGGAGGTTTTTGAAGCCCTAAAGCTTCAATTATTTAGAATAGCAACAAAAGGTTTAGCCGGTTTTGATAGTCCGTTAGCCAATACAGCAATTTCTGAAATTAGAACCAACCTTGAGGCTATTCATTCATTAATGTTAAATTATCCCTATAACGATGAAGTAACAGTAAAAATAAAAGCAGCCATCGGCTTTATAAACACCACCACATTAGATTTTAATGAGTTTAACAGAGCCGTTTTTTTAACAGTTTATCTTAATCCTTTAGCAGAAACTTTTGAAGCTTACCAAAAGCAAAATCATATAGCTGATGTTACAGAACAGCGCTTAACAGATTATCGTAAGTGGAACCTGTTTGCAAAAAATATTTTTCAGGCTGATTATCTTGCACCAGAGGACAATAAAAATGCAGATACTTTACAAATTGCTTTAGGTAAAATGTTATTTTATGAAACAGCTTTATCTTCCAATGGGAAAAGGAGTTGTGCATCCTGTCATCATCCTGATAAAGCTTTTACAGATGCTTTAGCGCTAAATCAATCTTTAGATGGTGAAACAGTTTTAGCCAGAAACACACCAACATTGCTTCATGCAGGTTTAAATCCTGTACAATTTTATGATAGCAGGGTTGCTTTCCTTGAAGACCAGATACATGATGTAGTTTCTAATCGTACCGAAATGGATGGAAATTTAGAAACCATTTCTTTAAGGCTTAAAGAAAAGAACCATTATTTAAGTGCTTTTAAAAAAGCTTATGGGGCAAAGCCATCTCCTTCTTTTATTAAAAAAGCATTAGCAAGTTATGTAAGGTCTTTGGTTTTTCTTAACAGCAGTTTTGACCATTATATGCAGGGAGAAAAAGAGGCATTAAACACCCAAGAATTAGCTGGTTTTAACCTTTTTATGGGGAAAGGTAAATGTGGCAGCTGTCATTTTCTTCCTTTATTTAGTGGCACTGTACCACCTTTATTTGAAAAAATGGAAAGCGAGGTTTTAGGTGTTCCGGCCAATACAGATACCATAAATGCCAAAATAGATGCAGATTTAGGCAAATACAATCTGTACAAAATTCCACATCAGAAACATGCTTTTAAAACGCCATCATTAAGAAATATTGCGCTTACCGCACCTTACATGCACAATGGAGTTTACCAAACATTAGATGAAGTGGTAGATTTTTATAATAAAGGTGGAGGAGCAGGCTTAGGGATTATTTTAGAAAATCAAACCCTATCACCAGATAAACTTCAACTCTCTGAAACAGAAAAAAAACAGCTCATAGCTTTTCTAAATGCTTTAACAGATAAAGCAGTTTATTAGCATACAAACTTATATAACACCTTCGTATTAAGATGATGTTAAAAATGAGCTTAAATACTGTTAATATTTTACATTATTCATAAAATTTATCTTAAAAATGGCGATATGTATGTTTTAAATTATATTTGGTGAAATGTGCCCATAAATTTTTAGGCTAAATATAAGAATGACGATTATTTCAGAAGCTATTTTAAATAAATACGAGGCAGTAATAGGCCTTGAGGTTCACGTTCAGTTATCTACAAAGTCTAAGGCTTTTTGTTCAGATTCAGCAAGTTTTGGAAACGAACCAAATACCAATATCAGTCCGGTTTCTTTAGGTTTGCCAGGTGCTTTACCTTATACCAATGAGGCCATGATAAAAAGTGCGGTAAAACTTGGCTTGGCCATACAGTCAGAAATTAATCGTTTTAACTATTTTGACAGAAAAAACTACTTCTATGCCGATTTACCAAAAGGCTTTCAAACAACTCAGGATAATCAGCCTATTTGTAAAGGCGGTAAGCTAAAGATTATCCTGTCAGATGGCAGCTCTAAAGATATTTTACTAAACCGTATCCACATGGAAGAAGATGCGGGTAAAAGTATTCATGATTTAGATCCAAAATATTCTTACATAGATTTAAACCGAGCCGGTGTACCGCTACTAGAAGTGGTAAGCGAGCCTATGATTTCTTCTGGTGAAGAAGCCGCCGCTTATTTAACAGAGCTAAGAAAACTAGTCCGTTACCTGGATATTTGCGATGGTAATATGGAAGAAGGCTCTATGCGTTGCGATGCCAATATTTCTGTACGTCTAAAAGGCGAAACAGCTTTAGGTAAACGTTGCGAAGTTAAAAATCTAAATTCTATCAAAAACGTTCAAAAAGCTATAGAATATGAAATCACACGTCAGATTGAACTGATAGAAGAAGGGATTGTTATAGAGCAAAATACCTTAAATTTTGATGCCAATACAGGTATCACAACACCTTTACGCTCTAAAGAAATGGCTAATGATTACCGCTATTTCCCCGAGCCAGATTTACTACCCATATCATTAAGCGAGGCTTATATTCAAGAAATAGAAGCGGCAATGCCAGCTTTACCAGAGCAATTGGTTGTTAAGTTTACCCAGGAGATGAATTTACCTGAGTATGATGCCCGTGTAATTACAGCAGAAAAAGCTATGGCCGATTATTATTTAGCCATAACAGATAGCTGCGAAAATTGTAAAGCCGCCTCTAATTGGGTAATGGGCCCAGTAAAATCATATTTAAATGATAAAGGCTTAAGCTTTTCTGATTTTAATGTTGCCGCTGATAAAATTGCAGCTATCATAAATCTGGTTGAAGCCGGTAAACTAAATAACAATCAAGCAAAAGATGTACTTTTCCCAGCGGTTATTCATCATGCTGATAAAGATGTAGAGGATTTAGCAGAAGAACTAAATTTAATCATCAATGATAATCAAGATGAATTAGAAGGCTTTATTGATGCCACATTAGCTAAATTTCCTGATAAAGTAAAAGAATACCATAACGGTAAAAAAGGCGTTCTAGGATTATTTATGGGCGAAATAATGAAAATTTCAAAAGGTAAAATAGACCCTAAGAAGGCAAATCAATTATTAATCAGTAAAATAGAAAGTTTAAGATAATGGGTAAAGGAATTATAGTTTTTTTGTGTTTGGCCATTGGTTTTATTTCATGTAAAAATAAAACCGAATTTGTGATAAACGGTGCAGTTAAAAATAAAGGAGAGGAACAAAAAATCTATCTATACGCAAGCAATAATATGGGTCAAATGAGCCCTGTAGATTCTACTTTTTTTGATGAAAACCAAGAGTTTAAATTGAAATATAAATCAGAAAATCCAGATTTTTTTCAGTTAGTGATAGGTAATAAATCTTACATGCTAATAGCTTCAAATGGTGATGAAATAGATTTTAAAACCGATTTAAGAGACAATTCTGGTGCATATCAGGTAGAAGGTTCTGAAGAAGCAGAAAAAATTACAGCTTACAATAA
Organism: Pedobacter glucosidilyticus; assembly: GCF_002483235.1. Lineage (GTDB taxonomy): Bacteria > Bacteroidota > Bacteroidia > Sphingobacteriales > Sphingobacteriaceae > Pseudopedobacter > Pseudopedobacter glucosidilyticum_B. The sequence goes on along the minus strand of NZ_DLHN01000018.1, from coordinate 51,524 downwards.
AATAACCACCACATTTACCAGTAAAACTGGTAAGATGGCAGAGCAGTACAGCAAGATGATTGCTAGTAACCCCAATAAAAAAGATTCTCTGATAGCAGAATATACAGTAAAATCTCAAGAAATAGCAAAACCTTTCCTTAAAGATTCACATAATTTTATTGAAACTCATAAAAAGTCTTTAACTGCTTTTTTTGCAGCCAATGTAATGATGGGAGTTAACCCAACAGCTTATGAATCACAATTAATAGCTTATAGTAAAGAAGCAAAAGCAAATTTTCCTAACCACCCAGCTGTACAAGCTTTTGCACAACAAATGGATATGGCTAGTAAAACTGCTATAGGACAGCAAGCACCAGAAGTTAGTGCAGAAACTCCAGATGGAAAAATTATCAAACTATCTGATTTTAAAGGCCAATATGTATTGCTGGATTTTTGGGCAAGTTGGTGTGGCCCTTGCAGGCAAGAGAATCCTAATATCGTAAAAGTTTACCAACAGTTTAAAAGTAAAAACTTTACAGTTCTTGGTTTTTCTTTAGATGATGATAAAAATAAATGGCAACAAGCCATTAAAGCTGATAAGCTCAATTGGACACATATCTCCGAAATGAAACAGTGGGATTCTGAAAATGCCCGTTTATATAATGTTAACGCAATACCAGCTTCTTTTCTAATCAATCCCGAAGGAAAAATTATTGCCAAAAATTTAAGAGGAGAAGAACTAGAGGCGTTTTTGCAGAAAACCTTATAATAAATATTTAGTTTTAAGTTTGATTTCTAACAAATTGTTGTTAAAATAGTATGAACTTTAACAATTTGTTAATATTGGCTTAACTAAAAAATTCACTTAAGCTCATAAATTAGCTACAAATAAAAAAGCATGAACGTTAACAAGCAAAAAATTTTAATTGTAGATGATGAACCGGATATTCTGGAGCTTATAGAATATAATTTACGTAAAGAAGGATACCATGTAATTACGGCTAGTAACGGACAAGAAGCAGTAGCAGAGGCTCGTAAACATTTGCCAGATTTAATCATTTTGGACATCATGATGCCTAAGATGGATGGTATAGAAGCTTGCAGAATTATGCGCTCTATGCCCGAGTTTAAGAATACTTTTATGGTTTTTTTAACCGCCAGAAGCGAGGAGTATTCTGAAATTGCAGGCTTTAATGTTGGTGCAGATGATTATATCGCCAAACCTATCAAGCCCAGAGCCCTTATCAGTAGAATCAATGCTATTTTAAGAAGAAATGTGCAAAACGATGAGGTTGTAGAAAATAAGGTAGAAATTGGAGATTTAGTAATCGATAGAGAGTCTTTTTTAGTTTACCAAAATGGAAATAAGGTAGTTCTGGCGAAAAAGGAATTTGAACTTTTATATCTTTTAGCGTCAAAGCCTGGGAAAGTATATACCCGTGAAGTAATATTAAAAAACATTTGGGAAGATTCTGTTGTAGTAACCAATAGAACTATTGATGTACACATCAGAAAGTTAAGAGAAAAATTAGGAGATAATTACGTGAGTACTGTTAAAGGCGTAGGATATAAATTTGAATCTTAAGTTTTTAATTAAAATATTAGTATTATAAAAAACTTCTTACAGTACAAAAATCTATAAAATAGATTCTAACACAAATAAAAAAGCCTCTATTGATAAACAATAGGGGCTTTCTCAAAATAGTGATTTTTAGCTTATTATGCTAATACCTCAGAAACTAAATCAGCAGCTTCTTTTAGTAATATAGCAGAGAAAACTTTTAATCCTGATTCATCAATAAGTTTTTTAGCTTCTTCTGCATTAGTACCTTGTAAACGTACAATAATTGGAACGCGGATATCGCCAATTTCTTTATAAGCATCAATTACACCTTGTGCAACTCTATCACAACGTACAATACCACCAAAAATATTAATTAATATAGCTTTAACGTTAGGGTCTTTCAAAATGATGTTAAAAGCAGCTTTAACTGTAGTAGCATTTGCGGTACCACCAACATCTAAGAAGTTTGCAGGCTCGCCACCAGCAATCTTAATGATATCCATAGTAGCCATAGCTAAACCCGCACCGTTAACCATACAACCTACGTTACCATCTAGTTTAACGTAGTTTAAGTTAGACTCAGAAGCTTCAACTTCAGTTGGATCTTCTTCTGTAGTATCACGCATAGCCGCATAATCTGGATGGCGGAATAAACCATTATCATCCAAGTTCACTTTAGCATCAACAGCTAAAATTTTATCATCAGATGTTTTTAAAACCGGGTTAATTTCAAACATAGAAGAATCTGTAGCTTCATAAGCTTTATACAAAGCAGCAATGAATTTTGTCATCTCTTTAAAAGCATTTCCAGATAAACCTAAGTTGAAAGCAATTTTTCTAGTTTGGAAACCTTGTAAGCCAACTTTAGGGTCTATTTCTTCTTTAAATATTAAATGAGGTGTGTGTTCTGCCACTTCCTCAATGTCCATACCACCTTCTGTAGAATACATAATGATATTACGACCTCTAGAACGATCTAATAATACAGAAACATAAAACTCTTTAGTTTCAGACTCTCCAGGGTAATAAACATCCTGAGCAATCAATACTTTATTAACTTTTTTTCCTTCTGCACCGGTTTGAGGAGTAATCAACTGCATTCCAATAATATCAGAAGCTCTTTGCTTAACCTCGTCTAAATTTTTAGCTAGTTTTACACCTCCGCCTTTACCACGTCCGCCTGCATGAATTTGTGCTTTTACCACAACCCAATCAGAACCAAAATCTTCTTTTAACTTTTTGGCTGCTTCAACAGCTTGTTCAGGTGTATCTGCTACTATACCTTCTTGGATACGTACGCCAAAACTTTTAAGTATTTGTTTGCCTTGATATTCGTGAATGTTCATCTCATAAAAATTTGCCGTGAAAATACAAATACAAAGCTATAAATGAAACCTAAATAGAAAAATAATTGGATAATTATGGTTTTTTTTAACTTATAAATGAGATTTAAGCTCTACACTTTTCTTTTTATTAAGTTATGATGATAATATTTGGCATAAAGCATGTCAGAATTTTTGATCACACTAGGCATCTGCCTAAAAAGTTATAGTTTTGTATATGCTTAAAGCGCAATCCATCAAAAGAAAATTTGGCGAATTATCAATCCTTAAAGGAGTAGATATACAAGTAGCTAAAGGAGAAATTGTAAGTATAGTAGGGGCTTCCGGAGCAGGAAAAAGTACTTTATTACACATCATAGGAACTTTAGATAAAGCCGATGAAGGTTCTGTAGAAATAGACGGTATAGCCATAAACCAATTAAATGCCAAAGCCTTAAGTAGCTTTAGGAATAAAAATATTGGATTTATTTTTCAGTTCCACCATCTTTTACCCGAGTTTACAGCTTTAGAAAATGTTTGTATACCTGCTTTTATTGCTAAAACCAGTAAAGCTGAGGCCGAGAAAAGAGCTTTAGAGCTGCTAGCTATTTTAGGATTGGAAGATAGGGCGAACCACAAACCAGCAGCACTTTCTGGAGGCGAGCAGCAAAGGGTAGCTGTTGCTAGAGCTTTAATTAATAAACCGGCTTTGATTTTAGCTGATGAACCTTCTGGAAATTTAGACTCGGCTAATGCTAAAGAATTGCATCAACTCTTTTTTAGTTTGAGAGACCAATTTAACCACACTTTTATTATTGTAACCCATAACGATGAATTAGCCGAAATGTCTGATAGAAAAATCACGATGAAAGATGGCTATATATTTTCTTAATTTTGAAAAAAACACTCATAACAGCAGCATCTGATGCTATAGCTTACCAGTTGGCTTACCATTTACCACATCATGAAATCTTATTTACTGATACTAAAGACCAAAATATCATTATTCCAGACGGAAATAAATCATCATTTGCGCATGAGCTATTAAGTTTATGTCTTGATTTAGATATAACTCTTGTTTTTCCTTTAAAATTAAGCGAGCAAAAAGCTTTAGCAGAGGCTAAAGTGTTATTTGAAGAATATGGGATAATCTTGGCTTTGCCAGATTTAATACAAGCTCAAAACATGAAGCAATTAGCGTATTTGTTTGCAGAAAAAGTAGTGGCTTACCAAACTGTAGCAGATTATGCTTCATTTTCTAAGGCTGTTTTAGGTTTAGGTTATCCTGAAAAGCAGATTGCAATTGGACATGTTGAAGAAGTAGGAGATTTAATCATCATCAATGATCATACAAAAAACAATATTTTTAGTGGTTTAAAATTCATGCCTTTTACTTTAGCTGCTAAAGTTTTAAACCAAAATCCTTTTACAAAAATTCATGTTTATCCGTTGCATGGAAATATGCAAGTGGTGCGGTTTATAAAATTAGCAGAAAACTTTGTTTGTTTAAATCTTATTTCTGATGAGATTAAAGAGCTTATACAAAGTTTAACAACTAATTTGTCACTTTTTGGTTTTTATGAGTTGTTTTACTGCGAGGATAAAATCATAAGATTAAATTTAGTAACTGTTTTATGATAAATTATAATGAGTTAGATGCCCATAAAAAGGCTTTTATATTTGAGTTAGATGATGTTTTAATTCCAGAAAAGGATTACGATTTACAGGTTTATTATCTCTTTGCCAATTTTGTAGAATACCTGGAAACTTTTCCGCCAGCACAAGACATGGTTGATTTTGCCAAAAAGCGTTACGAAATCCATGGTAAAGATGGAATGTTTAAGGCTATACAAGAAACTTTTGGCATTGCATTAAAGTACGAGGAAAATTTAAATTTACTTTTTACCAATGCCCGTTTACCTTTAAAATTATTGTTATACAAAGAGGCTTTAGAATTGTTACAAGAAATTGTTGTTAACAGGAAAGAACTTTACATTTTAACATCAGGAAACCCTGTTACACAACTAAATAAAATTACCCAAACCGAGTGGAACGGTTTAGAAAAATATCTGAAAGTTTATTTTGTAGATGAGTTTGAGATAAAACCCTCATCTGCAAGTCTTCATTTTTTATTGGAAGAAAACAAGTTAGCAAAAACAGACGTTATCTACTTTGGTAAAAATGCTTTAGACCAGCAGTTTGCTTCACATGCAGGCGTTGCTTATCAAGCTTTAGTACCATGAATTTTTTATGGCTAAAAGCCAATAATAAAAACTCTGTTTATGAGTTTTTTCGTAAGTTTATATAAATCTATTTGGTATGTTTAAAAGAGTTTATGCAATAGCATTTTTGATAGTAATAAGTTTTGCTTCTTGCAAAAAAGATAAAGCTACATCTGGTAATGATACACCTACGCCAACTACAAATAGGGCCGAGCTTACTAAAGACTCTATATTTTTATACGCCAAGCAAGTTTATTTATGGAATGATGCTATTCCTGAATATAGTGTAGTTAAGCCAAGAAATTTTAACTCATCAAGCAATCAATTAGATAATTTTAATACCTTACTTTTTAGATTAACACAATACAAAATTAACCCCACTACAGGTAGGGCTTATGAGTTTTATGACTTTAACGATGATGGAAGGGCAGACGAGCCAAAGTTTTCCTACATAGAAGATTTAGTTGCCAGTGGGCAAATTGCTATCGCAAATCCTAAAAAATCATCAGTTGACTTAAATGGTGAGGGTAATGATACTGGTTTAAATATTGGTTTTTACAGTAATCAAACAACTTCTATTAGTAGAGATTATTTCTTGATAATCAGATATGTAAACGAAAATTCATCTGCTGCATTAAATAAATTAAACAGAGGTGATACCATTTTAACTATTAATGGTAAAACTTATGGTGCTAACTTTGACCAAGAAGCAGAAGAAGTTGTAGGTTTATTAGATTTAAATACCATAACAGTTACCGGCAAAAAAAGAGGAACAGGTATTTCATTTAATTATACACTTAATAAGACTAATTATAATAGTTCTCCTATTTTAAAAGACACTGTTTTTACTGAAACAGGAGGTAAGAAAGTAGGATATGTAGCTTATGCTCGTTTCTCTTCTCAAAATAATTCTATACCAGCTTTAAATGGTATTTTTACTAAATTTAGTAATGATGGAGTAACAGATTTAATTGTTGATTTGCGTTACAATGGAGGTGGTTTCGTTTCTACTGCTGAACATTTGGTAAATTTAATTATACCTTCTCAACACAATGGAAAAAAAATGTTTTCAGAATTTTTTAATGCCACAATGCGAGAAGGAAAAGCAACAATTCTTAAAAATCAACCTATAAGAGACCAAGAAGGAAATTCAATCGGAAGAAATTATTTTCAGGAAAATTTTTCTGTTTCGCAAAATACTTACAATATTCAAAAAAATGGTGGTTTGACCAATGTAAATAGAGTAGTGTTTATAACGGGACCAGGTACTGCCTCTTCTAGTGAATTGGTTATTAATTCTTTAAAACCCTATTTAGGTGCAAATTTAAAAATTGTGGGTGAACCCACTTATGGCAAACCAGTTGGTTTTTTCCCTATCAGGATAGATAAATATGATGTTTACTTTTCTATGTTTGAAACTCAGAATTCATTAGAACAGGGGGCTTATTATGATGGTTTTGTGCCAGATTTTAACATTGGATTTGATGATATTAGATGGGCATTTGGTGATAAAGGGGATATTGCTGTTGCGCAATCTTTAAATTTTATTAAAAACGGAAGTTTTAGCTCTTCAAATATAGCTAGTACAAAAGGTGCATCTGTAAGTAGCAGCTCTTTAAATAGCATGAAATCTTTAGATACTAAAGACGTTTTCTCAAGAGAATTTAAAGGAATGATTGATTATCCCGGTAGGAGATAACTAACATTTTCAAATATATTTTTTACAAAGATTAGAACACATAGTTGCTATATTGAGCGTTGTAAGATTAATTATAAACTCTAAAAATTAAATTATGGTAACCGGACTAATTGCGAAAGAAGATATCTTAAATTACAAAATTGTTCATGCAGTAGATCATCATAATGAAGAACTACAAGAAAAGCTTGTGAATGCTGTGCGGTTAGGAAATACTTTTAAAACTAAAGTAACTATTACTTTTATGACTGCTGATGGTCCTAAAAAGGTAGAAACAACTGTTTGGAATGCTACAAAAGAATATATCGAATTAAAAGGAGGCATTTTGATAGCTACCAAAAGCTTGTTAGATATTACTTATTAAAGACTTACGAATTCTGTAGTATTAGGCAATACTTAAATCCTTAATTTTAGAAAACCACCAAAATCAAAAAAAGCTTCAGATAATCTCTGAAGCCTTTTTTTAGGGTGGTCGCATTTGGATTCGAACCAAAGACCTACTGCTTAGAAGGCAGGCTAAAGAGCGTGTATATGCTCATTTTAAAGCGCTATTCTTGATTTTAAAACATATTGCAGGCAATTAAACACCAGGTTAATATTTGATTGAACTCTTATAATTAAATTAAATCTTCTTCAGCAAAACTGTAGTATCCTTCACTCGATAAAATCAAATGATCTACAATATCAATATCCAGTAGCATTCCTGCATCTTTCATTCTTTTAGTTATTGCTATGTCAGCACCACTTGGTTTCAGATTACCTGATGGATGGTTATGAGAAAGAACTAAACTCGTTGTACCTCCTTTTAATGTTATAGCAAACACAACTTTCAAATCCATAACTGTACCCGATAATCCACGTTGATATGAGAGACACCCCTAAAACTTTATTAGCTCTGTTCAGAAGCATTATTTTAAACTGTTCGACAATATCTATGCTATCCATATCCCATGAATCTAAAAGCATCTTATAGACATCTGATGCTTGACCAACTTTGAGTCTTTGAGAAGGTCTGATCACTGGCTTATAAACCAATTGAATTTCACTTACCTGTAATAAGGCATTACTTTGTTCCATAATGTTTAATGATTAAAATGTTAGAATTAATTATGGAAGCGTAATCAGCTTTGGGCTGAATCTAAGTAAAGAAGCAACGGAATAAATGGATTGTGCGGTTGCTATAGGTGGGTTTATGCCGGAATTTCTTTAAACGTGTTCAGACCACAAGCTTAAATTAGATGGAGTGATTAATCTACTAACAATTATTATATTCGTTTACTAAAAAGTAAGTCATGGATCTAACATTATTAATTCTTAAAGTTCTTCTAATTCTCGTTGTAATGGTATTTGCTGGTTCAACAGCGATAGGTTTTGTAGTAAGATATATTACTTATAAGAGACCCGACATACCTAAATATCTTGAAGAAGATGTTGTGCAATCTGGTATGGTTTTAGCCAAATCCAAATTAAGATTTTTACAAATCGTACATATCATTGCACTAGGTTTGCTAGTTTTTATGTTTTATTACTTTTTAGGATGGCCCATAGCTTTGGCTTTGATTATACTAATGATTAATAGAATACCTGACTTGTTAAGAGAAATACGAGGTCAGCAAAGAGATGATAAAAATATATTGATAAGCCTAATTTCTATAGCGCCATATTTAATTGTTCTTTGGTTTTACTTTATCAAATAGGTTTTGCATCGCTGACGATAACTTGCACATCGTTAGTGTTAACAATGGAATGATTAGTGGTTTCTTTGTTTTGATATCCAGTACTTGTTCTTAGCTTTCCAATGCTGCCGATGTTGAAAGTTAAATATGACTATCTTTATGCGATGAATATCAAAACCAAACATATATAAGGAAACTGATTCTTATATATCATTAAAAGCATTGTTCGATCAGTTTAAAGATTGTTTTGATATTAGAAATGACGTTGTTCATAAATTTACAATAGGTACAGAACTATATTGGGAGAGAAATGGTGCATATGGAGATACGAAACGAGAAGGAGAGGTAATGGATAAAATGAAGTTATATCAAGATGCAATAACTGAAAGCTTACCAAGTTGCATTAAAGCTTTAAAGCTCACACTAAAGTTTATATCAGAGACAAACCACACTAGAGAAGTCTACAGTAGTCTAATGATGTCAAAGTAACCTTCCTCAAAAGTTCAGTTTTTGACAACACCTATATAATGACAATAATTAATAAAAATGAGGAAGTCTAATCACGTAAGTATTAGATGGTGTTACCTTATAAAAGAACTAACATCCTCATGCTTTAAACGGTAAAACCAGTGAAGGATTAGTTTACTCTTTATTTTACTTTCGCTTAGTGTCGTTTATTTTGATTGGGTCTTGACGAGTATCAAAGACATCGGTAATCAAAACTCCTTCTTCAACTCTTTTATAAACCACCTTGTAGTTCCCACTTACTACATACCTATGTCCTTCGTTTAGTTGTTCAAGAAAGGGCTCTACCTGACCAGAATCAGGGTGGTTCTTAAGTTGTTTTGTGGCTTTAAATAGCTCTGTCTTTATCTTAAATGCAATATTCTTTCCAGCTACTTTAGTGTAGTATTCAGAGATATGTTTAAGATTTTCAATTGCAAAGCTGGTCCAGATTACTTTCATTAACTTACCAGTTTTCTGATTCAATCTCTAGCTCTTCTTGTGTTTTAACGTTGCCAGCAAGATAATCGTCATTAGCTTGTTTAGCTCTGCTCAACAGCTCTTCCTGTGTAAAAGGCTTCATCTTTTTGTCACCAACCTTATCCTTAATGATTGTTTCAATCTTATTGAACAACTTCTCATCTTTAAGCTCAATCAGGTATTGGATGATGTTTAGTTTTCTGGTCTGTAGATCCATGTGCTTAACTTTATATTCAAAATTACAAAATAATTTCAGCAATATGAGCATATCAAGTACTCATAAAGCAATGCCAATCCTATATCAACCTCGGAGCAAACGACGAGACACATACGAGTTGAGAAAGGTCGTTGAAGTAAAACAGGTCTTAATTTGATTTAACAAGTGTTTTTATTAATAAATTAGCAAAAATTATCTTAAACGGCCTGTTTTATAAATATTCTCGCTTCACAGATAATGCAGTACAGAATAACCAGATTATGGTATCTGGTGGTAAAGTTTATGATAAATATATATCAGGCGTATGGCAAAATCCCTATCAAACAGAAACAGCCTTTGCTATAAGCCCTGCCGCTTATAATTTCAGGGGAACAAGTCAGCAAATTATGTTACCTGCTTTTTTATGGCAAACTAATGATGCTGTAAGTATCAGCAGTATACAGGTAGATGCAGGAGATGGGCAGGGTTATAGGAATATTAGCTTTGGACAGGCTTTCAATGTAAATTATCCTGATACTGGATTGAAGGTATTATCTTATAAATTAAATTTAGCAAATAATACGGTATTGTACAGCCATTCGCAAATTCATATTGCACCATCCATTAATAGTACTATACCCGGGGTGGTAACTTACCCTATTACAGCTACAGAAATTTTTGAAGGCAGGTATGCTAAAGGTTTTATATCTATAAAATATAGTAATGCCTCATTAGGTTTAAGAAAGCCACTAATAGTTGCAGAAGGGTTTGATGCTGGTAAAATATTATCTCCTGAATTATTATTAGGTTTAGATGATATAGAAAGCTTAAATATTGATATAAGCGATAATAATACTCTTCAAAATATTTTAACAGACAACCCCCAATACGATATCGTTTATGTAGACTGGGAAGATGGTACAGATAATATTAAAAGAAATGCAAAATTATTAAAGGAGGTAATACGGCAGGTTAATTTATTAAAAGCCCAGGCAGGCAGTGCTGAGAAAAATATAGTTTTGGGGCAAAGCATGGGTGGTTTGGTAGCCCGCTGGGCTTTAAAAGAAATGGAAAATAATCAGGAAGATCATCAGGTTAAATTGTATATCAGCCATGATAGCCCGCACCAAGGCGCAAATGTTCCCTTAGGTTTTCAATATCTTGGTAGACACATCAAGGGTTTATATTTAAAAACTGCGGCAGCACCTTATATAGAAGCATTCAATTTTCTTACGGGCGGGTCCAGTCCTTTAGATAAATTAGGTCTTTCAGATCGTCCTGCTTCCAGGCAAATGCTTATTAATTATGTAGATAAAAATTATAATATAGATAATTCTGTGCATAACCAATGGCAAACAGAACTGAAAAACATGGGCTATCCTCAGGGTTTTCCCGGTAGTCCTTTAAGGTTAATTTCTATTAGTAATGGCTCGCAATGTGCTAATGGGCAAGAGTTTGAAGCAGGTGCAGAATTGTTAAAATACGAGGGTTCTGGCAATACAAGATTTTTAGGCGATTTGGCAGGTGTACTGGCAGCTCCTTTAGCGAGTGGTCTAACAGGGCAACCTGCTTTACTTTTAGGTATATTACCGGGTAAGAATAAAATACTTTTTGATTTTAATATACATGCTACTGGCCAAGGCGGAGGAAATAATGTTTACCATGGTAATATTACCTATAAGAAAACCATTTTATGGCTTATACCTATTTCTATAACCATTACCAATAAAGATTTTAATGCCCCTGCTGGCATGCTTCCTTATGACTCTTACCCAGGTGGTTATTACAATGTTCCTGTAAATCTTTCAGATAATAGCAATAAAACTGCTTTTATAAAATATAATATAAATGCTTCAAACAGAAAAACATTTAATTTTATACCAGTTACAAGTGCATTAGACGTAGGTTTGGGTAATGCAACTTTAGTAGAAGGAGATTATTTAATGAAATATGTTGCCAACAACCCGCCTGCGGCACCTAAAAATATTCCTTTTCAGAACTTTACAACAGGCTATAATAATTCAACCCTGAACGAGATTCATATTTCATTTAATTCAAATAATGGTGATTGGTTGGCCCAAGAATTACAAAATAATAATGCACAACCCGTAGACTGCACATTTCAATGCAGCACACCAATAATTACAGGTTCAGCAAATGTTTGTAATAGCTCTGAAACTTATTATATAGATAATTTATCTATTGGGGCAACGGTAACTTGGTTTGCAACGGGTAATACTACTTTTGCTGGTGGTATAAATACAGGTAGTAATATAACTATAAACAATAGTGCTCATGAGTATATTACACTTACTGCTGTTATTAATACAGGATGTGGTGACTTTCTTGTTACCAAAGATATAACTGTAGGTATACCCGAGTTTTACTCTACCATTGATACTTTTTGGGATGGCCCCGGTAGTTATGTAGTAGGTATTAATACACCTGTAATTGCAACCATAACCACACCTTATCCTAACGCTATTTATTATAACTGGGAAATATTCCCTTATCCGGATGAGAACATTTATATACAAAATGGTTGGCCTATACCTTCGGGTACAGTATCTGCTGGGGGTAACAATGCAGTTTTTGACTTTGATGTACCTGGCGATTATATGATAACAGTGAAGGCACAAACAGCATGTGGAGAAACTAATCCAATTTATGTTTTTTATTTTGCTGTAGATACCAGCACCTATGAAGGATCCTATCGGGTATATCCTAACCCTGCAAATTCAGAATTAACAATTTCTTATGAAAATATGCAAAAACATCAAGAATCTGTATTGAAATCACCTAAATCAAAAACTTTTTATGTAAAATTATTTAATGATAAAGGCGCAGTTATAAGAACTTTGCAGAGCGAGACTGATAAAAAGAATCTTAAACTAGATACTAGAGATGTTCCTAGTGGGAATTATTATCTCCATATTTATCACGAGGATAGTAAAAAAGTTATAAAGAAGCAGATTATTATTAGACATTAAAAGAATATTATATGATAGTTTAAGCTGAATCTGAAAAGATTCGGCTTTTTTTATGTGTATTTAACAATATTTATAAATCACTAAGCTGATACCTACATACATAAATTTCATACCGCAGTACATAAGCTTAGTTTTTAAATAGGTTAACATTGGTATAACCAATTATGCCAGCTAAGGCTGGTTATTATTCATTATAAACCAAAATTCTCATGAAAAAACTAAAACAGGCAAGCTATTTAGCTGCTGCAATCCTATTCAGTTTATCGGCTTGCGAAAAAAGCGAAAGCGTAGCGGTAAAAGAAGAAAAACTACCTAAAACCAAACCGGGGAATAACAATCAAGTATTATGGACAGATTTTATGAACGATGGCTTTGATACTGGCTGGACACAAGATGTAGAAAACGGTGGAAGCTGGTGGTTACAAACTTCAACAGGTATCAATTGGGCAATTGTACATAATACCACGCCTAATGTTAAGGGTAGGGCAGAAGTTTCCAGAAGGCTTACTTATTATACTGGCGTAGACAAAACAGTAATTGTTAAAGGTAAATTTAAGCTAGAAACTACAGCAGATGGCTTTACTAATACAGGTGGCTGGATATTACAAACCATGGCTTGGAGTTTTACAGCGCCTTCCGGAAAAAAAGAATATAAACCATTAGTAGTTGCCCGTATGCTTCCCAATGCACTAGAGTATCTCGTGTATGATTATGTTTGGGATGCAGGCGGTAATCCAGTTGTGAAATCAGGTTTTCCAATCGTTAGAACTGTGAGTGCTGCAAATATGTTAGGACAAACTGTAGAACTGGCTTTGACCATTAAATTTAGTAATACTTCTACAGGTTCTGTAAGAGCAAATTTAAATGGCACTAATGTTACAGCGGCTAATTATGATGGCATAACTTATCCAACTATTTTCCCAACAGCCAATCAACAAATACAATGGAAGGGTGGTAATTATCCATCTTATCCGGGTACGGCACATTCTAAAATTGGTGTTTTTTATTTATACACGGATCAAGCTCAATAAATATACTTCAGTTCAATTATCTGTTTCAAAAAGAAAAGATAATTGAACTTGTTTTCCATCTCCGTACTAAATCTAAAGTAACACTATAATAATTTACATTTTCACCAAAATATGCATATAAGTAGCATTTTTAAGTATTTCTATACTGCTGTACAGAACAATGATACTACAGTGCATAAGGTTGGGGGCTTATTGCGTGTAATATTGTATCAAATAAACAAACCAAATCTCTTTCAATAAAAAGAGACAAACCTAAAAATGTAATCCTCGGTAATAAGTCGACTGCATTTTTATAAACCAATTTAAATATTTATATGAAGAGAAATTTTACCTTAAGGAGTGTTTCCTTTGAAAAGGAATGTTGTCCTAAATGGTTGCTGAAATTTTTGAAGAGCACTTCATTAGCTCTCATTATGCTCAATTTACTCACGTTCAATGCCTTTGCACAAACCAGGCAAATTACCGGAACTGTAATTGATGATAATGGTGAACCTCTGATTGGAGTAAGTGTACAAGTTAAAAATTCATCAGTAGCTACCCAAACTAATGTAGATGGTAAGTTTAGCATTAGGGTGACAGAACCTAATGCCGTTTTAGTTTTTAGTTATATTGGTTATAATAGGAAAGAAGTTGCAGCAACAAGTAATGTCATGAATGTTACTTTATTAACCGATGTAAAAACTTTAGACGATGTTGTTGTAATTGGTTATGGTACACAATCTAAACCTACCATTACTGGTGCTATTTCTTCTATCAGTGGTAAAGAAATTTTAAGAGCACCGGTCTCTAACATTGCCAATGCTTTGGCAGGTAGGGCAACAGGTATTACCGCTACACAAAGGAGCGGAGAGCCGGGCAGGGATGTAGCCAACATTTTTGTTAGAGGTGTGGCTACAATAAATGCTGTTAATGCCAGACCCTTAATTTTAGTAGATGGGGTAGAGCGAGAATTATCTACCATAGACCCTTATACCATAGAATCTTTAAATATTTTAAAAGATGCTTCTGCTACTGCGGTATTTGGGGTAAGGGGCGCTAATGGTGTTATTATTATCACTACCAAAACAGGTAGTGTAGGTAAGCCACAGTTTACTTTCTCTAGCAATCTGGCCATGCAAAACCCTATCAGATTACCAGAAATGTTAAACTCTTATGATTTTGCTACACTAAGAAATGAGGCGGGTGTTAATGAAGGTTTGCCACCAATTTTTAGTGATTATGATTTGGAGCGTTACCAAAAAGGAGATGACCCTTATTTTCATCCTGATGTAGACTGGATGGATTACATGCTAAAAGATTACTCGCCACAGCAACAATATAACCTAAATGTAAGTGGTGGCTTTCAGGATGCTAAATACTTTGTGTCTTTGGGTTATTTAAACCAGGATGGTGCTTATGAGCTAGGCGATATTTTTAAAGAATTTAGCGCTAATCCAAATTATAAGAGATATAATATCAGAACCAATTTTGATTTTAATGTAACCAAGAAATTTTCTATCTCTATTAAAGCTGGTACAGATTTAACCAACTCTAATTATTCAAATAGCTCTACAGAATTAATTTTCGGGACTATTCTTTCTGCCAGCCCTGTTATGTCGCCTGTTTTATATGATGGTAAAGTAATAAGAGATGTGGAAGGGATAGCCAAAGCTTTCCAAGTGTCTAATACACCACTATATCAGATGCTAACTCAAGGCTTTAACACCAATTTTAGTAGTAATTTAAATACCAATATTGCTTTAAAATATAATCTTGATGATATTACAAAGGGTTTAAGTGTCAGAGCTATGGGCGCTTATGATAACTTTTATGCCCAGGCTGCATCAAGAAATAAACAAATTCCTTTGTGGGATTTAAATGTAAACCCTAATGCACAAAGTTTCGAAGAGTCTATCATTCCTATTCCAGTAGTTAATCAGTTTGAAGGACCCGTAACTTTTGGTGGAGAAACCTTTACCAAGTTTAGAAAAATGTACGGAGAACTGGCATTAGATTATAGTAGAAGTTTTGAGGGTGGCCATAATGTTACCGCTTTAGCTCTAGGCACTATAGAGCGCTCTTATAACGGTCGCAGAAGAGATTTGCCACAAACCTATATACAATTACCATTTAACTATATGGGAGTTGTAGGAAGGTTAACCTATAACTATAAAACCAAATATCTGGCAGATTTTAGTATAGGATATAACGGCTCTGAAAACTTTGCCAGAGGCAAGCAATTTGGTTTCTTCCCGGCAGGCTCTTTAGGTTACGTTTTATCTGAAGAATCATTTATCCCTAAAAATAATTATCTAACTTATGTAAAGTTAAGAGGTTCATTAGGTAAAGTAGGTAATGATAAGTTTGGAGAGCCTTGGGATAACCGTTTCTTATTTATCCCATCAGCTTTTGTAACAGGACCAACCTATTATTTTGGTCAAAATAAAAATGCTACCACTGGTTATCGCGAGGGTACTTTAGGTAATTCGGATGTAACATGGGAGACAGCTATTAAACTTAATTTAGGTGCTGATTTAAAATTCTTTAAAGATAAATTATCCCTAACCGGAGAATATTTTACAGAATCTAGAAGTGAAATTCTCTTGAGATTAAATAATATCCCGGTAACCTTTGGACCAACCGGTTTAGTGGCCCCACTTAATGTAGGACAAGTAGAAAACAAAGGTTTTGAGTTTGAGTTGGGTTACGAAAATAAAATAGGTAAGGATTTTACTTATTCTATTAATGGAAATTATTCTTTTGCTCGTAACAAGGTTCTTTACCAGGATGAAATACCTCAGCAATTTCCGAACTTGGTTTATACCGGTAGCAGATTATTCCAACTAAAAGGTTTACAAGCCAATGGTATTTACAATACTGCTGAAGAAATACAAAATGATGGATTGACTTCTACCTATGTTAACCAGTCGTTTGGTATAAGACCAGGAGATATCCGTTATGTAGACCAACCTACAGTAGATAGTGATGGAGATGGTATTTTTGATGCTGGAGATGGTATCATTGATTTTAACGATTTTGTAAACATCGGTAATCCCAACATCCCGGAGGTTACTTATGGTCTTAATATTGGGCTAAAATATAAAAATTTTGAGTTAAACACTTTATTCCAAGGCGCTGCTAACGTATCCACTTATTTAGTAGGTGAAGCGGTATGGCCGTTTATAGCGGGTACTAAAACAGCATTTGAAAATGCTAAAGAGAGGTGGACACCAGAGCGCTATGCAAATGGAGAAAAAATTACGCATCCTCGTTTATCAAGCAATCCAGGAGGAAACCAACACAATTATATTACTTCTTCATTTTGGATGCAGGATGCCAGTTATTTAAGATTAAAGAACGTAGAGCTTGCCTACACTTTTAATCCTCAATTCATTAAAAAAATAGGTTTAAAATATGCCAGAGTATTTGTAAACGGACAAAACTTGTTAACCTTCTCTAAAATGAAATATTTCGATCCAGAGATAGCCAATTCTAATGGAGCTGTATATCCTATGGTAAGAGTATTTAATCTTGGAACCAATATTCAATTTTAAATAAAAGATTATGAAAATTATAAGAAATACAATCATTGGTTTTGCAGGTGCTTTATTAGCATTTAGTACCTCCTGTCAAAAATATTTAGAACAACCTAGTGATAGTTTTATTACCGTAGATTCGGTTTTTAATAATCCGGATAATGCCATGCGTAGCTTATTTAATGTTTATGCTACTTGTGTTGTAGACGGTTTTATTACCGGAGAAGGTGGAAACAATAGATCAGATGCTGGAACCAATGATGGTTTATTACTTGCCGCATCAGACGAAGGAGACCAAATTGGTAACGCCAGTGTAGCCAATACTTTTACTCAAGGATCATGGGGGCCAACCAATCAAAATGAATTTAACTTGGGTAGAGTTACTTTAGGCATTAGAAACGCTTGCATTTTTTTAGATAATGTAGATAAAGTACCTTTTGTAAATGGTGCCCAGTTTAATTGGACACCACAATTAAAAGCTCAAACCATAGGTGAGGCAAAAGTTTTAAGAGCCATGATGCATTATGAAATGATGATTAGATATGGTGGTATTCCTATTACAGACCGTACCCCTCAGATTGTAATTATAGAAGAAGGTGGTGTTAAAAAAGCTGTTGTTTCTCCTGATGCTCGTCGCCGTCCTTTACAAGAGGTTATAGATTTTATTGTGAGAAGTTGTGATGAAGCTATACCAGATTTACCTAATACATATCCATCAGCAGATTTAGGTCGTATCAATAAAGGTGCAGCTTTGTCTCTAAAAGCAGTTACCTTATTGCATGCAGCAAGTCCTTTATACAGTTCTAATACCCCTCCGGTAGATTTTGGTGCTAATAATAACCTTTTGGTATTAGGCGGTAATCCTAATGATATAGAAAACAGATGGAGAGCCGCTGCAGATGCTAATAAAGCAGTTATTGATTGGGCTGCTGCAAATGGTAAAGAATTGTTAGATGATGCTTCTTTAGGAAAAAGAGAAAGTTATAACTATGCTACTGGTAAAGTTTTAGATCCTATCAATAAAGAAATTATCCATTTTGATTTTTCTAGATCTACACTTCCAGCAGGAAATAATTTGATCAGATGGGGATGTCCAATTTACTACTCATGGGGTGGTACTGTTATGGCTTTGCCTATGAATTTTATTACCAAAACCTATCGTGATGTGAATGGTAATGATATTGTTTTACCAACAGAAGGAAGCTTTACACAGTTTAAGAACATTATGAGAAGGGTAGAACCAAGGTTTCATGCAACAGCATGGGCACCTGGTTTTCAGTATACTTACACAGGTTTAATGAATACTCAAGGAGGGAACGACACCGCTAAGTTTTTAATTAGAAGAGGTAGCCCAACAGGGGCTTTTGAAGCTATGGGGGCTGGTCCGCAATTATTAGTTAACGGAGTTCCTAATGGTATTCATCATAAAAAGTTTATTAACTTGGTTAGCGGTATAAATGGTACTATAGATGCTTACTGGCCAATATTTAGATTAGCGGAGTTTTACTTGAATTACGCTGAGGCTTTAAATGAATTCCAGCCAACCAATCCAGATATCATCACTTACTTAAACCTTATCAGAAGAAGAGGAGGTTTGCCTGATTTAGCACCGGGTAACGCTACTTACGACCAAAATTTTGGTAATAAAGAAAGAATGCGTGAGGTGATTAGAAGAGAAAGAGCTATAGAGCTTTACGGAGAAGAGCATCGGTTTTTTGATGTAAGAAGATGGAAAATTGCAGAACAAGATGGTGTGATGAAGGGTGACTTTTTCTCTTTCTTCTTGTTTGAAAGGAATGCAAATGATAGATATGTAAACCCTAGTCCAACGATGACTCAAGCTCAAAGAATCGCAAATGATAACAGGCTTAACTACAGGATTGTAAGATATGAGACAAGGATTTTTGAGCCTAAGCATTATTTCTATCCTTTCCCAGTTGCCGAAGTTAATAAAGGGTTTTTAGTACAAAATCCAGGTTGGTAATTAATTTTTCTATATCTAAGAATTATCATAAAATGATTATAAATAAATTAAATAGCATACTGCTGGGAGGTATTTTAACGCTTACCCTCCCTGCTATTGCTCAAGATAATAAAGTGGTAACAGCTGCACAGTCAGATACCACCACCCAAGAAAAGAAACAAACTTTTTTAGAGTATGATGTAAATGTTTTGTTCGGCCCTAGCGTTAAAAGGTCTGCATTGTCATCAGCCATATCAACTGTTAAGGCAGAAGATACGAGAAGCTTTAATACGCCAAAATTTGGTAACACTTTACTAGGCCAACTAAGCGGTTTATATGTTTCTGCTGCTGCCGGTGCGCCTGGTGATAATGATAATCCAGGTTTTTCTATCAGAGGTAGACAAACTTTTAGCGATAACGGTTTAGTTATTTTGGTGGATGGTTTTGAAACCGATTATAATAACCTACTTGCTGATGAGATTGAAAGTGTATCCGTTTTAAAAGATGCCGGTTCTTTATCCATTTATGGTTTAGACGGGGCTAATGGTATTGTTTTAATTACTACAAAAAGAGGTAAAGTAGCAGACAAAAACCAAATTACTTTTAATGCCAGAGCAGGCTTACAACAAGCAACTGTATTACCTAATTTTTTAGGTAATGGCGATTTTGCAGAGCTATATAATATTGGTATAGTAAGTGATGGTAAGGCAATTAGTTCTGGTTTATTTCCTAGTCAGGCTATTGTAGATTATTATAAATCAGGCGAATATCCTTTTCTTTATCCAGATGTAAATTGGTATAACGAAGTTTTAAAGCCAAATACCAATAGTCAGGATTATAGCTTAACTTTTAGAGGAGGCAAAACTAATGCTAAATATTTTGTGGCTTTAGGTTTGGCAGATTATAACGGGCTTTATGCCAATACAGATAAAGATCGCCTAATTAATAGCAATTATAAATTTAGAAGGTATAATGTAAGAGCCAATTTTGATGTAGATATTACTGATTTTTTAAGTTCAGAGTTTAGTTTAAGAGGTACTACATTAGATAAAAAATACCCTAATGTTGCCGAAGCTGATATTTGGAGAACACTAGGAACTTTTAATCCTTACCCGGTACGTACACCAAGCGGAAGATTTGGTGGCGCACAAGGTTACAGGGCCAACCCGGTTGCCTCTATTTTACAAGGTGGTTTTGGTTCTTTAAATGATAGAACCGTTGATGCTAATGTTAAAGTAATAGGTAAACTCAATTTTATTACACCGGGTTTAAAAGCCTTTGCACAGCTAAACTTTAATAATTTCTTCTATTCTTTTTACAATAAAACCAGAGGTTTTGCTTATGAAGAAATTATTCCATTACCTAATCAAGCAATTCCAGGAGAACCTATTCCTTTTAATACTATTCTTAGAGGAGATAATAATCCTAATTTTGCATTTAACCAACCGCCGGGTACACAAATTAACCGTACTACATTTCTATCTGGTGCAGAGTATGAGAAGGTATTTGGCAATCATCAAGTTTATGCTTCTGCCATGTACCTGCAAGAGAAATTTGAGTTTGCAGCATCACAGGTTCCCTTTGCAAAGCAGAACATCATGGGGCGTTTATCCTATAACTATAAAAGTAAATATTTTGGTGAGTTTACTTACGCTTTTAGTGGTTCAGAAAGTTTTCCTAAAGGAAACCGGTTTGGATTTTTCCCAAGTATTGCCGGTGGTTGGATGTTGAGTGAAGAGAACTTTTTAAAAGACAATAAAACTATAGATTTCTTAAAATTAAGAGGTTCTGTTGGTTTAACAGGTAATGATAGGGCTGGTAATGCAGGACGTTTTATTTACAATCAATTTTACTTAAGATCAGATACCTACATACTAGGTAATAACCTAGGTAACGATGCTATAACTTTTGAAGAAGGTAATTTAGCAAACCCTGATGTTACATGGGAGAAAGCCCTTAAATACAATATTGGTTTTGATGCTAGCTTATACAAACGTTTAAATGTAGCTTTTGACTATTTCTATGAGTATAGAAAAGACATTTTTATCAATCCTGCAAACATTATTCCGGCTGTAATTGGTACAGATTTTTATAACCTCAACCGTGGTGAAACAGAAAATCGTGGTTTTGATTTGACCCTATCTTACAACGGTAAAGTAAAAAATATAGAATACTATTTTGGTGGTAATGCTTCTTATGCTAAAAATAACATCATCAACATAGAAGAACCTTTAAGAGAAGATGCTTACCTGTATGCTAAAGGAAATCCTATCAACCAACCTTATATTTTAGAAGCTATAGGCTTTTTTCAAGATGCAGCAGATATAGCTAACAGTCCACAACAATTGTTTGGTAGGGTTTTACCAGGTGATGTTAAGTATAAAGACCAAAATAGTGATGGTTTTATTGATGAAAATGATCGTATCCCAGTGGGTAATACTAATTATCCAAGTTTTTGGTATGGCTTTAACGGAGGTGTTAAATTAAAAGGATTTGATTTAAATGCCCTTTTTCAAGGTGTTGCAGGCAGAGATGTTTCTATACAAAGCGCTATAACCCCGATTTTGGGCAATATTCAACCTACACAATGGGTAAAAGATAATTATTGGACACCAGAAAGAGGAAATAGTGCACAATTCCCAAGGTTAACTACAGAAATTAATGACAATAATTATAGAGCTTCAACCTTGTGGCAGCGTTCTGGTAGCTTTTTAAGATTAAGAACCTTAGAACTGGGTTATACTTTTCCAAAACAGTTAACACGTAAAATCAATGTTAATAATTTACGCTTATACATCAGTGGTAATAACCTATATACTTGGGATAATATTGATGAAATAGATGTAGACCCAGAAATTTTAAATCCTTTAACTCACCCAACGCTTAAAAGCTATAATGTTGGATTATCTCTGCAATTATAATAAGCAAACATAAGGTCATGAAAATGAAAAAATATATATCAATTATTCTCTTGGCAGCAAGCACTTTTGTAGGCTGTCAGAAAGATTTTCTGGACACAGAAATACAGCAAAACTTTGATGAGGAGTTATTTTTCAAATCAGGGTTTGATAATCTAAAAGGATTTGGTATGGAGGCTTACAATTACCTACCACAATTTAATAGGTTTGGTAATACTATGCTAGCGACCGCTTGTGATGAGGCTGATTCTCCTGTTGCCTCTGGTTTACAACGTTTCAATACAGGTGCTTGGGGGCCTTTTAATAATCCGGATGATGTTTATGCTAACTATTACAGAGGTATAAGACATGTGAACCTCTTTCTTGAAAAAACAACCGATTATAGAAATCAAATTGTAAAAGATACGGTTGGTCCTGAAAAGGTAACTTATATCGATAATCTAGATGATTTTACCAAACTAAGAGCAGAAGTAAGAGTGCTAAGGGCATTTTTTTATCTAGAATTAATTAAGCGTTACGGCGGAGTACCTCTAGTGACTACTGTTTTAAATGAAGAACAAGCTAAACAGGTTACCCGAGCTTCCTTTGATGAAATAGTAAATTATATTGTAAGCGAGTGTGATGCCGCATATCCAATTTTAACAAATCACTATGTAAATTATGGCATCCCAACCGGAGAAACTGTAGGTAGAGGCGATGCACCAAATAGTACAGAC
This sequence comes from Pedobacter glucosidilyticus, assembly GCF_002483235.1. Lineage (GTDB taxonomy): Bacteria > Bacteroidota > Bacteroidia > Sphingobacteriales > Sphingobacteriaceae > Pseudopedobacter > Pseudopedobacter glucosidilyticum_B. Next base: position 28,752 of record NZ_DLHN01000018.1, on the reverse strand, counting down.
GTTAGTAGAATCGGACGTATAGAAAAGCCAGTTGCATTAGCTCTGAAATTAAGAGCTTTACTTTATGCAGCCAGTCCTTTACATAACCCTAATAATGACGTTACTAAATGGCAAAAAGCTGTTGAGGCTGGGATGCAACTATTCTCAGACCCAAATAGTGCTCATGTAAGACACATTTATAATAATTTTAAAGATTTATTTCAGTCTCAAAATACAGCTAATACACTAACACCCAGAAAAGGTGCTAATACAGGTATCATTTTAACAAGACCTTTTGCCAGAAGCTCTAACGCTTTTGAAAGAGCTAACTATCCTGTTGGGATGACAAATGCCGGTTTGGCAGTAACAGCGCCTTCTCAAAATTTGGTTGATGCTTTTGAAATGCGTAACGGATTACCTATAACAGACCCAGCATCAGGCTATAACCCTAATAATCCTTACAACAACAGAGACCCACGTTTGGCATTTACCGTTGTACTTAATGGTTCTACCATTGGGCTGGTAGGTACAACTGCCAGAACCGTACAATCTTTTATTGGCGGGGTAGATGGTATAGGCGCAAAGCTTGGTGCTACAACAACAGGGTATTATTTAAGAAAAATGTTAGTAGAGAATTTTGACCCTGGTAGAACAGATGGCAGACCAAAATCTTGGGTGTTAATGCGTTACGAAGAAGTTTTATTAAACTTTGCCGAAGCAGCTAACGAAGCTTATGGTCCAGATGTTGTTCCGCCAGCTTCTAACGGCTTTAGTACAACTTTAACCGCAAGAGCGGCAGTGAACCTTATCAGGGCAAGACCAGGGATTGCCATGCCAGCCATACCAGCCGGCTTAAGCAAAGACCAAATGAGAGAGCGTATACGTAACGAGAGAAGGGTTGAACTTGCTTTTGAAGAACACCGTTTCTTTGATGTAAGAAGATGGAAAATAGCAGACGTAACAGAAAATGCAGATTTAAGAGGAATGCGTGTTATTAGTGATGCTAGCGTTAGCGGTGGTTTTAGATATGAGCCATTTGTTGTTGAGCGTAGAAGTTTTGATGCAACCAACAATAAAATGTATTTATACCCTATTCCGTTTCAGGAAATAGCTAAAAGCAACGGAAACCTTCTGCAAAATATGGGATGGTAACCCATTATCAAAGCCTTATAAGCCCCCTTTTACAAGTATCAGGGGGCTTTTAGTTTTAAATATAATCGTTAATATGTATGGTTTCAGGTTTATTGGTTTAATGATACTGTTATACATAACTCTGATACTGTGGTACAATTGTACCAAAGGTTCATTAATTACTTTTGATTAACCAAAATATAATCTAAATGAAAAAGATATATTATTTTATAGTATGCCTGTTGATTTTAAACTCCTGCAAAGAAAAAGAAATGCCTTTGGCAGGTGAAAACGATTTAATTATAACAAGCTTTTCTCCTGTATCCGGAAAAGAAGCTACTATAGTAACCGTAAATGGAGAGAATTTTAGTGCTGCGCCCAATTTAAACCTCATCACCATTGGTGGTACTAATGCAATACCTACTTCAGCATCAAAAACACAATTGGTATTTTCCATTCCATCAGGCTTGGCAAAAGGTAGTTATGATATTTCTGTAAAAGTTAATGGTAAAACAGTTACTTCTACGCAAAAGTTCGAAATTACAGAAAGCAGCACTAGTACAGGTGGCATCATCAGCACTGCCAAAATACCTGTTACAGAAAGTATTGTAAATAAAAGTTTTATAGACTGGGGCATGTCTGGTATACACCCGCGTCTACTGTTTACTGCAACAGAGATAGAAAGCCTTAAAAGCAGGGTTTTAACAGATAACTTTGCAAAACCTATTTATGATAACATCATTACACAGGCTAATAGTATCCTTAGTACACAACTGCTAGGCTGGGGTTTAGACGGGGCAAACCTACGTATCAATAATATTCATACTTTTTCTAATGAACAGGCGCCTTATTTGATATTAGCCTATCAGTTTACCAAAGATCCAAAATATGCTTTAAGATGCTGGCAACAATTAGATGCGATGACTACCTGGTCTGACTGGGGTGGTAGCCGTCATTTTCTGGATGCTGGCATAGCCTCTAAAGCTGTTGCTATGGCTTATGATGGTTTATACGATTACCTAACTGTAGAGCAGAGGGCAAAGCTGGTAACAGCTATTAAGAACTTTGTTTTTAAACCTTACTTGGATCTGAGAGATAGAGGTATTGGTCCTTTTAGGTGGCAGCTATCCAATGATAATTGGAATGGAATATGCCATGGCGGGATGATTATGGCAGCTTTAGCCATGTATGAAACTGACCCGGCCTATATGAGTAACATCATCACTACCTGTGCTAATGGATTGGAAAAATACATAGATTCATTTGATCCTGCTGGCGCCAGTGAAGAAGGAATGTCTTATTGGAGTTATGGCTTAAGTAATACATTTTTAGCATTAGAATCTATGAAAAGGGTGTTGAGCTCTGATTATGGTTTGACAAATAAACCCGGATTTAGAAAAACCGGTAAATTCCCTTATGAAATGTCTGGTCCTGTGGGTACTGCTACCATAGGAGATGATTATCTGTATGTAGGTAAAGCCAATAAATTTCTATCCTATTTCTGGTTTGCCAAGAATTTTAACGATGCAGCTATGGCAAAAACACATTATGATGCATGTATGGCCAGAAATTCTGCTAATACAATAAAAATGAATGGCTGGACAGATTTATTATTTTACGACCCACAACTAGTTAGCCAGGGAAGTGCAGCATCTTTTGCCCTTAATGGCTACCTGGACGGTGTAGACTATATGTACATCCATGAAAATTTAACTAGCGACCAGGCTTTATATATTGGTATGCATGGTGGTAACAACAATGCCAGTCACGGGCATTTAGATGCAGGTTCCTACTTTATACAAGCGCTAGGAGAAACCTGGGCCCAAGGTAACTTAGGTACAGAAAATCCATATCCCGGAAATTTCTTTTCTACAGCATCACCCGCATATACCGCAGCACCAACCAATGCTGTAGGTACTATAGGAAGATTCTCTTATTATAAGGTGAGAACAGAATCTAAAAACTGTTTAGTCTTTAATCCAGATGCTCGCCCTGAGCAAAACCCTACTGGTGTAGCAACATTAAGCAAACAGGGAAATGACGGAGGAGGAGCTTATTATGTATTAGATATGACATCTTGTTATAACCGTGATGTGAGTTCTTACAAACGCGGTATCAAGTTAAACAGAACTAATAGTATCATCACTATTCAGGATGAATTTACCCCGGTTAAATCTTCTACAGTATATTGGTTAATGCATAGTCCTGCAACTGATGGATTACAAATCAGTAGCGACGGCAAAACAGCAACCATGGTTAAAAACGGAAAAACCTATTATGCTGTAATCAAATCTCCGTCAAATGCAGCATTTACCAAAGTAGACCGCTCTACAACGTCAGTTTTATATTTGCCAGAAACGCAGCCTATTTTTTCAACAATTTTAAATGGCATTAATAAACCTGTTAACTGGTATGGCAAATTACAGATTAAACTTTCTGGTGTAACAAGTGCTACAAAAATCAGGGTAGATTTTGTGAAGTCTGCATCAGCAAATACTCCTGCTTTAGTAGATTTAGATACATGGACAAGTACTAACTAATACAAAAAAAGAAAACTTGTGTCTGCCATTTATTTCATGATGAAATAAATGGCAGACCTTTTTATTTTTATAATATGCTAAAACATCCATTTAAAATTACAGCTGTTTGGTTATTACTTTGCTGCAGTAGTTTGGTATTTGCGCAAAATGCCATCGTTCAACAAAAAAATGCTTCTTTAAAGTTAGAAAGTATTAAGGGGCAACAGCCTAAGAATATTGTTTTTATCTTAACTGATGATCATCGGTTTGATGCACTAGGATTTTTGAAATCTCAAACCTTTATTAAAACTCCAAACCTTGATTTTTTAGCTAAAAACGGTGCTTATTTGCCTAATGCTTTTGTCACTACTTCTTTGTGCTCACCATCAAGAGCCTCTATTTTAACAGGTTTATATGCGCATAAACATAAAGTGGTAGATAACCAAAATCCAGTATCTAAAGATTTGGTGTTTTATTCACAGTATTTACAAGCTAAAGGTTACCAAACAGCTTTAATAGGTAAGTGGCACATGGGCGGTGATTTTGATGATCCTCAGCGTGGTTTTGATTATTGGGTATCTTTTAAAGGACAAGGTTCTTACTTACCAGATGTACATGGCTTAAACGTAAATGGTAAACAAGTAAAGCAAAAAGGCTACATTACAGATGAGTTAACAGATTATGCCGTAGATTTTATCCAATCCAGAAAAAAGGATAAACCTTTTATGCTTTACCTTTCACATAAAGGTGTTCATGCCGATTTTATTCCGGCTGATAGAGATAAAGGGATGTCTGCAAATCATCAATTTAATCCGCCTAAAACCATGCTAACAGGAACACATCAAGGTGCGCCTATGTGGTTGCAAAACCAAAGAAACTCTTGGCATGGGGTAGAATTTCCTTACCATAGCAATTTAGATATTGGCGAGTATTATAAAAGATATGCAGAAACATTATATAGCGTTGATGCATCAGTAGGTAAAGTGATAGAGACTTTAAAACAACAAGGTTTGTTAGAATCAACCCTTATTGTTTATATGGGCGATAATGGTTTTCAATTTGGTGAGCATGGCATTATAGATAAGCGTACAGCTTATGAGGCATCTATGCGAGTACCCATGTTAGCCTATCATCCTGCATTAATTAAACCAGGAACTGTGGTAAAAGAGGCTGTAGCTAATATTGATATAGCACCAACATTATTAGAAGTAGCAGGTTTAAAAGCACCGGCTTATATGGACGGACAAAGCTTTCTGCCATTATTGGCTGGTAAAAAAATTAGTTGGAGATCAGGATTGATGTATGAATACTATTGGGAAAGAAACTATCCTCAAACACCAACTATTCATGCTTTACGTGGCGATAGGTATAAATACATTCATTATCATGGAATTTGGGATACCGATGAATTGTATGACTTACAAGAAGACCCTGAAGAAGCAGTTAATTTAATTCATAGCCCCAAACATCAAGAAATTGCCAAACGAATGAATAAAGAATTGTTTTCGCAATTGATACAATCATCAGGAATGTATATTCCGCTTTATCCAGATAGTGGAGGGCAAAGTATATTAAGATACGAATACGGCTCGCCAGTGGCAGAATTTCCATCAAACCTCAAGAGAAAAGAAACCGTAAATAATACAGAACATAAATAAAAAGTAAGCCCCGACTTGATAAGTATCGGGGCTTATTTATGATTAATAGGTTTGATTTGCATATCTATATGCATACCCCAACGGGTTCCAATTTTAATAAAAAAGGGATAAAACTATCATCTATATACCAACCCCAACGGGGTTCAATATTAATAACATAAACTCATTTTACTAATAATAACCCCAACGGGGTTTAATTTTAATAACAAGGGGATAATACCATCATCTATATACCAACCCCAACGGGGTTTAATTTTAATAAAAAAAAGGTGCCTTATCAGTTGATAAGGGCACCTCTTAACATAAACCAACTATTATATAAACTACTTTACAATTTTTTGGGAGTCAAGTACTTTTCCATTTAAAGAAATGCTAACCAAATAGACTCCTTTATTTAAACTACTGGTGTTCATAACCGATTGATTATCGCCACTAGTAGCATTTACTTTAGTTTGACTGATGGTTCTTCCTTGTAAATCTTGAAGAGAGATGATAGCCTCGCCCACAGTATGAGCATTAAAACGGATGTTTAACTGATCAGTAACTGGGTTAGGATAGCATTGAATTTTAACATCAGCACCAGCTAAATCAAATTGAACAGCTTGTATATCAGAATATTCGAAAGTACCGTCTTGATCAACCATTTTTAATCTGTAATAGTTATTACCATTTGCAGGATTGTTATGGGTATAGCTATAAGTATTTTTACCACCACTGACAAATGCACCATTAATAGCTTTAAAATCAGCATTATCTGTTCTATGCTCAACCTCAAAACCATTGAATTTTTCTTCAGAAGCAGTTTTCCAATTTAATACAACACTATTAGAGAAAGCTTTAACCACAAAGTCTGTTAAGGCAACAGGTAAGGTGGTTGAGGCATGGAAATAAACATTATCAACGTAATAATCAAATAAACCAGTTCCTTCAATTAAAATTTTCCAAACGTTACTTTTATTTGCAACAGAAGTAATCAGAAAATCATAGCTATTCCATGCCCCCTGAGTAAAGCTGGTAGGTGTTAAAACTACCTCTGAATTAGGTGCTGTACTAACACCATCAGGTCCGTAGTCTATAATCTTGAACTTAGGCATTCCTCCATTTGGAGTATAAATATCAATATGTAAATACCTATCAGAAGAGGCATTAATTGTAGTAGCCAGTAAGATTGGCGTGTAGTATCCGGTAGAATTGGTAAAAGTATATTTTAAAATTTGATTTCCAGCTATATTTAAATTAGGGTTTCCTGCTCCAGGATTTGGAATAGCTAAACCATTTAATTGTGCCCTACCTGTACTCTCGTTAAATTGTGAAACTGTTACTGCATTGGTATAAGTATCGCTAAAGATAGATTGAACTAAAGAACTTGCATAAGGTGGCGTTGGAGCATTAACAGTAGGATCCTGCGCTTGTACACTTAAAACAGTTGTCATCAAGCCCAAAAAGGTTAAGTAATTTTTTTTCATGTTTTATTAATTAAGGTTTAAAAATTATGTTCGAATAAATTTTGATTTTTATTCGTTGGTTAATTCAAAAGTATCTCAATTACTTTTTTTACTTATGTATACAGGTATTAGAGTTATGTACAGGATTCTCTTTTTGTCTTTACTAGCAATTTTTTTCTTTTCAGAAATTATGCTCATAAAATCAATGTCATCTTATAAAACCTACTTTTCAATAGGGAAATGAAGGTTTTTTACCTTTTCTATACTGCTGTACAGAATATAGATACTGTGGTATATAAGCGCTGTGTCTTAATCTGTTACTATTGTACAATCAAAATACTTTAAAAAAGAAGCTTTCGTAATGTTACTTTTTTAGTTGGAAATTTCTGATAAAGTAGATTGCTAACCAAACCTTATAACCTAAATAAAATACATGAAAAAACAATTAAACAGGGGGAAATCTCTTCACGTAATTAGAGATTTTAAAACTTTACCGCGTATGGTAAAATGCTTTTTTACTGCTTCTCTTTTAATTCTGGTTTCTTTTGCTGCGCAATCACAGTCTAAAGTTACCGGAACAGTAAAAGATGAATTGGGCGAACCACTTATAGGCGTAAGTGTGCAAATCCAGAACACTACATCTGGTACAACAACCAATGTGAACGGGCAGTTTAGTATAGATGTAGCTGCTAACAACCAAACATTGGTATTTTCTTATCTGGGATACACTACCCAGGAAGTTGCGATAAATAATCGTACCGTAGTAGATATCATTTTAAAGCCCAATGATAAATCTTTAGACGAGGTAGTGGTAATTGGATACGGAACTATCAAAAAAAGAGATGTTTCTACCTCTACCGTAACTATTTCTGCTAATGATTTAAAAGACCAGCCAGTGGCAGGCTTTGACCAGGCTATTGCAGGGAAGGCTGCCGGGGTTAGGGTATCGGCAGGTAATGCAGCTCCCGGGGCAGGCCAAAGCGTTATTATCCGTGGTATGGGTTCTATCAGTGCCAGTTCTGCACCTCTTTATGTAATAGATGGAATGCCTTTGCCAGATTCTTATGATAAGAATGAAAATCCGTTAAATGCCATTAACCCAAGTGATATAGAATCTATCCAGATATTAAAAGATGCATCTTCTTCTGCTATATATGGGGCCAGGGCATCTAACGGGGTTGTATTAATTACTACAAAACGTGGAAAAAGCGGAAAGCCAACTATTTCATTTAACGCAAACCAGGGTATTCAGGGAATCATCAATAATATAGAAGTTTTAGACAGATCAGAATTTCTTCAGTTTATAAGTGATTCCAGGTCTCAGGCTTATGTTATACAAGATCCTTTTTTATGGGATGACAAAAAACGATCTTATACCTGGGATACTCCTGATGCGCAAAGACTTGCCAATTTAAAAGCGCTTAACAGAGAAGGAATTAACAGCGACCCCAGAATTGAGCGCTGGTTTGTTTTAAGTGATAATATTAAAAATAATATGAATGATGTTAACTGGATGGATGAGATTACCCAGTTAGGCCGCGTTCAGGATTATCAGTTATCTGCTTCCGGAGGAAACGAAGGTACTACCTATAGAATATCAGGGAATTATTTTGATCAAAAAGGTTTAGTTAAAGCATCTGGCTATAAACGATACGGAGCAAGAGGGGTAGTTGATATAAAGCTAAATGATAATATTAAAGTAGGGTTAAACCTGGCACCTTCTTATGAAATATTTGACAAACTAGATAAAATGGAAGGTAACGATGGGCCAAACGGATTTTTTGGTACCGCTTTGGCTATGCCTCCAATTTTTGCACCTTTTGATGCAGCGGGCAAACCAGCATATTTGGGTAGCGTGGTAAACGGACCTTATGATTTTGATTTAGGTGGGCAAATTAATCCTTACAGCTTATTAGCTATTACCACAAACGGATACAATTTCAGAAATATAGGGTCAGTATATGGCGATGTTAAATTCCTGAAAGATTTTAATTTTAGAAGCGAGCTGAATACAGAAATTAGAAATCGTACGGGTGAATATTTTTCTCCAACTACGGTACCTACAACAAGTACCCCAAATTCGAGGTCTGTTGGTGTTTCAGAAGCACAAAATAGGATTTATCTAAACACACAAAACATTCTTTCTTATGTAAAACAACTTAAACAGCATGCTATTACAGCGGTAGTAGGGTTTCAGGCAGAAAAAACTACCTATAAAGACACTTATCTTAAAAAGCTTGATTTCTTTGTGGATGATATTACAGCCTTAGCAAACTCAAGCACTATAGATAATCCTTTAAATGATGTAAGAACAAATCCCAGGACATCAACCATGCTAGGTGTATTTACAAGATTATTATACAATTTTAACAGCAGATATTATTTAACTGCAAGTTTTAGAAGAGATGGATCTTCTAAATTTGGGCCAGATAATAAATACGGTAACTTTCCTTCTTTTTCTGCAGCCTGGAGAATTTCTGATGAACCTTTTATGAAAGGGATAAAAAAGGTAGTATCAGATTGGAAGATCAGAAGCGGCTGGGGTAAAGTAGGTAATAGCAGTATAGCAGATTACCTGGCACTAAACCGCTTGGCAACATCAGACTATACTTTTGGCGGTACAACAGCATCCTATTATATCGGTACTAATGATGTAGGCATTCCATACACCCAGCTAGGTTGGGAATCAACAGAAGATTTCAACATCGCTACGGATGTTACTTTATTAAACGGAAGAGTTGATTTTACATACGAATATTTCAATCGTAAAACAACAGATATGCTTTACAACGTTGCCCTGGTAGGTGCTACAGGCTTTAGCAGCCAAACACGTAATATTTCTGCTATGAGGAATAGAGGGATGGAATTTACCGTTAACAGCAAAAACCTGATAGGAACATTCAAATGGAATACTAATTTTAATATCTCTTATGTAAGAAATAAAGTTCTGGATTTGGGGCCACAAAAAAATCCATTAATAGGAACTGATACCCGTTCAGAAGAAGGCAAGCCATTATCTAACATTTTCGGATTTAGTTACTTACATCCATATCGTGATTGGGAAGAGGTAAAAACAACACCTATCATATACGGTGCAACTGTTATCACAAGAAGTGTACCCGGCGATGGCAGGTATGCAGATGTTAATATGGATGGTATAATAGATGTAAATGATTATACCGTTATAGGTAACCCACAGCCAGATTTTGTGTTTGGGATGAATAATGCTTTTGCTTACAAAAGATTTGATATGAACGTACAATTAAGTGGCGTTGTAGGTGGCGATATCAATCTGCGTTCATTCAGAAGAAACGTTTTTGGTGGAAACAGCGGTACTAATAATGTACCGCAATTTTTCTTTGATAATTACTGGAGACCTGATCGTCCGGATGCCAAGTATGAAGCTCCTAACAGAAAATCATATACAAAACAATTTACCACATCATCTCAAAACATTGAGAAAGGAACATTTCTAAATATTAATAACGTAACCTTGGGTTATACCATACCAACAAAAGTATTATCCAGATACAAGATTAGTAATTGCCGGCTTTACTTAAGCGTTCAAAATGCCTTTATGTTTACAGGATATCATGGTTTTAACCCAGAAGCTAACGTTGCTGGTATTGACGCCCGTACACAAGGTACAGATGAGACAAGTTATCCTTTGGCCCGTACGGCCAGTTTTGGTTTAAATTTAAGTTTCTAACCATCAAATCAGAATAATCATGAAAATTTTTAAAAATATAATAACCTTATTAACAGTATTTCTGTTTACAGCCTGTTCAAAAGATTTTTTAAACCGAGTACCAGAAGATCAATTATCTTCCGAAGCATATTATCAAAACCTTCCACAACTAGAAAAAGGTATCATAGGGTGTTACGTTCCGCTACAAAATTTTTATAACGGAGGTAATGTTGCCTGGACATTGGGATTAATTTCAGATGAATTTTCGCCCTGGAAAAACCAGTCTAATGTTGCAGTAGCATTTAATATTGATGCATTTACAAAAAATCTTACTTTTTCCCAGGCTGGTATCTGGAGCAATGCTTACGTAAATATTCAGCGTTGTAACAGGATGATACAGGTAATTGAAGCCGGAGATTTTACCGTGATACACGGAGAAGAGGCATTATTAAAATCTTATCTTGGCGAAGCAAAATTTATAAGAGCTTTAAACTATTTTATATTGGTACAACTTTATGGTGATGTACCCATGGTAACAAAAGCTTATGAAGACCCTAATGAAGCTGTGGGGATAGGACGCACTCCTGTAAGCAAAATTTATTCTGATATCATCATCCCTGACTTTAAATTTGCAGGAGAAAATTGCAGGTTAAGAAATCAATTAGCAGCTAATCAGCTAGGACGCATAACTTCAGGTGCGGGTTATACCATGTTAGGGAAAGTTTATTTAACCCTAAAAAATTATCCGGAAGCAGAAAGCGCATTAAAAAAAGTAATAGATTCACAACAGTATATTCTTTTGCCTCAACTGGCCTCCATCTTCGATGTCAAAAATGAAAATAACCAGGAATCTATTTTTGAAATTCAATATGATGAAACTCTTGAAGACGGCAGTACCTACCAAAGATGGGTGGGGTATGAAGCAGCACCATTAGTAGGCACACAAGGCAGTAATGAATCTATTTGGGTTTCTGATAAATTAATAGCACAATATAAAGCTACTAATGACCTAGTACGTTTAAATACCTGGATAGTAGAAAGTGTTATTAACCCGGCCAACAATCTTCCAATAAAAGACCCGTTTCCAAAAAAGTTAATCACATTAAATACGGGCTTATTAAACCAGAATAATAATTTTATTGTTACCCGCTATGCAGATGTTGTATTAATGTATGCAGAAGCTTTGGTGATGCAGTCTCCTGCAAGAGCATCAGAAATTATTAATGAATTTAATAAGATCAGGACCAGAGCCTCTATGCCAATTTTAACAGCGGCTCAACTTACTCAAAGTGTAATTTTAAACGAAAGAAAAATGGAGCTTGCTTTTGAGGGGCACCGTTGGTTTGATTTATTACGTACCGGTACAGCAATTACGGTAATGGGTGCAGAACTAAATAAAATAATACCTGCTACACAGCTGCTTTTTCCTGTTCCAACTGGTGAAATCCAGAAAGACCCATCGTTAATACAAAATGTTGGTTATTAAATACATGGTTTTACTTTTTTAAAACATATTAAAATGAAAAAATTTAGAAATATATATTACCTGTTAACGCTGGTATTAGTAGTAGTGTTGGCATCTTGTCAAAAAGAAAATGTGGAGTCTGCAAATGTTAATGAAATAAGTTTCTTTCATCCTAACAAAATAAATGCAGATTCTTTGGTAACAGAAGCAGCTGTTAATAAAGTATTAACTGTAAAAGTAAATACCAATGCAGATATGTGCACCCTGTGGCCGGCCGGTAATAGACTAACAGTTAAAAGTACTGTTACACCAACTGCTGACTCTATAGATGTTTATGGTAATGTTGTACTGGTAAGAAGTGATGATTTTAAAGACTACGGACTTTTGTTTGCAAAAGGATTTTTAATGACAGGAACTAAAACAACCGGTTATTCATTTAAATATACGTACACAAAACCCGGAACTTATAAAATGGTAATTGTAGCAACAGTACATGGTAATTTTACCGATGGGTATAAGAATAACATTGTAGAAAAGACTATTGTGGTAAAATAAATGATTAAATAAAAGAGACTGTCTTAAAAAAAGTATGATTGTGCTATCACTAAAATTACTTTTAAGCAAAATAGTTTACTGATGGTAACAACTAGTTCAAAAAACTTTAGCTTATTTTTAGACAGTTTCCTTATTTTAATAAAGAAACAATTTTGAATTAAATTTTAGGAATTAAGGTCTTTATAATGCGTTTAGCTATATGAAGTTCTGATAAACCCGATTTCAACACTCTTGTATACTAAATTGATACTACAGTATACAAACAAGAAAACTAGATAAGGTATTATTGCACACAATTTATATCCTAAAGATTGTTTATAAACTTAACACCATATTTTTTATTTGTTGAAAAACCGGTATAAGTTATATTATATATTTTATGAATCATTACAGTAGAAAAAGGATGCTTTGGAGTGGTATTAAAAAAACCGCTTTAACAGGTTTGTTAATTTTGGGTGCTACACAATTAAACGCTCAGCAATACAAACTTAATTATGGTTTATCTCAACCTCAAGACCCTGCTACCTTGCCAAAATCTAAGGCTGCGGTAGTGATGCCTGTTAAGAAAGCTAAAGTAGAAGCTAAAACCATATTAAAGCCTTTGGCTAATGATGAATTACAAATAACTGGCGGTTGGGAGATGATTCAGGCTTCTGCTGTACAAGCCTCTGGCGAATATATTTCTACCCCAGCCCTAAATACCAAAAACTGGTACAATGCAACAGTACCGGGTACCGTATTAACCACTTTGGTAGATCAAGGTGTTTATCCAGATCCATATTTTGGTTTAAACAATATGGTTATTCCGGAAGATTTATGCCGACAAAACTGGTGGTATCGTACAACGTTTAAAACACCGGCTTTAAATGATAAAAAGCAGCTTTGGTTGGTATTTAACGGTATTAATTACCAAGCTGATATTTGGATGAACGGCCATTTACTAGGTAAAATGAGCGGTGCTTTTAAAGCAGCTACTTATGATGTAAGTAAACACTTAAACCCATCAGGAGAGAATGTGGTAGCTGTGCGTATTATTCCTCCACAAAATCCGGGTATACCGCATGAAGAATCTGCAACAGCAGGCAGAGGGCCAAATGGAGGATTACTGGCTGTAGATGGTCCTACTTTTATCTCTTCAGAAGGTTGGGATTGGGTACCTGGTATCCGCGATAGAAATATTGGTATTTGGCAAGATGTAAGGTTAAAACTAAGCGGCCCTGTGGTGATAGAATATCCACAAGTAATTACGGATTTACCTTTGCCAGATACCAGCAGAGCAGCTATAACTGTAAAAACAGAACTTCATAATACCAACAAAACAGCTCAAAAAGTTACCTTAACAGGTAAAATAGAAAATATCACTTTCTCCAAAACGGTTGATTTAGCAGCTGGTGAACGTAAAATAGTAAGCTTCTTGCCAGCAGAATTTGCCCAGTTAAACCTGAAAAATCCTCGTCTTTGGTGGCCAAACGGTTATGGTAAGCAAGCATTATATCAGTTAACGTTAAATGCTCAAGTTAATGGGTTGAGTACCGATGATAAAACAACACGCTTTGGTATCAGAGAGTTAACTTATGATATGACGGTTGATTTTCCTCAAGAAAAAAATAAACGGGTTGAACTAAACCCGATAACGGCTCTAAAAGATGGAAAAGCCCTTTTTGATAATGCCAATAGAAGAGAAGTAGCCAATGGCGTTACCATTCCAAGTTTACTACCTGGCATTAACCCGGCTGTATTCCAGAATAGTAAAGAAACTTCTACAGCACCATTTTTGGTGATTAAAGTAAACGGACAAAAAATATATTGCAAAGGCGGTAACTGGGGTATGGATGATGCCATGAAACGTGTATCCAGAACACAGCTTGAGCCTTATTTTAGATTGCATAAAGACGCTAATTTCACCATGATAAGAAACTGGACTGGCGAAAGCACAGAAGAGGTTTTTTATGAATTATGTGATGAATATGGCATGTTAGTTTGGAACGATTTCTGGCTTTCTACAGAAGGATATAATCTGGAAGTTAATGATGAACATCTTTTTGTAGAAAATGCCAGAGACGTAGTAAAACGTTTCAGAAACCATCCTTCTATTGCTATTTGGTGCCCTCGTAACGAAGGTTATGCCTTACCAAAGTTAGATGTTGAATTGGCTACCTTAATTGCTAAAGAAGATGGAACTCGCCATTATCATGGTAACTCCAGATTAATGAATTTAAGAGCCAGTGGTCCGTGGGATTACGAAAAAGATCCTACAGTATATTTTACCAAAATTGCTGACGGTTTTAGTACCGAGTTGGGTACACCATCTGTACCAACAGCAGCATCTATGCGTAAAATGATGGCTAAAGAAGATGTTTGGCCTATTAGTGATGCTTGGTATTACCATGATTTACACTTCGGGCAAAATGATTACCGCAGAGCGATAGATTCTTTATATGGCCCTGCAAAAGATCTTGAAGATTTCTGTAAAAAAGCTCAAATGATAAATTACGATAGCCACAGAGCTATGTTTGAGTCTTGGAATAGCAAATTATGGCAAAATACCAGTGGTTTATTATTGTGGATGACACATCCGGCTTGGCCAAGTACCGTTTGGCAAGTTTACTCTTGGGATTTTGAAACTTTTAGTTCTTACTTTGCTTCCCAAAAAGCTTGCGAGCCTGTTCACGTTCAAATGAATTTACATAACGATGAAGTGGTAGTAGTAAATACATCATTAAACGCTTACAAAGATGCCAAACTTCATTTAAATGTATATGATTTAGATGGTAAGCAAATCCATCAGCAAAAAGCTACTATACAAGTGCTTCAAAATCAATTAAATAAAGGTTTTAAAGCGCAACTACCAACAAATTTGCCAGCCAATTATCTGGTAAGGTTAAAGCTTACTGATAGAAATGGAAAAATCCTTTCTGATAACGATTACTGGAAAAATAACGGTAAAGAGGCTAATTTCTTAGCTTTTAATAAACTGGCAAACGTAAAGTTAGATGTTAAGATAAACGAAAAGAAAACTACCGAAACGGTTAAAACTTATTTTACAGTAAGCAATCCATCTGCTACTCCTGCTATTGCGGTAAAGCTTAATTTAAAATCATGCGCCAGTAAAGAGATTATTTTACCAGCCTATTTCTCTGACGGATATTTTAACCTTTTACCCGGCGAAAGCAGGAAAATAATGGTAGACTATCCAATACAAAACGGTGAGGTAGAAATTGCTGTGGATGGTTATAATATCGATTCATCTAAAAACATCAAAATAGCTGCTAAATGATTCATCATAAAATAAGGAAATTGGTAATTCTTACAATTGCCAGTTTCTTTTGTATCAGTGTAAACGCACAAGAAGCACCAAAAAAGCTTAAAGAAGAGCTTGCTATACTTAAAATCATAGATAAGCATAAAATAAGTAAAGGAGTTACTATCCCTCAAGATATAAAATCTCGTTTAGGTGCTACCCATGTGGGCGGTAAGTATTTCTTAACGCAAGAACCCTATTTAGTAGAAGGCGCAAAGCAATTGCATCAACTAGGTTTTGGAGTATGTAAACTGTGGTTTTATAAAAATCCATCGGGTTATCAGTATAATTCTAATTGGAATTTAGCGCCTAATATCAGTTTAAAGCAATTGGCACAACACCCTTATTATCAACAAGCTTTTGATGTTCCTTTTACTACGTTTATGCTGAGTACAGGTGGTTCTGGTATCAAAAGTATGGTAAATGTAAGTGATAGCGGTTTGGTGAAAGAGCAGCAAGAGTATTATGAGCTAACTAAATATTTACTGGAGAAATATCAGGATAGGGAGGTTACTTTTATCCTTAAAAATTGGGAAGGCGATTGGATTTTACGCGGCGGTGTTGGTCGTGATGCGCAATGGGGAAGAGTAGAACCTCCTGCTGATGTGGCAGAAAGATTTACCAGCATGATGAAGGCTTTTAAAGCCCGCCAAGATGGGGTAAGCCAAGCCAGAACCGAAGTGCAAAACACCAAATGTAAAGTTTACCATTCTATAGAGGTGAATAAAGTGATAGATGCTATGTATGGCGTTCCTACACTTACCAATAATGTTTTACCACATGTAGAGGTTGATATGGTTTCATGGTCTGCCTATGATGCTACAGATTTTGATAAAAAAGGAATTGATTTATACCGTGGCATTGCATACCTCAGAAGTAAAATAAAACCTACTGCTTATGTAAAAAAGCCAATTGTTTATATAGGTGAGATAGGCATCCCAGAAATGGCAACTAAAAACCTACCAACCGAGTTTGAAGAGCGTTGGGATAATTATTTAGCCGTTTGTTTAGCACAAGACATTCCTTATGTAGTGATATGGGAATTGTATTGTAACGAAACTGCCAAAGATGTGAAAATAGAGCAGCCAAACTTTACCAACAAAGAAACAGATTTAAATGGGTTTTGGCTATTGAAGCCCGATGGTAAACCAGGCTACGCCATGCAATATTTTGATAAGGTTTTAAAAACGCAGGTAAGCCATGGAAATAAAGTTAAATAAAACCTCATGGTTTAAAATAGGTGTCGCTTTATTAGCCTGCTATGTAGCTTTTTCATCTTATGATTATTTTATAGACCATAAAGGGACTTATTACGAGGGAATTACCAAAATAATGCTCTTGGTTTTGTTACTTACTTTTTTAATAAATATACCAAAGCTTATCAAACTATGTATTTATGGCTTTGTAGCATTTTTTTCTGTTGCAGGCTTTTTAATAAGAATTTTTAGCGGCTTAATGTAATGAACAACAAAAGAATATGGACCATCATCATCGGCATCGTTACGGTTCTTTTTTTATTGATATTGATAGAATACTTTATGGTACATAAAAATTTAAACCAAAATAAATCAGGCATTGAAAGAGGGGGAATAAAACCATGATGATGATCATCTGCTTATGTGTGATCTTTTTTCAAATAGCTGTTATAGTGGGTTTTTATAATGTGAATAGGGTAAAGAAAAATAGCTTTTATTTTTTTATATCCATATTCTTTTTAACAGGTGCTATAACGGGTTTGAATAACTTTTTTAAAAACGTATTGTATGATAAAATTGCCCTTGCTTCATGTTTAACTGTTTTATATCTGCTAAGTATTTATGTTCTTAAGCAAGTAACAAAGCATATTCATAATGTATAGATAACTCTTAAAATATATCAATATGAAAACATTACAATTTTTAACTTACCTATTTTTAATCAGCTTAAGTTTAATAGCTTGTAAAGGCGATGAAGAAACGCCTGTAAAGGTAACACCAACTCCACCAACAAGCAGCCAACCTACTGTAACTTGGATTGATAACATGAGCGATGGTTTTGCAAACGGTTGGAATCAGGATATATCTGGTGGTGGTAAATGGCAGTTTGATGCTGTAGAGAAACT
Source organism: Pedobacter glucosidilyticus (assembly GCF_002483235.1). Classification (GTDB taxonomy): domain Bacteria; phylum Bacteroidota; class Bacteroidia; order Sphingobacteriales; family Sphingobacteriaceae; genus Pseudopedobacter; species Pseudopedobacter glucosidilyticum_B. Next base: position 10,910 of record NZ_DLHN01000018.1, on the reverse strand, counting down.
CAATTGGTCTATCATCAATAATCCCAGCAACCAGGCTACAGGTAGGGCAGAAGTATCAAGAAGATTAACAACTTTTACCAATACTGATAAATTGGTAACCGTTAAAGGGAAATTTAAAATGGCGCTTACCGCCGAGGATAATAAGCCTAATGAAGGTGGTTGGGTTATCCAAACCATGGCTTGGGGCTATAGAGATCCTAATGATTCTATCGTGTATAAACCTTTAGTTGTTGCTCGTATTTTGGCAGATAAGGTAGATTACTTGGTTTATGATTATATCTGGGATGCGCCTAATAAAACATACCGACCAAAAACTGGTTTCCCGGTTTCAAGAATCGTGAGAAATGCTATCACTGCAGGTCAAACTTTCGAGTTAGCTTTAACCATCAACTTCAGTAAAAATAGTACAGGTTATGTAAAAGCAAATTTAAACGGTGTAGACATTCCCGCAGCTAATTATGTTGGGGCAACCTATCCTTCTATTTTTCCTCAAGCTAATATACAATGGAAAGGTGGTACTTATTCTTCTTACCAAGGCGAGCATTATTCTAAAATTGGCGTTTATTATTTAGCAACAGATCAACCGCAGTAAACTTACTTAAACACACTATATGAATCATCTACTAAATATTTTAATAGCTATTCACTGCATGATAGTGGCTTTTTTTGCTGTAAGAGCATCAGCTAAAGAAGCTATACATTATAGATTTTATTGGTTACTCATCGTCATATTCGTACCCTTTTTAGGGTATGGATATTACTATTATGTAAGCAGGCGTAGTCTAAAAGTTTAAAAGAAAAATCATTAAAAAACATTTACTTATGCCATTAAACTCCATAAAATTTAAAAGCCAAAAGAGTTATTTTATTACATTCTTAGTGTTCCTACCTCTAATAGGAATAGCATTTATACTTATTTTTACAACTTGGAAGCTTCCCTTGTATATTTTACCCATGCTGATGTTTACTAACATCATCCGTATAGTACGTCTTTGTAGGTGTCATTATATCATTTCAAACCAAAAAGATTTAATTATAAACTTTGGGCCTAACCGTAAAACTATTCCTATAAAGAGTATTACATCAATAACAGAAGTAAACAGGCTTAGCCTTTACAGTTGGTTTGTGAGTTGGAGTAATGATACATCTGGTTTATTAATTTTTTATCATAAAAGCTCTAAAGTGGTTATCTCCCCTGAAAATAGAGAAGAATTTAAAGCTTTGTTAGAAGGGTTAAGGAAGGATATAGCTTAAGCTAATAAATAGCAAATCATAATTGATACTCTGATATATAATATACAATAACAGTACATCATACATAGTTCTCTCTTAGCTTATTATTGTAAAATAAACCAATTGACCTAACCTATAAACTTATGAAAAAAACAGTTATACTATTACTTATTTGCTTAGCTTTTAAACCCTCTTTTGCCCAACTAGAAAAAGGAAATTGGCTGGTTGGGGGGAGTGGGAGTTTTTCTTCTTCGAAATATAAGGGCATTCCTGTAGATTTTACTCAAACTAATATCGATATTTCTACTACTCTAGGATATTTTGTACTAAACAAATTTGTAACAGGTCTATCAGGAGGTTATAGCTATGTTAAAGCAGATTATTATGGTCATCCCAATTACATAATTCATCATATAATACTTATAACATTGGACCTTTTTTAAGATATTATTTTCTGCCAATACAGCAAAGAGCAAATGTATTTGCACAAACAGAATATAATTTAGGCTTTTCTGATGATAAATTATATCGCAAAGCATTAAGTTTTAAAGCAGGACCTGTACTTTATATCAACAACAATATAGGTATAGAATTCAATTTAGGATACTCTATTATAAAGAATGAGGATTCTGTAAGAAAAATCTATGCTTTCCAAACAGGAATAGGTTTTCAAATACATCTTAAAAAATAAAACAGTATGAAATTATTTGTTTGTAGCATAATACTCTTTTTATTTTCTAATAATATCTCATTTAGCCAAATTAACAAAGGGAATTGGTTAATTGGAGGTAGTATAGATTTTACATCCCAAAATACCCATTTTGAAGTATTTAGTAGGACCTCAACAATAATTAATTCAAAAGCTGATATAGGATATTTTCTTATAGACCAGCTTGCACTTGGAGTAAAACCTGGTTTTTATCTTTATAAAGATTACTCACAATTAAATATAAAATATTTTGATTTAGGTGTTTTTTCAAGATATTATTTTTTAAAATCAAATTCTCTTTATAACATCATTATACAGCCTGAATATTTCATGTCATTCGGTGACGGAGGGGCAACAAAAAATACTTACTCTTTATTGGCAGGTCCTGTAATTTATTTCAATGAGCGCATTGGATTAGAATTTAATATAGGTTACTCAATTCAGAATGTAAAAGGTATTAGTACAAAAATTCACGCTTTACAGTCAGGAATAGGCCTGCAAATACACTTAAACTAAATTCCACTTAAATTATATTATAAAAAAATTATGCTATTTAAATTATGGCTAGTTATCCGCTCTATAAATACGCTAATTACCCCTTCTATTAACTTTTTGAGACTCATGTACACCCTATAGAAACTACAGTACATAATAGGTAAGTGTTTAATCGCTTATTATTGTAAAATAAACCAATTGACTAAAATTATGGGGCTGTCTTAAATCATCATTTTATGTCAGGCTGTGCGGAGTTGAAGCCACTTTTTTTGAGTATATCAAAAAACATTTCGATTCCTCTCCATTTGACAGATGCAATTTTTTTAAGACAGTTTCATAACCGAGAAATAACAAATGAGCAATATAGTATTAGGTGCAGATATAGGCGGTTCACACATTACAACAGCCTTAATTAATTTAGAAACGCAAGAGCTAGTAGCCCAAACCTTATGCAGAGAAAGGGTTAACCCTCATGGCAGTCCAGAAGAAATTGTTGATGCTTGGGTGGCCTGTATACAAGATACCATAGCTAAACATACCACAGCCATCCATTATTGCGGTCTTGCTATGCCTGGCCCTTTTGATTATGAAGCAGGTATCAGTAAAATTAAAGGCCTATCTAAATTTGATGCCCTTTATGGTTTAAACATCAAGGAAATGTTGGCAGAAAGGCTTCATTGTAACAGTGCTAACATTCGGATGATGAATGATGCAGGTTGCTTTCTACAAGGCGAAGTTTTCTCTGGTGCTGCAAAAGGTTATCAGCATGTTATAGGCTTAACCTTAGGTACAGGTTTAGGTACCGCCCGTTATCACGAAGGTGCGGCTGATGATGCCAACCTATGGTGTTTCCCTTTTAAAGATAGCATCGCCGAAGAGCATATTTCTACCCGTTTTTGTGTTAACCGTTATCAGCAGCTAACAGGCAATGCTATTAAAGATGTAAAAGCATTAGCAGAAATTTATGAGCAAGACCCTGCTGCACAGCAAGTTTTTAAAGAATTTGGTTCAAATCTAGGGCAGTTTTTGGTCGAGTGTATTAAAATAGACCACCCACAAGTTGTTATTATAGGAGGAAACATAGCCAACGCTTTCCCTTATTTTAAAAGTGAAGTAGAGCAAGCTCTTATCCATCATGATATGCTTTTACCTATTTATTTATCACAGCTAAAAGAAGAAGCAGCTCTAATTGGTGCAGCAAGTTTGTGGGCGGCACAAGAAATTATTCAGGATAATTAAAGCATGAAAAAGTTTTTATTAAGCTTCATCAATTGTTTTTTCTTTTTTTTGGCTTTCGCCGATGTTAAACTACCCGCTTTAGTAAGCAAGGGCATGGTTTTACAAAGAGATAAACCTATCCATATTTGGGGATGGGCCAATGCAGGCGAAAAAATTACCCTCACCTTTAAGGGTAAAACCTACCAAACAGAAGGCCAAGCAGATGGAAGGTTTTCCTTAACATTACCTGCTATGGAGGCTGGCGGACCTTATCAAATGCAGCTAAAAGCTAAAAATACCATCCTTATTGATGATATTTTAATAGGTGATGTTTGGATATGCTCTGGACAATCTAACATGGAGTTTGAAATGTTTAAAGCCCAAACGCTTTATGCTAAAGAAATTGCAGCGGCCAATTATCCGCAAATAAGACAGTTTGAAGTGGTAAAAAAGTTTTCTTTCACTACAGCTCTTCAAGATGTTACAGCAACCGAAGGCTGGCAAGAAGCCAATCCGCAAAATGTGCTCAATTTTACAGCTGCCGGATATTTCTTTGCCTTAGAATTGTATCAAAAATATAAAGTACCCATAGGTTTAATCAATGCTACTTGGGGCGGTACACCTGCAGAGGCTTGGCTAAGCGAGGAAGGTTTACAAAACTTCCCTCATTTTACAACAACGGTAAATCAGTTTAAATCAGCCCAATACCTGCAAGAAGTAAAAAATAAAGACCAAGAAGCAACCGCCCAATGGTTTAAAAACATCAAAGAACAAGATAAAGGGCAATTAGCCAATGGCTTAAACTGGGCAAGTGCACAAACCCATACTCAAGATTGGCCTAGCACCAAATTACCTGCTTTTTGGACGGAAGAGATCTTTAAAAATGTAAATGCAGGTGTGGTTTGGTATCAAAGAGATATTGAAATTCCAGCTGCTTTAGCAGGTAAAAAAGCTTTACTTTATTTAGGTAATATCTATAACCAAGATTCTACCTGGATAAACGGCATTTTAGTAGGAAATACGCAAGACAAACATAAGCCTCGTGTTTATGAGCTGGCAGAAAATATCCTTAAACCGGGTAAAAACAGCATTTTTGTAAGGGCTTTGGCTGTAGCAGCGCCACCAGGTTTTGTAAAAGATAAGCCTTATAAAATAGAAATAGAAGGCGAAACTATTGATTTAACTGGCACATGGAAATACCAATTAGGTGTTGCCGCAAAGCCAGCACCAGCAACTACCAATTTGGCTTATATGCCTGCGGTTTTATATAAAGGAATGATTGCACCACTAACGCCATACCCTATAAAAGGTGCAATTTGGTATCAAGGGGAGGCTAATAGTGCCCGAGGGAAAGAATATCAGCAACTTTTTCCTGCTTTAATTAATGATTGGCGTAAGCAATGGAAACAAGCAGATTTTCCTTTTTTATACGTTCAGTTACCCAATTATTTAGCGGTTAAGCCTCAGCCTTCGGCTAGCAACTGGGCAGAGCTTAGAGAGGCACAGCTCTTTACCTTATCATTACCTAAAACCGGGATGGCGGTAACTTATGATATTGGCGAGTGGAATGATATCCATCCTCAAAATAAAAAAGATGTAGGTCTAAGATTAGCCCTAGCAGCACAAAAAATAGCTTATCAAGAGAAAATTGTCCACTCGGGCCCCATCTATCAAAAGATGAAGAAAAAAGGCGATAAGCTTATTTTATATTTCACCCATACAGGCAGCGGCTTAATCTCTAAAGATGGTAAAGCTTTAAGATATTTCGCTATCAGTGCTGATGCTCAAAATTTTGTATGGGCAAATGCTGTCATTAAAAATAACAGGGTAGAAGTTTCTCATCCAAATATTAAAAATCCTGTTGCTGTACGTTACGCTTGGGCTGATAATCCTGAAGGAGCAAATCTTTATAATAAAGAAGGTTTGCCAGCCTCGCCATTTAGAACCGATAAACCTCTTAATTAAGCCAGCATGTTTACAAAATTTAGAATCTTTTGCATAGCATTCATCCTTTGCGTTACCCAAACATGGGCGCAAAAAAATAGCATTCCCTATTGGAATAAAAACACACAATTATTGCCTTGGCGCTTTGTGCCTAGCATCACCAATATTACTTATGAAGATTTAGATAAAGACGGTGATCCTGATATTTTAAGAGCTTTATTAAATGGCGAAATCCCAATCCTATGGATTGATGATAACGACAACATGAAATATGGCGATAAAGAAGGCGATACCGTAGACGATTGCTTACTGATAGATAAAAACAAAGATGGCAAATTTGCTGGTCCGCATGATTTTAGCCTAGATTGGGCCGATGAAGACAAAAACGGCAAAGCCGATATTCAATTGATTGTAAGTAATGCTGGCACCAAAGTGCGTAACTATTTTGATTGGGGGGCAGATTTTATGTATGTCTTAGATGATGATCAAGACAATATTATGCACTATGTAGATTGGAACAAAATAGCTATGCAAGCTTGGGAGCATAACGGCCACGCCAATTTCTTTTACGATTATAGCGGCAATTCTACCTTTCTTAAAATGCATGGTTCTAGCTTTAGGATAGATGATTTACGCTACAACTGGGAAAATCCGTTTATTTTTTATGATGAGGATGGAGATAAACTTACCGAAATGGCTATACGCTTGGTAGATACGCCTCATTTTAGAGATACCTCAGCAACAAAAAATACCCAAAACGGCTTTGATAAAGTCCCTCAAGATATTGATATCATCTTTACTAAAAGGATAGATTATGCTGCCATCACCTGGGATTTGGACAATGATAACGGCCCCGGTAACGAGTTTGATTTTGATATGAGTATGCTTTTTAAAGGAAAAGGTTTCAGCTATCAAGATCAAGGGCATCATTTCAAAAGTTTAAAAGCTTTGCCAGAGGCTAACAAGTTTTTTGACGATAGCAGATGGAGAAGTATCGATACTTTATTTTACCCAGATAGAGATACAGCCTACGCCATGACTTATAAACAAGGCGATTGGCAAGAATGTCGTATAGTTTTTGATGAAGATGATGATTGTAACCGTTGGGAGCGGGTAGAGTTTTATGACCCTAAAGATATTTTTACCATAGGGGTAGAAAAAGGTGGTTTAGACCATAATAAACAAGCTGATGCTTTAGGCGACCGTGGCGAGTTTGATATGGATAATTCTGGTAAAGGTAAATTATATATAGGTGCTTTTGATGGTAGAATACATTTGTACGGTGCCGAGTGGGGCGCTTGGCGTATAGACCAAACCGCATACTCTTTCCAAGGTTTTGGTGGCCAGTATGATAGATGGGGGAGAGATCGTTTGCAAAGACCGCAAGATAAATTTGCAACCGTAAAGTACACAGATACCGATAAAAATGGTTTTATAGACCAGCTAGAATATGATTTAGATGGCGATAAAGTTTTTGAAGATAAAATATCCCTTCTTGCTTTAGGTATTGATGATAAACAAGCCCTCATCAACACAGCAGAAACTTCTTACCAAGATTTTAAAGCTATTTTTAATACTGTTGCGGAGAATATGTGGTTAAAAGCCCAAAAAGCTGTAGAAAAAGCTAAGAAATTTAATATCAATACTTTCCACTATGCTTTTTATTTACAGCCCCATTCTTTACATGAAAAGTATGATTTTGGTTATTGGCTAAATTTCTATCTGTATCAAGATATGCGCTATGAGGCAAAAGTTAAGAAGGATAAAAAATTACTCCAAAGCATAGATAAAGCTTATTATGCTGGCAATTGGGATTTATTAAACTAAATTTAATTTATCAAGGAACCATGTTAACTCGAAATATAAAAATCTTATTTGCCTGCTTTGTTATAGCTTTTACAAGTTTTGCTACAACACTTAGTGCACAAATAACGGCTTTACAAGTACAAGAAAGTTTTCAAAAAACTGGTTTAAATAATCAGCATAATCGTTTATTTTTTAATAAGCAAGATATAGAAATGGTAAAAGCTTTATATCAACAACAAGACCCCATTGTGAAAATTGCTTATGCCGCTCTAGAAGAAAAAGCACTGGAAGTATTAAAAGAACCTGTTCAAACTTATGCTTTAGATGCCGCTAAACTAAGAATACCATCTATCCATAATTTTGCAACGCAATTGCCAAGTTTAGTGATGATGTACCAATTTACAGGTAATAAAGCTTACGCTGATAGAGCTTGGGCACAGCTAGAAAAATTTATTGATTACCCAGAATGGGGCGCTAATCGTCATTTTTTAGATGCCGGAATAGGTGGTTTTAACTTCGCTTTAGCTTATGATGGCTTACACGATTATTTATCGGCCGAGCAAAAATCAAAATTAAAAGCAGCAGTTATGAAGCATGTATTGATGCCTGCCAAAATTCAAATGGAGAAAAGAATTTGGTGGCATACTGCACATCATAATTGGAATGGGATCTGTAACGGAGGCATCATCATGGCAGCTTTAGCCATGTTTGAGGATGATCCTCAGCTCATGAGTTATATTACCGCTTTGGCTGCCAATGCTTTACCTTATTATATCAATTCCTTTGAACCCGATGGACAAAGCGAAGAGGGTTTAATGTATTGGAGCTATGGTTTAATGTACACCACCATAGCGCTTGAAAGTATGCAAAGGGTGTTGGGTACTACTTATGCTTTAGATGAAGCTCCCGGTTTTAAAAAAACCGGATGGTTTCCACTTTATGTATCAGGGCCGGTAACCAGTTTAAGCATCGGCGATGACCCTTTGAAAAATAAAAGAAGTACCACGTTTTTTTGGTTCGCAAAGCGCTATCAGGATAAGGCTTTAGCCAAACTACAGTATGATTTATGTTTAGAGAATAAACAAGTTACCTGGATGGATATGATTTATTACCAACCAGATATGGTTAACGGTCCATCGCCTTTAGCTGTCTTACCAACAGATAATTATATCCGCGGAATAGAGTTGATGTCTTTAAGGGAAAACTGGGAAGCTAAGGGTTTATATGTAGCTATGCATGGCGGTAAAAATGACGCTAATCATGGGCATTTAGATGCTGGAACTTTTGATATTCAAGGCTTGGGTGAAGTTTGGGCTTATGGAGATTTAGGTAGAGATAATTATACTTTTCCGGGATATTTTAGCAAAACTACCCTGCCAGATTATCTAGACATGCCTAGCCAACCCAAAGAAGCCGGAAGATGGCATTTTTATCGCTTAAGAGCAGAAGGGAAAAACTGCTTGGTTTTTAATCCTGATCATCGTCCAGATCAAAATCCTAAAGGTGAAGCTACTTTATTGAAACATCAAACCAATGCAGAAAGAGGTTTTTATACTTTAAATTTAAGTGATTGTTATAGCAGAGATGTAGAAAGCTATCACCGTGGAATCAAATTAGACAGACATCAGCAGGTCATCACCATTAGAGATGAATTTAAAGCTCGCTCATCATCAAACCTATGGTGGAGCATGCATACCAAAGCTAAAATAAAGCTATCAAAAGATGGTAAAACAGCTATTTTAAGTATCGGGGAAAAGAAAATGTATGCTCACATTAATGGGCCATCAAATGCTAAATTTGAGGTTTTGCCAGCTACTTACTTACCTGTTCATAGTTTTCCATTAACACAAAATTCTGTAAATGAGGGTTTCCAAAAGCTAGCTATCCGTATCGCAGGTATTCAGGAAGGGGCTATTCAGGTAGATTTTTCTCCTCGCAAAGCTCATAGCCAAACTCAAAGTCAATCTCTAAACCAATGGTAAATATGAAATTTAAAATGCTTTATAGCCTTCTGTTTTTTGTACTGCAAACACAGGTTTATTCTCAAGAACAAACTTTTAAGCTAGCAACTGCTATACAAAGTAATATGGTGGTGCAACAAAATAAAGGTTTTAAAATTTGGGGATTAGCAAAAGCAAATGAGCCAATTAGTGCACAAGCGAGTTGGGATGGTAAAACAGTGAGTACAACAGCAAGTTCTTCGGGCGAATGGTTACTACAATTAGCAGTTCCAAAAGCTAAACCAGGAGATTTTAAAGCTCATCATATCATCATTAAACATGCAAAAGGAGAAATCAAATTAGACAATATTTTGATAGGGGAAGTATGGCTTTGCAGTGGGCAATCTAATATGGAAATGACGATGCTACCTGCACCACCTTGGCATAAAGGCGTGATGGATTACGAGACAGAAATTCCTGAAGCTCATTATTCAAAAATTAGGCTTTTTAAAGTTAAAAGAGATACCAGTAGCACTAAAACTATTTTTGTTGATGCGAAATGGCAGGTGTGTGGTCCAGAAACGGTAGGCGCTTTTAGTGGTGTAGCTTATTATTTTGGTGTTGATGTTTTTGAGAAACTAAATATTCCGGTGGGTTTAGTGCTTTCTGCTTACGGAGGTGCTTCTTGTCAGGCTTTTACAGCCAGAGAAGTTTTAGAAGCTGATGCTCAACTGAAAAAGAAATATTTAGACAAATACCTAACACAGCCAGATAGTGTTATCCTGACAAATAAGCCATCTTTGATGTATAATAAAATGATTTATCCTTTGATAAACTTATCTATAAAAGGTATTTTGTGGTATCAGGGCGAATCTAATTCTTGGGATAGAGCAATGTATACAAAATTATGTACGGCTATGCTTCAAGGTTGGCGTTCTGATTTTAAACAGGGCGATTTACCCTTCTATTTTGTACAGATGACACCTTTTAATTGGAATAAAAAGAGCTATCCTTTAAATGAATATGCTTTTTTTAGAGAAGCACAAGAAGCTATGTTAAAAGTAAAAAATACAGGTATGGCCATTACCATGGATGTAGGTGAACCAGATGATATTCATCCGAGAAGAAAAAAAGAAGTTGGGCAACGTTTGGCTAAAATAGCACTTCATAAAACCTATGGTTTTAAGGATGTGCAATATCAAGGACCTCAATATCAAAGCCACAAAATTAAAGACAATAAAATTGTCGTTTCTTTTACTAAAGAAAGTATTTCTAAAGGTTTAATAACTAAAAATGGCTTTAGTCCGAATCATTTTTCAATAGCCGGCGAAGATAAACAGTTTTACCCGGCAGAAGCTCGTATACAAGGAGATAAAGTTGTTGTTTTTGCAACCGAGGTTAAACATCCAGTAGCATTACGTTATGCTTTTCACAATTATCCGGTAACTAATTTTCAAAATAAAAGTAATTTACCTGCTGTACCTTTTCGTACAGATAACTGGGATAAATAATAGTAAGTTATTTCAAATTAAACTACATACATGACATCACCAACATCAAAAAGT
>NZ_DLHN01000025.1 GCF_002483235.1 Pedobacter glucosidilyticus | reverse complement strand
TTTTGGTTCCTTTTGGTCCCTCAAAAGGAACGAGCCACGCCGGCGATAGAGGCAGGAAATCATTATCATTAAGATTCCTGAACTAGTAATAAGTTTAATAATAATCGAAAAGCCATGTTAAGCACTCGTTCCAAACGAGCGCAAGAAGACTAAATCATATCATAAAAAAAGCTCGATTTAATTAAAATCGAGCTTTCTTATTTAAAGAGATATAAATTTTAGAAAACTAAAATCAATACTAATAAAATAATAATGATAGCTGTTGCAGATAAATAAACACCTCCAGACAATGCCTTAGATTCTTTTTTCATCTCTAACAATTCATTTTTAATCTCTTTACGTTCTTCTCTACTTAGTTTAGAACGATCTAATGATTTGATTTCCTCAACACGTTGAGAGATTTCTTGTAATCTTACTTTCTGACGTTCTGTTAATTCTGGGTTACGTTTTTCTGTACCCGATGCAAAAGCACTTACAGAGCCCATAAACATGAATACTGTTAATGCAAAGTAAATTAATCTTTTCATATTGATAAGTTTAGCTATTAATAAAACTATGCAAATACTATTAAAAATTGTACCAAATAAGGAAATCAGCTTTAAACTGTTAAAAGCTATCTCAGCATTTTTCTACTGTCCTAAAAACTATCTATTACTAGGCATATCATTTTTCCTGTCTACAGCCGGGCGTTCTGCTCTGTTTACCAAATCCCATGCGGTGTAAAATACCAATTGCGCTCTTTTGACCAATAAAGGGAAATTTATTTTTCCTATTTCATCGGTTTTTTGATGGTAATCTTCATGAGTACCGTTAAAATAGAAAATTACAGGAATATTATGCTTAGCGAAATTGTAATGGTCTGAACGGTAGTAAAAACGATTTGGATCCGCAGGATCATCATACCTGTAATCTAAAATCATGTTGAGATAAGTCTTGTTGGCTTTTTCACTAATATTTTTTAAGCTCGAACTCAATTTATCAGAGCCTATAACATAAATATAGTTAGCAGAATCTGAATGATTTTTATACAAGTCGCCTACCCTACCTATCATATCAATATTTAAATTGGTAATGGTATTGGCTAAGGGAAAAACTGGATTTCTAGAATACCATTCTGAACCTAAAAGCCCCTTTTCTTCACCTACTACAGTCATGAATAAGATGCTTCTTTGAGGTCCTTTCCCCTCTTTTTTAGCCTGTACGAAAGCTTCTGCCAGTTCCATTACAGCTGTTGTACCAGAGGCATCATCATCAGCTCCGTTATATACGTCGCCATCATCTGCAACGCCAATATGGTCGTAATGTGCGGTAATAACGACAACTTCATTTTTCAGCTTTTCATCTGTACCTTCTAAGAAACCTAATACATTATCAGCCTCTAAAGGCTTGATGATAAGTTCTATATCAACATCTAAATTACCATTAAAAGTAAATGAAGCAGGTTTTAGCCCGTTAAGAATCTGATTAGTTTCTGTAGCAAGATCTTTCTTAGTACCACCCATCAGCTTGCTTAATGCCGCTTTAGTAAGGTAAATAATGGGTGTGTTAGATTTAGTGTCACCCAACATCAAAGCCGGACGATCTTTATTGGTTCCGTTTTGCGACATACGGTTTACCTGCTCGCTTAAGATGATAATAGCCTGAGGTTTTTTAGCCTTTAAAGCGTCTATTTTTTTCGTACGATTGCTTGTCCAATCAGAATAATTACCGTCAGCTGTAATTAAAGATTTACCATTTCTTGCTGGCTCTCCCGGAAGTACAATAGCAACTTTACCCTCTAAGTTAAGATTGCTTAAATCATCGTATTTTTCAGATGTAATACCGTAGCCTACAAAAACAAAGTTTTTATAAGTTTTTTGAATTTTGGCTTCTGATATACCACTCAAATAAAAGTCTTTAAAAAATTCTAGGGTCTCACCATTGGCAATTACATTGGTTTTAGAAAGATATTGTTCTCTTAAATCCAATCTCTGAAAATAATCACCATTTACCGGAGCTTTAAGTCCTATACTTTTGAAATGGTTTCTGATATACTCAGCGGCTTTTTGCGCACCTAAATCACCAGTTTCTCTTCCGGCAAAATCATCGGCAGCTAAAACACTTAATTTTTTTGTAGCATCTGCAACGGTTATACTTTGAGCATATTTTATAGGTGTTTGATCCTGAGCAAAAATAACTGAGGAAACACTGATCACAACAGCAGTAAAAAGTATTTTTTTCATACTGATGAAGATAAACATCTTATTTTAAATCTTATTGTAACAAGATTAGTTTATCAGGGTTTTTGAAAGCAAAATCAAAGACGGTTTTTTGAATAAAATTGTAAGAAGGATAAGGTGTAACTTTGGATTTAATATCATCAAGCTCACTTACAATTTCTTGACTTTGCAAATAGCCCATACCATAAAAATCTCCTTTCTCTATTAATATACAGCATTTTTCATGTTCATCTCTTCCCTCATCTATAATCAAATAACTCTTAAATTCATCAGTAAAGGTTTTTAAGGCAGCAGCAACCCTTTGGTTATACGTAAGCGCATCCTCTTGTTTTAAGCAAGCATCACAACATATTGCAGCATGTATTTCTTTGGTTAAGGTACTTTTAAACCCACACAACTTAGGGCATAGCTCGTGGTTTTCTATCAGTTTTCTGAGGAACAAAATAGCCTCTGACTTGCTATTAAAGCTATGGTAAGGTTTCAAAAATTTAATCTTTTTACCAACTCCAAGAGTAAGATAACCCGCCTGATTTTCATAAACATATAAGGCAAACCTTAGCTCCGGATTTTTTAAAGCCCTATTTTCTTTGGGCCATAATCTTTTAATTTCTATAGCCTCAAAAATTAACGCTTGTAATTCTGAGCCACAAACTTCAAAATCTACATATTTGACATGTTTTAAAAAAGCTTGTTTCTTTTCATCGGGATTATTATTGGCGAAATGACTACAAACACGTTTATAAATATTTACAGCCTTACCCACATAAACAATCTTCTTTTGTTTGTTTTTAAAATAATAGACCCCTGGTGCATGCGGTAATCTATTGAGTTGTTCTTTGTCTAAAAGTGGTGGTAATATCTGCTCTTTTGAGTTTGCTTTTAGGGCTAAGGCAATGACATCCGACTGGTCTCTGTTGATAAGGATTTTAAATAAAGAAGCTGTAGCAAAGGCATCGCCCATAGCTCTGTGTCTATTTTCTATGCTGATTTCTAACTGTCTACAGAGTTTACCTAAACTATAGGATGGAAAACCAGGCAGTATTTTTCTTGCTAGGCGTACGGTACACAATTTCTTACTATTGAGCTGGTAACCCGCCTTTTTTAAATGGTAATGAATAAAAGAATAATCGAAATTTACATTATGTGCTACAAATACTTTCCCTTCTAATAAATTAAAAATTTGAGGTGCTAAGTCTTCAAATAAAGGTGCCTGGGCAGTCATCTCATCATCTATACCTGTAAGAGATTGTATAAAAGGCGGAATAGTTTGCTGCGGATTTACTAAAGATTCAAACTTTTGAACCACTTTGGTGCCATCAAATATTACTATAGCAATCTCTGTAATGCCATTGGCACTTGCGTGGCTTCCTGTAGTTTCTATATCAACAATTGCGTACAACCTATCCATAAAGCTAAAATACTAATTTAATTAGCAAATCAATAAACAAAAAATTATTCTTATAAAAATTTAGATTCGTTTGTTATTTATATATTTAGCCATATTTTAATTAAATGAAAAGAACATATTTAACCTTAACAGCTTTACTTTTAGTAGGAAGCTTTACCACAATTAACGCACAAACTAAATCTAAAAAGAAAGCAGCTCAAAAAACACCAGTTGTAGCGCCAGCATTAACAGCGGTAGACTCTGCCAGCTATTCTTTTGGTTTTAAAATAGCCCAAGGCTTAAAAGCTGATGGTGTAACTTCTTTAAACTATGCTATGCTTTCTAAAGCTATGGAAGATGTTTTTAAAGGCGATTCTTCCCTATTAACAGACGAGCAGGCTTCTAATGCAATTGGAAGTTTTTTACAGGCTGCTACCAAAGCAAAATTTAGCGAAGCCATTGCGAGCAACGAAAAATTTCTTGCAGAAAATAAAGTAAAAGCTGGTATTAAAGAAACTGCAAGCGGCTTACAATATGAGGTTCTTACAGAAGGTACAGGCGCAAAACCTAAAGCAGAAGATTTTGTTACGGTGCATTATAAAGGTTCTTTATTAAACGGTAAACAGTTTGACAGCTCTTACGACCGTGGTGAACCTATCAATTTACAATTAAACAGGGTTATACCAGGTTGGACAGAAGGCGTACAATTAATGTCGGTAGGTTCTAAGTATAAATTCTATATCCCTTATAAGTTAGGATACGGAGAAAATGGTGCCGGACAGGATATTCCACCTTACAGTACTTTAATTTTTGAAGTTGAACTGATTAAAATTGGTCAGTAAAATATATAAAGATTTAATTTTTAATATAGCTAAGTGTTTAAACGCTTGGCTATTTTTTTTTGATTTTAAGGAGTATTTTTTTTTTTACTCTACCTGAACATTAAATCTATTTACAATAATTTCTTCATTTCATTAGGGTAAATTTCTTCTGATTTGTTTTAACTAAGCATTCATAACAACCTTGCTGTGAATGATTTAATTATTAACCAATTTAATAAACCCTTTTATGAAAAAAATCTATTTTTTATGGATTTTAGCAGTCATTTGCTTAAAATTCAACCAACAGACTTTAGGTCAAACTCCCTATCCTACTTCCACAAAACTTTCGGACATTATTGGTGTCATTCACATGAATGGTACTTATCGATTTAATCCTAGTAAGGATTTTATGAAAGAAGGAGTTGATGAAATTGAGAATATGGGAACCAGTGTGATTAAATTATTTATGGGAAAATCTACCGCATTGTCTTACCCAAGCTATTGGGGAAATACATGGCCCACATTTACAAACTTAACAGCCTTGGCACAAACCAGTTATTTTCAGGATGCATTTAATCGTACTCAATTTAAAACTTATGTGCTTACTGCATTTGAGATGACAAATCCAGGAAATGTAACCAATTTCAAGGATGGTATTAGCGCTGCAGAAGAGACAAATCTTTATAATGAAATCTACAATTTCACTACCTACCTCTGTAATACTTATGCTGGCACTGGGAAAACTTTTATACTTGCAAATTGGGAAGGCGACGGAATGTTAGGGTTTGTTAACGAAAGTCCGTTACCATCTCCTACCGTTCAATCCATACGTTTGGCAGGATTAGTAAAATGGTTTCAAATTAGACAAAATGCTATATCTGCTGCTAGAACAGCCGCAAACAAGACAGGCGTAACTGTACTGGGCGCCGCAGAATTTAATCATGTTTCTATCAGAAAAACTTACGATTGGCCCACTGTTATAGACTCTGTAGTACCAAAATTGAATATGGATTTATACTCTTTTTCTAATTGGAAGTCTAATACACCAGAAACTGTTGACGATTTTAATGGTACCTTAAATTACATTAAAGCGAAATGTCCTGATTCTGACTTATTTGGAGCTAACAATATCTATTTAGGTGAAACAGGAACTTTTGAAAATTATAGTGTTGTGGGAGATATCCCGGCTCATAACGACTATAGTGACCGTGTCTCAAGACAAATTATGCAAAGAAACACAGAACTTGCTTTAAAATTTGGTATAAGATACATTTTGCATTGGCAAATATATTGCAACGGTTTGAGGCAAGGAGTAGTACTTCCGCCCGGACAAAACGCAACAGAGAGCCAATTAAAAGGCACTGGAATTAGAAGAGCTGATGGATCATATTCTGGCATTTACAACTACTATAAAGCTATAATGCCTAAAACAATAGGTGAGTATTTACATGCTTATGAGGCTGAAGCCCAACTTACCGCAAAAAGTACTGGAGATACAGAGAGTGATGTTATTTACACTGGAGCAAGCGGTCTTTATTTTTCTAAATTAGACGCTAATGCTGTTGGTGATTGGATACAATACACCTTAAGAGTTTCACAAACAGATTCATGCACCATAAAAGTAAAATATCGGAAAGGACCAACTTATGGTAAATTTAAGTTAACTGTTGGAAGCACTGTATTAAATACAGTTGTAGACTGTTACAAAACAGGTGATAATACCTTTGCTGAAGTTACTTTAGGTAAGATTAAATTTAATGGTAGTCCTGCTAGTTATAATTTCAAATTCACGGTAGAAGGAAAAACAGGAGCTGAATATGATTTAGGAATTGATGCTATTGAAATAATACCAAGTACTGGTCAATTTTTTAATGTTACATCATTTGCTCGTAACAGCCCATTACTTGAAAAAATTCATACTACAGAAGATGTGGTTTTTACTGATTTCAAATTTTATCCTAACCCTGTTATTCATAACTTTTCTACCGAGTTAAATAAGCTTTATGATATTACCATATTTGATTTATTAGGTAAGCAAGTGATGCAACAATACGGCTTAATAGGCAAACAACAGTTTGATTTATCAAATCTTAATAAAGGAATCTATTTATTAAGAGTAAATAGTGAAGGGAAAACGATTGTTAAGAAACTAATATTGCAATAATAATTTCTCTACAAAAGTCCTATGAAGTAAAATATTAAATCCCTGATTCGAAAGAATCGGGGATTTAATTTAGAGAAAAATAAGCGCCAAACATTTTATATTGCAAAAGCTATGATTCTTCTAGATAATCCAAATCCTTCGTAAAGGTTTCCTCCATGTATTTTAAAGCCCAAAATGCTAAGCCTAAACTGATGATCCCTACTGCTATACCTGCATGTATTAAGTTGTTATTGAAAAAGCCTGTGAAGAACTGAAACAACAAGCTAAGCGGTACCACTGCTCCTCTTACCACATTGGGTACTGTTGTAGTTACCGTTGCCCTGATATTGGTTCCAAACTGCTCGGTTGCTATCGTCATGAAGATGACCCAGTAGCCTACCGAGAATCCTAAGAATATACAGATACTGTAAAAAGTAGTTAAACTGATTTGACTGGAGCCTAGAAATAAACTTATACCTATAACCGATAAAAACAGGTATACATACACTACCTTCTTCCTGCTTTTTAGGTATTGGCTTAGCAAACCACTTGCTATATCGCCTAGCACCAAACCTGCATAACAGCAAGCTACCGCCGCTCCGCCGTTTACTTCGCCGTCTACTTGTAATACCTTGCCAAACTCTGGTGATAAGGTAATTAATATCCCTACTACAAACCATAGGGGTACTCCTATCACCACACAGCCTAAGTATTTTAAAAAACGCTTTCGGCTTTT
>NZ_DLHN01000036.1 GCF_002483235.1 Pedobacter glucosidilyticus | reverse complement strand
CATAGGCCGTCTTTCGTTCTTCGGGAAAATGAGTTTTATATTAAAGGCAGCTCCTAAATATCTGCTCTTTAGGGTCTTTATACTTTATACTCTGTACTTTTTACTATTCAAATACCCACTTTTTAGGGTCTTTATACTTTCTACTCAGTACTTTCTACTTTAAAACATTATTTAGTAGGCGTAGCTACATTAAAACTTAAACTTATCTTAACGCTAAGGTCTGCATTTAAATTATTTTGCAATACATACTCCATTTTAATACTTGAAGTTCCGGCTTTAAGATAATCATCTAAAAGTTTGCTATTATCTGTATCAAGCATGATAGATCTTCCGGCAGTGGCAGCAATATCAGTTCTGGTAGCTACTAAAGTTTGTTCTTTACCATTTACTAAATACAATTTAATCGATTTGAAAGTGCCTAAGTTTTGCGTTGTAGGGCTTATAGCATCTATCCTAGCTGATGCAATACGAACTTGTGAAATTTGGTTGTTATTGGTTTGTCCGGTAAAAATTTGGTCGAAACTGCGGGCAGCACTACTGATGCTAAAAGCGTTATTGCTGCTATTCGCAGCGGGGATGATTAAAGTAGCCGTATAAGGAAAAACCGAACGTACTACAGATTGAACAGTTGCACAGCTAGTAAAAAATAAAAACACTAAAAGTGTATAAATTAATACCTTTTTCATATATTCAAAATTTAGCTCAGTATTAGCAATCTTCATTCCAAATTAATAAATTTACTACGTGTAAAATCATTCTACCAATTTAAAAATGAAAAACTTGTATCTATTCTTAGTGCTTTTGATTTCTTTTTCAGTATCGGCTCAAAAAAGACAAAACATTTATTTTTTAAAAGAAAATGGAAAATCTGTTAAAGAAAAAGACAGCGCAGATTTCATAAGAATTATCAGAGAGCCAGATTCTGGAATGGTAAACTATGAATTGATAGAGTATTATAAAGATGGAAAAATCCGAAGATTAGGATATGTAAGTTCATTTTTACCTAATTTGGTTTTAGATGGTTATTGCACAGATTTTTATCCAAATGGAGCTAAAGAACAAATCGGGTTTTATCAGAAAAATTTAAAAGTTGGCTTATTTAGATACTATTATCATAATGGAGTCTTGAGAGAGAAAAAAATTTATAAAATGCCAATAAGTATTAAAGACTCTTTTGATGGTGGTATTGTGACTTACTTGGCAGATTCTTTAGGAAAATCGCTTCTTGATAGTACCGGTACAGGACAGTTTAAAATGGTTTCTACAAATGGTTCTTTTAAGGAAGGATTTTATAGAGAAGGATTAAAATATGGACTTTGGAAATCATTCGATATTACTGATGGTTCTATCATAGAAGAAATGTATCAGTTAGGGCAATTCAGAAATGGAAAAAGAATAGAGAGGGATGGAAAAATTTTTGAATTTAAAACTAGAGAAACTTTACCAGAATTTCCTGGAGGAAATGCAGCATTTGGAGAATTTTTAAGTCGTAATTTATATTACCCAAAGGAGGCCAGAGAGCAAAATATAAAAGGACGAATAATAATAAATTTTGTTGTTGAGAAAGACGGATCCTTAGCGAATTTGAAAATACTTAGAGGTATTGGTGGCGGCTGTGACGAAGAAGCTTTAAGGGTATTATCAAAAAGCCCTAAATGGAAACCAGGTATACAAAATGGAAAATTCGTTAGGATTTCTTATACGATTCCAATAGTATTTAACTTAGAAGAGAAGGTAGAATTTCAAAATCCATTTGAAAGATCCTCATTTGATAGCTACCATAATACCAATACAAATAACTTTTAAAATGAAATTATTAACAACAATATCTTTATTATTGATTACCATAAGTGTAACAGCACAAAAAAGACAAAATATTTATTTTCTCAAATATAACGGAGAATTAGTTAAAGAAAGAGATAGTGCAGATTTTATAAGAATTATCAGAGAGCCAGATTCTGGAATGGTAAACTATGAGCTGCAAGAACAATATAAAAATGGCAAGTTTAAAAGATTAGGATACGTAAGTGCTTTTGAACCTAAGCTTATTTTAGAAGGGTATTGTAGAGACTATTATCCTAATGGAAATAAAAAAGAAGTGGGCTTTTATCAAAAAAATTTTAAAGATGGAGAGTTTAAGGTTTATTATCCTAACGGGGTGCTAAATGAAAAAGCAATTTATAAAATGCCTGTTAAACTCCATATGGAAGACTCTCATTGCAAGATCATTTATCTTGCTGATTCTTTAGGCAATTCCTTTTTAGATAGCGCAGGCACAGGGCATTTTAACATTACTTATAGAGATGGATTTGCTCTACAAGGGGATTATTTAAACGGGTTAAAAAATGGAATTTGGAAATCTTCACATACAAAAGACAGCTTTACATTAGAAGAAGAGTATAAATTAGGACAACTGGTGCAAAGAGTTAGAAAAGAGAATGATGGAAAGTCTTTGGAGTTATTTTTTGATGTTGATACAATCCCTGATTTTGTAGGTGGATTTAAGTCGTTTAGTGATTTTTTATCAAGAAACCTTGTTTACCCTGCAGATGCCAGAGATACTGGAAAACAAGGACGGGTAATTATGAATTTTATTGTAGAAAAAGATGGTACTTTAACTGAATTTAAAATTATTCAATCTGTTTTTCCCTCCATAGATAAAGAAGCACTAAGAGTTTTAATGGTATCACCAAAATGGAAGCCTGGTATTAAGGGCGGTAAACCGGTTAGAGTTAGTTTTACTATACCCATTGTATTTAAATTAGGATAATATTATTTCTTCCAGATAGCTTTTGTAAAAAAGATAATTTCAACCAAACTATAACAACTATGATTAACAAAAACATCCTTTTACTAATATTCTTCTTGAGCTTTTTAAGCTGCAAAAAGAATGAAAATTCTACTGTTAACATAACATCTAAAGTATGGAAACCATCTTTAACAGATGCAAATACGGCATCTAATCCTTCTGCGAATGTGCAATACCATCCCTTTTTAAACTGCGAGCAGGATGACACATATCAATTTGGAACTAATGGAAAATTAACCATTAACCATGGCGCCATAAAATGTGAGGGAGAGGAAGCTATTAAAATTGTAGATTACTCTTATAACAGGGAAACGAAAGAATTAATTATAGATAATATAAAATTTAAGGTGGCAGAAGAATCTAAAATACAATTAAAATATTATTTAGTATTGCCTGAGATAAGCGGTTATTCTTATATAGTATTTATGTTTAACTAACGTAAGTTTGGTTTAAGCAGCTAAAAGGAAGTCTAATAAAGTCATCTGATAATCTCCTTTAGTATTTGGCTTAAATAATTAATTGTTTTAGTTAAGAAATAGAACGATATAAAATAGGATTCTCTGGGCAGTTGTTTATCCAATTCAAGAGATCATCATGGTTAAAACCTTGTATCATTAAATCAGCCATGATTATCAATTATTTTGATACTATTTATTAATATTAACTATCTGGAAAACATGCTTTATAACCTTACTAGCCTTATGCTCATTTAGTATAGGGTTCACTATATTTCTGAGCTATTATTTCACAAGTGAAGCAATTTTACTTGTTGTAGGATATATTTTATTTTGATAGCGAACTTGCTTAATTCTCTTATGCTATTTTGGGTACTGTTAGAAGCTGTCAGTTATAAAAAGAACAGAAATAAATCTTTACTTACTGCTTTACTACTGTTGGCTAATATCCCTATAATGTTAGGGTTGATATTTTTTACCTTAAATATGATGTAAGCCCTATTGGAGCTTAAGTTTTTTGCCAAAAAAGCTTATAAAACTGCTGATACAGCTTAATTTTAAGTGATAAATTGCATTTATATTTAAATAAATCTTTTACCTAAAACTACAAACAATAAAAATTAACAACACCATGAAGAATGTAATCATGCTATTGCTTATGCTAATAGCAGGCAGCATCTATGCCCAAGAAAAACAAAACATCTATTATTTCAAGAAAAACGGTAAACAAGTTCAAGAGAAAGATATTGCAGATTATATCAGAACTATAAGCGCAATTACTGGTAATGAAAAATTATTTAAGCTTGAAGAGTTTTATAAAAATGGAAAACCAAAAAGAAGTGGTAAAACCTCATCTGCTACAAGCATAAAATTAGAAGGTATGATTACTGTTTACAATGAAAATGGTATTAAAGAGAAAGAACAGTCTTATAGTAGTGGAAAACTTTTAGGCGAACAAAAAGAATTTTATGAAAATGGGCAAATTAAACTAGTTAAAGTTTTTGATAAACCTACTGATATTGAGAAGTCTTCTATCGACACTAATTTTAAAGTACTTGAAGTTAATGATATTTCAGGCAAGAAATTTTTGGATAATAACGGCAATGGTAAAGTAGATTTAAAAACGGCAGATTATTATGAAGAAGGAACTTATGTAAATGGGTATAAAAATGGCCTTTGGAAAGAACAAGATTTTAAAATTAATACTTCTTTTGAAGAAGTTTATGACCATGGTAAATTCATAAGTGGGAAAAGAGTAGATGAGGATGGAAAAATTATCAATTACAAAGAGAAATTTAAATTACCTCAATTTAGAGGTGGAGGTAGTAAATTTAGTGAATATCTTTCTAGAAGGCTAGTTTACCCTTCAAGCGCTAGAGCCAATAAAATACAGGGTAGGGTAATTTTGAATTTTACAGTAGAAAAGGATGGTAGTTTAACCAACTTAAAGGTCATGAGATCGCCAGATGATGAGCTGGCAAATGAAGCACTACGTGTTATGACTGACTCCCCAAACTGGACTCCAGGAGAAAATAGGGGTAAGGCAGTACGCGTAAATTATACTCTACCAATCGTATTTAAACTTTAAGTGATTCTTTTATGAAACTATTACTAACCATTATTCTACTTTCAATCGTAGAACTAACACAAGCCCAAGAAAAACAATACACCTACTATTTCAAGAAAAACGGTAAGCAAGTTCAAAATAAAGATAGCGCAGACTATATCAGAACTATAAGCCCTCCAGATTCTGGAGAAACTTATTATAAATTGGTAGATCACTATAAAAGTGGTACACTGAAAAGAACGGGAAGAACTTCTTCCACGAAGTCAGCTATGTTAGAAGGAGAGGTTACTACTTATTACGATGATGGGAAAAAGGAAGCTATTAAAGTCTATGCGGAAAACAAATTAGTTGGCCCTGCTTATGAATATTTCAGAAATGGGGAGCTAAAATCGTATCGCTATTTTGAAGTACCTACAGGTAGGTACAACATGGCAGAAACCAATTATAAACTTTTACAAATGGGAGATTCTACAGGTAGAAAGTTCTTAGATGGTGAAGGTAACGGAGTAATAGAAAATAAAAGTGAAAATTGGATAAGTAAAGGTCCTTATAAAGATGGTTATAAAGACGGTTTGTGGGTAATGCAAGATTTGAAAACGCAGATTTTTTATGAAGAAGTTTTTTCAAAAGGAGTATTACAATCTGGCACATATAAGTTAATCAACGGGAACACTGGTGAATACACCACTAATGTAACTCTTCCTAAATTTAAAGGTGGTGAGCAGTTATTAGGTGAATTTCTAAGGAACAATTTAAGTTATCCTCAAGAGGATAGAATCGCTAAGATATCGGGTAGGGTTCGATTAAGTTTTACAGTAGAAGCAAATGGTAGGCTCAATGATTTTAAGGTATTAGAGTCTCCTTCTGAGACTTTAACTAGAGAGGCTATACGAGTTTTACAAAAATCTGGTAATTGGGAACCGGCCACAGAAAGAGGGCTTCCAAAAAAGTCGTCTTACACGCTTCCAATTGTATTTGGTTTTAGATAATGTAAGCTTAGTGATAAATTACAAAAAAAGATACTTTAGTAAGCACAATTTTTCTATCTTTGCATCCCGACAAACAAGTCGGGTTTTTCTTTTTATCGCGTAAGAAAACCCACAAATAATTTACGCACATGCCAAAAGATACTTCCATTAAATCCATCCTGATCATCGGATCTGGTCCTATTATTATCGGTCAAGCTTGCGAATTTGATTATGCTGGTTCACAAGCCGCTTTATCTTTAAAAGACGAAGGTATTGAGGTTTCCATCATCAACTCAAATCCGGCAACCATCATGACGGATAAGGTTATTGCAGACCATGTTTATTTAAAACCTTTAACTGTAGCTTCTATAGAAGAGATTTTACAAGAACGTAAAATTGATGCGGTTTTACCTACTATGGGTGGTCAAACAGCGTTAAACCTAGCTATAGAGGCAGAAGAACGTGGTATTTGGGAAAAATATAATGTAAGAATTGTTGGTGTTGATACTGCTGCCATAGAGAAAACAGAAAACCGCGAAGCCTTTAGACAATTGATGGTTGATATTGGCATTGGGGTAGCAAAATCTAAAATTGCAAACTCTTTTTTAGAAGGTAAAGAAGCAGCTCAAGAAATTGGTTTCCCCTTGGTAATTCGTCCTTCTTATACTTTAGGAGGCTACGGAGGCGGTTTTGTACATAAAAAAGAAGATTTTGATGCAGCGCTTTCTCACGGTTTACAAGCTTCGCCTACGCATGAGGTTTTGGTAGAGCAAGCTGTATTAGGCTGGAAAGAGTATGAGTTAGAGCTTTTAAGAGATAATAAAGATAACGTTATCATCATCTGTTCTATAGAAAACTTCGACCCTATGGGTATCCATACTGGAGATTCTATTACAGTAGCTCCTGCGATGACACTTTCTGATCGTTGCTATCAAGAGATGCGTAACCAAGCCATCAAAATGATGAGGGCTATTGGTAATTTTGCAGGTGGTTGTAACGTACAATTCTCTGTAAATCCTGTAAACGATGAAATTATCGCTATTGAAATTAACCCACGTGTTTCTCGTTCATCAGCTTTAGCGTCTAAAGCTACAGGTTACCCAATTGCAAAAATTGCAGCTAAATTGGCTATCGGTTATAACCTAGACGAGTTAGAAAATCAAATCACTAAAACAACTTCGGCTTATTTTGAGCCTACGATAGATTATGTAATTGTTAAGGTTCCACGTTGGAATTTCGATAAATTTAAAGGTGCTAATACCGAGCTTGGTTTACAGATGAAATCTGTAGGTGAGGTAATGGCTATCGGTCGTTCTTTTATTGAAGCATTACAAAAAGCTTGTCAGTCTTTAGAGATAGGCAGAGCAGGTTTAGGTGCCGATGGCAGACAAAACCGCAACATCGAAGACATCATGCATAAGCTAGAGCATCCAAGCTGGGATAGATTATTTGCTATCAAAGATGCTTTAAGAATGGGTGTGCCTATAGAATCTGTAAGAAAAGTTACCAAAATAGATAAGTGGTTCTTAAACCAAATACAAGAATTGGTAACCTTAGAGCAAGAACTTAAACGCTACAACTTAAACAACATCCCTAAAGATATTTTCCTTACGGTGAAGCAAAAAGGCTTCTCTGATGTTCAAATTGCTTGGATTTTAGGTAACGTAACAGAGGATGAGGTTTACGATAGAAGAAAAGAGCTAGGTTTAAACCGAGTTTACAAAATGGTAGATACTTGTGCGGCAGAGTTTCCGGCACAAACACCATATTACTACTCTACTTACGAGGGCGAGAACGAATCTCGTCCATCAGACAAAAAGAAAATCATCGTTTTAGGTTCTGGTCCTAACCGTATTGGCCAAGGTATAGAGTTTGATTATTCTTGTGTACACGGCTTAATTGCTGCTGGCCAAGAAGGTTATGAAGCTATCATGGTAAACTGTAACCCAGAAACAGTTTCTACAGATTTTAACATGGCAGATAAGTTATACTTCGAGCCTGTTTTCTGGGAGCATGTAAGAGAAATTATCGATTTAGAGAAACCAGAAGGTGTAATTGTACAGCTTGGTGGCCAAACAGCCTTGAAAATGGCCGAGAAGTTACATGAGAAAGGTATCAAAATTATAGGTACTTCTTACAATAATATGGATATCGCCGAAGACCGCGGTCGTTTTTCTGATTTGTTAAAAGAATTAGACATCCCTTACCCAAGATATGGCGTAGCAGAAGATGCTGAAGAAGCTATAAAAGTAGCTAATGAAGTAGGTTACCCGGTATTGGTTCGTCCGTCTTATGTATTAGGTGGTCAAGGTATGAGTATCGTTATCAACGATGAAGATTTAGAAAAAGCTGTTGTAAAATTACTTGGAGATTTACCAGGAAACAGGGTTTTAATTGATCATTTCTTAGACAGAGCAGAAGAAGCAGAATCAGATTCTATTTTTGATGGCGAGGATGTACATATCATTGGTTTAATGGAGCATATTGAGCCTGCGGGTATTCACTCCGGAGATTCATTCTCGGTTTTACCTCCGTTTAATTTATCTGATGCAGTTATTGGCAAAATGGAAGAGTATACAGAAAAACTTGCTAGAGCTTTAGATATTAGAGGTTTGATGAATATCCAGTTTGCTATTAAAAACGAGGATGTTTATGTGATAGAGGCAAACCCAAGAGCATCAAGAACGGTTCCTTTTATTGCTAAAGCTTATGATGTACCTTATATCAATATTGCAACTAAAGTAATGTTGGGTACCAAAAAGCTAAAAGACTTTAAAATAGAAAGAAAGTTAGAAGGTTATGCTATTAAAGAACCAGTTTTCTCTCACCATAAATTCCCTGAAATTCAGAAAGAATTAGGGCCTGAGATGAAATCAACCGGCGAAGCTATCCGTTTCATCAAATCTTTAGAAGATCCATATTTTATCCAGTTATACAAAGAAAAGTCTATGTATTTATCTAAATAACGAGAGATAAAATCATCAAAGCAAAAGCCATCTGTTAATTTTAGCAGATGGCTTTTGAATTTTTGTATGATGCCAAAGTCTTAAAATTGCTTGCTTTTAGGAGTATTATTTAAGCACTATTTTTAGGTAAAGAAACGTAAAATGTGGTGCCTACATGTTCTGTGCTGGTAAACCAAATTTTACCACCTTGCATTTCGGTATATTCTTTACATAGCATTAACCCTAAACCAGTACCCTTTTCTTTGTTAGTGCCATAATTGGTTTTAGGGCTCATGGTAAAAATTGCAGCCTGTTCATTTTTCTTGATGCCTATACCCTTATCGGCTACAGTAATCAGGTAATGATCATGCTCGGTAACCATTGTTACATCAATTAATCCGCCGGCGGGAGAAAATTTTATCGCATTGTGGATAAGGTTTCTTAAGATTAATTTCAGCATATCTAAATCAGCGTAAATAGCTATATTTTCCTCTAAAAAAATTTCTATAGCTACATCTTTTTTCTGAGCAAAACTTTTAAGGAAATTAAAGGTCAAGGCTAATTCTTCTGCAATGAAGATAAATCTTTTATTAACTATATTACCGTCCATCTGGTTTTTAGACCAATGCAGTAAATTATTAAGCAGCTCTAAAGAGTTTCTAGTTAATTCTAATAAATCTTTTCTAATAACTTTTCTTTCCTCATCGGTAAGTTCTACGGTATTGGCAAGCTCAAGATATTGTTGAATATTGGCTAAAGGGGTTCTTAAATCATGAGATATAACAGAAAATATTTTATCCTTTTCATTATTTAAAACTTTTAGGGCTTCTGCCTTCTCAAGCACAATTTTTCTTTGGAATATATAGCTTTTTTTTAGGTAGGATGTACCAGCGTAAATTAAAATTAAACTAACAAGGTAAGAAAAAAGAAGATCTATATACTTACTGTTGGTATCATTATAGTTAACAATAATAAAATCTGCATTGTAGTATTCTAAACCTGTGATGATGGCTACACAAGTAAGGTTTAACAGCACCAGATAAATTAGTTTACTAAGCCTTGATATAGATAGCAATAAAAATAAACTTAAGGCATATAACAAGAGTGTTGGGCCCTCTATACCGCTATTAAAAAAGTAATTTATACCAAGAATAAGGTTGATATTGATAGCGGATATATCAATAGCCAAATTAAAATTATTTTTAAACCTGCTAATGTAATAGGTTAAAGCTTGTACTACAAAAATTTCTATGGTTAACAAGAAGGAATGGTATAATCCACTCACATAATTTACAGGGATGATAAAAAGAAGGGCAACCATTACAATGAGGCTAAATGAATGGAAAATTTTACGCTCTAACGTAAAATTAAGATTTTCACCTCTCCACCAAAGCCAAAAAGAAGAAAATTTATCTTTTTGATTAAGTTTAAGCATCAAATTATTTAAATATTGAGTACAATAATGGGTATTAAATATTGCAAATATAAGTTTTATAAGAAAAATTAACTTATTTTCTATAAGAATTATCAATTCTAATATTCTTCAAGATGTTTTGGCTTTAGATGTCGTGTTTTTAAATGATAACTGTTATGATTATCATCGATATCTAAATTTATAGACGGATGCCCTATAGGTGGAGGTTGGACTACTAGAAAATCTAATGAAGGAAGAAAAACAGGTTAGAACCATTTTTTCTTTAATGCTATTTTTATAGCTGCGGTTTTGTTAGAAACATGCAACTTTTCGTAAATGTTTGCAATATGTTTACGTACGGTATGCGGGCTAATAAACAGTTTTTCTGCAATTTCTTGATAGTTTAAACCATCTACTATCAATTCTAGGATGCTCATTTCTCTTGTAGATAATTGATATTCAGAATTTTGTGTTTGAGTAGTTTCTTTTTCTGGAACTTGTTTAATCATCAACAATGTTTTTCTGGCTACTGTAGCAGACATAGGTACAGCTCCATCTTCAATCACATCTTTTATAGATTTAATAATAACAGGAATTTTCTCATCTTTTAACAAATAACCACAGGCGCCAGCTTTAATAGCTTCAAAAATTTTGTTTTCATCATCAAAAACAGTAAGCATAATAAATTGCACATCTGGATATATTTGCTTGGCAATTAATACAGTTTCTAAACCATCCATCCTAGGCATTTCAATATCCATCATTACCACCAGGGGGCGCTCGCTTGGAGCCCGCTCCTCCATCTGTTTCAAAAAATCAACACCGTCTTCAGCTATAAAAAGCACTTCAATAGCATTAGAAAAATTGATTTGGTCTTTTAAAGCATTTCTAAGTAATCGCTTATCATCTACAATGGCAATGGGTATCTTTTTCATAAGCTAAAATTATTAAAAAAGGCTGCACTTACATGCAACCTCCCATCAAACCTCAACAATTAATAAAAATTGAGTTTTAACATTGCATTATTAATCTTCATCATCAACAATGTGTTTCCTAATTAAATATCAAATTAAGCCATAAAATAGCTTAGTAAAAATAGTACAGATGTAGTATTATTAAATGAATTAAGGAGATTATTAATCGTCGTCTTAAATAGAAACGCCATTATTAGATAAACTTACATAGCGCTAAGTTTATTATATTGTTAAGCTCTAACCCTAAGATAGTTTATAAAAGGCACTAACCTAAAATTCATTGTTAATGAATTTAATTTTGAAATAATTAAAATTATTACTTATTTACCTGAAATTTATGGCTTCATATTTTGAAAAACTTAAAATTATTATTCCTATTAGTAGCTGCTTTGGCTACCGCATTTAGTACAGTAGCTAAAGCTCAAAATGTAAAAATTGATAGTCTTAAAAGGGTAATTACTATCATCAAATCCGATTCTAATAAAGTTAAAACTTATTACAAATTAGCCTTATCATATATCAATGTAGAAGATTCTGCTGGCGCAACAAATAATTTTATGAATGGAATTAATCTGGCTAAGAAGAATAAAAATCATTTATTAGTTGTTTACGGATATAATGAATTAGGCTATTTATATGAGTTAACATCAAAACCTAAAACAGCTTTAAGCTATTACTTAACAGGTATAAAATATGGTGAGGAAAATAATATTTATAGAGAAACAGCCAGAGGATACATTAATTTATCTTTTGTTTACGGTACTTTACTAGATAATAACAAAGCAATTCAAGCATTAGAAAAAGCTTTAAGTATTTATGAGAAAGCGGGAGACAAATTAAATCAAGCAGGATGTTTAAATAACCTTGGGGCAAAACTGCTGATTAAAAAAGACTATGATAAAGCACTCGAATACTATTTTAAAGCTCAAAATATCTATTTAGCAATAGGAGAGAAAAGAAACATTGGCAATACCTACTTAAACATTGGAGAGATTAATTATTATAAAAAGAACTTTGATATCGCCACTAACTACTATAAAAAAGCCAAAGATATAGCAGATAAATCTGGAGATATTGGCTTACAAATTCTAGCTCGAAACAATCAACTAGCTATACTAAACGATCAAAAAAAATATAAAGAGGCTATACCTCAATATTTAGAACTGATTGCTTTATCAAACAACAAAAATAAAAATGTTTATGCACTAAGCTTAAATACTTTGGGAAGTTGCTATGCTAATACTGACGATTTAAAAAATGCAGCTAAATATTTTAAACTAGGCATTGATTACGCCTTAAAGTACGATTTAAAGGAAGCTATACTGCTAAATTATGTAAATTCTGTTGATTTATTGGTTAAAGAAAAACAATTAGAAACTGCTTTAGAAAACTTATTTAAAGCGTTAGCGATTGTAAAAAAACACAGTGAATTTGAAGTGTACAAAGCACAAGTTTATGAGTCTATTGCCAACCTCTATAAGCTAAAAAACGATTTTGAAAAGGCATTTCTTTATCAAGATTCTCAAATTCTAGCAAAAGATTTTTACACAAATATATCTTCTAATAACAAACTCTTAGAATTACAAACATTGTTTGATACTAACCAAAAAGAGTTTAGAATTAATTTGTTAAATAAAACTGATTCTATAAAATCCTTAACCATTAGTAAGAACTTATTTAAACTAGCGCAACAAAAATTAGCACTATCTACCGCAGGTTTACGCATTGTTAGAGATAGTTTAACCTTGCTTAGTCAAAAACAAGCATTATTTACAAACAGAATAGAAGCTTCTGAAAAATCAAAGAAAATTAGCGAATTATCAAAAGAAGCTCTTTTAAAAGAGTTAGAATTAAGGCAAAAGCAATTAGAAATAAACAAGAAAAATACGACTATTATTATTGTGTCAATTAGTGCTTTCTTATTGTTATTTATTGGTTATGCCATTTATCGTAGGCAACAGCTAAAACAAGAAGCTATACTAGCCGCAGAAAAAGCGGCACAACGCGAGGTAATTACTAAAGCTGTAATTGATGCAGAAGAAAATGAAAGAAAACGAATTGCCAGTGATTTACACGATGGTGTAGGACAAATGTTTAGTGCGGTTAAAATGAACTTAAATGGCTTGATGGATAGATTAGACATCCACAAAAAGGAAGATTTGTTTTTAGCAGAGAAAACCATGGCTTTGGTAGATGAGAGCTGTAATGAAGTTAGGATTATAAGTCATAAAATGATGCCTAACTTTTTACTAAAATCTGGTATTGCTACAGATATTAAGAGCTTTATTCAAAAAATAGATGAAGATAGTTTAAAGATAAGTTTTGAAACTCAAGGTTTTTCTGACCAATTAGAATATAGCGAAGAAGTTATTTTATACCGTGTAATACAAGAATTGATAAATAATGTAATAAAACATGCAGAAGCTACTCATCTAAAGATTTTTTTACAAAAAACAGCAACCGAAATCTTTGTTGAAGTAACGGATAATGGCGTTGGCTTTAATTATGCTAATAGCTCAGGAATGGAGGGGCTAGGGCTTAAAAATATTAAAGTAAGAATAGATTACTTAAAAGGCAGATTTGAGTATGTAGCAAATCAACCTAAAGGAACTACAGTTAAAATAAATATTCCATTAGCCTAGTTGCTCCATAAAAAAGAGGCTATCTCCTATGCTTTTTACAAGCAAATGTAGGAAATAGCCTCTTAAATTATAGGTAGGGCAAAAGTTTTACCAAAATAAACTAAAACCAAAATCAACTGATTTATAGGTTCCTTTTACCAAATTGTTTACTCCGGTTTCTGTGGTATAAGTATTAAAATTAGGGCTTACAGTTAATCCAAACTTATCAGTTAATTTGTAAGTAGCATCAAAACTCAGCTTGGTATTTCTGGCACTGTACTCACTATCGGTATTATTCCAGTAAAACGAATATTGGTACTTAGTATTCACCACAATTTTAGAATTTACTTTGGTTAAAGCCGAGAAGCTTAAGCCCGGAAAAGTAATGCCAATACTTCCTAAACCACCATATTTATATCCTCCAATAATACCTAAACCCATATAGGTTCTAGAACCTACAATTTTTATAGGTTTGTTGGGATTAAAATACCAACCAAAATCTATTTCGGCCAAAGCACCATGAAAAGTTTCTGGAGGCGCTACGCTACCGCCCCAATCAATATTAGGTAAAGCAGATAAATCTAAAGTTAGCCATGATGATTCGTCACTAATCCAATCTATTTTGAAAATCAATTTATTGGCATTAAACTTAACATCTCCAGATTTTGATACTGCATTGGCTTTAGTCATCTGGTAAATACCAATATAAAACTGGTCGTCTTGTGCTTGAGCTTTTATCATAAAAAATATAAAAGCTAATGTTAGAATGAGCTTCTTCATGGCTAATTATTTTTGAATAGTTACAAATACAACTTCGCTTTCTTTAGCCTTTTTAGTGATGTTGGCACCTAATAGCAATACTTTATCATCATGGTCTAAAAGTATCGTATCGTTAAATTTCAATCCCCAACTTTCATTTTTTAACGATTCATATTTGATATTTTTACTAGCCATATCATAAATGATAACTGATGGTGCAGTAATCACTTGCTTAGATTCTTTTGGAGTAATAGTTCCAGCTTTTTTATCCCATTTATTATATTCGGTTACATCTTGTATAATCCAATACATGGTATTTTTGTCTTTAGAAAAAGTAAAATATCCTTTAGAATAATCAGCCTCTTTAACTATGTATTTTTCTAAATCTCCATTCTGGTTAAATATTGCATTAATCAAAGCGTTCTCACGTTGGGCTCCTATATAAATTTGGCCGCTGTAAATAAACTTACCGTTAATTACATCCATTTGTAAATCTGTAACTCTAAAGCATAATTCTGGCTTCACCTTCTCTCCGTTTACATTTACTAAAGCCGCTTGTATATTTTGTTGAGTAATGCATTTCACGTAGGCTAGTTTACCACCTTCTATTTTCGCAATTTGTACATTTGGATAATCCTCGGCTTTAGGTACAGTAAAATCTGCATAAATGTTATGAGCTTTTCCTGCCTCGCCAAACAAATAAACAGCTCCGTTTTTTTCTAAAACTTGGGTAATGTTCCATTGAGAGTTTGGTGCCGTAATGGTTAATTGTTCTTTGGTTTCGTAAGTTATTCCATCAACTCTGATGTATTCATACTGGTTAGCAGGCACAAGTTTACCTGGAGATTTCTTATAATTGATTGGTCTGGTCAAAAAAACATAATCAAATTTACCTGGGGCGATTTCTATCTCTTTTCCATAAACTAAGCATTGATAATCAAAAGTAAATACCTTCTCTTTTAAGATTTGTGCTTCTGCATTGTATTTTCTAAAAACATTATGTGTTTTTGTAGGGTCTGGATTTACATTACCGGTATTAAATAATACATTTCCTTCATTGGGTACAGGATGATTAAACATGGGTATCCAAAGTTGCCCTTTAGCTTCTTTAACATCTGTAGCACTAACTTTATAAACTGTGGCATTTTCTGAGCAAAAGCCTCCACCAGTTTTACCTACTTCAGCATTTAATTTTAAACCTATATAAGAAACGCCAAGCTTAAAACCTGTTAAACCAGAAGTACCCGAAATGATATTTTGAAACATGTAAGAATTATCAATTGGGCCTGAGGGCATGGCTATACCTCCGGCTAAATTGGTAATGTTATTCATCAAAACTTGATATTTTCTACCTAAAACAATTTCATTGTTCTTTAAGGCTTCCTCTGTGTTAGAATAGTTGTTTTTTTCGGTATTGATATAATTAAAATCACTATCGAAATTTAATTTATCAATATTCCATTTCACACCTTTAAAAGTGATGGTGTTAAATCCGCTAGACGCATCACACACAGCTTGTGAAAACTTAATATAAGTTTTTTGAGATTGTTCATCAACACCAGCATCAATAATTTTCCAGCCTTTATGTTTGTTTTGAGATTCTAAATCTAAGCTTTTAGTGCTTACTTTTAATTGTGCAAATGCCGAGCTTCCTGCTACAACCATCAATGCAATAAGTAGTAATTTTTTCATTTTATTTTGAGATTTGATTATCTCAAAAGTTCAACAAAATGTTATGGGCTTCAATAATACATATGTAGTATTTGTTGTTATATTAAACTGTTGGGAAGTAAATACATTAAATAAAAAAAGCTGCTCTAAATATGAAGAGAACAGCTTTTTGAATCAAAATATTTGATATTAATCTGCTATAAAGTAGCAATTACTAAACGTTCATTACTAGAATCCTTATCATCATGGTTAAAAATAATGTACTTTCCATTTGGCGATATTTGATAATTTCTTACGCCAGTATTTGGAATTGTAGCATTTAAAGCAGGGAAATTACCCATTACGTTATTTCCATCAAGGTCAAAAAAGAACAAACCTGTCTTTGTTTTAGTACTCGTTGTTATGGTTGTTGCAGTCTCTTTTCTTCTCTCCCAGTAATAAAGGTAAGCAACTACATAGCCTTTTCCTGGGGCATAATGTATATCCAAACTTGTATCCTCTCCCTCTAAAGATTTTTTAATCCTTTTAATAGTTTCATCTTTCTCACCAGTTTGTAAGTTTAATTGATAACCTTCATAATTACAGGAAATAATACGAGGGCTACCCATAGAACTTTTAAAACCACTTGCACATTCAAATTTCCTTACAAATTTGTTAGCTGTCAAATCATATATTTCTATATTACCGGGTTGGGTTTTGGTTGGTTTATTGAAAACTATTATCTCATCCAAACCAATAAAAGTACTTACGTGGTAGGCTATGTATGGAGATTTTCCATCAGGAAGTTTTTTAACCGTTATTTTACCAGTAGATAAGTCTGCAGATTTTACAACTTCGTTTTCATCTATTAATGCCTTGGTTTTGTTCTCTATAAAAAATAAGCTTTTTCCATCCCTAGAGAATGCTATTTGTCCCATTTCTACATAAGCGTTTATAGCTACAGAGTGCTCACCAGGTTTTTGAAGTAAGACATCTTCTGGTGCAGTTTGCCAATTATTAATTACTCTTACTTCGCCTTTACTAAGTACTACCGCTAATTGATTTGTATTCTCTGGGTTGCAAACAACTTTACCATAAAATGAATAAAGACCTGTTTTCTTGATTTTGAATACTTTTACTTCACTTTTTAGTTTTAATGAGTACACTATAAGCCTACCTTCTTCCTTTTCTTGAGCGTTAACAAGAAATAAATAATCTCCGTTAGGCGTAAATAACATATTATCGTTATTTACATAAGGGATGTAATTAATAGGCTTTCCTCTTAAAAGATCTCCTTTTATAACCGCATACTGCTTAGGGTTAATACTTTGCGCAAATAAGCCTGTAGCCAGCAAACTAAATGCAATTATTAATAATTTTTTCATTTTTTTTTTGAGATTTGATTACCTCAAAAATTCCCCTATTTAACTACTATTTCAATAACGCATTTGTAGTATTCTATTTATAAGATTTTATTTTCTAAACTTAATTTATACAGCAATTTTAGCTAAGCTACTGTCATCTTGACACGCCACATAGCTTTGGAACAAGCATTGATAGGTGGCTATTATAAACTGTAAATAGATAAAACAAAACATATCATGCAAGAAAAAGGAACCATTTCAATCCACACCGAGAATATTTTTCCGATTATTAAAAAATTCTTGTATTCGGATAATGAGATATTCTTAAGAGAATTAGTATCAAACGCTTCTGATGCTACACAGAAAATTAAAAGATTAGCTTCACTTGGGCAATATAACGGAGAGTTAGGAGAACTTCAGGTTGAGGTAGCTTTTGATGAAAAAAAGAAAACCATTACCATTAGTGATAATGGGATAGGGATGACTGCCGAAGAGATTAAAAAATACATCAACCAAATTGCCTTTTCTGGTGCTACAGAATTTGTAGAGAAGTTTAAAGATGCAAAAGACGCTAATGAAATTATCGGAAAATTTGGTTTAGGATTTTACTCGGCCTTTATGGTGGCAGAAAAAGTAGAAATTCAAACCCTTTCTTATCAGGATGGTGCAGAACCTGCCAGCTGGATTTGTGACGGAAGTACAGAGTTTGAAATTGCCCAAGGCACAAGAACCACCCGCGGTACTGATGTGATTTTATATATCAACGCTGATTCTGAAGAGTTCCTAAGTAAATACAAGCTTCAAGAAATATTAGATAAATACTTTAAATTTTTACCAACCAAGCTTGTTTTTGGCACTAAAACAGAAAGCGAACCAGACGGAGAAGATAAAGACGGTAAGCCACAATATAAATCAGTAGAGAAAGAAAACATCATCAACGGCGCTAAACCTATTTGGACTTTAGCACCTGCCGATTTAAAAGACGAAGATTACCTGCAATTTTATAAAGAGCTTTATCCTTTTTCAGAAGACCCGCTATTTTGGATTCATCTAAATGTTGATTATCCTTTCAATTTAACCGGTGTTTTATACTTCCCTAAACTTAAAAATGATGTAGAGTTTCAACGTAATAAAATCAAATTGTTTAGCAGACAAGTTTTTATTACAGATGAAGTAAAAGATATTGTGCCAGAGTTTTTGATGCTATTACATGGCGTTATAGACTCGCCAGATATTCCGCTAAACGTTTCTAGAAGTTTCTTACAAGCCGATGGAAATGTTAAAAAAATCAATAGCTATATCACTAAAAAAGTTGCCGAAAAACTTGCCGAACTCTTCAAAAAAGACCGCCCTGCTTACGAGCAAAAATGGAACGATATTGGCATTTTCGTAAAATACGGAATGATAAGCGAAGAGAAGTTTTACGAAAAAGCAAAAGACTTTGGCTTATTTAAAAATACCGATAACCAATACTTTACTTTAGAAGAATACAAAGAAAAAGTTAAAGCAACACAAACAGATAAAGATGGTAATGTGGTTTATTTATACACCATAGACCCCGCCAAGCAAGATGCTTTTATACAATCAGCTAAAAAGAAAAATTACGATGTATTATTGATGGATACTCCTATTGATAATCATTTTGTAAGCCATATAGAGCATAAGCTAGAAAAAGTTCAATTAAAACGTGTTGATGCTGATGTTGCCGATAAATTAATTGATAAAGGCGAAAAACTTGAACACGCTTTAAGCGAAGATCAAACTAAAAAAGTTAAAGAGATATTTGAAAAAGCTATCAACAAACCAGCTTATCAGGTAAATATTGAGGCTATGAACCCAGAAGAATTGCCAGTTACTGTTACGATGGACGAGTTTATGCGTCGTATGAAAGATATGGCTGCTATGGGTGGTGGAATGAGCTTTTATGGCAACATGCCTGATAGTTACAAAGTTGCTATCAACGGAAATCATAAACTGGTAAGTAAGATTTTACAAGCAGAAGATGAAAGTACACAAGCCGAATTAGCAAAACAAGCATTTGATTTAGCTTTATTATCACAAGGTTTATTAACCGGAGCAGATTTAACAGCTTTTGTAAACAGAAGTGTTTCTTTAATCTAAGAGATTCCTAAATACACTATAAAAGCTTCCTTAGCCATAGGGAAGCTTTTTTTATTTTATATGATGTTTGTTGGCCATGTAAAAAAATAACATGGCAAAGATTTTGTTTTATACATCTAAAAATAAGCAACTATGGAAACGCAAGAAAAACACTGGGAATCTGGTCCTAACCAAGATCATTTAGATAAAAGAGTTAAAGAACAAGCAGAAAGAGCTCTTAAAGAATCAGAACGCCGTAAAGAAAACTTAGACGATAAAGGAGAGGGGAGTTATAAAGAGAAAAACGGCGATGAAGATGAACAATATGAAGGTTTGGAGAACGAACCTAAATTAGATCAAAAGCCTACTCATCCGCAAACGGAGGAGTAGAACACATTTATCATGATAACAATCTCTAGCAGGTATATAACACCTGCTAGCGCTGTTTTAAGAAGCTATTTAAGTTTTACCTCACCGGTTTCGGAAACACAATGGCACTTTCATGTCCATCAGCATCTACAGCCTGTACACCAAAAAAGTAATTGTCTTTAGAATATGGTAAAGTGTGCTGGGTGGAATTCACATAAAATTTCTTTTCCCAAAAAGCTGAAGTCGTCTCACGCATCAAAATATAATAACCAGCTGCATTTCCGCTTTTAGGTGCTTCCCATTTTAGGGTGGTTTTATTGGTTAAATCACTAGTTAAAATACCCACATTTTGAGGTTCTGAGGGTGCTTTAGCAATATTTGCCAGTACAGCTAAATTCATCCTACCAACTTTCTGGATATAATTATAATCTGCAAACTCTGGTAAATCACCGTAATCTCTACCATTTTCTGTTCTAATATCTTGATGCTGTCTATCAAAATTTTCATTCATTTCTGTAAACCTAACAGCAGTAAAACCTTCTAAAGAAAAAGGCGTATGGTCTCCTCCTCTTAAATAACGGTCTCTTCTGTAAATAAGCTTAACATCTAGTTGGTCTACATAACGTTCTGCAATTTCTTTCACATAACGAGAAAACTGCCTGGCCGGACTATCGTTTTCCCCACCTACAGAAGTTCTTAGGGCTGCTTGTTCTTTGGTTTCTACAGC
This sequence comes from Pedobacter glucosidilyticus, assembly GCF_002483235.1. Classification (GTDB taxonomy): domain Bacteria; phylum Bacteroidota; class Bacteroidia; order Sphingobacteriales; family Sphingobacteriaceae; genus Pseudopedobacter; species Pseudopedobacter glucosidilyticum_B. The sequence continues at coordinate 31,365 of NZ_DLHN01000036.1, read as the reverse complement.
AGGCACACCCTCGCTAAAAACCCTAACAGAGCGGTTATCTTTTAAATCGGTTTCGCTACCGTAGGTGTTTCCAACAATATCGTTGGTAATCATAGCATTAATATTCCAGCCCTCTGCTTTAGCTTTTTTAGCTAAATGAGTGGCACCGTATAAGCCTTGTTCCTCGCCAACGGCAGCCATAAAAATAATAGTGGCACTAAACTGGTATTTACTCATGATACGGGCTAGTTCTAAAGAAATAGCCGTTCCAGAGGCATCATCTACCGCACCTGGGGCTTTGCTTTTAGCATCATTTACATCAGAAGCTCTAGAGTCATAATGACCAGAAATGATGAAAACTCGATCATCATTTGGATTTGTTCCCGGCAAAGTTGCCAAAACATTTTTAAGAACAGCATCTTGTTTTATTCTACGTCCGTCTGCCGGTTGGATAAAAGTATCAAAATCAACTTTAAGTCTACCGCCAGATGCTTTACTGTATTTTTCAAACTCGCTTTTAATCCAATTTCTGGCAGCACCAATACCTGTAGTTTTACTTATGGTATCACTTAAAGTATGTCTGGTACCAAAACTAGCGAGTTTTTTAACCAGTATTTCTATGTTTTGAGCAGATACTTCCTCTACCATTTGCTGTATTTGAGGGTCTCTTTTTACGGTAGTTTGCCCAAAGCTTTCTGTGAAAACAAATAATAAGGCTACAATCCCTGCAATTCTCATATTGTTATTTGGTTAGTGTTTGAGTTTAAAATAATGAACCTCAAAAAAGCCAATAAGTTTATAGCCCAAGAATATTATTTTTCTAAGATGCTTAATTGCGCTATAATCTCATTTTGTTTTACGTAATAGGGTTTTTGATGAATAATAGCTTCGTAAACATGATCGAACAAGTGCATATAGTTTGCTTGTTTTGCTTTTAGCAATTCTTGATGTTGTTGATTTTCATCATCATAATACACTAAAACACCCTCGCTATTTGGTTTTTCTATACCATAGTTATCATCTAAGGGCTTAATGCCAGCTAATAATTGTTCTTCCTGCACATCAGTCCGGTGTTTAGTGAAACTTCCTTTGGTACCATGTAAAACATAGCTAGGTAAAGGGTTTGCAACTAATAAACTGGTGCTGATGTATACATTTAAACCATTTTTATATTTCAGATGTACATGAGCATAGTCATCAACCTCTGTAATAGGGCGATTATTACCATAAGTTTTAACAAAATCATCAGGCACACCAAATAAACTAATGGCTTGGTCTATGATATGTGCACCCAAATCATACAGAATACCAGCCCCAGGCATAGCTTGTTCTTTAAAAAACTTATGGCTAACCTCTGGGCGATATCTATCAAAACGGAAATGAGCCTCAATAATATTTCCTAATTTTTTACTATCCAAAACCTCTTTTACAGATAAATAATCGCTATCAAAACGTCTATTTTGATAAGCAAAAACCTGTAAATTTTTTCTAAATGCCAAGGCAAAAAGCTCTTCTGCTTCTGCTTTTAGTACAGACAAAGGTTTCTCTATAAGTATATGTTTACCCGCGTTTAATGCAGCTTTAGCATACTCATAATGTGTAAAATTGGGTGTATTTATTACAATCAATTCTAAAGATTCATCAGCCAAGAGGTTTTCGTGATCTCGGTATTGTATAATGTACGGATAATCTTTTATTGCCTCGTTTTTGCTACGTTCTACAATAGCAACTAATTCAAAACCCAGATGTTGGTCTAAAAAAGGAGCGTGAAATACTTTACCAGACATTCCGTAGGCCATTAGGCCGGCTCTAATTTTTCTTTCCATGATTATTTTATTGATACAGTAACAGGTATAGCATGTTCGCTTTCGTTCTTTAAACGGTCTAAAGCAGTAACTACATACGTGTATTTTTTTCCTTTCATAACCTGTTGGTCTTCCCAAGAGGTAATAGCGCCATAAAATACTTTTTTAATAGCCGCCGCCTTATCTATATCTAAGGGCTCGTTATCTTCAAATCTGTAAACCACAAATCCGTAAGCACCCTCACCATCTTTAGCTTTAGCAGGTAATTTCCAACTTAACAAAACACTTTTGTTGGTTTGTACGGCTAATAAATTTTCTGGTCGGCTTGGTGATACAGAATCTAACCAAAGCATGGGAGGTGGAAGTGCCTGATATTGATAATAGTTGCTTTTTAAAGTGTCTGATATGCCTTTGAGATTTGTATTTAATGATTTAGAGCTAAAATATACACTGCCCTGTACCCTATTATTTAAACGGTTATAAACAATTTGACTAGGCATTTGTGTAGGATTTCTCCAGCCAATATCTTTATTATCGCTTAAGCGATATGCACCTTGGCCAATATATAAGTGCCTTCCGTAGGCATTATTGCTCCACCAGTCAACCAGTTTATTATAAGGAGCAGCCATGGTACTAAAAGCCCAATAAATTTGTGGGTTAATATAATCTACCCAACCCTCTTTAACCCATTTTCTAGAATCGGCAAATAAACCATAGTAAGAATCTCCACCATTAGTTTCAGAACCTTCTGGATCTTGTTTTTTGTTCTTCCAGATGCCAAACGGACTAATCCCAAATTTTACATATTTTTTATGATGTTTAATGCTATCACTAACCATTTTAATCAGTTGATCTACATTATCCCGGCGCCAGTCTGCTATGTTTTTAATACCATGATGATAAGCTATATAAGCATCCGTATCATCAATAGTTTGACCTTTTATAGCGTAAGGATAGAAATAATCATCAAAATGGATACCATCAACATCGTAATTTTTAACCACATTCATAATCACCTGAGTAATGTATTCCCTAACATCGGGTAAACCCGGATTAAACATTTTTTTACCAGCATAGGTAATAAACCATTCTGGTTTTAAATTGGTAATATGATTTTTATGAAGCTTACTAAACTGGCTATCAAAAGTTGCCCGGTAAGGATTAAACCAAGCATGTAGCTCCATCCCTCTTTTATGACATTCTTGAATGGCAAACTCTAAGGGGTCATAAAATGGTTCTGGTGCTTTACCTTGTGTACCGGTTAACCACATAGACCAAGGCTCTGTACCCTTTGCATAAAAAGCGTCTGCTGCTGGCCTTACTTGAAAAAATACTGCATTTAAACCTTGTTCTTGATGTTTATTTAAAATATGAATAAGTTCTTCTTTTTGCTGGGTACTTGTTAAAGTAGATTTAGATGGCCAATCAATATTTACGACAGTTGCTATCCAAACACCTCTAAATTCTCTTTTTGGACTGTACAATAACTGGGCATTAACACTAATTTGGTTAATGACTAAATATAAAATAGTTGTGAGCAGGATTTTATTCATGAATACGGATTGAATTTCAAAACGATAAAGATAATCATCTGGAAACGTTTAATGAGGTAGAATTTAGCGTTTAAACTTGTAGTATTAAAAATTCCATTTATTTTTAGCAAAAAAACCAAAAAAGTAAATTAAACCATTTGTATTTGCTGTAACATTACTGATGGAATAATATTTGCTTAACAAAACCAAAATTAACGTAAACGCAAGAGGAGAACATGGAAACTCAAGATCAAAAGAAAAAAGACACCAATAAGATTTACTTTCTTATTGCTGTAATTGTTGCCCTTTTAGGCTTAAACGCTTATTTATTTATTCAGAAAAATAAATCTGATAAGCGTATTGTAACCGTTAGTGACGAGCGTACTGCTTTGCAAACAGAGTTAGAAAAATTAGAGACAGAGCTTGAGCAGGCAAACAATACAGGTACCCAGTTATCAGAAGAATTAAAAGCAAAAGATGAGGAGCTAAGAGCAAAAATTGCGCAACTAAGACAAGCTTTAAATAGAGGGCAATTAACAGCAGGAGAGCTTTCCAAAGCCCGTGAAGATGTTAAACAATTAAGATATTTTGTAACTAAATATACTACTGATATTGACGAGTTACAACAGAAAAATGCAGCCTTAACACAAGAAAGAGACAGTTTAAAATCAACTGTAAATACAGTTAGTAAATTTGCTGAGAATTTATCTAAAGAAAACGACTCTTTAAATAATAAGGTAAAAGCAGGTGCGGCTTTAAAAGCAAGTAATGTACAAATTATACCTTTAAGGGTTAAATCTAGCGGTAAAGAAACAGATGTAAGTAGAGCTAGCTCAACACAAAAAATTAGAATTACCTTTACCATCAATACCAATCCGATTGCTACCAAAGGCATGCATGATATTTATTTAAGAGTTATAGACCCTGCCGGAAATTTAATTATTGGTGAAGGCGGCATGTTTATGGCCAATAACCAAGAGTTACAGTACACCTATAAAACGGCTATAGAGTTTAGTGGAGAAGCTAAAAGTTTTAACTTAGATTGGACCAACAGAAGCACTTTTGAACCAGGAAACTATACTGTTTTATTATATGCAGATGGTGCAACAATGGGTAGGGGTGGCTTTACCTTAAGATAATATTAAAAAATATAAAACAGAGAAGGCGGATGAAAATCCGCCTTCTCTGTTTACAAACCTTAAATTTTGATAAATAAATCCTCTTTAGATTTTCTTACTTTTTTGTAGTGTTGGTAGCCATCTTCTGCAGAACGGTAACCTACTGCAGCAATAACCACACTGGTTAAGTTTAAAGCTGATAAACCTAATATTTCATCAAACTGCTCTACACTAAAACCTTCCATAGGACAAGCATCAATAGCTAATAAAGCTGCGGTTTCTAATAAAATGCCTAACGCAATGTAAGCTTGTCTGGCATTCCAAATTTGCAGCTGCTCTTGGGTTTTAGATGATACCGAGCCATTCATCATATCAACATAGCCTTGTATATCCTCTTTTTGGAGGCCTCTAGTAGCTGCTATATTATTGGCAAAATCATCAACATGGCTTAAATTAAAATCTTTGTACGTGGCAAAAACAATAATTTCAGAAGCATCTGTAATTTGTGTTTGGTTATAAGCTGCTGCTTTTAGTTGCTCTCTAATTTCCGGATTACTAATCACCAATACTTTATATGGCTGTAAGCCTAAAGAGCTCGGAGCAAGTTGTATAGCGCTTAACAATACATCAAGCTGCTCGGTACTTAATTTACGTGAAGCATCAAATGCTTTAGTGGCGTATCTCCAGTTTAATTTATCAATCAATTCTTGTGCATTCATATTTGAAATTTTTATAAACACAAAAATAAATGTTTAAACATTTATTGTATACTTTCCAATCAATATTGACACTTTTCTGATAGTATTAAACTTTTTTAGCAAATGTAATTTCTGATTCTGAACTAAAACTGGCTCTTAATTTTGGTAAGCTATCAGGATAATTTTTTTGTATAAAATCAATCAAATTTTCTCTGATGTAACATCTTAAATCAAATGCCTTAGATGAGTTGCCGGCACTCATTAAAGCCCTAATTTCTATAGTTTGTTCTTTAGCATCTGTTACCTGTATAATCTGTACTTTCTTATCCCATAAAGGAGTATGGTTTAATAACCTTATAAACTCTTGTCTTAAAGCATCTAATGGGATATTATAATCTGTATAAATGAAAACCGTTCCTAAAATATCAGAAGAGGTTCTGGTCCAATTCTGGAAAGGTTTTTCAATAAAATAATTAATGGGTAAAATTAACCTTCGTTGGTCCCAAATATGTAAGACCACATAAGTAAGCGTAATCTCTTCAACTCTACCCCATTCGTTTTCAACCACCAAAACATCATCAATACGGATAGGCTGTGTAAAAGCAATCTGAAAGCCTGCCAATAAATTTCCTAAAGATTTTTGTGCAGCAAAGCCAATAATAATCCCACCTATACCAACTCCGGTAAGTAAACCGGCACCTATTTTTCGCATACCCTCAAAACTAAAAAGTACAGCAGCTATAGTAAGGATGATGATAAATGCAACAAAAAATTTTCTGATAAATTGAAGCTGCGTAAGGATGCGCCTCTCTCTTAAATTATCATCTTTTTGTAGGCTGTAAGAGTGTAAAACAAAATCTTGTATAATGTTAATGATATTGATTAACAAATAGGCAAAGCCTATAATAAAAGCTATTTCTACACTTTTATTGATGATTTGGATAAAAACAGAACTTAGTTTTAACAAAGGAATCATCAAATAAAAAACAAACAAAGGAAACAATAAACTTAAAGGTTTGCTGGCATAACGTAGGGCCGATTGGATGAAGGAGAAACTTGTTTTATGTTGATGATAAGTGCTGGTTTTAAGAATCAAATGCTTTATTGCAGAACCCATAAGAAATGCAGCAATTAAAACAGTAAAATTCCAAACATAAGCTGGCATATAACCAGATATTTCCTGTAAATAACTACTTAAATTCTTCATGTAAAAACGTCTTTAATGATAAACCGGCAATAGTCATGCTAAATTTTATTTGCATGGTTTTTGTTTTTAATAGGTTTTTGAAGTTTTTATCCCTATCATCATGAGCAGAATTATTATCGTATCTAATAGATTACCCGTAAAAATTTCTAAAGAAGAAGAAAGTTTTAAATTAAAATTGAGTGAAGGAGGGCTGGCAACCGGCTTAGGCTCTGTATATAAACAAAATGACAATATTTGGATAGGCTGGTGTGGTACAGAAATTACTGACGACAACGAAAAATCCCAAGTTACAGCATTACTTCAGAAAGAAAACTTGTTACCAGTTTTTTTAAGCGATGAAGAAATTCTTAATTATTACGAAGGCTTTTCTAACGAAATTCTTTGGCCAATTTTTCATTATATGAGTACCTACGCCCAGTTCGAACAAAAATATTGGGACTATTATCAAACCGTTAACGAGAAATTTAAAAATCAAGTTTTGGCCGTAGCAAAACCCGGAGATACCATCTGGATTCATGATTACCAACTATTACTACTCCCAAAATTGATCAGAGATGAGTTAAAAGATGTTTCCATAGGCTTTTTTCAACATATCCCTTTCCCGTCTTTTGAGCTTTTTAGGTTAATACCTTGGCGGGCCGAATTGTTAAACGGAATGCTAGGGGCTGATTTAATTGGTTTCCATACTTATGATGATGTAAGGCATTTTACCAGCTCGGCAACACGTTCTATTCCCGTTCATGCAACGGCAAATATCATTCAGGTAGCTGATAGAAATGTTTTGGTTGACGCTTTCCCAATGGGTATTGATGCCACAAAATTTGAAAGTTTAACAAAAGACAACAAAGTACAAGAAGAAATTTCTATTTATAATGAAGTTTTAAAAGACGCTAAAATGATACTTTCTGTAGACCGACTGGACTATAGCAAAGGAATTTTACAACGCCTAATGGCTTTTGAGAAAGTATTAACAGATAATCCTGAGTATATAGAAAAAATCTCTTTACACATGATTGTTGTACCATCAAGAGATAGTATACCTCAGTATAAAGAACTTAGAGATGATATTGATAAAATGGTTGGCAATATCAATGCTCGTTTCAGAACATCATCCTGGCATCCTATCCATTATTTTTATCGTTCTTTCCCGGTAGAAACACTGGTTGCTTTATACAGCAGGGCAGATATTTGTTTGGTTACCCCAATGCGAGACGGGATGAACCTTGTAAGTAAAGAATATATTGCCAGTAGAAAAGATAATGGTGTTCTTATTTTAAGTGAAATGGCAGGTGCGTCTAAAGAACTTACCGATGCACTTATCGTAAACCCTAACAATTTGGGCGAAATGTACCGAGCCATTATTCAGGCTTTAGAGATGCCAGAAGAAGAACAAAAATTAAGAATGCTGGCATTAAAAGATGTAGTTAATAAATTTGATATACACCATTGGGTAAAGATATTTATGGATCAATTAAAAGATGTTAAAGTATCAGAAGGTATAAGAAAAGCTAAAAGTGTAAATGCTCATACACAAGAAACCTTTATCAGGCAAATGCAGCAAGCACAAAAAAGAGTTTTCTTTTTAGATTATGATGGTACTTTGGTTGGCTTTAAAGCCGAAATTGATAAAGCTTATCCTGATGATGAATTGTATGAACTTTTAAACAGGCTGAATACAAACCCTCGTAATCAACTGGTAATCATAAGTGGTAGAAAGCATGAAACCTTGGAGCAATGGTTTGGACATTTAACCATTGATTTAATTGCAGAACATGGCGCTTGGTATAAAATAAATGGACAACGTTGGGCAACTATACCAGGTTTATCCGACCACTGGAAAACCAAAGTAAGAGCTATGTTAGAAGCCTACTCAGACCGTACACCAGGTTCTTTTATAGAAGAGAAACGCTTTTCTTTAGCATGGCATTTTAGAAAGGTAGAAAAAGGTTTGGGCGAGTTAAGGGCTAATGAGCTAGAAAGTAATCTGCGCTACTTAACCCGCGAAATGGGTTTACAGGTATTGGCAGGAAATAAAGTTTTAGAAATCAAAAGTAGCGATATCAATAAAGGTAAGGCAGCCTTTTCTTATTTACTAGATAAAGATTTTGATTTTATTATGGCCTTAGGTGATGACCATACTGATGAAGATACCTTTCAGCAATTGCCTCAAAACGCTATCACTATAAAAGTTGGCAGTAGCGTATCGGCCGCAAATTACTATGTCAACAGCGTAGAAGAGGTACGTACTTTACTTAAAAAGTTCCTCGCTTTTTAGCCACTTTTTTCTTGAAAAAAAAGTGGCTAGGGAGGGCCGTCTATAAGGCCGGAAAGCCTTGTGTGAATACCTGATTTTTAAATTTTGTAAGCAATGTCGATAGTAGTTGAAGTTGAGACCTATTATTAGGTTTGACTTATCTAATAATAATATCATTACTTAAAAATCACAAATACAAAGGCCTATTCAATTTATTAGATATCCTGTAAGCAGCATTCATTAAACCAACATGGCTATAAGCCTGTGGAAAATTACCCCATTGGCTACCCGTTTCTTCGTCAACATCTTCGCTAAAGAGCATCAAGTGGTTAGCATATTTCATCAATTTTTCAAACTCTCTCACAGCATCATCTACACGACCAACACAAGCTAGTGCCTCTACATACCAAAAAGCACATATTAAAAAAGTAGTTTCTGGTTTTCCAAAATCATCAGCATGTAAATAGCGATAGAACAATCCATTTGGTGTTTTTAACTCATTTTCTAAAGCTATTAAATGGTTCTTCGCCCTTTCAGATTGCGGGTCTAGGTAATTCATCATAATCAACTGTAAAGTGCTGGCATCTAAATGCGGACTACCAACTGCATGTGTATAAACTTTACGTACAGGATCATAACAATCTTCAATATGCTTTGCCGCTCGTTTCATCAAAGAAACGGCTTTTTCTTCCAATGCTTCGTCATTGATGGTTCTGGCAATTTTTGCTGCTGCGCTACAGCCCGCCCACTGGAAAAGATTACTATAACAATGTAAATAGGCACTGTTTCTAAACTCCCAAATACCAGCATCAACCTCATCTATGGTATGCTCTATTCTTTTTAAAGCTACTTCAACTAAAGAGGCAGAATCTTTCCTTTCCGAAAAAACAAAACGATGATCGGTATAAAGCGGAAGTAATGAAATTAAAGCCTGACCATAAATATCATTTTGGATATGTTCATAAGCTTGGTTACCAATTCTTACCGGACCGTTTCCCAAATAGCCTTCCAGATGATCAGCAATTTCCTCCACTAAATTTTTTTGTCTGGATATACTGTAAAGCGGTTGATAGCGTAAACCTTCTTCAAAAGATATATCAGTAATATAATCAAAGTATTTCTCTGTCTCTTCAAAATGGCCAATATGGTGTAGCGCATTAATGACATAATAAGTGTCTCTTAACCAGCAAAATCTATAGTCCCAATTTCGGCCACTCCCCGGAAATTCAGGTAAACTGGTGGTACTTGCGGCAATAATGGCTCCGGTATCTTCATATTGGTGTATTTTTAAGGCTAAGGCCGATCTTATCACCTGTTCTTGATAAAAATCTCCTATTGATGAACGTTTTATCCACGTTCTCCAATAACTGATGGTTTGGTTTAAGAACCTATCTGCTGTGGTTTGTATAGGGCCTTCCAAAGGCTCGCCAAATGTTAAAAACAGGTATAAAGTATCTTTAAGAATAAAGTATTGGTCTTCTAAAATATAAGAAAGCGGGGCATTGGTGGATAATCTTATCTTTTCACCACAGCCTATATATTCGATATGGTTTGAGCCTCTGATAACCTCTAGTTCACTTTTTCCATAATCATAAACAGGCTGGCATTTTATTTTAATATGAGGGTTACCCTCTAGAAGTTGTACCTTCCTAATCAACATCAAAGGTTTAAAGTACCTTTCAAATTGTTGAAAACGAGGGGCAAAATCTGTTACTTTATACCTACCACTAGCTGTCGTAATTTCAGTACACAATACATTGGTATTTTCTAAATAGTACTGTTTAGAAGTATATTCAGAAGAAGGCATGATAGAAAATTCACCACCCTTTTTACTGTCTAGCATACTTCCAAAAACAAAAGAACTATCAAATCTAGGCCAACATAACCAAGTGATATTGGTGTTTTTATGTACATGAGCTAAATAAGAGCAATTTCCTATAATACCAGTTTGGTAAGTATGTTTTTCCATAATAAATTTTTTAAAATAATTTAAACCCCTATTTATTAATAAAAATTATACCTATTGGTTTTAAAAAATCTAAAAAACTAATTATTTAAGCCTTGTTTTCTCTTTTGTCTGCGTTCTTGTCTTAGTTCTTTTGCAGATTTAGTAGTTGTATCCTTCGCATTAGGTTCAAAAATTTGCTTTAGAAACTTTTCTTTGGGTACAATAGTAGTATCTTTTTTAATTTTAAAAAGATTAAAAAGATTAGCCTCATCATCTTGCGCTAGGCTATCCGGAATGGTATCAGAAGGAGCTATTTGTAGTCTTAAACTTTCCCTTAACCGTACGCCATAATATCCGTAAACGCTAGAATCTGCTTGGGTATAACCTCTTCTCGCCATTAAGCCGCCAATCAAGTTGAAATAGCCTCTTAAATACGGTTTTAAACTGCCATCTGCCTGCCAGGCATATAAAGAAGATTTTGGTTTAGGTACAATATAAGCCAGGTAAATAGCCTCACCAATGCTCAATTGCGATGGGTGCTTACCAAAATAATAATTAGCCGCTTCGCTAATGCCATAAACATTTCGGCCCCACTCAATAATATTTAAATAAACCTCATACATCCGATTTTTCGAGCTCAGTTTTTCATGCTCAATCAACCAAACAATTAGTATTTCTTCAATTTTTCGAGCTAAAGTTTTTTGCCTGTTCAAATAGATATTTTTTACCAATTGCATTGAAATGGTACTACCACCTCTTTTAAAAGATTTTGCTTTAAAATTAGTAGCAATAGATTGCCTGATAGATTCCTCAACAAAACCATTGTGCGAGTAAAAAGATGGGTCTTCTGAAGTCAATAAAGCATTTTTAATATTTGGAGAAATATCCTGTATAGGTACATAATTTGGATTTTGCGGTCCCACGATGATATTTCTTACAGGTTTGCCTTTTTCATAAGGCGTATATACAAACTCTTTATTAATTTTTTGGAAATTGGTTTTACCAAATCTCGTAATCTTAAAATCAGGACTAGCGGTTAAAGAAGAGCTAAAAACAACATCATCTGGTTTTTTGCTATCCAAATAAAAGTTAAGATCATACTTTAATTTACCTTTTACTTGCATACCTTCTAAAGATTCAAACAAGCCATGCGGAAAAGCATTAAAAATTTCTTGTGCGTCTTGTTCTTCGGTATTTAACTTAAGCTCGTAAATTTTATGTTCTCCCAAGGTAAGTTTTACAAAAGGATGAATGCTAGCTTTACCCAAATGCACTACCGAACTACTATCAACCGCAACACTGTTTTTCCCGATAATCAATTTGGCATCTAGGCTTCCATCAGGTACAATGATATCATTAGCTGCAATTTTTGGGTGGTTAATCAATAAATTTTTGACCGACCAATTACCGGTAATCTCAAAATCAGAGCCTGATTTTTCTGCGCTGCTCATCACAGTTCGTACAGTGTCAAAATTTAGTTTTAAGCCATATTTATTTTCCAAGTAAGGAAATTCCACCTTTTTATTGTTGGCATAAAGTTTTAAATCAAGTTGTTGGTCGCTAGGCTCTGCTGTACCGTCTACATGCCAAGTTGCTAAATTATCATTAATCAAGATGGTAGATTTTACATCATTATCTATGATAGTTGCTGTTTTTGTTAGAATACTTAATTGTGTAGTATCTTCTTTATAGGTGATTTTAAAATCTTGGATAGCCATATCATCAGGTATTTTATCTAATGCCTGGTGAATAAGTTTATGGGCTAAATCTGCCAAGTCAACCTCTTTTTTCTCTGTTTTTGTAGTGGTATCTTTCTTAAATAAGAAGTCGTAGTTGCTTATACTATCTCTCTTTACCAAAGAGATAAGCGCATGATTAAGCTTCAGTTCAGATATCTTAATATCCCCGAAAAGAAGTGGAAAAAGTTTTATACCCACCGTAAAATCGGTAATATTTGCTAAAGAATCTCTTTCCTCTGGTATAACCGTAATGTTACTAAAATGTACAGTGCTTAAGCCAGAAAAGGCGTAGGAACCAATTTTTACATTTAAATTATACTTTGATTTTGCTTTGTTAACCGCTTTATTAACTACTTGTTCTAGTAAAGCTTCCCGCTTCAAATAAGCTATAATACCACCCGCAACAATCATCAAAAACACAACAGAAAGGGCAATCAAGACCGTTTTTTTGTGTTTAAATTGCTTAAATCTTCCTGTTAAAAATCTCATATAATATTTTGAAAAATATTAAAATCTTTTGATATAAAAATTGAACACGCCAAATTATCTCAAAAACAGCACCGAAACAAAATTTTAATTATAAGCCTTTTGTTAATTTTACTGGAAATTACAAAACGATGTTTACTAGAGAACAAGTATTAGATGCTTTAAGAAATGTAGAAGATCCAGATTTGAAGAAAGATTTGGTGACACTTAATATGATAGAAAACCTGGTGATTGATGGTTATAACATCAGTTTTTCTGTAGTACTTACAACGCCGGCTTGTCCTATGAAAGACATTTTAGAAAACGCTTGTAGAAATGCGATTAAACATTTTGTAAGTCAAGATGCGGTACTCAACATCCACATGACAAGTCGTGTAACCACACCTAAAACACAGTTTTCTGCACAAATTAAAAATATCATCGCAGTAGCCTCAGGTAAAGGCGGAGTAGGGAAATCTACCGTTGCAGCAAATTTAGCCATAGGTTTAAGCTTAACTGGTGCCAAAGTAGGCTTGATAGATGCTGATATCTATGGACCATCAGTACCTATCATGTTTGGCTTAGAAGATGCCAAACCCAATGCAAGCGAGGTTAATGGAAAAACCAGCATAGAGCCTATAGAAAAATATGGCATCAAACTATTATCCATCGGCTTTTTTACAGATCCAGGTCAACCCGTTCCATGGAGGGGTCCAATGGCTTCTACTGCTGTGAAACAGCTTTTTAACGATGCTGATTGGGGAGAATTAGACTATCTGATTGTTGATTTGCCACCCGGTACAGGCGATATTCATATCACCATTACCCAAACTTTCCCTATAGCTGGGGCGGTTATTGTAACTACACCACAACAAGTAGCTGTGGCCGATGCCACTAAAGGAATTGGCATGTTTATGATGAATAGCATTAACGTACCTATTTTAGGTGTGGTAGAAAATATGTCTTATTTCACGCCTGCCGAACTGCCAAATAACAAATATTATATTTTTGGTAAAGATGGTGGTAAGCAAATGGCAGATAAGTATAATGTACCCTTCCTTGGCGAATTACCTTTGGTACAAAGTGTAAGCGAAGCAGGAGATAATGGAGAACCTATTATTTTAGCCGATAAAGGTTTGGTAGCGCAGGCATACATCCAGCTTGCACAAAAAGTAGCACAACAATTGGCAATTAAAAATGACATGGCAAAAGCATAATTTTTCTTTTGATTTTGTTATTTTTAAAAAAAATTATCAATAATGGACCCGAAAGAGAATTTAAGGAACGAAGTAGAAGCAGCATTAGATACCATAAGACCGTATCTTGAAGCTGATGGTGGGAATGTATCCGTAGAAGAAATTACAGATGATTATATCGTTAAATTAAAACTACTAGGTTCTTGTGGTTCTTGCCCAATGAGTATCATGACCTTAAAAGCCGGTATAGAACAAGCAGTTAAAAAGGCAGTCCCAGCTATAACCGCGGTTGAGGCTATTAACCTAACAGCAATGGATGACCCCGCGGCTGTATTGCCAGCAAACCTTCAATAATTTTACAATTTATTTTAAAACATATAAAAAGCCTTATCGTTAAAAGATAAAGGCTTTTTTCTTTAACACTATTTAACAGATAAATTAAGAAGCTTTTAATATTTTTATTTAAAAATAATGAGGAACATCTTAGTAACCATACTTTGTTTTTTAGCTACAGCTACTTTTGCACAAAGGGAGGCAAAACCTTTGGTGCAATTTTCTGGAGTTATTTATGACATTGATAGTAATACTGTGGTTCCTTATGTAACGTTAAATAATCTATCAGAAAAAAAGACTTATTCGGCTAATTATAAAGGTTATTACTCCTTTGTTGCCCATGAGGGAGATAGCATACAGTTTTCTTCTGTTGGATATAAAAAATTGGTATTGGTGATACCAAAAAATCTTACCGAGAGGAAATTTACAGCTGTTATTAAAATGAAATCAGACAATATCATGTTGCCTACAGTAAGGGTATTTCCTTGGGCAAGTTATGATGAATTTAAGAGAGATTTCTTAACCATGAAATTTGCTGATGATGATTTAGAAATAGCAAAAAAGAACCTTTCCAGCGAAAGCCTTAAAGATTTATATGTTTCTTTACCCAGAGACGGTACAGAAATGCAGTCTTTTAATTTTCAGAATAACCATATTGGTTTAACCAACAAAAATATGGTTCAAACCAATCCTCTGTTAAACCCATTTGCATGGGGAGCGCTTATCAAACAAATAACAGAAGGTAATAAAGAGAGAAACAAAAGATAAGGTGATAAACCTTATCTTTTTTTCTTTAAAGAGGGAAATCTCATTTTATAAGCCACTTTAACAGCTCCTTTAGAGATAGATTCTAATTTATTTTTTAGCATCGTTTTACGCAACAGGCTAATACGATCTGTAAAAAGCTTGCCTTCTATATGGTCATACTCGTGTTGTATAACTCTTGCTGCTAAGCCTTTAAAGCTTTCTTCTTTTAACTCCCAGTTTTCATTGTAATAAGATACAACAATTTCAGGCTTTCTACTTACATCTTCCCTAACATCAGGGATGCTTAAGCAACCCTCGTTAAATTTCCAAGGCTCACCAGTTTCTTCTAAAATACGGGCATTGATAAATACTTTTTTGAAATTACTTAATTCGGGTTCATCATCATCAAAAGGTGTAGCATCTATCACAAAAAGCCTAATGGGTAAACCTATTTGTGGAGCAGCTAAACCTACACCACTAGCCGCATACATGGTTTCAAACATGTTTTCTATCAACACATTTAAATCTGGATAATCTTGATGGATATCCAAAGCAACTTTTTTTAAAACAGGGTCTCCGTATGCAACAATGGGTAATTTCATGCTGTAAAATTAGTAAAAAAATAGTTTTTAATAAGTTTGATAGAACCTAAATGACATTACTACGTATTAAACCATGTATTTTTGATATATTTACCTAGCAATTTTCCTAAGTATGATGAAAAATTTACTTGTTATAATATTCATTTCTATAACTCATTTAGCTGCCAAAGCGCAGTGTACAGCAACTATTACGGCTGCAACATCAAATCCTACAAGTAATAGTGCCTGCTCAGATAACATCATTACCTACACCATTAATGGTGCAACAGGTGCCACTTCTTATAGCTGGACAATCACAGGAGCCTCTAGTAGCAGAATTTCAGATACGCAGTATACAGTTCTTATCCCAAATACTGTTGGCGCCATCATCAATATTTCCGTAGCTATTACTGGTGGCGTATGTAACGGCTCTACCATTTCAAAAAATATTACAGTTGCAGCTCAACCAACAAAGCCAATCATCAACAGGGCTGCAAATAGCAATACGTTAACAACACCTACAGTTGCCGGTGCTACCTATCAATGGTATTTTAACAGAACCCCTGTTGCTGGTGCTACTTCAAATTCCTTCCCTATTCAAAATACAGGGTTTTACGCAGTTGAAATTAAGAATAACGGAGGTTGCAGTACCTATTCTGATGATTTTACTTATTTCTCTACTTCGGTTAAAGAAGATCCAAAATTTGCTGGTTTTGCCTATTACCCCAACCCTGTAGAGACAGGAAATCCCTTAACCGTAATGTTTTCTGATACTTATGATATTGAACTTATAGACATAACCGGTAAATCAGTTTTAAACAAAAACAGCTTAAAAGGAAAGCAAGAGCTTGAAACAAATAGCTTAAATGCAGGTGTCTATCTTCTTAAGGTAGAAAGCGAGGGAAAGCTAGCCTTTAGAAAGATTATCATCAACTAAAACAGATTAATTAAGGTAAAAATTAAATGATGGTCAGGATCTTATGCTGACCATTTTTTTTGATATTTACACCCATACTTACCTTTATCATCCCTACCCCTTTTTGTTAGGAATTTTATTTTGCGCTACCTACAGTTTTTTACAACTTCGTAGACTAATAAAATTTACATGAGAGACCAACATATACAGCTTGTAGCGCAGGAACTAAGTATTGGTACCAAACAGGTTGATGCAACTTTAGCCTTATTAGACGAAGGTGCAACAGTACCTTTTATTTCCAGATACCGTAAAGAACTTACCGGAAGTTTAGACGAAGTTGAGGTAGCTACCATCAGAGACAGGATACAGCAGCTCAGAGAACTTGATAAAAGACGAGAAGCTATTCTTAAATCTATTGATGAGCAAGGTAAATTAACCGATGATTTAAGAAAGCAAATTATAGAAGCAGCTACCATGGCTGTTTTAGAGGATATTTACCTGCCTTATAAACCTAAACGTAAAACTAAAGCATCGGTTGCCCGCGAGAAAGGTTTAGAGCCCCTAGCCTTAAGTGTTTTAGAACAAGATAGAAACGACCCTGAGTTAGAAGCAGAGCAATATATCAATGAAGAAAAAGGTGTTTTGGCTGTTGCCGATGCTTTGCAAGGCGCAAGAGATATTATAGCAGAGCTCATAGCAGAAAACGCTGATGCGAGAGCTAAAATGAGAGATTTATTTTGGGAGAAAGCAACCTTAAAAGCAGAAGTTTTTAAAGGTAAAGAAGAGGAAGGCATCAAATACAAAGATTATTTTGAGTGGGAAGAGCCCTTAAAAACTGCTCCATCACACCGTATCTTGGCTATCCGTAGAGGGGAGAAAGAACTCATCTTAAAATTAGATATTTTACCTCCAGAAGAAGATGCTATAGAACTCTTAGAAAAACTTTTCATCAAGGCTAACCACGCAAAATCTCAGCAAGTAAAACTAGCCATAGAAGATGGTTACAAAAGATTGCTAAAGCCTGGTATGGAAACAGAAATCAGGTTATTGTCTAAGCAAAAAGCCGATGAGGAAGCAATAAAAGTGTTTGCAGAAAATGCTCGTCAGTTATTATTGGCAGCGCCAATGGGGCAAAAAAATGTTTTAGCCTTAGACCCTGGTTTTAGAACAGGCTGTAAATTAGTTTGCTTAGATAAACAAGGCAAATTATTAGAAAATACCACCATCTATCCTTTTACAGGAGCCGGAAATTTAAAAGAAGCCGAGCAAACTTTGGTTTACTTGGTTCATAAATATGAAATAGAAGCTATTGCTATTGGTAACGGAACAGCAAGTAGAGAAACCGAAGAATTTGTACGTAAGCAAGGTTTAAAAGATGTACAGGTGGTGATGGTTAATGAAAGCGGAGCTTCTATCTACTCGGCTTCAGAAGTTGCCAGAGAAGAGTTTCCAGATCATGACATCACCGTAAGGGGAGCCGTTTCTATTGGAAGAAGATTAATGGACCCATTAGCAGAGTTGGTTAAAATAGACCCTAAATCTATTGGTGTTGGGCAATACCAACATGATGTTGACCAAAATAAGTTGCAAACTTCTTTAGATGATACCATTATAAGTTGCGTTAATGCCGTTGGGGTAGAGCTAAACACCGCTTCTAAACAAATTTTAGCCTATGTATCAGGACTTGGTCCGCAATTGGCTCAAAACATTGTAGAATATAGAAACCTGCATGGAGCTTTTAAAAACCGAGAATCATTAAAAAAAGTTGCTCGTTTGGGCGATAAAGCTTTTGAGCAAGCGGCTGGATTTTTAAGAATCAGAAATGCCGAACATCCTTTAGATGGCAGTGCGGTGCATCCAGAGCGTTATGCATTGGTAGAGCAAATGGCTAAAGATTTGGGCTGTAAAGTGGAAGATTTATTAGTGAACGATGCTTTAAGAAAGCAGATAAACCTACAAAAGTACATTTCTGATGAGGTAGGTTTGCCAACACTAAAAGATATTTTAGCCGAGCTTGCCAAACCGGGGAGAGACCCACGTGAGCAATTTGAATCTTTCACTTTTGCCGATGGAATTAATAAAATTGAAGATTTAAGGGTAGGGATGAAAGTACCAGGCATAGTAACTAACATAACAAATTTCGGTGCCTTTGTAGATATTGGCGTTCATCAAGACGGTTTAGTACACCTGAGCCAAATGGCCGATAGGTTTATACAAAATCCTAACGAAGTTGTAAAAGTACAGCAAAGGGTAGAAGTTACCGTTACAGAAGTTGATGTTGCCCGTAAGCGTATAGCATTAAGCATGAAGGGTAATACAAGCCCGATAAAAAAGGCAGATAAGCCAGCTTTAAATCAAAAAACTGTTAATAAAGAAGGGTTTAAAAAGCCAGTACAAAAAGATGCTGAAACCGATATGCAGCATAAGCTAAAAGCCCTGATGGGTAAGTTTAAATAGAATTGTGTATCAGGCTGATTGGCGTAAAAAATAATATAACTTACACCAATCAGCCTGATACTTTTTCACCTCAAAGCCACTTAGTCAAGAGCCCCTGTTTTCATTTTCTCTTTCCCTGATTCTCCAAACCAAGTTTTCATTTCGCCTTTTACTTCAACTTTTATAACACTTGCCACGGCATGCGGTGCCTGTGATGGTATTTTTATGGTTACTTGATTGCCATTTTTATCCCATTTCAGTTTTTCGCCATTTTGCAGCATTCCTGCTGATATCACTTCTTGATTTAAACCATTGATGTTTAATACACCATCTTTTGGCCAACCAAATACAGAAAGATAAAGCGTAGTTTTTCCGTTTTGTGTTTTTCTGGTAACACGACCCCAATTTTGGCTTGGTAGCAGACTGGCTTCTGTAGCATAAATGGCTTCGCTATAAATTTTCATCCAATTACCTAAATCTTTTAGGCGTTCTACACTGGCATCAGGGAAAGAGCCATCTGGTTTTGGACCTATATTTAATAAATAGTTTCCTCCTTTGGATGCAATATCAACCAGATTCCGAATTAACGTTTCTGATGATTTCCACCGGGTATCAGAATTTCTAAAACCCCAAGTACCATTCATGGTCATACAAGTTTCCCAATCTTTACCATCTAGCTCGCTTAAATCAGGGATTTTTTGTTCAGGTGTTTTGGTATCTCCAGGAAAATTTGGTCTTTTTAAACGGTCGTTAGTAATAATATGAGGTTGCTTTTTTAACTGTTCCTGTAATTTTAGAGCAGCTTCATCAGTCATATTTGTAGGCGTATCCCACCATAAAACGGCTATATCGCCATAATTCGTCATCAATTCCTTTACCTGTGGAACTGCAACTTCATCAATATATTGCGCAAATGTTCTGGTTTCCTGTGCTGGGTCCCAGTGCCCTTTATGTTCCTTCGTATAATCATCAATCTTTGTGCTATCAGGATTAGGCCAACCTTCTGCCATTAATTTCCTGGCTGCAGAACCTCCCGGATTTACCCAATCTTGAGCTTGAGAATAGTAAAAACCTAATTTCACTCCATATTTCTTACACGCATCGGCTAAGGGTTTTAACAAGTCTTTTTTGTATGGCGTTGCATCCATAATATCCCAATCACTCGCTTTAGAATCAAATAGAGCAAAGCCATCATGATGTTTAGCTGTAATAATCAGATATTTCATCCCTGCATCTTTTGCCATTTTAACCCATTCATCAGCATTAAATTTTACTGGATTAAATTGTTTGGCAACTTCTTTATATTCTGAAACCGGTACTTTCATCCTATTCATAATCCACTCGGCTCCACCTTTAGCTTGTTGATGCCCTTTGTACTCTCCTGCCATTTGTGCATAAACCCCAAAATGAATAAACATACCGAAACGAGCCTCACGCCACCATTTCATTTTTTCATCTTGCGATATGGGTTGTGCTAAAACAGAAGTACTTGCATAACAAAAAACTAAAAAGACTAATAATTTTTTCAGGTTCATGGTGATAACAGGTTAAAATGGTCAGTTGCAGCTATAGATCAAGCTATTACTAAAGTAATATAAATCAGTGAAATACCATGCCTGAGGTTTTATATTTTCAAAATACATTTAAGTCATAAGCCAAGCTGCTACACTTTTAAACAGGGTATTACCCTTTCTGTTAAAGGCTTTACGTAGAGCTACTGTTACAACGATACTATTTAAAATTACCATATAAAAGAAACAAATAGCTTAAGCAAACGTTTAATGATTTTGTTTAACCAAGCTATTGAACCATGAAATGTCCTAATTGCAATGTTAACCTTTTAATTACCGATAGAAGCGGTGTAGAAATAGATTATTGTCCGGAGTGCCGTGGCGTATGGCTAGACCGTGGCGAATTAGATAAAATTATTGAACGTTCGGTAGCTTTTGAACGTCCTCCTCAACAAAACGATCATCATAGAACTCAACATCATGACTATAAACATCATGATTATAGAAAGAAAAAGAAAGACTCTTTCCTAGGAGATTTATTCGATTTTTAAATGAAAAATAAAAGAGCTTGCCTTAAAACCATCATTTCTTTGTCGGGCTGAAATACTTGCGTGTGCAACAAGCAGTCAGCCCGACAAAATAAAATCTCAGTAGCAAGTTATTACTCGCTATAATTTAAAAATCACTCAAATGTTCGCTTACTTGTATAGAAGTTTTTAGCGTATCATTGGTGGTATTATCCAAACCTCTGGCCCAAATGGTATATATTCTACCAGATTTAATCTCTATATTTTCTTTGATAGCTTTTTGGGTATCATTAAGCTTAATTTTAAAAGCATAATTTTTATTGCCCGGTATTTCATTAAATAGGGTATGTGTTTTATACGCCGTAGCGTTAAATAAAACACTATCTGTACCAGTTGTTAAACTTAAATTTCCAGCATCAGGACTTAAATTGATAAACCTGATTTTTGCTTTACCCGCCGCCGGACTGGATAAAGAATCTTTAATAACCAAGAAATTTGGATTAGGCGCAGCATCTACAACATAAACAGAGTAATATTTATCAGCTTCCAAATTTAAAGTTCCTGTTCTTAAGGTATCTTGTGTTCCTCCAACTTTACGTATACTAACCTTACGTTGTCCGGCACTAAATAAACTATATAAAGTTCTTTGACCAAAAGCAAAAGGGCCGTTTCCGGTACCACGGTCGGTTACAAAGTTAAAAGCTGGCGTACCTGGCGATGCATGAAAAACACTAACAGCGGCCACTTGCTGCGGAGTAAAATCATCATCATTTTTCAAACATGAGGTTAGCGTTAATAATGAGCCAGCTATCATCATGGTCTTCATGAAAGATAAACGGTTAGCAGAGGTAATTTTTTTAATGTTATACATAATTATATTTTTTAGTTTCAGATAGATTTGTTTAGACATAACGGCATCAATCATCAATCTGTTACACTGCGTTTCATTTTTTTTAGTTTTTTTTGCCTTTACATTCATAAAGAAAGTTTTTAAAGGCAATACAGCTATTTTATAAATCATTTAGCCTATAAATACAACTCTAAGAATTTTACCTTTAAAGATTTTTTGAAACTTATGTACTATTTAATATATTTTGCTTACGAATCTTTTCCTTTTAAAAAGGAAGATTTAGAAGATCTCCTTAAACAAGCAAGAGAGAAAAATGCAAATCATCAGGTAACAGGTAAACTTTTATATGTAGAAGGTACTTTTATACAATTGCTAGAAGGTAATGAACAAGCTGTAAAAAGTATTTTTAGTGATATAGAAAGAGATAAAAGAATTATCGCCTTAAAAGTAGTAGCAGAGGGACCAGCTATGGCTCGGCATTTTCCAGATTGGTCTATGGCTTATGAGAAAATATCATTAGCAGATATCAATCAGCTCGAACAGTGCGAGCATGAAGGCGTTAAAGACTACCTTACAAATGCAACACCATTTAGATTAATAAAGCTTATAGCAAGTAACCCTTTATTATAATTAAATATGAAAGCTGTAGTTATTACAGAATATGGTGGTCCGGAGGTTCTAAAAATAGAAGAAAGACCTATCCCCACCTTTGCAGATGATGAAGTATTGATAAAAGTTGCTGCTGCTGGTATTAACCGTCCAGATATCATGCAGCGTCAAGGAAAATATCCAGCCCCCACCGGTGCTGTAGCAGATATCCCCGGTTTAGAACTCGCTGGCGAAATTATAGCCTGTGGTGCTGCAGTTAAAAAATACAAAATAGGCCAACACGTTTGTGCTTTGGTAACTGGTGGTGCTTATGCAGCGTATGCCGTTGCTAAAGAAGACTGTTGTTTAACCATTCCGCAAGGTTTAACATTAGCAGAGGCGGCCTCACTGCCAGAAACTGTTTTTACCGTATGGTACAATCTTTTTATACTGGGGCAATTAAAATCCGGAGACAAAGTCTTAATACATGGCGGCTCTAGCGGTATTGGCGTAATGGCTATACAGCTAGCTAAAGTATTTGGTTGTCAGGTAATGATTACTGCTGGCTCCTCACAAAAATGCCAGGCTTGTATAGCTTTAGGAGCCCACATGGCTATCCATTATAAAGAACAAGATTTTGAATTTTTACTGAAAGAAACAGGTGTTAATGTTATTTTAGACATGGTTGGGGGGAGCTATTTACCAAAAAACATTAATATCTTAGCTGCCGAAGGACGCTTAGTTTATATCAATGCCATGCAAGGCAGGCAAGCAGAATTGGATATTCTTAAAGTAATGCAAAAGCGTTTAACCATTACAGGGAGTACTTTAAGAACCAGAGAAACAGCATTCAAAGCCTTTCTAGCTCATGAAATTCAAAAATACGTGTGGCCTCTTTTTCATGATAAGAAAATAAAGCCCGTTATCTTTAAGGTTTTTGATTATCGTGATGTTGCACAAGCACACCAACTTATGGAAAGCAGCACACATATAGGCAAAATCTTGATTAAGTTTTAAAAAGCTAATGTTAGGCCTCAATTCTTATTATCATGGAGCGAGTCGAGACTTTAGCTGATGAAATCAACCAAGATGTCGACCCCGCTCAATGCAATAAATATCACCTTTAAGGTTTTTCTCTAAAAACTACGAAGATAAGGTTTTAGCCTCCTTAGCTACTTTTGCAGAAATATTACTTAATGTATCGTCAGAAAAGTTAGAAGCTTCATGGGCTTTAGCTACTAAATAATCTGAAGTTTCTTTAGATAAATCATTTACCTTATCGGCTTGTTTAGAAGCAACACGCTTTAAATGATCTGTAAGGTCTTTAACGCCATCCACCAAAGCAGACCAGTTTTGTTTACCACTTTCAGACCGTGTAAAATACCATGCTGCTGCTCCAGCAGCAATACCAGCTACTACTATTGCTGCAATTTTCGATTTGTTTTCCATTTTTCTTAAGATTTTGTTTCTTAAACTAGTATAAGCCAATACCTTGCCAAAACCAATTATTTTAACATCAAAATCATGGGTTAAATGATATATTTGCACCATTTATAAGTATGAAGTATTTCGCAATTTTATTTTTATTAGTATTTATCTCTTGTTCTCCAAAACCGTACAAACAAGCAGAAAAAATACAAAACGCAAAAATGGAAGAAGTAACCACAAGTATTGTAGTTAACCCCGCTCCGCTTTTGTTAGATACCCAAGGCAATCCAATACCATCTTCTTATATTCCTACAGTAAACTTCGGGGCTCGCAAGCCCTTTTACGTAGTTATACATCATACCGCACAAGATTCTTTAGCGCAAACCATTAAAACTTTTACTCTGGAGTTTACGCAAGTAAGTGCCCACTATGTTATTGGTAGAGATGGTTTTTTAGTCCAGATGTTAAATGATGAGCTTAGGGCCTGGCATGCTGGCTCAGGTAAATGGGGTAATATAACCGATATGAATTCATGTTCTATAGGAATAGAGCTAGACAATAATGGCAACGAACCTTTTAGTGATGCACAAATCAATACCCTATTGTTATTATTAGCCAAACTCAAAAAAGATTATAATATACCAACAGCAAATTTCATAGGTCATGGTGATATAGCACCCAAAAGAAAAGCAGATCCAAGTATATTTTTCCCTTGGGATACATTGGCAAAAAATGGCTTTGGCTTATGGTATGACTTACCAGATTTACCACCACCTGCAAATTTTGACGAAGAAGCAGCCTTAAGAAGAATTGGATATGATACCACAGATATGGCGGCTGCAATTATAGCCTTTAAAAGACATTTTACTAAAACGGACCTCTTCCCTATACTCTCCACCTGGGATAGATGTATTTTATTCGATTTGTATAAAAAATATTAAAATTTAAACCTAAAAGCTATAAACATCATGAGTCTTTGTTAAACAGGCTCATGTATTTTAATGATAATTCCATATTCATCATTTCATCTTATTGCTCCTGCTTAAATAAAAACGTAAATTTTTTATTTATTTTTACTATGCTTGCATAATAATTATTATCTTGTAAGGGTTAACCTATGGCTTTAGGCCTTAGCTATTCATTATCAAAAAATAAATGGTTTATGATGAACTTTCAATTATCAGAAGAACATATCATGATTCAGCAGGCGGCAAGAGATTTTGCGCAAAATGAATTAAAACCTGGTGTAATAGAACGAGACGAACATCAAAAATTCCCGGCAGAGCAAATTAAGAAAATGGCCGAGCTTGGTTTTATGGGTATGATGGTTAGCCCTGATTACGACGGAGCCGGTATGGATACCATTTCTTATGTATTAGTAATGGAAGAACTATCTAAAGTAGATGCCTCCGCCTCCGTTATCATGTCTGTAAACAATTCTTTGGTTTGCTATGGCTTAGAAAAGTTTGGTACTCCAGAGCAGAAAGAAAAATACCTGAAGCCTTTAGCCAGAGGCGAAGTGATAGGTGCTTTTTGTTTATCTGAGCCAGAGGCAGGTTCTGATGCCACCTCGCAACATACAACTGCCATAGATATGGGCGATTATTATTTGTTAAACGGAACCAAAAACTGGATTACCAATGGTAGTTCGGCCTCAACATATTTGGTAATGGCACAAACCGATGCTAGTAAAGGCAGTCATGGTATCAATGCTTTAATTGTTGAAAAAGGGATGGAGGGCTTCACCATTGGTCCTAAAGAGAATAAATTAGGCATCAGAGGTTCAGATACACACTCTTTAATGTTTAGCGATGTTAAAGTACCTAAAGCTAACCGCATTGGCGAGGATGGTTTTGGTTTTAGATTTGCCATGCAAACCTTGGATGGCGGCAGAATAGGCATAGCAGCACAAGCTTTGGGTATTGCCTCAGGTGCATTTGAACTGGCTACCCAATACGCTAAAGAACGTAAAACTTTTGGTAAACCCATTGCCAATCATCAGGCAATAGCCTTTAAATTGGCTGATATGGCTACCCAAATTGAAGCCGCCCGATTGCTGGTTTTAAAAGCTGCTTGGTTAAAAGATAGTGGACAACCCTACGCACAAGCTAGTGCTATGGCCAAATTATATGCTTCTGAAGTAGCCATGCACACCACTGTAGAAGCTGTACAAATACATGGCGGCTATGGTTTTGTTAAAGAATATCATGTAGAACGTTTAATGCGTGATGCCAAAATAACCCAGATTTATGAAGGAACTTCAGAAATACAAAAAGTAGTAATTTCCAGAGAAGTATTAAAGTAATTAACTATCCACAACTTTATATTAAATTAATATAACAAATGTAAAAACAAAGAAATCCAGATTATCCAAAGAAATGTAAAATATCACGGTCAGAAATAATAGAAATTATATACTTTTATAATTCTATTTATAAAATCATGAAAAAACTGCTACCTATTTTACTATTGGTCACTTTGTTTGCCATTTCTTGTGATAAAAAAGAGAATAACGCCAATCCAGAACCAGATAGGCTACTGCCTGAGGTAGTTAACCAACTGGACAAAGTCATAAATATTAGTGATTTTAATGGTTCATTAAAAGAACTTTTGCTCAATGCTGCTGAAACAGAAGGTGGTATAACCATATTTGCCCCTCAGGATTTCAATATCACAATCAATAACAATACTACTGCACTCCATATCGTTTATACAGAACAACAACTTAAAGACCATATTGTAAAAGGTAAATACACCTTGGCAGATCTGCGTAGCAAAACCACCCTTACAGCCTTAAGTGGCAAAACACTTAATATCAGTAGTATAGGGGGTGTTGTAAAAGTAAATGATATAGCAATTGTTGAACATGCCGTTTTTTCAGGAAACAGCGGAGTGGTACATGTTATAGAAAAGGCTATAGGCATCACCTACCCAGAAACAGGTGAACTAGAAGAAAGAACAATTACCGAGTCTGAATTTAAAGTCGGGTATAATCAGGTAAAACAACGTTTAGATGTCTTTCAGAAAAGTGTTTTGGTAATGGATGCTTTGCTAAGTAATGAGGCATCTCCGCAACAAGCTAGCCAGGCTGGTTACAATTTTTATGCAGATTTTCATGCTTTCAAATTCAGTCCAAGCAGCAATAGCGTAGCTGACGTTTGGAATAAAGGCTATCAGGTTATTACCATTATCAATGATTTATTAAGGGTAAAATCAGAAAATTTTAATGATAAGATCAACCTCTTTGCTGGCTTAAAAACCATAAGAGCCTATACCTATTTAACGCTATTAAACTATTATGGAAATATTGTGATGGTACCAGAAACAGCTGCTGTAATAACCACACCTTTATCCAATACCAATAAACAACAGATTATAACGCATATAGATACAGACCTAAGCACAGCAAATACAGTTTTAGAGCCTTTAGGCAAAACCCCCGAAATAAATACCTATACGATACAAGCTTTAAAAGCCAAGTTAGCACTTCATCAAAAAAAGTATGAACAAGTAAGAGATTACGCCCATAGCATCATCCTAAGCAAAGCATATACCTTAGAAAATAAAAGCTCTGTTTTTAATATCGGAAGCAAAGAAATGATATGGCAATTAGCAGATATTACCAATACTGCGTTAAAAAATTTCTTAAACAACCGCCCTACTTTTCCATTATTAAGATTGGCAGAAATACACCTGATGTATGCTGAAGCACAATTAGCCTTAGGGAAACCAGATGCTGCAGCAGAAAGCCTCACGCTACTTTTAGAAAGGCAAAATTTAAGCGGAAATATAACCGAAGCCTTACTGTATGAACTTGCTTTAAAAGAAATGAGCCGGGAAGGTGTCTCATTTATCAATATGCGCAGGTGGGGCATTGCTGAACAAAGATTAAGCGGATTTAATCATCCAAAGTTTAACCTGTTACCCATTCCGGCATCAACAATCCAAATCAGCCCATACATTATCCAAAATGAAGGATACCCATAGTCATGATGCGAAACAGCCTGCACAGCAAGGGTTATCAATAGCTTATCATCCTAATTAAATGAAGCTATCTTTCGTACTTAACCGGCAGCTGTAAGGCTACCATGCAGGTAAACACTACAGCCTTACCATACCAGCAAAATATGAAGCTTTAGCTATTGCTGCTAGCCCAAACCCCGAAGAATTTAAAGCAGAATGATTAGCGCACCAGCAAGGTAAAACAAATTATCTTACCTTTATACGTAGGTGTGCCGATGCGGGCGTCCTAAAATGGGAAGTTTGTATGGATAACATGACCCGTACTTATGATGACCAAGCAGGAAAAGAAAT
The DNA here is from genome assembly GCF_002483235.1 of Pedobacter glucosidilyticus. Lineage (GTDB taxonomy): Bacteria > Bacteroidota > Bacteroidia > Sphingobacteriales > Sphingobacteriaceae > Pseudopedobacter > Pseudopedobacter glucosidilyticum_B. Next base: position 3,193 of record NZ_DLHN01000036.1, on the reverse strand, counting down.
CTTAATAGAAGAGATACCAAAATAAAAACTTAAAAATAAATGTCAATTACCAACGAAACAGAGCTCTTAGGCATGAAAAAAGTAAGTGAAGCCGTTGCCTTTACTTTAAAAGAAATGTGTAAATATGCTCAACCCGGCATGACAACCAAAGAATTAGATGACTTTGGAGGGAAAATATTGGCCAACTTTGGAGCCTTTTCTGCACCTTTTAAAACCTATCAGTTCCCAGGGCATACTTGTATCAGTGTTAACCAGGAATTTTGTCATGGTATACCCTCAGAGCAAAGAAAATTAAAAGAAGGTGATTTAATCAATATTGATGTTTCGGCAGAACTCAACGGCTTTTGGTCTGATAATGGGAACTCCTTTGTTTTAGGAGAAGATATTCATCAGCATCAAACACTCATCAATGCCTCCAAACAAATATTACATAAAGCTATCCATAACATCAAAGGGGGCGTCCGTATTTCAGATATCGGGCACCTGATAGAAACAGAAGCCAAAAAACGCGGTTACCAAGTCATTAAAAATCTTACAGGCCATGGTGTAGGACGAAGCCTTCATGAAGAACCAAGCGAAATAGCCAATTACAAAGATCGTTTTAACCTCACAAGGTTTAGAAAAAATACTGTTGTAGCTATTGAGACTTTCATAGCCACAAAGTCAACCTATGCAGAAACCCTTTCAGACGGTTGGACTATGGTAGGAAATAAAGGAGGATTTATGGCACAGCATGAGCATACCATCGTGGTAACCGATGGAAAGCCTATCATACTCACAGAAATGAACGAGATTTGGAATTAATATCTAAATAAAAAATGTCAGCAAATATTTTCCATACTACACCAGACCGAGAGATTGTAAGCACTAGAATTTTCAATGCTACACAACAAAACCTTTTTCAAGCTTGGGCCAATCCTCAGTATCTTAAAAAATGGTGGGGCCCTAAAGGGTTTATCAATACTTTTAATGAGTTTGATTTCCGTGTTGGAGGTAAGTGGAGTTTTATCATGCATGGTCCAGAAAAGGGGAATTATGCTAACGAGTGCGAATTTGTGGAAATTATAATACCCTCTTTAATCGCATGGAAAAGACATTCTAAACCGCTTTTCCAAGTTGTAGCTAGCTTTGAAGAAATAAACCATAAGCAAACTAAACTGGTATTTAAAATGATTTTTGATACTGCAGAAGAATGCGAAAAATTAAAACCTTTTGTGGTAGATAAGAACGAGGAAAACTTTGATAAGCTGGAAGATGTCTTGTTAAGTATGAAGGCTTAGTCTAAGATTATAAATTTATTTTAACAATTATCAGAAAATCATGATATGGAAAACTTCAAGAAAACCATAAGTACACAGGCCACAGCAGCTGCCGTTTATCATGCCTTAACCCAAGAAATTACCCAATGGTGGACAAGCATGTTCGAAGGGAGTGCCAGCCAGCAAGGAGATACTTTTACCATACGCTTTGGAGATACTATTTTTAAAACGCTTTTGGTTCAAGAATTAATCTCTCAACAAAAAGTGGTTTGGTTGGTAACAAACGCTCTTCTTGATATTCCAGAATTAGCAGATAAAACAGAATGGATAAACACTAAAATTATTTGGGATATTGCAGCTAAAGCTAAAGAAACAGAAATCCAACTTACCCATATTGGCCTAAGCCCTCAGATAGCTTGTTATGATATTTGCGCAAATGGATGGCATAATTTTACGGATAGTTTAATCGCTTTTGTAAATACAGGTAAAGGCAAACCATTTTTACCTAGCATCTAAAAAGATATCTAATATGAAGAAGGTAATTGCAGCATTCAATATGACCCTTGACGGGACTTGCGACCATACCACAGGTATTGCAGATGAAGAGCTACACCAGCATTACGCAGAACTAATAGCGCATGCGGGTATGATCTTGTACGGGCGAACAACTTATCAGCTGATGCAGTTTTGGCAAGAACTCTTAAAAAAGCCCTCAGGAGAAAAAGCGATGGATACCTTTGCCACTAGCATAGCTAAAATTCCTAAACTTATTTTTACCAATACCTTAACAGATACAGGTTGGGAGAGTGCAAAAATTGCTCAGAAGCCTCTTATAGAAACTGTTTTAGAACTTAAACAACAAGCCACAAAAGATATACTTATTGGAAGCCGTAGCTTAATCATTCAACTCTTAAACGCTAAACTGATAGACGAATTTCAAATTTGTATTCATCCCATTATTGAAGGGAAAGGCTTAAAACTTTTTGATGATATCAAAGACCGGATGCTTTTAAAACTCCACAAAACAAAATCACTAAAATCAGGAGTTACCGTATTTTATTATGAACCCGTAAAAAGCTAAACAACAAAAAAATCCAATAACTAAAAACAAAGTCATGGCACAAATCAATCCTCATATCAATTTCAATGGCAATGCCGAGGAGGCTTTTCATTTTTACAAATCAGTATTTGGTGGCGAATTTTTAAGAGTGATGCGCCTTAAAGACCTTTCAAGTCCAGAATTTCCGGTGGCAGAACAGGATGCAAATAAAATCCTACATATTGCCCTGCCCATTGGAAACAATATTTTAATGGGTAATGATGTTCCTGAAAGTTTAGGCCCGGTAAACGAAAACGAAAATAGAAGTAAAATAGCCATTAGTGCAGAAAGTAAAGAAGAGGCAGATAAACTTTTTAACGGGCTTTCCGCAGGCGGACAAATAGAAATGCCTATTACTGATAGTCCATGGGGCTCTTATTTTGGTATGTTTAGAGATAAATATGGTATTGAGTGGATGGTAGATTATGATCCAAATTTTAAAAAGTAATTTCCATAGTTCATTACAAATGCAATGGAGCCATCTCATCACCGTCACTTTGTTTATCGCAAACGTAGTGAAGCCTTCTCCTTCCGTCTTGTTAGCGGAGTGAAACATCTCACAAAAAAAGCTTACAGTTTGCATGTGACCATCCAGCCTATGCCTTACTTCCTATCATCAGCATGACTGCATGTTGAGCATGATACAACCTTCTCCTTCCGCCTTGTTGAGGTCTAATATATTTCATATAAATCAATATGAAATAACGTGTTTGCAAAATTAAATACCTCTGATAATCAAATTATTATAAAAAACGTCAATGGTAGCGGAGTGAAACATCTCACAAAAAAAGCTTACAGCTTGCAAGTGGCTCACCCAGCCTATGCCTTACTTCCC
>NZ_DLHN01000008.1:51382-51600 GCF_002483235.1 Pedobacter glucosidilyticus | reverse complement strand
GTACGAAGCAGTCTCTGTTATAACCTCTATGAAGAGATAGCTTCACTTTGCTTACGATGAACAAAGCGATGGTTTATTTATCATCCTGAGCAATGTCGAGTAGCATAAAATAAAGAAGCGAACTTTTCTGAAAGTTCGCTTCTTTACGATACCAAAATTCTATTTGTATCTACACATCAACATATTCAGGGACGTACAATCTTTCTACTCTATACTTT
>NZ_DLHN01000008.1:17781-51308 GCF_002483235.1 Pedobacter glucosidilyticus | reverse complement strand
TACTTTCTACTTTCAAAAACCACCTAACCAACTAACCACCCAACAAACTAACCACCTAACCAACCAACCACCTAACAAACTAACCCACCTAACCCACCACCCTTTCCCTTACCTTCACAGCCGGGGCTCCCTGATAAATGCTATAAGCTTCCAAATCGTGATGCGCTACAGAAGCCATACTCAAAACAGCATGACTTTTACAGGTAACACCGGGGCAAACTATAGCTCTGGCGCCAATCCATACACCATCTTCTAAGATGATAGGCTGGGTCAGCAAGTCAAAATTTTTACTTTTATAATCATGATTACCGGTCATCAGCATAGCACCTTGGGAAACGCAACAATTCGCTCCAATAGACACATCATCCAAGTTTTCAATAAAACATTCTGCCAACCAGGAATGGTCTCCTAAAGTTAATTTCCAAGGGAATTTAATATGGATATAAGGTTTTATCCTTACGTCACGACCTATTTTAGCTCCAAACAGTCTTAATAAAGCCACTAAAACAACGCTAAAAGGGATAAGACCCGATCTAAAAAATAAGGCACTACAAAAATACCAAAGGACTTGTTTAAGCACAGAAGCTCTATGGTCAAACTTACCTGTATCAAATTTCTTTTTAAGTTGTACTTTCTCCAACATGTGCTTTACTGTTATGGATATTCTTTGTGTTCATCCAAAAATACATCCCTATAAAAATAATGATATAGCATATCCAGTTGAAAACATCGTGATGGTCTATCCGCATGCCAGCAACTTTCTTGGCGTAAAAAGCTACTACAAATAACCTCAACATATTAAACAATGAAAATAGCAAAATACTACCCACGATAAACAGTATCCTGTTTTTGATGCGCTTATCAGGCACTGCAATACCAAAAGCAATCAGTAAACTGATAATACCATAACCCAAACAGCTATAAACAATTTTAACTCCACCATACCCAATAAGGAGCATTGCAGTAGCATTACTAATACTTTTGATACCCCATAGGGCAGCAATCATTTGCGAGCCTGAGATTAAAAAATCCCTATACCAGGCTATAAAATTTAAATGCTGATCAGCAAAAGCCCAATATAAACCTCCCGGAGCGCAGATACCAATCCAAAACTCGAAAAAATAGTCTAAAGCAAAGTAAATCAGCAGCAGACTCCATACAAATTTCACTAGTTTATGATTAATGTTCATCATGTTGTTTCTTAAGCTCATAGATTTTAGCATCAATCAAAAATCTAAACCAAAAACATTGTAAAAAATGAAATATCAAGCCCTCTTTACCATCCAAAAAACCTAACCTTAAAAAATACCTGATAAAGAAATATACAAAAGGTCTTACAAATAGTGGAAAGCGCTCATATAAATTTTTCATATACCTTCTTCTGGCAATAGGATTCTCACCTTGTAAAGAGCCTTTAATAACAGCACCATGTTGTGGCGGATGAAACTGCTCAAAAGCTTCCAAATTTGACCATTTATCGTGTCTTAAAGTAAAAGTACTTAGAGATTCGGTAATTAAATCAATAATATCCCCTTTAAGCTTTTGCGTTTTACCTTCCACTTTAAAATGTTGGTCGTAGAGTTTTTCTTCACATAAACCCTTATCCTTTCTAAACAGCACTGCATGATAGGTAGGGTAGTGTCCGCCATATTTAATCCATTTGTTCATGAAAATGGTTTTCCTACTCGCCAAAAATCCATGGATATCATCGGCAATAGGCTTGCTAAATAAAGCGCTAACCTCTGTTCTAAATTCCTCTGTTAAGCGATGGTCCGCATCCATATTTAAAACCCATTGGGTGCTAATAGGTAAGTGTTGAATAGCCCAGTTTCTTTGTTGACTATAATTTTCAAAAAGATGATGAACAACCTGTACAGGATAATTTTCTAAGATAGACAAAGTAGCATCAGTAGAACCAGAATCCACAACAAATATTTCCTCTGCGAAGTTCAAAGCGCTCTCAATACAAGCTTTAATATTCTTTTCCTCGTTAAAGGTTAAGATGATGATACTGATAGGAACTGGATAATTAAGCATAATTTACTTAAGTAGTGAAGTTATTAGAGGTAAATATTGTGAGAACCAAAGAGGTAATTCTTCCTTTTTGACAGCATAGGTAATTCTATGATATTGAAGAGATAACAAAAGCTTATGATCTATCTCAGAACTATCTATAATAATAAGTTCATCCATAAGAGAAAAGTACTTATCTAACTTCTCAAGATTTCCTATAAAATTAGCATCAATCGTACTTTTATTCACATAATGACCTCCTTCAGAAACTCTGTCTGTCACTCTAAGTTGTGAAAGATTTTGATTTTTTAAGCCAAGAAAAATCATGTGAATTTGATAACCTTCATTTTTGAAGCGTTTAGGGACATCCCAAGTAGCATCATTTGTGAAGTGCCCTTCATAAACGAAGTCAGTTTTATGGGTAATGGCTTTTTGAATGGCATCATCAAATGAATTTATAACAAAGTCTCTAGCAATATTTCGAGCTTCTTTCGGAGATTTAGTAAATTTTGGGAATAGTTCTTTTAGTTTTTGTGTGAATATTAGATCTCCGTCAAATATAATATGATGATCTGTAATGTCTTTTGGTAAATACGCAGGACCTACAGTAGATTTACCTGCTCCATTAGATCCTGTAATGATGTAAAGATGGGGCATTAAATGCTTAAGCCTAATTTTTCCCTTAATGTTTCAGCCTCATGAAGTGAAAGCTCTTTAATCACCTTTAAAGTTTTACCATCTGAAGAAAGAGAAACTAATTTGATACTATGGTTTGGATATTCTAAATAGGATTGTTTATCTGGAAGTTCTGGGGAATTAATCATAAATGGTTTGCCAGAATTGAGTTTCTGCTCTCTATGCTTTCTTACTGCTTGGTTGCCTATCTTTACTAATGAAATGATGCTATTCATGGTCGAAATTATTTTTAAAAATACAAAAATAAATTCTTAATTTCAGTATTTAAATAGATAAATCCATATACATCGCCTGATAATGTTTCAAGATATTTCTTTCTTTAAAGTCGTTTCTAATGGTGCTTTGCAATCTTTCAGGCTGCATTTTTTTGTTTAAGATATCCTGATAAGCTTTTTGTAAGCTTGTCTTTAAATCAGCAGCTTCTCTCTTACAAACCCATCCTAAGTTTTTTTCTTTGACATAATCACTTAAGCCCACGTTTTCTGTAATCACCACAGGCGTTCCCGTATATAAACTTTCAATCACCACATTCGCAAAGTTCTCATCATAAGAAGGCAAAATAAAAATATCATGCGCTGCCAATAAGTCAAATTTCTCATCCCCATACACAGGCCCCAACCAATGGATACCCTTAGCAAAGTTCTTCTCCCTAATTCCCTTTTCACTCACAACTTCCTGCCGCTCTCCACCCAGCCTTCCGTCTGCGGTCTTCGGACTTCTGTCCCCGGTCTTCGGTCTTCTTTCCCAACTTTCACCTTCACTCACAACTTCCTGCCAATCACCACCCAGTCTTCCGTCTCCGGTCTTCGGACCTCGGTCTCCAGTCTTCTGTCCTCGGTCTCCAGTCTTCGGTACTCCGTCTCCTTCCAACTTCAACCTTTCCACATATCCCCCTTCACCTTCTCCAACAATACTTAATTCCCAGGCAAAATCTAGCGTTTTCAAAACTTTAAACAACAGCTCAAGCCCTTTTTTTTCTTCGATACGAGATAAAAATATCAATCTTAAAACGTCATCAGTTTTTTCCTCTTTCATGAAGCTTTTCTCCCAGGGGAGGTTCACAAAATTTGGAATATTAAAAATAGTCTTTGGTTTCAATAAAGCTTGCGTATCTCTGGCCTCTTTAGCGCTGGTGGTATGAAAATAACAGGCATTTAACAAATGTTTTCCTAATAATTGATGAAATACCTTCTTCAATAAACTTTTATCTTTTTCAAAAGAGTATAAGCTGAGGGTGCCTCTAGGGCTTAAAACTACCTTCACGCCTCTACATAAAGCAATCAAGCAAGCAGGCATGCTAACCAAATTCCACCAGGCATGAATATGCACCACATCAAATTGCTTAACAGTTTTCCATAAATGCCATAAAAGGGCAGGAGAGAGGTGACTATGATCTTTGGTGATGCGCTTAAAATAGGTGACCTCAACACCATCTACCATTTTAGTTTCCCCATTTTGGTAGGGTAGTTCCTCTTTCCCATTAGCCAAAGTAGTATAAACAGAAACTATCATTTTGTCAGGCTGAGCAGAGTCGAAACCCTCATTTCCTAAACCCGTTTCGCTATCACTCCCCAGTACACGGTCTTCGGTCTCCGGACTTTCTCCATCTATACCACTATCTCCCTGCGGTCTTCCGTCCCCGGTCTTCTGACTCCCAACATCTTCTCTCCGGCTTTCAGCCTTCAGCCCTTCGCTTTCACCCTTCAGCCCTTCGCTTTCCGCTTTCAGCCTTTCGCTTTCAGCCTTCAGCCCTTCGCTTTCCGCTTTCAGCCTTTCGCTTTCAGCCTGAACTTCCTCACACAACTTCGCTACAGACATCACCGGTCCACCGTAAATGTATGCTGGTTTATAGGATGCTGTGATATGGAGGATTTTCATGGATGAGTAGCTACTTGAAGATGAGTTATCAAATCATTATTTAAAATACTAAGTAACGATTGATGACTTCATGGATGTGTTGCTTAAGACTGTAAAATTTGATAAATTTCCATAAATAAATGTAAAAAAAACACAAGATAATCGGTAAATTGTCGATTATCTTTGTATGAAATTACATCTAGTAATTACTGGGATCTGGGTTATGCGTCGCCAAACTGCGGTCCTCGGTCGCCCGACTTCCAATCATTTCCAACCTTCCAGTTTTCCACCATTCCCGATAACATTGTCCGGCTGAGCAGAGTCGAAGCCCTCATCTTTACTCTTTACTCCTTGCTCTCCATTCCTTGCTCTTTATTCTTTACTCTCTATTCTTTACTCCTTGTTGCCCAGTCTTCCAACTTCCGTCCTCGGTCTTCGGACTATTACAATTTTTCATCTACACGACCATTATCCCCGCAGTCATCGGTCCTCGGTCATTCGACTTCGCAACTGTAATTCTCTATCTACACGACGATTACCCTGCGGTCCGCGGTCTTCCGACTTCCAACCATTTCCAACCTTCCAATTTTCCACCATTCCCAATAATTTGTCAGGCTGAGCGAAGTCGAAGCCCTCATCTTTATTCTTTACTCCTTGTTCTTTGCCTTAACTTTAATCATTTTTTAAATACTCAATGGTTTTTTTGATCACAAGTCTATTAAAAGCAAGATAAATAATCAAATACATAAAGAGTGCACCAAATATTTTATCTAGTGCCTTTTCATAGTTGAATATCACAAAAAATAAAGGAATAGTTAGTGCAGTACCTATTAGTAGGTCTGGCGATTGTTTTAATATATATCTGTAAATACTTCCAATCACGAAGCCAAATACTAATAAAATTAATAACATGCCAGCTCTTCCAAAATCCACATAACTTTCTGCAAAATAACCTAAACTAATTGAAGTACCGCTTTCCGAACCAGAATAATCCTGCCCTGTATATAATCTTGCTTTTTCAGAGTCGTCAATAGCAGCCTTTTCAGGAAATAAAATTCTGGGTTTTAGCACACGTTCTACCGCACCAAGCCAAAGTTCACCATTGGTATGCTCTAATTGATAAGGCACATGCCCCATAGTTCCTGATAAAAATTCTATGTACGAAAGCCTATTTACGGTCGCTTCAAAACCTTCTTTAATTCCAGTACTATCTATAGCGGTCACCAAATCATAAAGCTTAGTTAAAGACTCTCCGGTACCTCTGACAGAAACCTGTGAAGTACTTCCTGCATTTAAGAATTCACGATAGGTGGGTTTAACATATTGCCAAATCATCAAAGTATAAAAGCCTACAATTAAAGTTACTCCTAAAGGGATGATGTTTTGTAACCTCAAATTTTGACCATACACCAGCACCATACCAATAAACAAAATGAGGAAATAGTCTTTAAACCCAGAAAAGAATCCCGTAAAACTAAATAATAATTCTAGCGAGGCTATCCATAAAAACATTTTCTTCTCGTTTTTATAGAAAGCATAAATCATAAATATAAAAAATAGTGCCCATTTAAACTCAATTAACTTACTTAAAGGTTGCTGTAAACCTCCTAGAGAAAAAGATAATTTAAACAAAATAGGGTATGCTATAGCTAATAGCAGGTAAAGCCTTCCCAGCTTATCACCATTAAACTGATGACTAGCGGCTAAAATGCTGGTATTATTAGCATGTTTAAAGCCTCTAACAGCGAAATGTATACCTAATGCTAGTGATATTAGGCCCCCCATTCCCCAAAAATAGGCTTCATTGATATAATCAGGATAACGGTGCAAGCTGATATCATCAAAAGCTAAATTGCTATAATTTGCATAAAACACTTTTACCGAAATTGCCATATACTGGGTCATCAATGCGGTAAATAGGATAGGTGCCTCATTACTTTTCCAACTTAATTTTATTAGAATAAATGGTGCAATTACAGCTACTATTGTATGAAGAGGATTCATACTCATGGTAGCGTAAACAATACCTGAAATTAAAAGTATGTTTCCCAAAATACCAAGTGATTTAAATTGCTGCATTTTAGGATTTGGACGAATGAGTGTTAGAATACCAAAATAAATAATTTCTGTTAAGAAATGTCAATTGAAGATGTTGTAATCTCTGCTCTATCATCGGGCATAAGATTATACTTATCATCAAGATAAACAGCTGTACGGATAAAGCTATTTTAAAGTGATTCATTAACATTAGTAATGGGTAATGTAGTGCATATAAGGCATAGCTCCCATGTCCTACATAGCTAAATACATTAGTTAACCAAATGAAAATTCTATGCACACTTGGCCGCCATATCTTCTCAAACCGAATGACAATATAAAAGAAGCTCGCTATCCATAAACCTTTGATAACCTCTAGTAAAGCATCAGAAATGATTAATTCATGAAAAATCAGTGAGAGTAAGCCACACAGAAATAGCGCAATAAAGAGTTTGTCATTTTTTGTTTCATTCAGGAAATGACAAGCGACTAAAAAACCAGCTATCCAGATAACAAAATAAGATAAAAAGGCAAAATAAGGTATATAAATAAAAAACTTATTTAGGGCAATACAGGTTAAAGAGACACTAAACAAGAGTATGAGTTGATAATTTTGAGCATATAGGTATTTCTTTTTTAACAAAAGATAGCTGTATAAGGGAAACACCAAATAAAAGAACATTTCATAGGCTAATGACCATAATGGACCATTACTTCCATAAGGACTAAACCAAAAATCTGTTGCACCTGTTGAGGTTTGCAAAAACAGCAAATTTCCTATTAAGTTAGACCACGCATATTCAGGAAGTGTAAGTTTTGACATTGTCCAGCCTACAATTAAACTAAATAGTAGGGCTAATAGGTAAACAGGTAATATTCTTTTAAAGCGTTTGTACAAAAATAAGTTTGTTTCATTTTTACTTTTTATTAAATGACCTTTTGTAGCTAAAGCGATACAAAAGCCTGAAAGAACAAAAAAGAATAATACAGCCTCATTATTTAATTCATTAAGAAAGGATAAGATATTCCAGAGAAGACGTGGTACCAAATTAAAAACAGCTTGTCCATTAAAAGTTAGATAATGATGTAATACCACAAGTAGAGCAGCTAACCCTCTTAAACAATCTAGAATGGGTAAGCGTTTAATCATTTAATTTGTTCAAGATACTACTAACTTGTTTTTCAAAACTCCATTGCTTAATGATTTCTTTTGAAGCCAATCCCATTTTTTCTAAATGATTTTTTTCTAATTTATCCAAAATTGCTGTTAATTGACTTTTTCTATGCGCTTCAAATACAAATCCATTGATATTTTCTTTTACTAAATCTGCTGCACAGCCTACTTTATTGGCTAAGATAACAGCTTTACCACTAGCCATAGCTTCATTTACAGCAAGCCCCCAAGTTTCTCCTGGTCCTTTCGAAGGTAAGCAGAATACATCACAAGCTTGGTATAATACAGGCATCATTTGTTGATTCTGAAAGCCCATAAAATGGATACTATTTATCAAACTGGCAGAAGTCCAATTATTGTCTAAACTTTCACTTTTTGCTTCTCTCTTTAAACTTTCCACTTTTAACTTTAGACTTTCTTCTAATATACCGTTACCCACAAATAGTAAATGACTTTTTTCATTATGCATTGCTTTTTTGGATTTAATCATCTCTATAAAAGCGTCTAGCAACAATTCAGGATCCTTCTTAGGTTCCAGCTTTCCTGCAAATAGAATCAGCACATCTTCTGGTCTAATGTGAAGCTTTTTTCTTAATACAGCCGCTTCCTCAGCTCGATTTTCTGCAAAGCGTCCGCTGTCTATGGCGTGTGGTGCAAATACCAACTGCCTTTCTTTTAAACCATATTTCTTAAAATAGGCTTTATTAGCTGTCCCAACATAAAAAGCCAAATCAACATGGCTATAAACCCATTTCAGGTAAATACTTTTTATATACTTTTTCCAACCTGCATCTTTATCCAATAGGGTCGAATCTCCTCTAAACCATAGTGGTGTTTTTCCTTTAAAGTGTCTCAACACCTGTAAGTGGCTCTGGTAGGCATAACCAATCAGTATAATCGCATCGGGATTAAATTCTTCAATATGCTCAATCAGATTAGGATTTATAATTCCCTTAAAATGATGACTACCAGGATATTTACTCTCATTTTTTAAAAACTGGTAAGGATAATCTTCTAACAATGGAATATCCCACTCAATCACTCTATTAAAACCAGGATCTAACTTTTTTAAGGAGCCTTCTCCCCAGGTATAAAATACCGTCAGGTTAGTTTCTTTAGCTAATAATTGAAATAGGGGAGCGTAATATTGAATAGGATGTGTAGTAATAATTGCTAATTTTTTTAACATCTAGATTTGTCTATGTTATGATAGCATTTTTTAAATAGTAATCTTCGAAGCAGTTAGAACTTTATCAAAAAAATCGCATTGTTCTGCTGTTTTGTTTTTGGCCGAATATTGATTCAATTTGCTTTCATGGCGAGTAAATTGTTTCCCTTGTTTTAATAAGATAGTTTTCAAAATAGTATATATTTGATGGATTGCTGTATCTTCTGGCATATCAAAAGTAATTACTTCGCCTGCATTACATTCTCTTATGATTTTAGCTGCACTACTATCTTGGTGAAAAATAGCTAGTAGAGGATTTTTTGAGAACATATAAGGATACGTTTTGGAAGCAGTATATTGTGGATCATTAGATCCTGCAATAAATAATAAATCCGCACTTTTCAAAGTATTTAGCGTTTGGTAAAAAGGAATTCGATTGGTTTGCTCGGTAACGTAAGCTGCTATACCCATTTCTTGGGCCAATGGAAATATGGTTTGTTTTCCTTGTCCGTCAGGAGCATAACTGGTGCCTAAAAAATAAAAATGCATGTTTTTAAACAAAGATGCTTCTTGTCTTAATCCTAATCGAAAAGCACTGAATAGCTTGACTAATGCGTCTTTCATATCCAAACCTCCACGACCTACATAAACCACATTAACCACATCTTCATTTTTGTATGGAATCATAGAAGGATAATCAAATTGATGCTTTTCAGCAATACAGAAGTCCTGATCAAATACGCCAAAAGTGATTACTTTGACAGGTACTTTTCTAATATGTTCGTAACGTGTTTGCAGTGTTTTAATGTAAGCTTCAGATACGCTAATCAAACCATCTACATGTTTCATAGCCAAAGGCTCTAACCATTTATTTAAACGATAGGAAAACCAATATTTTGGTGGCTGTTCTGCTTTAGGTTTATTGATATAATAATCAGAATGCCAAGGGTCTTGCATATCAATGATATAAGGTATCCCAAACCTTTTTTTCCAATAATTTCCTAAAATACACACGGGGAACTGCGTCGTAGAAAAATATATCAAATCAAAATGCTCTTTATTTAATAAAACATCTACCTTCTTACGTATGGCGTTTAAAGACCTGATTGCTATACTGCCTAACCCTATTTTTTTGGTCCATTTTTTAGAAATAGGTTTTACAGTATAAATTTTAATATCAGTTGGTATAGCCTCTAGTAATAGATGGTCTTTATTTACTTCACAAAAGTCTGGGTGCACACAAACAACGTTTGCCTCCCATCCAAATTCTTTGAAATAGGGGAGACTCATCCGTATGCGCTGCATATCTGCCGCATTACACGGAGGGAAGTAAGGAGATATGATGAGGATTTTTTTCACGAAAAGAGAACCTTATTTGCTATTAATTTTGTTTTTCCAATATTCCTGAAACTAGGCTCCTGATTTTTTCTCCATAAGCGTCCCAGGAATAATGTTGTGCTTTTTCATGAGCGGCCTGTCCCATTGTTTTAACGGTAAATGGTTCATTGTATAATTTAATTACAGCATTTTCCAAAGCATCTGCATCATTCACAGGGATAATGATTCCCGAATGTTCATCTATAATACTCCCGCAGTTGGGAGTGGTAATTACTGGTAATCCTAAAGACATAGACTGGTAAACTGCATAAGCGCTGCCTTCAAAATAAGTAGGAAAAACCATAATATTGCACAATTCTAATCTTTCTTTTAAGATTTGCTGAGGAATAAAGCCATGAAAAATGGTATTTGATGCAAATCTTTTTTGTTGCTCCTGATCCGCTTTGCCAAAAACGTGTAACTCTATATTCGGGTAGGTAACTAATCGTTTCATTAGTTCTTCCATTAAAAGTGAGCCTTTTCTAATACTAAAATTCCCAACAAAAGCCATTTTAAATTTGTTAATATCTTTTTGCAAAAAAAAACTTGGTTTAAAAATATCCAGATCTACCCCATATTCAATCACTTTTAAACGTTCTTCCGGAATTCCATAATCCAAACAGGATGATTTTACAAACTCAGAACCGCAGAGAATAAGATCTGCCAGTTCAATTTCTTGTTTGTAAATAGAAAGTTCTGGTTCTGTAGAGAAATGAAAATCTTCTGGTTTTAGTGCAGTATTATCCTGTAAAGCCTGTTGGTAAACTTTATTTCTGTACTGCGGTAATGCAATAACAAGATCTAGAATCAAAAAACTTTTACCCTTCCATTGGTTAAAAATATGCCCAGAGGCAGTATCTACACCAATGAATATCTTGGGTGGATAGAAATTTTTAGTTACCCAATGCTGAAATTTCTTATTCCCATCATAATAATTGTAGTTTTTTCCTCTTAATTTTTTCCAAAAGATATCAATTTCCGTTGCAGGGTGTGTAACCACGTATTTCGTATCTAAACGGGGATGCGATTTTTTACTTAAAAATTGATAAAGTTTTTTTGAAAACGGTTTAATTACGTTAAGCAGTAACCTAGGGACATATACTGAAGTAAGAAAGCGGATATTAAATTTTTGCGAAAGTGCATGTGCCTGCTCATAAAAGTGATGCTTTGAAGGATGACAGGTAATAATATCGTAGCGCTTTTTAAGCATATAGGATTGTGAATGTATATAAATGTTGTAAGTTTTGTAGCTATGAAGCCTATTTTTTATTCTCAAATAGAGAATTTTTTTTATAATTACAGTTTAGAAAAGGCACTTATTTGATGATTTTTTTCAATTGTATTTTTGAGAGAAAAGTACAAAACATACAATATTTTAGTTAGTTTGTGTCAATAATAGTTTATAGGCTTTATGTAAACAAGTAGATGCTTTTTATTAATTTTTAAAAGCTCGCAGCAGTAAATTTTTATATTTTTCCTTTTCTAATTCCCAACATAAATGGGTGTGAAAGAATTCTAAAGATGCAGCTTTTACTAGACTCAATTTCTCCCTGTCAGCAATCAAATCTCTTATAATCTTAATCAAAGTTTGTACATTATCTTGGTTAAACACCTTTATTCCCTTAGGATTTTGCAGAGCAAGCTCCTCCTGTCCGGCAGTATGAGAAGCCACAATAGCTAAACCAGCTTGTGCATACTGCATAATTTTATTAGTGATGGTCAGGTTTCTGCTTTTGGGGTTGGAAAGTTCTAATGCTAGTCCAATATCATGAACCGCAAGGCAAGCAGGAAGTTCGTTAGGACTTACCAATTTGTGAAAATAAATGAGATGCGTATTACTCTTCAATCTATTTAGTAGTTCAGCTCTATAAGCAACAGTAATATTCCCTCTTAAATGTATTTGTAGGGGCTCTTTAATTTCACCTAAAGCATCCATTAATAATTCTAGACCTCTACCAGGTCCTATAGTTTGTGAAAACCAGGTAAGTGAAGGAGTAGTAAAATCTTTTCTCTCAGTATGGATAGGAGCGATTATATTTTTTTGTTTTTCAAAAGAATTGTAGACTACAAAGGGTTTCCTAGCCCCATAATTTTTTGCCATTGCGTCTGCCATAACATGTGAAGTTGTGGTACAAAATAATCCTTTTTTCAATGCAGTTTCTTCTGCTTGTTGTAAAAGTCTAATAGGTCGTTCTTTTCTGGCGCTTTCAAGCAAATCTTCCGAATACCAGTCTTCTAAATCAAAAGCAACTTCAGACCCATCTTCCAGTAGCTTTTTACCAACAAGTGTTGCTATCTCTTGATGACAAATGTACCAATGAGCCTTTTTAGTTCGGGCTTTACTTAATAGAGAATCAAAACCATAGCCTAGTACATATGGTGTTTCAATTCTTAGCTTTTTAAGAATTATTATAGCCAATCTACGAATGACTTTTAAGTATAAGGTTTTGAAATTATTTTTGGAAAGATCAGCAAAATGCTCAATTGTTATTTCTTTTGGAACCAATTTTAAATCTTCTAAATGTAACTCTTCATTATATTTGCAAGTTAATATTTTAACCTCAAAGCCCATTTCCAGCAAAAGTAAAGCCTCTTTTACCACTCTTGGGTTACGGCATAAATGTGATTGGCTGAGAATATAAACTATTTTCAATAGACTTTATGAGGTTTAAATTTAATTTTTATTTGTTTAACTAACATCCAGCCAAAAAATTTTATTAATAATTTCGTGTATCCTCCAGAAGGAAATTTGAAATCAGAACCTCCAAGTTTCCTAACGTAATCTAAAGCCTGATAATATAAATCCATGTGATCAGGATAAAATTCATATGCCCACATTTGCATATTATCAGCAGAGATTTTCCTAATTCTTTTAGAATTTTCAAAATTAAGTAGATTTTCTATCCCTAGTTTGGTCGAAAGAAAAGCAGACTCATAAGCTTCTCGTGATTTCTGCCTAGATAATGAGTTATTAATTCCTGACCGGTAATACAATACAGCGCCTTTCGTAAACTTTATTTCATCAGCGGCCAGTAACACCCTGATGAAAAAGTCGAAATCATTTATAAGGGATAAACGCTTATCCCAAAGCCCTGATTTTTCAAGAATTTTTCGGGGAATAAGCCACAAAGCACATTGCATCATGTTAGGTCCGTTCCAAAAAGAGTCTACCAGCCAGTCTATAGGTTTCATGTCTTTCCAAACCGGTTCGGGGTTAAGTTTAAAGGTCGATAAATCATCACCATAAAAACGTCCCCACTCAGCCGAAGCTATCTGGGTATCATTTCCTGTAATTTTTTCTATCTGAAGTGCTAAGAAGTCAGGAGATATTAAATCATCAGCGTCAATAAATTTAATATAGTCTCCGGTAGAATGTGCGAAAGCTAAATTGGCTGCTGCGCACTGGCCTTTATTTTCACTATCAACAATTTTTATCCTATCGTCTTCAATCTGCCTCAATAGGCTCAACGTATTGTCCTTAGAACCATCATTAACAATAATTAATTCAAAGTGGGTGTAGGTTTGTTTAAGGATAGAATCAATGGTTTCAAGAATGTATCTTTCTGCATTGTATGCAGGCATGCAGATGGAAACTAAAGGTAAGTTTACTGTGTTTTTTTCCATGCAGTTTTAAAATAACCTTCTTTAGATAAATCTACATAATGGTGTAATTTACCCACTGAATTTTTAATTTGCTCTGGCGAGGGATTAACAATGTAATCCTTCCTGCTGAGTATTTTACTTTGTTGCCCGGATATCAACATGGCGGTTAATGCTTGTTCCAAATAATATGAAGTTCCTTCATTTTGTTCTAAAGTACTTCCCCATTTTTCCAGATTTTCCCAATTAATAAGGTCACTCTTAAAGCCTATTGCTCCAACATTCATCAATTCAGGAATTTCACGACCACATAGTTCAAACATGAGTTCTTTCGAGTATCCGTAAGATTCCTCACAGTCCAACATATAAATAGAATTTACAGGACTTTTTAACCATTCTATAATTTCTAAAGGTTCTTCCCAGAAAAGCATATCGGAGTCTAAAACAATTTTATAAGGATAATCCTGAAGGGTATGTATATCTGTCAATTTTTTAATATGTGGATATACTTTTCTTTTGTGATGTAGAAACGGGAATTTTTCGACAGGCAAAAACTGATTTAAATTTTGGGCAATTTCTTCTTTTAAAACTAGTTTAACACCTGGCATTTTAACCTTCAGGTAGGCTATATCCTCATCATCAAAAGAACCGTCGTCTACAAATATAAACTGAAATGGTTCCTTACTATGTTTTACCAGTGAGTACGTACAAAACATAGTCTGATAAATGAATTTTTTTCCGGTAAGAAAGTAAATAGGTAAGCCAATAGAAAATGATGGAATTTGGGGCAAGTTAGTACTTGCTTTCATCATCTTTTTCTGCAAGCTGAGGATACTTCTATAATTGAGAAGGCCTCCAAATCTTTGAATTTTTTTCCAATCAGATTTCGGATATCGGTAAAGTTTATTAATGATTTTTTGTATCAATGGAACTAGTTTGATTGTCAGAAGAAATAATGAGAGGTTTATTACCTAGTTTCATTGAAGGTAATTCTATGAATTGATAGAATAATTTGGCTGCCGAGCAGCAAATTAGATAGATGATCAGATCGTATAGGATATTCAAGAAGATATTTTCTTGGATATCCTTTGTTTTTAATCTGCCCATTATGTAAATACCTATTGGAACATGCAATAAATAAACTCCGTATGAATAATCTCCCAAGCTTGTGAGGATATTTTTAGAAACCTGTAAATACGGGCTTATTAGTAGTATAATAAAGGTTAGTAAAGATGCTATTCCATATTCAACTTGATTAACCAAAACAAAATGATTCACAATACCATACATGCTAAGTATTACTAACGTGAAAAAATAAAATAATCTCTTGTTCGTGTTATCGAAATGAAACGTGTA
The DNA here is from genome assembly GCF_002483235.1 of Pedobacter glucosidilyticus. Classification (GTDB taxonomy): domain Bacteria; phylum Bacteroidota; class Bacteroidia; order Sphingobacteriales; family Sphingobacteriaceae; genus Pseudopedobacter; species Pseudopedobacter glucosidilyticum_B. The sequence continues at coordinate 36,030 of NZ_DLHN01000008.1, read as the reverse complement.
AGCGGCCAGTCCTAAACTAAATGTTGGCCAGTGATGAAAGAAAAATAATATATTATAGTCTGAGTTATCTATGTAAATGGATATTAATGTAATTATGCTTAAAGCTGTTATCCAAAATCGAATGGGTAGTGATAGCATAACGATACCAATAAGGAGGTAAAAGAACCATTCGTAAGTTAACGACCAGTAAACCCAATTAATGGTTTCAATATTACTAAACGGCTTGGTTAGAAGAGCGAGATTTGCACCTATTTCAATTAAATTTTTAGGGATAGAACTGATAGAATTAAACCCTGTTACAATTTTTTGAAGTATGGCAATAAGTATGATTAGTAAAAGGCTTACCCAATAGGGGGGGAATATTCGAAAAAATCGCTTAGAAATGAAGTAATTAAATTTCTTCGTTTTAAATGCCGACATCATGATACAGTAACCACTAATGACGAAAAAAACAGGAACGCCAAGCCAACCTAATTTTACAATATTTCGGTACCAGTTATCAATGTGTGCTATAGGTTCATTTAAATGGAATAATACTACAGCAAGCGCTGCAAAAGCTCTCAGAATGTCTAAAGTGTGATTTCTTTTTAATAGCTTGCCGCTCATATTTCCGACTGCCCTTTAAATTTTCCCAAAGCGGCTTGATAGTTCACCACATTTAATTCACCTTTCCAGGGCTTAACTTTGAGGTAAGCTTTCAATTTTCTTAGTGGCAAGCTAATTGGGTGAATTTTTTTCCAGGGATTTATGCCGTGAATAGCCAAAACTTTTACCCATGAACGGTTGCTTTCGTAGGCCATTTTTTTTAGATAGTTTAAGCTATATCTATTTTGTGGAATAAGATGCGTGATTTTGAGAGCGGGGAGATAGGCAATTTCGTACCCATTGTTAATAAGTGTGAGTACGATGTCGTTGTCCTCACCAGAGGTAAGACTAGTTCCCCTTCTACCTAAAGCTATACGTTCTGCATTATTTTGTACTTTTTCCAGATAACCCAAAAATGCGCTTTTTAAAATAACCATTCCTGTTCCGATTGGGGCTTTTTCAGGATATTGGTTTATTTGATGTCCTAAGGTTTTGTAGTTTGAAATATGCAGATCATTCCCATAATTCTGGCAACCCAAATTGATACCTGTTTCAAAGAACCAATCAGGAGGTTGGGTTTCAAACTCCGGAATAGATTTCCCACCAAAGCAACCAACCTCCGGATGCTGTTGATGAAATCTGAATGCTTCTTCAAGATAATTTGCATCTAATACATTATCATCATCCACAAAAACAATCAAGTCTGAAAGAGCGTTTTCAACGCCAAATAAACGGGCATGCGATAATCCCAGTTTTTGTTCCACGATGATTTTTGAGTGGGGATGCCATGCCAAATCTAACCATGAGGAAATTGCCGGGCTACTTGAATTATCTACCAAAATTAGTTCCCAATCGTCGAATGATAAAGTTTGAGCTTTTAGGGCGTTAATAGCCCGGGTGAGAATATCCTTTTTTGGATTAAATGAACAGATGATGGTAGTTACTTTCACCTTGTAATTTTATTAACAAAAGCTTGCAATAATTCCTTTGCGCTTAACTTTTTAACAACAGCTTTTTTGGTTGAGGGTGTAGTTAGGGCTTGATTTAAGAAGGCTATCTCCTCATTTCTTTTGATTGATAGATTTTTGAGGCTATCATAAATATTCAGCCTGTCTGTAATTAACTGAGGATTATTTAAAAAATATTTTACCGTTTTTTGGGCATTAGAAGCAATCATCTCCAGTTCTAATGCTGATTTACTTTGAAAACGTTTTAGAGAATCGGCTAGGGTATGTACATCTTTATGATTATAGACAAAGCCATTATTATCGTTATCAATTAATTCTGAGGCGCCTGTGCCGTCAGAGGTGATCACAATTTTTTTATTCCACATGGCCTCTGTCACTACAAAATTAAAGGTATCCCAAATAGAAGGAACGAGTACGAAAGCGGCATCTGTAATCTTTTGTTGAGTTTTTTCATAAGGTAAACGCCCGATAAAATGTATTTTGTGCCCAATGATATCAGGATATGTTTTCTTCAGATGTGCCAGCATAGACACAGCATAATCCTTATAATAATTGTCTCCGCCAATCCAATCAACTTCCGGAGCGTCGGGATATTTTTGGTAAAATTCACACAAGAATTTGGCGCCTTTCCATAGCTGCAATCGACCTACCACTACGCCCCTGTTAGATTTTATTTCGGTTGGAGTAACATGAGTTGTTTTGTAATTGATATAAGGCAAATGGAGAAACGACTTGTTATTAAGCCTTTGGTTCCAATAATCAACATTTAGTTGGCTTAGGCCAATAATATAGTCGGCCTCGTTAATTAAACTTTTTTCTAAACCCAATAAAAATGTATTTTCCAACTGATCTGAATTCCGTTGCTCGTGAAGCTCTAACTGACCCGAACTTCCTGCTAAGCGGATGACTACCGGAGCAATTTTATCGGTTAGAAATTTATAAAAAAGAAGGTTGTAATCAGTAATTTCTATAACATCACTACCCATTTCTAACGCTCTTAAATAGCAGGCATAGCTTAAGGCACATTTATGCCTAATGGTCGAAAAAATATCGAGCGCTGTATATTGCGCTAATCCCTTTTTGTAGTCTTGTTTAGTGATCTGAAATAATTGTCCTGGAAATGAATGTTGGGCTATATCGAATTTATAATCACCCAAAATGACATTAACCGCATGGCCGGCTTCCACCAATTGGGGGATAAGATTTTTATAATAAGTAGCAATTCCTCCACCTGTAATTTCTGGGAGGATAAAAGTGATAGTCATTGAGGATTAATTGTTATTACCAAGCTCTTTATTGGTTAAGAGAGTTAAAATTTGTAAGGCTGGGAATTTTTCAAAAAACTATCTTTTAACTTTGGTAAGTTGGAACGCATTAATTTTAATTTTTCATAATTAAAAAGGACTTGTTTTTTATTAGCTGTTAACATCGACTTAAATAAAGCCTTATAGGTTTTTTTTCTTTCTTTGGCATAGTTGAGAGAAAAGCTTTTACCTAAAACATTTGTTAACGATAATTTTATTTCTAACTCCGGATTTTCTTTCCACTTCTCTTTTTTATTTACACGATCTTCCCTGTCATGATAAATTGCAGTGGTAGTTAAGATTCCTAATTTATATTTGTGAAATTCAACCCGATGGCAGTAATTATTGTCTTCACCATAGTGCTCGAAAATTGGATCAAACAAGCCGACTTTTGAAATACAATCTTTAGACAACAGCCAACATGCAGCATTTACATAGGTAAGATCGTAGATTTTATCCGCATTACATTTATTAAATAAATCTGAAAATAATTGTCTGCCGCTAGGATGTTTAGTTAGATTTTTGAATAGCAAGTTATCAATCAAATTTCCAGCACCATTAAGATGTAAAGGACTAATGATGCCGTAGTTGGGGTTTGAAGTTGCGGCTTGTAATAAAATTTTTATGGTATTTTCTTCAATCCAGGCATCTTGGTTTAACAAAAAAACATACGCTGCTCCAGCCTCTAAAGCTTTCTTAATACCAATATTATTCGCTTGGCCAAATCCAATATTTTTTTCAGAGATTATCAAATCAACTGTAGGAAACGCTGTCTTTATAATTTCAATTGTATCATCTGTTGAGCCATTGTCAATTATGATAATTTTTGTTTGAATGGTGCTTTTTAATAAAGAATTTAAACATTTTTCAAGCCACGGAGCAGCATTAAATGTAATTATCACGGTGTATATATTTACCATCCCTTATTGATCTTCTCTAATTCTCGCTTGGTTACCAATAAATACTCATGGCCCCATTTATGGCAAGGTTCAAGGTGATTCCCCTCTGCCCATTCATTCCATGCATTAATGAAAACTAGATTTTCATCTTTGCTATAAGGAGTGAAGTTCTTTAGTATTATACTTAACCATTTTGCATATTTTTGAGGAGTTGAATCTTTTAATATGATATAACTCTCCTTTTTTCTGGCACTATTATCCCACATTGGAGTAATACATGGAAATAATTTGTATTTCACCTTATGACTGCTTATAGCTTTATTTATATACTCGTCATAAGTAACTATGCTACCTTGGTTTTTTGCATTGTAAAATAGGTTTTTTAAATAGGATGGAACCTCCCAATGAAGTCTTTTTTGCACTTTCCTAAAAGTCTTTTCAATAAAGCTTTTGTTATCAATAATTTCTCTGATATACCTACTTTTGGGTTGAAAATCTATGGCAGCATCAAATCCCATATCAGTAGTAATTTCACCACCACTTTCACTAAAACTTTCAAACCTACAGATGTAGAGCTCTAAATTATGTTTCTTTGCTTCATTTCTCCAAAGGCTTAGTGTCTTTTTAGGATTCGGTAGTTTTGTAGATCTATAAATAGCAATGACGGGCTTATCATCAATTCTAATATAGCGCTCATCCTTAAAAATCTCCAACAAATATTGAATATGATTGATATCATCTTGATCCGAATACTCTTGTTTTAACAGAACATCATATTCTGCACCGTTCCAACCCCTGTTCCAATTTTCATTTGCCCAACACAACATAAAAGGGAAGTCTGGTTTTTTTGATTCTAATATTTCATTAACAGGCTTTTCTAATATTCTTTTACCATTAAACCAATAATGATAATAACAAAAACCCTCAATGCCATATTTCATCGCCAATTCTGCTTGTGCTAATCTGGTCTCCGGTAGTCGTAGATCATAATAACCTAAATCTGAAGGTAGGTGGGGTTGGTAATGATCTTTGAATAAAGGTTTTGCTTTAGCAACATTTGTCCATTCAGTAAAACCTTTCCCCCACCACTCATCATTTTCAATTGTAGGATGAAACTGCGGAAGGTGTATGGCTATTGCTCTGAGTTTATTCATTTGAAAATTTCCCTAACAATTTCCAAATATTTATGTCCATCTTTTTGATCAGGTTCTAGATGGTTACCTTCAGCCCATTCATTCCAAGCATTGATAAAAATAATTTGTTCATCAGATTTAAAATGCTTAACTTTTTCTTTGGCTTCAATTAAAGACTGTTTAAATCTTTCTGGAGTTTGATTATTTAAAATTATGCCTCTCTTTTCTCGTCTGGCGGTATTATCCCAGCCAACGAAAACACAAGGGAAATATTCATAGGAATATGATTTTAAGGCCATCTGATCTTTAAATCTTCCATAATCATAAACTTTAAGTTCAGGAGAAATAATGTTATTTTTAAAGTTGTTAATGAATTTTCTAATAGAATATTTTTTGTCATTAAATGCTTGATCTAAAACGCCCAATTTGGGTTCAAAACTTAAAACGTGATCAAAACCTTCAAAAGATTGATTTTCACCTCTTGAATTACTTGCTACTAAATAGGGTTCATTTATTCCTTTGCGTTTTGCAACAGATTTGAATGTTTGTATAGTTTCGAGATAATTAGGAAGATCTCGCGGCCTGTAGAAAACGAAAATTGGTCTATCATCTATTGTGATGTATCTTTTATCAATAAAAACATTGTTACACAACCATTCGGCATGTTTAATGTCGTCTTCTTTACTATAAGTTTGCTTGATTAAAATTTCTTTTTCCTCTCCTAGCCATCTTCTACTCCAAGTTTCATTAGCCCAACAAAACATAAATGGAAAATCTTCTTTAGGGTTAGCTAACATTTTATCTAGTGGTTGATGCATCAATCTTTTACCATTAAACCAGTAATGGTAATAGCAGAAGCCATATATTCCATATTCTTTAGCTAGGGCTATTTGTGCCATTCTAGCTTCTTCAAGTCTAAGATCGTAAAAACCTAAATCAGCAGGCAAATGAGGTTGATAATGTCCTTTAAATAAAGGTTTGGCCTTGGCAACATTTGTCCATTCTGTAAAGCCTTTACCCCACCATTCATCATTTTCAGGAAAAGGATGGAATTGGGGAAGGTGAATCGCAATAGGTCTAATTTTTTTCAATGTTATCTACTATTTTGCTTAGAAGTAAAGAATTAGATTATTTATAATTTATAGCGTTCTTAAATTGCTGTAAAATTATTTTTTCTTGATAATGAAGATTTAAAAATTTTTCAAAAGCATTTTTTCCTGAGGCAACTAAGGCATTCTCATTTTCTTTGTAATAAATGATTTTTTCTGTTAATAATTCTAAATCAAGATAAGGAACTGTTGCCCCAGCATCATTTTTAATAAACTCTTGAGCTCCACCAGCACCATGGAAACATAAAGAAGGGATATGATAACTAGCAGCTTCGAGAACAACTAGAGGGTAGGGGTCTTCTTTTGCTAAAGATAAATGAAGTTTAATTTTATTGAAAAAGTCCTGTGTGTTTAAACTTGCCGTTTCAAAAATGACTTGATCACTTAAGTTAATTTTATCTAATTCATATTTTATTCTTTTGTATTGTATTGTATTTATATTAACACCTTTCCAGATAAATTTGATATTTTTATAAGGATATTTTTCAAAGAAAGATTTTATAAATACAGGTAAAATGTCCGCACCTTTTCTCCAATCTAAAGTGCCAAGTATTCCAATGTAAAATATCTCATCATCAAGAGACTTAAGTGAATCATTTTTTTGATAAGGTATATAGTAATTCAGTAAAGATATTTTATCATTAGGAATTGATAAATTTTTTATTAAGTGGTTAGCAACAGCATAACTTGGTACCAAATAGAAATCTGTTTTTTTAACCAATACGCTTAAGTGCTTGGGATTAGTGAAAAATTCTGTAGCTATTTCTAATTCGTGTATATAACTTATACATTTTCTAACTTTATTAAAGTTGAAACAGTCAAAGAAATCTCCATTTGTAATTGTATTAGCTATTATAATGTCACTTTTATTTATGAGAGTTTGGATTTTGTTATCTCTTTTTTGTTGAAGGTATTTATGATATAGTTTTCTTAGTTTTAATAGTTTACCATTTTTTATTTCAGATTTCCATACAAGTGTCTCAGATACCAATTGTTTAAAATCTCTACTTAAGTTTTCCCTATCTCTCTTATCTTCTTTAATAATAAGTGCAATATAATATTCATCAGTCTTTTTTAATAGACTAATAAGGTTCAATAGCAGTTTAGGAGCTCCAGTTAAATAAACGTCGTGTGTAATAAATGTAATTACTATCTTACTCAAGAATATATTTTTTTAGTCGTCTTTTAATTTTTTGAAAATATGACTGTTTTAATGTTTTTAAATCATTCTCTAATCTTTGCATATTATCATAATCGGGTAAAAATGTTTTAAATTCTTTTTCTAAGAACATTTTTCTCTCTGAGAGAATTTGAGTCCAGTTAGCAGGATTACAACTAATGCCATCCCTAGGACAGATACTAATTTCAAGGTTTATGTACCTAAAAGGTAAATTGAATTTACTGTAAGCCAAGAGTATGAGTTTCCAGTCTGCTGTAATTTTGTAATCTTCATCATATAATCCAATAGTTTTATGAATAGATTTATGAATAAACATCGCTTGATGCCCTAATGAATTATTTAGAAAATATCTAAACGATAATTCCTTATCGAACTTATGATTATGTAAGCTTTGATCTTTTTCCCATTTTAAGTCTCCATAAACTATCGCTTCAGTAGTACTTAGTTGTGCAAATTGATTAATGATGTTGTTACTAATTAAATAATCACCAGAATTTAACATGAGTAGGTAGTCTCCAGTAGCTTTTTCAACTCCCTTATTCATGGCGTGGTAAATTCCTCTATCTGGCTCACTCACCCAATACGTAATCTTATCTTCATATTTTTTTATCACCTCAACACTTCCATCAGTACTTCCTCCATCAATTATAATGTATTCAATAAAAGGGTAGGTCTGATAAATAACAGATTGTATAGTTTTTTCTAATCCTGTTTTATTGTTAAAGTTGATAGTTATGACAGAGATTTTATACATTATTATTTAAAATGGATAAAAAGGAATTTCCAAATTTCTGAATATTAACTTTATAATCTTGTTTAAATTCTGTTCCAATTGATTGACTCATAAATAATTTTATGCATTCTGCAAGTTTGTTAGGATTTTTCTCTTCAAATAATAGTGAGGGGTAATTCAGTAATTGCTCTTGATGAATACTAATGTTTGATGCAATAATAAATTTATTTAATGCTTTAGCATCTTCAATAACTGTACTCCAACCTTCAAATAATGAAGGTTGAATAACCGCTTTGGCATTTTTTAAGATTGTTAGTTGTATCTTTCTGTCTAAAAAACCTAAAGGGATTATTTGCTTCTCTAATTGGTAATTTTTGATTAAATCTAGAATCTGCTGATAATAATTTGGGAAACGGTAATCTTCTGTTTTTCCAGTTAAATAAACAACAATTTTAATATTTTCTTTTTTTAGTTGATGAACCGCTTTTATTAAAGTTATATGGTCTTTGTGTACCCATAATTGATTTGCACAAATTAAATAATTATTAACTAGTTGATACTCGAATTTGATTTGGTTGAAGTCAATTTTTTCTAAAGAAGGTAAACTTACTGCAAAAGGTAATACGTATGGTTTTATTTTAGAATAAGGATAAATTTTTTGGAAATGATTGAAGGCATCCTTACTGCTTAATATTAAATTATCTTCACTTTCAGCAATGGTAAGCTGATTATTTTTTCTAGCTATTACTTCTTCTTTTGAAAATAATTCAGATAAAAAGTGCTCCTGAAAATCTGGAATCCAATAAAACTTATTTTTAGGATTTAAAAATAAAATTGGACCAGAATATGGAAAGATTCCATCTACATTAATTTTCTTCTCAAATTTTCTAGAGTAAAAAAAAATCTGCCAGAATTTATTAAGTATTCTCCATATTATATTTCTATCATCATAGATTTTGTGATGACTTAAATAAGGATAATCGATTCTTTCTTTAAGTTTATTATAATTTTCTAGTGTACTTAAAATTAAGATTATCGGTTTTTTATTTTGTGGTAATGTGTTTAAAGCCCAAATAAGGTTTTCAATATAATAAGTGCCACCAATCCAAGCTTCATTATAAGAATAATTAAGTGCTATTTTTAATTGTTTAGCCATTCTGCATACTTTTTAAGGCCCAATTCTAAGCTTATTTTTTGTTTATAACCTAAAGCCTTAATTTTTAATATATCAGCGCACCAATTTTGTGGATCTCCAACTCTTACAACTTGATTGAAAATAAGTTTTCCATGCCAATTTAGAGCTTTTAAGAGTTCTTTAGCGGCTTGCTCAATAGTGATTTCAACTCCATTTGCTATATTATAGATATTGGCAGTAAATGAATCTTTTAACATAATTAGCTCCAAATTTGCAACGATATCATCAATATGAATAAAATCTCTCGATTCCATTCCTGTTCCAAATAACGTTAAGGTGTTACTTCCTTTAGCTTTTTGGGCAATATCCCAAAAAATTTGTTTTTTTAGGCCATTCCCATAGGCGGAAAATATACGTACACTACAAGTATTAAGTTGATAGAATTGATGAAATTCTTCACAGATTAATTCAGCATTTTTTTTGTGAAAACCGTAAGGCGACAAAGGTTTAGAAATATCGGTTTCTTTTATGGGAAGTTGTTTAGGATTACCATAAACCGCAGCACTAGATAAATTTAAAAACTTACAATTTGGTTGGTACTTCCTTATACCTTCCAGCATATTAAAAACGTTAATAGTATTCAAGTAAAAGTCTCTTTGAGGATTTGTCACTGAGTCAGGAACGCTGGAAGCCCCCGAACAATTTATACAAATATCAAAATTATATGACTTAAATAAATCATCATAATCGGCATTACTTTGGTCTATTAAGATATAATTTGGTGTTTCGTAATCTATAACTACATCACAAGCTGTTATCTGATTGTTTTTTTGTGTCAAATAACTATATAAATGAGTGCCAATAAAGCCTTTTGCTCCTATAATTAGAACTTTCATTAGATTTTCTCTATTGTTTGAGATCTTGTATTGTAAACATCCATGCCTTTAATTACTTCTAGTCTTGAGTCACCAGAAATATAAGTTAACCTTCCTTCGGGATTTTTACTTTCTTTGAATTTAGAATTCACATAACCTTCCGAGGCAGATAAAACACTTAAATTTCCTATTTTATCTTTTCTAACGAAGTAAGCATTGTTACCCGAACTATTGCAACCAATAAAATGATAGCCCTTATCTTCAGCCAAATCACAGAGAGCAAGAATTGATGCACCATAATATAAATCAGAATGATGTTCTTTGGTCCTTACAAAGTTTGCTCTATAGGGAGTAGTTATTGCTCTTTCAAAACCAAATAAACTTTGATATTCAACTATTACTATTACGGGACTTATAACTTCTGTAGCTTTCCAAATCCAATAGTCATTTCCGTCTATGTCAATGTGATAAAGTCCAATCTCTCCTGTAAATCCTTCTCTTTCGAGAATCATATTTATATTTTCAGCTGTAACAAATTCTTGTATAGCTTTTAAGTCATATTGCCAATAGATGTTGTCTCTTTTTACGAAATCTATATGACTTTTAGAACCGTCCATAATTAGTCCAGTCCAGTTATTATTCATTAAGAGATACCTAGTATTGGATTCTGTATAGTCTTGTACACCGAATTCTATAAAGATTTCTTTTTCAATGTTAATATTATTTATAAGGTATTGTATAATCCCATCATCACCCCATTGTGAGAAAACTTTAAATTCTGCATCTTTAATTGTATTAATGTTTTTTTTTTTGATTTCTTCTAATAAAAGTTTACTTGTTAAAATCTTAAAGCTATCATCTTTTAAATTGTCTAAACGATTTGTTAGAAGATTAAGCTCCTCTTTTAGTACTTTTCTTATTAGACTCTGAAATTTATTCTTGAAATATCTAAGCATAGGGTTATATTAAATTTTTAACTACTTTTGCAGGGTTACCAGTTACTAAAGTGAAAGCTGGTACATCTTTGGTTACAACTGATCCAGCTCCAATTATTGCACCTTCACCAATTTTTACTCCTTTTAGAATTACAGAATTAAAACTAATCCATACATTGTTTTCTATAATAATTGGTTTTGTTTTAATACTACCTTTATTTTGCCATGGTCCATTTTTAATGAGTTCAATATACCTCTCAGCTCTTTCAATTGAATCTATTTCATGTGAGTTAGTATCAATAATATTTACATTATGAGAGATTAAGACATTATCTCCAATAATAATTTTTTCTCCAGACCATATTCTACTTAAATCTCCGAGATAGCAGTTTTTTCCAATTCTTATTTCACCGCCATATTTAAATATTAATAGTGCTCCAGCTATTACGGACCCTTCTCCTATAGATATTTTTTCTTGGTTATTCTGCTGGTTATCTATTGTAGAAGTTGAGGTAAATAATACTTCGTTAACTAACTTTTCTTTAGTAATAGGGGAATTACTTTTTTCTATTTCTGATAAAATTGTAGCTATATTAATTTTTTTTAAAAATTTAATCAAGAGCTTTTTTATGATTTTTTTTAAAAAGCTCATTCTTTTTCTTTCTTTTTTCCAAAAAACAATATCCTATTAGGTTCTAGGGATTCGACTAATATTAATTCAAATACCTTTTGAAACTCTTTTCTAAACCAATCTTGTGTATACCAATAAGGAATATCTGGTTCACCATTTCCATTCCATAAACCAAGAGGCATGAACTCAATGGCTACATATCTTTTACTATGAAAATTAACTCTTTCAAGTATAGTTCTTAAGTGATAATTTTGAGTTAAGATTAAATGATGGGTGATTGCAAGTGCGAAAGCTATATCTGCTTTTAAGTGCTCAATTTCAGAATCCCTTAATGGTATCATGAAATTATAAAGATGAGGTATTATTGGAATATTGTTACATTTAAATCTTATGTAAGCTTTATCAACCGCTGTTTCATCATAATCCGTAAGCATTACTTTTTTTAAAGGAATTTCCTTCCTTAGAAGTTCCGAAAATATACCTTGGTTGCCTGCTAAATCGACAGAAGAGTCTATGTACTGTTGATATCCTTTAGTAATCTCAATAATTTTTCTAAATCTTGGGCTTGGAGGCTCAATTTTATTGTTTAAACTATAAACATTGTGATAGTCTGACCATAAACTTTTTACATTAGGTTTCTCCAAAAAATGTATTCTGTTAATTATTTCATTGTATGGTTTTAAAGCCCTTCTATAATGTATTGTTTTTATATTTTTTTTAAATAATTTAAAACTAATTCTATTGAAAATCTCTAATATTTGTAGGATATAAGTATCATTGAATCTACTTAAAGCTACTTTATTAAAGATTTCATTTTCAATAGGTCTGAAGACATTAGATTCAAGAATATTATTCATAGGGATAACTCTGACGGATGGGGAGTTTCCATCTTCAATAAGCTTTCTAGCCGCAAAAAAATCACCTAAAGACCAATATAATAATTGGACGAAATTATAGTTTATAAATTGTTCATAAGCCATCCATGTGTTAGAATTATCACTTTTTTTTACAATACTACCTAGATCTATAAAAATTGGTTTATTATTTTTAAATAGTACATTGTAGGGATGAGCGTCTTTTAATTGGAATCCGTATTTGCCACAAAGATTATTTAACTCTATAATATGAATAGCAGCATCTTTTAACATCTGAAAAGACCATTGATGGGGCTTAGAATCATGTAACAATTCATGCTCTAAAATAAGAGGGAATTCAGGGGTATTAAATTCGCTAATCCATGTCTTAACAATTAGTTCTTTTTCCTGTAATGCTTTAAAGAAATCTGAATTTATAAGAGCAGTGGTATACTCCTTATAAGCAGCTGCTACTCCTCTAAATATTCTGTCTTTATAATAAAAAACTCTTCCAAAATCATCAACTAAAGATGAATTTGAATAAATGATATTTTTTGTGTCTAAATTCATATTTGTAGATAGCTCCATTGTTGTTTAACATAACATATTGATTTTCCTGATGGCATTCTTCCAGTTTCATAAAATTGACCTTCTACAACATTAAAAACCAAAGCACTTTGGATATAGTCTGCAATTTCTAAATTCACAAAAAGTGCAATATTTAGGAAATATTTTCCTTCTGGTAGTCCAAAATCCTTCGATAATTTTATTTCTATATCTCCATTTTTAGAAAAATTTAATGAGAAACTTTCCATAGTTTGTGAATCCATGAATAATACGCAATCTCCATTTTTATTGTTTATACTAATTAAAAGGTGACCTCTAAAAGATTGTAGTTTACTTTTGTAGCTAATATTTAGGATAATTTGATTCCCAACTTTAATGGTTTCCTCGTCTATAGAATTTTTTAAGTTTAATTCCATGATAGTTGCATTACCATTTCCTGTCCTGTCTTTTCTTAAAGAAATTGGAACCCGTTTTTCAAATCCAAATAGTTCTTGGTCAATATATAAATCTATTAGTTCCTCCATTTTGTTACTCGTAGAATTTAAACAACCATTCTTTAAATATATCCCAGAATGACATAATGTTTTAATAGAATTCATATTATGGCTCACAAATAACACCGTTCTCCCTTCCCCTTTACTCACATCATTCATCTTCCCCAAACACTTTTTCTGAAACTCAGCATCGCCAACCGCCAGTACTTCATCTACAATTAAAATTTCAGATTGTAAGTGGGCAGCTACTGCAAAAGCCAGCCTCACATACATACCAGAAGAATAACGCTTTACTGGAGTATCTATATAACGCTCAACACCAGCAAAGTCTACAATTTCATCAAACTGCCTTTGTATTTCATGCTTGCGCATACCTAAGATGGCGCCATTAAGGAAAATATTTTCCCTACCAGAAAGTTCAGGATGAAAACCCGTACCTACCTCCAATAAGGAAGCAATACGACCTTTTACTTTTACAGAGCCAGTGGTGGGTCCTGTTACCCGGCTTAAGATCTTTAATAGGGTACTTTTACCTGCACCATTACGACCAATGATACCAACGGCATCTCCCTGCTCAATCTCAAAATTGATATCTTTTAAGCTCCAAACATAATCGCTATTGCCTTTGGTACTGCGGTCATTGGTTTCCCCAATTTTAAGGTAAGGATTCTCTTTACCTCTTACGGTATGCCACCATTTATTAAGATCATGAGCAATAGAACCTGTACCAATTTTACCTAAGCGGTATTGTTTAGATAGGTTCTCTACTTTTATGGCTACTCCCATTTAAAAAAAATTAAGCTGTGTTTAAAAAAAGCTTCAAAATGAATATATTGATTTTACTCAATCAAGAGGCTTCGACTTCCTGTCTATAGGAGCTATACCCTCAGCCGGACAATTCTTAAAATGACTATTTACTAATAAACTAACACTAATGAACCAATAGCTAATCCCACCATCAAAAATCAATCAATCAAAAAAAAAATCACTCACCAATGAACTAATACTAATGAACCAATAGCTAATCCCACCATCAAAAATCAATCAATCAAAAATATAATCACTCACCAATGAACTAATGACTAATAAACTAATACTAATGAACCAATAGCTAATCCCTCCACCAAAAATCAATCAATCAAAAATAACTAAAGGGCTTCGACTCCCACTTCGACTCCCACTTCGACTCCGCTCAGTGTGACAATTCTTAATCATGACATTTTAGCACTCACTATAGCCTACTGACCATTGCCCATCAACCATTGCCCATTGACCATTGACTCCCTACTCATGAACCAACCCCTAACTCCCGATAGCTATCGGGACTAACAAACTAACCACCTAACCAACTAACCCCTAACCACCTAACAAACTAACCCCTAACTACCTAACAAACTAACCACCTAACAAACTAACCAACTAATCCCTAACCACCTACACCGTATCCATAAAGCTTTTCTCCACCCTGTTAAAGATGATATAGCCTATACCAACAGAAAGAAGCATGAAAATAATACTGTATAGAATATGTAGAGGATCTACGTAACCTTTGGAAAAAAGAACATATTTAAAACTCTCTACAACGGCAGAAAGCGGATTGATATCTACCAGCCAACGAAAACTTTTACCTTGTAAATAGGAGAGGGGATAAATCACTGGGGTAGCATACATGAGTAGTTGTACTGCGAAAGAAAGCAAAACAGCAAAATCCCGATATTTTGTAGTGACCGAAGAAATGATGATGCCTAAACCTAAACCAATACCCGCCATCAATAAAACAATAAAGGGTATGAACAATAAATTTGCACTTAACTGTATAGGATACCCATTAAAGTGGTAATAAACCATGACAACTATCAATAAGGCAAATTGGATAGCAAATTTCACCATATTAGAAATCACGACAGATAAAGGCATAATAATTCTGGGGAAGTAAACTTTACCAAAGATAGAAGCATTGGCGGTAAAGGTACCGGAAGTACCAGTTAAACAAGCTGCAAAATAATTCCAAATCGTCAATCCGGCCATGTAAAAAGCAGCAGGAGCAATACCATCCGTAGGAATACGAGCGATTTTACCAAAAACAAGTAAAAACATCATGGTCGTTAAAGCAGGCTGAATCACATGCCATAACGGGCCCAAGATGGTTTGCTTAAACTGCGCCACAAAGTCACGCTTTACAAACAGCCACATCAGGTCGCGGTAATGCCAAACCTCTTTGAGCTGTAAATCAAAAAGTTTGTTTTTCGGTTGTATTTCTAAATCCCACTCTTCTTGGGCTTGTACCTTCATGTTTTTTTCTGTTGTTTTATCTAATATGATCCATCAAACTAACTCCTAATGAACCAATGACTAATGAACTAATCCCCAATCCCTAAATCAAAACTCACTCCATCAAAAATATCTCCATCCACTAATGAACCAATGACTAATGAACTAACTCCTAACCAACTAAGCCCTAACAGACCAATAAACTAATCCCCAATCCCTAAATCAAAACTCACTCCATCAAAAATATCATTATCCACGTTCTACTCATCACTGTTGCATCAAAAAATAATCTGACTATTTATCATAATGACCTAGTGCAGAAATTACGAACACAGTTACAATATCTTCTTGTACTTTGTAGATTAGTCTGTCTTTTTGATTTATTCTTCTGGACCAGAAACCGGATAGTTCATATTTTAAGGGTTCTGGATTTCCAATTCCATGATAAGGAGTTTTGGCAAGCTCAATAAATATTTGCTCTATTTTTTTAATATTAGATTTATTGCCTGATTTGAAGTGTTTTTTGAGATGTTCTTCTGCAATTTTTTCTACTTTAATTGTAAACTTTCCCATAGGTTGTTTGGGTCAACAGTTTTATAGCTAGAACTTTTTTCAGCCCTTTTTATCATATCTACAAAATCTGGATTGTAAGGTGATTCCTCTGACTTTTTCTCAAAATTGATTTTAAGAGCCTTCATGAAAGCTTTTATGGCTGCTAATTGCTCTTTATTCTCAGGATGTACGATTAAAGTTTCCATATATCACAATCTTCTCTAACAAATTTACAGAAATATTTTTATTCACCATCTACTATCATCCCAATCACTAAATCAAAAATATCCCCATCCACTAATGAACCAATGACTAACCAACTAACCAACTAACCAACTAACCACTAAATCCCTCCATCAAAAATATCCCCATCCACTAATGAACTAATCCCTAAATCACCTTATTTCAATTGATAATTATTAACCAATAGGGAAGCAGGTATTTTTAAAGTCTCTTCCAGCTTTCTAATCATATCAACGGTCAATTTTTTCTTTTTATTAAGAATCTCTGATACCCGGCTTTTTTGACCAATAACACCAATCAGGTCTTTAGGCTTTAGATCCATTTCTTCCATTCTTATCTTGATAGCTTCTATAGGATCTGGTGCTTCTATAGGGAAGAACTGATTTTCATAATTCTCAATTAAGAGCGATAATATCTCTGCTTCATCACCTTCCTTTGTATGAGTATCTGCATCAAATATAAGCTCAAGTCGGGCTAAAGCATCGATATAATCTTTTTCAGTTTTAATAGGCTTAATATTCATCTTTATATTTTTTCAGCATCTATTTTGTCATACGCAGAATGGGTACCAATAAATCTGATAAACGCCCATTGTTTCTCGTAATTAAATTTCACTATTAGACGATAAGAATTACCTTTTATATTAAAGACTACTCGGTTATCAGCAATGATGCTTGCGTGTGCATAAGTATATTTGATAGCTGAAGGAGATGACCAATTTGAATTTTTGGCAGTCTCATACCAAGTCTTTAAATATTGTTCGCTGTCTGGGTGTTTTTCCCAAAAGTCTCTTAAAGTTTTTTTTGCAATAATTCTTTTCAAAAGCAAATATATAAATATAAGTTCTCTAATTTAGAACTTTATTGGGTTTTTCTATACTTTATGATAAAAAGGTAATTTTAACTCTTACTCAATGCGGGTATTTGGCCAGTCTGAAAATTCTTAATCATGGCATTTTAGCACTGACTATAGACCATTAACCATCAACCATTGACCATCGACTATCAACATATGAATTTCTGAGAAGATTATGGGATTTGTAATAGTATTTTTAGCTTATAGTTTAAATCTATTACCTCGGTTTTTGATAATTTTCCAAGGAGTCCTTGAATTAGATTTTTGTCTAATGTTGCAATTTTACTTGTTCTTATTAAAGAAGTCCTTTTTAGACCATTAATGGAATTCTGATAGAGTAATAAATCAGTTTGTTCTTGCCAGCCTATTTGAGAAGTAATAAAACAGACTGTATAATCCATCGAATTTTCACTTAAGACCACAGCAGGACGAAATTTTGATCCACTAAGATCAGTAAAAGGAAAAGTGATTAAAACCACATCTCCTTTAGCCATTGTATTTAACTTTTAAATCTTCTAAAGAATACAAATCTTCTTCCTCCTCAAGAAATTGAAAAGCTTTTCCCTTTTGCGCTAGTTGTTGAATACCTTGGTTAACTATATTTTCTTCATAGCGTTTCATGAGAAAATCTGCAAAAAGAGAAATTTCTTCAGCCTTATCTTCTGGAAGCTGATTGATTGCTTGTATAGTTTTATCTATGATAGCTTGTCTTGTCATTTACTAAAGGTACTAATTTCTTCAAATCTTTCGTTTCTTTTGTCATTGATTAGCAGTTGTTAACAAAACGAAAAAACATATTTATTTATCATGATTAAGGCCACATTAACCATTAACCACTAGCTATAGATCATCGACCATTGACTATCTACTATCATCCCAATCCCTAAATCAAAAATCCCTCCATCAAAAATATCCCCATCCACTAA
>NZ_DLHN01000008.1:170-17689 GCF_002483235.1 Pedobacter glucosidilyticus | reverse complement strand
AATCAAAAATCAATCAATCAAAAACATCCCCATCCACTAATGAACCAATGACTAACCAACAACCAACCACCTAACAAACTAACCACCTAACAAACTAACCACCTAACAAACTAACCACCTAACCAACCAACCCCTCCACCTCTCTCGCAAACCTTTCATATCCAAACTTATCCAAACAAGCTTTCTGAATAGCTTTTTGCTCTAGTATGGATAATTTATTTTGGGATAAACTATTCAAAGCTTCTTTAATCGCCTTTAAATCTCGAGGATTTACCAAAATACCAGCATCAGGGTTTTGTACGGCATCAACAGAGCCATCTTGGTTACCTGCCAATACCCGTAAGCCACAAGCCTGAGCTTCAATAAACACCAGTCCGAAGCCTTCCTTTTCGCTGGGCAAAACAAAAGCATCCGCGGCCTGGTAATAGTCGGCAATAGCTTCATCAGCAATAAAGCCTGTAAGTATAATTTGTTTTGGTATGTTTAAGCTAATAGCCAAATCTTTTATCCTTTGGTATTCAGAATCATCATATTTACCACCTATAATGTAATAGGCTACCAAACCCTCTATCCTTAATGCTGCAATAGCCTGTATAACCAGGTCATAATTTTTCTGTTGCTCGCTATGCTTTAAACGAGTTAGTGCAAAAAATAAAGGTGCTTCCTCTGGGATTTGGTAAGTATGACGAATGCTAGGAAGATGTTGAGCTGCTATTTCCGGAACGGTAAAATAGGGGTCAAGTGCATTCGCAAGCACTTTAATTTTTTCAGGAGCCACAGCATGCCTTTTTACCACCTCGCTTTTGGTATAAGCACTCACCGCAACAATTTTATCTGCAACTTTTAACAACCTTCTTTTAAACCAGTTTAAAGGTCGCCATACCTCAATACCATGCGTCCAAAGAATCACCCGGCACTTTGGTTTTAACAATTTAAACAGGCAAGCAATAGGCGCCAGGTTAATATGACTTAAAACCAAAGTATCATATTTGAATACCTGGAGCATAGTGAAAAAAGCACCAGCTTTGGGTGATGCACCATAAGCTTTAAAGAGGGAACTATCCAGATAGTGCTCATCACCAGAAGTATCATATAAAGAAATCATCTTAAAAGCGCATTGTTTTTGTTGGTGTAGACCATAGAAAGTAAAAGCAATGCTTCTGCATACTTTTTCAATGCCACCAGTTAAACTAAACGTACGAAGAGTGAGGAAAAGAATTTTTTGAGGTCTCTGAATCAATACCTTAGGCTAGTATAATTTTTTTTATAGTCCCCAAAACAAAAGAGAAGATAACTGTATTTATATATGGAAACCTTATGATTAACCACAGCTTCGCTTCCTCAGTCCCATTTGTTAAAGGGCTAAGTGCTTCCGATTGTAAAATTATCATTATTTATGAAAGCCAAAGTAGGTTTTTTTAAATTTTTGATTTATTCAAACAGCTTAGTTGTTAAACCATTTGATTCCCTACTACGAACCCATCTTCATGACCAATCATCTCTCTATTCTTCATATTTTATTTTCTTGTCTATCACTCAAGTGCCTTGCTAAGAATTACCCATGTATTTCTTGTATTTATTCAACAATACGTAGCTATCCAACCGCTCTTTTTCACTCATTTCAGAACATGGTCAAAACAGCAACTAACAGGGTATTAACAGGGTGCTAACAGGGTCATAACAGGGTACAAACAAGATACAGAACCCTATAAAGAACATGTGATATACGAGTAATAATATAATAAATATCGAATAAGAAGAGATTTTGTTCATAGCGAACGCAGTCAAGCTATCACGATTCTTCATTCTTCGCTTTACAATTAGGCGAACACAGCGAAGCTATCACGATTGTTTTGCATAGCGAGCTCAGCGAAGCTATCCCTTCATGCAAGGCTCTTTATTGCGAACACAGTCAAGCTATCCCTTCCTTACACCTCCTCATACAGCATGATTTTTTGGTGAGAGTAACGCAACCTTTCCCTTCCGTCTTGTTGAGGTCTAATANNGAGTGAAACATCTCACAAAAAAAGCTTACAGCTTGCAAGTGGCTCACCCAGCCTATGCCTTACTTCCCATCATCAGTATGACTGCTTGTTGAGCATGATACTACCTTCTCTTTTCGTCTTGTTGAGGTCTAATATATTTCATATAAATCAATATGAAATAACGTGTTTACAAAATTAAATGCCTCTGATAATCAAATTATTATAAAAACGTCAATGGTAACAAAGTGAAACATCTTACAAAAAAGTTGCAGCTTACAAGTAGCCAACCCAGCCTGTGTGTTGCTTCCTCTCGTCAGCATGACTGGTTGGTGAGTATAATGAATAACTTTCTACTTTCTAAGCCACTTTCCGCTTTTTTAATGCTAATATTCCATTTCAAAAGCTTTGTAGTAAGTTGCCAAAAGTGGAAATATCAGAAACCGAAGTCCATCTAAAGTTAGATACTATTGCGTGGAAAGAACATATTCACGCACCAGCATCTGCAACACAGGTAAAAATAGGTTTGTTATGTACTTTTGTTAATTTTAATGAAGATAGTTATAATGCTGTGCTTGTAGGAGCGATTAAAATTAAATCTGGTGAAACTTTAAAAGGTGCAAAATTAAACATCCCTATAGCCGAAGCACATGAAATGGCTGTTATTATAGTAGCCAATATCTATTTCGAATCTACAAATTATGGCAGTGAGCATATCGTTGGTGGCAAAAGATTTGAGGCTGCCCGTATCATCGAAGCTGTACATTTTAAAGATGGAAAGCCTTTTGTATTTGTGCCAGAAGATATACCTGAGGCTGTAAAACCAGAACAGATTGAACCTGATATATTTTGGGACATTGAAGAGTAACTGAAATGATTATCCTATTTTCAACCCGTATTTAATAATACAATAAATAGCCCTTAAGCCATCTTTAAAGCTTATTGTTTGTACGCTTGTGTGGATTTACACTTATTATCCCTCAGTACCCTAGAGGATCAGCAACAACGATGATAAGGCGACAAGAATAGGAGTTTAGGAACAGAAACCTTCCGTAAGTTCAAATGCTGTTTACCCAATAAGCTAGCACTTAGTGCAAATACTAAAAATTCTTTTTCCGAATCTTCTGCACTTACCTCTACGAATAAGGGGATACAACGAAAATAAAATGGTGATTTAAACTTATGAAACTTAGGAATAAAGTTTCTTAAAACTATGGCAAAATAGCTGATATTTTAATTAAAAAAAATGTAAAACATTCATTATTAAAATTAAAAAATAAAAAAGTGATTTAACTCATATAAATTATTAATAAAGTTTTTTAAAATTGTTATATTATAAATAATATTTTAATTAGAACATATAAAACCTTAATTAATCTAATTCGTATAAATTCTCAATACTGTAATATTTATATGTAAATATTGACCAACAAACCATGATAAATTGGAAATACAATCATCAAAGAAAATAACCCGAAACCTAAAATTTGATACATGAAGACACACTTACCATTAAACAAAATAAGTTTACTGCTTGCTTTACTTCTTACTTTTTTAGTAAATACTGTTAAAGCCCAAAGTTTAAGCGCTGGTGATATCCTCTTTACAGGCTATGACTCTACCCCTTTAGCAAGTGCTGGTGACAGTTTCTCTTTTATATTACTAAGCAACATACCTAGCGGTACAAAAATTAGTTTCACTGATAGAGGCTACACAAGTTCAGGATGGCAGGCAGCGGGAAGTACAGAATCAACCATCACCTGGACAAGTAATAGTGCAATTGCTATGGGTACTGAAGTATACATTGTAGGACTTGTAGCTAGTACTTACAATTCTTCTACTTCTACCTCTACTACTAATGGTACAGTTGCGCTTACCGAAGGATCATCCACCAATGGGCTTTCATTATCGAATGTGGGAGATCAGCTTATTGCGTTTCAGAGCAGTGATGGTAAGATTACAGGAAGTAGCTTGGTCATTATAGCTGGAATAAATTATTTTTATACCGCAGCTAGCACTACGGCAGACTGGAACATCGGGGCTACCCCCGGGCCAAATTCTTCCCTAATGCCTCCCGGGCTTACTGGGGGCACAAGTGCATTTTATACAGGCCCGGTTACCGGGATTACGCTGGCACAATCTGGAAAGTTTAAATGTTCAGCCGTCCCTGCTACGTTAAATGCTGCAAATATTCGCACTGCAGTAATGAATAGTTCAAACTGGGACCTCTCTACTACATCTTTGGGCACAAATTCATCATGTAATTTAGTTATACCTTCAAATACAGCCCCAACCCTAAGCACTTCAGCAGTTACTGCTATCACCGCTACGGGCGCTACTTTTAGTGGCAATGTAACCGCAGATGGTGGAGCAACCGTAACCGAGCGTGGCTTTGTATATGCAACAACTACTAACCCAACAACGGCAAATACCAAAGTGCAAGATGGCACAGGAACCGGTGCTTTTACAGAGCCTATTACCGGGCTTACCGCAGGAACAACTTATTATGTTAGGGCTTATGCCATCAACAGCGTAGGAACGAGTTATGGAAGTGAGGTAAGTTTTGCGACAGCATCTAATACGGAAGATTGTACAATAAACTCTAAGGTTTCTTCTGTGGATGATTTGGCTCAAGGTTATGAATTTTTTAGTCAAAGCTTTACGGCTTGTGCAAATGGAAAAATAAATACTATAAAATTATTGACTAGTGCATCGAGTTCTTTTTATCCAGTCTCTACAGTTACCATGACCATTAGAGAAGGGAATGGACTTTCGGGTAGTATTTTAAGAACCATAAACATTCCTACTAGTCTTTTCAAAGAAGCAGCTGGTTTAGAAGATTATGTTACAATTGATTTGTCTAGTGAGAATGTATTAGTTTCAAGTGGCAATCAATATACTTTTGGCTTTGAAGGAAATCTTTCAAATAGGGTACAAATTTATTATAGTAATAATAATCCTTCTGCAAGTATCTATAATGGTGGACAGTTATACTTCGGTGGAGCAGCTGTAGCAGCTAGAGATTTGATTTTTGTAATGGAAATAGGGCCAGTTACAATGGCTGTTATTCCAACCCTAACCACATCCTCTGCAACTTCCATCACAGCAACCGGTGCCACTTTCAGCGGCAATGTAACCGCAGATGGCGGAGCAACAGTCACAGAGCGAGGCTTTGTATACGGAACTGCAACCAACCCGACAACGGCAAATACTAAAGTACAAGACGGCACAGGAACTGGTACTTTCACGGAGGCTGTTACCGGGCTTACTGCTTCTACTACTTATTATGTAAGAGCTTATGCCACTAATAGTGCTGGTACGAGTTATGGAAATCAGATGAGCTTTACCACGCTTGCTTCAACCTTAAGCCCAAGTTACGAATTCTTCGAAGGGACAACCGCTGCTGCACAAACCTTTACCAATACCACCACCGGCCTAAATTTTACATTAACCAATAAACTTGCCGTTCAAAATTATGCAGGTTATGGTGTTCAGGCCAGTAATACACCATCTCCAACGGTGGGTTCTAACTTTTACATCGGGAATGATAGCAATACTGGAACCAATCAGGTGAATTCAATAAAAAGTACCAATAAAACACTATTTAGTGTTAAAAGCATGTGGGTGTATCCTTCCTCAAATGCTAGCGGTGCATCACCAACCAATAACGGAACGATAACGTTCACAGGAAAGAAGAATGGTGTGATTCAATATACTTTTACTAAATCTGGGATTTTTCAAACTGCAGTTAATTTAGGGACAAATTATAATGGTTTTACGCTGGTTGATTTTAGTGTTGGAACAGATAATAGTAATACACTCATTGATGAGATAGAAATTAACTTAGGCTCTGTTTATCAGTACATCGCGATTGACAATATAGCGTTTTCGGCTACTCCATCCATTACTAATACTACGGCTACAGCAGTAACGAGTACTACGGCTACGTTAAATGCAAACGTTAACCCTTCAGCTTCAGCTACTTCAGCCATCAGTTTCGATTACAGTACTTCGCCTACACTGGCATCGGGAGTAACTAACATAGCTGCTACTCCTGCAACTTTAGTGAGCAGCAATAATGCTACTGCCGTTTCTGTTAATATTAGCGGATTAACCGCCGGAACAACTTATTATTACAGAGCAAAAGCAACAAATGCTGTGGGAACAAATGATAATTCCCAAATTTTAAGTTTTGCTACATTAGCAGCTAACACAGCTCCAACCGTAACTACCGCAGCAACAACTGCCATCACCGCTACGGGCGTTACTTTTAGTGGCAATGTAACCGCAGATGGCGGAGCAACAGTCACAGAGCGTGGTTTTGTATATGGTACTGCTACAAACCCGACAACGGCAAATACCAAAGTACAAGACGGTACAGGAACTGGGGATTTCACAGAGGCTATTACCGGGCTTACCGCTTCTACTACTTATTATGTAAGGGCTTATGCCGTCAACAGTGTAGGAACTAGTTATGGTAATGAGGTGAGTTTTACCACAACCAGTCCGCCTTGTACTGGAACCATTACCATAGGAGCAACTGCAAGTGGTGCAGCATATACCATCAATAACGGGGTGTTAACCACAGCGGGCGACGCAACCGTTCCTGCATCAGTGATTCTCAATTATCTTCAGAACACCGGGAATCTTAGCATACAGTCTTGTAATGGAAATATTCTCATAGCTGCCAATATCAGCGGAGCACTTAGTACACCAAGAACCCTTACCCTTAAAGCTGCCGGAGATATCATATTTAATACTGGTAGTTCTATAGTGGTTTCAGGGAATGCTTTAAATACCATATTATGGTCTGATGCTGATAAAAACAAAACAGGATCTATTTATTTAAACGAAAGTACCATCACCACAAATGGTGGACATTTATGGATGGGGGGTGGTAACCAGAGTGCTACTGCCTGGAATGGATTAGCGGTTGGTGATGGCAGTGCTTATGCAAATGCTGTACATGCCTTTACAACCAATAATTTCAAAAATGGAATTACCTTCTATAAATCATCAGTAAATACAGGAGCGGGAAATTTAGCGGTTTCGGGTATTGCTGACGGTGTAAGTGGTGTTGCCAATGGTTATAATGGGGTTTACTTAGAACAGAGTTCTTTAGTTTCTACCTCGGGAGATATAGATTTAAAAGCCATTTCTACAGGGACAAATAATGATGCAAGCTGGCATTATGGATTGCTAATGGGAACGGTAGATAATAATACAACAGCCGCTATAGCAAGTACATCAGGTAAAGTTACCATCCTGGGAGAAACAGACTTTAGTGAGCAAACCCACGGAGCGGGAGTAGGGCTTTATTCCTTTGGAAATGCCAATAGCACCGTAAGGATAAGAACTGTATCTGGAGCCATAGACATTACAGGAAGGCTAAAGAGTACCGGTTATAATAATCAGTATGGTGGGATTTTCTTGTTTGGAGGAGGACAAGAACAAATTGTCTCTCAAACCGGTAAAATCAATTTGGAAGGTACTTCTGTTAATCCAAATGTTGCGGGTATAAATCAGTGGCCCGGAAATACAAACAGTGCCATAGGTTTTGACGGTACTAACCCATTTAGTGGAGATATAACTTTTAATTCCAATACATTTATCAATTACGCAGGTATCATCACGGCAAATAACCTCGAATTGTTAGGAGCTGGAGTAATATATGATTTTTCGAATTCAGGAAATAACATCAACAGTTTAACGGCTAATACAGGTACAGTGAAGTACTTGGATAGCAATGCACTGACGTTGGAAAGCATCAATGCTACAGGTGAAATAGCTATTGCCACCGATGAAGGAAATTTAACATTAGCCGCAAATCTGACTACAACTTCTACCACTTCGGATGCGATAATTCTTAATGCAGGTAAAGGACAGTCTATTGGGACTGGAACAGGTGGAAATATCCTTGTATCAGGAACACCAACAATCAGCACCGGACTAAATGGTATTGTCAAATTGTTTAGTGGCTCAGAAAATGGAAGTACCGGACTTACAGCTTTGGCAGGAGGTGCTTCGAATACCAGAATGAAAGTGGATGAAACAACCACGACTTTTAGCCCTGCCCTGCTTGCAGGAAATACCTACGCTTTGTATCGTGTTCAAACTAAAATTGATTTGACCGTAAGCAATCAGGATTTGGTTAAATCAAAAACATACGATGGTACTGCTTCAGCTACAGTTTCTAATATTGGTTTGTCAGGAATTGAACCGGGCGACGATGTTACAGTTACAGCAGCAGCCACTTATCAGAATAAACTTGCAGGTACTGGCAAAACAATCACAGTGGTATACACACTTGGAGGTACCGACGCTTCTAAATATACAGCGCCAGCAAATTTGATCGTTAATGACGGGATTATCCTGAAGAAAGAATTAACCGTTTCGGGGCTAAGTGCAGGCAATAAAGTTTATGATGCAACTAATGCAGCCACCGTAAGTGGTACAGCTAGCTTGACAGGTGTTGAATCTGGAGATAATGTTGCTTTAAGCGGTACCCCAACCCATACGTTTGCAAATGCAAATGTGGGGTCAGCAATTGCTATCGCTACAACAGGTTATACTTTAAACGGTACTGATGCAGCCAATTACACCATTTTACAACCAACATTTACAGCCAACATTACTGCCAGAACATTGGCAGTAACCGCAACAGCCACAAACAAGGTGTACGATGGGACAACAACCGCTACCGTAACTTTCTCAGATAACCGTTTAATCGGAGATGTATTTACAGTAGCAAACACGGCAGCTACGTTTGATAACAAAAATGTGGGTAGTAATAAAACCGTGAGCATCAGTGGTATCAGCATCAGTGGAGCAGCGGCAGGCAACTACAGCGTAAACACTTCTACCACTACAACAGCAGCTATTACTGCCAGAACATTGATAGTAACCGCAACAGCCGCAAACAAAGAATATGATGGTACCACAACGGCTACCGTAACTTTAGCAGACAATCGCGTTAATGGAGATGTATTCACAACGGCAAATACGACAGCCACTTTTAATAATAAAAATGTGGGCAATAATAAAACTGTGAGCATCAGTGGGATCAGCATCAGTGGAACAGACGCATTGAATTATACAGTAAACACTTCTACTACTACAACTGCAGCTATTACAGCCAGAACATTAGCCGTAACTGCAACGGCAACAGATAAAACTTACGATGGTACAACCATAGCTACCGTAACTTTAGCAGACAACCGTGTAAACGGGGATATATTAACAACGGCAAATACGACAGCTACTTTTAATAATAAAAATGTGGGTAGTAATAAAACCGTTAGTATCGCCGGTATCAGCATTAGTGGTACAGATGCGGGCAACTATACCGTCAACACGACTACGACAGCAACCGCAGACATTACAGCCAGAACATTAGCCGTAACTGCGACAGCAACAAACAAGACCTACGACGGTACAACAACGGCTACCGTAACTTTCTCAGATAACCGTGTAAGCGGCGATGTACTAACAGCAACTTATACGACAGCCAAGTTTGATAATAAGAATGTAGGAACAGGCAAAGCAGTATCGGTATCAGGTATCAGTATCAGTGGCACAGATGCGGGTAACTATACAGCAAATGCGACTGCAAGTACAACAGCAGCTATCACCGCTAAGCCACTAACAGTTACTGCTACCGGTATCAACAAAGAATACGATGCCAACACCACAGCAACAGTAACTTTATCAGATAACCGTATAAATGGCGATGTATTAACAACAGCCTATACGGCAGCGACATTCAACAATAAGAATGTAGGCACAGGTAAAGCAGTATCGGTATCAGGTATCAGCATCAGCGGCACAGATGCGAGCAACTATACTGTTAACACTTCTACTACTACAACTGCAGCTATCACAGCTAAGTTGCTAACAGTAACAGCAACAGGAATCAACAAAGAATACGATGCTAATACTACAGCCACGGTAACATTGGGAGACAATAGAATCACAGGAGATGTATTAACAGCGGCTTATACGACAGCAACATTCAACGATAAGAATGTAGGAACAGGCAAAGCAATATCGGTATCCGGCATCAGTATTAGCGGAACAGACGCAGGTAATTATACAGTCAATACCACTGCAAGTACCATAGCTAACATCACAGCCAAAGCACTACTAATAAGCGCTACCGGTATCAACAAAGAATACGATGCCAACAATACAGCAACAGTAAGCTTAGGAGATAACAGAATCACAGGCGATGTACTAACCGCAGCCTATACTACAGCGACGTTCGATAATAAGAATGTAGGCACAGGCAAAGCAGTATCGGTATCAGGTATCACCATCAGTGGAGCGGATGCAGGTAACTATACAGCTAACACCACAACCACTACAACAGCAGCCATCACAGCTAAGTTGCTAACAGTAAGTGCAACAGGAATCAACAAAGAGTACGATGCCAATAATACAGCAACGGTAAGCTTAGAAGATAACAGAATCACAGGTGATGTGTTAACCGCAGCTTATACGACAGCGACATTCAACAATAAGAATGTAGGTACAGGTAAATCAGTAGCGGTATCAGGTATCAGTATCAGTGGAACAGATGCTGGTAACTATACAGTCAATACCACTGCAAGCACCACGGCTAACATCACAGCCAAAGCACTACTAGTAAGTGCTACAGGAATCAACAAAGAGTACGATGCAAATACTACGGCAACAGTAAGCTTAGGAGACAACAGAATAGCAGGCGATGTATTCACAGCAGCTTATACGACGGCGACATTCAACAATAAGAATGTAGGTACAGGCAAAGCAGTATCGGTATCAGGTATTAGTATCGGCGGAACAGATGCAGGTAACTATACAGTAAATGCGAGTACAAGCACAACAGCAGCCATCACAGCGAAAGCCTTACTGGTAACAGCAACAGGAATCAACAAAGAATACGATGCTAACAATACAGCAACTGTAACACTTTCAGACAACAGAATCACAGGCGATGTGCTCACAGCAGCTTATACTACAGCTACGTTTGATAACAAAAATGTAGGCAACAATAAAACTGTGAGTATCAGTGGCATCAGCATTAGTGGAACAGATGCAGGAAACTATACAGTAAATACAACTACAAGTACTACCGCCGCTATTACCAGAAAAGCCTTAACGATCATAGCAGATAATAAGGAGAAGTTTGAAGGAGAGGTTAATCCGTTATTAACGATTAGTTATACAGGCTTTGTAGGCGGAGAGAATAATACGGTGTTAACCAGCCAGCCAATAATCTCCACAACAGCAACAGTAAGTAGTTTACAAGGGGATTACCCGATAACGGTAAGTGGAGCGGTATCAGAGAACTATGCCATCAGCTATCAGAATGGAATATTGACGGTAAAACCAGGTGCACCAACGAGTGTAAGTTTAGCAGGAGTTACGCTTTACGAGAACAGGGCATCAGGCACTTTAGCAGGAACATTAAGCAGTACTTCCAACAGCCCTGTAGCTACCTTTACTTATAGCTTAGTAGCAGGATCAGGAGCTACGGATAATGCAAGTTTTGTTATTAGTGGTAATCAATTACAAACAGCAGTTAGCTTAAACTACGAGAACAAGCAGAGCTATAGTGTAAGAGTGAGAAGTACCACCCAGTTTGGATTCAGCTTAGATGAAGTACTTACAGTAAACCTGAGCGATGTCAATGAAGCACCAACGATTAATGCGGTAAACAACCAAACGATATGTTATACCGCAGCAGAACAGGTGATAGGATTAACGGGAATAACAGCAGGGCCAGAAGTAGGACAAACCACCACAGTTACGGCTAGTAGCAGCAATAGCAGCTTGCTAAGTAACCTGTCCGTAGTAAATAATGAATTGCGTTACCGTGTAGGCAATGGACAAAGCGGAAGTACCACGATAAGCGTAAGGGTAAGAGATAATGGAGGGGTAGCCAATGGCGGGGTAGATGAGACGACGAGGAGCTTCACGTTAGTAGTAAATGCGCTCCCACAAATCACGATTATAAGTGATAAAGGTTTAAGTATTAGTAAGGGAGAAACGGCAGAGTTAACAGCAAGAGGCGGCACAAGTTATCAGTGGAGTAATGCAGGAGGAATCATCAGCGGACAAAATACAGCTACGCTAACAGTGCGACCAGAAGTTAGCACTACGTATACAGTTAGCGTTACAAATGCCAGTGGTTGCGAGTCAGTAGAGACGATCAATATAGAGGTAAGAGAAGATTATCAAGCCATCAAGGCAGAGAATTTTATGACGCCTAATGGAGATGGTATTAATGATAAGTGGGTGGTAGAGAATATAGATGTCTATCCTAACCATACCCTAACGATCTTTGACCGTTCGGGCAGAGTGCTTTATGAAGTGAGAAACTATCAGAATGATTGGGATGGAATGCTTAATGGTAGCCCTTTAGCTGCTGGAACTTATTATTATGTTTTCAAATTTCAACAAGCAGGAATAGCACCTAAGAAAGGCTTTATTACGGTTGTCAAACAGTAATCAAGAATATGGTTCATAAGTAAATAAAAAGATTCCCTGAGTAAAATCAGGGAATTTTTAAAAAGATAAAGAAATAAATAACATAAAGAGATGAAAAGAATATTAACCATTTTATTGTTAATCATCACAGCCCTGCCTGTTTGGTCTCAGTTAACTCCAATGAAGAGTCAGTACTTCCAGAACCCCTATTTGGTAAACCCAGCGATGGCAGGTTTTAGAGGCGTAACAGAGGTATACAGCAATTATTCAAACCAGTGGAATAAGATAGAAGGAGCACCAGAGATGCTATCGTTTTCAGGGAGCATGCCCATCAATGAGAAAGCTTCGATAGGCGTGAATGTGATCAACGACAAGGCAGGCTTAATGCAAAGAACACAGGCTATGGGTAGCTATAGCTATAAAGTACCTTTCAGTGCAGACCATAGTCTACGCTTTGGGGTATCGTTAAGCTGGTCACAGGATGATTTAAACTATAGTTTAGCCAGTGGCAGCAGAGCGAACGACCCAGAGTTGATGCGTTATCAGAATGAAAGAGAGAGCTATCTGGATGGTAACTTTGGTGTGGCGTATATGGGTAAGAAGCTAGAGGCACAGTTCAGCTATTTGAACTTAAACCAGCGTAGGAACGGTCAGTTTTCAACGGTAGACTATTCTACGTTTTATAGCGCTGTGAGCTACATGATAATACTAAAGAATGATTTCAGTGTCCGTCCGTTATTAGCTTATAGAGGCGTAAAAGGTTACGACAACCAGTATGATATAGCAGCAGAGTGGGGCATAGAAGATTTGAAGTTGTATACGATGTACCATAGCAACCGGAGTTTCTCAGGCGGCTTGGGTTATACCTACAAGCAGCAGTTGAACATCTCGACTTTATACAATACAGAGCCAGTAGCGATAAGAGGTTTTACAGGTGGAGTATTTGATATCGTGATTGGTTATAGGTTTAATAGGAAGTTGTAGTATAACAAACAGGTATTAAGAATAAATAAAAATCAGCCTCAAGCATTAGCTTGGGGCTTTTTTATTTAGCCGCCAATTATTCCTAAATTTGAAACTTATCCAAGTTAATGGAAAACAAAATGACTTAAGTCATGTAATCCTTTACATATACAAATACATCATGAATATTAAAGATCTCATTTATAGCATTATTACCTTTTTTATTTTACTTACGGTAGCTTGTCAAACCACAAATAACACCTTAAATAGTGGTATTTGGAGAGGGGCTTTAATTAATGAAACGGGTGCCGAAGTTCCTTTTAATTTCGAATTGAAAGATAGCTTAGGTAAGTGGCAGATGCTTATCATGAATGGTAAAGAGCAATTTAAAGTAGATGATATAAGCCGAGAAAAAGATTCTATTTTTATTAAAATGCCACTTTATGATTCTGAAATTAAAGGCATTATTGCGGATAACAAAATAGAAGGTTATTGGGTAAAACACTTGGCAGATAAAGATGTAAAAATGCAATTCGTAGCGCAATATGGTATCAAATGGAGGTTTAAAGAACAACTTAAACCAGCGGTACAAAATATTACAGGAAAATGGGCAACTGTATTTACGAATACAGAAGGTAAAGACAGTACACTGGCTATAGGTAATTTCAAACAAGAAGGTAATGTGGTAACTGGTTCTTTTCTTACACCTACCGGAGATTATAGGTATTTAGATGGTGTTTTAGATGGCGATGAGCTGAGTTTATCTACTTTTGATGGTGGTTTTGCGTTTTTATTTACTGCAAAAGTTAGCGGCGAAACCCTAAGTGAGGGTAAGTTTTATTCGGGTTTTTCTTCGCAAGAATGGTTTACAGCCAAAAAGGATGAAAACGCAACTTTACCAGATGCTTATGGCTTAACTTATCTAAAGCCAGGTTTTGAGACGATAGATTTCTCTTTCCCGGATATGAATAAAAAACAAGTCAGCCTAAAAGATGAGGAGTTTAAAAACAAAGTAGTGATTCTACAATTATTAGGCTCTTGGTGTCCTAATTGTATGGATGAAACAGCTTTTTTGAGCAACTATATTCGCCAAAATAATTTTGATGATATTAAGGTGTTAGGTTTGGCTTATGAGCGTACCTCAGATTTCGAAAAATCTAAAGCCAATTTGCAAAAAGTTATCCATCGCTTTCAAGTACCTTATCCATTCTTAATTACCGGATATACCAATAAAAAAGGAGAACCTGCAAAAAGTTTACCTATGCTAAATACCGTTATGGCTTTCCCTACCATGATTGTTATAGATAAAAAAGGGAAAGTAAGAAACATCCATACCGGATTTAACGGGCCAGGAACAGGAGCATATTATGAGGACTTTGTAAAGGAGTTTGAAACACTCATCAGTACTTTAAGAAAAGAATGAAAATAATTTTAAGAAGTAAATGCTACTCTCTTCTGCTGCTAGCATTTATTTTATCTTCCTGTGGAAAAATACATTTCATAGAATTTGAGCCCATTTATGTTCATGCAAATAAAGTTGGAGCAAAGCTTTATCATGCAAGTTATACCCAAGAAATTGATATTCTTCATACAGATTTAGCTGTTTCTTTTAACTGGGATAGCGCTTTTGTTTATGGCGAAGCTAAAATTACAGCCCAACCCTATTTTTATGCTACAGATTCTATGGTGTTAGATGCAAAAGGCTTTAAAATACATCAGATTCATCAAGAAATTAACGATAGCTTGCAAGTAGTACCTTATACTTATGTTGATCATAAAATCAATATCAAATTAGATAAGACCTACCAAGCTAACCAGCAATTTATTATCAAGATTAATTATACCGCAGCTCCTAGGAAGCTAAAGATTGGTCGAGATATTTTTTCTGCCGATGATAGAGGTTTATATTTTATCAATCACAAAGGGAAAAATCAAATATGGACACAAGGAGAAACCGAAAATAATTCCTGCTGGTTCCCTACGATAGAAAACCCGGCTGAAAAAATGACCCATCAGTTTAATATCCGTGTTGATGATCAATACCAAACACTTTCTAATGGCATTTTAAAAGAAAGCATCAAACATACAGATGGTACCCGTACAGATACGTGGTGGATGCAACAGCCACATGCGGTGTATTTAAGTATGCTAGCCGTAGGCGAATTTGAAATTACTGAAGATAAATGGAAGGATATTCCACTTCGATATTATACCGAAAAGGCTTATGCGCCTACCGCAAAAAAGGTTTTTGGCAATACCTCAGCCATGCTTGATTTCTTCTCTAAACAGTTAAACTACCCATACCCTTGGCCCAAATATGACCAAATTGTAGTGCGTAATTTTGTGAGTGGTGCTATGGAAAATACCACAGCTTCGGTTTTTTACAGCGGACTTAACCTTACAGCAGCACAGCATGAAGACCATAATCAGGATGATATTATAGCGCATGAACTTTACCACCACTGGTTTGGGAATTTAGTGACATGCGAATCTTGGTCGCATTTACCTTTAAACGAGTCTTTTGCAACTTACGGAGAATACTTATGGCGAGAACATAAAAATGGTAAAGAAGATGCAGATGAACACCTTTCCCGTATGGCTGAAAGCTATTTCAGTTATGCTAAAAACCGTGATGCAGATGTTATCAGGTTTAATTATGCCGATAAAGAGCACATGTTTGATGCCATATCTTACCAGAAAGGAGCTGTTATTTTACATAACCTGAGAACACTGGTGGGCGATGAAACTTTTTTTACAGCTTTGAATTTATACCTCACTAAAAATGCTTACAAAGCGGTAGAAATTCATCATTTAAGATTGGCTTTTGAAGAAGTAACTGGTAAAGATTTAAATTGGTATTTTAAGCAATGGTTTTTCGCTAAAGGCTATCCAGAGTTAAAAATTGATAAATTTTATGATGCACAACAGCAGCAATTGGTTATTGATGTAGAACAATTGCAAGACACGGTATCTGTACCGGTTTATCAACTCCCAATAACCTTAAAAACCGTTTCTAAAAATCAGGTAAATTACCATGATATTTTGATAACCGACATCAAACAGCGTTTTACTATCCCTTTTTCAGCAGCTCCAGATCATGTTAAATTTGATGTTCACAACAATTTACTTATTAAAAAACAGGAAGTTAAAAGCGATGAAGACTATAAAAATCAATTTCTTTATGCTGATGATTATCTAGATAAGCAAGAAGCTATGGCTTATTTTGATAAACATAAAACAGCTCCTCAGGCAGTACCTATACTTCAAAAAGCTATTCATGATACAGCTTGGCCTATTGTAGTTAAAGGATTGGAACACTATAAAATGTTTGATGCGGATTTCAGGGCAAAACAGTTAAGTAAAATCAAAGATTTAGCTTTAACTCATCCAAAATCACTTGTAAGAGCAGAAGCTATTAAAGTACTTAAAAGATACTATCCAAAAGCAGATTATAAAGATATCCTTCCTAGGCTGAAACAGGATATATCTGCTTTAGTTCATAAAGCTTTACATTAATCATCTTTTTTAAATCCTCCAAACACCATTTTAATAACAGCCAAAACCAGCGCAAACAATAAAGCTGATAAAAAGCCAGAAGTATTAAAGCTAGTCATCACTTCATCAACCAGTAAAACCATCAATACAGTGATGATAAAAGACATCAGCCCCAGTGTAAGAAAATTGATGGGGAAAGTAAATATTCTTAAAATAAAGCCAATCGTGGCATTAGCCAAGGCGATTAATATACCGGCTAGTACCGCTGATAAATAACCATCAACACTTACACCTGGTATTAAAAATGCAGCAATAGCTACCGCTAAGCCCATCAATAAAATTTCTATAATTAAACTCATCACCATAAAATTTGAATCTAATCTAACAAAATTTAAGCCATCTGATTAGGTTTTTAGTTTATTAGCCATTAGTTTATTAGGTTTTTAGTCATTGGTATAGTAAATGATTTTTTGATAAAAAGATAGGTAAACTAATAATACTTTTTAATTTTAGTCTCATGCACAAGGCTTTCCGGCCTCATAGGCGGCCAGCCCTAGGCACTTTTTTCTTGAAAAAAAAGTGCCCCAAAAATCAAGGCTGATGAATATT
>NZ_DLHN01000008.1:0-133 GCF_002483235.1 Pedobacter glucosidilyticus | reverse complement strand
CACAATCCTGAGTGGTGTGAAAGGTTTTGCTTTATGAAAGTTTCTACAACACCCGTCGGATTGTTTCCCGCTTGTTCTATATTAAAGTTTTTGCAAAAGATTTATTTGCCTCCACTTCCAAATCTTCATAGGC
>NZ_DLHN01000017.1:161403-325904 GCF_002483235.1 Pedobacter glucosidilyticus | reverse complement strand
ATTGCCGAAAACAGTACAAACTTTGCAATTGCTGATGATTTTAAAACCACTATTACTTTGGGAGGAAGCACTTTAGCTCCGTTTTTAATTGACACTGATTTTGGTACACGCTTTCCTTCATACGCCATTGCAAAAGCCGATAGCTATATTGCACAAGGAATAATTAGCCAAATTGGAGAACCTAAAACAACCAACTGGACAGGTGCCTTATCAACCGCATGGAACGATACAGGGAACTGGAGTAATGGCATAGCCGATATACAAACAACTGCAATTTTCGATACCAACACAGCCAATCAACCTATTGTATCAGCAGCCACGTCAGTAGGTCGGGTAATCATAAATAATGGTATTACTGCTACATTACCCTCAACTAATCTTACCGTTAAGGATAAATTACAGGTAAACGGTACCTTAAAAATTCCAGTTTCTGGATTTGCCTATTTCACAGGCTATAATGCAGGCGCAATAGAAGGTAATGGAACCGTAGAGTTTAACGGAACAGGCTCAGCAACTATGGCTTATGTAGGTACTTTAAGTAAACAATTGAGTTTAAAAACCAATGTAAATTTAAGTGCTGGGGGTACCTATAAAACAGTAGAATTTGTAGGTTCGGCAGTAAAAATAACCGGCGATATTAACATTGCCAATACCAATGCAAACGCAATAACCGGAGCTAGTGCAACCAACTACATTGTGGGCAAACTTACTCAAAACATTGCTGCTGGTACCATTTATACCTTCCCGGTGGGTACAGCAAGCTACTATTTACCAGTAAGTATCAATACCAATACTTTAAGCGGAGTAAATAATATTACGGTTGCACCAAAAACCAATAATCCCACTCTTCCTGATTTAAATATTGCGGGTAGTACAGTAAACCGCTTTAGTAATAATGGAAATTGGACCATATCTGCCGATGCTGCACCAACATCGGGTACTTACAGCCTAACACTAAATAAAAATAATGCTACTAATGGCGATACTGATGCCAATAAATACATGATTTTAAAAACAAGTCCTACAAACACCATATATGGTTTTGAAGGTAGTTTAGGCAGTCGCGGTCAAACAGGAGGTTCGGGGTCTAACCCTAATTTTCAAAATTCGGCTATTTCTGCTAGTCAGAGCGATTTACAAAGCTTTGGAGATTTTAGCATAGCTGTAATGTCAGGTCCTGTTTCACAACCTTTAGCTATAACCGCAAGCACATGGACAGGTATAGCCAATACCGATTGGAATAATACAGGCAATTGGAGCAACGGTGTACCTAGTAGTACTGTAAACGCTGTAATTCCGGCAGGGTTAGCTAATTATCCTTTAATATATAATCAAACCAAATCATACTTAAACAATTTAACCATTGATGCCGGTGTTCATGTCAATTTATCCGACAGATTAATAGTAGTTAATGAAATCGTAAATAATGGCACCATTACCGTAAATACAACACCCAATGCAAATAGTGCCTTACCAGTAAGAGCATTATTGAGCGGAAGCGGAAAGGTAGTTTTTTTAAAAACCAAGGTACTCACTGATGCGCAAACACATACCGGAAACATTAATTGCGATGTTGAGGTAAATATTGGAGATGCTAATACTATCAATATTAATGGAACACTAGGCGGCAATGTTAAAATAATTTCAGGTATGCCTGTAAATAGTCTCTCAAATGGTGAAATTATTCAGCTTAACCCTGCCGCTAATTTGGAGATTACAGCACCCATAAACCATATAGTTAGCAGAATTACTAAAGCGGTAAACAGTACCGGTACGTATGATTTCCCTATCGGAAACTATTTAACTTCTACTTTTACCGGCGGCAGAAAATATGGTGCAATTACAATTACTAACCATAATATTGTAAATACTAATCAGTATCAAGTTAGGTTTGATGGAAGTTCTACCAGTACCTTTATCCCTCAAAAAAAGGGAGGTGACATTTATAGCACATTTCTTAATTCGGGCTTTTGGAGTATTACACCAAATGTTGTATCACCCTCAGGTACGATAGATTTGGTTTTAAAAACATCAAATTACACCAATGGTAAAACCGATTTAAACGATTATGCTTTAATTCGTGAAAACAATGCAAGCAGTAGCTGGACCTTTATAGAAAACGCAGTTTTTAGTGAAAATAGTGGGATATTAACCGTTACTGTAAGCGGATTAGCTCCGTTTTCTACCACAGGAGAAACACGTTTTTATATTGGCTTAAAGGCAGGTACTACTACCTGGACTGGAGCAACCAGCACCAATTGGAATACTGCCAGTAATTGGAGCAACGGAGTACCTAGTACTACCGTAAAAGCTATCATTGCCAATGCAAGTCAATACCCAAGTAACCCGCCAAGCTCAGGTTCTGCGGCAGCAGCTGTAGAAATTGCACAAGGTGCCACTTTAACTTTACCTGCCTCATTTTATACACCAAGTGGCATCATTAATAATGGTGTTATTAATATCAGCGGAAGCGGAATTTTCTATGGCTTTGGTTCAGGTTCAACTTTTAGTTCTGTTTCTGGTACAGGAAAACTGGTATTCGGAAATTCATCTCCAACAACTTTCGATTCTTATTATATTTCGCAAACGGTCAACAATAGTATCGAGATAAACAATCCATTAGGTTTAACCTTAACCAGAACAACATCTTTAACCGGAGATTTGACTTTAACCAATGGAATTCTAACGGTTGGCTCTGGACAGAGTTTATGGATGAACAATGCCAATGCTACTGCTAGTGGGAATACTAATGCCTATGTAATAGGAAATCTAAAGCGTACTGTTAATGCTTCTGGAGTTTATAATTTTCCTGTTGGTACAACAGGAATCTACGCTCCGGCAAGTTTAAATTTAAATGGCTTAACGGGCACTTCAGAGATAACTGCAAATTTTTCAAATGCTGCCATAAGTGGGCAACCAAATCTAACAATAGGCACACAAACCGTCTCAAATATATTAAGCGGTGGAAGCTGGTTCATAAATCCAAATACACAACCAACTGGGGGTTCTTACAGTGTAAGTTTAAATGCTCCTGTAGGCGCATCTACAGCAACAAATTTTTACGTCTTAAAGCGTAGCGATAATTATAGTTTTTATACTTGGGAAAATCAGGGTAGCAATATTTCTTCTTCCATAAATGCAGGAATAGTAACCGCTTCTGCAACAGGAATTACAGGCTTTTCTCAGTTTGGAATAGGAGAGGCAATAGGTACATTACCTGTAGAATTGGTAAAGTTTTTGGCTTTTGCCGATGTTAAATCTGCTAAACTATATTGGGAAACTGCAAGTGAATTCATTAATGATAAATTTGAAATTGAACGCAGCAATAACGGAATAAATTTTATAAAAGTTGGAGAAGTGAAGGGAAATGGGACTTCTGCTAAACTTAATAGCTATAGCTTTAAAGATTTTACTCCGTTAAATGGCAACAATTACTATCGTTTGAAACAGATAGATTTGGACGGAAAAATCACCTATTCTGCTATTAAAAGCGTTAGTTTTTCTTTAGATGATACTGAAATTAAAGTATTTCCTAACCCCGTAGTATCTGCTTTGAGTTTTTCTGGAATACCTGTAAAAACATATCGGATTACTTTATCCGGTTTAGATGGAAAAGAAGTTTATAGTGGCAGTTCTACTGATAATACAACAAATATTCCGTCTTATTTACCCTCTGGAGTATATGTTTTAAATGTTGAGGATGCCAGTGGTAAAATATGGATTAATAAGTTGTTAATTAAAAGATAGTATCTGTAAATATGATAAAAACCCTTGGTTAGGAGAGGCTAATCAAGGGTTTTTATTTTCAGGTATAGATGTTTATAGGGTTAAAAGAAAGTTTAAATATTAATAATCTCCTTCTTCTTTTTTGATTTCATTCTTTTAGGTACGCTTTCTAGTATTTCTTCTTCTAAGGCATCAATGGTTCTTTTTTTAATATAGTTGGCGTGGGTTACGATGCTGATTTCTCTACTAGGTTCTGGGCTTTTAAAATACCTGATTTTATCTAATTGTTTAACAGAGAAATGTTGTAAAGAAAGCTCAGGAAGAATGGTAATACCATCATTTAAATCTACCATCCTGATTAAAGTTTCTATACTACCCGTATTGTATTCTAAATTTTGTAGACTGGCTTTTTTATGTTTGCAGATATTTAAAACCTGGTTACGCATACAATGGCCCTCGTTTAAAAGCCATAAATCATCCATATCTAAATCTCCGGCCTGTAAAGATTTCTTTTTATAAACAGGGCTAGTTTTAGAAACATAGCTCACAAAGTTTTCATAATAGATAGGGCGTTCGGTTAAGCTACTTTCATCTAAAGGTGTTGCCAATATGCCACAGTCTAACAAGTTGTTTTTAAGCTTTTGGATAATGGTTTCTGTAGTAAGTTCTGATATAGATAATTTTACTTTAGGATATTTTTCTCTAAAACTACCGATAACTTTAGGTAGCAGATAAGGCGCTACGGTTGGTATAACCCCAATTCTTAGCTTGCCACTTATTTCTCCTTTACGTTCGTTAATAACTTCGTTTATTTTATAGCTCTCCTGCAATACCCTTCTTGCTTGGTTAATTACCTCTACCCCAATTTCAGTTGGCACTACGGGTTGCCGGGTTCTATCAAAAAGTTTTACACCTAATGTTTCTTCAAGCTTTTGTACTTGCATGCTTAAAGTAGGCTGGGTTACAAAGCATTTCTCTGCAGCCATTACAAAACTTCTATACGTATCTACTGCAACGATATATTCTAATTGAACTATTGTCATGCTTAAATATAGACAAAAACTATAGTAATGAGAAGGTTTTATTCAGAAATGGCTATTGAAGTTAATTTAATCCAAAACTTGATAAAAAAAACAGGCTAACTTAAATGATTTTTTAAGTTAGCCTGTTAACTATGTTAATACTTTATTCTACCGTAACAGATTTTGCTAAGTTTCTTGGCTGGTCAACATTACAACCTCTCATTACAGCTATGTGGTAAGATAATAATTGTAATGGAATAGTGGCAATTAGAGGTAAGAAAGCTTCGTCTGCATGAGGAATTTCAATCGTATAATCTGCCATATTTTTAACATCAGTATCGCCTTCTGTTACAATAGCAATGACAATACCTTTTCTGGCTTTCACTTCTTGTATGTTTGAAATTACTTTTTCATAAGATGAGTTCTTAGTAGCAATTACAATAACAGGCATTTCTTCATCAATCAATGCAATAGGGCCATGCTTCATCTCTGCAGCAGGATAACCTTCTGCATGGATGTAAGAAATCTCTTTTAATTTTAAAGCACCTTCTAAAGCTACAGGGAAACCACTTCCTCTTCCTAAAAATAAACAGTTTCTTGAGTCTTTAAGCTTTTCAGCTATTTTCACTATTAAATCATTTGCTTTAAGTGCTTTTTCTACTAAAGTAGGCACACTTTCAAGTTCTGTTAGTAACTCTACCAATTTTCCAGTAGTAACAGTCCCTTTTATTTGGGCTACATAAAAAGCAATTAAAGTAAGTACTGTTACTTGTGCAGTAAATGCTTTGGTAGAAGCAACACCAATTTCTGGTCCGGCGTGTGTGTAAACTCCTGCATGGGTTAATCTTGGTATAGATGAACCAACCACGTTACAGATACCAAAAATAGTAGCTCCTTTTTCTTTGGCGAGCTCAATGGCCGCCATGGTATCTGCTGTTTCACCAGATTGAGAAATTGCAATCACAATATCTTTTTCAGAAATGATAGGGTTTCTATACCTAAATTCAGAAGCATACTCAACCTCTACCGGTACTCTGGCAAACTCTTCAATCAAATATTCACCAACCAAACCTGCATGCCATGAAGTTCCACAAGCTACAATAATGATACGATCCGCGTTCTTAAATTTCTCTTCATATTGCTTTAAACCACCTAGTTGCAACTTACCTTCGTTAGGATAAATTCTGCCCCTCATACTATCTTTGATAGAGCGAGGTTGCTCATAAATCTCTTTTAACATGAAATGGTCATAACCACCCTTCTCTAGCATTTCCAGTTTTAGCTCCAGCTCATGTATATAAGGCGTTTGTACAATATTATCGATACTTTTTATCAAAAGCTCATCTCTTCTTAAATAAGCTATCTCATTGTCATTTAGATAAATAACATTTTTGGTATACTCCACAATAGGTGTGGCATCAGAAGCGATAAAATACTCTTTATCTCCAACACCAATAACCATCGGGCTACCTTTACGAGCAGCAATTAATTGGTCTGGTTGCTCTTTATCCATAATTACAATAGCAAAGGCACCTATAACTTCATGTAAAGCTACCCTAACGGCTTCTTGCAAATCCAGATTTCCGTTTCTTTGGATATCTTCAATTAAATGTATAAGAACTTCTGTATCAGTATCGCTTTTGAAGGTATGACCGCGAGAGATGAGCTCTTCTTTTATGGGGCCGTAATTTTCTATAATACCGTTATGGATGATAGCTAATTTTTCATTACCAGATTGGTGTGGATGCGAGTTTCTATCATTAGGCTCTCCGTGAGTAGCCCAACGTGTATGCCCCATGCCTACAGTTCCAGTTAAATCATTTGAAGCAGCAAAGTTTTCAAGGTCTTTAACTTTACCTGCTTTTTTATAAATGTTCAGCTCTTTTTTCGGATTGATTAAGGCTACTCCAGCACTATCGTACCCACGGTACTCTAAACGGTGTAAACCTTTGATTACTATTGGATAGGCTTCTCTGTTACCTATGTAGCCAACTATTCCACACATAGAAAAAAATATTTTATAATTAGGGGGGCTAAACTACAAAATATTTTTTCTTTAAATGTATGATATTTTTTTTCTGTTAACGTTGGTCTGTATAATAAACTTTTAATTTAGCTTTGATATTTCCAGAATTATTTCCTCCACCAACAATGCTTCTTTGTATAATATCTAGTCTATTACCTTGTCCGCCTAAATTAAAGGTATTGATAAAGGTGCCATAATCTATTCCGCCATTTACCAAATCCTGAATATGGTTAGTAATATTAAAAGTATAAGTTTTTCTTGTTGTATTATAAAATCCATCCACAAAGCCTAGTCCTAAGGAGTTTAAAGACGAATTTTCATCAGGTAGCAATTGCGGTTGTTCTGCAATATCCCATTTATAGATTTTTAATAAAGGAATAGGTGTTAATGGGGTTGTGCTACCATCTTCTGTAGTAAAAATAAGCTCTGCTTTATTTACGACAATGTTGCGTCCTAAATTACGTAACTTGGTTATATAAGGGAATTTAAGACTTACTTTTGTGCCAGCCAAAGTTTTTAAATAAAGTATGGGGTTACTTTTGGCATTGCTATTTAATGCAGCAGCAACAGGAGTACCAGAAAAATCCCAAGATATTTCTGTAGCAGCAGAACCTATATTGCCATTAATAGGGAAAGAAGTTGATGTTGTATCTGTTCCGCCATTGGTGTTCGTATTTCGGTAAAATATATCTACTCTTGCACCATTTTCACCGCTTCCACTGGTATTAAATAACATTAATGCACCTTTATTGGCGGCTATAGTTGTTTGGTCTAAAGCAACATGTAACCCTTTGAAATAATCAGCGAAAGCTTTATTAGAGGCTAAATTAGCACTTCCGGCGTTAATAATTTGGTTGGTAATAAAAGTATTATTGAGGGGAATTCTTAGCTGAGGGATAACTTTCTTTATGGTATCAGCTCTTCCTATTCTAATATCTTGCACAATAATGCTATCTCTGTATGATGGTTTAAATACTTTTGAAGCTATAATAGTTGGTTTTTTAAGCCAAACTTTACTACTTGTAAAAGTTTTTTGCTGTTCAAAGTATAAAAGTTCATCTAATTGCCTTACTTGAACGGTATAATTGGTACTATCGCCATAGTTTACACCACCGTAAGGAAGTACTAAAACTGCTGAATCAATAATTGGATTAGTACCAAAAGTTACATTTACCGTAGGTAGGGTTAAAGCTAAAATCATGTTAGCAGTTGTTTTACCAAATTGAGGGTCGTCTAAATAACCTAATACGCTTCTGGTATTAAAATTAGTGATAATCTCATCTTCTCTTAATAATTTGGTATAAATGGTGCTAGTATCAACAACTTTAGCATTTAATAATATATCAGGATTAACATCTAAACCAATGGTAGATGGATCTTGGCAGCTGCCTAATATAAAAAGGCTTATCAACAGGGTTAATAAGCCTAAATTTTTAAATCTCATATAATCTTTTAAATAAAATTATGCTACTGATATCAGAATATCAGACGCAACTTCTTGATAAAAATTGTAATAATTCTCTAAATCTAATGTAGAATTATAATCTAAAGTAGGTTTATCAGAATTTTTAACAAAATTTAACACCTCATCATGGATAGTTTCTGCACCATATACTACTGCATCAGCATAATCTATAGCGGCTTTATCTAAGGCAACATTAGAAGCATCAGCATAATTAAGCGTATCA
This sequence comes from Pedobacter glucosidilyticus, assembly GCF_002483235.1. Classification (GTDB taxonomy): domain Bacteria; phylum Bacteroidota; class Bacteroidia; order Sphingobacteriales; family Sphingobacteriaceae; genus Pseudopedobacter; species Pseudopedobacter glucosidilyticum_B. Next base: position 317,442 of record NZ_DLHN01000017.1, on the reverse strand, counting down.
GATTCTTGCATACCTTTCATCACAGCTTTTTTTGCAAAATCAGCACCTAGTGTTTCGCTAAAACTATGAGGATATAAAGAGTATACTATTTTAGAATCTTTGAAAGTAGGGTCATCTTTATAGATAGTTTTTAAATAAGCAGGTACTAAAGAAGTCATCCAGCCATGGCAATGAACAATATCCGGAGACCAACCTAATTTCTTAACAGTTTCTAAAGCACCTTTGCAGAAGAATATAGTACGTTCATCATTATCTGCATAAAACTTGCCTTTACCGTCATTAAATACGTGTTTACGCTGGAAATAGTCTTCATTATCCAAAAAGTAAACCTGCATTCTTGCAGATGGTATAGATGCAACTTTTATAATCAAAGGATTGTCGTTTTCACCGATAACAATATTCATCCCTGATAAACGAATTACTTCATGTAATCTATTTCTTCTTTCATTAATATTTCCAAAACGCGGCATAAGAATTCTAATTTCGAATCCTTTATCTTGCATGGCTTGCGGTAATTGTCTTGTGATTTCAGAAATTTTTGTTAACTCTAAAAATGGTGACATTTCATGAGTGATAAACAAAAGCTTGGTTTTTCCCATCTCCTAATCTTTGTTAAGTTTTTGTTAAGAAGTGATTTTTTAAGAACTGCAAATATAATCATTATATAGTAAATTATCAACGTTTTACGTAAATGCTTTTGTTTTTTCTAAACTATTTTACAACTTTATCCCCAAATTTTTAATTTTTGAAAATAATAACCCATCAAGAAGATTTAACTTCTTTAATACTTCAATATAAACAGGAAGGTAAACGCATAGGCCTAGTGCCAACTATGGGGGCTTTACACCAAGGGCATCTTTCTCTTGTTCAAGAATCTTTATTTTGTACTGATGTTACTATAGCATCTATTTTTGTAAACCCAACACAGTTTAACAATAAAACGGATTTGCTAAAATATCCTAAGCCTATAGCAGAAGATATCCATAAGTTAGAACAAGCTGGTTGTCATGTACTCTTTCATCCAGAGGTTGAGGAGATGTACCCGGCCGAAGATACTTCATGGGATTATCAGGTTGGAAAACTTGACCATATTTTGGAGGGCGAATTTAGGCCAGGACATTATAAGGGGGTTACCCAAATTGTGTATAAACTTTTTAAAGCGGCTATCCCTGATTTAGCATTTTTTGGTCAGAAAGATTACCAACAGTTTTTGGTTATTAAAAAAATGGTTCGTGATTTTAATTTGCCTATACAATTAAAAAATTGCGCTATTGTTAGAGATGATGATGGTTTGGCCATGAGCTCAAGAAATATCCATTTAAGTGCCGAAGAAAGATTTGCAGCTCTAAGCTTAAGTAAAGCATTACTGTTTATAAAGGATAACTATGACTTTTTGTCTTTAGATGAGTTGAAAGAACAAGCTAACAAATTTTTTACAGGTTCTGATGTACTTAAACTAGAGTATCTAAGAATTTGCAATCCTGATAGTTTACAGGATTTACAGCAAAAAGGACCTGCCATAGCTTTAATTGCTTGTATGGTGGGCACAACCCGGCTTATAGATAATATGATGTTAGCCTAACATTTTTTCTAAAATTCTATACTAACTTTGTGTTATGATTATTGAAGTCTTAAAATCTAAAATTCATAGAGCTAAAGTAACTCAATCCGAATTGAATTATGTTGGGAGCATTACTATTGATGAAGATTTAATTGATGCTGCCAATATGATACCTAATGAAAAGGTTCAGGTGGTAAATAATAATAATGGTGCTCGCTTTGAAACTTATATCATTAAAGGAGAAAGAGGAAGTGGTACCATCTGCTTAAATGGATCATGTGCCAGATTAGCACAGGTAGGTGATATCATCATTATTGTTTCTTATGCACACATGGAAATGGAGGAAGCAAAGAAATATCAGCCTGTACTGGTTTTTCCTGATGAAAATAATCGACTTATAAAATAAATTTTAATGAAGTATAAAGCATGTATGCAACACGCTTTATACTCAATCTTATTTGTTTATCTCTTTAGCCCAACTGTCTTTTAAGCCAACAGTTCTATTAAAAATGAGGTTTTCTGCCGTGGCCTCTTTATCTAAACAGAAATAACCTTTTCTAATAAATTGGTATCTTCTATCAGGGTTTTCTTGTAATTGCTCAATTGCTAATGTTAAATCTGGTTCTATATAGGCGTTTTTAACAACCACTAAACTTTCTGGGTTCATGTAATCTTTAAAATCACCGTCCTCAGCATCTGGCTGTTCTACTTTAAATAACCTATCATATAATCTTACTTCGGCAGTTTTAGCGTGTTTTACACTTACCCAGTGCATGGTTCCTTTTACTTTTAATCCTGATGTATCTTCACCAGATTTTGAGTTAGGGAAATAAGTACAATGAATTTCAGTTACGTTTCCATCTGCATCTTTAACAAAATCATCGCATTGTACGATGTAAGCATTTTTTAAACGGCACATTAAACCCACACCTAGTCTGAAGAATTTCTTTGGAGGTTCTTCCATAAAATCTTCACGCTCTATCCACAGCTCTTTGCTAAAAGGGATAGCTCTTTCGCCATCATGACCTTCAACTTCAGGGTTATTCTCTCCGTGTAAAATTTCTTCTTGCCCATCAGGGTAATTGGTAATCACCATTTTGATAGGGTCAATAACGGCCATTCTTCTCCATGATGTTTTATTTAAATCTTCGCGGATAAAGAACTCCAACAAACTAAAATCAATTAAGTTATCTCTTTTAGCTATGCCTATTCTTTCGCAAAAATTACGGATAGATGCTGGCGTAAAACCGCGTCTTCTTAAACCACTTATGGTAGGCATACGTGGGTCGTCCCAACCAGCAACAATTTTGTTGTTTACCAACTGCATCAATTTACGCTTACTCATAACCGTATAGCTCATGTTTAAACGAGCAAATTCATACTGTTTTGATGGGAAAATATCCAGTTGCTCTATAAACCACTCGTATAATGGGCGGTGCGGAATAAATTCTAGCGTACAAATAGAATGGGTAATTTTTTCTATAGCATCAGACTGCCCATGTGCAAAATCATACATCGGGTAAATACACCATTTATCACCAGTACGGTGATGGTGTGCGTGTTTTATCCTATACATCAACGGGTCACGCAAGTGCATATTGGGGTTTGCCAAATCAATTTTAGCTCTTAAAACCTTTGCGCCATCAGGATATTTACCAGCTTTCATTTCTTCAAAAAGCTGTAAATTTTCTTCTATTGATCTGCTTCTGTAAATATTTGGAGTGCCTGCTTCTGTAGGTGTGCCTTTTCCAGTAGCAATTTCTTCTGCTGTACTATCATCTACGTAAGCTAAACCTTTTTTTATAAGGGCAACCGCAAAGTCATATAATTGGTCAAAATAATCAGAAGAATAAAGCTCTTCTTTCCAATCAAAACCTAACCATTTTACATCTTCCTTTATACTTTCTACATATTCAGTATCTTCTGTAACGGGGTTGGTATCATCAAATCTAAGGTTGGTAGCGCCATTGTATTTTTTGGCTATTCCAAAATTTAAGCAGATAGATTTAGCATGACCAATATGTAAATAGCCATTAGGCTCTGGAGGAAAACGTGTTAAAACTCTGCCACCATGCTTACCATTTTTAAGGTCTTCTTCTATAATCTCTTCTATAAAATTTAATGATTTTTCCTCTGACATATCTTTTGCTTTGTTTACAAAAGTAAAAAAACAGCCGGATTTATTAGCCTATGCTATATTTATACATCTAAAAAAGGAAATTATGTAGTCAAATTTAACAGTTTAAGATAAGTGCGTTCATTGAATAATTTGTGATTTAATTGTTATGTTTTCATCTATTTAGCATCATATTTGTTATAATTCATACTTTTACGCAGCTAAATTGAAATAGAATCATTGGAAGCACCAAAATCACGTTTCGTACAAAAATTATATAGCATGTTTTATGAACTGTATTTAGTATATCAGTTCATTATAAAATTCTTTAAAGAAGTATTTTTACCACCTTACGAGGGTAAAGAAATTATGCGCCAATGTTATCAAGTGGGTTACCGCTCTTTGGCCTTAATATCTTTAACAGGATTTATAACAGGTATTGTTTTTACCAAGCAATCTAGGCCGTCTCTGGCAGAGTTTGGGGCAACATCATGGTTGCCATCTTTAGTGGGTATAGCTTTATTGAGAACATTAGCTCCTCTGTTAACTGCTTTAATATCTGCAGGTAAGGTGGGTTCTAGTATTGGGGCCGAGTTAGGTTCTATGAAAGTAACCGAACAGATAGATGCTATGGAAGTTTCTGCTACAAATCCATTTAAGTTTTTAGTAGTTTCAAGGGTTTTAGCAACTACAATTACTATTCCTATCTTAACATTTTATACTGCTTTGGTAGGTTTGTTGGGTAGTTTTGTAAATGTGGCTATGTTTGAAGAGACTAGCTTTAGCGGTTTTATTTCATCTTCATTAGAGTCTATAACCTTTCTTGATATTATTGCATCTACCATTAAAGCTATCCTTTTTGGGTTTACCATTGGTATGGTTGGATGTTATCAGGGCTTTAACTCTTCAAAAGGTACAGAGGGCGTTGGCAAAGCAGCAAATTCATCCGTAGTGATTGGTATGTTTTTGGTGTTTATTGAAGAAGTATTGGCTACGCAAATCACGTTTTTATTCCGTACATAATGCAAAAAAATAACAGAATAGAACATCCGGAAGAGAGAGAAAAGGTAATCACTATCAGAGATTTGAATAAGTCTTTTGGAGATTATCATGTGCTTAAAGGTGTTAATTTGGATTTGTATGACCGGGAAAATCTGGTTGTATTAGGTAAATCTGGTACAGGAAAATCTGTCTTGATTAAAATTATATCGGGTTTATTGAAACAGGATAGCGGCACAGTAGAGGTTTTAGGTAAAGAAATAAGCTTGTTGAACGAGAGAGATTTGCAAGAACTAAGAATACATATAGGTTTTTCTTTCCAGAACAGCGCCCTTTACGATAGTATGACGGTAAGAGAGAACTTAGAATTTCCTTTGGTAAGAAATCGTAAAAAATTAACAAAAAAAGAAAAGGACTATGCAGTTGAGTCGGTTTTAGATGCCGTAAGCTTAGGACAAACCATTAACCAAATGCCATCCGAGTTATCCGGAGGACAAAGAAAACGTATAGGCATTGCTCGTACATTAATATTACAACCAAAAATTATGTTGTATGATGAGCCTACCGCAGGTTTAGACCCCATAACATGCTTAGAAATTAATGGATTAATAAACGAGGTACAAGAAAGGTATCATACCAGTTCTATTATCATTACCCATGATCTTACTTGTGCTAAACAAACAGGAGACCGTATCACCATGCTTCTTGATGGCCAATTTAACAAAGTGGGCACTTTTGAAGAAGTTTTTAATACAGATGATGAAAGAGTTAAATCTTTCTACGAATATAATTTTATAGAATAAAAAAAATGACTGAAATAGCAGACAAAAAACGGGGCATAACCGTTGGAATATTTATTTTTATTGGCTTAGCCATTTTCCTTATCGGGATATTAACTTTAGGAGGGCAGAAAAAGACTTTTGTAAAATCTTTTACCGTAAATGTTGTTTTTGATGATATTCAAGGGCTAAAAGTTGGAAATAATGTGTGGTTTTCTGGCGTTAAAGTGGGTACCATCAAAAAAATTCAGTTTTTTGGAACTTCTCAAGTTCAAGTTTTTTTAAGTATAGAAGAAGCTGCCCACCAATACATCCATAAAGATGCTAAAGCTAGTATCAACTCTGATGGATTGATAGGTAATAAGATTATTGTGATTGATGGTGGCTCGCCTAAATTCCCTTTTGTTGAAGATGGTGATAGGTTGCAGGTTAACAAAACATTATCTACCGATGATATGATGAAGACCCTACAAACCAACAATAAAAATTTGGTAGATATTACTACCGATTTTAAGATTTTAGCTAGAAATCTAGTTGAAGGAAAGGGTGCTGCCGGGGCTTTATTAGCCGATGAACAGATTGCCGAAGACTTTAAAGCGATGGTTGCTAATTTAGAAACCACAGCTGTTTCTACCAATAAAATGGCAAAAGAATTAAATAGTTTTACAGCAAAAATGAATACTAAAGGTGGTTTGGCCGATAAGCTTTTTACCGATACAGCAGTATTTGCAAAATTGGAATCATCTGTAAATGAGTTTCAACAAACGGCAACAGCGGCTGCTAAACTTACAGAGAATTTGAAAGCAGCATCAGCAAAGCTAAATGCTAATGATAATGCTTTAGGCTTGATGTTAAATGATAAACAAACTGCAGAACAGCTAAAAGTAATCATGCGAAATTTAGAAACCAGCAGCCAAAAGCTAGACGAAGATTTAGAAGCTTTGCAACATAACTTTTTATTAAGAGGCTACTTTAAAAAGAAAGCTAAAGAAGAGGCTAAGTAGAATAGAGGCGGAAGTTTTAGATAAAATACCTAAGTACTCATAAACAAAAAAGGCTGATTTGAACGTTCAAATCAGCCTTTTTTGTTAAAAGAAAATAATATTATTCTGCTGAAGGAGTTTCAGTTTCTTCTGCAGAAGCCTCAACAGCTACATCTTCTGATGCTGCTTCCTCTTCTGGCGCTGCTTCTTCAACAGGAGCATTTTTAGCTGCGATTGCAGCCTCGATAGCTTCTCTTTTCTTAGCTTCTTCTACTAAAGCAGCTTTCTTAGTTTCTTCTTTTTTAGATACTAAACCTGCTTTTTTAGCTTCAATTTTACCTTCTTTGCTTTGTAACCACTCTGCAAATTTTGCATCAGCTTGCTCTTGTGTAAGCGCACCTTTAGTTACACCACCGTTTAAGTGTTTTTTGTAAAGTACACCTTTGTAAGAAAGGATAGCCTTTGCTGTATCTGTAGGTGTAGCACCGCTAGTAACCCATTTAACAGCTTGATCAAAATTCAAGTCAATTGTAGCCGGATTGGTGTTTGGATTGTAAGAACCTAATCTTTCAATAAATCTACCATCTCTTGGTGCTCTTGAATCTGCTACTACGATGTAGTAGAACGGTTTTCCTTTTTTACCGTGTCTTTGTAATCTAATTTTAGTTGCCATTTTTAATACATTAAATTTTTGCAATACCCCTTTACGCGTAAAGGGACGCAAATGTAAGATTTAAAATTGTATTTTGCTAGTAATCAATTTTTTATTTTCCTGTGTTACGTTTAAAATTCTATTTACCTTTATTGTATGAATTTAAAATGCCTTCTTTTAACGCTTTTTGCCTTAATATGCTCTGCTACAGTTTTTTCGCAAAGACATGAAATGCTGATTACGCATCAAAATGATAAAACTACCGTGATTAAAGCTGGCGAAATGGTGAGGTTAAGCTACCCGGCAAATAAGCTAAATTTGGGTAGTAAGTTTAAAGGCGAGGAAGCTGGTTTGAGAGGTTTAATAGATTCTATCAGTAAAGAAACTGTTTTCTTGAAAATAAAAAAAGACGCCAAAGATAATTTAGCCTTAAATGTTAAAGATATTATAGCTATACAGAAAAGCAATTTTGGAAGCACTTTAGGTGTATTTTTATTAAGTTATGCTGTTTTAGGAGGTTCTGCTATTTTCTTAACAGAGAGTTTAGATGTTAACCCAGCAATTACTGCTTTTAGTGCGGTAGCAGCAATTTTTCCTGCCAGTATTCTTACTGCAAATGTGTTTCACCCGAGTAAGCCTAAGAAAAAGGTTGGTAAACATTATAAACTGGATATTATTACAGTTTATTAAGCTAATTTAACCTTTCTACCATTTTAGCAACCCGTTCTTCTAAAGACTCGGTACTCATTTTTTCTCGTAGCCTATCTACCATAATAGGAAAAGCGAATGGACTGGGTTTGTCTGTAGTTTTAATAATAATTTTCTGTTTTTGTATTCGCTGTAAAGCTTCTCTTAGTCTAAACTCTTCTAATTGGAAAGCTAAAGCTTCGTTATAAGCTTGCCTAATTAAGAGGTTATCTTTCTCATATTCACTAAAAACATCAAATAATAAGGATGTTGATGATTGCAGATGTTTGTTTTTCATGGGCTTGCCCGGGAAACCTGTAAAAATTAAGCCCGAAATATGTGCAATATCTCTAAATTTCCTGCGAGCCATTTCATTAGCATTTAGGCTTTTTTGTATATCTTCTATCAAGTTTTTATTGCTAAATAGATTTTGTTCTAAGGCTTTTTCCAATAGTACTTCATCATCAGTTAATAACTCAAAACCATAATCATTCATGGCTATAGAAAAACTAGCTTTTTTAAATTTAGATAGCCTAAAACCTATTAAGGATGCCATTCCTTCATGTACCAGTCGGCCTTCAAAAGGGTAAAAAAATAAATGATGACCATCTCGGGTTTCTAATTTTTCTATCAGGAATTCGGTTTTTTGAGGTAAATGTGATACAGCGTTTTGTTGGCTAAACAAAGGACGTAAAGCGATAATTTCTTCGTCTTCTTCTACTCCTATCGCTACTTCATCAAGCTTTTCTCTAAAAACTGCTGATAGTTGTGATGATAATGGCATTCTGCCGCCGGCCCAAGTAGCAATAGCCCCCTTCTTTTTGGTAGATTTTTTAACATAAGCAGTCATGTCTTTTACCCGTACCAATTCTAAGTTTCTGCCGGCAAACCAAAAATTATCACCTATTTTAAGTTTAGCAATAAAGCCTTCTTCAACAGTGCCTAAACTGCCGCCAGTTTGGAATTTTACCCGCATGCTTATTTCGCTGGTAATAGTTCCCATACTTAAACGATGCCTCATGGCTATCCTACGGTTGTTTACTTTATACATACCGTTTTCATATTCTACTTTTAAATACTCATCGTACTGAGAGAGTGTTTTACCTCCTTTGCTAATAAAATCTAGTAAATCATCAAATTCTTGAGGTAAAATATCTGCGTAAGCGAAAGTAGTTTTTACCTCTTTATAGATTTCATCGGCTTTAAAGCCATCAGAAACAGCTAGGGTAACCAGGTATTGGATAAGTACATCAAAAGCTAAAATTATTGGGTCTCTGCTCTCGAAAGTTTTTTGTTTGATAGCGTATTTTAAGGCAGCGCCTTCCAGTAATTCTAAAGAATGTGTAGGTACAAACCAAGCCTTAGAAGTTGCACCAGGATGATGCCCACTTCTACCTGCTCTTTGCATAAAACGGGCTACTCCTTTCGGGCTACCTATTTGTATAATGGTATCTACAGGTCTAAAATCTACCCCTAAATCTAAACTTGAAGTGCATACCACTACTTTTAAAATCTCGGCATGTAAAGCTTGTTCTACCCAGTTGCGTAAATCGTTATCTAAAGAGCCGTGGTGCATAGCCATAATGCCAGCATATTCTGGATATTTATCTAATATAGCTTGATACCATATTTCTGATTGTGCTCTGGTATTGGTAAATATGAGCGTTGTTTTGCTTTGTGCCACTATTTCCATTACCTCTGGTAGCAGCTTTAAGCCTATATGACCGCTCCAACTGTAATTTTCTATATTTTGTGGGATGATAGAGGTGATAACGAGATTTTTATCGATATCAGCTTTTACCATTTTCTGTTTTTCTTTAGGGAAGGTAACACCCAAAAGTACTTGTGCCGCTTCTTCAAGATTACCGATGGTTGCGCTTATACCCCAAATTTTTAAAGTTTGAAGACTGGTATTATCCCCGGTCTTCGGTCTTCGGTCTTCAGACTTTAATCCCTTCAACCTACTTAAACCCAATTCCATTTGTACACCTCGTTTTGTACCGAAGAGTTCATGCCATTCATCGGTTACCACTACTCTTAATTTTTCAAAAGCTTTGGGATACTCTTTTTGAGCCAGCATAAGGTGCAAACTCTCTGGTGTAGTTAATAAAACTTCTGGTGGTTTTCTTTTGATTGCTTGTTTATCGGCATTGCTGGTATCACCAGTACGGGCACCAATTTTCCAGGGGATTCCTAAATCATCAACCACGGTTTGCATAGCCTTTTGGATATCATTAGTTAAGGCCCTTAATGGTGTAATCCATAGCATAAGCAAACCATTATTTTTTCTGCTTTGATAATCGTTGGGATATTGATTGATATAATCTGCCAGAAAGGGCAGAAACAAGGCAAAAGTTTTACCACTACCAGTTGGCGCATTTAACAAACCCGAATAGCCTTTTAAATAGGCATCCATCATTTCTTGTTGAAAAGCAAACTGCTGCCATTTTTTTTGCTTGTACCAATTGCTTATGATTTTTTCTCCCGGGCTCATTTGTATAGAAGAATTAAAACCAAGCCAAAATGTTTGCTTTGGGTTTTATTTTACCTCGCCAGCACCAAATTTGTAGTAAGCATTTATAGTTACAGGCAATTTTCCTTTGGCATTTAACTTTCCTAAAATTACCCTTGCGGCAGATGATTGCATTTCTTTACTATTTTGATAGCCTACAAGTAAAGCTTTAGATTGCTCGATACCGGGTAAACCAGCTAGCGTATATGGGTTTGCAAAAACTGCGGTAATAGGTTTAAATTTAGTCATATCGGCAATAAAAAGCTTTAAATTATTTTGATAATCTAAAGTACCAGCCGGGCGTAACCTGGTATCATGTATAGCCATTATCACTTGTCCAAATTTTGCTATTTCTGTTTTAACGGTTTCTAATTCTTTTAAACTGATATCTTTTGGGATGATGAATAAAGTAGCATCAGGAAAAAAGCGTTTAATAGTTTCTGAAAAAGTTGTTGGGTCTTTTGGTCCAATACTAAGGATAGCCATTTTTCTAACAAAATCTGTTGCGATAGGGAAGTTTTCAGAACCTTTTAGCACAGTTACGGCAGCATCTGTTAATTCTTGTATCAAAACTTTAGATTCTGTTCTATTTAAATCTTCAACAAGTTTTATAGTGTCTATAGCTTGGTACTGGTGTAAGTTCATCCAATATTTAGCAGCCAAAATGCGTTTCACTTTTTGGTCAATTTCATCCCAAGTTAACTGATGTTTTCTAATAGCTTTACGGATGAGATGAATAGCATTCTCTGAGTTTTGGGAGAGTTCTATCACATCTAAACCAGCTAAAATAGCTTTAACATCAGCCTCGCCATTAGGGAAAAATTTAACTACGCCTTTCATGTCCATGGCATCAGAAAAAACCAATCCTTTAAAGTTTAAGTCTTTTTTAAGTAAGTTGGTAATAATGGGTTTAGAAAGTGTTGAGGGTAGGTTTTTAGTATTGTCTAATGCAGGGATGCTCATGTGTGCTACCATTACACCGTTTAAACCTGCTGCAATAGCTTGTTTAAATGGATACATTTCTAATGAGTCTAACCTTTCTCTATTAAAAGGAAGTTGTGGTAAATCGTAATGAGAATCAACATCAGTATCGCCATGACCGGGGAAATGTTTAGCGGTTGTAAATAAACCAGTATCTTGCATACCCTTCATATAGGCGATGCTTTTATCGGCAACGTTATATTTATTTTCGCCAAAAGAACGGTAGTTGATGACAGGATTTCTTGGATTATTATTAACATCCATAACCGGAGCAAAATTGATATGTACACCCAAGCGTTTTAAATCTTTAGCTACCATTTGTCCCATCTTGTAAATCAGATTATTGTTTTGAATAGCACCCAATGTCATTTGATAAGGGTAAGATAAAGTGCTATCTAAGCGCATTCCTAAACCCCACTCGGCATCTTGAGCTATCATTAATGGCACTTTTTTATATAAGCTTTGATACTGATTGGTTAATATGGATTGTCTTTTTGGCCCACCTTGAAAAAAAACAACACCTCCCAAATGTTGTTTGGCTATAACTTTAGCAACAGAATCTGAATAAGCTTGCCCTAGATTGGTATGCGCCCTTACCATAAATAACTGACCAATTCTTTCATTTCTGTTAAGCTTTTTAAAGACAGAATCTACCCAACGGTTGGTAGCATTTACAGTACTGATATAAGGGACTTTAGTTTGTGCTTGTAGTAAAGAAAAACTCAGCGCTAAGCCAATTAAACATATTATTTTCTTCATGTATGTATTTTGCTTAAAGATTTTTTTTGATTTGACAATGAACAAATATAAGCCTTAAATTATTTTTGCTGATTTGGATTCTAAACTGATAACGAAAATTAAGCCTTTTAGATTGCTTTACGCTCTTTTTTCATATAAGTCCATAAATAAGCTAGGGCTAAGAAATTACAAAAAGCAGCACCATAAAATACTAAAGGAACTCTAGTGATGATGTCTCTAAAAAACCAGCCGGCAAAAAAAGCACCCAAGCCAATGCCCGCTTCTAAGGCAATATACATGGTGGCTACAGATTTTCCGCGTTTATCATCATCACTTAAATCAATAGCCCATGCAGAAATAGCAGGCGAGAACATGCCTGTTGCCATTCCGTAAATGATAGAACCTGTAATGAAACCCATTGTAGTTTGCCAAGTGGCGAGCCAAGTGAGGGCTATACAAAGTAAGATGATAGAAACTCTTAAGACGGGTTTTCGTCCGTATTGGTCAGAAACTTTACCCGCAATAAACCTCATTAATAAAGATGCAATGGTAAAAACCATAAAAAACAGACCTTTGTTTTCAATACCGATATGTCCGCTCCAATCGGGGACAAGCGTTATCAAAGCGCCATAGCTTACATAACTAAAAAGCGTAACCCAAAATACAGGCATGGCTTGTTTATTGATAATTTCTGATTTATTGATGGTCATGAAATTCCACTTGAAAGGTTCTTTAGTGGCTAAAGTTTCTTTCATGTTAAACAAAATCACGATGGAAAGCAATGCAAATAGAGAAGAGCAATAAAAAAGGATATTAATAGAATAATATAATGTTATGGCACTTCCAATAGCCGGTCCTATAGCCATACCAGTGCTAAAAGCCAAGCCGTGTATGCCCATTGCTTCTCCCCATCGGGTTGATGGAACTAAATCTGCCACGTAAGCTGCTGTTGCTGTGGGTTTAAAACCTGTAGAAAAGCCGTGTATCAATCTGAGAAATAAAAATCCGGCAACGCTGGTTAAAATAGGATATAAAAATCCACAAACGAAACAAACCAAAGAACCCACCGCCATAATAGGGATTCTACCAATTTTATCTGTTAATTTTCCGCTAAAAGGTCTTGAAATTCCGGCTGTTAAGGTAAATAAAGCTATGATTAAACCTTTATACTCTGCTCCGCCTAGGCTACTTAAATAAGAGGGTAGTTCTGGTAAAAGCATATTAAAGCTGGCCGAGAAGAGAAAAGAGCTTAGGCAAACTAATGAAAATTGTAATGTGTAAATTGATTTTTGTTCCTGTACCTCCAAAACCCGCAAAATTTATCGCAAAAATAGCCATTCTATATCAACAGCTGATGAATAAAAAACAGCTTTTTGTAATAATTAGTATGGGTAAGTGTTAATTAAAGTGTGCTTTGTATTTTTGCAAGCATGCAAGAGCAATTGTACCAACCTTTCCAAAGAATGCGATTTGAGTCTTCTGTTTGTTTCCTTAGCGGCGATAAACTCAACTCAACAGAAGAAACCTTAAATGTTTTTGCGCCTTGGCTTGTTAGTAAGTACAAACTAGATGAAAGACCATTTAAGCTTTTAGATGAAAGTATGGTAAGCTACGCTGATATTAAAATTCCGTGTAGTGTTAAAACGGCTGAAGCTTTTGGAAAGTTAGAAAGTACCATTGAAAACGCCTTTTTACAAGGATATAAAGCAGTTTCTACTTTAGATGAGCAACAACTTTTTTTATGGGTTACCAAAACCGTATATGGCGTAATTTTTAAGGAATTACAAATTGCCGTTAAGCAGCAGCATGCTAGTGGAGAGCAGTTTCACATGTCGCAAGGGCTTATTCATAAATTTAGCATGCTGCATAGCATGTTACAAGCGGTTATTAAACCTGTTAAATTGGATGGTTTTAAACCTTGGAGTATCTGGATATGCGAAGTAGATAATGCTGAAGAAGAGTTTTCTTATCGTGATGAAATCAATACGCTTACTTTTTCTTTAAGGATGCAAGATTTTGGCATCATCCTTTGTTTGCAGGATAATGGTGCCAATAAAAAATATCATGAAGAGCTTTGGGAGAAAATTGCGGGAGCTAAGTTGCATCCCATTCAGTTTGAAGAGTTATGTGCCAAAGTTTTTTATTCGGCATACTTGTTTAACAGGTTGCCAGAATACCACATTATGCCTGTACAAGAAGAGTTCCATATTGAAGCGATGCCTTTAAGAGGTATGCAGGCAAAGCCAGTTTTTGATTTATGGAACAACAAAACGTATGGCCAAGTTTTAGAGAATTTTTGGAAGCGTTGGAATTTTCTTTTACTCGAAATTATTAAAAACCCCGAAAGGCCAGTAAGTTATCTTTTTAATGAAAATGAAGAGCTTATAAAGGCAGAAGAGATTAATTTATCAAAATAGCAAGCTATAATTTCTATCTTTATCGGTATAGCCTATTTATGAATGTACCAGATTTAGAAAAATTTATCCCATCATTAGATTTAATCTCCCATTTAGGATTATACCTGTTAGCTTATGTTGCTTTAGCTGTTTTATTGGTATCTGTACTTAAAGCTAAGTTCAAGATCAAAACAGCCTATTCACGTAAAATATACCATTTTCTCATTTTTACTGCGGCAGCCGTTTTACAAGTTTTATATGGTTTGCCAGCAGCGGTTTTAATGGGGCTTATCGTTTCCCTTTGGGTGATATTTGCCGTTTTAAAGGGTCAGAATAGTTTTTTCTATTTGGCTTTAGCCCGAGAGAAAGACGAACCTCATGCCAATAAATTTATCCTCATACCTTTATTTGCTACAGCTATTGGCGGCGTTTTAAGCAATTTGTTTTTTCCGGGTTTTGCATTTTTAGGGTATTTGGTAGGTGGCTGGGGCGATGCTATTGGCGAACCTGTAGGCTCTAAATGGGGCAAACATCCTTACCAAGTACCCACTTTATTTGGTGTAAAAGCTACAAGAACTTATGAAGGTTCTTTAGCTATTTTTATAATAAGTGCCCTTATTTGTTTTTTGATATACCGCTTTTATGGATATCAACTACAAAGTGCAATTGTTTATGCTATGGTTTGTGCTTTTGTAGCCACATTGGTTGAGGCATTTAGTAGCCACGGTCTGGATAATCTTACCATGCAATTAAGTGCTGCTGCAGCAAGTTATTATTTACTCACTTAAGATGCTAAACCAGCCGAAATGCTATTTATAAAATGCCCAATAGCTCTTGGGTATAAGATAATGGTAATTAAAACTCCGGTTATAGCGCCATAAAAATGGGCATCGTGGTTGATGCCATCATTAGACCTTCTACCTGCATAGGAGGTATAAATCAAGAATAAGAAACCGTAAATAACTGCTGGTATTGGGATGGGCAGCGGGAAAATAATCATCTTGGTAAGCGGAGCAAAAACGATAAAACTAAAAACCACTGCACAAACTGCACCAGATGCGCCTAAGCTATTGTACCAAAAATGGTCTTTATGTCTTTGTACAGTAGGTAAATCGCTCAAAATTAAACTCACCATATAAAGCAAGCCAAATTGCCAATGCCCAATTATTTTTTCTAGGTTAAATGCAAAGAAATAATAAGAAAGCATGTTAAATATCAGGTGCGACCAATCTTTATGAATAAAACCACTGCTAATAAGTTGGTATAAATTCTTTCCTTTTGCAACGCTATATGGATGAAGCATAAACTTACCATAAAGCGCATCGTTATTAAAAGCATAAATACTGGTAACTATGGTAAAAATAAATATAATGGCCGCTACAGGCGTTTCATTTAATATATCTAGCATGCTGTAAATTAAAGATTATAAATTTCTTCTTGTTGTTTTTTGGGTAAACTTTTCAAAACCAATTCGTAGGAATGGTCTATCATTTCTGTAAGTTGTTTATCAGAAAGGCTACCGTTATAATAAACGGTATTCCAGTGTTTTTTATTCATGTGGTAACCGGGTACAACCTCAGTAAAAGATTCTCTTAGTTGGATGGCCTTTTCAGGTTCGCATTTTACGTTAAAACTGATAGGAGCTGTTAAACCGGCTAATAAGAATATTTTATCTGCTATTTTAAAAACCAAAGTATCATCCCCAAAAGGAAAAGATTCTGTTACTCCTTTTTTGTGAAGACAATAATTTCTTAAGCTTTCAATATTCATGAAAATTATTTGTAAAATATACCTTTAGAACCAAAAAGGTATTTAATAGATATTCCTAAGCTTGTATATACGTCTTTAGAATTATTTTGGAAAACGGCAGGATTATCGTTGTAACCATCAATATCATCAGAAAATGTAAAAACCATTTTATAATTGATACCTAATTGAATAAATGCTTCGTCATAAGCATTGTAGAGGTTTAATCTATAACCTATGGTTGTTGGGATGTTAAAAACGGTGCTAAATTCACTTTTACCTATATCATTAGGATGTTGTCTACTAAAAGGTAATTGAGTATTTAATCCTCCGTTTGCTCTATTATCTAAACTTGGATCATAAGGAAGAACATTGTTTTTACCACTTATAATACCTAAACCCAGTGAAAGGTTTAAATTTCTTAAAGCATAAATAAATGGGTTAAAAGCATAATTATTATCTAAAAACTGTCCAGCAGCTACATTTCCTCTTATTTCTATATTAGAGAAATTAGAAACAAATTGCCTTTTATATTGGTCTGGACCATCTTTAAGTTCCACCATATTGTATTCTAATCCGGCAGAAAGAAAAGGGGTAATATAATAATCAGCAGAAACTCCGTAAAATATAGATTTATTAGTTCCCAAGCTTTTTTCAGCATTTGGATTGCTTTGTACAGGAGCACCCTCATAGCTAAGACCTGTATAAGCTGTAGTAACTCCACCTTGTACACCAAACCCAAACCTGTAAAAACTAGATTGAGAGAAGCCAGAAAATGAACTTAGAAGTAAAATGATTGTTAATATCTTTTTCAAAGTATTGTTTTGAATCTTAAATCATACTTTTATGCAATTTAAACCAGATATAAGGCTTTCTGCAATCAGGTTAAAAATATTGCAAAAAATTGGCTTATCAAAATATTAATCATTAAAATGGATATACGCTATCAAGTTGTAGAGCGATTCTTGAGATATGCTCAAATAGATACACAGTCTGACCCTTCTTCCCAAACTGTACCATCTACTGCAAAACAAAAGAATTTAGGGAGTTTATTAGTTAAAGAATTATTAGAAATAGGCCTTCGGGATGCTGAAATGGATGAAAATGGCTATGTATATGCCAGTATCCCTGCTAATACTCATAAGCAAGTGCCGGTTATATTTTTTTGCTCGCACATGGATACTTCTCCGGATTGCTCTGGCGAAAATGTAAAACCTATTATTCATAAAAATTATCAAGGTGAGGATATTATTTTACCAGATGACCCATCGGTTGTGTTAAAAGTGACAGAACATCCCGATTTAGCTCAACAAATTGGGAATGATATCATCACTGCTAGCGGAAAAACTTTGTTAGGTGCCGATAATAAAGCCGGCCTTGCTGAAATTATGGATGCAGTTAACTTTTTGGTAAATCATCCTGAACTTAAACATGGTGAAATTAAGGTTTTATTTACCCCCGATGAAGAAATTGGTAGAGGAGTAGACCATGTAAATTTGGCTAAGCTTAAAGCTGATTTTGGTTATACCATTGATGGCGAAACCTTGGGTTCTTTTGAAGATGAAACTTTCTCTGCCGATGGTATGACAGTTCATATCCAAGGCGTAAGCGCTCATCCAGGTTTTGCAAAAAATAAGATGGAAAGTGCCATTAAGATAGCTGCCGAAATAGTAGCGGCATTGCCTAAAGACTTATCGCCAGAGCACACCAGCGGAAAACAAGGTTTTGTGCATCCGGTAGTTATAAAAGGCGAAGTTGAAGAAGCTGTGATAGAATTTATCATCCGAGATTTTGATGATGCTATGTTGCTAACCCATGAAGAATTGGTGAAGAAAATCTCTTTAAAAGTATTAGAAAACTATCCTTCTGCTAAAGCGACTTTTACGGTAAAAGAGCAATATCGCAACATGAAAAATATTATTGCGCAATACCCAAAAGTGGCCAACTATGCGCTAGAAGCTATTGAGAGAGCAGGAATTAAACCAAAAGCTCAAAGCATTAGAGGGGGTACAGATGGTTCTCGTTTATCTTTTATGGGTTTGCCTTGCCCAAATATTTTTGCGGGCGAACATGCTTTCCATAGCAAACAAGAATGGGTTAGCGTTCAAGATATGGAAGCGGCAGTAAGAACCATCATTCATCTGGCACTTATTTGGGAAGAAAAAGCTTGAAATTATCCTTTATAAGGGTAGTTTCTTCCTTTTGGGATATTATTAACCACCAAAGCTATCAACAATAAAATGATGATACCGCTTAAAACCGGAGAGATAACATAGCTAAAGCCAAGGTTTTTTATTTTTTCTGAACCAATAACAGCTATTAAGGCTGTTGCTCCGCCAGGCGGGTGCATGGTTATCGTTATTTGCATGGCAACAATGGATAGGGCTACAGCTAGAGCTGCTGAAATCCAGATTTGATCTGGTAAAAATTTATAAACAATTACGCCTATAATGGCCGATAGTAAATGCCCACCTACCAGATTTCTGGGCTGTGCTAAAGGACTATTGGTTGCTCCAAAAACCAATACAGCCGAGGCGCCAAAAGAGCCTATCAGGAAAACATTATCTAAATTATCAAACCTTTGGCTATGGAAAAAACCTATGGTAGCAATACCTAAAAAGGCACCAATAAATGTCCAGAAATGGTCAATAGGGTCTATAATGGTTTGTTTATAAACAACATATTTAGCAACGCGATAACTTCTTTTCAGTTTCTTTTTCACTATTCAATCCGTTTTGCGGTTGCAAAATTATCAATAATTTTAATACTTGTAGCGTTTATTCCATAAGCTTTTTAAGCGCTCTTTAATCTTGATTTCAGCAGGATTGTTCTGAGGGTTATAAAGCGTAGTACCACTTAACTGCTCGGGGAAAAACTCTTGGTCGGCAAAATTGCCTTCATAGGCATGGGCGTATTTATAGTCTTCGCCATAGCCCATGTTTTTCATCAGTTTGGTTGGGGCATTTCTAAGGTGTAAGGGTACTGGTAAATCTCCAGTTTGTTTAACCAATTGTTGTGCTTTACCAATAGCTTCATAAGAGGCATTGCTTTTGGCCGAGCTTGCCAAATAAGTAACCGTTTGGGAGAGGATAATTCTAGACTCAGGCCAACCAATCACATTTACCGCTTGAAAACAATTATTGGCTAATAATAAAGCATTAGGGTTTGCATTACCAATATCCTCTGATGCTAAAATGAGCAATCTTCTGGCAATAAAAGAAGGGTCTTCGCCACCTTCTATCATACGGGCAAGCCAATAAACAGCTGCGTTAGGGTCGCTTCCGCGGATAGACTTGATAAAAGCCGATATGATGTCATAATGTTGTTCGCCAGTTTTATCATATAAAGCCATGTTTTGTTGTACATGCTTTAATACAAATTCATTGGTGATGCTTATTTTTTCATCTTCTGCTGCATTTATTACCAATTCAAAAACGTTAAGTAGTCTTCTTCCATCGCCTCCTGATAATCTAAATAAAGCTTCTGTTTCTTTTAAATCAACATGTTTGGTTTTTAAAATTTCGTCGTTTTCTAATGCCCTTTTTAAGAGCTGAAGCAAATCATCCTCAGTTAAATTTTTAAGAATATAAACCTGGCATCTGGATAGTAAAGCTGATATCACCTCAAAAGAAGGGTTTTCTGTTGTAGCACCCACCAAAGTAACCAAGCCACGTTCTACCGCCCCTAATAAAGAATCTTGCTGAGATTTTGAAAACCTATGAATCTCATCAATAAACAAAACGGGAACAATGCCTCCTTTTTTGTATTGAGCAGCTTTTTCTATCACATCTCTAACATCTTTAACGCCAGAATTAATAGCACTTAAAGAGAAAAAAGGTCTATCTAAACTTTTAGAAATGATATAAGCTAAAGTGGTTTTACCTACGCCAGGAGGGCCCCAAAATATCATACTTGGTATATTTCCATTCTCCAAAGCCTTACGCAAAACAGCTCCTTGGCCAACCAAATGTTGCTGTCCGGTATAATTGTCTAATGATGTTGGGCGCATCCGCTCTGCTAAAGGGTCTGTTATAGCCAATTTTTTATTTTTTTGATAAGTAACAAATATCGTACAAGATAGCATATTAACCCAGTTTTAAGCTAAAAATTATAGTATTTGTATTTGGTTTTTCCTTTTATTGTAAGCTTTGTATTCTATGTTTTTTGTTTAGCTTTAAAGCATTATTTTGCAAAAAAATACGTTGTAATGAATACTTCTCTTACGGGATTTGAAAAGATAAAAGATATGTTAAGAAGAATTTTTTCAGGGATTTTAATAGCGGCTACCATAGCTTGTACCGCAACACCTAGAATTATAAAAGATGTTCCGGGGTCTAACAATCTAAAACCTGATGAGCAACAAGCTTTAATTACTAAAGAAATTGCCGAGCTGGTTACTAGTTTCAATTATAAAAAGTTAAGCTTAAATGATTCTTTGGGTGGTGTTATTTATGATAACTACTTAAAGAGTTTAGATCCTAATCGTAATTATTTTTTAGCTGCTGATATTGCAGAGTTCGCTCAGTTTAAATCTACTTTTGATGATGATTTAAAAGCTGGCGACTTAACAGCACCTTTTTACATGTTTAATGTGTATCAGAAAAGATATAATGAAAGGATGAATTTCTCAATCAAAAATCTTAACAACAGTTTTGATTTCACTAAGAAAGAAGATTACATCTTTAGTCGCGAAAAGTTGCCTTGGTTTAAAGATATTGCAGAAAGCGATGCCAATTGGACAAAAAAAGTAAAGTATGATTATTTGAATCTGAAACTTACCCAAAAAGCAGATACAGCTATTAAATCATCCTTGAAAAAGCGTTATGAAAACTTAATTACCCAATCTTCAAAAATTAATAATCAGGATGCTTTTCAGGTAATTATGACGGCTTTTACCGAGTCTATAGATCCACATACCAGCTATTTTAATCCAGCAAATGCTGCCAATTTTAATATTGATATGTCTAGGTCATTAGAAGGCATAGGGGCTACTCTTACTTCTGAAAACGAATTTGTTACCATAAAAAGTATTGTTACCGGAGGACCTGCGGATAAGAGCAAGCAATTAAAAATTGATGATAAAATTATTGGCGTAGCCCAAGGTAATGAAGAGTTTGTAGATGTTATTGGTTGGAGATTGGACAATGCCATTGCATTAATTAGAGGTAAAAAGGGTACTGTTGTAAGGCTAAAAATCTTATCTAAAGAGCAAGACATGTCTGCCAAACCAAAAATTGTAGAAATGGTTCGCGAGAAAATTATATTAGAAGACCAGTCTGCAAAAAAATCAATAAAAACGGTTATCAGAGATGGTAAAACTTATAAATATGGTATCATAGAAATTCCAGCTTTTTATGCAGATTGGAAAGCTATGCAAGCCGGAGATCCTAATTATAAATCAACCACAAGAGACGTAAAATTGCTTTTAGATACCTTAAAACAACAAAATGTTGATGCTGTAGTTGTAGATTTAAGAACAAATGGAGGGGGGTCTTTGGTAGAAGCTATAGACTTAACAGGATTATTTATCACTACTGGTCCGGTAGTACAGGTTAGAGATTTGAGAAATAAAATAGAAGTAGATAGCGATGATAACCCGAGTGTGGCATGGGATGGTCCGTTAGCTGTTATGGTAGATAGATTTAGCGCATCAGCATCAGAAATTTTTGCCGGTGCTATACAAGATTATGGTCGGGGTATTGTGATAGGAAATACAACTTATGGTAAAGGTACTGTACAATCTGCTATTGATATGAGAAGGGTAAACCCTAATTTGGGTGAGAAAGGAGGACAAATTAACCTCACAACGGGTAAATTCTATCGAGTTAGCGGTAGTTCAACTCAGCATAAAGGTGTAATACCAGATATCGAGTTTCCTGCAATTTTTCCAGCTGATAAATATGGAGAAAGCTCAGAACCTGCTGCTTTACCTTGGGATGAGATTAAGAGCAGCAATTACTTAAAAATCAAAGATTTAAGTAAAGATATTGCCTCGCTTAAAGCAATGCATCAGCAAAGAATGAAAACCAGTCAGGAATTTAAGTTTTTGTTAGAAGATATTGAAGAATTTAAGAGAAGAGACAAAGAAAACTCGGTTCCTTTAAATGAAGAAGCACTTAAAAAGCAACGTGAAGATTTAGAGCAAAAGAATTTTGCGCAAGAAAACGCTAGAAGAGTTAGCAGAGGTTTACCAGCTTTAAAGAAAGGCGAATCTAAACCTGCAAAAGAAGAAGCATTTGACTTTATGCAACAAGAGGCCCTACAAATTCTTACAGACTTTATAGGATTTAATAAAATAGCCAAAGTAAAATAAGTATGAATTGGCTTATATTGATTATTGCAGGTTTATTTGAAGTTGGCTTTGCATCTTGCTTAGGCAAAGCAAAAGAAACATCAGGCAATGTTGCTTTATGGTGGATAGCTGGATTTTTTATCTGCCTATCAATCAGCATGTACTTATTGTATTTAGCAACCAAAACTTTACCCATTGGCACTGCTTATGCCGTTTGGACAGGTGTTGGTGCTGTAGGAACGGTACTTGTTGGGATATTTATTTTTAAAGAGCCAGCTACTTTTTGGAGGATATTTTTTATCATCACTCTTATAGGCTCTATTATCGGGTTAAAGTTTGTATCAAGTTAAATAGCAGATTTAAAAACGTAAAAAGCCGTAAGATGTATTATTTTCTTACGGCTTTTTTATGATTTCTATTTTTGATTTATAAAGAAAGTACTTCTACAATTTTTAATAAATGCTCATTTACTTCAACGTTGTGTTTAATAGCATGGTCAAATGGGGTAAAAGCTATTTTACCGTTTATTAAACCAACCATTTGAGCTTTTTCTCCTTTTAATAATCCTTCTACAGCAGCAACACCAACACGGCTTGCTAAAACTCTATCCATACAAGTTGGTGTTCCGCCACGTTGTATGTGTCCAAGAATAGAAACTTTAGTATCGTAGTTAGGGAAACGAGCTTTAATAATTTCTGCTACTTCAAAAGCACCACCAGCATCATCACCTTCGGCAACCATAATAATTTTAGAAGATTTGTCTTTTCTACTAATCTCTAACCTATGGATAATAGCATTGATATCTGTTTTGGTTTCGGGTATCAAAATAGATTCTGCTCCAACGCCAATACCACTTCTTAAAGCAATTAAACCACAATCGCGGCCCATTACTTCTACAATAAATAAACGGTCATGAGATTCTGCTGTATCTCTAATTTTATCTACCGCATTTATAACCGTATTGATAGCCGTATCATAACCAATGGTAAAATCTGTACCAAATAAATCATTATCAATAGTGCCTGGCAAACCTAAAATTGGCATGTCAAACTCTTCACCAAAAACTTTAGCGCCTGTAAAGGTACCATCGCCACCAATAGCAATTAAGGCATCAACATTTATTTTTTTGAGGTTATTGTACGCAATTTGTCTACCTTCTGGAGTTAAAAATGCCTTACTTCTGGCTGTTTTTAAAATGGTTCCACCACGTTGGATAATATTAGCAACAGATTTACGATCCATCTCCTGAAACTCAGCATTGATCATCCCCTCATAACCTCTTCTGATACCAACAACTTCTATATTATAAAATAAAGCGGTACGTACTACAGCTCTTATGGCTGCATTCATACCTGGTGAGTCACCTCCTGATGTAAAAACGCCTATCTTTTTTATGGTACTTGTCATTTAATTTTTGTTTTGATAGTTAGATTTCCCTTCATTAAGAAATCGGATATAATTACTGATATCTAAGTTAAAAGCCTCTGGTTTGGTAAGTAGTTCCTCTTTATCATTTACAATCACATAATAAGGTTGCGAGTTTACTTTAAATTTTGAAGCTTGAAAATCGCTCCATTTATTACCTAAAGTTTTAACCTTTTTACCAGAAAAAGTAGAAGTGTATTGTTCTGTTTCTGGTAAAGCAGTTTTATCATCCACGTAAAGTGAAATTAAAACATATTCCTTTTTCAGGATATTCAATACCTCTGGGTTGCTCCAAACACTTGCTTCCATTTTACGGCAATTTACACAGCTATGTCCTGTAAAATCTATAAGAACTGGTTTATTCACACTTTTTGCATAAGCCATACCTTCTTCATAATCAAAAAAGGCATCTAAGTTATGCGGTGCTTCAAATAAACCAGCGTATTTTTTAGCTACATTACTTTTTTCAGAAGGCGAAGATAAGCTATTTGTGTAAAGGTCAAAATCTTGAGTGGTTTGCGGAGGCAACCAAGCACTAATGGCTTTTAGTGGCGCACCCCATAAACCAGGTACCATGTATAGGGTAAAAGAAAATACTATAATGCTTAAAAATAAACGAGGGACACTTACAAAGGGTAAATCGCTATCATGCGAGAATTTGATTTTTCCTAACAGATATAATCCTAATAACGCGAAAATAACAATCCAAAGTACTAAGAAAACTTCGCGGTCTAAGATATCCCAATGGTAAGCTAGATCTACATTTGACAAAAATTTGAAAGCTAAAGCAAGCTCAATAAAACCTAAAACAACTTTTACGCTGTTTAACCACCCACCAGATTTTGGTAAAGATTTAAGTAAAGATGGAAAAGCTGCAAATAGTGTAAATGGAATAGCTAAAGCAAGCGAGAAACCAAACATGCCTATCGCAGGGCCCATCAATTTTCCCATAGAGGCAGCTTGTACTAATAAAGTTCCTATGATAGGGCCTGTACAAGAGAAAGAAACTAAAGCCAAAGCAAAGGCCATAAAGAATAATCCGGCTAAGCCTCCTTTATCTGATTTTTCATCAACCTTGTTTACCCATGCTGATGGTAAAGTAAGCTCAAATGCGCCAAAGAAAGAGATAGCAAATATCACCAGCATCAAGAAAAATACAAAGTTAAAAATGCCATTGCTAGCCATTTCATTTAAAGCATCAGAACCAAAAATTACGGTAACCAATAAGCCTAGTGCTACATAAATCACAATAATGAACAATCCATATAAACCAGCTTGGGATACTGCTTTTGCTTTGCTGCCTGCCTTTTTAGTGAAGAAACTCACTGTTAAAGGTAACATAGGGAAAATACAAGGCATAATAAGCGCTAAGAAACCCCCAATAAAACCTGCTAAAAAGATTGCCCATAAGCTTTGCTCTTCTTGTGCTAAAGGTTCTGTATCAATTGCATTAACAAAAACTTGTTTAGAAGTAGTATCAGTAACAGCGCTATCTATTGATTTATTTTTTGCTGTATCTAGACTTTCTGTCGCTTTATCAACAACCGGAGTTGCGGGTGTAACAGCCACTGCTTTAGATGCTAATGAGGCTGTAACTTTAAATTCTATTTCCTCTGGCGGAAGACATTGTTTATCATTACAAACCATAAATTCTAAAACACCATTTATGATAGCTTCTTGGGTGTTAAGTTTAACTTTTTGTTTAAAAACAGCTCGGTTTTCATGCCAAGCAATGTTCATGTTAAAGTTGGGGTCAAAAGCCTTTTCTGCTTCAGGGGCTTCTGTGGTTTTACCCACCAACGTATAGCTTTTGCTTGGACTTAACGTTAATGATGTGGCAATAGGTCCACCATCCTCAATATTTAAAGAATAAACATGCCAGCCTTTATCAATTTTAGCTGTAGCAACCACATAAGCCTCTTTGTCATTGATAGCCTCTGTTGAAAAAGACCAACTTACAGGTTTTAAAATTTGAGCCAAGCTTGTAACAGTTAAGCTGAAAAAGATGAGGGTAAATAAAATATTTTTTTTCATTGTGATATTAAATTACAAAAGCAATTTCTTTAAAATCGAATGCTTGTATATCTCCTGCTATGCTAACGATGAGCTTACCATTTGGGTTAACATCAATAATTCTGGCAGACACTTTTTCATGGTTGATGATAAAGTCTGCCAACTGGTTAAACCTAAATAGTTTGTTCATATAATCAGCATAAAGTAAATCTTTTTTATTGGTTTTAAGTTGTAAGTACCTGCCTTCTATGTAGTAACAAAGTTCTGATAATAACTGGTTAAGATGATATTCCCTTTGTAAAATATTAGCAACAGAGGTGGCTTTAAGGCTATCAGTAAAAGTATTTTGGTTAACATTTAAACCAATACCTACCACACTTTCTTTCAAGAAACTACCTTTAAGGGTGTTTTCTATCAGGATACCACCAATTTTTTGGTCTTTAACATAAATATCATTAGGCCATTTAACTTTACAATCTTCGCCTAGTAATTTCGTTAAACAATCTATAACACCCAAAGAAATAACTTTATTAAGTTCAAACTGTTCTGATGCAGCTAGGAAAGTCGGTTTTAAAAGGACACTTATGGTAAGGTTTTTACCAGCTTCACTAAGCCAAACATTGCCTCTTTGTCCTCTTCCGGCAAATTGTTCATCTGCCATAATAACAGTACCTTCTTGAAGTGGCTCGCAATTTGAAAGTAAATGTTTAAGGTAATTGTTTGTAGAATCAATCTCCTTTAATTTTACAATATTTTGTCCAACAAATAGTGATGAAAAAGTGTTATTTTGCAATATGTTTTAATTAAAATCCAAAACTAAAATTTTTTAATGGTAAAAAATAAAATAGAAATCCCATCTACAGACATATCTGCTTTCGTAGTTCACGGAATTCAGGAAAAAAAAGGGAATGAAATAGTGCGGTTAGATCTTAGAAATATTCACAGTTCTGTTGCAGATTTTTTTGTGATTTGTCATGCAGAATCATCTACCCAAATAAGAGCTATAGCAGATAGCGTAGAAGAAGAAGTTTACAAAGCAACTGGGCAAGAGCCTTCAAGAAAAGAAGGTTTAATACATGCTGAGTGGGTGATTCTAGACTATTCGGATGTTGTAGTACACATCTTTAAAACAGATAAAAGAGCTTTCTACGGTATAGAAGATTTATGGGGAGACGCAGAAGTTAAATTTTATCAAAGCGCCTAAAACCACAAAGATATTATCAAGAAGAAAATGAAAGAAAATCAAAATAAAAAATCAATAAAAAAAGTTCCCGGCAAACGTGTAGTTCCAAAGCCACCAAAATTCAATATCATGTGGATTTACGGTGTGATTATACTAGCCATTTTAGCAGTTCAGTTTTTCATGAGTGGTAATAATTCTAAGTTAATTACTTACCAAAAATTTGAGCAAGAAATGCTAAGAACCGGCGATGTAGATAAATTGGTAGGGTATAAACAAGAAGACCTTTACATTGCCGAAGTTTATATTAAAAAAGATAGTTTAAAAAAAGATAAGTTTAAAGATGTTAGAGATAACTCTAATTTCTCTGTAACAGGAACCAGTCCGCAATATTATTTTAAAGATGGTTCTTTTGAAGCTTTAGAGAAACGTTTGCAAGCTTCGCAAGAAGGCGTTCCAGAGGGGCAGCGAGTAAATGTTCTTCCAGAAACCAGAAGTAACCCAATCTCTGGATGGTTTTGGAGTGTGATATTCCCAATTATCCTTTTTGCTTTATTGTGGATATTTATCATGAGAAGAATGGGTGGTGGTGCCGGAGGCGGCGCTGGTGGCCAAATCTTTAATATTGGCAAATCAAAAGCTACACTTTTTGATAAAGAATCTCAAGTAACCGTAACTTTTAATGATGTTGCAGGCTTAGAAGAAGCTAAGCAAGAAGTAATGGAAATTGTAGATTTCCTTAAAAATCCTAAAAAATACACCAATTTAGGTGGTAAAATCCCTAAAGGAGCTTTATTAGTTGGCTCGCCGGGTACAGGTAAAACTTTGTTAGCTAAAGCTGTTGCAGGCGAAGCGCAAGTGCCTTTCTTCTCTCTATCAGGTTCAGATTTTGTTGAGATGTTTGTTGGGGTTGGTGCATCAAGAGTAAGAGATTTATTTAAACAAGCTAAAGAAAAAGCACCTTGTATTATTTTTATTGATGAGATTGATGCTATAGGTAGAGCAAGAGGTAAAAATAGTATGGTTGGCGGTAATGATGAGCGTGAAAACACCTTAAACCAGTTATTGGTTGAAATGGATGGTTTCGGTACAGATTCTGGTATCATCATCATGGCAGCAACCAACAGACCAGATGTATTGGATAGCGCTTTATTACGTCCAGGTCGTTTTGATAGACAAATTTCTATAGATAAGCCAGACTTAGTAGGTAGAGAGCAAATTTTTAAAGTGCATTTACAACCTTTAAAACTTGCTAAAGAGATAGATCCTAAAAAACTATCAGCGCAAACTCCAGGTTTTGCTGGTGCAGAAATAGCTAACGTTTGTAACGAAGCCGCTCTTATTGCGGCTAGAAGAGACAAAGAAGCTATTGATATGCAGGATTTCCAAGATGCTATTGACCGTGTGATTGGTGGTTTAGAGAAAAAGAATAAAATCATATCTCCGGAAGAAAAGAAAATTGTTGCTTATCACGAGGCTGGTCATGCTATTGCAGGTTGGTTCTTAGAACATGCAGATCCATTGGTTAAAGTTTCTATTGTGCCACGTGGAGTAGCTGCTTTAGGTTATGCACAATATTTACCAAAAGAACAGTTTTTGTATACTACAGAGCAACTTTCTGATGGTTTATGTATGACGATGGGTGGCCGTGTTGCAGAGGATATCATCTTTGGTAAGATATCTACAGGAGCACAAAATGACTTAGAGCGTATTACCAAACTTGCTTATGCTATGGTTACCATTTATGGTATGAACCCTAAAGTAGGTAATGTTTCTTTCCACGACCCTAATAACGAGTACAATTTCAGCAAGCCTTATTCTGATAAAACTGCTGAATTGATTGATATTGAAGTTAGGTTATTGATAGAAGGTATTTATAACAGAACTAAAGAATTACTTACCGAAAAAAGAGAAGGTTTAGAGCTGCTAGCTCAAAAACTTTTAGAAAAAGAAATTTTGTTTCAAAGTGATTTAGAAGAAATTTTAGGTAAAAGACCATTTGACCACAGAACCACTTATGATGAATTTGTGAATGGTAAAGAAGGTGGCGAGCAAGGTGTGATTGCAGAAAATATACATCCAGAACCTGTTGGTGATAGTACAGAACCACTTAAATCAGAAACATCAGAAATATAAATTTAAATCCCCTGTTTCAGGGGATTTTTTATATCCTAAATTTGCAGCTTATAACATAGGAAATGAAGGAAAGTACTTCTAAAGAGAAATTACTTAAAAAAATACGAAAAGCTTTATTAGAGAAAAGAGATAATCCATATCCTAACTTGGAAGATCTTCCTTTATATCCGCCAGTAGATGAACTACCTGAAGTGGTATTTGCTGAACAATTTATAAACGTAAGCGGTCAGTTTGTTTTTTGTGAGGATGAAATACAACTTATAGAAAACATTTTACTTTTGGCGGATGAGAAAAAGTGGCGCAAAATTTACTGCTGGGAAAAACCTTTACAAGATTTATTAAGCAAATATGGATATCCGTTTTACGAAACGGATAAAGATTTTGAACTGGCAGAAGTTGGCTTTACCTTGTGCGAAGCACTTATAGCCAGAAATGGTTCTATTTTAGTAAGCAATGCCAGTGCAGCTGGCAGGAGGTTAAGCATATACCCCCATTTTCATGTAGTGATAGCTTATACTTCACAAATGGTGATGGATTTAAAAGACGGGTTTAAATTATTAAAAGATAAATACGGCAATAATTTACCTACAATGATTAGTACCATTACTGGTCCAAGTCGTACTGCTGATATTGAAAAAACATTGGTTATAGGTGCCCACGGCCCCAAAGAACTTTTTGTTTTCTTGTTAGATGATTCTTATCAATAATTAGTTTTCTCTTAAAAATACTAAAAATTTTAGTATTTTTAGGTTATGTTGAACAATGAAGAATCTTACTTAAAAGGTCGTGGTGCGCAGGGAAACATCAATAATAAATTCCAAAATTTAAAATATAGTTTAGAACATATTGAAGGGTTAGATGAACCTTTTATTGATGAAATCAAAACCGAATTCATCAAAGAATACCCAAAGAAAATCATCAGCGAAAGCAATAGCCCGGATTTATCTTTTGTAGCATCAGTTAATCCATACCATGGTTGCGAGCATGGTTGTATTTATTGCTATGCCAGAAACTCGCATGAATACTGGGGCTTTGATGCAGGGTTAGATTTTGAAAGTAAAATCATCATAAAACCTAATGCTGCACAACTTTTAGAACAACAATTAAACAAGCCTAACTACCAACCTAAAGTTATTTTACTATCAGGAAATACCGATTGCTACCAGCCTGCAGAAAGAAAATTTAAGATAACACGGTCGTTGTTAGAAGTATTACTAAAATATAAACATCCGGTTAGCATTATCACTAAAAATAATCTTATCCTTAGAGATTTAGATTTATTACAAGAATTAAACAAGCATGACTTATTACATGTAAATATCTCTATTACTTCATTAAATGAAGATTTGCGGTTAAAATTAGAACCTAGAACTGTAACAGGCAAAGGCAGATTAAAAGTTGTAGAAACTTTAGCAAAGCATGATATACCTGTAAGAGTAATGATTGCCCCCATTATACCAAGTTTAAATAGTCATGAAATTACGGATATTGTTAAAGTAGCTGCATCTAACGGGGCGCAAGCTGCTGCTTTTACCATTGTACGTTTAAATGGTGCTATAGCTCATATTTTTACAGATTGGATAGCAAAAGCTTTTCCAGATGCTGCCCAAAAAGTATTGCACCAAATACAAGCTTGCCATGATGGTAAGTTAAATGATTCTAGATGGGGAAAACGTATTTCTGGAGATGGGATAGAGGCGCAGGCTATACATCAGCTTTTTAATTTAGCTGTTAAGAAATATCTAAAAGGAAGATCAATGAAAATCCAAAGATTAGATCTTTTTAGAAATGATTTTAATAGGCAAACAAGCTTGTTTTAAAATAAATATTTCCTAATCCCAATACTTTATACTAATTTGGTATATAGTACAAATCTAACGCATGACCAAATCAATTAAAGCTGTTATTACTGCAACCGGAAGTTATATCCCTGGTGTTATAGTTAAGAATGAAGATTTTATTAACCACGAATTCTTTGAGCGAGATGGGCAACGCATCAATCGCAGTAATGCAGATATCATAAAGAAATTTGTTTCCATAACTGATATAGAAGAGAGAAGATATGCAGCACCTAAGCAAACAGCTTCTGAACTAGGGTTTTTAGCCGCCCAAGATGCCTTACAATCTTCTTTGATAGATCCTGAATCTTTAGATTATATCATTGTAGCACATAATTTTGGAGATATTACCCACGGTACAAACCGTTCTGATATGGTGCCTACTTTGGCAAGTCGTATTAAACATAAGTTAGCAATTCAAAATCCAGATTGCGTAGCTTATGATTTACCTTTTGGTTGCCCAGGATGGGTGCAAGGCTTAATACAAGCCAACTATTATATTAAAGCTGGCGATGCTAAAAATGTTTTGATTATAGGTTCAGAAACCTTGTCAAGAATTACTGATCCGCATGATAGAGATAGTATGATTTATGCTGATGGTGCCGGAGCAGTGATATTGAGTGCATTAGAAACCGATGAAAATGTGGGTATACTATCGCACAAAACGCAAACGCATACCCAAAATGAAGCTTGGTTTTTAAGAATGGAAGGTAGCAGCAAAGAAGATTATGCCGCTTACACTGATATTTTCTTAAAAATGGATGGGCGTAAGGTTTATGAGTACGCTTTGAAAAATGTACCGTTAGTAATGAAAGCAGCTTTAGAAAAAGCCAATTTAAATCCAGACGATGTAAAGAAAGTACTAGTACACCAAGCTAACGGAAAAATGGATGAGGCTATTTTGAAAAGATTTTTTAAGCTATATGATATTGATGATGCACCAATAGATATAATGCCTATGTCTATTGCTAAATTGGGTAATTCATCTGTAGCTACAGTTCCAACATTGTTAGATTTGATATTAAAAACTAAATATGAAGGACATGAGATTAAGAAAAACGATGTTGTATTATTTACTTCAGTAGGTGCAGGTATGAATATTAATACGGTAGTATATAAATTTTAAAAAGAGGCTTCATAAAATTGTATTCATTATTTTAAACAAAGTAAAATACTTTTTGATATCTCCAGAAAAGGCTTCAGCTTTTGGCATATAGAATACTGAATGATATTCTAAAAGTCTTAATGATTAAAAAGTTTCGCTATCTGGCGGAATGCCATAATCTATGGTTGGCTTCTTTTTACTTTTTAGAGTTGAGTTTATCCATGAACTTGCTTTATCTATTAAACTGCTTAACTTGTTTTGGTTAACATTTTGGGGGTTGATAACTCTTTGAGATAATAAGGTTAATACAGATTTTAGAAATAAACCATTGCCTCTCAATAAAGTTTTATTAAGCACCATTGGGACAAGTATTCTTGCTAAAGAGGTTACCCAATCAGCATTTTTAGGATTTATTCCGTGTTGTTTTGGAGTATTGAAACCTAAGAAAGAGCCAATTTTTTTTAAGAAAGTAAACGGAGATTCTATAGCATCTTTAAAACTTTGTTTCTTTTTTAAGAAGTAAAGTTCTTGTTCTGCTTGTTGCAAGCGCAAGGATTTTATTTGCGCTCTTAACTGTTGAATATTTTCTATGTTAGTTTGATTTACCACTATTATTCCTCCTCCTGTTTTTTGAAAATTTTCCTTATCATATTGTTAACTATCGGTTTTTCTAGGTATTTATCTTTGATAGCGTATACAATTACCGCTATTAAAAAATAGAAAAGAGAAACTAGGAAAAATCCTCCGTAGCTGTTACCCAATAATTCTGATATATAAAAGCCAAATGCCAAACTCACGAAAAGAAATGCAAGTACCAGAAATATAATTACTAAACCGTCAGTAATTAAGTTGGCAAAAAGCAGTACTCCTTTTTCTACAAGGGTCAACTTAGCAAGTTTCATTCTTGTATGAAGATGCTCTTTGATTTTTTCTATTAGTTCTTCCATAACTTAGCGTGGGTCTGTCATTTTATAATTTTCATCAAATTTTTAGGCATGCTCTGTGTCATTAGCATATTCGTCTTCTGCCTGTTTAATTTTAGATTTTATATTTCCTACAATTTTTTCTTTTAAATCTGTTA
Organism: Pedobacter glucosidilyticus; assembly: GCF_002483235.1. Taxonomy (GTDB): domain Bacteria; phylum Bacteroidota; class Bacteroidia; order Sphingobacteriales; family Sphingobacteriaceae; genus Pseudopedobacter; species Pseudopedobacter glucosidilyticum_B. The sequence goes on along the minus strand of NZ_DLHN01000017.1, from coordinate 284,222 downwards.
GGTTATCTATTTCTTCAGCAGCTTTTTCTTTGATGCTATCGCCTAAATTTTTTAAAGATTCGGCAAGTTTATCTCTCGTATCTGAACCTTTTTCTGGAGCAAATAATAAACCTAAAGCAGCACCAGCAGCTAATCCGGCTAAAAGTGCTATTACTGTTTTTGAATTGTCTGTCATGATGATTGTGTTTTAATGTAAATATAATTTTAAGTAAGAAAATACCTTGCCAAAATATATTTTATAAGCTATCAATTTGAATTTTTGTTTTCCAGATGACTTTCTAATCGTTCTGTAGCAATAATATCTATTTCATAAATTTCTGCTAAATGTATGAACCATGATAATAGTAAGGGTCCAAAAACTAAACCTACGAAGCCAAACATTGGAATACCTATAATCACTCCAATAACTGTAATAATAGGATGTGTATCGGCCACTTTTTTATTGATGATGAAGCGTATTACATTATCTATATTGATGAGTATGGTTAAAGTAAAAACACTTAAAAAAATAGCATTTCCGGTATCTCCATTTAAAAAAAGTATAATAGCTGCGGGTAAAGTAATAAGTGGAGCGCCTATTACAGGCAAGAAGGATAGGAAAGTACCTAATACTCCCCAGAAAATAGCATCATTTATACCAACTAGAAAAAATGATATACTTACTAATAAACCTTGCACAATAGCTATTAAACCTTGCCCTAAAATATTTGAATAAGTGGTGTTTCTTAGTTCAACTGCAAATTTTTTAGCATGATGCTCTCTTAAAGGAGCATATTTTAACAAGATATTTTCAAAAGTATCCATTTGTACCAGCATAAAATAAAGTACAAAATACATCAACGTAAGCGCTAAGAAGATAAAAAATGCCCCACCAACAAATGTGGGAAATAGTTCTTGAATGAATAGAGATAATTTATTTACATATTTTTCTACCAAATGAGGCTGGTTTAGTTTAAGACCTACAAAATCATCTAATCTTGAAATAAGAGCTTTTAATTGAAATTGATCTTGTTTGAGGCTACTCACTTTATCAATAATCATATAGCTCAGCACAAAAAATGGTAAAATTATAATAAGGAACGATAGTAAAATGATGGCACTTGCGGCAACGTATTTTTTAACTTTCTTACACAAATAAATATATAACGGTTTAAAAATAGTGTAGATAACAATGGCGCCTAAGAATGCGGTAAATAAGTCTCTTAAACTATACAATATAATTACCGCAAGAAGTAGTAATACGATAAGAACAATAGAATTTCTTTGCTTAAATGTAAAAACCGACATATCTAAATATATAAAAGCTTTTAAAACAAAAAAAGCTCCGAAAATGATATTCCGAAGCTTTTAATAATTTTCTTTTTAGAATTTACTGTACTTTTGCTTGAGGTATTACCAAAGCGCAACCAGAGCCATCTACTTTAGTACCCGCAGGAGTATTAGGACATTTATCCAAATGATCTGCAACACCATCACCATCGCTATCTTTTTTAAGATCTTGCACATCTTGTTCTGCTTTAGTTGTACGATCTTTTAATTTATTAACGTCCTCACGTAAAGTAGAGTCTTTAAGCTCATCATACATAGTTGCTACTGGGTTTGCCCAAGTTAAATTTGGTTTTGTTTTAGAACCTAGTGCAAATTCTAAACCTGCATGTGTGTAAGAAAATTTATCTTTTGAGTTTTCTTTTCCGTAAGTAGCGTCTAAATTATCTGCATCTAAGAAGTTCATGGTATAACCGATGTTAAAACTAACAACTTCTGAAACTTTAAATTTTGCACCAACACCTACAGGGATATAAACACTTTTAATAAAGTCTTTGTCTCCAGAAGAGCCTGCTCTGCCTTTCCAATCAACCAAAGCATTTGCTTGGTTGATATAGCTTGGTGCGTAAGCTAAAGTACCCATACCAGTAGAAATGTTAAAATTTAAAGCATTTTCTCTTTTTAAGAAATCAATAGTTGCAACATTAGCTACTCCTCTTAAATCAATACCGAAACCAATTTGGGTATCAAAAGATCTGTAATCACCTATTCTTCCTCCTGGGGCATCAGCATTATTACCAGATAGAGTACCAAATACTGCGTTTAATTGCAAGCTAAAAGCATGTGCAACTTGTTTATTTAAGCTAATGCCATAACCAAAATTAGCATCCCAGTTGGTATAATCGTCTGAACCACCAATAAGTACTACTGGAGTTAAAGCTCCACCATGAATACCTACAGACCAAGTTCTGTATTGGTCTCTGCCACCAAAAGTTTTAGCTGTAGAGTTAGTTGTTTCCTGTGCAAAGGTTAGCGTTGTGCTAGACACAAATAGCGTTAATGCTAAAAAAAATTTAATGTTTTTTCTCATTTCTATTATTTTGAATTACAATGTTAATGAAAATCTGTTTATTTAACATGATGTATTAAAAATTTAATTATAAAGAATTCCATAAATGAATCTGATTGCTTATAGGAATATATATAGAGAAAGTAGAACCTTGGTTTGAACTTTTATCTAAGTTTATTTTCCCTTTATGATTAATTAAGATTTTTTGAGCGTTAGCTAAGCCCATTCCCAAACTTTTAGGTTTTGAGCTATAAAAAGGTTCAAAAATTCTTTTTTGATCTTCTACGGCTACGCCAGAACCATTGTCTGTAATTAAAATTTGTATTTCGTTGTTGTGAGTTTCTGTTTTTACAGTAATATAGTTAGCCCCCGCCTCAACAGCGTTTATGAAAACATTTTGTATAGCTTGTATAATTTGTTCTTCATCAACATCAATAGTAATATCTGTTGTGTTAAACTCTTTATCAATTTTTAATAGATTATTGTTTAATTGATCTTCGGTTTTGATGATGACCTCTTCAAGTATGTGGTTTAATACTTTAGTTTGGATATTAAGTTCTCTGTTTTGGGTTGAGCTTACTAAATTAGAAACCAATAGATTTATTTTATCAAAATTGGTTTTTATAATGTTTAAGTAAAGATTTATAGTTTCATCATTGGTGTTTAAATCTAACTTAAGTTGTTCTAGTGATAAATTAATATTTGATAATGGATTTCTAATTTCATTGGACAAGCCTTTAACTATCCTTTCTGTTACTGCAAGCTTCTCCATATCAACAATAGTTTTTTCTTCTTTTTTCCTATTGGTTATATCATGCACAATACAATAATAGAGTTCTTCTGTAGCGTGTTGGTCTATTTGTAAAAATGCAGAGATAGCTACTGTTTTTAACTCTTTATTTTTGGTAATCAATTGAGTCTCAAAATCATGAGTTGAGCCTTTTTCATCCATAAGCTGTACAAATAAGGCGTTGTCTTTGCGGTTTGCATATAAATCTGCTCCTTTAATAAGACTTAGTTCTTCTCGGGTATATTTAAAGAATTTTAATCCAGCCTCATTAATATCTCTAATAGTACCCAGTGAGTCTATAATTAAAAATGGTTCTTTAGAGCGCTCAAAAATAATCTTAAATTTATTTTCACTTTCTTTTAGTGCTTTTAGGGTGAAAGTGTGCTTTAAAGCATAACGTATAGAGCGCTCTATGGTATAAGGGTCTATTTTATCTTTAATAAGATAATCTGCTGCACCTATTTGAAGTGCTTCATCGTCTACTTTAGAATCTCCTTTACCAGTTAAAATGATGATGGGTTCTCCAACGTTTGATTTGATAGCCTCTTTTAAAAGATCTAACCCTGTATATTTACCCAATCGATAATCAACCAAATAAATATCATAATGACTTTTAAGCATGGCATTAATGCCTTCTTCGTAGTTATTTATCCAGCTTAGGCTATAATTTTCCTTTTGTGGGATATCGTTAAATATTTCTTTAGTAAGGATATAATCATCCTCATCATCATCTATTAATAATACTTTTACAGCTTTCATATTATTATGTATTATCCGTATGATTTTATTAAATCTCCGGCTATTTTAAGCATTTCGTTAAACTTGTAAGGTTTAGTGATGAAATCACTAGCGCCCATTTTTAAACTATCTGTTTTTTCTTGTTCACTTCTGGAGGTAGTAAAAATTACTACCGGTATATTTTTTGTTTTTTCATGTTCTTTAATAAAGGCTAATACTTGGCGGCCATTAATTTTGGGCATATTTAAATCAAGAAGAATAAGATTGGGCCTTGGCTTATGACGCTTTTTTTTAAGAATTTCAATAATTTTCTCTCCATCTTCAAAAAACACCAAAGGTTTGATATAATTAAACTCTTTAAAAGCCTCTTTTAGCATCAATCTATCATCTGGGTCGTCTTCAACAATCCAAATAGCATTGCTTATATTTTCTTTACTCATTTAAATTAATAAGGTAATATAATGGTAAAAATGGTTCCTTCATCAGGCTTGCTATCTGCAAGTATAAAGCCTTCGTGTTTTTCCACTATTTTTTTACAAACGGCTAAGCCTATGCCTGTTCCTTCATATTCATTTCTGGTATGAAGCCTTTGAAAGAGTGCAAAAATTTTATCGGCATATTCAGGGTTAAAACCAATACCATTATCTTTTATTTTAATTACACAATAATCTTTATGAGGATAAATGCCAGGTAGTTTTAGTGAAATTCCGTTTATAATTTCTGATTTTACTTCTATAACAGGTTTAACATTTTCTTTACTAAATTTAATGGCATTGCTAAATAGGTTTTGGAAGAGCTGCCTTATTAAGCTTGGAATACCTTTTATAGCATGATTTACCATAATATCTATGGTTACACCCTTTTTTTCAATGGCATATTCTAAATTTTCTAATGTCATTTGAATTTGCTCATATAAATCTACCTGGATAAAGCCTTCGTCTCCACGCGTTACTCTAGAATAGGTTAGTAAATCATCTATAAGTATCTGCATCCTTTCAGATGCGTTTTGCATTCTTTTAATGTAATCTAAGCCTTCTTCAGAAATTTCTTGAGCATATTTATTTTGAAGACGATCTCCAAAGGCTCTAATTTTTCTTAAAGGTTCTTGTAAATCATGAGAGGCTACGTAGGCAAATTGCTCTAAATCTTGGTTAGACCTATTTAATTCTTCTACTTTAGACTCCAAATCTTTTTGAGTAGCTTTAATCTCCGAAATATCGTGTTTAACTACCATAACGCTAAAAATCTCTCCGGCAATGTTTTTAACAGGCACATAGTCTATTTTATAAAATCTATTATTTTCTTCTTTTTCAAAAGAAATTTCAAGACCTGAAAAGGCTTTGTCAAGAGATTTTTTGATTTTTTCTGCAAAATCATCATGATATAAATCTTTTACAGAAATGCCAATGATGGGTTGTGTTTTAAAATTTAAATCTTTTACTATTGGGCCATCTAATAGGATGAGTTTATAATCCTTATCAAACATAATAACGGCCGAGTCTGGAACATTTTTAGCAATAGTCTTATAAATACTTTCTGTTTTTTCTAGTAAGATAGCAGTATTTTTAAGCTCAGTAATATCTTGTATGGTACCTAAAACTTTAGTTAAAGGTGTTTTATCATCTGTAATAATTTTTGCTGTTCCGTATAAAAATCTTACTTCCTTATTAGGTCTAATTACACGATACTCGATAACAAAATTACGCTTTAGATTATAGGCTTTTTCAATGACAGATTTGCAACGCTCAAGGTCTTCGGGATGGATTAATGTTTGATAAAATCCAAAATCTAGTTTTATATTTTCAGGGTCTAAACCATGTATTCTGTAAAGCTCATCAGACCAAAAGATGTCGTTTGTACTTTCATTCCATTCAAAACTTCCGTTATGAGAGATAGATTCTGCTTCTTTTAAAATAGCTTCATTTTGTTCTAGTTTAAAAGTTGCTTCTTTAAGTTTAGTAACATCTAAAATAGTTCCTATAATTTTATTTTCCGTTTGGATATATTGCCCTTTTATTTGTAAAAAGCGTAGTTTTTCTGTTTTTTTATCTAATATTTGATACTCTAATTGAAAAGAGCCATGCTTTTTCTTACAGTTTTCTAAAGTTTGTAAAAAATTGCTTTTATCAGTTTCTTGTAGCAAATAAAGAATAGCCTGTATGGTGGGTTTTGTTTTTAGAGGATGCAAATTTAAGACGTCATAAAGAGCATCAGACCACATCATTTTATCAGTAGCTATTTGTATCTCCCAGCTACCCATATTTGCCATAGACTCGGCGTATTTTAATAAATTTTGTCTGCTTTCTAAGTCTTGCTGTATTTTTTTCTTTTCTTGAATTTCTCTATCCAGTTTTAAATTGATTTGATGTTGTTTAGAAATACTTCTAGAATAGTTTAAGCTAATACCAGTTAAAGGGATAAAATAAGTAATTAGCCTTAGAAACTGCGCTACATTATAGTTAGCATCAAAAGGAAAGGCAGCAATAGACATGTGTACGGCTGCAAAAATTGCAGGTATCATGCTTAAAACTAAAAGTTGAGAAAAAATACTTGGATTTGCTTTTATAACATTAGGCATGATAACAGAGCCCCATAAAAAAAACAACCCTATGATGAATAATTCTGTTGGGTGTATAAGAAAAGAACTTGTTGAAATAAAATAGTTTGATACTGATGTTAAAGTGAATAAATAGCAAATAACCAGAATAGTTATAACCGCAAACAAGAGTGCTAATAATTGTAATAGTTTAGCTTTTTGTTCTAATTTTCTAATGGTTTTTGTTTTAATGGTTAGAATTAAGCTAGTACCTAAAATTAGTAATACAACCTGTAATAACCTGCTTGCAAACCAGGTAACATATAAAGCTTCGTTATAATTGATAGATAATTTAATAAGATTTGCTGCAACCAAAAGATGTAAAAGGTCTATGATAGCTGTACTTATTAAAACCAACCCAATGATAGGGGCGGATATATCTTTTTTAACTTTAAAATCAATAAGTGTTAAAATGCAAGTAAAAATACCTGTTGCAACGCTAAATAAAATCCAAGCAGTGTTAAAGGCTTTGCCTAATTGGATATTTTTAAAATTTTGATTGTTTTCAAAAGAGATGATATGATAACCCAGCAAATTAATATCTAGTTGCAATACCGAGAGTACAAACGGGATGATACATAAAGTAAAAACCGCAAGAAAATAGGGAATAGGAATATCAAACCCTTTTCTAGATTTTAAAAATGAGAGGTTAATTTTAAACATTTATTCTAGATTAATGGCTTTCATTTTATTATAAAGCGTTTTCCTGTCAATATTTAAAAGTTTAGCAGCTTTGGTTTTGTTAAAATTTACTTCCTTAAGTACTTTTAATATGGTTTCGTATTCAGCTTCTAAGGCAGCATTTTTTAAGTCGAGTTTTCTTTCTCTTCTACCTTCTCCGCCACCTGCTGGTTTATCTAAAATGTTCTCTAGTGCTGATAACTTTGTAAAAGTGGATATTTCTAGCGGTAAAGCTTTAAGTAAAATATAGTCTCCTTCTGTTAGTAAAACAGCTCTACGCATCACATTTTTAAGCTCTCTTACGTTGCCTGGCCAGGTGTAGGTAAGAATACATTCTTCTACCTCTTCACTAAAACCTTTAACATCACGATTAAGTTCTGCATTGGCGGCACTTAAAAAGTGTTCAGCAAAAATGAGTATATCTTTGCCTCTTTCTCTTAAAGGAGGCATATAAATGCCAAACTCATTAAATCTGTGGTATAAATCTTCTCTAAATTTACCTTTAGCTATAGCATCAATTAAGTTTTCATTGGTAGCTACTATGATTCTTACGTCTAAATCTATTTCTTTTGTAGAGCCAATTCTTTTTACTTTTCTTTCTTGTACAGTTCTTAATAAGGCGGCTTGTATTTCATAGGAAAGGTTTCCCACTTCATCTAAAAATAAAGTGCCTCCATTTGCCATTTCAAAATGACCAATTTTGGTGTATAATGCACCTGTGAAAGAACCTTTTTCGTGTCCAAAAAATTCTGAACCTGCTAACTCTTTGGTTAAAGAACCGCAATCCATGGCAATAAAAGGCTTATCTCTTCTATTACTTTTCATGTGGATGCTTTTAGCTACAGACTCTTTACCCGTTCCGCTTTCTCCAATTAAAATAACGCTATAATTGGTAGGGGCTACAAGTTCTATTTGCCTCATTAATTCTTTAGCTGCAGAGCTTTGTCCTATTACATATTCATCAAAACCTCCCGAAATTTTTTTAGGTTCCTTTGATTTAGAGGTTTCAGTAGTAACAGGTGTAGGATTGTCTAATTCCTCATTTAAAGCTTGCTGAGTTTCAATGGCTTTATTGATGGTGTTTAAAATCTCATCAGGATAAAGTGGCTTTGTGATATAATCATAAGCACCCATTTTAATAAGTTCTACAGCTAATTTTATATCAGAATAACCGGTGATGATGATAACACCTGTTCTAGGATAAAGTAATTTGATTTTTTTTAATACTTCTCTTCCATCTGTATCTTCTAACCTAAAATCGCAAAGTACTAGGTTAAAGGTTTCTTTACTGAGGATATCAAATGCTGAAGTTCCTGAAGTTGCAGTCTTTATCTCAAAACCGTTTCTTGATAGGAATTTAGAGAGAAGTAGTCCAATGTTAACTTCATCATCAACGATTAGTATTTTTTTCATATCTGTATTTACTTACCAGAATAGCAACTTTTAACAAGTTTCTTATAAGCGAATATAGATATTTATTTTAAATGGGAAAATAATTCTACATAATTAATTTTAGATACTTTATTTTTAATTATAAAAATATTTAAAATCTCATTAGTGAAATTTAGGCTTACGCTTTTCTAAAAATGCTGTTACGCCTTCTTTAAAGTTTTGGCTAGAGAAGCAGTTTCCAAAAGCTTGTATCTCTGCGTCATAACCACTTTGGCTATGGTTAAAAGCATTTATAGCTTGTAAGGCTGCTGCAATAGCTTCTGGCGAGCGACTCAGTATTTTTTGCATCATAGCCGTTACTTTTGGTAATAAATCTGCTGCTGTTACCACATAATTTATCAAGCCAATTTTTTCAGCTTCTTCTGCAGAAATCATATCGGCTGTTAAAATCATTTCAAAAGCTTTTCCTTTGCCCACTAGTTCTGTTAGCCTTTGAGTACCGCCATAACCTGGAATTAATCCCAAACTAACTTCCGGAAGCCCAAGTTTAGCATTTTGCGATGCTATTCTGATATGGCAAGCCATAGCTAATTCTAACCCACCACCCAAAGCAAAGCCATTAATGGCTGCGATAACAGGTTTCTTACAGTTAGCAATTAAATCAAAAACCTTTGTTTGACCTTCTTTAGCTAAATTTTTACCTTGTTGTACATTAAAATCAGAAAATTCTTTAATATCGGCGCCAGCAACAAAAGCTTTTTCACCTTTACCGGTAATGATGATACCTTTTATTAAATCATTATTTAATACGGCTATCAAACAATCATGTATTTCTGCTAAAGTATCTTTATTAAGCGCATTAAGTTTCTCTTCTCTATTGATGGTTAAATAAAGAATGTTGTTTTGTATATCGGTAAGTAGATTAATATAGTTTTTCATGATTAAAAGTCTCTATGTGTTAAAACCCAGTCTTTAATATAATTTACAATGGCTAGGGTATTGGTCCCCGGTGGAAATAATTCGCCAACACCTATTTTCCTGAGCGCTTGCATATCTTCATCAGGAATAATGCCGCCACCTGTAACCAATACATCATCCATACCTTTTTCTTTCATCAAACTGATGATTTTAGGAAAAGCAGTCATGTGTGCACCAGATAATATAGATACGCCTATAGCATCCACATCCTCTTGTAAAGCAGCATTCACAACCATTTCTGGCGTTTGCCTTAAGCCTGTATAAATAACCTCCATACCGGCATCTCTTAAAGACGTGGCTATTATTTTTGCTCCACGGTCATGCCCATCTAAGCCAACTTTGGCAACTAAAACTCTTACTGGTCTGTTCATTTCTTGCATATCAAACAGGTTTCATTGGTTTTATATAAATGTAAACAAAATTTTGGCTGTTAAGTTGATACAAGACAGAAATAAAAAGCACAAAAAAAGCCGAGTCGTTCATCACAACTCGGCTTTTTTTATAATTTTAAATAAGATTATTTGTTAATGTACATTACTTCTTTAACCGCTTTAACAACACGGTCTGCATTTGGTAAACTTGCTGCAATTAGCGTAGGAGCATAAGGTAAAGGAACATCAGCACAAGTGATACGTAAAACTGGTGCGTCTAAATAATCAAAAGCATTTTTTTGTACGTGGAAAGCTATTTCAGATGAAATAGAAGCTAGCGGCCAAGCCTCTTCAACTACTACCAGTCTGTTTGTTTTTTTAACAGAAGTTAAAATGGTTTCAAAATCAATTGGCCTTACGGTTCTAAGGTCTATTACCTCTACATTAATTCCTTCTTTATTTAATGCTTCTACAGCAGGTTCTATTACTCTGCTCATCATTTTACCGAAAGAAACAATAGTTACATCGGTTCCTTCTTTAACAACTTTTGCTTTACCAATTTCTATGTAATACTCTTCTTCTGGGACTTCTCCTTTATCGCCATACATCAACTCAGACTCCATATAAATAACCGGATCTGGATCTATAATAGATGATTTTAATAAGCCTTTTGCATCATAAGGGTTTGATGGAACTACCACTTTTAAACCAGGGCAGTTAGCAAACCAGTTCTCGAAATTTTGAGAGTGTTGTGCGCCTAATTGTCCAGCGTTACCAGTAGGGCCTCTAAAAACAATTGGTACAGAAATTTGACCACCAGACATAGATAACATTTTAGCTGCACCATTAATAATTTGGTCTATTGCAACTAAAGAGAAGTTAAAAGTCATGAATTCTACAATTGGGCGTAAGCCATTCATGGCAGCACCAATAGCAATACCAGCAAAACCAAGCTCGGCAATAGGCGTATCAATAATTCTTTTTGGACCAAATTCATCAAGCATACCTTGGCTAACCTTGTAAGCACCGTTGTACTCGGCAACTTCTTCGCCCATTAAGAAAATTTTATCGTCTTTGCGCATTTCTTCGTTCATGGCTTCACGAAGTGCTTCTCTGTATTGTATTACTCTCATTACTATATCTTAAATCTGAATTTACGGAACGCAAATATAAATATTGTTGCCTGAATTGCAATTAGTGTTATGTGCTTAGAAATCTATTTTTTACCAAACTGTGGCTTAAATTTCAAAACTTTGATGGCGATGGGGTATTTCTATGTTCTGAAAGCCTTTTTCATGCAATTTTTGTTTAAAAATTTGTTGTGTATCGGGCTCACCGTGTACTAAAAATATTTTTTTGGTGAGCATTTTATCTTGATTTTCGATAAAACGGATTAAATCTTTTTGATCGCCATGGGCACTCATGGTTTGTATACTTACTATTTTCGCATTTACTTGATAGTAGTCGCCAAAGATAGATACCGGGTTAACACCACTTTTTAAACGCCCAGCTAAAGAGCCAGATTCACTATAGCCCACTAATAAGACGGTACAATTTGGATTTTCTATATTGTTTTTGATATGATGTTTTACCCTGCCAGCCTCAGCCATACCCGATGCAGAAATAATAACCATTGGTGTTTGATCTTCATTTAAAGCTATAGAAGCTTCGGTATCTTCAATAAAAGATAATCCTTCAAAATCAAAAGGATCATCATCATGTTTTAAGACCTCTTGTACTTTATCGTTAAAATTCCAAGGATGCGCTTTTACCACCAAAGTAGCTTTTTCTGATAAAGGGCTATCTACATAGTATTTTGCCTTAGGCAAAACGCCTTTTAATTCTAAACTGTTAAGCGCATATAGTATTTCTTGGGTGCGCCCAACACTAAAAGCAGGAATAATAACTTTTCCTCTTCTTTGGATGCAGGTGTCTTGAATTACTTCTAATAGTTTACCTTCTGTTGGCATGGTTGTATCGTGTAAACTATCTCCGTAGGTGCTTTCAAGGATAACGTAATCTGCTTGTCTAAATGGGGCAGGAGATTTTAACAGTAAATCGTTATAACGGCCAACATCGCCACTAAAGGTTATTTTAGTGGTTTTATTATTTTCTGTAATATCTAAATGTACGGCCGCACTGCCTATGATGTGGCCAGCATCTGTAAATAAAAGTTCAACACCATCTGTTATGGTATAAGGCTGGTTGTATTTTACCCTTTTAAAAAATGAAAGTGCTAATAAAGCATCTTCCATAGTATAAAGTGGCTCTACTAAATTTTTATTCAGTTTTGTTCTTTTTTTGTTGATGAATTTAGCGTCTGACTCTTGAATTTTTGCAGCATCTTGAAGCATAATTTTACAGAGCTCTCTGGTAGCCGGTGTGCAAATAATATCGCCAGTAAAACCTTCTGCAACTAAGCGAGGTATTAAACCAGAATGGTCTATATGTGCATGAGATAAGACTAAAAAATCAACCTCAGAAGGTTGAAAACCGAAATGTAAATTCCATTCTTGAGTTTGTTTTCCATGCCCTTGGAACATGCCACAATCTAAAAGAATTTTTTTACCATTGGCCAACTCTAATAAATGTTTGCTACCCGTAACTGTTTGCGCAGCACCATGAAAGGTTATTTTCATATCTGATTTTTAAAAAAGCAATTTAGGTATTAACTATTGATATTTTAGAAAACAATATGTTTCTTTGGTTTTTAAACCAATTACCCTATTTATGAAAAATTTAATCAAGGCTACAGCTTGTATAACATATTTTATGTTATCAACTTTTTCTTACTCCAATGCAAATGATTTTTACGCTCAACAAAAAGAAGCTAATCGTAAAGCCGATTATGTTTATGTACAAGTAGATGAAAACCCTGTATATGTGGATGGCTTGGAGGGGCTTGAAAAGTTGATGAAAGAAAATCTTAAGTATCCTAAAAATGCTTTAGAGAATAATATTGTAGGATTAATTCATTTGGATTTTATAGTAGAAAAAGACGGGAGTTTAAGTGATATTTCTATAACTAGAAATGTTAAAGGCTCTGGTCTTGGAGAGGAAGCTAAAAGATTGTTATCCTTAGCTAAAAAATGGAAAAGCGGCGTAAAAAACGGCGAAAAAGTACGTGTAAATAGAAGATTAAATATTACATTTTCCTTAGAAAACAATAATCCAGACCTTAAAATTAAGCTTTTTAGCCCTCCCTTACCTGAAAATTTAGATGCAGTTTATACATTAAATCATAATCAAGCCGAGCCTGCAAACGGAGTTAAAGAGTTTGAGCGCTTTTTAAATAAAAATTTACAATATCCTGCAGGAGCATTAAACAAAGACTTAGAAAAAGTGGTGATGGTAAATTTTGTTGTAGATAAAGATGGTAGTTTAACAAATATAAAAGTGTTAAGACCTGGCGGTTTTGGTTTTGATGAAGAAATAACAAGGTTGTTAGCTATGTCTCCTAAATGGTCATCAGGCTCTATCAATGAAATTTCAGTGAAGAGCAGTAAAACTATGGCTTTTAAATTTACCTCTTTTAAAACTATAGAAATATCAGAACCGCTGAAAAAATAAAGGATAAAGCGGCTTAATAACCGCTTTTATTTTAATCAGCTTTAGCTACAACTTTTACTGGTTTGCCTATTACTTTATAATTACCAATACCCGCTAAAACAGCGTTGTATTTTTGTTTATCGTTAAAAAACTCTTTTGCTTTTTTAATCTCTTCATCGTACTGGAAAGTTTGTACAATACGCCCTTTTTCATAGTAATAACGTTGTACAATTTCAGATTCTAAAACTCGCATAATCTCTGCTTTATGGGTTGTTAAATCTGCCTTTTTACTATTACTTAAAGTGTTTTGTAAAGCTTCTATTTCTGCTTTTACATCGTTTAATTTCTTTTCTTTTTGAGCTTCTTCTTTCAAATTAGCTAAAAGTCTTTCTGAGGATGTTTTGTAAGTGATATTCTTATCCTTTATAAAGTTTAAGAAACTATTATAATCAGCATCAGATAGTTTAAAGTCTGGTGCAGAGGTAATAGTAGGGTTGTTTTTTACAAACAGATTTCCAAAATCAAACACATGGTATTTAGATACTAGGGTTTGGGTAATTTGATGATACTTATAAGGCTCAATATGAATATCAGGATAAATACCGCTACCATCATAAACTAAACGACCGCCTTTAGTTTTATATTCGTTAATTAAAGAATCTGATACTTTTTCTACCATCCCATCTTCTGTACGGTGGGCATAATCCAAAGCCTGTATACATCTTCCTGATGATGTGTAATATTTAGCAACTGTTACTTTTACTAAGGTGTTATAAGGTAAATTAAAAGTTTGTTGCACTAGGCCTTTTCCAAAACTACGCTGACCAATAATAACCGCTCTGTCTAAATCTTGCAAAGAACCCGCTACTATTTCTGATGCCGATGCAGACCTGTTATTGATTAAAATGGCTAAAGGTAAATCTGGCTCAAGAGCGGATAAAAATGTTTTATAATTGATATTCTTTTCTGGATTTTTTCCTTTCTGAGATACCACTTCAACATCTTTGCCCACAAATAAATTGACAATTTTTACGGCTTCTTGTAAAATTCCACCTCCATTATTTCTAAGATCTATAATTAAGCCTGTTGGATTATTTTTCTTAAGCTCTACCAAAGCATCTTTAACTTCTTGGGCAGAGTTTTCTAAAAACTTGTCTAATTTGATATAAGCTGTATTACCAATCATACCGTAATAACTTACGTTGGGTTGTTTAATATCTGCTCTTTTAATTTCTTTTTCGAATATTTTACCATCTCTGGCAAGCTTTAATTTTACAGGGGTTTCTTTTGGTCCTTTTAACAATAAACTAACCTGTTCATTATTTTTCCCTTTCAGGATTTGGTCATTAATCGCAATAATTTCATCACCTGCTTTTAAATCTGCTTTTTGCGCCGGGTATCCTTCAAATGGATCTGATATAAAAACTCGCCCATCTCTATGAATAACTGCTGCACCAATACCACCATATTGGGTGCTTACATATTTCATTCGGTAATCTTCAATCTCAGATTCTGGCACAAACTCCGTATAAGGGTCTAAATCACTCAGCATAGCATCAATACTGGTTTTGATAAGTTTTGCAGAATTTACCTCATCCACATAATTGAGATTAAGTTCTTTATATACCGATGCGAAAATGTCAAGATTCTTAGAAACTTGAAATAAATCTGTTTTGAAAGAGAATGCTAAAAGAGCAATGCTCAGCAAAACGGTTAGGAGCTTAATTTTTCTATACATGTTGAATATGTTAAAGATGCGGAGCGTTTTTGAAGACTATTATATAACAAGCTATTAAGGTAGTAGTTTTTAAATAGATGTCAAAAAAAAGCCTCCAATGAAGGAGGCTTTAAATTATTCTTGTGGGGTATTTCTTAATTCTACCGGTTTTGATTTTTTCTTAGATTTTAAGTTTAGCACTTCTACCAATACAGAGAATGCCATTGCAAAATAAATATATCCTTTAGGGATGTGTTGGTCTAAGCCCTCTGCTACTAAAGAAAAACCTATCAGTAACAAGAAAGATAAGGCTAGCATTTTTACTGTTGGATGCTGGTTTACAAAGTTAGAAATAGCAGCAGCAGAGAACATCATAACTACAACAGCTATAGTCACAGCAGCTATCATGACCATAATTTCATCCGCCATACCAACCGCAGTAATTACCGAGTCTAAGGAGAATACAATATCTAGAATTAAAATTTGGATGATAACCCCGGTAAAAGAGTACACTTTTTTTACTGAATGGTCTCCTTCATCGCCTTCTAACTTTTCATGAATTTCGTGGGTACTTTTATAAATTAAAAACAAGCCTCCTAGAAGTAAAATTAAATCTCTACCAGAGATTGCAAATTTAGATAATAAACTACTATCGTTAACTCCAAACCATTCAGCCATGTTAAATAGTGTAGCTGTTAGAGACATCACCCAACTTAAAGAAAGAAGCAATAATATTCTGGTAATCATGGCTAAGGCCAAACCTACAGACCTGGCTTTCTTTTGTTGGTCTACCGGTAATTTACCAGCAAGAATAGATATAAATACAATATTATCTATACCTAATACGATTTCTAAAACTGTTAAAGTTAAAAGTGAAATCCAGATTTCTGGATTAGTAATCCATTCCATATATGAGTTTATTTATGTACGTTAATTTTTTACAAGTTTAAATATAAAATTATACCAAAATTAATAGCGGTTATAAAAACTTCTTATTTTGGTAGTTAATTGACTGTAAATAGGTTTTGTAAACTCAATAAATAAATCTTGAGGTGGCGGAGGCATAATTTCTCTTCTTCTGCAAATTCTTCTTTCTTCATCAGAAAGTGCTCTTTCATCCCCATTAAAAGTACCCCAAACATCTCTCCAGATAAAAGTTCCAGGCATTTTCTCTTGCGATATAATTCTACCATTATTGAAGTCTCTTATTCTAAAATCTAATAAGCCAGATGAGCTAATAGTTTTTTCAAATGTAGTAACTCGGGCTTTTACTGTTCCATATACAGGTCTTTTCTGTGTAGTTTCGCCAAGTTTTACGCTGTCTCTTTTTACATCTTGAATGCGTTCCTTCACATAAGTTTGTCCAACAACAAAATCATCAAAGCTTAAACTTAACAAATGGTCTGCTTTTAATTTCATTTTTTTGGCTTCTTCAGGACTATAGAATTTAATAAAGCTGCGTTCTTCATAAGCAGCCATAAACTCGGTTATTTTACCTTGAAAGAACTCATTACTTAATTGGTAAAGCCTAGAGTTCACTTGTACAGGTTCAACAATAACTTTTAATACGGCCGCTAAATAAGCCTCATCTAAAAGCTTTCTAACGTCTTTGTATTCAGGAAATAATTGGTTTGCCCTGTCAAAATGATCATAAGCAGTTCTGGCAGATTCTCTTGTTCCTTGCGCTAACAATTTTTTTCCAGCATTGTAACGCTCTTCGGCGGCATTAAACTTGGCATCATCTAATTCTCTAATAAATTTTCTAGTATTAGGAATTTGCTCTAAACAAGCCGGACAATTTTCTACAGCATTAGCTAAATTATTTAAAGCAGAATAATCACTTACTACACTTTCCCATTTAAAAGGAGTTGTACTTAGTTTAGCTTCATCAATTCTTTTTAAGTGTCTTTGGACAGCGTAAGAAAAGGCCGCATCTAGGGTTTGGCGGGCTTTTCTATTGCTAGGGCTGCTTTTTAAACGGTCAACAGCAGTATAAACAGCTCGGTCATAATCACCCTGTTCTAATAGTTTTTTTCCACTGCTACAAGCGCCTATAATGGTAATGAGCAGAATAAGAACAATATTTAGAGCGTATTTCTTAATCATTTAATGTTGAATTAAAAGGTAATTTTTTACATTTAATTTTTAGACGAAAATACATGAAAATAAGTTACAAGAGTTTTAATCTTTCACTAAAATTTCCTTTTACCATAGCTAAATTTTCTAGAACCAGTACACCTATCATGCTGGTAAAGGTTTCTTATGAAGGATGTATTGGTATTGGTGAAGCCTCTATGGTACCTTATATGGGCGAAAATGAAGAAACTGCCAGTTCTTTTTTATCTAAATTAGATTTATCAAATTTTACTTATCCTTTTGATTTTGCAGCTATTCATCAATATATGGATGAAATATCGCCTGCAATGCCAGCCGTAAAAGCCGCTGTTGATATTGCTTTGTATGATTTGGCTGGTAAAATAGCTCAAAAACCTTGTTACAGTTTCTTTGGCTCGGTACCTCAAAATATGCCAGAAACAACTTATACCATTGGTATTGATGAGCCTCAAATGATTATCAAAAAAGTTGAAGATGCTTTACAATATGATTTCAAACTATTAAAAGTAAAATTAGGTAGAGAGAACGATAAGCAAATCATCCAAACCATAAGAAATATTACAGATTTACCTTTATATGTGGATGCTAATCAAGGTTGGACAGATAAAAATGAAGGTTTAGATATGGCTTTTTGGCTGCAAGAACAAGGCATCGTTTTAATAGAACAACCTATGCCTAAAGAAAATATAGATGGTAACGCTTGGATAACTGCTGGTAGCCCTATCGCAATTATTGGCGATGAAGCTGTACAAAGATTGGCTGATGTTTCAAAAGCTAAAGGTGTTTATCATGGTATTAACATCAAATTAATGAAATCGGCCGGTTTGTATGAAGCTTATGAAATGATAAAAGTTGCCAGAGCCAATGATTTAAAAATTTTAATTGGCTGCATGAGCGAGACTAGTGTAGCCACCCTAGCAGGCGCTGCTTTAGCGCCTTTGTGTGATTGGGCCGATTTAGACGGACCATTTATGACCACCAACAACCCTTTTAAAACCCCAGATTTTGTTGCAGGTAAGTATATTTTAAATGATGAACCAGGTTTAGGGCTTAAAAATCCTGATAAATGATTAAAAAAGCTAGTTTGTACAAGCTTATCTCTTAACTTTGGTTTCAGAGAAAAGCATTAACATTTGCTTAAATTTTCAAAGGCTATGGATAAAAAAGTTAGGGTAAGATTTGCCCCAAGCCCAACTGGAGGCTTACATATAGGTGGTGTGCGTACCATTTTGTTTAATTACCTTTTTGCAAAGCAACAACAAGGCGAGTTTATTTTAAGAATTGAAGATACAGACCAAACCCGTTTTGTTGAAGGTGCAGAAGCGTATATTATCAATTGTTTAAAATGGTGTGGCTTAAATCCAGATGAAGGTCCGCATGTTGGCGGTGCTTATGGCCCTTACAAACAAAGCGAACGTAAAGAAATTTATAGAGCTTATGCAGAACAACTGGTTAAAGATGGCTATGCATACTATGCTTTTGATACGCCAGAAGACCTAGAAAGTAAAAGACAAGTTATAGAAAACTTTAAATACGACCATAACCATCGTATGCAAATGAGAAACTCTTTAACCATACCGCATGAAGCAGCAGAAAGCTTAATCAAAGAAGGAGCACCACATGTGATCAGAATAAAAATGCCAAAAGACGAGCAGGTTTATTTTAAAGATTTAATACGTGGCGATGTAAGTTTTAACAGTAACGATGTTGACGATAAAGTTTTGCTTAAAGCCGATGGTATGCCAACCTATCATTTAGCTGTTGTAGTTGATGATTATTTGATGAAGATTTCTCACGCTTTTAGAGGCGAAGAGTGGCTACCATCAGCCCCGGTACATATTTTATTATGGAAATATTTAGGTTGGGAGGCTGCTATGCCAGAATGGGCACATTTACCTTTAATATTAAAGCCCGATGGCCATGGTAAATTAAGTAAACGTGATGGACAGAGATTAGGCTTTCCGGTATATGCCATTAACTGGATAGACCCAAAAACTCAAGAAAAAGCAGATGGTTTTAAAGATGTAGGTTTTTTGCCCGAAGCTATGATAAATCTTTTAGCTATGCTGGGTTGGAACGATGGAACCGACCAAGAATTATTTTCTTTAGATGAACTGATTTCTAAATTCTCTCTAGATCGTATCCACAAAGGCGGTGCAAAATTTGATTATGAGAAAGCTAAGTGGTACAATGCCGAGTGGATAAAAAGAAGTACAGCAAGTCATTTGCTACCTTATGTAAAGCCAATTTTAATCGAAAAAGGTATCACAGCAGAGGACATTTACTTAGAAAAAGTAATTGATGCCGTAAAAGAACGCTGCACTTTATTACCTGATTTTTATCAGCAAAGTGCTTTCTTTTTCACAGCGCCAACGGCTTATGATGAAGATGCTGTTAAACCAAAATGGAACGAAGAAAAAGCTGCATTTTTCTCTAGCTTGATAGAAAAATTTGAGGAGACAGAATTTCAAGATAGCGCTACTTTAGAAACTTTGTTTAAAACTTTAGCTGCTGATAAAAACTTAAAAGTTGGCGAAGTTATGCTACCTTTTAGAGTAATGTTAGTAGGCGGAAAATTTGGTCCACAAGTATTTGATATTGCTTTAATGTTAGGTAAAGCAGAAACAATTAACAGAATTAAAAATGCTTTAGCTTTTTTTAAATAAACTAAACTATCTTTTTGATAAGTAGCCAGTTAGCATCCAAAGCTAACTGGCTTTTTTTATGAAAAATATTGTAATTATTTTGAAAATTTAAAAACCCAAAGCTCAATTTTCACGTTTCTTTATGCAAAATATAAACCTCATATTATGGACCGTAAAGAATTTTTATCTGCTATCGGGTTAACCGCCGCTTCAGCAGTTGTTTTTAGTTGTGTTGGTTGTTCTAAATCTGAAAATGAAGGACCTTCAAATGCAAATAATCCTCCAACAGATGTAGATTTTAATATTGATTTAACAGCAGCTTCTAATGCCGCTTTAAATAATAACGGAGGCTTTATTTACATCAATCGTATTATTGTTGCTAAAAGTACGAGCGGAGCATTTTTAGCCGTAGCTCAAGCTTGTACGCATGAAGGCACATCTGTAACATATAATGGAAATGAGGGAGTCTTTTTTTGTCCAAACCATGGATCTAAATTTTTAGAAACAGGTGTCGCAACATTAGGTCCTGCTACAGTAGCTTTAAAGAGGTATAATACTTCTTTAAACGGCACAACTCTAAGAGTTTTTTCTTAAATTCTGATAAAAATACTTACTGTGATAAAAGTCACTTTTAAATGGCTTTTTATTGTTTAATTTCGGTTTAAAATATTTGAAATGAAATTAGTAATCACACTATTTATATCCTTCTTTTTCTTCGGAAACATTTGGGAGAACGATTTTAATGTTGCCCAAAAAAAAGCAGCCGAATCTCAAAAATATATTCTTTTAAACTTTTCAGGGTCTGATTGGTGTGGGCCTTGCATACGTATGCATAAAGAAATTTTTGAGGCCGAGGATTTTCAAAAATATGCATCAGCAAATTTGATTCTTGTACGAGCAGATTTTCCTCGTTTAAAGAAAAATCAATTACCAGCAGAGCAACTTAAGAAAAACAACGATTTAGCTTTAAAATACAATCCTGATGGTGTTTTTCCACTCACGTTATTGCTAGATGAGCAAGGAAAAGTTGTAAAGAAATGGGACGGTTTACCTCAATTAAATGCACAGGAATTTACCGCTCAGCTAGATAAAACTCAGCATGCTAAAAACTGAAGATGAAATATTAATTCCTAAAGTTTACAAAAAGGGAATGCGATTAATGGGTAACCATTTTGAAATAAGTGTGGTTCATCATCAAGAACAAGAAGCCTATGAGTATATAGAAAAAGCTGTTGCCGAGATAAGTAGGATAGAAGATTTATTAAGCACTTTTAAACCTCATAGCCAAACCAATTTAATTAATGATTTTGCTGGTATAAAGCCTGTTAAAGTAGATAAAGAAGTTTTTGATTTAATTAAAAGGGCAATCAAAATATCAGAAATTACACAAGGTGCTTTTGATATCACCTATGGCTCAATAGATAAAAGCCTCTGGAATTTTGATGTGAACATGACGGCTTTACCAGATGTAGAAACAGCAAAACAAGCCGTTGCTTTAATTAACTACAAGAATGTGATTTTAGATGAAACACAGCAAACGGTTTTTCTAAAAGAAGTTGGAATGCGAATAGGTTTTGGAGGAATAGGTAAAGGTTACGCTGCTGATAAAGCAAAAGCAGTTTTACTACAACTAGGTATAAAAAGCGGTATTGTTAACGCTTCTGGCGATTTGGTTACTTGGGGTACTCAAATTGATGGTAAACCTTGGACAGCCGCCATTGCCAATCCAGACCAAAAACTACAAGCTTTTTCTTATCTAAATATCAGTAATATGGCTATTGCTACCTCTGGTAATTACGAAAAATTTGCTGTTATAAAAGGTAAAAAATACTCGCACACTATAAATCCTAAAACTGGTTTACCTGTTAGCGGGATAAAAAGCGTAAGTATTATTTGCCCACAAGCAGAACTTGCCGATGCTCTTGCTACACCTGTAATGGTTATGGGTGTTGATGTTGGATTAAATTTAATTAACCAATTAAATGGCGTTGCTTGCATTATTATAGATGACGATAATAGGTTACATACCTCAAAAAATATTAATATCAGTTAAATGAAAAAAGTAGGCTTAATTTTTATTCTGGCAGTTTTTTATGCTTCAGGAATGAGCTCTTGTACGGCAGTAAAGGCCTATGAGAAAATTAAATTGAATGATTCTGAGATGGAGCTATCAGCCCGTAAGGCAGAAAAATTCGAGCAAAATGCTCAACTCTACCGAGAGGGCTCTTCCGGAGCAAACGGCGGTAAAAGTGGTGGTGGTTGTGGATGTAATTAAGCTAGAAACATGAAATTTATATCTTTAACCATTGTATTTTTATACCTCAGTATAGTAGCTAGTTTTGCACAGATAAAATCTCAGGAGGTTTCTTTTGAAAAAAGAAAGCTGAAATTTGAGGAGGCCAATCTCGTAAATAGTTATTATAGCCAAGATGGTAACAATTCTGCCGTTACTGGCGGTATTGGTACAGAGAAATTAACCGATATTTCCAATAGTTTTGATCTAAAATTATCCCGATACGGTAAAACAGGCTTAAAACATACTTACACTTTTGAAGTAGGGTTTGATACCTATACATCGGCTTCTTCTGATAAAATAGACCCTGCAACAGTAACCTCGGCTTCTTATTCTGATGTAAGAATTTATCCTTCTTTAAGCTGGAATATCGCTAACGAGCAAAAGGGAAATAGCATTGGTTTTTCGGCTTCTTTTTCTGGCGAGTATGATTATACTTCTATTGGAGGTGGTTTAACTTATACCAAATCATCTAAAGATAAAAACCGCGATTTTTCTTTAAAATTACAAGCCTTTTTTGATACTTGGGCAGTAATCATGCCTATAGAACTGCGGTCTAACTATCAGTTTGAAGGCTATACGCAGGGTGATAATGCCCCACGAAATTCTTTTAGTGCAGCATTATCTTTAGCGCAGGTTATCAGTAAAGATTTACAATTTTTAATCATGGTAGAGCCAGCTTATCAAAGCGGTTTGCTATCTACCCGTTACCAAAGGGTTTATTTTAATGATATCAATACTTTTAATCCAGATGGTTCAAGAGGTACTTTAAAATCAGAATTTTTACCTGATAATAGGATAAAACTACCCATAGGCGCCAGGTTAAATTATTTCTGGGGAGATCATTTAGTATTGAGGTCTTTTGCCCGTTATTATACAGATGACTGGGGTATTAACTCTAGCACTGCCGAGTTAGAAACTGTGGTTAAAATAACACCCTTTGCTTCTATAAGTCCGTTTTATAGGTATTATCAGCAAAGTGCTTCCCAATATTTTGCGGGTATCAATCAGCATCAATTGGCAAATACTTTTTACACCAGTGATTATGATTTATCCAAATTTAATAGCAATTATTTTGGGGCAGGCATTAGGTTTGCACCGCCAGCAGGCGTTTTAAAAATGCGAAGAATTACCATGATAGAATTGCGTTATGGACATTATAGCAGAAGCAATGGCTTAAACTCTAATATCTTAAGCATGAACTTAAGGTTTAAGTAAGTCTGCCACTATAAAATCTATATAATTATCCCGATGGATGAGGCTAAACTCAGCATCGGGATAATTTTTTTGGAAAAACACAGGTACTTTTACTTTTTTTGAGCTATTATATTTAAACTCAAAAGCTTCAATCTTCTGACCTACTTTTTCTATTAAATCTATTTCTTGTTGGTCATAAGTTCTCCAAAAGAAAAACTCGGCATCTGTTTTTTGATAACGGTTTATTTTGATACGTTCGTAAATACAATAATTTTCCCAAAGTAAGCCAGCATCTTGCCTTAACGCTAAAGGTCTAAAATCATTAATAATAGCATTTCTAATTCCATTATCAAAAAAGTACCATTTAGAAGATTTTGTAACCTCTTTTCTAAGGTTAGAGCTATAGCCACCTAGTTTAAACAGTATTTGCACTTTGGCCAAAAGATCTAAATACCGCTCAACAGTGTTTTTACTCATTCCTAATTGCTTACCTAGCTCATCCAAAGAAACTTCTGCCCCAACCTGGTAAGCTATAAGTCTCATCAAATCGAAAATTTTATTGCTGTTTTGGATGTTTTCAAACCTTAGAATATCCTTTAAAAGGTAAGAGTTCACCAGATTTTTTAAATATTCTTCCTTTTCTTTAAGATTTTCTAGAGAAAAAATTTCAGGATAAGAGCCGTATATTAACCTTTCTTCCAGATTTTGTCTTGTTTGCAATATGTTCTCGTGTTTTGCAAGTTCTGCTTGTGCTATAGGGTACAAATAATAAGTATAGCTTCTTCCTGTTAAAGGTTCGCCAGTTTGGTTTGATAAATCAAAAGCAGATGAACCTGTAGCTATAATGGTTAAATCCTCAAATTCATCAATCATCAACTTTAATATCTTGCCTATTTCTGGAATTACTTGTGCTTCATCTATAATTAATAAACGATTCTCTCCCAATAATCTCTTATAATTGGCTATGCTTCTATTTTCTAATAAGGTAGCTGTATCCGTATCTTCTGCGTTAAGATGCAGAAAAGGGATATTTAAAGAACTTTCAATAGATTTTAATAAATGCGTTTTACCCACCCTACGGGTGCCAAATAAAAGTAAAACCTTATTTTGCTGAATACGTTTTGTGAGTTGTAAAGCAGCTAATCTTTGAATTTTCATACTCAAAGATATAAATAAATATTAATTCAGTCAATCAACTGACTCAATTTACGCTAATTTAGTCAATCAACTGACTCAATTTACGTTAATTCAGTCAATCTATATCACCACCGGATCCCTCATCTGCTCTAATGCCCAAATAGCTTCATCAATATTTTTGATGTCTTCAACGGCAATACGCAAAGTGTTTTTAACTTCTTTAAGATTAACTTTTCGTGGATGATGCTGTGCATATTGCAGGATACGCCCAAACATATCGGTTTCAAAATATTTAGATTGCTTATCGGTAATAAAATAACCTCTTAGCGTTCCTTTTTTCCAGCTAATTTTTTCTAAACCTATTTCTTTACCAATCCATTGTAACTCAACGGTTCTGAGTAAGTCTTTTACCTGTCTTGGAAGCGGTCCAAAACGGTCGTGAAGTTCTTTTTCAAAAGCGTCTAAAGCTGTTTTATTTTCTATTTTAGAAAGCTCGGTATATAAATTATAACGCTCCTGGATATTGGTTACATACTCATCAGGGATTAGTAGCTCCATATCGGTTTCTATTTGGGTAAAGCTTACAAAAGGACGAGGCTTTTCATCCTGAAATAAACCTTTAAACTCGTCTTCTTTAAGTTCTTGTATAGCTTCATCCAAGATTTTATGATACATATCAAAGCCAATCTCAGCAATGAAACCGCTTTGCTCTGCACCTAAAAGGTTTCCGCTTCCGCGGATGTCTAGATCTCGCATGGCTACGTTAAATCCGCTACCTAAATCAGAAAATTCTTCTATAGCGCTTAAACGTTTTCTAGCTTCTGGCGTAAGAGTAGACAAAGGCGGACTTAACAAATAGCAAAAAGCTTTTTTATTAGAGCGTCCTACACGTCCACGCATCTGGTGCAAATCACTTAAGCCAAACATGTGGGCATGATTAATCAACATGGTATTGGCATTTGGTACATCAAGACCAGCCTCAATAATGGTGGTGGCAACTAAAACATCATACTTTCCTTCAATAAAATCAAGCATAATATCTTCAAGCTTATCGCCTTCTAGCTGCCCATGCGCAATTGCAATTCTAGCTTTTGGAACAAGCTTTTGTATTAAACCACCTAGCTGACGTAAATCGGCAACGCGGTTATGGATAAAGAAAACTTGTCCATCTCTATCCAACTCAAACTCTACAGCTTCTTTAATCAGTTTCTCGTTAAAAACATGTAATTCTGTTAAAACAGGCTGGCGGTTTGGTGGCGGTGTTTGGATGATAGATAAATCTCGAGCACCCATTAAAGAAAAATGGAGCGTTCTAGGAATTGGCGTTGCAGTTAACGTAAGCGTATCAACATTAGCCCTAAATTGTTTTAATTTTTCTTTTACAGTAACACCAAATTTTTGCTCCTCATCAATAATTAAAAGGCCTAAATCTTTAAACTTAACATCTTTACTCACCAATTTATGTGTACCAATAATGATATCTACTTTTCCGGCTTTTAAAGCTTCTAAAGTGTCTTTTACTTGTTTGGTAGATTTAAATCGGTTGATATAATCTATCCTGACTGGGAAATCTTTTAAACGTTCATTAAAGGTTTTATAATGTTGCATGGCTAAAATGGTGGTAGGCACCAAAATAGCAACCTGCTTACCATCTGTAGCGGCTTTAAAAGCTGCTCTTATAGCAACTTCTGTTTTACCAAAACCAACATCACCACACACCAAGCGGTCCATCGGGTGTGGCGATTCCATGTCTTTTTTTACATCGGCTGTAGCCTTTTCTTGGTCTGGGGTATCTTCATAAATAAAAGAAGCCTCCAGTTCGTTTTGTAAGTAAGTATCGGGCGAGAAAGCCATACCTTCTTGTGCTTTACGTAGGGCATAAAGTTTTATCAGGTCGCGGGCAATGTCTTTAACTTTTTTTTTTGTGGTTTTCTTGAGTTTATCCCAAGCATCGGTTCCTAATTTGTTCATTTTAGGAATATGCCCATCTTTACCAGAATACTTAGAAATACGGTTTAGCGAGTTGATATTTACATACAGCAAATCATTATCGGCATAAATAAGCCTAATCATTTCTTGTATTTTACCATTTACCTCAACCTTTTCTAGGCCGCCGTATTTACCAACACCATGGTCTATATGTGTGATAAAATCGCCAGGTTTTAAATCCCTAAGTTCTTTAAGCGTAATCGCTTGAGATTTGGTATAACCTCTTTTGAGCTTGTATTTATAATAGCGATCAAATATCTGATGATCTGTATAACAAGCTAATTTTTGTTCGTAATCTATAAAACCCTCTCTAATAGAGATGTTGATAGGCGTAAAGGTAATTTGTTTGACTAAGTCCTCTATAATCGCAAATAAACGTTCTTGTTGCTTTGGAGAATCTGTAAGGATAAAATTCTCAATCTTTTGCTTTTCGTTTTCTTTTAAGTTATGGATAAGCAGATTAAA
This sequence comes from Pedobacter glucosidilyticus, assembly GCF_002483235.1. Classification (GTDB taxonomy): domain Bacteria; phylum Bacteroidota; class Bacteroidia; order Sphingobacteriales; family Sphingobacteriaceae; genus Pseudopedobacter; species Pseudopedobacter glucosidilyticum_B. The sequence goes on along the minus strand of NZ_DLHN01000017.1, from coordinate 257,234 downwards.
ATCTTTATTAAAAGATGGCTGTGGCTTGGTATCAAACAAAATAGTTTGCGTTGCCGGATAAAAAAACTGCTTGCCAAATTCTACGATAGGGAAATCGCTTAGTTGGTCTGCTAGTAGTTTTTCATCAGTAAAAGAAAACTTAGGGTCTAGCCAATCTGGGTTGGTTTGTTTATCATTTGCTGATAAAGCTTTCCAAAGTTCTGTAGCTTTTTTATATCCGGTTTTGATGGTATCTAAAGTGAAAACTACATCTTTAAACCAAATAGCGGCATCATCATCAATAAACTCTAATAATGAGATATTACTTTCTGTAAGAAATTTAGCTTGTACGTTTGGAACAATCGTAACAGATTTTACATGTTCTACAGAAAGCTGACTTTCGATTTCAAATGTTCTGATAGATTCTATATGGTCGCCAAAAAATTCTATGCGGTAAGGTAACTCGTTAGAGAAAGAAAATATATCTACAATGCCACCACGGATAGAAAACTGTCCTGGTTCATATACAAAATCAGTACGTTCAAAATCATATTCTATTAAAAACTCGTTGATAAAATCAATGCTAAGCTTGTTGTTTAAAACAATTTCAAGTGTGTTTTTCTCAAGTGCATTTCTATCAATAACTTTTTCTGCTAAAGCTTCTGGGTAGGTAACAATTAAATGTCCATACTCCTGTGTATGATTAAGCTCGTTTAATACTTCGGCTCTTAAAAGTACGTTGGCAGAATCTGTTTGGGTAAAATCAAAAGATTTACGGTAAGAAGATGGAAAAAGCAGGATGTCTTTATCCATGAGGTTTTCTAAATCAGCTTGGAAATAGTTGGCTTCTTCTCTATCCGGAAGCACAAAAACCATATTTCTGTGCGTAAGAAAATAATTGGCAGCTACTACAAAAGCATCCTGTGCGCCAATTAAACCTTTTAAATGTATACGCGATTTTTTTTGCTGCAAAGCATGGGTTAATTGCTCAACCCGGCTATCTTGCTTATATCTTTCTAGAATTTCTCTGATGTTCACTTTACAATCTCTTGCCACAAATATACCAAAGCAGACTTATAATCTAGAAATGGCATTAAATTAGCTTCTTCAATCATCAAGACCTTTTAACATTAAAACATCTTATTATGAAAATGAATAACGCAATATTATCAGGAATCATCATTGGTGTGGTTTCAGTATTATGGGTAATCATCATGCATTATGCAGGTATCAATCCAGAAAACGTTCAAGAAAGTAAAAATAGATGGTTAGAATATACTTCTGTCATCATCCCAATTATTGGCTTATATTTAGGAATAAGAGGCTTTAAAAATAGAAACAACAATAGATTAACTTTTTTTGAAGGAATTTTTGAGGGCTTTAAAATTATGGCTATTAGTGGTTTAATTGCAGGTGCTTTTAGCTCGCTTTATTTTAGTTTTTTAAACATAGAGTTTTCTTCTGATTATATGGAACGTATTTTTGGTGCTGCAATAATAGGTTTCTTGGTTACCTTAGCTAGCTCATTATTGTTAATGACAAAGCCAAAACAATTGTAATTTGATTAAACAAATAGTAAAAATTCCGCTCGAGCTTTTATTTTTTTCTACGGCAATTATTGCCTTGTACTTTTTAAATCCAAGTCAAGAGCATCATTCTATTTGCCCTTTAGCCTATTTTGAGATAGGTTTTTGCCCTGGTTGTGGTTTAGGAAGGTCTATTTACTACTTGTTGCATTTTCAGTTTTCAGCATCGTGGAAAATGCACCCTTTAGGTTTTTTTGCTTTTATTGTAATAATTATGCGGATTTATACTCTAATTAGAAAAACATATTTCTGAACCTTAAAAATAGAGTAAATGAAACATAATTTCCTTTTCCACCTAGCCAACGTTACTACCGAAGAAATGATTTTTATTCAAGAGATAACGAAAGACTTAAATGAAAACCAAGTAAGAAACTTTGAATTGGTTTATACCGGTAAACGCCGCGACCCACAACACGTTTTATTATTTACCATTCTAGGATTTTTTGGGATAGCTGGTATCCAACGTTTTGTAACCAACCAAATGGGTATGGGTATTTTATATTTCCTTACAGCAGGTTTATGCTTTATTGGTACTATCGTAGATTTAATCAATTACAAAAGTTTAGCAAACGAGTATAACCATAAAATGGCTTTAGAAAGTCGTCATTTTGTTGGGATGGCTACCGTATAATTTTTTGATTGTATCATAAGTTTTGGATGAGCTTTTATTGCCAATGATTTGCCATAAAAAGCTAACTTAGTGCTTATGAAGATTAAAGAACTTAGCTCTTTTTTAGAAAGCATAGCACCAGCTTCTTATCAGGAGGCTTATGATAATGCAGGTTTAATAGTTGGTCATCCTCTTCAAGAAATAAAAAAAGCTTTAATATGTTTAGATTGTACAGAAGCTGTTGTACAAGAAGCTATTGATGAGCAATGTGATATTATTATTGCTCATCATCCCATAGTTTTTAAAGGATTAAAGAAATTTAACGGTAAAAACTATGTAGAGCGTGTGGTTATACAAGCCATTAAACATGATATTGCCATTTATGCCATCCACACCAATTTAGACCATATTTACAATGGTGTAAATAAAAAAATAGCCGATAAGTTAGGTTTAATCAATACCCAAATACTAGCTCCTAAAGAAGCACTTTTAAAAAAATTAGTGGTTTTTGTGCCTACGCAGCATAAAGAGCAAGTAAAAGATGCTATGTTTTTAGCCGGTGCTGGTAGTATTGGTAATTACAGCGAGTGTAGCTTTGAAAATATTGGAAATGGCAATTACAAGGCTAACGAAAAAGCCAATCCGTTTTTAGGCGAAAAAAATGTAAGACATTCAGAAGAAGAATATCGCGTAGAGGTGTTAATCCCAGCACATTTAGAGCACAAAATTGTAGATGCTATGCTGCAAGCGCACCCTTACGAAGAAGTTGCTTACGATTTATTTTCACTTTCTAATACTTTAAAAACAGTAGGCGCAGGTATGCTTGGAGAATTAAAAGCACCTATGGATGAGCTAGAATTTTTACAGTTACTGAAGCAAAATATGCAAGTTTCTGTGATTAGACACACTGCACTTTTAGAGAAAAAAATTAGTAAAGTAGCTGTTTGCGGAGGTTCTGGAAGCTTTTTATTACAACAAGCCATACAGGCTGGGGCCGATATATTTATAACCGCAGATTTTAAATACCACGAGTTTTTTGATGCCGATGGTAAAATTATCATTGCCGATATCGGACATTTTGAAAGTGAGCAATTTACGCAAGACTTACTATTGGAAATAATTCAAAATAATTTTCCTAACTTTGCACTCCGTTTAACTGTACATAATACAAACCCAATAAAATATTTGTCTTAATGGAACAAACCGTAGAACAAAAGCTTGAAGCTTTATACGAACTGCAGACAATTCATACTAAAGTTGATAAAATTCGTCAGACAAGAGGCGAGCTTCCAATGGAAGTTGCTGATTTAGAAGATGATGTTGCTGGTTTAGAAACCCGCATACAAAAAATCAAAGCAGAGCTTGATGATCTGGAAGATGCGATTGTAAATCGTAAAAATATGATTAAAGAAGCTCAGGCTTTAATCAAAAAATACGAAACTCAACAAAACAACGTAAAGAATAACCGCGAGTTTGATGCTCTTGCTAAAGAGATTGAAATCCAAGGTTTAGAAATACAAGTTTGCGAGAAGAAGATTAAAGAGCATCAGTATGAGATTAAAACTAAAACTGATGTTTATGAAAGTGCTGCACAAAACTTAGAAGATCGTAAAAAGGACTTAGAAGTAAAAAAAGCAGAGTTAGCAACCATAACTTCTGAAACTCAGAAAGAAGAAGAAGTGTTGTTAGCTCAGGCAGAGAAAGCAAATGAGAAAATAGAAGAACGTTTATTATTTGCTTACAACCGTTTAAGAGGAAACTTTAAAAATGGCTTAGCAGTAGTAACTATCGAGAGAGATTCTTGCTCTGGTTGTTTCAATAAAATTCCACCTCAACGCCAGTCTGATATCCGTCAACGTAAAAAAATTATTGTTTGCGAGCATTGCGGACGTATTTTAATTGACGAGACCATGTCTGAGGATATTAAAAACGTAGCAGTTTAAGCTTTAAAAAGCATAAAAAAAGGTGGTTGAAATTTCAACCACCTTTTTTTGTTTAAGCATGCTTGCTTAAGAAATCTTCATAAGCTAATTGAATGCCTTCTTTAAGCTCTATTTTATGTTTCCAGCCTTTGCTGTGTAGTTTACTTACATCCATCAGTTTACGTGGCGTACCATCTGGTTTAGAAGTATCAAATTTTAATTCGCCATCAAAACCTACAATTTCTTTAATAGTTAAAGCTAGGTCTTTAATGGTGATATCCTCGCCAGTACCAATATTAATTAAATGAGGCTCATTGTAATTTAACATCAGGTAATAACAAGCATCAGCTAAATCATCAGCAAATAAAAACTCACGCATTGGGCTTCCGGTTCCCCAAATGGTAACATCGTTTAAGCCATTAACTTTTGCTTCGTGGAATTTACGAATCAAAGCAGGTAAAACATGCGAATTTTGTGGGTGATAATTATCGTTATAACCATATAAATTGGTAGGCATAGCAGAAATATAGTTGCAACCATATTGACTACGGTAAGCATCACACATTTTAATACCTGTGATTTTAGCAATGGCATAAGGCTCGTTGGTTTCTTCTAAATAGCCACTTAATAAATATTCTTCTTTTAAAGGCTGAGGAGCCATTTTTGGATAAATACAGCTTGAACCTAAGAACAATAATTTCTTAACGTTATTTAAATAAGAATTGTGGATGATATTGTTTTGTATCTGCAAATTATCATACAAAAACTCAGCCCGGTAAGTATTATTAGCTACAATGCCGCCTACTTTTGCTGCTGCTAAGAAAACATATTCAGGCTTTTCGGTAGCAAAAAAATCAGTAACTGCTTGCTGGTTTCTTAAATCAAGTTCAGCAGATGTTCTGGTAATGATATTGGTATAACCTTCTTTTTGAAGTTTTCTGGTAATGGCAGAGCCTACCATACCACGGTGACCTGCTACATAAATTTTTGCTGATTTTTCCAAAACTTTATCTTAAGATGTGTGCAAAAATATAATTCTTTTGGTAGTTGCTATGATTATTAGTGCTAAATTTTAAAGAAAGGTTATTTTTGTGGAAATACTAGATACGTGGCAAAAAGAAAATTACAGCGCTTTACAGAGATAGGCACTTTTAAAAATGTGGTGCAATTAGAAAACGGAAAGCCTTTTAAAGGAAACTGGAAGAAAGCCTTTTTTAAAAACGATAATCCCTTAATATTAGAATTGGCCTGTGGAAAAGGCGAGTATAGCGTTAACTTGGGGCGCAAATATCCTGATAAGAATTTTTTAGGTATAGATTATAAAGGCAACAGAATTTGGGTTGGTGCAAAAATGGCTCTTGATGAGAACCTAGATAACGTAGGCTTTTTAAGAATACAAATTCAAAATTTACTAGATTATTTTGAGGCTGGCGAGGTAGATGAAATTTGGCTTACTTTCCCAGACCCACAAGCACAAAGCCCTTTAGAACGAAAAAGATTAACCAATCCCACTTTTTTACAGAAGTATAAAACGGTAACCAAAGCCAAAGGCTATATGCACCTAAAAACCGATAATGATGGTTTTTACGACTATACACTAGAAAAAATAGCAGAGCTAAAATTCCTTATAGAAGAACAAACTACAGATGTTTATAAAACGCATCCCGGAGATGAGATTTTAGCTATTAAAACACATTACGAGCGTTTATACCTTCAAAAAGGGAAAAACATCAATTACGTTAAATTTAAATTTTCTTAGATGGAAAAGGCTACTTTTTTTGAACAGGTTTATCAGGTAGTGAGGCTTATTCCAAAAGGTAGAGTTACTTCTTACGGTGCTATTGCAGCTTTTCTAGGGGCAAAAGGTTCTTCCAGAATGGTAGGTTACGCCATGAACAGTTCTTTTACGGCACATCCACCAGTCCCAGCGCATCGGGTAGTGAATAGAAATGGTTTGCTAACCGGTAAGTTTTATTTTGGCAAAGCTACCGCGATGCAAGAATTACTAGAACAAGAAGGTATTAAAGTAGAAAACGACCAAATCATAAATTTTAAGCAGCTTTTTTGGGACCCAGCCCTAGAAATTTATTTAGAAAAATAAGCATCATCTTTTTTACACAAAGCCATAGCATGGTTAGGGAATAGCATCTTTATATTCGTAATAAAAAAATAACATGGGAAAACTGGTTGATGATTTTAATAACTATCGTACAAAAATGAACGATAGGATAATGGAAAGTGCAAATACCAATATTAAACGTTTTTTTGCATTAGATACTACCACTTACGCTAACGGTGCTTTAGATGTAAAAACTAAAGAGATGTTGGGTTTAGTAGCCTCTATGGTTTTACGTTGTGATGATTGTATCAAATACCATTTAGGAAAATGCCATGAAGCTGGTGTAAACCACGCCGAAATGAATGAGATTTTTATGATTGCTAATTTGGTTGGTGGTTCTATTGTTATCCCACATTACAGAAGAGCAGTAGAATATTGGGATGAGTTGAATGCGGGTTAGTTAATATTTTTATTGTATTTTAGACTAAGCCATCGCTAAAAGAAATTCCTAAAAATGTCGAAACAAATACTTGAAACAGTAAAAGAACTTATTTACTATTCGTATGCGAATTTGGCAATGGCGCATACGGCCGTTGACAAAAAACAAGATAAATACGAAAGATTCAATTTCATGATTAGAGCAAAAGTATTCAAAGGGCTTAAAGATGGAACAATGAATTTAAGAACTATTTTTGATGATGAAAAAATTAAACTTCAAACAGGGCAAGTTTGTAATTATTGCGGCTCAAATGAAAAATTAGCTCTAGATCATATATTTCCTCAAAAATATGGCGGAAAAGACGATGCTGAGAATCTAATCTTTGCTTGTAGGGTTTGTAACAGCTCAAAAGGAAAAAAAGATCTAATGGAATGGATGAATTTGAAAGGACAATTTTTGCCTTTGATGATAATCAGACGCTATTTGAAATTGACCTTCAATTATTGTAACAATTACAAATTACTTGATAATAATATTGAGGATTTGAAAACTATGGACTTACCTTTCAAAATCGAGTTCTTACCAACGAAATTTCCAAAACCAAATGAATTAATATTAAATATTACAGAGAAAGTAAATGTATAAAATAGCCAATTGGAATCTCGAAAGACCAAGCTCAAAAGCAGAGAAGACTAAACTTGCTATCGAAAAAATAAAAGAAGTAAATGCTGATATTATTGTACTCACAGAAACTTCCAAAGCTGTAGACTTATCAGAAACCTATCCTTTTCAAATCAGTACTTTATCGTTTGATAGAACACCAAATGAACATTGGGTTACAATTTGGTCAAAATGGGAAATACTTAAACAAATAGAGACTTTTGATAGTTTCAGAACTGTAAGTGGAATTATAAAATCACCTTTTGGAAATATTTCTGTTTTTGGAACTATTATTCCTTATCATCAAGCTGGAGTTTCAGGGGTTAGATATGGAAATTTGAATTATAAGATTTGGGAGTACCACGAAAAAGATTTATACGCTCAAAGTGAAAATTGGAAAAAGTTATTAGAGACCGAAAAATTCCCATTATTTGTAATTGGAGATTTTAATCAAACCCGATTTAATAATCAGGGTTATGGTACAATAAAAGTTAGACAAATTTTATCAGAGTTATTGATGAAACTTGACCTGAAATGTATGACTGAAATAGACTTTTCTGAAAAATATCTGACTAAAGATCCTAAAAAGGGAAAAATAAGAAATAATATAGATCACATTTGTATATCAAATAGTCTGATAAAACAAATGAAAACTTATGAAGTTGGAGCTTGGAATCATTTTACAGAACAAGGGAAATTTATGTCAGACCATAATGGAGTTTATATCGAATTTGAAATATAAAAAATGTTGTATGAGTTTTAATTGAAAGTAATTCTTCTCAAGAAGTAATTTTCTAACTTACCTTCGGTTTGCTTACTTTATTATAAAAAGCTTAAATTTAAGCTATGGATTCTTATATCATACATCCTCAAACAAAAGCTCAAGAAAAGGCATTAAAAGCGGTTTTAGAAGCGCTTAAAGTAGATTTTGAGTGTCTAAAAGCTGGTGTAGAAGAACAACTTCCAGAAGCTGTTGTACAAAAAGTCAAGAAAAGTCAACAGCAAATTGCTGAGGGTAACTTTATAAGTTTGGATGAAATGAAAGCTATCCGCCAATGAACCAACCCCAATTAAACACACGTTGCCCTTGGTGCGGCACAGACCCATTATATGTAAAATACCACGATGAAGAGTGGGGGAAAGAAGTTCATGATGATAAAATACTTTTTGAATTCTTAATTCTTGAAGCTGCACAAGCAGGTTTAAGTTGGATAACCGTATTACGTAAAAGAGAGAACTATCGCAGGCTTTTTGCCAATTTTGATGCAGAAAAAGTAGCCCAATTTACCGAAACTGATATAGAACGTATTTTGCAAGATCCAGGCATTATCCGCAATCGTTTAAAAGTAGTTTCGGCGGTTAATAATGCAAAATTGTTTTTAAAAGTGCAGCAAGAATTTGGCTCTTTTGATACCTATTTGTATTCCTTTATGCCTGATCAAAAGCCTATTGTAAACTTCCCTTCTAGTATGGCAGATGTTCCTGCCCGTACAGAAATATCAGACGCTATTGCCAAGGATATGAAAAAAAGAGGCTTTAAATTTTTTGGTACAACCATTTGCTATGCACACATGCAAGCAACTGGTATGGTAAATGATCATTTAATTACTTGTACACATAAATAGCATCGGCAACAGCCATAATCTTTAATATATTTATAAATTTGGAAGATGCCTCTTTTAAACCAAGCAGGTATCATTACTCAAATCAATAAAAATGAAAAAACTCTTTCTTTTAGATGGGATGGCTTTAATTTACAGAGCCCATTTTGCGTTAAGTAAAAATCCAAGATTTACCTCTACGGGCATCAACACCTCGGCGGTAATGGGTTTTGCCAATACCTTATTAGAAGTCTTAAAGAAAGAAAATCCATCTCATATTGCGGTAGTTTTTGATACAGAAGCGCCAACAGAAAGACATACCGATTTTTTAGCTTATAAAGCCAATAGGCAAGCCATGCCAGAGGATTTATCTCTGGCGCTGCCTTATGTGAAAAAGCTGATAGAAGGGTTTAACATCCCGGTAATTACTTCTGATGGTTACGAAGCCGATGATGTGATTGGAACTTTAGCTAAAAAGGCAGAAAAAGAGGGTTTTACAGTTTTTTGTATGACTCCAGATAAGGATTTTGCCCAGTTGGTATCAGAAAATATCTTCATCTACAAACCTGCTAGAATGGGTAATGATATGGAGATTTTAGGTGTAAAAGAAGTTTTAGCAAAATGGGAGATAGAACATATCCACCAAGTGATAGATATTTTAGGTCTTTGGGGCGATGCTGTAGATAATATACCAGGTATCCCTGGGATTGGAGAAAAAACCGCTAAAGCTTTGATTAAGCAATATGGCTCTATGGAAAATATCATAGCCAACAGTCACGAGCTTAAAGGCAAACAAAGAGAAAATGTGGAGACTTTTGCCGCTCAAGGATTACTTTCTAAAAGGTTGGCAACAATTTTATTAGATGCTCCGGTTGAGTTTCATGAGGAAAGCTTTAGACTAGATAAGCCAAATAAAGAGCTTTTAGAGCCTTTATTTGCCGAATTAGAATTTAGAACTTTAGGTAAACGTGTTTTCGGAGAAGATTTTTCTGTTAACGATGCAAAAACCAACAGCAGCGGTCAAATGGATTTATTTGGTAGCCCAGCGGCAAGTAATTTGGTGCAAAAACCAGTTACCGAGCTTGCAGAAGCTATCATTCCATCTAAAAATATTGATAATACGCCACACGAGTATCATTTAGTTAATGATGCAGCAAGCAGACAAAACCTCATCCAAGAAATTTTAAAACAAAAGGAAATTTGCTTTGATACAGAAACCACTGGTTTAGATGCGCATGAAGCTGAGTTAGTAGGTTTATCTTTCAGTTTTAAAACTGGAGAAGGTTATTACGTACCACTTTCAGAAAATCAGGAAGAATGTAAAGTTGTTTTGGAAGAGTTTAGACCTGTTTTTGAAAATGAAAACATCAGAAAAATCGGTCAGAATATTAAATACGATTTACTTATTCTAAAATGGTATAACATCAACCTCAAAGGCGAATTGTTTGACACCATGTTAGCTCATTACCTGCTAGACCCTGATACCCGCCATAATATGGATGTATTGGCAGAAAATTATTTGGGTTATACGCCTGTTTCTATTACCGAGTTAATTGGTAAGAAAGGAAAAAACCAAGGTAATATGCGTGATGTTGAGCTAGAGAAAGCAAAAGATTACGCTGCCGAGGATGCCGATATTACCCTACAATTAAAAGAAGTTTTTGAACCTTTACTTAAAGAGGTACAAGCCGACAGTTTAGCTCAAAACCTTGAAAATCCGCTTATTTATGTGTTGGCAGATATGGAAAAAGAAGGTGTACGGATAGATGTTCAACAACTTCAAACCTATTCTAAAGATTTAGAAGTAGAAATAAACCGTTTAGAAGCCACAGTTTTTGATAAAGCTGGTGTAAAATTCAATATCGGTTCACCAAAACAATTAGGCGAAGTTTTATTTGATAAGCTAAAGCTTGATGATAAAGCTAAGAAAACCAAAACCGGGCAGTATCAAACAGGAGAAGATGTATTGTTGGCACTTGCCAATAAATCAGACATTGTAAGAGATATATTAGATTACCGTCAGTTATGTAAATTAAAATCTACTTATGTAGATGCGCTTCCGCTGATGATTAATCCTAAAACCAGTAGAGTGCATACTTCTTATAACCAAGCAGTAGCTGCAACAGGAAGGTTAAGCTCTAACAATCCAAACTTGCAAAACATCCCCATTAAAACAGAAAGAGGTAGAGAAGTAAGAAAAGCATTCATCCCAAGAGATGAAAATCATATTCTTTTATCTGCCGATTATTCTCAAATAGAGCTGCGTATCATTGCCGAAATCAGTAAAGATGAAAATATGATGGAAGCTTTTGTTAATGGTTTAGATATCCATACGGCTACCGCAGCTAAGGTTTACGGTGTAGCTTTATCAGAAGTAACATCAGAACAAAGAAGAAATGCAAAAGCCGTAAACTTCGGAATTATTTACGGGCAATCTGCTTTTGGTTTATCTCAAAATTTAGGCATCCCAAGAAAAGAGGCTGCCGAAATTATAGAAAACTACTTCGCTCAGTATGCTGGTATTAAGAAGTATATGGCTGATACCATGAATTTTGCTCGCGAAAACGGTTATGTAGAAACCATTATGGGGCGTAGAAGATATTTAAGAGATATCAACTCGGCCAACCAAACAGTAAGAGGTTTTGCAGAGCGAAATGCAATTAATGCGCCTATACAAGGTTCTGCGGCAGACATGATAAAAGTAGCCATGATACAAATTCATCAAGACATCATCAGCCAAAAGCTGCAATCTAAAATGACCATGCAGGTGCATGATGAGTTGGTTTTTGATGTTTTAATTTCTGAGAAGGAGCAAATGAAAACCATTATCCAAAACAGGATGAAAAATGCCCTTAAAACAACTGTACCTATTGTAGTAGAAATTGGCGAAGGATATAATTGGTTAGAGGCACATTAGATTCATAATTTATTAAGAAATAATTCTTCATTTAAATAACAAAATACTAAATTAAAGCACCAATTTATCTTTAATGAATGTATTACATTTAAGTGCAGAATGTTATCCGGTAGCCAAAGCAGGCGGCTTGGGCGATGTTGTGGGTGCACTTCCAAAATATCAAAAGCAAGAAGGTGTACAAGCAAGCGTAGTAATGCCTTTTTATAATCGAAAATTTACGCAAGAGCATAGTTTAATAAACGTTTTTAGCAGTTCTTCTAACTTAGGGCAAAGGGTTTTTGATTATGAAATCCTGAAAGAAGAAAAAGATGTATTAGGTTTTGAGCTTTATTTAGTTAAAATACCAAGTTTACTAGACCGCGAAGAAATATATTGCTATCCAGATGAAATAGAGCAGTTTGTAGCCTATCAAATTGCTGTGGTAGATTGGCTGGTAAAAGCCAATATACAGGTAGATTTGGTACATTGTCACGATCATCACGCTGGTTTAGTGCCTTTTCTCATGCAGCATTCATCCAGATTTAACACTTTAAAAGATGTACCAACTGTTTTAACCATCCATAATGGGCAATACCAAGGCTGGTTAGGTTGGGATAAATTTTATTACCTGCCAGATGCCGATACGAGCAAAACAGGGCTTTTAGATTGGGGCGGATGTATCAATTCTTTAGCCGCAGCAGTAAAATGTTGTTGGGCTTACACCACCGTTTCGCCAAGTTATTTGGCAGAGCTAAAACACCAAGCAAACGGACTAGAATTTTTATTCGAGCTAGAGCAGCAAAAAGGTATAGGTATTTTAAACGGCATAGATCCAGCGGTTTGGAACCCAGCTAAAGATAAAATGATTGCTAAAACCTATACTGCTACTAGCGTAGTGCAAGGTAAAGCTTTTAATAAGGCAGAAATTTGCAGAGCTTTTGGCTTAGATGAAACAAAACCACTATTTACATTTATCGGCAGGTTAGTTTTAGAAAAAGGAGCAGATAAACTCGCCGATGCCATAAGGGATAGTTTTAAAGCTTTTGAAGGCCAAATAAGTGTTTTGGTTTTAGGTTCTGGCGAGAAGTATATTGAACAGCAACTGGTAGATTTAAAAGAAGAATTTAAAGATTATAATGTCTACATCGGTTATAATGAAGAGCTTTCGCATCAGATTTATGCTGGCGCAGATTTTATTTTAATGCCTTCAAGAGTAGAGCCTTGCGGTTTAAATCAATTATATGCTTTAAAATATGGCACAGTAGCTATCGTAAGGGCAACCGGTGGGTTAAAAGATTCTATTATTGATATGGATGATACCGATGGCTATGGTATAAGATTTGATAATTGTGAAGTAAGCGATATTGTAAAAGCAATTGAAAGGGCTATCTACCTTTATCAAGACAATCAAAAGTTAACACAAATAAGAAAATCTATGATGAGTTTAGACTTTTCATGGAATAAATCGGCACAGCAATACATACAGTTATACAACAGCTTAATACAACAATATGGTACCATCTAAAGTCATTTCAATTATCCTAGGTGGCGGGCAAGGCTCTCGTCTTTATCCTCTTACAGCAACACGTTCTAAACCTGCAGTTCCTATAGCAGGTAAATATCGTTTGGTTGATATTCCAATATCTAACTGTATCAATTCTAATTTAAAAAGAATTTTCGTTTTAACACAGTTTAACTCAGCATCTTTAAATAAGCACATCAAAAACACCTATCATTTTAGCGTTTTTAGCGATGCTTTTGTTGATATTTTAGCAGCCGAGCAAACACCATTAAATACAACCTGGTACCAAGGTACAGCTGATGCTGTAAGGCAAAGCTTACATCATGTAAAACAGCATGATTTTGAATATGTGTTAATTTTATCCGGCGACCAGCTTTACCAGATGGATTTTGAAGCAATGGTTGATTCGCATATAGAAAAAGGTGCTGATATTTCTATTGCTACCATACCGGTTAATGCCAAAGACGGAACCAGTTTTGGAATTTTAAAAGCTGATGAAAACCTAGCTATAACAGCATTTACAGAGAAACCCAATGCCGAGAAAATTATAGGTTGGGAGTCTGAAGTGGGCGAAGAGATGGCCAAACAAGGCAGACATTACCTGGCTTCTATGGGTATTTATCTTTTTAATAAAGATGTTTTAATCAATATGTTAGAGGGTAACGAGCGTCATGATTTTGGTAAAGAAATTATCCCACAGGCCGTTGGCGTAAACAAGATTGTAAGTTATCAGTACGAAGGTTATTGGACGGATATTGGAAATATAGACTCTTTCTTTGAAGCCAATTTGGGTATTACTGATGAAGTCCCTCAGTTTAACTTATTTGGTACTAATCCTATTTATTCAAGAGCTAGGATGCTTCCTCCATCTAAAATATCAGGAACAAAATTAACCAATACCGTTATTGCTGATGGTTGTATCATTCATGCAGAAGAAATTACCAGAGCAGTGATAGGTATCAGAACCAGAATTGGCGCAGGCACAAAAATTTCTAACTGTTATGTAATGGGTAGCGATTATTACCAAACCCTTGAAGAAATTGAAGGTTTAAAACAAACCCACAAACCTTTAACCGGTATTGGTGAAAATTGTACCATTAGCAATGCAATTTTGGATAAAAATTGTTTTATCGGTAATAATGTTGTCATTAATGGTGGTCCGCATTTGCAAGATGGAGATTTTGATACCCATACCTGTAAAGATGGTATTATTGTTATCAAGAAAAAGGCCGTTATTGCTGATGGAACGGTTATAGGCTAGAGAGAAGCAAAGGAGATTATTTGATATAGTAATTTTCCTAGCAGAGGTCGAAGGATAATCAAATCATAAAAAAGCGTGTTTCAAATCAATGGAACACGCTTTTTCTATAAAGATAAGCCCCTTAAATCTCTATACTATCTTCCTCTTTTAAACTTATTTTCATCAGCGTAAGCGTTTGGCCAGCATCAGCAAATTTCTGTTTAGCAACATCGCTATCTATTTTGATATAGCCAAAAGTATCGTAATGCATTCCAATAACTTTTTTACAGCCTACAAATTTTGCAGCTATGGTAGCATCCTCAACGCCCATGGTAAAATTATCGCCTATAGGCAAAAAGGCATGTTCAATATCATGAAACTCGCCAATTAACTTCATATCTTGAGTAAGAGAAGTATCGCCAGCATAGTAGTAAGATTTTCCTTCTGTTTTAATGATAAAACCGCCTGCTGTACCTCCGTAAGATCCATCTGGAAGAGAGTTAGAGTGTGCAGCATAAGTCATTTTTACGGTTCCGAAATCAAACGTCCAAGAGCCACCTATATTTAGTGGATGTCCGCCAGCTACACCTTGTTTAGCAAACCACTCTACAATTTCATAAGAGCTTATCAATTTAGCACCTGTTCTTTGCGCTATGCTTTGTACATCGGCTACGTGGTCTCCGTGACCGTGAGAGATTAAAATATAATCACACTCGATACTATTGATATCGATATGTTTTGCCGTTTCATTAGGTGAAATGAAGGGGTCAATTAAAATTTTTTTACCTCCTGTTTGTAGTAAAAAACAAGAGTGTCCTAAATAGTTTACTTTCATAAAATGTTTATTTATTTACCAAATAAATTGCCTAATGCGCCTAAGCCACCCATGCTGCCTAACATTTCTTGTGTCATGGCGGCAGTTTCTGCTTGCGAAATTTTTTCTGCCTGTTCTAAAGCTTTATTAACGGCTACCACTATTAATTCTTCTAAAGCCTCTTTATCTGTTGAGGGATAAAAATCATCAGCTATAGCGATAGATTTAATGGTTTTATCAGCAGTAGCCACAACTTTTATAGCACCGTTTTCTGCCTCGCCAGTTACGCTAATGGTTTCTAGTCTTTTCTTTACTTCTTCTGCTTTCTTTTGTGCTTCAAATAACTTGTCAAACATGTTGGCTCTTTTGTTAAATGGTTAAATAAATTTTATGATAAAATGTTTTAAATAATGTTAATCTTCATCGCTTCCAGGTAAGCTTCCGCTGCCGTGGTAAGCATTTTTTCTAATGACAGGAACTTTTAAGTGTTTATATAAATCATCTAAATGTAACAAGCTGCCATTGGTTAAATTGCCTAATAAAACAATAACAATGTCTTTTTTAAGGTCCCTTACGTAGATGTGTCTAAATCCATGCCACCAACCGGTGTGGTAAACAACTTTTTCACCTTTATCGCCATCAAAAATCCTCCAGCCGTAGCCATAATTAAAGTGACCATTAACAGGTGTATTTCTTCCGGTATAAGCCGAGTCTAAACTTTCTTTATTTAATAATCTACCAGTTTTTAAGGCATTATCGTACAAAACTAAATCATGTACTGTGCTGTAAATACCTTTGTCGCCAACTGGGCCGTCCAAGAAATTTTGTACAACCGAGTAGCGCCAAGTACGGTCATGCCCTACAACATCTACCGGAATTTTATCATAAACCGCTTTAGAATAAACGTGGGTATTTTTCATCCCGGCAGGCTTAAAAACATTTTCCATCATATAATCAGCATAGCTCATACCTGTAACTTTTTCTATAATGGCACCTAAAACCATATAATTAGAGTTGTTATAATGGAAACGATTATCAGGTTTGGTGTAAGGATTAGGTTTGCGTTCAGCAATAATGTTCATCACCTCCTTATTGGTGATGCCTTTTTTCATGTCTCGCTTTTCTTTCCTCCAAATATCATCAATAAAGTAAACGTAATTCATCATACCACTTCTGTGGGTAAGCAATAGTTTTACGTTAATACCATCATAAGGGAAATTAGGATAAAACTTTTTCACATCATCAGTTAAAGAAAGTTTTCCTTGCTCTATCAGCTGCATAATAGCAACGCCGGTAAAAGTTTTGGTTACGGATGCCAATTCAAATACCGAATTTATTTTTAAGCTATCGCGATGCAGATAATCAGCCCAGCCTAAAGATTTCTGATAAATGATTTTTCCTTTCTTAGCAACCAGAATATTTCCGTTAAAACCAGAACGCTTATGAAGTCTTTGGGCAAATTCGGCAATATATTTATCTTCCTTTTTTTCATCGTAAACTAAAAGAAGACTATCAGTTTTATCATCATCAATGGTTCTAACTTTAGGGTCTTTATCCTTTTTTTCTGTGTTAGAAGAGCAGGAAGAGCATAAAATGGCGCAAATAGAGGCTATAAAAAAGCTACGTTGTATCATCAAAAAAAAATATGGTTCGCAATTGTAAACGAGGGAAAATTAGAAATTATATAAAAGAAAACAGAAATGAGTTTTAAACATTCGGCTATTTGTTTGTTTATATCAGATAAAACGGACAAAAATTATAAATTTGAACGCATTTAAAAATTAATTAGCGAAATGGAATACAGAATAGAACATGATACCATGGGCGAGGTTAAAGTGCCGGCAGATAAATACTGGGGAGCACAAACAGAACGCTCAAGAAATAATTTCAAAATTGGTCCAGAGGCATCAATGCCTAAAGAAATTATCTATGCTTTTGCTTACTTAAAAAA
Organism: Pedobacter glucosidilyticus; assembly: GCF_002483235.1. Taxonomy (GTDB): domain Bacteria; phylum Bacteroidota; class Bacteroidia; order Sphingobacteriales; family Sphingobacteriaceae; genus Pseudopedobacter; species Pseudopedobacter glucosidilyticum_B. Next base: position 239,955 of record NZ_DLHN01000017.1, on the reverse strand, counting down.
GGCGGCAGCTATGGCTAATTGCGATTTAGGCGTACTTTCTACAGAAAAAAGAGATTTAATTGCCAAAGCTTGTGAAGAAATTTTAGAAGGTAAATTGGATGATCAGTTTCCATTGGTGATTTGGCAAACAGGTTCTGGCACACAGTCTAACATGAATGCTAATGAAGTAATTGCTTACAGAGCGCATGTTATCAATGGTGGTTCTTTAAATGATGATAAAAAAGTATTGCATCCAAATGATGATGTAAATAAATCACAATCATCAAACGATACTTTCCCTACAGCTATGCATATTGCGGCTTACAAGCAAGTGGTAGAAATTACTTTACCAGGCTTGGAGCTTTTAAAGGCAACTTTAGAAAAGAAATCTCAGGATTTTGCAGAAATTGTAAAAACCGGGCGTACCCATTTTATGGATGCTACACCGCTAACCCTGGGTCAAGAGTTTTCTGGCTATGCACAACAATTAACAAATAGTATTAAAACCATAAAACAAGCTTTAGAAGCTGTAAAAGAATTGGCTTTAGGTGGTACAGCGGTTGGTACAGGTTTAAATACACCAAAAGGTTACGATGTTTTGGTAGCTAAGCATATTGCAGATTTAACAGGTTTACCATTTGTAACTGCACCTAATAAATTTGAGGCTTTAGCAGCACATGATGCGATGGTAGAATTATCAGGTGCATTAAAAAGAGCTGCGGTTTCTTTAATGAAAATAGGTAATGATGTGAGGATGTTAAGCTCTGGTCCAAGATGCGGAATTGGTGAAATTATTATCCCTGATAATGAACCAGGTTCTTCTATCATGCCAGGTAAAGTAAATCCTACGCAGCCAGAGGCTTTAACAATGGTTTGTGCACAAGTTATAGGTAATGATGTAGCCGTTTCTTTCGGAGGTTCAAACGGACATTTCGAGCTTAACGTTTTCAAGCCTGTAATTGCAGCTAATGTTTTGCAATCTGCCCGTTTAATTGGTGATGCTTGTGTATCTTTCAACAATAATTGTGCGGTAGGTATAGAGCCAAATTTACCAGAAATTAAAAAGCATTTAGAAAACTCTTTAATGTTGGTAACTGCTTTAAACCCACATATTGGTTACGAAAATGCAGCTAAAATTGCTAAAAAAGCCCATAAAGAGAATAAAACCTTACGTGAAGCTGCTGTTGAACTTGGTTTATTAACCAGCGAGCAATTTACAGAGTGGGTGAAGCCAGAAGATATGGTAGGCTCACTTAAATAGTTACAAAAAGTAATTTTCTTATAGCAGAGGTTATTTAACCTCTGCTTTACAAAAAGTCCAAATTTTACATGCTAGGTTCTACGGTTGGGTTTCTAAAAAAGATGAGGATGATAAATCATAAATCTGGAATTTTATTTGCCGTATTTTTACTTTTCCTTCAAGCATGTTCTTTTAATGAGCAGGTACCAAGTACCGGAGATGCTTTCTTACAGGGTAGCTGGACAGAAGATAGCATTCCGCTTAAAAACCAATTGGTTAATTACGAGCAATATCAATTTAAATTTACTTGCGATTCTTTTTACCTCCAGATAAACACACATTCTAAAGTAAATCTGTATGGCGGCGAGTGCTACAATACCAATACTTGGAGCGAGTATGTAAAAGGAACTTATCTAGTAGTAGCCGATACTTTAAAGCTTAACGGAGCTTTTGTAAACCAAGACTATAAATATAAGCCTGAGAACAGTTGCTACCGCTTTGGTAAGTTTGAATATGATTTTTTGATGCAGAAAAAACATCAAGACACCCTATATATAAAAAGTAAATTACAAAGCCTTCCACACTTAATAGTTCTAAAAAAAAGAACTTCATGTAACTTATAATAAAGATTTATGAAAATTTTAATGGTTTATTTAGGCAATATCTGCAGATCGCCATTAGCCCATGGTATTATGGAGCATTTGGTAAAACAAAAAGGGTTAAACTGGGAAATAGACTCGGCCGGCACAGGTTCTTGGCATATTGGTAGTCAACCAGATAGACGTTCTATTGCGGTAGCCAAAGCAAACGGTATTGACATTACAGGCCAAAGAGCAAGGCAATTTAGCTCGACAGATTTTGAGGCTTTTGATCTTATTTTGGTGATGGATAAGCAAAACTACCGTGATGTTATCGCTCAGGCTAAAACGGCTGAACAAGAAGAAAAAGTAAAGCTTTTTATTCCTGATGCTTTTGTACCAGACCCCTATTATAACGATGAAGAATTTGCCCCTGTTTTTGATATGGTTTACACACGGTGTGAAAAACTTTTGCAAGAATTAAAGCATTAAAAACTTTAGCATTGTATTAAAATAGCGTTTTCATGAAAAATCTTATCTTACTATTATTCTTATTTGCAGGTTTACAGGTTCTTGCTCAAAAGCAGGAAAAAGATATCAAGTACTTTTATTATTACCTAAATCAGGATGAAAGCTTTATGTCTTACCTAAAAGCCAGAAAAGAATTTGAAAGTAAAAGAACAGATTTTAAACTTCCGGCTTCTAAAGAAGCTGTGAAAGAATTAGAGGCTAATGAAGCTAAAATCCTAAAAAACGAAAAAAGTTACGCCGAGTTTCTGAATAAATATGGTATGAAAAATGGTGGCGATTATGCCAAAATCTGGTTTAACCAGTTAAATGCACTCAAAACTTTCATCAAGAAAAACCCAGAGTTTTATAAACTTACCCCGGCAGAAAGGCAAAATATCATAGATAAATGGTATTTCTCTGATGTGTTGAAGTAAAACAACATCAGCTTAAGCCTGTGCTTTCCTAAAGCTTTTTTTCTATTTTTGCCGCATGGCAATTATTAAAGCATCCATCCCAAAAGGTACAAGAGATTTTGGTCCGGTAGAAATGATTCGTAGAAACCACATCTACGACACTATTAAAAGCGTTTTCAAAAAGTTTGGCTACCAAGAAATCCAAACGCCAACCATGGAAAACTTAGATACTTTAACCGGTAAATATAGTGATGAAGGCGATAAGCTGATTTTCAAAATTCTGAATAGTGTAGATTATCTCAATCAAAATGTGATAGATATGGTTCATTCTTTTAAAAATAAATATGGGGATGACTACAAAGTAGGAAAGTTTAGAGATGATGGGACTGAAAAAAGAGCAATAATTGACAACACTTTAGAACCCCCAACGCCTGAATCATTAAAGAAAAACAAGGAATATCTTGATGAGTTTAGGAGAATTCAGAATAAGTGTGCTTCAGAAATATGCAGTAAGGCCTTAAGATATGATTTAACCGTACCCTTTGCCAGGTACGTGGTGATGCATCAAAATGAAATAGCTTTCCCTTTTAAAAGATTTCAAATACAACCTGTTTGGCGAGCAGAAAGACCGCAAAAAGGGCGTTACCGCGAGTTTTACCAATGTGATGCCGATGTAGTTGGCTCAAACTCTTTACTTAACGAGGCCGAGTTTATTTGCATTTACGATGAAGCTTTAAGCAAGCTAGGATTAACAGATTTTACCATTAAAATCAATAACCGAAAAATTTTAACAGGCATTGCAGAGCTTATTGGTAAACCATCCCAAATTGTTGATTTAACTGTTGCCATTGATAAATTAGATAAAATTGGTTTAGAAGGTGTTGAAAAAGAGCTTTTAAGCAAAGGCTTTACAGCCGATGATTTGCATACACTTAAACCTGTAATATTATTGGCAGGCTCTAACGAAGAAAAATTAGCACAATTAGATACTATTTTAAAAACATCTGAAAATGGTTTAAAAGGTATTGCAGAAATAAGAGAAGTATTTGATTATTTGGCTAGTTTTAAGCTCAACAAAGCTAAAATAGAACTCGATTTAACCTTAGCCCGTGGTTTAAACTATTATACAGGCTGTATTTTTGAAGTGAAAACCAACGAAGTAGCTATGGGCTCTATTGGTGGTGGCGGCAGGTATGATGACCTTACCGGGATGTTTGGTTTACAAAACTTAACTGGTGCAGGTATCTCCTTTGGTGCTGATAGAATTTACGATGTTTTAGAAGAATTAAAGCTTTTCCCAAATACAACACAAGAAAGTACCAAAGTTTTGATATGCGTTTTTGGTAAAGAAGAAGAAAAATATGCTTTACCCATACTAGCATCACTAAGAGCGCAAAATATTCATGCAGAGCTTTATCCATTTGGTACTAAAATTAAAAAGCAAATGCAATACGCTAATGACAAAAACATCCCTTATGTAATTGTTATTGGTGGCGATGAGATGCAGAGCGGAAAATTAACTTTTAAGAATATGCAAAGCGGTACACAAGAAAGCTTAAGCATAGCAGAAATAATATCCCAATTAAATCTTTCTCAAAAGAAATAGTCTTTTTATAGTGCTAAAAAGTGTGGAGATAAAAACCTTATGTTTCCACTTTTGAGGCCATGATGTTTAAACTCATCGGTAAAAAAGAAATTTAAAACAATAGTTTCCCTTAGTTAAAGTTGATGTTACTATTTAAGTTTTTTAACAGCATCTAAAACGCCTGAGGTTTATCGTCTTTCTTACAAGACATAGCTATCATTAACAGGGTGCTAACAGGGTATTAACAAGGTATTCACTATGTAAATTATCCTATAAGTAACCTGTGATTACCTTGTTATAACATAGTAATTTCCGTAGGGCAATATATGAAAAGAGGTTGTTCATCATGTTGAAGGAAACATGATAAACAACCTCTATGAAATAAAAAATTAATGCTTAACTAGGATTTACCACAGTTAATGGGAAAGTAAATTCGAAATCAGTACTTCCGGGGGTAGCAGTACCATTTTTTAAACCATTTGGTTGGTGTCTTAAAGTTACTCTTAAACTACCAGTTCCAGCTGCTGTTGTGGTTGCTGTACCTGCTAAGCCAACAGGTAAGTTATTTCTGTCCTTATCAGTAATATTTATAGCTATTAAATTTGCTGGCGTAGCTGTGTAAACTAATAGATGCTCATCATCTTCCTCTTCAATTTCTTCCTTAATGTCTTCTGCTGGACTTTCCGTTTCATTTAAAATTTGTGTTACTTCCCAATTATAGGTTGCATTAGGACGTAATTGTATACTTCCAATAACCGGAGCATTACCACCATCTCCATCTAGATCTCTGGCTGTTACAGTAACCACATCACTTGGGTTGGCGGCATTAGTAAATCTTAAAGTTACTGTAGTAATCAGTTCATCTTCATTTACATCCGGTAGGGGCTCATCTTTTTTACAAGCAGAAATACTTCCGATTAAAAGGACTGCAAAAGCTAAAAATTTAAATTTGTTCTTCATGTTCTTAATTGTTTTAAATGTTGATAATCGAGTTAAAATTTCATGTTTAATCTTATAATGATGTTTCGTCCAAGGTCATCATTAAAATACCTGAAGTTGTTTAAATAGTCTCTGTAGCTTTTATTAAATAAATTTTGTGCGCTTAAACCAAAGCCTAAAATTTGCTTTCCAAATTTGACATTACTTGTAAAATCTGCACCAAAAAGGGTATAAGCAGCCGGTGGGAGCAGAGGTTCTGCACCAGGGTTTACCCTACTTTGTTGGGCAACATGCTGTACATTAAAATCTAAGAGGTTACTTTTCATAAGTTTCAAATCAGGGAGTTTTAGACTTAAAGTAGCTGATGTTCTATCTGCCGGAATAAGTTCTAAAAAGCTGTTATTTGCTTTATTGTAAGCCCTCACACCAGAATATTTCAAGCTTATATTTAATTTTTCATGGAGTTGATAAGCTAGAAAAGCATCAGTACCATAAAAACGAGCATCAACCTGTACATATCTTAAAACTCGATAAGTGCCTCGGGTAGTAAGTATAAACTCTTGTGTGGGGCGTAGATAGATATAATCATTATTAAAGTCATAATAAAAGCTTAAATCTCCGGTAAGTTTGCCTGATGTTTTACTAATACCAGTACTTAAGTTTAAAGACGATTCCTCTTTTAAATTTCTATCTCCAATAACATAAGCAGCCTGTGCTTGTACAATACCATCAATAAATAATTCGCTTATGGCAGGTGGACGCCATGCTTGAGCCATCGTAGCATGAACTTTTAAGCCCTCTTTTAGTAAGTAAGAAGCTCCTAATGTACCTACTGTTTGGTTAAAATTAAATTCAGGAGTAATGATAGGACTATTATTATCACGTGGGTTATTTCTTAACTTGGCTTGCATATATTTATAATCAAACCTTAAACCAGCCTCAACCTCAAAGCGGTTTTTAGACCATTTCTCTATCCAATAAGCACCCGTATTGTAACTGTCAAAAAAGGGTATCAAGTAACTTCCATCATAAAAATTTTGTTGATACATTCCCGTCAAACCAATTTTTCCTGTAAAATTACCAAAGGGTTTATGTTCAAAATAGAGGTCTAAATTTTGAGTGTTAAGTTCAAACTGTAATTGATAATTATTACTATTTGAGCCTCTTACCAAACTGTATTCTTCGCGTATATTGCGTTGGAAGCTATATTGTAAAACAGCTTTGCCAAGCTCGTCAAACAAATAAGAAGATTTTAATTTTATAGTTTGATGTTGCACATCCTGATAAGGACGACCTATTTCATAAGAGCGGTCTCCAATAATATCTGGCCTAGGCCTTTGGATAGCTGCCAGCAAATCACTTTCGCTACCAATGTTAGAACCGGTAAAAATCCCTAATTTAGTATTAAAAGAGCTAGCAAAAAGCTCGCTACTGAAATGACCTTTTTGGTATCCCAACGCTAAAGAACCATTAAGCTCTCTAAAAGCAGTATTATCCAGAATATAATCAGCAGTTTTAGCGTTTCCAGCTTGTTTAAGAGTACTTTGTAAGCGCCATGCAAAAGTATTGGCTTTATTAGCGCCTTCAACTTTTGCAGATAAAGCACCCATTTGGTTATTACTCATCGCAGCAAAATCCACTTCACCTTTAAACCTGTTATCATAATTAAGCGAAGCTGGCTCAATTAAAATAACACCACCAACCGCATCTGGACCGTATTGTACACTAGCCGCTCCTTTTACTACTTTAATCTCATTTGCTAAAAAAGGATCAACTTCTGGTGCATGTTCACTTCCCCATTGTTGTCCTTCTAATCGTACGCCAGAATTAAAAATCAATACCCGGTTAGAGTGCATGCCATGTATCACCGGTTTAGAAACGCTGGGCCCGGTTTGAATTGAGTTTAGTCCAGGTATTTTTTTTAGAGATTCTCCTAATGATTCTCCTCTGGTTAAAGCCAATTCTCGGTCTTTTAATTTAGCAGTACTTTGAAGTGGTGTTTCAATACTTTTGGTGCCTAATACTTTTACGGTGTTTAATAATGATGATGATGGCTCCAAACTGATAGTTAAATCTGCTTTACCCTTTACATCAATAGACACGATGGTGGAGCTATAACCCACAAAAGATACTTCCAGCATGTAATTTCCAGCGCATAACTTGTAAAAGTGAAAATGCCCATCAATTTCTGAAACCGTAACTTGGTTTTCTTTAATGAGTTTAATGCTAGCGCCAGGCAAAACTTTTCCGTCTGTTACATCTTTAACAGTTCCAAAAATCGAAAAGTCACAATTCTGAGCCAAGCTCAACTCCGTAAAAATAAATAGGAAAGAAAGTATTAATAAATACCTCATTAAGTGTAAAAATTTATCCGTAAAAAACTAAAGAAATGTTTAAGACAGATAAACAGGGGGTGCTTTATTAGAAAAAGATAAGCTTTTTAAAATGACAGCATTTTGGTAAATGTTATGGTAAAGCGTCTCTTGCTGTTTTATGAAAAGAAAAAAATCTTCTTGAAGAATAGCAGCATTCTTATGAAAAACATTTACTGGTTTACAGCAGTGTTGCTCGTACTTATTGAGCTCATACGTATTTGTATGCTCTTTTAAGTTTTGATGCTGGTGTAATAGTTGATGAAAAGGAATAGAAGAAAGTATTACTGCTAAAAGCAGTAAGAAACCTAAAAACTTTATTCCTTTTTTATGACCCATTTTGATTAACGTTGCAAATATAGCTAATAACGCATAATATGCAACAATGTTTCATTATGGAATTTGTAAAATTAATCATACACAGTTTGGCAGCTTATTTATCTGTATTTAAATTATCTTTGTTTTAATGATACCAGCAGAGATTAATCATAAGTTTAATAAGTTACAGCAAATTCTGGCTAGTGATTTTGATAATGAAAAGCCAGATATGAAAGTCATTCTTTTTTTAATAGGTGTGCAAGAGTTAGGAAAAGGCCCAAAAAAGTTTAGTAAAAGACAAAAAGAAGAATTAATGCATATCGCAACCTGTCGCTTATTTTCTGAGATGGGTTTTTATGAGTTAGAAGGTTTAGACCAAGATGGTTGGCCGCATTGGAAGAAAATAAAACCCATACCCAATTATACTTTATTAGAGCAAGAAATGATTTTAAAGTCTTTAATAGTATCCTATTTTGAAAGTTTATTTGATTTGTAGCCCTTTAACTCCCAATAGCTATCAGGACTAACCAACTAACCAACTAACAAACTAACCAACCATGTACAAACCATCAAAAAAATTTTCCTTTACACTCATTTTTATCCTGTTAAACACCTTAGTTTTTGCAGCAAAGCCTAAAAATCAATATGTAAAAATCAGTACCAACAAAGGTGAGGTTTATTTAATGTTGTATAATCAAACTCCAAAACATCGTGATAACTTTTTAAAGTTAGTGAAGGAGGGGACTTTAAATCAAACGCTATTCCATCGTGTCATTAAAGATTTTATGATACAAGGTGGAGACCCTGCCTCAAAAACCGCTAAAGCAGGAGATGTTTTAGGTAGTGGAGATTTAGGTTACCGTGTTGATGCTGAATTTGATAGTACGCTTTTTCATAAAAGAGGTGTTTTGGCTGCTGCCCGAGATAATAACCCGGCTAAAGCTTCTAGCTCTTGTCAGTTTTATATCGTACAAGGTAAAAAATATACCGATGTAGAGTTGGATCAAATAGAACAATATCGTTTAGAAGGTAAAAAAATACCGACCTATCAGCGTGAAGTTTATAAAACCATAGGTGGTACACCTTTTTTGGATAGGAATTATACTGTTTTTGGAGAAGTTGTAAAAGGTTTAGAAATGCTGGATGCTATTGCTGGTGTAAAGGTAGATGGCAACAACCGACCTTTAGAAGACATTAAAATGGAGGTATCACTTTTAAAGCCCAGAGAAGTTAAGAAACTTAAATTAAGAGATTCAAAAGTTAAAATTCAAAAATAAACTGCTACGCCTTTGTTATGACGAGTAGCTTTTTATCAATTTTCGATGTATACTAAGACCTTATAGCTAAAACAAATTACTAAAAACCGACCACTGATAAACTCATGAAAATTATATCCTATAACTTAAACGGCATAAGAGCAGCTATAAATAAAGAATGGTTATCTTGGTTGCAAGCTACAGATGCCGATATTGTTTGCTTACAAGAAATTAAAGCAACACCAGACCAAATAGCAGATTTATTTTTAATAGAGCAGTTGGGCTATCACCATTATTGGTATCCGGCACAAAAAAAAGGATATAGTGGTACAGCTATTTTAAGTAAAATACAGCCCAAACATATTGAGTATGGTTGCGGTATAGCCGAGTATGATGCAGAAGGAAGAACCATAAGAGCAGATTTTGATGATTTTTCTGTAATGAGTGCTTATTTTCCATCAGGCTCTAGCGGAGAAGAACGTCAGGGTTTTAAGTTTAAGTTTCTGGATGATTTTTATGTATATGCACAAGAATTAAAAGAAAAGTTCCCAAAACTTATCATTTGCGGCGATTATAATATTTGCCATAGAGCCATTGATATACATAATCCGAAATCAAATGCAAACTCATCAGGGTTTTTGCCAGAAGAAAGAGACTGGATGGAGAAATTTATCAATAGTGGATACATAGATACTTTCAGATATTTTAATCAAGACCCACACCATTACACCTGGTGGAGCTATCGAGCAGGAGCAAGACAAAAAAATTTAGGTTGGCGAATAGATTATCATCTGGCTACAACTGCTTTACAACCTTATTTTAAAAGAGCTTCCATACTACCAGAGGCAAAACACTCAGACCATTGTCCAATAGTTTTAGAATTGAGCTTTTAAGGATTTTAATTAGCAAATTCTTAATATAACATGATTTCTATCATAAAAATAGAATTAAATGTTGTGTAATTGTATTTATTGGCAATAAAAAGGTTGTTTTATTGTCAATATATCAACAATACAAGCTGTTGATTGAGATATTTGAAATATTTTAATAACTTGATTATTAAGGGTTTACATGAAAATGTGATTTTTTTCATGCAAAAAATTTGTATGTAAGCATAATATAATATTATATTTAACATTAATTAACACTATTTATTAACTAACTTATTTCAAATTGTATGAAAAAACTTGTACAGAGTTTATTCATCTTGTTGTTTGTTGCGGTAAATGCAATAGCACAAGAGCGTACCGTAACAGGTACGGTAACTTCCGCTGAGGATGGACTTCCACTTCCTGGGGCTAGTGTAAAACTGAAAAACGGTAATATTGCAACTCAAACAGATTCAAAAGGACAATTCAGCATTTCAGTACCTTCTACAAATTCTGTTTTGGTAGTTAGCTTTATAGGTACTGAGACAAAGGAAGTAACGGTTTCTAACTCACGCAGTTTAAATATTGCCTTAGCGGCAGACAATAAGCAGCTATCTGAAGTTGTTATTGTTGGGTATGGAACTCAGATCAAGAAGAATGTAACGTCAGCTATTTCCAGCGTAAGTGCTCAAGATATCAAAGAACAGCCAGTTCCTGATATTGCTCAAGCATTACAAGGTCGTTTAGCAGGTGTTCAGGTTTCAGCAGGGTCAGGAAGACCGGGTGCTCCGATTAATGTGGCTGTTAGAGGTAGATCTTCTTTACTAGCTGGTAATAAGCCCTTATATGTGGTTGATGGAGTAATATTGCCAAGTAATAATAATTTTATTCCATCAGATCCTGTTGCTAATCCAGATAGGGATATTTCTCCTTTGGCGAACATTAACCCAGAAGATATAGAGTCTATAGACGTTTTAAAAGATGCTGCTGCTGCTGCTATTTATGGCTCTAGAGGTTCTAATGGTGTTATTTTAATAACAACAAAATCTGGTAAAAAAGGTGGAAAATCTTCTATAAATGTTAATACTTACACAGGATATCAGTCATTAACAAATGTAAGAGAAGTTTTAAATGCGTCAGAATACAGAACTATGTATAATGAAGCACTAGTAAATAGAGGTTTACCAACATTATTTACACAGGCTCAAATCAACAATCCAGATAATAATGTGAATTGGGTCGATCAAGTTGTTTCTGATGATTCTCGAGTTAACAGTTTTCAACTTTCACTCACTTCAGGAGGAAATGAGAAAACACAATTCTACAGCTCTTTTAATTACTTTAATCAGGATGGAGCTTTAAAAAAGGGTTCTTTTGATAGATATGCTATTAGAACCAATGTTACTCATAATATTAATGATTTCATAAGATTTGGATCTAACTTATCTCTTTCTAGAACATTAAGAAATGAGACCCCCATAGATAATAGTATATATTCTCCATTTCCAAGAGCTTTAATAGCTAGACCAGATCAGCCAATTTTTAATCCTGATGGGACTTTTGCTATTAATAGTTTTGGTAATCCATCTCACATGTTTCAATCAGATGATTTGATAAATTTATCAAATATCTTTAATTCATCTTTTGTAGAGTTTAAGATACTACCTGAACTTCGTTTCAAGTCATCTGTAGGTATTGATTACAGTTACCTTGACCAGAGAACTTACGATCCAATAACTTCATTACCAGGTGTTGGCTCAAACGGTGCTGCTTCTTCAGGGTATGTTCAAACACAAAATATTGTAACTACTCAAACTCTTTCTTATAATAAATTCTTTTTTAATGATAAGTTGAATTTAGATGCTACAGCAGTACATGAATTTCAATGGAATGACAGGGAGAACAATAGGTTAACTGGAACTAATTTTCCATCTGATTTGACTCCATATTTAACATCTGCCGCTCAAATAGCAACCGGTACTGCCAGTATAACACAGTTTAGAATTGAATCTATGCTTGCTAGACTTAATTTAGCTTGGGATGAGAAATATCTTCTTGGCGCATCAATAAGAAGAGATGGCTCAACTAAGTTTCCGGATAAAGGAAGATATGGATATTTCCCTTCTGTTTCCGCCGGGTGGATTATTTCAGAGGAGTCATTCTTTCAAGGTTTAGACTTTATAAACTTAATGAAACTTAGAACTAGTTATGGTGAAACAGGTAATCAAGAAGGAATAGGAAACTTTACCTCAAGAAGATTAATAGGAGGTGGATTTAATTATGATGACACTCCGGGTTTTGCCTTAAGTACTATAGGTAGTCCAGATTTACGTTGGGAAACTACCAGACAATTTGATATTGGGTTAGAAGTGTCTTTTTTAAATAGTAGAATTGATTTTTCAGCTGATTATTACAAGAAAAAAACTTTTGACTTATTACAAAATAGACCAATACCTGCTACTACAGGATTTACTTCAATTCTCGAAAATGTTGGTAATTTAGAAGGTGAAGGTTTTGATTTCCTTATTTCTTCAAGAAATCTTATTGGAGCATTTAAGTGGAATACCTCTTTGAATTTATCAACTTATAAAAATACAGTAACTGCATTATTTAATGATCAGCCAATTGATGCAGGTTTTGTGGTTAGAACAGCGGTTGGACAACCTTTAGGTTCTTTCTTCTTAATTAAGTCCTTAGGTGTTGATCCTGCAACAGGTGATATGAGGTTTGAAGATATCAATAATTCAAACTCAATTAATGCAGATGATAGACAATTTATGGGTAATCCACTACCAAGTCTATACGGAGGTCTAACTAATAATTTTTCTTATAAGAACTTTGATTTAGGTATATTCTTCCAATTTTCTTACGGAAATGATATCTATAATCTTAATGCCGAAGGTGTTGGAGGTAGTGCAAGTTTGGGAGGTCAAGTTTCTGCAACAGCTCCGGCTGCCAATATTTTTAGAGATGTTTTTGAAAATAGATGGACTCCAACCAATACTAATGCAAAATATCCTAGAGCTGTTGGTGGTACGCAAGGTATTTTTAATAATCAAAGATCATCTAGATATTTAGAAGACGGAAGCTATTTAAGATTAAAAAATATTACATTAGGCTATAATCTACCTAAAAATGTTACCAGTAAATTAAGAATAAACAACGCTAGAGTATTTGTAACTGGTCAGAATATCTTAACATTTACAAATTATACAGGTTTTGATCCAGAAGTATCTTCAACATTTAGTATTGCTAACACAGGTGTTGATCAAGGTACTATACCACAGTTCAAAACATTTTCATTTGGTTTAAACGTTGGTTTATAAGAAGAAAAATTATGAAGACTAAAATATTATTAAATATAGCTGTTGCATGTAGTCTAGTTTTTGCTACATCTTGCGAAAAAGCACTTGATGAAGTTAATCCAAGAGCTTCACTTTCACCAGAAGTTATTGGAGCGGCTGATGCTCCTAAATTACTTAATGGAATTTATGATGCATTACAAACAGGAAATACCACGTTTTATTATTTGAGTTACGCTACAGAGGATTTATCTGCAGATAACTTAAGGTATAGAGCTACTTTTTTTCAACACGGTGAAATAGATGATAATGCTATTTTAACAAGTAATGTTCTTGTCGATAGATATTTTATTGGTCCGTATGCAGTAATTCAAAGGGCAAATGATCTAATTGAGATTTTAAATAGTAATTCTGAAATTCCAGCTAATATTAAAACACCTTTGTTAGGTCAAGCTTATTTTTTAAGAGCTTATGGTTATTATAGATTGGTAACTTTGTTTGGTCCTGTTCCGATTGTTAATAATAGAGATATCGTTAAAATACCTAGATCTACCGAGGATCAAGTTTATACTAAAATTATTGAAGACCTAAATTTTAGTATTCAAAACCCTGCTCCTTTTACAGATAGTAAGTTTGCTTCAGTTGAAGCAGCTAAGGCATTACTTGCTAGAGTTTATCTTATTAGAAAGAACTATGGTGAAGCTAAAAGATTAGCAGATGAAGTAATAGCATCTACTAATTTTGCTATCACTAATAATTATTCTTCTATGTTTACCCCACCGTATGAGTCAACTGAACATATATTCAAGCTTAATTATACCGTAACAGAAGGTGAAAATGCATTAGACTTTTTCTTGCAACACCCAACAATGCCAGGAAGTGGTAGAGCCGAGTTACCAGTAGATAATTCTTTGGTAAATGCTTATGAAGCTAATGATACACGAAAGGCCGCTTCTATTGAGGAAATTCCTGCTTCCGCTGGAAATGGAGGATGGTATTGTAAAAAGTATCAAGATCCTGATGGTAATAGTGCACATCCACTGTATATTCTTAGAATCTCTGAAATGTATTTAATTTCTGCCGAGGCTCAATTCTTAACTACGAATAGTGCCACGGATGCTATAGCATTGGGAAGAATTAATGCGGTTAGGACAAATAGAGGTTTAACAGGATATACGACAATTGATTTACAAAAAATTATTAAAGAAAGAAGAGTTGAACTTGCTTTCGAAGGTACTCGGTGGACTGATATGAAGAGAACGCCTGATCCAGTTACTCCTTCAAAAACTATGGCTACTGTTTTCTTGGAAACAAAGGGAAGAACAGTTAATGATCAACTTTATCCAATTCCTCAAAGTGCAATAAATACTAACGATTTATTATTACCTAATAATCCAGGTTATAACTAACTCGTGTAAAATTTCTAAATGAAAAGACCCTAATACTTTAAAACATTTAAAGTATTAGGGTCTTTACTTTTAATAGGTGTTCAGTATAAAAATTTAGTTTAAATTTTAGGGAAGAGTAATTTTATTTAAAGATGGTCTAACCTATAAAAAAAGTTTATTTTTCTAGCCTTATCATACTGTTTAAATTACGATTATCTTGAATAGTTTTCTATAGGTGCTGGGGAATTAAAAACAACAGGATAATGATAATTCTATATCGTTTCGTAAATAATTTCCTCTACAGAAGGTCCAAAATGGATGATGTTATCTTTTAAATCAGTAACTTCATCCACAAGTAATCCTTTTAAATGTGAAAGTTTACTTTGCTTGGGTTAAAAACTTAAAATAGCATTAATGTTATATTTTAGAGTAAAACTTATACAATAATCATCATTGCTTTACATGCACTAATCTTTGATTTGTATCAACCCTAATCTCATCCCCCAACTTTAAAGCACAATTATCTTGTATATGCCCAGCTGGGAAATTAAAGGCTACAGGGTAACCATATTTCTTTACAACATCGTGAATAATCTCTTTTACAGAAAATCCGAAAGGAATATCATTATCTTTTAATTCTGTAAAACCTCCAACAATTAAGCCTTTTAAATGAGCAAGTTTACCAGCTCGGTCTAAAGCTCTTATCATCCTATCAATAGCATACAGCATTGAGTTTATATTTCAATTTGTTTAGTTTTTTTTATAATGATGTTTTTATAGTCGGTTTTAAGCTTTTCAGATAGAAAGCTTTCATCAATAAGTTTTTCCCATTTAGAAATTTGATTACTAAACCTTTTAAAAATATTGGAAATCACCTTTGTGTCTAACCCACTTTTTTCCATGGCTATTTCAAAATCTTTTCTGTTTAATTTTCTTTTTTTACCGTTGAGAGTAAGCGCCAAATCTTCTTCATCACCTTCTATAACCAATTCAGAAGCCACTAAATCATAAGCGGGGCATAACATATAATGTTGTTTTTTAATGAGCGAAAAATTCTTCAGGTACATATCATTATTACCTGTTAAAAAGCTGAAAACTACTACTTCAAAAAAATTGGTAAGGTCTAATCCGGGATTACTAGCATATTTTTTTATCACTTTAGCAATTTGTTCATAAGACCCTCTATACTTATGCTCAGTAAGTCTTTCGGTTAGCTGGCACATATCTTCCATGTGGATTTTACCATTTCCTGTACGGTCGACCCTCTTTGTTAAATAGGCTATTTCTCCGGATTTTAATCTTATGAGCGTATGTTTTACAGTATTAATCTTACTAAGTTCTGCTAAGCGCATTGTCAAATCCTCTATTTCAGGAAGAGATGGATAAGTTGTAGTATGAGGTTTTAAAATAAATTCTCCAAAAATACCTACTATAGTTAAGCGTGAATTCTTTATGTTTTGACTATCAAACCCTAATGAAAGTTTTGGCTGTACACCTGTAATAACTTTTTGGCTTTTAATTATTTGTTTAGCTAGTTCTGAAACTTGGTCTTTCGTAAAATCTAACTTAGGTGGGGTTATTGTTCCAAAAAACTTTTTGCTGCATTTGGGGTGAAAACCATCTTGTCCGGCTGATGTAAGTAATTCTTCATGAAGAATAGCTTTATAGCAATATAAACATTTAGATTTCATCATTAAATTATTTCTTCTATGGATACAGCTCCAATACAATCATGACAGGTTTTTAATAAAATATCCATTCTGTCTCGAGGGTTTAGCTTCCAATTCTTTTGAGCAATATCCAAAAGCCATCCCTCAGGTATTAAGCCATCAAAAAAAGGAAACAGTATTTGGCTCTCATATTTTTTTTCAGAGAGAGGAAGCGTTAAACTTATAGATTCTGCTTTAGCTTTTTTTAAATAATCAGATTGATACTGAAAATGATAACCATTTTCATCTTCTGTTAATATGCCAGCCCATTCTTTATGCATGTAAACCTTAGCTCTCTTCATTTCTGCTTGAATTTATAGGGCCTAATTCATATCCAAATAATGCCAATACTTGGTTTACCTTATCCATTTGTAACCGAGCTTTCCCTTGTTCTAAATCGCGGATAAATCTCAAACCTACACCTGCCTTGTAGGATAAATCTTCTTGAGTTAATCCAAATTCTTTTCTTTTACTTTTAATAAATTGGCTAAGCCTGTTCATGATTTATACCTGTTTGGGTATAAATTTAAGAATAATTTTTGTTTTATATCATAACGGGTATAAAATAATGTTTTTATATTGAATTTACACCCGATAAGGTATAAGTTTAAGTTTGAAAGCAGAGCTTAAAATTTAATATGAGTATGAGAAGAACTATTGATACTAACTTCTCCCCCCAACCTTAAAGCACAATTATCTTGTATATGTCCAGCGGGGAAATTAAATACAACCGGGTAATGATACTTACTCACTACTTCTAGTATAATTTCTTCTACAGAAAATCCGAAGGGAATATCATTATCTTTTAATTCTGTAAAACCACCCACAATTAAGCCTTTTAATTGTGCTAGTTTTCCAGCTCGGTCTAAGGCTCTTATCATCCTATCAATAGCATATAAATACTCTCCAACATCCTCTATAAACAAAATCTTATTCCTATAATCTATATCACTTTTAGAGCCTAATAAGGAAATCAGAATACTTAAGTTGCCGCCAATAATTTCACCATGACAAGTCCCTTGGATATTAAGCGGATGCGCTGGGATTTCATATTGAAGTGTTTCTCCGAAAACAGCTTTTCTGAGGCTTTCTAAACCTAAAGCGGTACTATCAGAAATGGTAGCAGGCATTTGTGCATGAATACTTTGCAATCCCATTTTCTGCAAATGCATGTGGAATACCGTAATATCACTAAAACCAATTATCCATTTAGGATGATGGAAAAGAGGAGAAAAATCTATCTGGTCAATGATTCTTACGGAGCCATATCCACCCCTAGCGGCAATAATGGCTTTTACATCTTGGTCATCAATAAAGCGCTGGAAATCCTGAGCCCTTAATTCGTCAGTACCAGCAAATTGATGAAATTTTGCATGAACAGTATCGCCTAATATGACATCTAATCCCCAAGATGATAGCAATTTTATAGCATCATCCATTGGCTTCATTAGAGATTTTGCAGGGCAAGTAATGGCAATTTTATCACCAGCTTTAAGAAATGGGGCTTGTAACATACATCAAATATACTTTAAAGTATAAAAGCTTGCGAATGCGATTATCTTTTTATCAAGGTTAACAGATGCTCAAATTAAATATCGATGTAAACAACCTCTAACCATTGTAACTCTCAACTGAAAACTCGAAACTGAATCCTACTCATCTTTATCCTAAATAATATATCTTTGCAAATTCATAGAAATACTGATTTATAGCTTTGGGACAAGATAAATTTAAAAGATATACCATTACTGCTGCACTACCTTATGCTAACGGGCCAAAACATATTGGACATTTAGCTGGTGCCTACATTCCGGCAGATTTATATGTACGCTATTTACGTTTAAAAAATAGAGATGTAGTTTTTGTTTGTGGTTCTGATGAGCATGGTACAGCCATAGCCAACCAAGCTATGAAAGAACAAACTACACCCCGAGCTATTATTGATAAATATCATGAGCTTAATAAGCAAAGCTTCGAGAAGTTGGGTATATCTTTTGATATTTACCATCGTACGAGCGAGCCTATTCATCATGAGACTGCTCAAGATTTCTTTAGAAATCTTAACGAAAAAGGAATTTTTAACGTAGAAACATCAGAACAATATTATGATGAAGAAGCTAAGCAATTCTTAGCCGATAGGTATATCATAGGTACATGCCCTAGTTGTGGAAACGATGGTGCTTACGGAGACCAATGCGAGAAATGCGGAACTTCTTTAAGTCCTGAGGATTTAATCAATCCAAAATCAACCTTAACAGGAAACAAGCCAGTAAGAAAGGAAACCAAACATTGGTATTTACCTTTAGATAAATACGAAGGATGGTTGAAAGAGTGGATTTTAGAAGGTCATAAACATGATTGGCGCACCAACGTATATGGCCAATGTAAAAGCTGGATTGATGGAGGTTTACACCCTAGAGCAGTTACCCGTGATTTAGATTGGGGAATTAAAGTTCCTGCTGAAGGTGCCGATGGCAAAGTACTTTATGTTTGGTTTGATGCTCCTATTGGATACATATCTGCAACTAGACAATGGGCTTTAGACCATAACAAAGATTGGGAGCTGTATTGGAAAGATAAAGAAGCCAAATTGGTTCATTTTATAGGGAAAGATAATATTGTTTTCCATTGCATTGTTTTCCCGGTGATGTTGCATACCCAAGGCGAGTTTATTTTGCCTGAGAATGTTCCGGCTAATGAATTTATGAATTTAGAAGGAGATAAAATGTCTACTTCTAGAGGTTGGAGTATTGAGATGCATGAGTATTTAGAAGATTTTCCCGATAAGATTGATGAATTAAGATATTACCTAACTGCTATTGCACCAGAAACCAGCGATAGCGAGTTTACTTGGAAAGATTACCAAGCAAGAGTAAATAACGAGTTGGTAGCTATCCTAGGTAATTTTGTGAATAGAGTCATGATTCTTATGCATAAATACTTTGATGGAATCATGACAGGTTCTGGTAAGATAACATTAACAGATAAAGCTATTCATGAGGCTATTGGCAATTGTTACGATGAAGTAGAGCAAGCATTTGAGTCCTATAAATTTAGACAAGCACAAACGGCAGCTATGGAAATTGCCCGCTTAGGTAACCGATATTTAACAGAGCATGAGCCATGGAAAGTCTATAAAGAAAATCCGGAAGCTGCAAGAGAAGTTTTACATAATTGTTTATATATTATAGCACATGCTGCAACTTGTTTACAAGCATTCTTACCAAACACAGCCGAAAAGATTTTTGGGATGTTGAATCTTAAAAATAATTTGTCTTTTGATGAGGAAATAGTTTTTGAAGGTGGGCATCAGTTAAATACAGCAGCTTTATTGTTCGAGAAAATTGAGGATGAGGTGATAGAGCGCCAAATTCAAAAGTTAATAGCTAAAAAAGCATCTTTAGAGCAAGTAAAAGAGGAGACTAGTGTTGTAGCTCCTGCTAAAGAAAACATCAGTTTCGAGCAGTTTTCTGGTTTAGATATAAGAACAGGAACTATTCTAGAAGCCGAGAAGGTGGCTAAAACAAAGAAATTACTAAAATTAAAAATTGATACTGGTATAGATGTTAGAACAGTAGTATCTGGTATTGCAGAGTTTTATGAGCCTGAGAAAATCATTGGGCAACAGGTTAGTATACTTGTAAACTTAGAGCCAAGAGAAATTAAAGGAATTTTATCTCAAGGAATGATTTTAATGGCTGAAAATTCATCAGGAAAACTTAGTTTTGTAGTACCAACAGAAAGCGATATCAATAACGGTTCTGTAATTAGGTAATTTTTTGATTTACGAGTTGTTACGATTTTGTATTTCATTCGTAAATCAAAAATCAACAAATCAAAAATTGAAAGGTCCCGTAGTTCAACGGATAGAATAGAAGTTTCCTAAACTTTAGATGTGGGTTCGATTCCCGCCGGGACCACTTTGTAAACTTTAATACGATGTTTTTTCACTCCGTCTTGTTGAGGTCTAATATATTTCATATAAATCAATATGAAATGACGTTTTTTACAAAATACAATAACCCTGATAATCAGTTTATTATAAAAAACGTCAATGGTAGCATGACAGCGGTTTTTTCCGTGTTGTTGAACGAAGTGAAACATCTCACTATACAAGTTTGCAGCTTGCAAGTGGCTCACCTAGCTTGTGTGTTGCTTCCTATCGTCAGCATGACTGGGTGGTGAGCATGACGGCGGTTTTTTTCGTCTTGTTGAACGAAGTGAAACATCTCACTATACAAGTTTGCAGCTTGCAAGTAGCCACCTAGCCTATGTGTTGCTTCCTATCGTCAGCATGACTGGTTGTTGAGCATGATGGCGGTTTTTTTCGTCTTGTTGAACAAAGTGAAACATCTCACTATACAAGTTTACGTCTTACAGTTGGATTACCTTTCTTGTACGTGGCTTCCTTTCTTCTGTACAAGAGATTATCAGGATGATAAAAAATCTTTTTTACCATTCTTTTATTTGGTGTGATAAATCTTCCCATTTCGGATTAAAGGATTGTATCAAAGCATTTTTCTTTGACCTTCTCCATCCTTTAAGTTCTTTCTCTCTACCTATCGCTTCTTCTATTCTAAAAAAGCACTCAAAATAAATTAGAAATGTTAGTTCATATCTAGCTGTAAAACTTTTAGGATAAAAATGAGTTTTATGTTGGTTTAGTCTGGCTGGCAAATTTGAGGTAACACCGATATATAGCGTTGTACGATATTTATTAGTCATAATGTAAACGACACCTCCTTTTTGCATATCATAAAAATAGTTTAATTTTCTTAAAATTAAATTTTTTGATTTTTTTTTAGCGCTACTAACAAAGTGAAACATCTCACTATACAAGTTTGCAGCTTGCAAGTAGCAACCTAGCCTATGTGTTGCTTCCTATCGTCAGCATGACTAGTTGTTGAGCATGACGGCGATTTTTTTCGTCTTGTTGAGGTCTAATATATTTCATATAAATCAATATGAAATGACGTTTTTTATAAAATTAAACACTTCTGATAATCAAATCATTATAAAACACGTCAATGGTAACGAAATGAAACATCTCACTATACAAGTTTGCAACCTGTAAGTGGCTCACATAGCTTGTGTGTTGCTTCCTATCGTCAGCATGGCTAGTTGTTGAGCATGACGGCGTTTTTTTTCGTCTTGTTGAGGTCTAATATATTTCATATAAATCAATATGTAATGACGTTTTTTACAAAATACAATAACCCTGATAATCAGTTCATTATAAAAAACGTCAATGGTAACAAAGTGAAACATCTCACTATACGAGTTTGCAACCTGCAAGTGGCTCACATAGCTTGTGTGTTGCTTCCTATCGTCAGCATGGCTAGTTGTTGAGCATGACGGCGTTTTTTTTCGTCTTGTTGAACGAAGTGAAACATCTCACTATACAAGTTTTCAGCTTGCAAGTAGCCACCTAGCTTATGCGTTGCTTCCTATCGTCAGCATGACTGGTTGTTGAGCATGACGGCGGTTTTTTCCGTGTTGTTGAACAGAGTGAAACATCTCACTATACAAGTTTGCAACCTGCAAGTGGCTCACATAGCTTGTGTGTTGCTTCCTATCGTCAGCATGATTGGGTGGTGAGCATGACTATTTTTTATTCCATCGTCTTTTGGATGTAGTGATACATCACATAGGGTTGCTCTACAAGCTATAACACTTTAAAAATCCTCCTATGCTCTAAAGGCGTTCTTCCAATAATATTCTTAAAATGCCTATTAAAATTAGAAAAATTGTTAAAACCACTTTCGTAGCAAATCTCTGCTACTGTTTTAGAACTTTCTGTGAGGAGCTTGGCAGCATGTGCAGTTCTCAACTCTAATAAAAATCTAGAGAAAGTTTTTCTTGTTCTGGTTTTAAAGTATCTGCAAAAAGCCGGAGGTGTTAAATGGGCAATTTGTGCCGCTTGGTCTAAACTCACCTCTTCTGTAAAGTTATTGAGGATGTATTGGTATATGTTATTTAGCCTATCCATCTCACTCGCTTGATTAATAAAATCCGATTCTTTATCTAAAACAGGGTTTTTAAGCGGACTATCAGCTAAATCAGCTAAAATATCTAACAATAAAATAGTTCGCTTGCTTTTAGTTGCATGAAGTAATTGAAATAGTTTATCGGCTACTAAATCTCTACATCCATCTTGTATTCTAAAAGCCTTTTTAGCTTGATGAAGTAGCCTCGCTATATCTTGATGTTCTGGTAAACTAAAAAAATCAGCACCAAAGCAAGTAGGTAAAAAATGTACCACAATGGCCTCAACCTTTTCTGATGAATTTGGTAAAAGAAACTCTTCATCACTACGCCATAAATGTGGAAGGTTAGAACCTATCAATAACATATCACCAGGTTGCCATCTATAAATTTCATCTCCAATAAATTGTAGTCCGGTTCCTTTGATAATATAAACCAATTCTATCTCGTGATGATAGTGCCATTTATCATAAAAATGAGGTACTACATCATACCTTACATTAAAAGAATGCTCGGGGTTTAAAGCTATTTTAAGTAAGTGTGGCTTCATATTTTGATGTTATTATAATCTAAAACTAGTAATAATTATTTATTTATGTTAAAATAGTATCAATTTTGGTTAAAGGCGTGGTAGTTTAAAAATACAATTCGCTGTAGTTTTACTTTTCAAATCGCAATCATAAACCTTGCATTCATGAAAGTTGGACTCTTTATTCCTTGTTATATAGATCAGTTTTACCCTCAAGTGGGTATCGCAACCTATCAATTGTTAAAAAAATTGGGTTGTGATGTTGATTATCCAGAAAATCAAACCTGCTGCGGACAGCCTATGGCCAATAGTGGTTTTTCTGCTTTAACTGGTGGCTGTGATAAAAACTTTGTTGCCAATTTTGATGGATATGATTATATCGTAGCGCCATCAGGAAGTTGTGTTTTGCATATTAAAGAGCATCTTAAGGATGATAAAAATCCCGCCAAGGCACAAAAAATTAGAAATACTATTTATGAGCTTACCGAGTTTTTGGTTGATATTTTAAAAGTAGAGCATCTGACATCAAACTTCCCACACAAAGTTGGTTTTCATACCAGTTGCCACGGACAAAGAGGTTTGCATTTATCATCTATGACAGAGCGGGTACTACCGCAGTTCTCTAAGCCAGAGCAATTGTTACAAAAAGTTAAAGGTTTGCAACTGTCTTATCCAGAGCGTAAAGATGAATGCTGTGGTTTTGGAGGCACTTTCTGTGTATTTGAAGAAGCTGTAAGTGTGAAAATGGGCAAAGATAGGATAGAAGAGCACCAAAAAAACGAGGTAGATTATATTACCGCTGGCGATGTAAGCTGCTTGATGCACTTAGAAGGAATTTTAAAAAGACAAGGTAGTAAAGTAAAGGCCATACATCTGGCAGAAATATTAAATCATGAGTAATTTAAAGACTTTAGACCACGCTGCTGCGGCAGAAATATTTATAAAAGATGAAGCCAGAACAGATTGGCATGATGATACCTTATGGTTTGTTCGCCAAAAGCGAGATAAAGCCGTACATGGCATTGCGGAGTGGGAGCAGCTAAGAGAATGGGCATCACAAATAAAAAATCATACGCTTTCAAACCTTGATAATTACCTCACAGCTTTTGAGCAACAAGCCCAAGCTAATGGCATAAAAATCCATTGGGCTGCCGATGCTTTAGAGCATAACCAGTTGATGCATAAAATCTTAAAAGAGAATAAGATCAGCCGCATTGTGAAAAGCAAGAGTATGCTTACTGAGGAATGTCATTTAAATGATTATTTGAAAAAGCAGGGCATAGAAGTCGTAGATACCGATTTGGGCGAGCGTATTGTGCAACTACGTGATGAAGCGCCTAGTCATATTGTTTTACCTGCAATTCACTTGAAAAAGCAAGATGTAAGTGAAACTTTTCATGAGCACTTACAAACCGAAGAAGGTAATAACGACCCTCAATACTTAACTGAAGCCGCCCGACAGCATTTAAGAGACCATTTCATTCAGTCTGAACTGGCTATTACAGGGGTAAATTTTGCCATTGCAGAAACTGGGGGCTTTGTGGTTTGTACCAACGAGGGTAATGCCGATATGGGTGCTCATACCGCAAAAATTCATGTAGCTTGTATGGGGATTGAGAAAATTATCCCTAAAACAGAACATTTGAGCGTGTTTTTAAGATTATTAGCCAGAAGCGCAACAGGGCAGCCTATCACTACCTATTCTAGTCATTTTCAAAAACCAAGGCCAGGTCAAGAGATGCATATCATTATTGTTGATAATGGCAGAACAAAGCAATTAGGCAGGGCCGATTTTAGAAATTCGTTAAAATGTATTCGTTGTGCAGCATGTTTTAATACTTGCCCGGTGTATAGACGTAGTGGCGGACATAGCTATCATACTGCCGTTGCAGGCCCAATTGGCTCTATCTTAAATCCTAATTTAGATATGAAAGCCAACGCCGATTTACCTTTTGCATCAACCTTATGTGGCTCTTGTAGCAATGTTTGCCCAGTTAAGATTGATATTCATGAGCAATTGTGGAAATGGCGACAAGTTATTGTAGAAGAAGGATATGTGAAGCCGGAAAAGAAAATCGCTATGAAAGGTATGGCATGGCTATTCTCTCATCCTAGAATTTATAGATGGGCTGGCAAATCTGGAAGATGGTTTTTAAGAACGATGCCTTTCTTAGGTAATAACAAGTTAAACGTTTGGTATAAACAAAGAGAAATGCCAGAAGTGCCAAAGCAAAGTTTTCACGATTGGTATCAACAAAACAAAAACAAATGAGCGCAAGAGAAAAAATATTAGCAACATGTACAGCAAATAAACCAGCTCTGGTTGATTTACCTCAACTATCAGACGAGTATTTAACTCATTATGATGATAAGATAGCTCAGTTTAAATTAGTTTTAGAGGGCATTGGGGGTAAGGTTATTGCTTTAGAAAATACAGAACAGGTTAAAGAAGAAATAGCTAAACACCAACAGTTGGGCGACTTTGTTGTGGATACTATTTTTAGTCATGATGCTGCCTTAAAAACCCAAACATCATTTGATTTAGAACGCGTAGATAGAGCCTATTTACAAGCAACTTTAGGTGTGGCCGAGAATGGCTCGGTATGGTTGTATGAGGCGCAAATGGGCAACAGATTATTGCCTTTCATTTGCCAGCATTTATTTATCGTTTTAGCTAAAGCTACTTTGGTAGATAACATGTATCAAGCATATCAAAAACTAAGCATTACCGAAACAGGCTTTGGTGTTTTTATTGCTGGTCCATCCAAAACCGCCGATATCGAGCAAAGTTTAGTGATAGGGGCACACGGGGCAAGAAGTTTAACGGTTTATTTGGTTTAATCCCCCAAATATAAAACCGTAGTACTTTTGATTTCAGACATCACAAAAAAACTATGGATGTGTGCCACTGTACTCATGACAGATAATTTCTGTTGATGAAACTGGTTGTAGCTCTCCATGTCTTTGGTAATTATTTTAAGCAGATAATCAAAACCTCCGGAAACAATGTGGCATTCTACTACTTCTGGAAACTGTGTAACCCGTTCTTCAAATTCCGTAAAATTATGCCTAGTTTGCTTGTCTAAAGTGATATTACAAAAAACAACCAGAGCAGTATCTACTTTTTTCTTGTTTAAAATGGTAACATATTTTTCTATCACCCCTTCTTTCTCCATTCTTTTAATCCTGTCATGTACAGGTGTGATAGATAAATTGATTTTTTGAGAAATCTCTTTAAAGGTGAGCTGCGCATTTTCTTGCAAAAGTTTCAATATTTTAAGGTCCGTTTTATCTATTTCCATCAATAATAAATAAGAAAAATTTTATTTTAATAAGTGTATTTATCGATACCAAAAGAATAATATTCTTTTTAATAAATAATAAATATAAGTATTTTCTTATTTTTTTAGATATGATAAAAAAATATTCTGATGTTGTAATTTAGCTTCACTTTAGTAAAATTCTTAAAAATACTAAAAGAACAAAATAAAATATGGTAATAGGAGTACCGAAAGAGATAAAGAATAACGAGAATAGGGTTGCAGTTACTCCAGCAGGTGCAGCTTCATTTATAAAGAATGGTCACCAGATATATATTCAAAAATCAGCAGGCTTAGGTAGTGGTTTTACTGATGAAGATTATACAAAAGCAGGTGCTCAATTACTGGATACTATTGAAGAGGTTTATGCTATTGCAGAAATGATTTGCAAGGTAAAAGAACCTATAGCTCAGGAATATCCTTTAGTAAAAGAAAACCAACTGATATTTACATATTTTCATTTTGCATCATCAGAGGCTTTAACAAAAGCTATGATTGCTAGTAAGGCTATCTGCCTAGCTTATGAAACTGTAGAGAAAAAAGATAGAAGTTTACCGCTTTTAATCCCAATGTCTGAAGTTGCAGGCAGAATGGCCATACAAGAAGGCGCTAAATATCTAGGTAAGCCAACCGGTGGAAGAGGTGTTTTACTAGGCGGTGTTGCCGGAGTTAAGCCTGCTAACGTTTTAATTATTGGCGGCGGCATTGTTGGAACACAGGCAGCTAAAATGGCCGCAGGTTTAGGTGCAAATGTCACCATTATGGATGTTGATTTGCAAAGGTTACGCCATCTAGAAGATATTATGCCTGCCAATGTAGATACGGTAATTTCTAATGAATATAATTTAGAAGAAGCTGTAAAAACAGCAGATTTAATTGTAGGAGCGGTTTTAATTCCAGGAGCTAAGGCGCCTCATTTAGTTACACGTTCTATGTTGAAGTTAATGAAACCGGGAACGGTTTTGGTTGATGTAGCAGTAGACCAAGGTGGTTGTATAGAAACTTGTACGCCTACTACACATGAGAATCCTATATTTATGATAGATGGAATTGTACATTACTGTGTGGCTAATATGCCTGGTGCTGTACCTTATACTTCTACTTTAGCATTAACAAATGCTACTTTACCCTACGCATTGCAATTAGCCAATAAAGGATGGGTAAAAGCTGTTAAAGAAAATGAAGAACTATTTAAAGGATTAAACATTGTAAGGGGAGAAGTAGTCTATAAGGGAGTGGCAGATGCTTTTAATTTACCCTTAAAATCAATCAGATTAGAAGAAGAAATACCTACTTAAGGTTAAAGATAATACACTGACTAACTAACAGTAATTGGGAACAAAGCGATAGCAATGTTCCCTTTTTTATTTTACAGACAAGACTTGACTTAAACAGTCATGATGTCTTTCTCTTTCAACTCAACCAATTGGTCTATTTTGGCAATGTAAGCGTCGGTAATTTTCTGTACTTCAGCTTCGCCAACTTTAATTTCATCTTCGGAAGCACCATCATTTTTTAGTTTCTTGATGCTCTCATTGGTGTTTTTTCTGATATTTCTAATGCTGATTCTGCCAGTTTCTGCTTCTTCTTTAACTTTCTTCACTAAATCGCGTCTTCTTTCTTCTGTTAAAGGAGGTACATTCAATCTTATCAGCTGTCCATCATTTTGAGGATTTAAGCCTACATTAGAAATCATGATAGCTTTTTCAATAGGGCCAATCATAGATTTTTCCCAAGGTTGTACCACAATGGTTCTTGCGTCTGGTGTGTTGATATTAGCTACTTGCGTAAGTGGTGTAGGAGTACCATAATATTCAACCATTATACCATCTAACATAGCTGGAGATGCTTTGCCCGCTCTAATTTTAGTAAACTCACTATCTGTATGGGCTAAAGCTTTTTGCATGGTTGAGGTTGCCTCTTCCAATTCTAACTTAATAAACTCGTTCATCTTTAATTTATTTACGTAAAATTAGTTCTTTATTTAACCAAAGTGCCTATAGTTTCGCCTTTAATCAATTTCATCAGGTTACCAGGCTTATTCATATCAAATACAATAATAGGAAGATTGTTTTCATCACACAGCGTAAAAGCTGTCATATCCATTACATTTAAATTTCTATCGTATACCTCAGTAAACGATAAATGGTCAAACTTAGTAGCTGTAGCGTCTTTTTCAGGGTCTGCAGTATAAATACCATCTACCCTGGTTCCTTTTAAAACAACATCAGCTTTAATCTCAATAGCTCTTAATGCTGCGGCAGAATCGGTAGTGAAATATGGATTACCCGTTCCGGCACCAAAAATTACAACTCTTCCTTTTTCTAAGTGCCTCATGGCTCTTCTTCTCACGTAAGGCTCACAAATCTGTTCCATTTTAATGGCTGATTGTAAACGAGTGTAAACGCCAACGGTTTCTAAAGCATTTTGAAGGGCCATAGAATTAATTACGGTTGCTAACATGCCCATATAATCAGCTTGCGCCCTGTCCATACCAGATTTTTCTGCACTCAAACCTCTAAAAATATTCCCTCCGCCAATTACAATAGCAACTTCAACGCCTTCTTCTTTAACTGCTTTTATCTCTTTTGCATATTGTAATACTCTAGCATTATCAATACCATATTGTTGATCTCCCATTAGGGATTCTCCACTTAGTTTCAGTAAAATTCTCTTATATTTCATTAAAGGGGGATTTTGGCAAAAATAGGAATTATCCTGTTAAATAAAATAACAATTTAGATTTAGCTAAATCCAGATACAAAAAATCCCCATCTAGTAAAAGATGAGGATTTTTTTAAATTTTCTCGATTTGTTAAGCTATCTCACTACTCAATACGCATTACTCAAATCTAATTATTAATTTTCTCGATTTATTAAGCTATCTCACTACTCAATACGCATTACTCAAATCTCAATTAAGCTCCTAAAACAACTCTCTTGAAAGATTTAACAGTTAAACCGTTAGAAACTCCATTTAAGAAAGCTCTGATATCTTTAGAAGAATCTTTAACAAATTCTTGATTTAATAAAGTTTGCTCTTTGTAGAACTTGTTTAATTTACCAGCAGCAATTTTTTCTACCATTTCTTCTGGTTTACCTTCTGCTCTGATTTGCTCTTTAGCAATTTCAAGTTCTCTTTCGATTACTCTTGCATCAACATCGTCTTTATCAACGCCAACTGGGCTCATAGCAGCAATTTGCATAGCTACGTCTTTACCAGCTTCATCAACACCAGCTGCATCTTGGGTTAAACCAACCAATACACCTAAACGGTAGTTACCGTGGATATAAGCAACAACTTTCTCAGCCTCAATAACCTCGTATTTAGAAACGCCAATTTTCTCACCAATTTTACCAGTTTGGTCTAATATCAAGTCAGAAATTTTAGTTCCATTTAGTTCTTGAGCTAATAAATCTTCTAAAGAAGAAGGGTTAGTTTCGATAGCTTTAGCAGCGATAGCATCAGCAAATGCGATAAAATCAGCATTTTTAGCTACGAAATCTGTTTCGCAGTTTACTTCTACTACAACACCTTTTTTACCATCGGCAGTAGTTTTAGCGATAACAACACCTTCGTTAGAATCTCTATCCTGACGAGAAGCTGCTACTTTAGCACCTTTTTTACGTAGGTAATCTACTGCTGCTTCAAAATCGCCGTTAGACTCTGTTAAAGCTTTTTTACAATCCATCATACCTGCGCCAGTTTGTTGGCGAAGTTTATTTACATCTGCTGCAGAAATTTGTACTGTAGACATTTTATAAAATTTAGCCCCCCTCTATCCCCCCAAGAGGGGGGAAGACAGGACGTTAATACTTTGTTAATTAAAAATATAAATAAGCATGGCCACTCTATAACTCCTCTCCTTCGGAGAGGTAGGGTGAGGCTCTTATTCGCCTTTTGCTTCTTCTGTTACCTCAGCAGTAACTTCAGTAGCTTTTCTTGCTTTTTTAGCTTCACCTGCTGGAGCATCAGCTTTAGCTTTTTCTGCTGCTGCTTCTTTGTCAGATTCTGCTTCTTTCTCTTGCTTGCGCTCTTCTAAACCTTCTTCAATAGCTTTAACAATAATGCCAGCGATTAAAGAGATAGATTTAGTTGCGTCATCATTCGCAGGAATAGGGAAATCAATATTAGAAGGGTCAGAGTTAGTATCCACCATTGCAAAAGTTGGGATATTTAACTTTAACGCCTCAGTAACAGCGATATGCTCTTTCTTAACATCTATTAAGAATAATGCTGCAGGTAAACGGTTTAAATCAGCGATACCTCCTAAAAGGTTTTCTAATTTAATACGCTCACGCTGTATCATTAATTTTTCTTTTTTAGATAATACATCGTAAGTACCGTCTTTAGTCATTTTATCGATGTTAGTCATCTTTTTAATAGACTTTCTTACGGTAGCAAAGTTAGTTAACATACCACCTAACCATCTTTCGGTTACATAAGGCATATTTACAGATCTTGCGTATTCTGCAACGATGTCTTTAGCTTGTTTCTTTGTAGAAACAAATAATACTTTACGACCTGATTTTACAATCTGCTTGATAGCAGCTGCAGCCTCTTCAACTTTTACTAAAGTTTTATTTAAGTCGATAATATGGATTCCATTGCGCTCCATGAAAATGTATTGCGCCATTTTAGGATTCCACTTGCGGGTAAGGTGTCCAAAGTGTACACCTGCATCCAATAAGTCCTGATAAGTTGTTCTTGCCATTGTTGTGTCCTCCTAAAATTAACGTTTACTGAACTGGAATCTCTTACGAGCTTTAGCTCTACCTGGTTTCTTACGCTCAACCATACGTCTATCACGTGTCATTAAGCCTTTAGCTCTTAGAGCAGGTTTTCTAATTCCATCTAATTCAACAATAGCTTTAGCAATCGCTAAACGAACAGCTTCAGCCTGACCTTTAATACCACCACCCGCTACGTTTACTTTAACATCGTATTGACCAGTAACTTCAGCAACGATGAAGGATTGGTTAACAATGTATTGTAAAGGTAAGGTTGGGAAATATTCTGTATAATCTTTACCATTTACGGTAATTTGACCATTACCCTCAGTTAAATAAATGCGGGCAACTGCAGTTTTTCTTCTTCCAGAAGTGTTAGTAACTGACATTTTCTTTCTCCTTTAATTAAAATTTAACTTCTTTAGGGTTTTGCGCAACATGTGGATGCTCATTACCTGCATAAACATATAAGTTTTTGAAGATTGCTCTTCCTAATCTGTTTTTAGGTAACATACCACGTACAGCCTTCTCGATTACTCTTTCAGGATGTTTTGCTAATAACTCTTTTGGAGAAATAAAACGTTGACCACCTGGATAACCAGTGTAAGAAATATAGGTTTTATCACCTAATTTATTACCAGTTAGTCTAACCTTGTCTGCATTGATAACAATTACATTATCGCCGCAGTCTACGTGTGGGGTGTACCCTGGCTTGTTTTTGCCCTTAATCACTTTCGCGATGTTAGAACACAAGCGCCCCAAAATCTCGCCCTGAGCGTCAACAACAATCCATTGTTTGTCAACGGTCTTTTTGTTAGCAGAGACAGTTTTGTAACTTAACGTATTCACTTGCTTTGTTTTAAATTATTTATAAATATGTTCTATCCCTAATTTTTAGGGACTGCAAAGATAGGGCTTTATCTTTAATTGTCAAGGGGTTTAAACGGATATTTGTACTCATGTTATCTACTTTGCTGATAGGAAGATCATTTTCTAGTAAAATGTTGATTTGTAAATAGTTTTTTTGGTTAGAGATAGATAACGTCATGTTAATGGCTTAGTGATAATTGTTAAGACAGCGAAAGAAAATTTTAATAAATTTGTTGTTATGCATGTAGTGGATGAGCATATTGAGAAATTTATAAAACTATGTAGTGCCTATCAGGTAGAGAGGATGTATTTGTTTGGCTCGGCTTTAAATCAAAACTTTTCTAATAAGAGTGATATAGATTTTCTTGTAAAGTTTAAATCCATGGATTTATCAAATTATTTTGATAACTACATAAATTTTAAAGGAAAGTTAGAGCAATTATTTGGACGTAAAGTAGACCTATTAGAAGAGCAAACCTTAAAAAATCCTATTTTAATCAATTCTATTAATAAATCCAAAGAGCTTGTTTATGGATGAAAGAATTTTAAAATGGCTTTTTGATATTAAAATTTGTGTTGATGAAATTGAAAGTTTTTTCAAAGGTAAAGAAAAAGACTTCCTGAAATACAAAGAGAACATCATGCTCAAAAGAGCGGTAGAAAGAAACCTGGAAATTATTGGGGAGGCAGTAAATAGGATTATTACCCGCGATAGTTCTTTTGTTGAAAAGATAAATAATTCAAGAGCTATTTTAGGATTAAGAAATCAAGTTATCCATGCTTACGATAATATTTCTGATGAAAATATATGGTCGGTACTTACTCATCACTTACCTAAGCTGAAATTAGAAGTTGAAAAATTGATTAAAGAAAGCCAAGTTTAGCTTTTACAAAACATATAACCCTATACTACTGAAATTACTTCTATTCATTCGATTTTATGAAACCCTTTTTTAAAGAATTATTCGATTATAATCATTATGCTAATACAAAATTAGGAAGTGTCTATAATGAATATCCTGATAAGCTTTCAGAGAAAGCCGTAAAGCTTTATAATCATATCCTTAACGCACATCAAATATGGAATAACAGAATCAATCCTCTGCAATCTAGTTTTGGTGTTTGGGAAATTCATCCAATTAATGATTTATCAAATATTAACGCTACTAACCATCAGCAAACTTTGCAGATTTTAGACGATTTCGATTTCCATATCATTATCAGTTATAAAACCAGTAACGGATTGCTTTTTAATAGTAGTATAAGTGATATATTGTTTCATGTAATCAATCATTCTACATACCATAGGGCACAAATTGCTACAGAATTTAAATCAGTAGGCTTAGATCCCATTAATACTGATTACATCTTATATAAACGATAATTGATATGCTGAGAATCTCAATAAAAACCCATTATTAACTAATCATTATCTTTTTGTTTCCTTTTTATTTTTATTTGTTATTTTATTTTTTTATTTGTTTCTTTTTGTTTAGCATTGTATACACAATTTAAATAGATGAGAAATTTAGTATTAGCTTTATGGTTGATTTTTTCTAACCTTTTTAGTATGGCACAATCAAATTTTGATAAACAAGGGCACCGTGGAAGTAGAGGGTTAATGCCAGAGAATACTATTCCGGCCATGAAATTGGCGCTTGATTATGGTGTTACTTTAGAAATGGATATTGCTATCAGTAAAGATAAAAAGGTATTGGTTTCTCATGATCCCTATATTTCGGATGTATTTGCATTAGATCAAAATGGTAAGGAAATACCTAAAGGAAAAGGTTTAAAGCTTTACCAAATGAATTATGCAGAAATTAAAACTTATGATGTAGGTTCTAAATTTCATCCTTTATTTCCAGAGCAAAAGAAACTGAAAGTAAATATCCCACTTCTAGAGGATTTGATTGATGCTTCTGAGGCCTATGCTAAAGAAAAAGGTTATCCGGCTCCTCATTACAATATGGAAACCAAGATTACTCCAAAAGGTGATGGCGAATTACATCCAGCACCAGAAGAGTTTGTGAAGCGATTAATGAAAGTCATTAAGAAAAAAGGCATAATAGATAGATTAATTATTCAATCTTTTGATCCTCGCTCTTTAGAAATTGTTCATCAAAAATATCCAGAAGTAAAAACCGCTTATTTGGTTTCTAAAGGCTCACTAGAAAATCATCTTAAACAATTAAATTTTAAACCAGATATCTATAGTCCGGCTTATAAGCTAGTAAATAAGGAGCTGATAGAAACTTGTAAAAAACAAGGTATAAAAGTGATACCATGGACAGTTAATACCAAAGAAGATATAGAAAAACTAAAAGAATTAGGTGTTCATGGTATTATATCCGATTATCCAAACTTATTTTAATAGCTAATTATCTTTAAGATACATGAAATTATCTTTTCTTGATCCAGCAAAGCATCAACCTCCTATACAAGAACAAAAAATAGACCCTACCTATAAGCAATTAAGGTGGAAAGTTTTTTTAGGGATATTTATTGGTTATGCAGGTTACTATTTAGTAAGAAAAAATTTCTCTTTGGCTATACCTAACTTAATAGAGCAGGGCTATTCTAAAGGAGATTTAGGTTTAGCATTATCCGGAGTTTCTATTGCTTACGGAATTAGTAAGTTTTTGATGGGTAACGTATCAGACAGAAGCGATGCTCGTAAGTTTTTGACATTAGGCTTAGTTTTATCTGCCTTTACCATGATTTTGATGGGCTTTTTTCCTTTTGCTACAAGCTCTATCGCTATCATGTTTACCTTATTGTTTCTTAATGGGTGGTTTCAAGGAATGGGTTGGCCGGCATGTGGTCGCGTGATGGTACATTGGTTTTCTAAGAAAGAAAGAGGAGTTAAAATGTCGATCTGGAATGTAGCACACAATGTTGGTGGCGGTCTTATTGGTCCTTTAGCTATTTTGGGTTTAGCCATATTTAACGATTGGCATAGCAATTTCTATTTCCCTGGTTTTATCGCTTTAGCCATAGCACTTCTAACTTATATTTTAGTAAGAGATACGCCGCAATCATGCGGCTTACCACCCATAGAAGTTTATAAAAATGAAGGTGAAGTTTCGCTAGAAACAGAGAAAGAACTCAGCGCCAAGCGTATTTTTTTAGATTATGTACTTTTTAATAAAGCTTTATGGTTTATCGCTATAGCTAATGTTTTTGTGTATTTGGTAAGGTATGGCGTATTAGACTGGGCACCAACTTATTTAAAGGAAGTAAAAGGTTTTTCTATGTCAGAATCTGGTTGGGCTTATTTTGCTTATGAATATGCCGGGATACCAGGTACACTATTGTGTGGTTGGTTAAGCGATAAAGTTTTTAATGGAAGAAGAGTACCAGCAACCATCGTTTTTATGTTTTTGGTAATGATAGCTGTACTGGTGTATTGGAAAAATCCGCCCGGAAACCCCATGATAGATAACATTTCTTTAATTGTTATTGGTTTTCTTATTTATGGTCCAGTGATGTTAATTGGTGTACAAGCTTTGGATTTGGTACCTAAAAAAGCGGCTGGTACAGCAGCAGGTTTTACCGGTTTATTTGGATACTTGGGAGGTTCTGTATTTGCCAATATTGCTATTGGTTACATTGTTGATGCTTGGGGATGGGACGGAGGCTTTTACGTTTTGGTAATGGCTTGTGTCTTAACTATATTCTTAAGCTTATTAACCTGGAAAGATGAAATTAAACGATTAGCAACAATATAATTTTTAATGCCCGAAGGAAATAAAAGTTAAACACATCCGGATAGGTTTAACTTTTCTCTTCGCTTAATGGACAAGTGATATACTCAAATTAAAAACTAGTCATTAACACATAATACTTATAAGGTTTCTTAAGGGCTAAAAACCCTTGAGGCTCCTTTTTTATGCCTAAAATTTAAGTTGTGATTTTGTAGTAAACAATTGTAAAACAGAATATTATAAATAGAAATAAAGAGAATATGATAAGAAAATTACTTTTTAAAATGGGGATGCTATTCATGATGTTTAACATGATGAATTTATCCTTAAAAGCACAGGTTAATATTACATTTCCAGAGGTGCTTTTTACCAATGCATCTACTATTGCTAGAGAAGGTACTTCTACCGTTATTTTGGATAGGTTAATTTCTTTAGTTGATAATACACCGGCCGGAGAGCAAATTAGGATATCTATTTATCTGATTAATTATCAGCCTTTAATGGATGCTTTGAAGAATGCCGAAACTAGAGGGGTGAATATCAAAATACTGGTAGATATGAGTAGATCTGATAGTCAAGAAACCAATGCTACATCTTTACCATGGTTGCAAACAAATTTAGCTGCATCTGAGGTAGTAGCTACCGTTAACGATGTAAGTACACTTTCTATCAACCACCATAAATATGCTTTATTTTCTAAAGTAAATACAAGTGCTGGTTTGGTAAGTAACATTACTTTTCAAACCTCGCATAATTTTACTACTTCTGATGCTAAAAAGGTGCAAGATGCTATTACGTTTAATGATGCCGGTATTTATAATGTCTTTTTAAGTAATTGGCAAATGATGCGGTCTTATGCAGCTGCGGGCATGAAGAATAATTTTAATTATACTGTTTATGAAGATGTTGCTAATGGTTTAAGAGCAGAGTTTTTTCCAAAGATTTCTGGCGGCAGCTTTATTGGGCAAGATAACGTTTTAGAAAATCTTGATGCTATTACTGATGTTGCAAATGCTAAAATCAGAATTGCTATGTCTGATTGGTCTGATTTAAGAGTTGCTATAGTAGATAAATTAATCGCTCTTAAAAATCAAGGTGCAACTATAGAAGTTTATGCAAAAGATGCAGCAGGAACTCAGGTACAATCAAAATTAAGACAGTTGCAACAATTAGGCGCAACAGTAAGGATATTTAACCTAGAAAGCGGTAGCGATGCTAAATTTAATATCCATGCCAAAATGATGCTGATAGAAGGTACCTGGAAAGGCCAGGCTAATTCAAAAGTGATTATTACAGGGTCTCATAATTATACAGACCCGGCACTAAAAGCTAATAATGAGGTATTGGTTTACTTGTTAAATTCTCCGGTTTTTAATCAATATCATACTTACTTTGAGGGATTAAAAACGGTAGTTCCTACAGTTCAGCTACTAGCATGGGATTTTAACTCGATTACCTCTTCAGATGTAGGAGATTACCCGGCTACTTATTCATCGGGTATGTTAAGCTCAAAACTAGCGAGAGGTAGCGGACTAGTATACAATGTGCTAACTAAAGGGTTTTCATCCGCTAAAGCAGATTTAGGTGTTGGAGTTTTAACTACTAATTTAACAGAGGCTAAAGATAGAAACGAATATTATGAGTTTTCTATAAAGCCATTGCCCGGAAAATCTGTTTCTTTATCTGAGATTTCTGCCAAGATTAGAAGAACTGCAAATGGTGCAACTAAAATGCAATGGACTTATATTTTAAATGGAGGACCTGTTACTAATGTTGGTTCAGAAATTAATGTCAATACCACTAGTTCTGGTTATTATCTAGCCCCTGTTGATGTGAGTAATATTGCAGATTTGCAAGACATCAGACCTAACGAATTGGTAAAAATAAGACTTTATGTATATGGTGAAGGCACCAGAACAGGAACTATTGCATTTGGACAAAGTTCAACCACAGATGTAAACGTACTTACCATCAGAGGAGATTTAGCCAATATCTCAGATGATAATTTACTCATCAGCTGGTCTGCCAATAGTTTGAGTGGAGAAACAGCTTCTTTTGCTTCAACTACTCGTTCCAGTGCTCTTAGTTCGGTAACTATGACTAGAGGAAGCGGTTTAGAGGCATCTTCATTATCAAGAGGCTTTAGCTCTAGAACAAATGCCAACATTAGTTTTGCATCTGTAACAGATAAAACTAGCGCAATAGCTAATAATAGTTATGTAGAGTTTGATGTTAATGTATTGGCAAATTATAAAGTTTCTATTAAAGCCATTTATGCGAAATTAAGAAGGTCTAGCGCAGGCGCAAGAAATTATATTATCCAATACAGTATTAATGGAGGTACTTTTTTAGATGCAAGCCCAACCATAGCTTTCTCAAATACTTTTGCCGGAGGTATTTCACAAGACCCTATAGATATATCTGGTATTGCTGCTTTGCAAAATATTGAAGGTGCTAAAAATATCAAATTCAGAATTTATTCTTGGGGTTATACGTCTACGGGTGGCTCTTTTGCTTTTGGTTTATCAGAAACATCTTCTGATGATGTATTTACCGTAGCTGGTACAACTGTATCAACAGCTTTACCGGTAGTGTTAAATAAATTTGAAGCAGTTAAACAAGCAACACAAGTAAACTTAAATTGGAGCACAGCATCAGAAAAAAGCAATTCCCATTTTGAAATTTTAAAATCAAGCGATGCTAAAAACTGGATTCTACTAAGCACTATACAGGGTCAAGGGACAAAAGATGGGGTTTCTACATACAACTATACAGATATAAATCCTGAAGTAGGAAACAATTATTATCAACTTAAACAGGTAGATTTTAATGGTGATGTTACATTATCTGAAATCAAAGTTGTAAATTATGGTTTGTTAACCAATGAGTTAAAGGCTTATGCCGATGATGTTAAAGTGATAGCTTTTATAAATCAACAAGAGGTAGATGAAGGTTATTTAAGTATTTTCGACATATCAGGGAAGCAACTTTTATCAGAAAAGGTAAAATTAAGTTCGGGCTTAAATAAGATAATATTACCTATCAATTTAGCTAAAGGTGTATATGTATTAAGGTTAGATAAAGTTCAGGAAAAGTTTACAATAAAATTTATAGCAATCTAAATTCTAATAAGAATCTTTTTTAGTCATAATAATTTTTTTTATTTTTATTTAAGCTAACTTTTAAAAAAAATTATAAAACCTAATTCATGAATCGTAGAAATCTATTAAAAACAATAAGCATCTCTTTGGGTGCTTCGGTTATCAGCACAGAGGTTATAGCAAAATTGGCTAATGATTCTTTTTTGTATAACAGCAAGCCAAATTTATTACACAAGCCTCTTAGTAGGGCAGTAACAGCCATCACTATTGGTGCTGGCAACCGGGGTACAGTTTATGGTAATTTTGCAGCTAAATTTCCAGACCAATTAGATATTATTGGTGTAGCAGAGCCAAACAGTTTTAGAAATCAGAAATACGCAAAACAGCATCAAATAGCCGATAAAAATAGATTTAAAACCTGGGAGGATGTTTTTAAACAACCAAAATTTGCCGATGCGGTTATCATTTCTACACCAGACGATTTACATTATGCCCCTTGTATGAAAGCCTTAGAAATGGGTTATGATATTTTACTTGAAAAACCTATCGCACCCACAGAAAAGGAATGTAGATCTATTTTAAGTTTGGCTAAAAAGAATGGTAGAATTGTTGCCGTTTGTCATGTGTTGAGGTATGCACCTTATTTTGTTAAAATGAGAGATTTGATAGCGCAGGGAGCTATTGGCGAGGTAGTCAGCATTCAGCACTTTGAGCCTATAGAACATACACACATGGCGCATTCTTATGTAAGAGGTAATTGGCATAACGCAAAGCAAACAACACCTATTATTTTGGCAAAATCTTGTCATGATTTAGATATCATCAAATGGATTATCAATAAACCAAGTCAAAAAATAGTTGCCATGGGCGATTTGAAATGGTTTAAAAAGGAAAATGCTCCGGAAGGAAGTACTGCCCGTTGTACGGATGGATGTAAAGTTGAAAGAGAATGCCCTTATTCTGCTATAAAAGAGTACTACGAAAAGAGAAAAAGATTAGGTGTTTTAGATTTACCTGAGGATAAAACGAAACACCCGGAAGTGATTATGGAGCGTTTAAAAACTACCAACTATGGCAGGTGCGTTTACCGTATGGAGAACGACCAGCCAGATCATTATGTTACCAGTATCCAGTTTGCTGATAGTGTTACGGCAAGTTTCTCTATGGAAGCTTTCACATCATACCACGGAAGAAGAACCCGTATTATGGGAACTATGGGAGATATGGTTGGCGATATGGAAGAACTTGTTGTAAGTGACTTTAAAACAGGTAAATCGGTTAAATTTATACCTAAAGTTGAAGATGTTGAGGGTTATAAAAACAGTGGTCATGGTGGTGGCGATTGGTTGCTGGTTAAAGATTTTGTACAAGCCGTAGGGCAGCAAAATGCCAGTATTTTAACTTCTACTATTGATGAATCTATCGAAAGCCATATCATGGGTTTTATGGCCGAAGAGAGTAGAAAAACCGGTAAGATAATGGATATTAAGATTTAAGTTTAGTTTGGAGATGTATAATTACAGCGCTTCTCTTATTTGAGGGCGCTGTTTTTTTTATTTCTGATAAATAAGAATTAAACTACAGTAACATGTATACCCATACTTTCTAAGGCCTGTAAAGTTGAAGCAGATATGCCGCTATCTGTAATGATATGGTCTATTTCATCAATTGGACAAATTTTGCCAAAACCTCTTTTACCAAATTTTGTAGAATCGGCCAAAACAATGGTTTTTTGCGCAACTTTTATCATTTCTCTATTTAACTGAGCTTCCATAGAGCTGGTTGTGGTTAAACCAAATTCTAAATCAATACCATCAACACCTAAAAAAAGTTTATTACAGAAAAAATCTTTTAAGATGGTTTCTGCATAAGAACCCGTAACAGATGAAGAACTTTTTCTTAATAAACCACCCAATTGCATAACTTCAATGTTTTGGTGCCTAGTTAATTCTAGCGCCACGTTTAAAGCTGCTGTAACAACGGTTAGATGCATGTTTGCAGGAATAGCCCTTGCTAAAGCTAAAACTGTAGTGCCAGAT
Source organism: Pedobacter glucosidilyticus (assembly GCF_002483235.1). Classification (GTDB taxonomy): domain Bacteria; phylum Bacteroidota; class Bacteroidia; order Sphingobacteriales; family Sphingobacteriaceae; genus Pseudopedobacter; species Pseudopedobacter glucosidilyticum_B. The sequence goes on along the minus strand of NZ_DLHN01000017.1, from coordinate 199,215 downwards.
GCAATAATTAAAGCATCGTTCTCCTGTATCATTGCTGCTGCAGTTGATGCAATTTTAACTTTCTCCAGAGATTGAATTTTCTCTTTTTCATTAACAGGCCTATCTATAGTGTATGGGTTCTGTAATGTTGCCCCACCATGTGTTTTGAAGAGTAAGTTTTTTTCTTCTAGTAACTTTAAATCTTTTCTAATCGTTACAGGAGATACATCAAGTTCTTTACACAAATCTACTACGGCTATATACTCTTCTTTTTGAAGTTTGTTCAAAATAAACTGATGGCGTTCTGCAATATTTATCATTACACTATTTTTTTGATTTTCTAAGGTAATAATTAAATATAAAAAGAAAATGTTTTATAGGTTATCAAAATATTTTCTAATCTCTTTATGAAGGTCCTGAGGTTTTCTTTTTATTTTTATTTGTTCTTTTTTATTTCGATTTATTTTCTTATCATTGTTTAGTGTTTCGATTTACTTTCGATTTTTAAATTATGGATAGGAATAGAGAAGGCCAAGTAAAAGACTTAGAAAAAGATATACAGTGGGATATTGTTGTGATTGGAGGAGGTGCAACAGGTTTAGGTTGTGCGGTTGATGCTGCTTCAAGAGGTTTTAAAACCTTATTAGTAGAGCAATCTGATTTTGCAAAGGGAACCTCAAGCAGAAGTACCAAATTGGTGCATGGCGGGGTTAGGTATCTGGCAGCCGGAGATGTAGCGCTGGTTTATGAAGCTTTAAGAGAAAGAGGTTTGTTATTAAGAAATGCAGCTCACCTGGTTAAAAAACAACCTTTTATTATACCATGTTTTAGTGTTTTTGAGCAACTTAAATATGTAGTTGGTTTAAAGCTTTACGATTGGTTATCCGGGAGGTTTAGCTTTGGATCATCAACTATCTTAAATAAAAAAAGTGTAGAGAAAGCTTTGCCAGGTTTAGATAGTACGAAGTTAAGAGGAGGTGTAGAGTATTACGATGGCCAGTTTGATGATGCCCGTTTAGCAGTAAACATAGCGCAAACTGCCATAGAGCAAGGCGCCACTGTACTTAATTATGTGAAGGTAGAGGGTTTATTAAAATCTGGTTCTAAGGTAAGTGGTGTTGCGGTAAGAGATTTAGAAACGCAAATTACCTATAATATTAAAGCTAAAGCCGTTATTAATGCTACAGGGGTATTTGTAGACGATATATTAAGTATGGATAAACCAGGGGCAAAAGCCTTGGTAAGGCCAAGCCAAGGTGTACATATTGTGTTAGATAAATCTTTTATGCCTGCAGATGCTGCTTTAATGATTCCAGAAACTTCTGATGGTCGCGTATTATTTGCAGTTCCTTGGCATAACTATTTAGTTGTGGGTACAACAGATACACCACTAGATAAAAACAGCCTCGAGCCAAAAGCATTACAACAAGAAATAGATTTTATTTTACAAACAGCAGCCTTATATCTGGCTAAAAAACCGACTGAAAAAGATGTATTAAGCGTTTTTGCGGGTTTAAGGCCTTTAGCTGCGCCAACAAAAAACACAGGTAAAACCAAAGAAATATCTAGAAGTCATAAACTTATTGTGAGTGATACTGGCTTGGTAACCATTACCGGTGGCAAATGGACTACTTACCGTAAAATGGCAGAAGATACCATCAATCAAGTTATTCAGGTTGCTCAATTATCAAAAGCAGCTTGTAAAACAGAAGCCTTAGCTATCCACGGAAGTACAACCCAAAAACTTGGTAATCATTTAGATTTTTACGGTCTTGATGCTGCTCATATACAGAATCTTATGAAGCAAGATTCAAGTTTAAAAGCTTTGCTGCATCCTAAATTTCCGCATTATTTGGCAGAAATTGTATGGGTTACTAAAAACGAAATGGCTCGCACCGTAGAAGATGTATTGGCCAGAAGATTGCGTATTTTATTTGTTGATGCACAAGCCGCTATAGAAATGGCTCCTAAAGTAGCCGATTTAATGGCATCGGTTTTAAACCAAAACGAAGAATGGAAAGCCCAACAAATAAGCAATTTTATAACTTTAGCTAATCAATATTTATTAAACAAGCATCCGGTAAAGCCAACTTATAAAGAAGACCAATTATTAACTAAAGCTTGATATCATGAGTAAATACATTTTGTCTTTAGACCAAGGAACATCAAGTTCAAGAGCAATCATTTTTAATGATGAAGGCAAGCAACTAGCTGTTGCTCAAAAAGAATTTACGCAAATATATCCACAAAGTGGTTGGGTAGAGCATGATGCGATGGAAATCTGGAGCTCGCAAATAGGCGTGGCAACAGAAGCTGTTATCAAAGCCAGAATTTCTCCGCAAGACGTTGCTTGTATTGGTATCACCAATCAAAGAGAAACTACCATCGTTTGGAACAAGCAAACCGGCGAGCCTATTTGCAATGCTATAGTTTGGCAAGATAGAAGAACAGCTTCTTTTTGTGATGAGCTAAAAGCAGTAGGTAAAGAACCATTGATTAAGGAGAAAACGGGTTTAATGGTTGATGCCTACTTCTCTGCCACTAAACTGAAATGGATTTTAGACAATGTAGAAGGAGCAAGAGCAGAAGCCAATGCTGGAAACTTACTTTTTGGTACAGTAGATAGTTGGTTGGTATGGAAACTTACTGGTGGAAAAGTTCATATTACTGATGTGAGTAATGCCTCAAGAACAATGCTTTTCAATATGCATACTTTAAATTGGGATGATGAATTGTTAAGCATTTTTGATATTCCAAAATCAGTTTTGCCTGAAGTTAAATCATCAAGTGAAGTTTATGGAGAAACGGCTGGAGCTATATTTTCTGCTAAAATTCCAATCGCAGGTATAGCGGGCGACCAGCAAGCGGCACTTTTTGGGCAGCTTTGTACACAAGCCGGTATGGTAAAAAATACTTATGGTACAGGTTGTTTTATGCTGATGAATACAGGTAACAAACCTGTAATGTCTAAAAATAATTTAGTTACTACCGTAGCTTGGAAAATAAACAACGAAGTTCATTATGCTTTAGAGGGTAGTATTTTCATGGCCGGGGCTATTGTACAATGGTTAAGAGATGGTTTAGGCATCATTAAAACATCTTCAGAAATTGATGATTTGGCTAGCGCTTGTGAAGATAACGGAGGTGTTGTGTTGGTTCCTGCTTTTACAGGTTTAGGCGCTCCGCATTGGAATCCTTATGCTAAAGGAACAATTTTTGGCTTAAGCCGAGGCACTAAATCATCACACATAGCAAGAGCAGCTTTAGAAAGTATAGCTTATCAAACCATGGATGTTTTAAAAGCTATGGAAGCCGATGCTGATTTTGTAATTAAAGAACTACGTGTTGATGGCGGTGCTACCGTAAATAATTTATTGATGCAGTACCAGGCAGATGTTTTAGACACATCGGTTATCAGGCCTAAGGCAGCAGAGTTAACGGCTATTGGCGCAGCATATTTAGCAGGCTTAGCCGTTGGTGTTTGGGCTAATATAGAGCAGATAAAAAAGCAGTGGGAAGTAGATCAAATTTTTGAGCCAGCACATACAACGCAGGTTCAGAACAATATTAAGCAATGGAAAAAGGCTGTTCAGGCAGTTAACCATTGGACAACTTTATAAAAAAATAAATGCACTCAGTCTAGAAAAGGTGCATCACCAATTATAAACTAAAATAAAGAAAACATGAATCAGTATGTAGCCGAGTTTTTGGGTACATTTTTCCTGATTTTATTGGGGAACGGTGTAGTAGCCAATGTAGTGCTCAATAAAACAAAAGGACAAAATTCTGGCTGGATAGTCATTACTACCGGTTGGGCCTTAGCTGTTTTTGTGGGTGTAGTTATTGCCGGGCCACACAGCGGTGCACATCTAAACCCTGCTGTAAGTGTTGCTTTGGCTGTTGCCAATAAGTTTGCTTGGGCCGAGGTTCCTGCTTATGCAGCAGCACAACTTTTAGGAGCATCGGCTGGGTCTTTAATGGTGTGGTTTTTTTATCATGATCATTTTAAAAATACCGAAGATATTAACCTCAGAGCAGCTTGTTTTTATACACAACCTGCCATTTTAAACAAAGGCATAAACTTTATGAATGAAGTGGTAGGAACGTTTGTGCTCATCTTTACCATTTTTTATTTTACTGATGCCGAATTAGCAAATCCTAAAACAATAGTGGGTTTGGGCTCTCTTGGTGCTATACCTGTTGCTTTTTTAGTTTGGGCAATTGGATTATCATTAGGAGGCACAACCGGGTACGCTATCAATCCGGTTAGAGATTTAGGGCCACGTATTGTTTTCTTTTTCATCAATAAAGGAAAAGCCGGCGTATGCCAGTGGTCTTATTCATGGATACCCATTATAGGACCTTTTATTGGAGCAGTTTTGGCTGCTTTATTATTTACACTACTCTCATAAATAATCATAACAAATACTTAACATTAGAATAACCCATTAATAACATTTAATTGCTCTATTTGTGCCGCTTAACAACAAAAAGAAACAATAAAAAATAAATTGTAAATAATATGGTGTTTTTAAATGTTTTTTATTTTAAATTTAATAAACCAAATAACTTCGTAATTTTATTATCGAAGTTGAGCCTAAAATTAAACAAGTAGTTGAAAATCAATTTTTTAAATAATGAATGAGAAATGTTTACCCCGCTTAAAGAAAGTGGTAAAAACAAAGGGTACAAGCCTTTTATTTCTATCCTTCTTTCTAATTATTTTTAATACGTTAAGTGCTTTTGCCCAAACGGCACAAATAACGATTAAAGGAAAACTTCTAGGCGATGATGACGGTCAGCCCATCATTGGTGTGATTATAACCGATAATAATAAGAAGAATTTAGGTACAACCAACTTCGATGGTGAGTTTTCTATAAACATACCAAAAAATACTACGGTTACTTTTTCTTACATAGGTTATGAACCTACAATCAGGACTTTTGCGAATAACCAAAGCAATTTATCTATCAGATTAAAAGTTGCCACTACTGCTTTAAATGAAGTTGTTGTAACCGCTTTAGGTATTAAAAGAGAGGAAAAAGCCTTGGGTTATGCTGTTACAACAGTGCAAGGCGAGCAATTAACGGATGCTATTTCTAATAACTGGACAGATGCTTTATCTGGTAAGGTTGCAGGTTTAAATTTAGTAAGGTCTAATAGTGGTCCGGCTGGGTCTAATAAAATTATCCTTCGTGGTGAAAACAACTTAACCGGAGACAACGAAGCTTTAATTGTTGTTGATGGTGTGGTGATTAACCAAGGTACAGGTAGACGTACTGCTAACGCTGGTGAAAGTGCTTATGGTACTGGAAGTGATAATATGCCTGCGGATTATGGTAGCGGTCTAAATGATATTAATCCAGAAGATATAGAAAGTGTTTCTGTTCTAAAAGGGCCTGGTGCGGCCGCTTTATACGGACAAAGAGGAGCAAATGGTGCTATTATTATCACTACAAAATCTGGAAGTGCCAAAAGAAAGGGTTTAGGAGTTACATTTAATTCAAACGTAGCTTTTGAGAGCGGGAATCGCTGGCCAGATTTACAATACGAATACGGTCAAGGTACAGGTGGTGCCAATTATTATTCTTTTGGTGCCGGACCAGACGGGCCAAGTACTAGCGGAACAAGTTCGGCATACGGACCAAAATTTGATGGACAAATGTTCTTTCAATACGACCCTGTAACACAAGCAAGAGGTACAGAAAGAACACCATGGGTACCTTATCCTGGTAAATTAAATGATTTTTTTGACGTAGGTCAGACTCTTACCAATTCAGTTAGTTTAGATGGTGGTACTGATAAAACTACCGCTCGTTTTTCTGTTACTAATGTTAAAAACACTTGGATAACACCCAATACTGGATATGATCGTAACTCGGTTGCTCTATCAGTAAGTTCTAAAATAAATCCAAAACTTCAAGTTACTTCTAAAGTAAACTATACAAACAGAAATAGTGATAATTTGCCAGGTGCTGGCTATGGTAACCAATCTTTAATGTATTGGTATATATTTTGGCAGCCAAGTGCAGATCCAGACTGGTTAAGAAATTATTGGAGAAACGGTGAAGTTGGAAGACGTATTCAATATCCATTTAGTTCTTTCCCAGAAAACCCTTATGCTATTTCTTACGAGTTCATCAATAAATCAGACAGAAATACTTTAACAGGAAATATCCAAGCTACCTATAATTTCACCAAAAACTTAAGCTTAATGGTGAGAACTTCCTTAGATATGGGATACGAGAGAAGAGCGCAAGAGCGCCCTTACGATGCAGGAACTAGATTACCAAAAGGATCTTATAGATTCCAAAACATTTATTCGCAAGAAGCAAGTAGTGATTTCTTATTAAGATATACGAAGAAATTTAAAAAAGATTTCGAGATAACTGCAACTGCCGGAGGTAGTGTGCTTAAAAACATCTATAATAGAGATGAGATTAGAGCCGATTCTTTAAACCAGCCAGGTGTTTATACCATAGCTAATAGCGCTGGACCTTTAGCAACCTTTCCATTTAAAAGTCAATACAATATCAATAGTTTTTATGGATTATTCTCAGGTGTTTACAAAGACTTCCTTTATCTAGATTTAACTGCAAGAACAGATTGGAACAGTGTATTAGCTACTCCAAATCGTACTGATAATGTAAACTTTAACTACCCATCAGCCAGTTTAAGCTTTTTAGCTTCTGAATTATTAAAACTTCCAAAAATTATAGATTTTGCTAAATTTAGAGTATCAGCTTCTGGGGTTGGTAGTGGTTCTACTACACCTTATAGAACTTCTTATAATTATGAAATTGCAGGAAGTGGCTTATATCCAGGCGGAGCTTTAAATAATCCTACACTTTTGCCTAATCCTAACTTAAGACCTTTAAGAACAACGACTTACGAATACGGTGCTGACTTTAGGCTCTTTAAAAACCGTTTAAATTTTGATGTTGCTTATTACTATGGTAATACTAAAGATCAAATCTTAACCCGTGTAGTAGATCGTTCAATAGGCTATAATCAGGTTCTTGTGAATCTTGGTAAAGTAACCAATAGAGGTTTTGAGCTAGCAGTTAACGGTACACCAATTAGTACAAAATCTGGGTTTAAATGGACTTCCTATTTCACTTTCTCCTCAAACAGAAACAGGGTTGAAGAATTGGGAGATAGCTCTGTAGTGTTAAGAAACGGACCAGTTGGTGGAGGCCAAATTGTAGTAAAAGTTGGTGGTAGCATGGGTGATTTATACGGAAGAGGTTACCAACGAGCTCCAGACGGACAAGTAATTTACGATGAGCAAACAGGTTTTGCAAAAATAAGTGATGAGGTAGTATATTTAGGAAACACCATCCCGAAGTTTAGAACAAGCTTAGGGAACGAGTTTAGATATAAGCAATTTAGATTTAATGCCTTATTTGATGCTCAAATTGGTGGTGTAGCTCACTCATTAAGTCATTATAAATTGGTTGAGCAAGGTAAACTAACCAAAACATTACCAGGTAGATATAGTGGTATCATAGGAAATGGTGTTATTCAAAATGCTGATGGAACATTTCGTCCTAATGACGTAATCACTTTTGATGTTGATGGTTATTATAGATCGCACATGGGTATTGATAATGCAGAAGGAAGTACTTTTAGAACAGATTTCTTGAAATTTAGAGAAGCCAGATTGGATTACACGCTTACCCCTAAACTCGTTAGAAAATTAGGTATGCAGAGGGCTTCAATCGGGGTGTATGGACGTAACTTGTTTATATGGTCTCCATGGCCAATATTCGACCCAGAATTTGGTACACTTGCCGGTACTGATATTGTGCAAGGTTTTGAAACTGCTCAGTTTCCATCAACAAGAACCTACGGTGTAAACTTAGTTATAGGACTTTAATCAAAACATAGAAATGAAAACGATATTAAGAATAACGATGATATACATGTCCATCTTGGTGTTTATAGCACCTGGATGCCAGAAAGATTTTAAAGAAATTAATACCGACCCTAATGGTACTCCAACCGCATCACCTGCACAGCTTCTTGCTCCAGCTTTGGTGAATGCCTTAACGGTAAATATGGTTAGAAATAGAAATCTTAACAACGAGTTGATGCAGGTAACAGTTAATCAAACTGATGCTGATGCAACAATTTTTAGATATGAAATTAGAAGAAATCTTTCTGACTATGCATGGAACAACTTATACGTTCAGCTAAACAATTTTAAAGATATTTATAATCTTGCCAATAGTACAGCAAACATAGATAAATCTTATAGAGGTATCTCTTTAATCTGTCAAGCTTGGATATTTTCTATCTTAACAGATACTTATGGTGATATCCCATACAGTGAAGCCTTACAAGGAAGAAATTTAATTTTCGAACCTAAGTTTGATTTACAAAAAGATGTTTATGCAGGCATTTTCCAACAATTAGAAGAAGCAAATACTTTATTAGCTGGCGCACCAAATATCTCAGCCGGTAGTGATCCTGTTTATCAAGGAAACGCCTCTAGATGGAGAAAATTCGGAAACTCTCTTTATTTAAGATTGCTACTTCGCTTATCTGGTAAAGCAGAAGTTGCACAACAAAGTATCGATAAAATAAAAGATATTGTTGATACTAACCCTACAAATTATCCAAGAATGGTTAACAACGATGAGTCTGCAATTTTACGTTGGACAGGCGTTGGGCCATTTACTTCACCATATGTTTTAAGTGTGAGAGAGCAGGATTGGAGAGACCCAGCTATAGCATCTTTCTTTATAGACCATTTAAGAGATTGGAATGATCCTCGTTTAGATATTTCTACTTGGGGAAGAAACGGTGTAAACAGATGGGGTATTTCACAAGGGTCTAATGGTTTTGCAGGTGTCCAGAGTGGTTATACTCCTGGTGCTGGAGAGCCTAAACAATCTTTCTTTTACTCCATTGGTTCTGTTGTATCTGGTGCCCCAGCACAAACACTTCAAAATGATCCTTTAACAGGGATGATGATGAACTACGCAGAATTACAATTTATACTAGCCGAGGCTGCCGCCAAAGGTTGGATTAATGGTTCTGATGAAGAATTTTATAAAGCTGGAGTATTAAACAGTATTACACTTTGGGTACCAACATGGAATATAAGTGTTGATACTTATTTGTTTAATGCGGATATGCAATTTCTGCCAACGGATGGTTTAGCTGAGAAGATGGAGAAAATACACTTACAAAAGTATTATGCACTATTCTTAACTGATAATCAGCAGTGGTATGAGTATAGAAGAACAGGATATCCAACTTTACCAAAAGGTGCGGGTTTAAGAAATAATGGTATTATGCCAGCTCGTATGACCTATCCTGTTTATGTAGAATCTGCAAACCCAACAAATTATAAACTCGCTGTTGCCGCACAAGGTCCTGATGAAATATTTACTCAAGTTTGGTGGCAAAAACCTTAATCTTAAATTTTAATATCATGAAAATGAAAAGAAATATATTTCTCAGTTTATGCATACTTTCCTTATCGGTGATATGGGTAGGATGCGAGAAAAGTAATTACCCAGGAGGTGTTATAAGTCCTTACATTCCTATTTTTGATTTAAGAAGCCTATATAAAGGAACAGATTTAAATCTTACAGTTGATAATATGTTTGGCTCTTCAAAAATTAGTGCAGTTGTTGTTTCAGACCATTCAGGAAATAATCTTCCAGAAGGATTATTAATCGTACAAGATAAAAAAAGATTGAACGAGTTAAGAGGAATTTCTATTCCTATTGGGCCAGAAGCTGCCAATTATGTTCCAGGAGACTCTGTAGTAGTAGAAATTGCAGGTGGCGTTTTAAAAAGAGTTGATGGCTTATTACAAATAACAGGTGTTGACGCTTCTAAAGTTACCAAGGTTGCATCAGGTAAAAATATCCCAGTAAATCGAGTGGGTAGTAATCTTATCTTGGCCAATCCTGATAAGTATGAAAGTACATTGGTGGTAATTGTAAAAGCTGGCTTCGACCCAATTCCAGCCCCAACAGAGGTTTATGCTGGAGATAAGGTTATCAATGATGGTTTTGAAAATCTTACGCTACATACAGCTTCTGATGCCACATTTGCAAATAACTCAGGATTACTCTTCTTAGCTAATTACTATGGTATCATTATTAGTAAGCAAAATACCGAAGGTAATCTTATCCCAGAACTTCGTGTAAGAACTTTAAATGATATTATACCTTTAAGTTCGTCACCAGAAATTGCCGATGTAATTATCAGTGGTTTTATTAATGATGTTATAGGCGGTGATGGTAATTATGAATACGTTCAATTATTAGCTACAAAAGATATAGATTTTTCTGTAACACCGTATTCAGTTGTCTTTTCTAATAATGCCGGAACTTCACAGCCAACAGGTTTCCCTACAAATGGTTGGGCAACAGGCGGTGGTGCAACCTCTTTTAGAACTTATAAATTTAATTTAACCTCTGGTACCGCTGCTAAAGGGACTTACTTCTATGTTGGTGGATCTACTAAATTAATTAATGGTGCTAGTTCTACTTCAATTAGTACTGCAAATTGGATTAGATCTTTCAATTACACTACAACAAATGGTGATGGCTTCGGAACAAGAACTAGTGGTTTAATGGCTAATAGTGGTAATGCTTTTGGTATTGCTGTTTTCAAAGGTACTAACGTTACAAAAGATACACAGCCTACTGATGTAATATTTGTTGGAGCAGGAGGAAGTCTTCTTTCTAGTACTAATCCGCCTGTTGGTTACAGAATTGCTAACACAGATTATTATGATGTTGTTAACCCTATAACATTAGAATCTCAACCTTTCTACAGACAAGGTAGTAATACTTTAAATTTAAATTATACCACACCTACTGATGCTGGTTTCTTTTACAAATTAGGAGGTATTTATAATCCAACATTGGGAAGATGGGTTAGGGCAAGAACACAAACTACTATCATACTAACTAAAACTTCTACTTTAGAGGAGATAGAGGGAATCTTCCCGGCGCCTACAACAGATAATCCTGATGGTGTTCAGCCTACAACTTTAAGATAATACATTTAAAATCAACAGGAGTTATTCAAAAGATAACTCCTGTTTACTTATGCATACAAAATGAACAGAAGATTTTTCATCAAAAGCACAAGTTTACTAGCTGGTAGTGCTTTTATAAGTTTAAATAGCCATGGTTTTTTAAGTAAGGCTGATAAAACCATCAGCGGAAGCGTAAAAGCAAATGGTAAACCATTGGCAGACGTGATTATCTCTGATGGTTTTAGTGTGGTGAAAACCGATAAAAATGGTTTTTATAAACTAAAAGCTCATGATAAAGCTACCCATGTTTTCATGAGTACGCCTGCTGGTTACGAGTTTAAAACTCAAAATCATATCTCTAAGCAATATGAAAACTTAAATGCTACAAACAGCTTTGATTTCAATTTAACAAAATTGAAACAAAGTGATGATGAACATTATTTCATCATCTGGGCAGATCCTCAGGTTAAAAATAAGGCAGATGTAAAGCAAATGATGGAAGAATCTGTACCTGATGTTCAAGAATTGGTTAAGAGTTTAGGAAACAAAGCTTTAATACATGGTATTGGTGTTGGAGATTTAGTTTGGGATGAACTTGAACTATTTCAAGACTATGCCGAAGCAGTTAAACAAATGGGTATTCCGTTTTTCCAAGCTTTAGGTAATCATGATATGGATTATCGCCAAGGCGGTGATGAGACTTCTGATAAAACATTTAAGCAAAATTTTGGACCCACTTATTATTCCTTTAACAGAGGAAAGGTTCATTATATAGTATTAGATGATGTACGCTATCTTGGCGAAGAAAGAAAATATGATGGCTATATTACAGAAGACCAGTTAAATTGGTTACAGAAAGATTTAGCTTTTGTGCCTAAAGAGCATTTGATTGTTATTGGTTTGCATATTCCGGTACATAATTCAGTAAAAAATAATGTAGCATTATATGAAATTCTAAAAGGCAGGCAAGTGCATATCATGTCTGGACATACACATTATAACGATAATTACATCATTGATAATGTTTATGAACACGTACATGGTACCGTTTGTGGCGCTTGGTGGACAGGCCCCATCTGTGGTGATGGCGCACCTCGTGGTTATGGGGTTTATCGGGTAAAAGGTAATCAGTTAAGTTGGTATTATAAATCTATGCGTAAGCCTAAAACACATCAGATAAGTTTACATATAGAAGAACTAACCGCACAAAAAAGGCTGCTGGCTAACGTTTGGAATTGGGACCCACAATGGAAAGTAGAATGGTGGGCTGATGATAAATACATGGGTTTGTTAGAACAAACCAAAGGTTTTGATCCTTTAAGTGTGAAATTATATAAAGGAGATCAATTACCTAAACCACGCTCTTTTGCAGAGCCTAGAAGAACAGAACATTTATTTATGGCGCATATCAACCCAGAGGTAAAAAATATCAAAGTACAAGCAACGGACAGATTTGGTTATAAATACGAAGAGAAAACTGTAATTTAAGCCTCCATAAATTTAAGTATATGAAGAAGTTATTGTTTTTTAGCCTTGCGCTATTTTTCTTTGCTAGCCATAGCAATGCACAAGCTGTAAAATGGGATACCACTTACCGCCCCAATAATTTTGAGCTAAAAGTAGAATTATTTAAAAGCTATCCAAACGCTTCAACAGATATCATCTTTTTAGGGAATAGCATTACCGCAGGGGTAGATTGGGTAGAACTTTTAGGTAATCCAAATATCAAAAACAGAGGGATTTCTGGAGATATATCTTATGGTGTTTTAGAAAGATTAAGCGAAGTAACAGAAGGTAAACCAGCAAAAGTTTTTCTGTTAATAGGTATTAATGATATCTCTAGAAATATTCCTGATAGCTTAATCATCAACAACTATCACCGTATAGTAAAGCAAATCAAAAAGGAGTCTCCGACAACAAAAATTTATTTACAAACCGTATTCCCTGTCAATAATACATTTACACAATTCAAAAATCATTACAATAAAGACGAACATATTACTGCAGTTAATGCGGGTTTAAAGAAGTTAGCAGCAGAAGAAAAAGCCACCTTAATAGATACGCATAAAATATTTTTAGATGCCGATGGTCGCATGAAAAAGGATTATACTCATGACGGTTTACACCTTAAGGCATCCGGTTACGCTGTTTGGGCTCAGCTATTAAAGCAATACCTTTAAACATAGCTTACTATTAAATTTTTGTTTTAAAAGAGCTAAACAAATCATCCATCTAATTTATTATTAGTGTTGTTTTGACATTTAATTTATTTGTATTAATATTACATATTGTAAAAAATACACTTAGGCTATTGTTTATAGAAATTTAATTTCTATATTCACCTAACCAATTTTAATATTAAACGAATGTCAGAACAAAGCTATGATGCCATAGTGATAGGTTCCGGTATCTCCGGAGGCTGGGCAGCGAAAGAACTAACCGAAAAAGGTTTAAAAACTCTTGTGCTTGAAAGAGGTAGAAATATAGAGCATGTTAAAGATTATAAAAATGCTACTAAAGCACCTTGGGAGTTTGAACACAGAGGTAGAAGAACCCAGGAAATGGTTGAAAACTATCCGGTTCTTAAAAGAGATTATGCACTTTCAGAAAAAAATCTTGATTTCTGGGTAAATGAAAAGGAAGCACCTTATACAGAAGTAAAACGCTTTGATTGGTATCGTGGCTATCACGTAGGAGGCAGGTCTTTAATGTGGGGAAGACAGTCTTATCGTTTTAGTGATTTAGACTTTGAAGCAAATGCTAAAGAAGGTATTGCTGTAGACTGGCCTGTTCGTTATAATGAGATTGCCCCTTGGTATAGTTATGTAGAGAAATTTGCAGGTATCAGTGGATCTAAAGAGAATTTAGCTCACTTGCCAGACGGCGAGTTTCTGCCTCCAATGGACATGAACTGTGTAGAAAAAGATGTTGCGGCCCGTATCAGGCAACAATATAAAGACCAAAGACACATGTTTATTGGTCGTGTTGCTCATGTTACAGCTCCTGTTAAAGGTCGTAGCAATTGTCAGTTCAGAAATAAATGTTCTTTAGGTTGTCCTTTTGGTGCTTATTTCAGTACACAATCTTCTACCTTACCAGCAGCCATGGCAACTGGCAATCTTACGCTTCGTCCGCATTCAATCGTTACTAAAATACTTTATGATAAAGACACCCAAAAAGCTACTGGTGTAGAGGTTATAGATGCAGAAACTAACCAAACTTATGAGTATAAAGCCAAAGTGATTTTCCTTTGCGCATCAACCTTAAACTCTGCTTGGGTTTTAATGAATTCTGCAACTGATGTTTGGGAAGGCGGTTTAGGAAGTAGCAGTGGCGAGCTTGGTCATAACCTGATGGATCATCATTTTAGATTAGGTGCATCTGGCGTAGCAGAGGGCTATGATGATAAATACTACTACGGAAGAAGACCAAACGGCATTTATGTACCACGCTTTAGAAATATGAATGGCGAAAAGCGTGATTATTTACGTGGTTTTGGTTATCAAGGTGGTGCTAGCAGACAAGGCTGGAATCGTGAAATAGCAGAGTTAAGTATAGGGGCCGAGTTAAAGGAAGCTTTAATACAACCCGGACAATGGACTATGGGTATTACAGCTTTCGGAGAGATTTTACCTTACCATGAAAATAAAGTTACTTTAGATAAAACCGTAAAAGACAAATGGGGCTTGCCTGTTTTAGCTATCGATGCTGAGATAAAAGAGAATGAGATTAAAATGCGTAAGGATATGATGGACGACGCTCAAGAAATGCTTGAAAAAGCAGGCCTTAAAGATGTTAAAGCGCATGATAATGGTTACGGTTTTGGTCAAGGTATACATGAAATGGGTACAGCTCGTATGGGTAAAGACCCTAAAACATCTGTAGTAAATAAGCATAATCAAGTTTGGGATGCTAAAAATGTTTACGTTACAGATGGTTCTTTCATGACATCAGGAAGCTGCGTAAACCCATCATTAACCTATATGGCTTTTACAGCCAGAGCGGTAGACCATGCAGTTTCTGAACTTAAAAAGATGAACCTTTAATACCCATTACCTCATGGAGAATAAAAGTAATCAACAAAGTAGAAGAAGCTTCATCAAATCTGGTGCTATTGCAGCAGCAGCTTTTACTATAGTACCAAGACATGTCTTGGGTAAAGGCTTTTTAGCCCCTAGTGATAAACTTTATATTGCTGGCGTTGGTGTTGGTGGCAAAGGTTACAGTGATTTAAAGAGCTTTCACACATCAGGCAAAGCCGTTATCAATTTCTTATGTGATGTTGATGATAGAAGATCATTAAAAGCAAGACAAGATTATCCAACAGCAAAATATTATAAAGATTGGCGAGAGCTTTTTGATAAAGAATCAAAAAACTTTGATGCCGTTTGCGTTTCTACACCAGACCATAACCATGCGATTACAACTTTAGCAGCTATGCAGTTGGGTAAACATGTTTATGTGCAAAAACCGCTAACACATGATATTTACGAGGCTCGTATCTTATTAGATGCGGCTAAGAAGTATAAAGTAGTTACTCAAATGGGTAATCAAGGCGCTTCAGATGATGGTGTAAGGCAAATGCAAGAGTGGTTTGATGCTGGAGTTATAGGTAAAGTTCATACTGTTTACTGTTGGACAAACCGCCCTGTATGGCCTCAAGGTATTCCTTGGCCTACACAAGCCGCAGAAATACCAAAAGAATTAGATTGGGATTTATGGTTGGGTACAGCACCTCAAAAAAACTATGTAGATAAATTAGTGCCTTTTAACTGGCGTGGCTGGTGGGATTACGGCACCGGCGCCCTTGGCGATATGGGCTGCCACTTAATGGAAGGTCCATTCACAGTTTTAGGCTTAAATGCAGCAACTTCAGTTGAGGCTAGTGTAGGCTCTGTCTATGTTGATGAATTTAAACGCGGATATTTTCCAGAATCTTGTCCGCCTTCTAGCCATGTTATTTTAAACTTCCCGGCAACGGCAAAAAATAAATCGGCTATTAAATTACATTGGATGGATGGTGGTATACAGCCAGAACGTCCGGAAGAGTTAGGCCCTAATGAAGTATTTGGCGATGGGGGTAATGGTATGCTGTTTATAGGTACCAAAGGCAAAATGATGGCTGGTACGTATAACCAAAATCCTCGTTTATTACCAACAAGTAAAACTCAGGAAGTAAAAGTTAAGCAAAAATACGATAGAGTTACAGGTAGCACCAATGGCCATTATGCGCAATGGGTAGAAGCTTGTTTAGCAGGTTATGGTAACAAAGAATTGAGCTCTCCGTTTGAAAAAGCAGTGCCTTTAACAGAAGCTCTATTAATGGCTAACTTAGCTATCCGGTCTTATGATATTAAGATACAAAAAGATGGTAAAGACATTTTCCCGGGTAGAAACATCAAATTACTTTGGGATAATGCGCAAATGCGGGTAACCAATTTTGAAGAAGCCAATCAGTTTGTAAAAAGAAACTATAGAGCCGGCTGGACGCTAGGTGTTTAATTAAAGACCAAAAAAAATTAAAATCATGAATAGAAGAGAAGCCATATCATCAGTTGCCTTATTATTAGGGGGAACTGTTTTAGGGGCAGAAATTTTCACTCTAACCGGTTGTACTTCAACGCCAAAACAAATAAATGATTTGTTTAACGCCAATGATGTATTACTGCTAGATGAAATTGCAGAAACTATCATTCCAGAGACAGATACGCCAGGTGCTAAAGCTACCAAAGCAGGCGAATTTATAGCCTTAATGGTGAAAGATTGTTATGATAAAGAGCATCAAAAAGTTTTCCTTGATGGATTGAAAAATGTTGATGAGGAAGCTAAAAAGCAATACCAAACAGATTTCCTTTCTTTAGATAAAGAGCAGAAAAAAGCTTTATTAACCAATTTAGATAAGCAACAAAAGGCATATCAAGAAACTAAAGAAAAAGAAGCTCCTCCGCATTATTTTAGAATGATGAAAGAACTAACCTTATTAGGTTATTTTACGTCAGAAATAGGTGGTAGTAAAGTTTTAACTTATGTAGAAGTACCAGGCAGATTTGATGGATGTATCCCTTACAAAAAAGGAGATCCGGTTTATCTAAATCCGTAATATTTATGAAGCAGAAATTAAGATTAGGAATGATAGGTGGCGGTCCCGATGCTTTTATTGGGGCAGTACACCGTATTGCGGCAAGAATTGATGATTGTTATGAGCTAGTTTGCGGTGCTTTCAGTAGCTCGGCAGAAAAATCCGCAAAAACAGGAGCTATGTTAGGCTTATCGCCAGAGAGAGCTTATCCATCTTACCAAAAGCTGATAGAAACCGAGAAAAGTTTACCAGAAGATATAAGAGTAGAAGTTATCAGCATCGTAACGCCAAACCATTTACATTTCGAGCCTGCTAAAATGGCTTTAGAAAATGGTTTTCATGTAATTTTAGATAAACCTATTACGCTATCGCTGCAAGAAGCATTAGCACTGGAGAAAATACAGCAGCAAACCGGTAAAAAGTTACTTTTAACACATACCTATACGGGTTATCCTATGGTGAAAGAAGCTCGTCAGCAAGTTTTGACAGGTAAACTAGGAGCTATAAGAAAAATTTATGTAGAATATCCACAAGGCTGGTTAAGTACAGCGGTAGAAAATAAGCAAGCCGATTGGCGTACAGACCCCTCAAAAAGTGGTATTGCCGGAGCCATGGGCGATATTGGTACCCATGCTTTTAACCTTGCGGAGTATGTTACTGGTTTAAGTGTTACCAAGCTTTGCGCTGATATTAATACCGTTATTGATGGCAGAAGATTAGATGATGATGGTGCCGTTCTACTTAAATTTAATAACGGTGCAAGTGGAGTTTTAATGGCTACACAAATAGCTGCCGGTGAAGAAAATAATGTTAAAATAAGAGTTTACGGTGAAAAAGGTGGTTTAGAATGGCAACAAGTTGATGCTAATTCTTTAGTTATAAAATGGTTAGATGCGCCTGCACAAACCTACAGAACTGGTGGGGCTTATGTAAGCTCTTTTGCTTCGCATAATACACGTACGCCAGCAGGGCATCCGGAAGGTTATTTAGAAGCTTTCGCTAACTTATATAGAAACTTTGCTTTAACTGTTTTGGCAGAAATGAACCATCAACAGCCAGCTACAGAAGCGCTAGATTATCCAAGCGTAACAGAGGGTATTAGAGGCATGACTTTTATAGAAAAAGTTATCGAGTCTGGAAAATCATCCCAGAAATGGATAAATTTTTAGTTTCTCGATACTCAATACGCAAATCTCATATCTAAAAGAAAAATGAAAACAATAAAAGGACCAGCATTATTTATAGCGCAGTTTATAGGAGACCAAGCGCCTTTTAATAGTTTAGATAATATTTGTAAGTGGGCAAAAGACTTAGGTTTTAAAGGCTTGCAATTACCTACAAATGATAGTAGGTTTTTAGACCTGAAGCTAGCAGCAGAAAGTAAAACTTATGCCGATGAAATTAAAGGCAAAGTAAATGCAGCAGGTTTAGAAATTACCGAGCTCTCTACGCACCTACAAGGGCAATTGGTGGCCGTTCATCCTGCTTATCATGATTTATTTGATGCTTTTGCTCCCGCAGAATTACATAAAAATCCGCAAGCCAGAACAGCTTGGGCCGTTCAGCAATTAAAATATGCCGCACAAGCATCAAAGAATTTAGGTTTAAATGCCCACGTTACTTTTAGTGGCGCTTTGCTTTGGCCTTTTGTTTACCCATGGCCACAACGCCCAGCAGGTTTGGTAGATACCGGTTTTGATGAACTGGCAAAACGTTGGAAACCAATTCTAGATGTTTTTGATGAAAACGGCGTAGATGTTTGTTATGAGCTACACCCAGGCGAAGATTTACACGATGGCGTAACTTTTGAAATGTTTTTAGATAAAGTAAACCATCACCCAAGAGCCAATATATTGTATGATCCATCGCATTTTATATTGCAATGTTTAGATTATTTAGCTTTTATCGATATTTACCATGAACGCATAAAAATGATGCATGTTAAGGATGCAGAGTTTAACCCAACCGGCAGACAAGGTGTTTACGGTGGCTATCAAAACTGGATTGATAGAGCAGGGCGTTTCCGTTCTTTAGGAGATGGACAGGTGAATTTCAAATCGGTATTTAGCAAGCTAGCACAATATAATTATGAAGGCTGGGCCGTTTTAGAGTGGGAATGCGCAATTAAGCATCCAGAAGATGGTGCTAGAGAGGGAGCAAAATTTATTGCAGATCATATCATCAGGGTAACAGAAAAAGCTTTTGATGATTTTGCCGCTTCTGGTGGCGATGCAAATTTTAATAATCAAGTTTTAGGTATATAACAATATCATTATGAAAATCAATAAAGTATTAAGTTTAAGTATTCTTGCAGTAAGTTTATGGGCTTGTGGTGGCGGTAGTCAACAAAGTACAGAAAGTACAAATTCAGAAACTCCTGCTGCAACAGAAAGTGTAGCAACACCAGCAGCAGAAGAGCCAAAGGGAAAGCAATTAATAGCACAATCAGATTGTTTGGGTTGCCATAAAGAACAACAAAAATTAGTAGGTCCATCCTATGCAGATGTAGCTGCAAAATACGAGGCTACACCAGAAAATATAGCGATGCTTGCTGGTAAAATTATCAACGGCGGACAAGGAAATTGGGGAGAAGTTCCAATGTCTGCTCATCCGCAAGTTAGCCAGGCCCATGCCGAAGAAATGGTTAAATATATTTTAACAATTAAGAAATAATGAGAAGTATTTTAACCTGTATGTTGGTGTTATTGGTAACGCTATCATGTAAATCGCAAAAAGTGAAAGCTAATAAAGGCTGGGAAAATTTATTAGCAAACGGCACTCAAGGTTGGCATACTTACGGTAAAGCAGAAACAGGAGGCGCTTGGGCGGTAGAAGATGGCATTCTTCATTTCAAACCTGTTGCAGACAAAGCTCAACGTGGGGATTTAGCTACAGATAAAGATTATGAAAACTTTCATCTAAAATTAGAATGGAAAGTCGCTAAAAAAGGAAATAGTGGCATCATGTTCAATGTGCTTGAGGATGCTAAAAAATATCCACAACCATACCTTACTGGTCCGGAAATGCAGGTTTTAGATAATGATGGTCATCCGGATGCTAAAATATTTAAACATAGAGCTGGGGATTTATATGATTTAATTCCTTGTAGCAAAGAAACCGTTAAGCCAGCTGGCGAGTGGAATAAAGCAGAAATCATCAGTAACAATGGCAAACTAGAATTTTATTTAAATGATGTTAAAGTAGTTTCTACAACGATGTGGGATGATGCTTGGAACAAAATGGTTGCTGCCAGTAAGTTCAAAACCATGCCTGATTTTGGTAAGTTCAAATCAGGAAAAATTGTGTTGCAAGACCATGGCGATGAAGTTTGGTTTAGAAACATCATGATTAAAAAACTTTAATACAAGCTAACCCATTATAACCTAACCCAATTTTAAATGAACAATATTAATAAAAGCCAACTTTTTTGGGCAAGCTGTCTTGCGCTGTTGGTTACCTCTTTATCTTTCGGGATAAGAGCCGGTATCTTAGGAAAACTAGGAACAGACTTTCAATTATCTGCAACAGAATTAGGTACGATAACAGCTACCGCTTTTTGGGGCTTCCCTTTAGCCGTAGTTATTGGTGGTTTTATAGTTGATGCTATAGGGATGAAAAGATTATTGGTAATGGCCTTTATCTTTCATTTGCTAGGTATTATCTTAACCATTTTCGCACAAGGATATTGGACACTTTTTATCTCTACTTTACTTATAGGTATTGCCAACGGAACAGTGGAAGCGGCTTGTAACCCATTGGTTGCAACTCTCTACCCAGATAACAAAACAACCAAGCTTAACCATTTCCATTTATGGTTCCCAGGCGGTATATTTTTAGGAACACTTATCGTGATTTTATTCAATAGCCTAGGTTTAAGCTGGCAAATACAAGTAGCAGTTATGATAATACCAACTTTAGTATATGGTTATTTATTTTCTAAGTTAGAATTCCCAGTAACAGAACGTGTAGCTTCTGGGGTATCTACAGCTACCATGTACAAATCGGTAACATCACCTTTATTTATATTCATGTTTATTTGCATGTTTGGTACAGCTATTACCGAGCTTTTTACAGGTCAATGGATAGATGTATTACTAAAAAATGTCACCGATAATGCTATCTTGATATTAACCCTTACTACAGGTGTAATGGTTATTGGCAGAGGCTTGGCAGAACCAATTGTTCATCGTTTTTCTCCGCAAGGGGTATTACTAATTTCTGCTGTTTTAGCAGCTTTAGGCTTATATTTATTAAGTACTTTAACAGGCAATGCTATCTATTTTGCAGCCTTCATTTTTGGTTTAGGAGTATGCTATTTTTGGCCTACTATGTTGGGTTTTGTGGCAGAAAATATCCCTAAATCTGGTGCTTTAGGTTTAAACTTAATGGGTGGCGCTGGTATGTTTGCAGTTTCTGTTTATACCATTTTTATGGGAGGTTTTTACGATAGATTAATCGTTAAAAAACTTCCAGCTGGTGCCAACGAGGCCGATTATTTAAGCGCTGCACCAGGTACAGAAATGGCTAACTTACTTAACCAGGCAAAAAATGCAGCCGGTCCAGAAGTGTTGCAAGCTACTATGGTAATTCCAATGATTTTAGTGGTAGCTTTCACAGGTTTGGTAATCTATATGAAGAATAGGAAAAAACAGGCTTTAACTCATTAATTTGTTATCATGATGCCTAAACAAACAAATAGAAGATTGGTCATTAAAAATATATTAGCAGGAACTGCTGCTTTAACTTCAATACCTATGCTAAATTTTGCACAGCCCTTAGATGGAGAACAAAGCACCAAACTAAAAGGTAATATTAACCATGCGGTATGTAAGTGGACTTATGGTTTCTTATCTTTAGAAGAACTTTGTATTTTATCAAAAAAAATAGGTATAAAAGCTATCGATTTGGTTGGCCCTAAAGAGTGGGATATTCTCAAAAAACATGGTATAGATTCTAGCATGTGTAACGGTGCAGAAATCAATTTGGTTGATGGTTTTGCAGAGCCTAATTTTCATGAGAAGCTTATCCAGAATTATACCGAGATGATTCCTTTAGTAGCTAAAGCAGGTTATAAAAACCTCATTTGTTTTAGCGGAAACCGCAGAGGTATGGATGATGAAACAGGTTTAAACAATGCAGCCAAAGGGTTAAAAAAACTGATGGCACTAGCAGAAAAACATAAAGTAACCTTGGTAATGGAACTTTTAAACAGCAAAATTAACCATAAAGATTATTTTGCCGATAAAACAGCTTGGGGTGTTGAGCTTTGTAAAAGAGTAGGCTCAGAAAACTTCAAATTACTTTACGATATTTACCACATGCAGGTAGATGAAGGAGATGTTATCCATACCATAAGAGATAGCCACCCTTATATTGCGCACTACCACACAGCTGGTGTACCAGGTAGAAATGAGATAGACGAGAGTCAGGAACTCAACTATCCTGCTATCATGAAAGCCATTGTAGCAACAGGTTTTAAAGGTTATGTTGCACAAGAATTTATTCCGATAAAAGAAAATAAAATAGCATCTTTATATCAAGCAGTGAAAATTTGTGATGTTTAGTTTTTATTTAAAATGGATAACAGAAGAGTATTTTTAAGGCAGGTAGGCTTAGCTGCCGCATCGGTTTTGGTTTTACCAAACCTTGGATGTTTGGTAGATGATAAAAAAAGAATAGGGATACAACTATATTCGTTAAGAAACGAATTTTCTAAAGGTGTAGAAAATGTAATTGCCGAGGTATCAAAAGCAGGTTATTCTTGGGTAGAAGCTTATGGTTACTCGGTAAAAGATGGTTTCTGGGGTTTAAAACCAACACAGTTTAAACAACTGTTAGATAAGTATAACCTTACTTGCCCAAGTGCCCATTACGAATTTAGCGATTGGGAAAAAACAGGTGATGATAATATTTTAGCTTCTTACATAGAGGCGGCAAAAATATTGAAGCAAACTTATATTATAGTTCCTTTTATTAATCCTCAAATATTTAATACCGTAGAAAGCGTAAAAGCTTTTGCCGATAAGCTTAATAAAGCCGCACTCAAACTAGAAAATGAAGAATTAACATTAGCCTACCATAATCACGATTTTGAGTTTAAACAACTTGGAAATAAAACGGCCTATGAAATTTTATTAGAACATACAAGTCCTAAAATAGAGTTCGAATTAGATTTATACTGGGCTGTTAGAGCTAAACAGGATGTTGTAAAATTATTTAAAGATTATAAAGGACGTTTTACTTTATGGCATGTTAAAGATATGGATGAAGTTAATCCTGCAAAGAATACTGAAATAGGCAGCGGAACCATAAATTTTGAGTCTTTTATAAAAGAAGCTAAAACTGCCGGACTTAAATATCCTATCGTAGAGCAAGAAAATTTTGATATTGACCCTTATGAGAGTATAAAAATAAGTGCAAAAAGATTAAGAAGGATTATTTAATTTTTTTTCTTTCTTTTACTTCTTAAACATGTAAATGCTACGTCTGTTATTATTATCAACGTTTTTTATTTTTGTGTTAGAAGATAGTTTTGCAAACAAAAAGCTTAATTCTTACCCTACTCCTCAACAAAAATTTGTTGATACCATATTTATTAAATCTTCTAATAACAGTCTCATAGCAGATGAATTAGCTTTATTAAACCCTCAAGAGCTTATCAAAAAAATAAGCGATGTTTTAAGTTTAAATATTGGGATAAGTGCAATAACTTATCATCAGCATCAACTTTATTTTAATTCCTTACCGCAGCAACTGATTTTTTATTCAGAGGCAAATTTGAAAGAAAGACAGGCAGGTTTATACATGATGATGGCTGTAACAGAAACCCTAGCAGGCGATTTAAATATAGCTTACCATCATTTTAATAAAGCTCTAATCCTGTATCAAATGCAACTTAACCACGCTAAAGTTGCACAAATAGCTAGTTTTCTATATCAACTAGCGGTAATTTTTGGTGAAGACAAAGCCGCAGCAGATTATAATACCATTGCTTTAGCGGGTTTTCGTATTAGCCAAAACGATAAAAGTTATATAAATGCTTTACTACAACAAAACCAGCTATGGCTAAAGGCAGGGTATTTTAAACAAGCAGAACAACAAATTTTAACCAAAACTTTACTTATAGCCTATAAGCTTAATAGCAAACAAGCAGAAATAGATTGTTATATGCAATTGGGGCGGATATATTTATTCCAGAATAAGTTTACAGAAGCCAAATGGTTTTTTGTACAGGCCAATATTTTAGCAAACAAAATTCAACAACAAGAAGGTATCATACGTTCTTTACTGATGTTGGCAAAAGTTAAAAATAAAATAAAAGATCATCATCTAGCTTTAGCAGATTTACAAAAGGCAGAAAGGCTTATCAACCAGCAAAACGAACGTTTTCAATTTGATGTTTTAAAAAACCTTGCTATTACCTATTTCAAACTTGGAAGTAAAGAAAAAGCAGAAATATATAGTGTCATCTATAACAAAGAGCATGAAAGTTACGTTAATTCTATTACTTATCGTTAAATTTATTCTATGTTTTTAGTAGATTATAAACAAATACCTTAATTTAGCAACCAGATTATATTATCTGAATTTTTAAAATCACACATGTACATTCTTATTTTCTTTTTGGCACATTGGTTTCTGTCCCTTTTTGCCCAAACCTTCTACCTACACCGTTATGCTTCTCATAAAATGTTTACCTTAAACAAGTTCTGGGAGAAAGCCTTTTACATTTTTACTTGGTTTAGTCAGGGAGCATCTTATTTAGTGCCCAAGGCTTATGCTATCATGCACCGTATGCACCATGCTTTTTCAGACACAGAAAAAGACCCACACTCGCCACATTTTTTTGAAGATGTTTTTCAAATGATGTGGAACACCAGAGGTATGTATAATGGCTTTGCGGAAGGAACTTTACAAGCAGATAAAGAGTTTAAAGGGAACTATCCAGAGTGGAAGTTTATAGATAAAGTAGCTTCTTCTTTTATTACTAGAATTTTATTTGGCTTAGGATACATTGCATTTTATGTATTTTTTGCAACCTCTTGGTGGATGTTTTTATTACTTCCTATTCATTTTATTATGGGGCCATTACATGGTGCTATCGTAAACTGGTGTGGCCACAAATACGGTTATGCTAATTTTGATAATGATGATAAATCTAAAAACTCAACTCCTTTTGATTTCTTCATGTTAGGAGAACTTTTTCAGAACAATCACCATAAGTTTCCAAACAGTCCAAACTTTGCAAAAAAATGGTTCGAGTTTGATCCAGTTTACCCTATTTTAAAGGTTTTACACTGGGTAAAAATTATCAAATTAAGAAAGGTTTAATAGCTTTCGCACAGAGGTGTTATGTAATCTTAAAAACACCTCTGTGTTATAATCATATTAATTGCATTTTTTTATTGTAATTAATAAAAATAATACGCTCTTTTGCGTCAAATATTAGTCCTAAGTGGCTGATGCATAAAACAAATGAAACAACAAAACTTACATACCTTCAAGAAATTAACAGCCGTTAAAAAGGTGTTTAATTTCTACATGTTGCTTTCTAATTTACATACATCTATTCGTTTACTACGACGAAGACCTCTGTTTGTCACCAGGGATTAAACCTCTGCTGATAGTTCTAGCCTCTTTTTCTGTTTGTAAGTAAACAGGTTTCTAATTAAATTTTTGTTTATTCTGATTAAAATCCCTCATGAAGGATTTATCTTTTTCAAAAAATGCATATTAACGATTTTAACATACTGGTTGCTGGTTTGCAACATGTAGGTTATGCAGAAACTATTTGCACAGAGATGGAAACCTCTGCAAAAGTACGTGGAACAGGTATAGCAAAGCGTTCTCCAGAATATGTTGCCAATAAAATGTTAGAAGGTAAAGCTGTTATTGCTTTGCACAAAGACGGTACATGGGCAGGCTTTTGTTATATAGAAACCTGGAGCCATGGCGAGTTTGTGGCTAACTCTGGTTTAATAGTTAACCCTATCTACCGTAAGGCTGGTTTGGCTAAAGCTATTAAGTTTAAGATATTTGATTTATCCAGAGAAAAATATCCAGACGCTAAGATATTTGGTTTAACAACAGGTTTAGCCGTGATGAAAATCAATTCTGATTTAGGTTATGAGCCCGTAACTTACTCGCAACTAACCCAAGATGAGAATTTCTGGAAAGGCTGCCAAAGCTGCGTAAACTACGATATCTTGATGAGTAAAAACAGGCAAAACTGTATGTGTACAGCCATGCTTTACGACCCAGAAGAGAAAAAAGCCGAAGAAGCTGAAAGATTAAAAAAGATAACACACAAAGCTACTTTATTAGAAAGAATAGAAGCAAAATTGCGTCGTTCTTTAAAAATGGTTGTAGCCGGATTGTTTTAAAATAAATCGTATTGATATATGAGATCGCAAATCTTATATATCAATACCCAATACTAAACAAGTATCGAAATATGAGATCGCAAATCTCCATACTCAATACTCAATACTAAAAAAGAAATGAAGAAAAAAGTAGTTTTAGCCTTTAGCGGAGGATTAGATACCTCATTTTGTTGCATATATCTTTCTAAAGATTTGGATTTAGAAGTACACTCGGTAATTGTAAATACCGGAGGTTTTTCTGAAGAAGAATTAAAACAGATAGAAGAAAGAGCCTACAGTTTAGGTGTGGCTTCTCATCATGCTGTTGATGCGGTAAAAGGCTATTATGATTCTTGTTTAAAATATTTAGTGTTTGGTAATGTATTAAAAAATAATACTTACCCACTTTCTGTAAGTGCAGAGCGTGTTACACAAGCTACTGCTATTGCAAACTATGCAAAAGAAATTGATGCAGATTTTGTAGCTCATGGTAGTACTGGTGCAGGTAATGACCAAGTGCGCTTTGATATGATTTTCAATATCTTGGTTCCTAAAGTGGGTATCATTACGCCTATTAGAGATTTGAAATTAAGCCGTGAAGCAGAGATTGAATATCTACATCAACATGGTGTAGAAATAAATGCCGAAAAAGCTAAATACTCTATCAACAAAGGGATTTGGGGTACATCTGTGGGAGGTAAAGAAACCTTAACTTCTAACGGTATGCTACCAGAGGAGGCATGGCCAACTCAAGTAACCAAAACAGAGGCAGAAAATGTGGAACTTGAATTTGTAAAAGGGCAGTTAATAGCTATAAATGGTAAAAAATATAACCATCCAACAGAAGCAGTTCAAGTTTTACAACAAATAGCTGCTCCTTTTGGTGTAGGTAGAGATATCCACGTAGGTGATACCATTATTGGGATAAAAGGAAGAGTTGGTTTTGAGGCTGCAGCACCAATGGTGATTATTAAGGCTCACCATGCTTTAGAAAAACATACTTTAACCAAGTGGCAGCTAAGCTGGAAAGACCAATTGGCCATGTTCTACGGAAACTGGATGCATGAAGGTCAGTTTCATGACCCTGTGATGAGAGATATCGAGGCTTTCTTAGAAAATACACAGAAAACAGTTAACGGAAAAGTATTTGTACAGCTGTTACCTTACAGATTTCAGATTATAGGTATCGAGTCTGAGAATGACTTGATGAGTAGCAAATTTGGTAGCTATGGCGAGATGAACGAGGGTTATACAGGAGATGATGTTAAAGGATTCTCCAAAATATTTGGTAACCAGGTAAGTATATGGCATAAAGTAAACGAGGGGATTAAAGATGAGTAACATAAAAGTAGGCATCATTGGCGGAGCTGGCTATACAGGCGGAGAGCTTTTAAGAATTCTAGTTCATCACCAAAAAGTTGAAATTGCGTTTGTACACAGTAATAGTAATGCTGGTAACTTAATATCAGATGTGCATACTGATTTATTGGGCGATACTGATTTAACTTTTACGGATCAATTATCTCAAGATATTGATGTATTGTTTTTATGTGTGGGCCATGGCGATGCTAGAAAGTTTTTAGAAGCAAATCCTTTCAAAGATGCTATCAAAATCATAGATCTTTCTCAAGATTTTAGGCTCAATCAAAAATCGAAAATCGAAAATCGAAAATTCATTTACGGTTTACCCGAGCTTAACAAGGAAGCTATAAAAACAGCTCAAAACATTGCTAATCCAGGTTGTTTTGCAACCTGTTTACAACTGGCTTTGTTGCCTTTAGCTAAAGCAGGATTGTTAAAATCTGAAGTTCATATCACGGCAACTACAGGTTCAACAGGTGCCGGACAGAAGCCAACCACAACTTCTCATTTTAGTTGGAGGAGTAACAACCTTTCGGTTTATAAAGCTTTTGAGCATCAGCATCTAAATGAAATCGGCGAAAGCCTAAAAAGCCTCATCCCAACCCTCTCCAAAGGAGAGGGAGCAAAGACAGGAGAACAAGAGGATTTAGTGTTAAACTTTATTCCTTATCGCGGTAGTTTTGCTCGTGGAATTATGGCCTCAAGCTATATGGATTGTGATTTAAGTTTAGAAGAAGCAGAAAAATTATATCAAGATTTTTATGCAGATGCTCCTTTTACACATATCAGCAAGGAAAATATAGACTTAAAGCAGGTTGTTAATACCAATAAATGCTTGATTCATTTAGAAAAACACGGCAATAAACTGATGATTTTATCCATCATAGATAACTTACTAAAAGGCGCATCAGGCCAAGCCGTACAAAACATGAATTTAATGTTCGGACTAGATGAAAGGGAAGGCTTGAGGTTGAAAGCGATTGGGTTTTAGAAGCCTCACCCTAACCCTCTCCAAAGGAGAGGGAAAACTGGATGCAGAGCATGACAAAGAATATTAAGAATTAATTAAAATAAGTATTACAATTTTTAAGCACTCCCTCTCCTTTGGAGAGGGCCGGGGTGAGGCAAATGAAACTATTCGACGTATACCCAATTAACAATATAGAAATCGTAAAAGGCCAAGGTAGCTTGGTTTGGGACGATAAAGGGCAAGAGTATTTAGATCTTTATGGCGGACATGCTGTAATTTCTATAGGTCATACACATCCGCATTATGTAGAGCGTTTAACGCAGCAGTTAAGTAAATTGGGTTTTTACTCAAACTCAATTAAAATTTCTTTGCAAGAAGAATTGGCAGAAAAGCTTGGTAAGGTTTCTGGAAGAGAAGATTATCAATTGTTCTTATGTAACTCTGGTGCCGAGGCTAATGAGAATGCTTTAAAACTAGCATCTTTTGCCAATGGAAGAAAAAAGATTGTGGCTTTTACCAAAGCTTTCCATGGCAGAACATCTTTAGCGGTATCAGCAACAGATAATCCTAAAATTATAGCTCCGGTAAACCAAACAGAAAATGTTGTTTTCTTGCCTCATAATGATGTTGATGCACTAAAAGCCTTATTTGATAAAGAGGGGAATGAGATTTGTGCAGTTATGATAGAAGGTATTCAAGGTGTTGGCGGTATACAGGTTGCTAGTGATGAATTTTTACAAAGCATACGTTCATTATGTACACAATACGGAGCTTATTTTATAGCAGACTCTGTACAGTGTGGTTATGGTAGAAGTGGTAAATTTTATGCTTCAGATTTTGCTGGTGTAGATGCTGATATTTATACCATGGCAAAAGGCATGGGCAATGGTTTTCCTATTGGCGGTATTAGCATTAGTCCGGCGTTAAAACCTTGGCATGGTATGTTAGGTACTACTTTTGGTGGTAACCATTTAGCTTGTGCAGCAGCTTTAGCTGTTTTAGAGGTGATAGAGCAAGACCATTTGATGGATAATGCAGCTAAAATAGGGACTTATCTGATAGAAGAATTAAAGAAACTTAATCATATCAATGAAGTAAGAGGCAGAGGTTTAATGATTGGTATTGATTTACCAGAGGAGCTTAACCAAGTGAAGAAAAACTTGTTATTTAACCATCATATTTTCACCGGTGAAGCTAAACCTAATGTGATTAGATTATTACCAGCGTTAAATCTAACCAAAGAACACGCTGATAGATTTTTAGAAGCATTAAATAAAGAGTTGAAAGCTTAGGTTTTCAACTCTTTTTGATAATGGTTATATTTGTTGAAAACTAAAGGTTTAAGATATGATAGCATACCAAAATTATATTTCTATAGAGCCTCATAAAAGGTTTGGAAAACCTTGTATCTCTGGAACAAGAATTTCTGTTTATGATATCTTAAGCTGGTTAGCCAATGGCATGACCATATCCCAAATAAAAGAAGATTTCCCTGAGTTATCTGATAACCAAATTAAAGCCTGTTTGGCTTATGCGGCTGATAGAGAACATAAAATACGAGTTGCATAGTGAAATTAACTTTTGATGCAGATTTTTTTGAAATAGCCAATCTTAACGGGCATCCACCTAAAATTATCTGGTTAAGATTTGGAAACACCACTACATTAAATATTGCTGAGATTCTTTGCAATAAATACCAATTGATAAAAGATTTTATAGATAATCCTGATTATCAGGAATTAGCTTGCTTAGAAATAGATTAATAACCCTCAATAAAGATGAAACTATTCTCCTCCGTTAAAGACGTAACTGATGTTAACCAACTGGTTTCAGAAGCTATTAAGTTAAAAGCCAATCCTTTTGCTGATGAGCAATTAGGAAAGCATAAAACGCTTGGTCTCATATTTTTAAACCCTAGCTTACGTACCCGTTTAAGCACCCAAAAGGCTGCTATGAATTTAGGTATGCAGGTTATGGTGATGAATATGGATAAAGAAGGCTGGGCTTTAGAAACACAGGATGGCATCATCATGAATGGTACCACCGTAGAACACATCAGAGAGGCTGCCGGCGTCATGGGAGAATATTGTGACATCATTGGGATACGTTCTTTTCCAGGCTTAAAAGATAGAGATGAAGATTATTCTGAGTTGATATTTAACAAATTTGTACAGTTTTGTGGCGTTCCGGTAGTAAGTTTAGAATCGGCAACTAGGCATCCTTTACAAAGCTTGGCCGATTTAATTACCATAGAAGAGCTTAAAACCACGGCTAAGCCAAGGGTAGTTTTAACTTGGGCACCTCATGTTAAACCTTTACCACAAGCCGTAGCCAATTCTTTTGCAGAGTGGATGAATAAAGCAGATTACGATTTCGTTATTACTCATCCTCAAGGATATGATTTGGCACCAGAATTTGTTGGAAATGCCATGGTAACCAATAATCAAGATGAAGCATTAGCTGGGGCTGATTTTGTTTATGTGAAAAATTGGTCTTCTTATCAGGATTATGGCAAAATACTTTCTGATGGAGATGGCTGGATGATGACGAATGAGAAATTAAAACTCACCAACAATGCCGGCGTAATGCATTGCTTACCTGTAAGAAGAGGCTTAGAACTTTCTCATGAAATACTAGACGGACCAAATTCTTTAGTCCTTAATCAGGCAAATAATAGGGTTTGGGCTGCACAAGCGGTATTAAAAATGTGCCTTACCCACACCCTCTCCTCCTAAGGAGTTCCTTTGGAACGAAGGAGAGGGCTTACCTAAATAACGGAAATAAAATGTTTGATTTTTTTAAGTTTTCAAGTAAACATGGGTAAAAATAATCCACAAGATAAGCTAAACCATGGCTCCCTCTCCTTCGGAGAGGGCCGGGGAGAGGCTCTATATATCATTAAAATTGGCGGTAATGTTATTGATAATCCTACACAACTTGCCCAATTTTTAAAAGATTTTGCAAGCTTATCAGGAGCTAAAATTTTAATTCATGGTGGCGGTAAAATAGCTACACAAACAGCAGCAAAACTAGGTGTAGAAACACAAATGGTTAATGGCAGAAGAATCACTGATGCCGCTATGCTAGATGTAGTTACCATGGTTTACGGTGGTTTGGTAAATAAAAATATTGTAGCTCAGCTACAAGCTAATCACGTAAATGCTATTGGGATGACAGGTGCAGATGCCAATGCTATAAAAGCTATAAAGCGCCCTGTTAAAGATGTCGATTTTGGTTTTGTAGGAGATTTATTACCTGATGCTGTGAATGCCAATATCATCAAAAATTTACTAGAGGCAGGGTTAGTACCTGTTTTTAATGCACTTACACATGATGGTAATGGCCAGCTTTTTAACACCAATGCAGATACTATTGCTTCTGCTTTGGCAGTTGGTTTATCCTCCTTATATGAAACTAAACTGATTTATTGTTTCGAGAAAAATGGTGTAATGAGGGATATTAACGATGATGATTCAGTTATTCAAGAGATAAATCCATCTTATTTTGAAGCGCTTAAAGCCGATGGAATAATTGCTGATGGGATGTTACCTAAGCTACAAAACGCCTTTGATGCTATTCAGCATGGTGTACAAGAAGTTTATATCGGCCACGCAGCTAAACTAGCTGCTTTACAAAAAGAAAGTATATTTGGAACAAGATTAACAAAATAAGCCCATGGACTTTAAAAAATCAAATCAAATAGCCATTCTTGGTAGTGGTAATATCGGTTTATCTCTGGCTAAAGGTTTAGCACAATCTGGCTTATATCCAGCATCTAGCATCACTTTAACCAGAAGGAATATTGCTGCATTAGATGAGTACAAATTTCAAGGCTTTCAAGTAAGTGCAGATAACGTTTCAGCATCTGCGCAAGCTGATATTATTGTTCTGGCGGTTTTACCGCAGCAGTTAAATCAGGTATTAGACCAAATTGCGGGACAAATAGATGTAAATAAACACTTAATTATCTCTGTTATATCTGGTGTTTCTTGCGATGATATCAAAACCAGATTGAAGAAAGATGTGCAAGTAGTTAGGGTAATGCCTAATACGGCTATTGCCATTAAACAATCTATGACTTGTATTTCGGTAGGAAATGCATCTCAGGAGAATATAGAATTGGTAAAAAACATCTTCAATACAGTGGGTATTTGTGTGGTCATTAATGAGGAATTAATGACATCGGCAACAGCCTTATGTGCTTGCGGTATTGCGTTTTTCTTACGTTCTATCAGAGCAGCTTCTCAAGGAGGTGTGGAAGTTGGTTTTCATGCAGAGGAGGCTCTAAAAATGGCTGCACAAACGGCAAAAGGTGCTGCAGATTTATTATTGCAACTAGCATCGCATCCAGAGCATGAGATCGATAAGGTAACATCGCCTAAAGGCTGTACCATTGCCGGTTTAAATGAGATGGAGCATAATGGTTTTAGCTCGGCCATGATTAAAGGAATAAAATTATCAGCACAAAAAGCTGGCGAATTATACGATAAAGACTAATTTTTGATGGATACAGACATTTTGTTTCAAGATGCTTTAGCCTTATTGCAAAGGTTAATTGCTATCCCATCGTTAAGTAAAGAAGAAGACAAAACAGCTGATGAGATAGCTGTTTTTTTAGAGCAGCGAGGCGTAAAAATCCATCGTAAAGGGAATAATGTTTGGGCTTATAATCAGCATTTTGATAAGAAAAAGCCAACAATTTTGTTGAACTCGCACCACGATACTGTTAAACCTAATCAAGGTTATACCCGCGACCCATTTTTGCCAGAAATTATTGATGGAAAGCTTTTTGGTTTAGGGAGTAATGATGCTGGAGGTGCTTTGGTATCCTTAATAGCTACTTTTTTATACTTTTATCCACAAGAAGATTTAAAATATAACATCCTCATAGCAGCTACTGCCGAGGAGGAAATCTCTGGTAAAGAAGGTTTAGAGCGCATTGTGCCAGATTTAGGTAAATTAGAATTTGCTATTGTAGGCGAGCCTACAGAAATGCATCTGGCTGTAGCCGAAAAAGGTTTATTGGTGCTAGATTGTGTGGCTAAAGGTAAATCTGGACATGCGGCAAGAGATGAAGGTGAGAACGCCATTTATAAAGCTTTAAAAGATATTGCTTGGTTTAGAGATTATAAGTTTACAAAAGTATCGCCAACATTAGGGCCTATTAAAACAACAGTTACAATTATCAATGCGGGTTCGCAGCATAACGTAGTGCCAGACGAGTGTAAGTTTACAGTTGATGTAAGGGTAACAGATGCTTATACAAATGAAGAGGTTTTAAAAATCATCAGGCAGTTTGTAGATTGTGAAGTTATACCTCGTTCAACACGTTTAAAGCCATCTTATATCCCGATGGATCATCCTATTGTACAAGCAGGTATCGCTTTGGGAAGAAAAACTTACGGCTCGCCAACAACATCAGACCAAGCTTTACTAAATATCCCATCTTTAAAATGTGGTCCGGGAGATTCTGCCCGCTCACACACCGCAGACGAATTTATTTATGTAGAGGAGATAAGAATGGGAATAGAAATGTATATCAAATTGTTGGTTGATATTATGTAAATGGATAAAATCCTGAATTTTGTGATATATCTAATTGATAGATAAGTTGTTTTTATACATAAAGAATAATTTTGAATAGCCCGATAACTATACCAGAAGAAATCATTCTTAACAAAATTTATTTGTTAAGAAATCAGAAAGTAATGTTAGATAGAGATCTTGCAGAACTTTTCGGTGTAGAAACCAAGGTGCTTAAACAATCTGTAAAAAGAAATATGGAGAGATTTCCAGAAGATTTTATGTTTGAGATGTCTCCAGAAGAATTTCAGAATTGGAGGTCACAATTTGTGACCTCCAATTCTGATAAAAAAGGACTAAGGTATGCACCTTTTTGCTTTACTGAGCAAGGTGTTACCATGCTTTCTTGCGTTCTAAATAGTAAGAGAGCTATCCATGTTAATATTCAAATAGTAAGAATTTTTACTAAACTTAGGCAGTTTATTGTTGACCATTCAGAAATAAAGTTAGAGATAAGTGAGATTAAAAAACAGCTAAGTAATCATAGTAAAAATATTGAAGTTGTTTTCCAATACTTAGATGAGTTGTTGGAAAAGAAAGATCAGCCAAAAGAAAGAGTCAGAATAGGTTTTCACTTCGGTAAAGACAATAATTAATATCAATTTATATTGAATTTGAAGAAATGATGATTTAAAAATATCAGAATTATTTTAGAAGTACGATTTACGATTTTAGACTTATATTAGATTATGTCAAGAACAATAGAAATTATAAATCAGTTGTGGACAAGACTGGAGGATTTAAAACCTATAAAGTCTGAGTATAAGACTAAACTAGATAAAAAGTTCAGACTAGAGTTTAATTTTAATTCTAATCATTTAGAAGGGAACACTTTAACATACGGAGAGACAGAGCTTCTACTTATTTTTGATGATACAAAAGGAAATCATACTTTAAGAGAGTATGAAGAAATGAAAGCTCACGATGTTGCTTATTTACTTATAGAAGAATGGGCGCAGGATAAAGAGAGCCCATTGATTGAACAGAAAATAAAAAATTTAAATGAGATTATACTTGTTAGACCTTTTTGGAAAGAAGCTATAACTCCTGATGGTCAGAATACAAGAAGACTCATTAATATCGGTAATTATAAGAATCATCCTAATTCTGTAAGGTTAGCAAATGGTGAAATTTTTCACTACACTTCTCCAACAGATACTCCTTTTGAAATGCAAGATCTTGTAAAATGGTATGCTGAAGAAGAAGGAAAGATGCATCCTGTTAAACTTGCTGCCATGTTACATTATAAGTTTGTTAGGATTCATCCTTTTGATGATGGAAATGGTAGAGTATCTAGATTATTAATGAATTATGTACTTTTAAAGCATAATTATCCTCCTATTATTATTAAATCAGCCGATAAGCAAAATTATCTGAGAGCTCTGCATTTAGCAGATGTGGGAGATTATGAACCTTTTATAGAATATATAGGACAACAAGTAAAATGGTCTTTAGAGATTTCTATAAAAGCAGCTAAGGGAGAAAGTATTGATGAACAAGGCGATTTAGAAAAGAAAATATCAGTTTTAAAGAAAAAGTTAAAGCAAGAAAAAGAGGTTAAGGTCAAATTTGACAATAGTGTTCTTGAAATATTGGTAAAGAAGTATATTTTTCCTCTTGCCTATGAATGGGAAAAAATTTTAAAAAAGTTTGATCAGTTTTTTTTCTCCAGAGAAGTTTCTTTAAATTCTGAATTTGGAAAGGTAAGTGGAATGGAAATAGATGAAAAGCTCACAAGTGAATTTCTGAATATTCTTTTTATTTTAATTAGTACTAATGAAAAAATCAGTAGAGTCAGGTTTTCATCGAATTATAAAAAATTAAAGCGTTTCGAAGATAGTGGTAGTTTCAATGGTGGGTTTATTGAAATACAATTTCATCAAAATGCGTATGAGATTTCTTATTCTGGTTCTAAAACAATAATAAGTAAACTTTATGACGAAGAGTTAACTAAAGAAGAAATGGAATTAATCACTAATTCTATAGGTAATTGGTTTCATGCACAAATAGAATATGCTATAGAGCTTTACAATAAATAATATCAATTTGTATTGAATTTGAAGAAATGATGATTTAAAAATCTCAATACTCAATACTCAATACTCAATACTTCAAAAAATGAAATTGTGGCAAAAAAATACATCAACAAATAACCTGGTAGAAACTTTTACGGTTGGACAGGATAGAGAAATGGACCTTTATCTTGCTGCTTTTGATGTTTTAGGCTCTTTAGCCCATACCCAAATGTTAGAAAGCATTGGCTTAATGACCAAAGAAGACTTAGAAAAAGTACAACACGAATTAAAAAAAATATACAGAGAGATTGCAGATGGTAATTTCACCATTGAAGATGGGGTTGAAGATGTACACTCACAAGTAGAAATGCTTTTAACTCAAAGAGTTGGCGATGCTGGGAAGAAAATCCATAGCGGACGTTCTAGAAACGACCAAGTTTTGGTTGATTTAAAACTGTTTTTCCGTAGTCAAATACAGGAAATGGTAGCTTCTACAAAAGAATTATTTGATTTGTTGACCGAACTTTCTGAGCAGCATCAAGATAAATTATTGCCAGGTTATACGCACCTTCAAATTGCTATGCCATCGTCTTTTGGATTGTGGTTTGGAGCTTATGCTGAAAGCCTCATAGACGATTTAGAGTTGATGTTAGCAGCCTTTAAAATCAGTAATAAAAACCCACTGGGGTCTGCTGCTGGTTATGGCTCATCTTTCCCTTTAAACCGTACTTTAACCACACAATTATTAGGTTTTGATACGCTAAATTATAACGTGGTTTACGCACAAATGGGACGTGGCAAAACAGAGCGAGTGCTTGCTCAGGCGATGTCTTCTATTGCGGCAACGCTAAACCGTATGGCTATGGACGCTTGTTTATTTATGAACCAAAATTTTGGTTTCATCAGTTTCCCTGATGAATTAACAACCGGCTCAAGCATTATGCCGCACAAGAAAAATCCGGATGTGTGGGAGTTGATAAGAGGCCGTACCAATCAATTACAAGCATTGCCAAACCAAATCATGATGTTAACTACCAATTTACCATCTGGTTATCACAGAGATATGCAATTGCTGAAAGAAACGCTTTTCCCCGCCTTTAATAGCTTAATGAGTTGCTTAGATATGGCAAAACTGATGCTTAAAAATATCAAGATTAAAGATGATATTTTGGCTGATGACAAATATGCTTATCTATTTAGCGTTGAGGTAGTAAACAACCTAGTTTTAGGCGGGATGCCATTCAGAGAAGCTTATAAAAAAGTAGGTTTAGATATCGAGGCAGGTAATTTTGAGACCGATAGAAAAGTGAACCATACCCACGAAGGAAGTATCGGGAACTTAAATTTACCAGAAGTTAAAGCCATGATGCAGAGTTTACAAGCACAATTTAAGTTCGATAAAATAGAAATGGCAATTGATAAATTAGTCAAATAAAGCTGCGATAAAATCGCA
>NZ_DLHN01000017.1:134328-161337 GCF_002483235.1 Pedobacter glucosidilyticus | reverse complement strand
CTCGTTACAAACGAGCGCAAGAAATTAAAAACGAGCGCAAGGAAAAATCAAAAATCGTCAGTCGTAATTCAAAAATAACCATGAAAGTATCAGTATTAGCAGAAACCTTAATAGGATCAGAAATTATAAAAATAGCAGGCGAAGTAAACCAAATGAAAGCTAAAGGAGCGCAAATTGCTAATTTAACTATTGGTGATTTTGATGCCCAATTATATCCTATTCCTGCTGAGTTACAAAGTAATATTGTTGACGCTTACGCTGATTTTCAGACGAATTATCCACCTGCTGATGGCGTTTTAACGTTAAGAGAAAGCGTTGCTGATTTCTTGAAAAGCAGAATGGGTTTAGATTACGCTGCAAAAAATGAAATTCTGATTTCTGGGGGTTCTCGTCCGCTCATTTACGCTACTTACCTAGCTTTGATTGATGCTGGCGATAAGGTCGTTTTCCCTGCTCCATCATGGAATAATAACCATTATGTACATTTATTAGGAGCCAATGGTGTAAGTGTGGCAACCTTACCTGAAAATAACTTTATGCCTACTGCTGCCGAGCTTCAACCACATCTAAAAGGTGCTAGTTTATTAGCATTATGTTCTCCGCTGAACCCAACAGGTACTATGTTTTCTGAGCAAGGCTTAAGAGAAATTTGTGAGTTGGTCATTGCAGAAAATAAAAGTAGAGCCGCAGGTGAGAAACCATTATATATTTTGTACGATCAGATTTATTCTCAATTAACTTTTGGTGAGCATCAACATGTAGACCCTGTAACCCTATTTCCAGAATTAAGAGATTATACGGTTTTTATTGATGGTAGCTCTAAATGTTTTGCAGCAACAGGTGTAAGAGTAGGCTGGGGTTTTGGCCCGGCAGAAATTATCGATAAAATGAAGGCTATTGTTGGCCACATGGGTGCTTGGGCACCAAAGGCAGAACAAGTTGCTATGGCAAAATATTTAAAAGATACTTTGGCTGTTGATACTTATTTGGGCGAATTTAAAACACGCATACAAAACAGTTTAGATACACTTTATAAAGGGATTAATACGCTTAAAAGTGAAGGTTTTGCAGTTGATGCAATTGAGCCTATGGGAGCTATCTATCTAACCCTTAAAATAGATTATTTAGGAAAAACTACACCTGAAGGAGAGGTCTTAAACTCATCTATAGATTTAAATTTTTATTTGATAAAAGAAGCTAATATTGCTTTAGTACCTTTTTCTGCTTTTGGTACGGATGATATGTGTTGGTACAGAGCATCCGTAGGAGCTTGCTCTGCTGATGAAATTGCAGCCAAAATTCCACAATTGAAAGAAGCTTTAGCTAAATTGAGATAAGCTGTTTTAGCTTAAGAATTTATTTTTATACTTATCAATAATGCTATTCATTTCTGGAGCAAGTTTAAGCATATAAATACTGCTTACATATACTGCTGTTATGATGCTTGAGCGTAAAATGATATCCCAAACAAAGAAAGATTGTTTTGGTAAGTAGCCGATGATAAATAGGGTAAACAAGCCTATCATCAGTATGAAAAGGTTATTTAAGCCCATAGGTTGCATCTTAAATTTAATCACCAAGAAAAGGTATCTGAAGAAATTAAATAATAGCGTAGCCAAAGCGGTAGCCATAGCAGAGCCGGTTATCCCCCAGATAGGGATAAAAATATAATTTGTTAAGATGGTGATGAAAATAAGTGCTAAAAAGAAGTATGTATCATACTTATAATATTTA
The DNA here is from genome assembly GCF_002483235.1 of Pedobacter glucosidilyticus. GTDB lineage: Bacteria > Bacteroidota > Bacteroidia > Sphingobacteriales > Sphingobacteriaceae > Pseudopedobacter > Pseudopedobacter glucosidilyticum_B. The sequence continues at coordinate 159,603 of NZ_DLHN01000017.1, read as the reverse complement.
GAAGTGGCAATGATAACACCATTAAAACCGGTTGCCATTTCTATTAAGCCAGATAAACTGATAAATAAAATCACATATTTGCCAGCCTCGTATTCTTTAGGAATCATCTCAAATACGTTATCAATATTGGCCCAAATGCCAATAAATATCAGCATAGCTATTAAAAGCTGATTGATACAACTTTTCTTATAAACAGATTTTATTCCCTCAATATCATCAACCTTCCATTTCTCGGCGATGATGATGCCACCAATTCTGTACATGATACGAGAAGGCATCAAAACTACAGTACCAAAAAATGCGGTAATACTGTATATCCCTGTTAAGGAAGTATTAATCATTTCATTAATCATGATTTTATCAATGTATTGAATAATCATGGTAGTGAAACCCGTAAGTACTGCAAATAAACTTACACTGCTCAGCATTTTAACCATTTCTGGATTTAAGAAAGCAAAATCGGGTTTAAGGTTAAAAGCTCTTTTTCGGTATAATTTGATGAATATCCATAAGGTAGGGATGAGATTTGCTAATACCCAAATCCACAGAAATAATGAGAAAGGCAGAGTAAAATATAGCATCAAACCCATGGCTATGGCCACTGTAAGTTTCTGTACAAATTCTTTAAGTGTTGAGCCTGTAACGGCATCTAATAAAGCTGTTCTGTTAAAAGTATCTAAGGCATTAAATAAAACTGTACCTAAAGTGAGTACCAGTATAACAGGCGTATAATCTTGAAAAAGTGTAGTGAAGTTACTTTCTACAGGTAATATAGATTTACCTAAGTAAAAAAGTAAGGTGAAAATTAAGAGTCCTACAAAAGGTATGGCAAATAGTAAAAACAAAAAACCATTATGGTTTTTTGTTTCGTCTCTAAAATAGGGGAAGCATCTGATGCTGGCGTTGAAAAAGCCTAAAGAACCTAATTGAGCTAATATCATGGTGAAAGACAGAATTAAATCTAGAATCCCGTTTTCTTCTGGCCCCAATCCGTGAGAACGTAAAACAGTAACACTAAAGAAACCAATAACTATTCCCAGATAAGAATAAATGCTTCCTTTTATGGTTTGTGAGCCAATGGTGCCTGTTTTATAAGATTCCTTTTTATCCAAGCTATTAACGATTAAATTTTTTCATCAGTAAATCCACATCAAGAAATAAATCTTTATGTTCTTTTAGCCAATCTAAATTTTGCTCCCACCATTTAAATTTCTGTAAAAAATCTATTTGCTCTTGAGCAAATCTGTATTTTATGAATTTTGCAGGTACACCACCAACAACAGTATATGGTTCTACATCTTTGGTAACTACGGCGCCTGAAGCTATAATAGCCCCATTTCCTATTTTTACACCAGATTTAATAATGACTTGTGCACCTATCCAAACATCGTTTTCTATAGTCGTTTCTTGATATTCTTGAAAAAGATCTTTTTCTACCAGTGTTAAACCAGATGCTTGACCAATGGTAGAATAAAATAAAGGATGACTAGATACGTATTGAGAACTAGGATGCGCACCTAAGCCTATACTTACATTTGGACCAATACAACAAAATTTGCCAATTTTAGCGTGTTGTACTAAAGTATTACGAGCCACATAGCTGAAACTATTTATACTTGTATTTCTAAGTCTGGTATGCTTATATATAGTGTTGTAATAACCAAAAGTACAACCACTAAGCTCTACCATATATTCTATTTTAAGATGCTTACCTCTATTTTTAAAAAGGTAAACAGCTTTGGTAAAGAGCCATCTTAGCCAAAGCGATATTGGGTTTAATAACAATGTTTCCATTAGGATATTTTTTTTCTTTCAAATGCGTCTATAAAAGAAACATGGCTGGCATTATATATAGTTGTATTGCAGTATTTAGCATATTTTTTGATATGCTCGTAACCTCTAAAAACTTTTGTCCAGTTTTCAAAAATTTCTGATACTTTAAAGGTTTCTTGTGTGTTCAAACCTTTGTAAAATGGTTTATAAGAAACTTGTTCACCCTCGCTATAAAAATGAACATTTTTTAAGCAAAGTATATTTTCATCATTAACAATTAAGTTTTCATGCCAAGTATGGTCGGCACCTATAAAATAAATCTCTTTATATTTTAAATTAATGGTTAGGAATAAGGATGCTACCAAAACATTTTGGCTTTGTGGCATGGCCAATTGTCGCTTAAATAAGTAATAAGCAATAGCATCAAAACCTTTAAAAATGGTGTAATTATAATATACCACTTTTACATATTCTGAGTTTAACGCTTGTACAAAAGCCGATTTCCGAGCTCTATAAGGGAAAAATAAGGTAATAGGCCAATTTGTTTTTTCTTTTATCGCAGTAAAAACTTTTTGTGGTAAAGGTAATTCGGTTTTCCATAATGCAGGGTCATGCATCACATAGTAGGCAGGTTTTAGCTGTTCATACTCTGATGTTAGTGCAAAAAGATTTACACAAACTAACGGATACTTAGTTAAATGATTTTGATATTCTTTTAATGAATTTGAAAGTGATGGACCGTTACCTAGAATAATACAGGTATGATGGGAAGTGGTTTTATGTATTTTTTGATTAAAACCAGAAATAAGGAATATTTTACAAAAAGAAAAAAATGTATTGATCAGATTGGAGAAAAACCAATGAAAGGATTTATAAATTTTTTCTAATTGTTGCATCAAGCACAAATTTAAAAATATTTAATTAGCTTTCCGCAGCTAATCAAAAGCTACTAAAAATAGGTTATGCAAAAGAAAAAACCTCTTTTATCAGTTATTACCATAGTTTTTAATGATGCAAAGCATATAGAGAGGACTATGCTTTCTGTTTTAAATCAAACTTATCCTCATATCCAATACATCATTATTGACGGTGCTTCTAAAGACGGAACGGTTGCTATCATTAAAAAATATCAGGATAGCTTATTTTATTTTAGCTCTGAACCGGATAAAGGTATTTATGATGCTATGAATAAAGGTTTAGCCAAAGCTACTGGGGATTATGTGCTTTTTATGAACTCTGGTGATGAGATATATGCTTTAGATACTGTAGAAAAGGTTTTCGCTTGCGCTGATGATGCGGATATTTATTATGGCGAAACTCTTCGTATTAATGAAAAGCTTGATAATTTAGGCCCTCGGAAACATCTTATACCAGAGCAATTCTCTTGGAAAAGTTTTAAATATGGGATGAATGTTGGCCATCAAGCTATTTATGTAAAGAGAGCTTTAGCGCAACCTTATGATTTACAATATCGCTTAAGCGGAGATATAGATTGGATTTTAAAAATCACTAAAAAAGCTAAACATATTGTAAACACCCAAATGTATGTAGCTAAATTTTTAGAAGGTGGAGCCTCTAAACAAAGGCAAAGAGAAAGTTTGAAAGAGCGTTACCTTATTCTTCAAAAATATTATGGTTTTTGGCCAAATATTTTCAATCACTTCATCATTACGATAAAAGCAATACTCAAAAAATAGTTTATAAAAGGTCTGTAAACAACAATCCCGATGTGGTTAGCATCGGGATTTTAGGTTTTTACTGGTTGGTTTAAGCTTTCAACTTTTGTATTCTCTCTTTAAAAAATGCAAAAGCTAGGATTAAAGATAATAGTATAGAACCAATTAACGAAATTTTTTCTCCAAAATAATAAGACTCTGGTTCAAATTTCCATTCTAAAGTATGATTTCCGCCAGGTAATTTGGCCGCTCTTAGTAAATAATTAGCTCTTATATATGGCTTTTCTTCACCGTCTATATATAATTTCCAGCCTTTAGGATACCAAATTTCTGAAAAAACAGCTAATGCACTTTTGCCAATAGAATATTCGTATTTAAGATGGTCTGGATGATAGCTTGTTAAATTAATTTTGCCATTAAAGCTGGTACCTAAATTTTTGTCATCTAGTTGTGTCTTAAATTCATCATGAATGATAGCCTCTTTTTTAGGGTCAAAAGAGCTGATCGCTACCATCTCTTCATCGTTATTTTTTACAAATTGTACCTTATCTACAAACCAAGCATTACCACAAGCAGTGCTATTTACCTGCATAGAAGTGTTTTGTCCATCTTTACCAGGTGTAATAAAGTATTTAGCATTCAGCATGTCTAAAACATCCTGATTCATGCTTGCCGTAAATTGCTTTTCAACAACTTCTTGGAACCTTTTAAGCTTAGCTGCATGGTAGCCGCCCACTGTTTTATGGAAATAAGAAGCATTAGCACTAGAAAAAGTTGGTATGGTTAAATCTAAAACCCTATAATGAGGGTCTTGGTCACGTAATATAAACTCATCTACCTCTCTGGTTTTAAATTGTTGATCAATAACCGCTTTGGTAACAAAGTTTTCGTTATTCAGGTAACGCTTATCAACAGCCCATAAATCTGTAACAATTAAAACTCCAATAGCCAATGTACCCAAAGTAGCATTAATTTTTTTACTGATGATTGCCCATAAAATACCTGCACCTATTGCAATAAATATTAAGGTTCTTAAGGCATCGGCTTTAAACAAGCTCATCCTATCTTCTACTAAAGATTGTGCAATGCTGTTGGCAAAAGACATGTCGCCAGTTACTTGGTTTAATTGGTTAATAAAATCCTGATGATTATCCGCTTTAAAGCTGAACAATAAAGTTGGTACAGCTAGTAAAACAATTACTATTCCACCTAAGATATAGCTGGTCTTTTTTAGAGCATTTAAGATTGTTTTCTGGTCTTTATCGGCTTTTAAAATCTCGGCGAAAGCCAAAATAGCTAAAATAGGAATACATAAAGAGGCGATAACTAAGGTAGACTCTACCGCTCTAAACTTGTTGTATAGCGGGAAGTAATCAAAAAATAAATCAGAAATAAGGCTGAAATTTTTTCCAAAGGATAAGAACAAGCTTAATAAAGTTGCACTTAATAACCACCATTTTAAACGACTTTTAACAATAAATAATCCTAAAACAAATAAGAAAAATACAAAAGCACCAAAATACCACGGACCAGAAGTAAATGGTTTTGGTCCCCAATATCCGGGTAATTGTTTAGCAAAATCTAAAGATTGATTGATGTCTATCCCTTTTGAAGTTAAATTTTTTACCACCTCAGATTTTTCATCTAATAATGATGCTGAACCGCCTCCGTAAGCATTAGGAATTAAGAAAGTGATAGATTCTCCAACTCCTTGGCTCCATTGGTAAGCATATTCTTTGTCTAAACCTGTGTTAGCAGGTGTATTTGTACTGGTTAAATTAGATTTTCCTCTGATAGATAATTGGCCATACTCATAGGTGGTCCATAACATGCTGGCATTGATAACCAAAGCAATAATTACAGCACCAGTTAAATAACCAATAGACTTGAAGAAACCTTTAGTAAGCTTTTGTTTGTAAGCATGATAAAATTCTATCCCTACTAAAATTAGCAAGGCTAAGAACAAGTAGTAAGTCATTTGGATATGATTAACCCTAATTTCTAGAGCTAAAAATAAGGCTGTTAAGGCAGCACCTATTAGATATTTACCCCTTAAGGTTAACAAAATACTGGCTAAAACCGGCCCAAAAAATCCTATAGCTAAAGCTTTATTGCCGTGTCCGGCTTCTAGGATGATGAAATTATAGGAGGAGAATGTAAAAGCCAATGCACCTATTACGGCAAGGTATACATTTAGATTTTTTTGTTTTTCATTATATAGTGCTAATAAAACACTAAAAAGAAAATAAGCACCCAGCATGTATAACATAGCCATATCTACCGGGTTTGGAAACAAAGCTCTATAGCTTGTCATGATATAGGTTGTAATATTTTTAGGATAGGTAGCCCAAATTTGGTAAGATGGCATCCCTCCAAACATACTATTTGTCCATAATGGTGCTTTACCATCTATTTCTTTGTACTTCATGATTTCCATTTGCATAGCTTTTGCTTGCGAAACATCATTTTGTACTAATATTTTACCTTGAAAAGCGGGTGTGAAATAGATAAAACATAAAATTACGAATACACCTATAACAGCCAAGTGTATACCATTCTTCTTAAACCAATTCATTTTATATAAAAGTGTTGAACATCAAAAATAGAAAAATACAAGATATATCGGGTATGTGAGTATGTAAAATAAAAAAGACCTCTTCAAAAAGCTGGAGAGGTCTTCGTTTAAAGAGCGAATAAAGTTTTATTTTTTAATCAGCTTGATATGTTTTCCGTCTGATAATTTTATAAAATATATGCCAGAAGCCATACCAGAGCAGTTTATTTCCATAATCTCATTCTGTAAAATAAAGGTGTTAAGTTTTACACCTTGGTTGTTTAGCAGTACAGCTTTCGTATTTAGATAAGCTTTATCAACCACTAGCGTTGTTTGATTTTCTACAGGATTAGGATACAAGCTGATATTTTGCTTGTCATTTAAGCTTAAACGTACTGCTCTTACCGGGCTATAACTAAAGCTTGCATCATTATCTATCATTTTAAGTTGATAGTAAACCCACTCTGTCTGCTGAATTTGTTTTAAATCATCTCTGTAACTGTAAGTGTTATTGCCGCTACCAACAGCTTGTTTTTCTGCAATCTTAATAAAATCCGTACCGTTTATGCTGCGTTCTATTTCAAACTTTTGAGTGTTAATTTCAGAAGCTGTATTCCATGAAAGTAAGGTATGGTTATTTTCTTTTTCTGCATGAAAAGCTACCAAATCCAGAGGTAAGATTGTTGGGGCTGTATTTGCAAAGAAACCACTAAATCCGGTTACATTAAATGTAATTTCCCACCTGTTAGCATTAGCATTCCAGATAATTTTATCGTCATCCGGATCTATCAGTGTGGTAGTGCCAGTATAAGAATCCATTAAACCGGTACCATTATTACTGCTACCGCTTATTTTTACAATTCTGATATTTGCTTTCCCTTGGTTATCAGAAGGAGAAAGAGGAAAATCTGCTGTTTTAGCTGGGTGTGCGTTAAAATCAAGAAATTCTTGCTGACTAAAAAATAGGGTTACTGTGCCTGTACTTGTAGTGATGTTATTGGTTGGGGTTATTTCATAATGTCTGGCTAAATATGGTAAACTATTAAAGGTAGGTACGGTGCTTTCTTTCCACACCTTTGCAGTGGTTAAATTACCCGTAAGTGGCACAGCACCATTAACATCCAATTTTAATATAGCTTCATAATTAGGACTTAAAAATAAATAATCACTTATTCTACCTATGGCAGCGCTTGCTATACTTGCAACATTTGAAAGTGTTAAATTTACAGCCTTAAAAATATAGGTGCCTCCCATAAAATACTGCGCATTCACCCCATTTTGATCTAGTGATGATTGTGAAGCACCAACGGCAATATAATCGCCTTTAATTGCTACACTTGTTCCAAATCTGGCACTACCATTTCTGTCACCAGCTACCAGTTTTTGAGTTTGAACCCAAGTAGCACTATTATTTCTTTCAAAAACATAAGCAGCACCAGCTCCATCAGAAAAATTAGCACTTTCTCCCTCGTAGTCTCCTCCTTCTGCTCCTATAACTAATTTATTGCCTGATAAAGCTACTGAAGTGCCAAAATAGTCATAAGCTCTTCTATCGCTTGCAGTAATTTTTTGCTTATATATCCAGCTTTCTGCATTATTTTTCTCAAAAATATAAGCTGCACCAGCGTCAGATAATAAGTTTGCACCAGAAACATCTCTGAAAGCACTGCGTACACCTAAAACAGCATAATCTCCACTCAACGCTAAACTGCTTATCTCTGTAGATTCATTCACTGCTGTTACATTAATCGTTTGTTGTTTTGTCCAAACATCACTACCATTATTTTTAAAAATGTAGGCATTAACATAAGATGATATGAGGAGGTAGTCTCCGGAAACTGAAATTTTCTGACCAAAAGTTGCTGGTTGTTGTACAATAGCATCGGGTGAAAGTTTTTGAATTTGATTCCAGTTTCCGTTACCATCTTTTTTAAAGATATAAACGCCACCATGTTTTGGATTTCTTGTACTTAAAGCCGGATTAACATCTGTCCCAACAAAAGCATAATCTCCAGAAATAGCCACGCTGGTACCAAAATGATCTGAATTTACACCGTCTGATGCCAGTATACGCTGCTTAAATACCCAAGTCTCGGCAACTTTTTCAAAAATAACTGCTGCTCCTAATCCATCAGCAGTTTGTCCTGTGGTAGCATCAAAGTAAAACGGTTCTCCAACTATCGCAAAATTACCATCTATAGCTACGCTAGTACCAAATCCAGTGCTGGTACCCAAGTTTGGTCTATTTCTATCTATAATTTTTTGATTATCTGCTTCGCCCAAATCATCTAATGATGCAATATAGGCAGGTGATACACGAGGATCGCCAAATACCAATTGACGAAGGGGTTGTCCTAATGTACCGGTAATGACATCCGTTTGGGACAGTGCTACAGAGGAACCCAAAAATCTTTGCTCTGTTCTTTGGTTAACCGGTATATCAACCATTTTATTAATTTGTAAAAAAGACTGTGCTTGTAATGGCAAAACAAAGCCATAAAATATAATAAGGATGCTAAGTAATCGTTTTTTCATCTTAAGTATTTAAAGTTTAATAAATTCTACACGTCTGTTATTGGCCTTGGCTTGGGCGTTTAAGTTGGGTTCTGATGGTTCTGCTGCCCCTTTACCATCAGTTTGCATGCGGTTTGCTTCAATGTTATAAATGCTGCTGAGGGTGGTTTTTACTGCTTCTGCTCTTTTTTTAGATAATTCTAAATTTGCGGTTGCAGCGCCATCATTATCTGTATGACCAACAATTTTAATTTTTACCGTTGGGTTTTCTTGCAATACCGTGGCTATTTCTTTAAGTATTCCGCCAGATTCTGGTCTTATTTGTGCCGAGTTAACATCAAACAAAATACCTCTGGTAACTAATTTTCCATCGGTAATCAATTTATTTCTGGTGTCTGGCGCACCTATTGCTACTTTAAGATTGTTTAGAAATGCTGCACCCTCAAAAATATTGGTAGCAAATAAAACCGAATAATTGATATTAGGAATAAAAGCTCTAGGCAAATCCCAAACTTTACTTTCATTGATATAAACCCTTAATCTGCTTTTTTGTCGCCAAATAGAAATGCGATTTACTTTTGAGGATAAATAAGCGAATTTTGCATCATTGTTAAGGATATTTTGGCCATTATTATCTATAACAAATATATTGGATGTACCAGCATTACTTTGGTCTGGATGTATATCTAAAGATACCGATACTTTATCTGTAAAATACTGGTCAAAAGTTAGATTTCTATCTTGTAAAGCAGGAAAAATTACTTTTAATCCTGATTGCATAGCTGATAAATCATCAGATACGAGCATATCAAACTCAATAGTAAAGTTTTCTGGCAGGGCATTAATATATTCTGGAAAAAAAATCCCTTTTTGCCCAAATTTTAACCATTTGCCAGTTCCGGCAGTAACACTAACCAGCTCTCCGCTACTATTGGTATTCCATTTTGCAGGGAAATCTCCTATAGCATCTTCTTTGAAATCTTCAAAACCAATGATTTTCTCTCCAGAAATAAAATCAAATTTAGAGCTTGCAGAAAGTTTCATGGTACTTGCATTTGCGGCTGTTTCTGCTGTTTTCTGAACGCTGTTTTCTGTTGTAGCTGTACTTTTTTTGGTTGATTTTGGCTTTCCATCTATAGCCTCATCAATTTCCTGATCTACTTTTTGCTCCCCTTTACCAATAATTTTATCTATGGTTTGGTCTGTTGTGCGTTCTTTTGCTTCTGCTAGTTTTCTTTTAAGCTTATCTTTTAAAGACTCTTGTGCATGAGCAAATAAGTTGATGATGATAAAAGAACTAAGAATAAATAAGATTTTCATGGTTATGAAGGGCTTTAAGTCCAAAAAACATAATTATTCATCCAAATTAAATATGTTTGTATATTAGAAAACCTGTTAATGAGTATTTGCGTTAATATGCTATAGATTTAACCCACTTGAGTAAGAATTTAAATAATATCAGATGATTAAAGCAGTACTTTTGGATGATGAGCAACACGGATTAGACTCTTTAAGTACACAGCTTAAACAACTTGATAAACCCATTCAGGTGGTTGCGTCTTTTAATCATCCTATACAAGCATTACCTTTTATCAAAAGCCAAAAGTTTGATATTTTATTTTTAGATATTGATATGCCTGGTTTATCTGGTTTTGATGTTTTAGAGCAAATTGCAGAACCTCATTTTGATGTAATTTTTACCACTGCCTATAATCAATTTGCTATCAAGGCATTTCAATACAGTGCTATCAGTTATTTACTTAAACCTATTGATGAGGCTGAGCTTTTAAAAAGCATTCAATTGTGGGAGAAAAAGACCTCCAAAGCTATTGATACAGAGCAGTATAAACTATTTTTAAATCATTATCATAAATCTGATACACAATACTCAAAAATAGCATTGCCCACAGCCGATGGATTGGAGTTTATCAAAGCTTCAGAAATTGTGCGCTGCCAATCTGATAGTAATTACACCTATTTTTACCTCTCTAACCAAGAGAAAATTTTAATTTGCCGCACTTTAAAAGAGGTAGAAAGTTTATTGGCTTTTCATGGTTTTGTGCGTATACATCAATCTCATCTGATTAACCCGGCTTACCTAAGAAAATTTATCAGGCATGATGGTGGTTATGTAATGATGCAAGATGGTGAAGAAATAAGCGTTTCTAAAGCACATAAGGATAAAGTAATGGCTTTGTTTAATCAAATAGAGCGTAAATAATTAATCTTTGATGATTTTAATGACAACCAATGTGCCCTTTTCTACAGGGTTTAAATAGCTTTTATCTATGATTTCTAAATGTATTTGCTGTTGATAAAGCGCATTCCATTGTTGGAGGTAATTTTTAGTAATTTCTGTTGCTCTAGAAACATGATTTTTCTGTTGGTTTTGATGATACAAAATACCAATTCCATTATCTTCAATAGTTACACTTAAATCTTTTTCAGTTTCTTTAAATGATATTTTGATTTCCTTTACAATTGCTTGATGATTAAAAGCATGCTTAATAGCATTTTCTACAAAGGGTTGTACCAACATAGGGGGTAAAAATATAGTTTCAGCATCGTTTAATAAATCTTTAGTAATATTAAACTGTAAGGAGTCTCCAAACCTTAATTGCTCCATATTTAAATACATGTTTAAGTACTCCATTTTATCAGCTAAACTTACTTCCTTATGTATAGAGTTTTCCAGTGTGAGGCGTAAAAGTTTAGAGAATTTTAGTAAATAAGACGATGCCATTTCTGTTTGTTGTTGCATCACCAAATTTCTGATGGCGTTAAGGCAATTAAAAGTAAAATGAGGATTCATTTGTGTTTGCAGGGCCATCATTTGCACTTCCAGTACTTTTTTCTGAAATCTTAGTTTTTCCCTGCTTTCATCAATCATTTTTCCACCTAGCCCGAGAGAGAAAAAGCAAAGCTCTAAAAAAGTGCCTAGTTGGGTATAATTATTAGGAAATAATCCTCCAAAATTCCACTCAAATATTTGGTTTAAAGTACCTGCAATATTTCCCAGATAAAAGAATAAAATACCCCATAAAATGTATTTGTAAAATTTGATATGTCGGTTTTTAAAGAGTTTATAAATCACAAAACCATAATAAGGTATTACAGCAAATAAAATAATAGTGTTAAACTTATAAAGTGCATTTTGTAATGGTAAGTCAGAAAAGAAAAGGGTTAAAATATTAACAGCCATAAATACCATAAAAGTGTAATTAAGCAGTTTTAACCCATGATAAATTTTTCTTAGATGCTCTTTTAACGATAAAAATTGCATCAGAAAAAGATGATAAAAAATCAGATAACCATATACCAAAGTTTCTTTACTGTTGATGGCTATCTCTGGATATTGCCAAACAAACAAATTATAGTATTTGATAGGGAAATCGGCAATAATACTAAAAACCAGTACAAAAATGAGGTAGCAAGCGTAATATAGAAAATCCTTAACCTTATTTTCTAAAAATATCAAGGTGCTAAATAAAATCATGATAATTAAGCTCCCTAAAAACAATAAAGAGAAGTATAGGCTTACTTGAGTATTTTGTTCCTCTCCAGATTTTAAAGTTTGCCAGGCATCTGCAGATAAAAAAATAATTTTGCCATCAATTTCTTTTAAAGATTTATTATCAATACGTAAGTTATAGCTTAGAGAACTTTTAGGAGGTATTTCAAGCTTAAAAGTGTTTAAATCCGGATGCTCAACTCTATCACTTAGAGGTATTAAAGGGCCATTTTTAAAATTCCCTTTTTTGTTACTTAAAGTGATGCTATAATTCAGACCTGGCAAATTTCTAAAAACATCGATAGAATGGTATTTAGCTAAATTTGTGGTACCAATTCTTACATAAACTGATGTTTTGTAATCATTAAGATTGTGGATGGTAACAGTAGCAGAATCCTTTGCAAGCTTAAAGGCAACTGATTTTTTAAGGTAAAGCTGATGCGTATGGATAGCATATTGTGCATTGCTGGTCAATTGAAGCCCAATGCAAAAAAAGCTTAGGATAAAAAACCTGATGATCCAACAAGAAGACATGTTTTTACTGCTAATTTATCATCAATAATAATGAAATAACTTAGCTTATAAAAGCATGTTGAGCCGTATATTACTTCACCTCCTCATAATCTACAAAATCACCCGCATTGTCTAGCTTAGGTTCTTTTTTCTGAGGTGGGATATAATCTACCGTAATTTTTCCTTCTGGTTTTGTACTGTTTTGTTGTTGATATTGATATGCACCACCTTGTTGTTGCTGCATTTTTTCTTGCATTTTATGTATCGCTTTTTTGAACAAAAAAGGTAAGAAAATACGAGCTAATACCCTTAAAATATAAAGTACACAAATGGTTATAATGATAAATTTTAATAATCCGCCCATGATTGCAAATATAGTTTTTTATGTTTTATTAGACTTTTTTATAGGGGAAATGTTACTTTCCAAATTTCTCTTCCATCATTTTTTCTAAAGCAAACATTTCATCTCTTAACTTGGCTGCCAATAAGAAATCCATATCTTTTGCAGCAGCAAGCATATCTTTTTTAGTATTATCTAAAGATTTTTTAAGCTGTGCTTTAGTCATGTATTGTACTATTGGGTCGGCAGCTAAGGTAACTTCTGCATTGTCTACATAAGTTTGCTGTACGCCACCTTTAAAATCTACGACAGAGGTTTGCTCTATAATAGCTTCCTTAGATTTGCCAACGGTTTTAGGTACAATACCATGCTCCTCGTTATACTTAATTTGTTTTTCTCTTCTTCTTTCGGTTTCTTCTATGGTAATCCGCATAGAATCTGTAATCTTATCAGCATACATAATTACGCGGCCTCTATCATTACGAGCCGCCCTACCAATAGTTTGTATTAAAGAACGCTCTGAGCGTAAGAAACCTTCTTTATCGGCATCTAAAATAGCTACCAAAGAAACCTCAGGTAAATCTAAACCCTCTCTTAAAAGGTTAATCCCAATCAATACATCAAATTCGCCTAAACGTAAGCCACGTAAAATTTCTACACGTTCTAAAGTTTTTACTTCAGAGTGTATATAACGTACTTTGATGTTCAACCTATCCATGTATTTGGCAAGCTCCTCTGCCATTCTTTTCGTGAGGGTGGTTACCAAAACACGGTCGCCCAGTTTAATAGTTTTATCTATTTCGTCTAGTAAATCATCCACTTGGTTAATTACCGGTCTAACCTCAATCAGTGGGTCTAGCAAGCCCGTTGGCCTTATCACTTGCTCTATCACTACGCCTTCGGTTTTCTCCAGCTCATAATCTCCGGGTGTAGCACTTACATAAATGGTTTGCGGTGCTAGGTTCTCAAACTCATTAAAGTTTAAAGGCCTGTTATCTAAGGCAGCAGGTAATCTAAAACCGTATTCTACTAAAGATAATTTTCTGGAACGGTCGCCACCATACATAGCTCTTATCTGCGGTACGGTAACATGGCTTTCATCAATCACCATCAAATAATCATCGGGGAAATAATCTAACAAACAGAAAGGGCGCATACCCGGTATTCTACCATCAAAATAACGCGAGTAATTTTCTATACCAGAGCAGTAGCCCAACTCACGCATCATCTCCATATCGTAATTGGTACGCTCTTCTAAACGTTTAGCTTCCAGAAATCTGCCTTCGCCCTCAAATTGTTTTTTCCTACTTTCCATATCCTCCCCAATCTGGTGGAGTACACTGGTAAATCTGTCCCGAGGCGTAACAAATAAATTGGCTGGGAAAACCGCTACTTGGTCCATTTTTTCTAGGGTTTTACCCGATGCTGGGTCTATAGCTGATATTTCTTCAATATCATCACCAAAAAAAGAAATCCGATACGCTAAATCTAAATATGCTGGATAAATGTCTACCGTATCGCCTTTAACCCTAAAAGTACCACGCTTAAATTCTACGGTAGTTCTGGAATATAAAATCTCTACCAAACGATGCAGAAAAGCATTTCTGCTGATGCGGGTACCCACACCAAATCTAAAAACCGAGTTAGAGAAATCCTCGGGATTACCCATACCATAAATACAAGAAATAGAAGACACCACAATAACATCTCTTCTGCCAGACATTAAAGCTGATGTGGTTCTTAAACGTAGTTTTTCTATCTCCTCGTTTATCTGTAAATCTTTCTCTATATAAGTATTGGTAGTTGGTAAAAATGCTTCTGGTTGGTAATAATCGTAATAAGATACAAAATAGTTAACCGCATTATCAGGGAAAAATTGCTTAAACTCTCCGTATAGCTGTGCGGCTAAAGTTTTATTATGACTTAAGATTAAGGTTGGTTTTTGTGTTTGCTCTATTACATTGGCGATAGTAAAAGTTTTACCAGAACCGGTAACTCCAAGCAGGGTCTGATAATTTTCTCCGCTTTTAACGCCCTCAACCAATTGTTTTATAGCTGTTGGTTGGTCGCCGGTAGGTTTGTAATAAGATTCTATTTTAAAATTCATGTTTAACAAATATAAATCATTTCAACAGGCTTTAACCAAACAAAAAGGGATTTACCTTTTAAAAGATAAACCCCTTTGTTGAACCTTAAAACGAACATTTGAAGATGCTCATACTAAATACGTTAGAGACTAGCATTTAGTGTTGTTTGTAAGCTAGAATAAGTGCTTTTTTACTTTACTATGATGGAGGAATTTTAAGCTTTTAAAATGGATGTATACCTCCCGAAAATTAGAAATAAATATGCAGCACCTCAAAAAATTAAGAAGTGCTGCTGATATTTCTATAAAAGCGTATGTTCTTGATAAAGCGGACCCAAAGTTTCTCTTAGTTTTTTAAAAAATGGGTAACGTTGGTTATGTACATCAACGGCATGCTCATCTGGGTAAACCGTCAAACTATGATTGTTTAGCTGTTGGCCTATTTTAAAAACATCTTTATTTGGGTTTTCTGATGCAAAAGCAAGCATAGCACTACCTATAATTCCTAGCTCATCACCAGAAGGGATATTGATGGGTAGCCCCATGATATTGGCAAATATTTGTACCCAAGGCTTAATATGGCTTCCACCGCCACCCATACGTAACTCCTTAATTTGGAGGTTATTTTCTTTTAAAGCATCAAAAATATAGCGCATAGAGTATGCAACACCTTCTAAAACAGAGCGAGCCATATCTGTTTTATTATGATACTGGCGTAAACCAAAAAATACTCCAGACGCATAAGGGCCTGTTTTAGAGTCTCTTTCGCTGGTTAAATAAGGTAAACAAATTAAGGGCGATGTAGTACCTAAATGCAGCATAGCATCATCTTGTACATCAACATCAAATAAACTATTGCGTAACCAGTTAACAGGTAAAGCCGCATTGTTGAGCGCACCGCCATTTAAAAATAACTGCTTGTTTAAAGCATAGGGCTGTATTCTTTTGTTATCGGCTTGATCAAAAGCTGGTGTTTTACCGGCGATACGCAACATAGCAGATGTACCCACATTCATAATTCCTACACCATCCTGCAAAGCTCCAGAACCAATGGCTAAAGCTGCGCCATCATACACGCCTAACAACACTTTAACATTTTGCGTTAGTTCTAGTGCTGTTTTAATATCTTCTTGCAAAGATGCCAAATGTGTAGTCCCATCTTTAATTTGTGGAAATTGTTTTCCTGACAAGCCAATAGGCGCAAGCAGTTTTTCATCCCAATGTTCTTGATGAATATTGTAAACCTGACTTGCTGCTGCGGTGCTTAAATCTGTCGTAAATTCGCCGGTAAGCCATTGGAACAAGAACGACTTACTATCAGAAAAATAGGCGGCTTTTTTGAGTAGATCTTTCTCTTGTGTAGAGAAATAAAATAGCCTGGCTAGTACATACGGGCTTATCAGCGGGCAACCTGTTTGATGATAGATATCAAAATCTTTATAGCTTTCTAAAAAAGCATCAAATGTTTTTTGTGATCGGATGTCAGAAAGTAAGGTAATACCTGTAAGCGGCTTTTTTTGCTCGTCTAATAGCATTAAACCAAATTGGTATGTAGCACTTACGATATAACAAACCTGATTTTTATAATCACCAATTAGCAATTCTTTACATAAACTGAGGATAAGCTTTTTCAAATCCTCTGGGTTATGTTCTGCTTCGCCTGGTTTTTTGCTTTGTATGGGTACTGCTACAGAGCGTATATCAATAATTTCTCCGTTTTCATTTACCAGCCCTACTTTAAGATTTGTTGTACCTAAATCTATGGCTATTGCGAGGCCCATACTCTGCGTTTTGTTTGTAAAACTTCAGGGTTAGCCAATTCGCCAGCAACACCATTGTTTTGGAAAACAGCAACAGCGTCATCAACACATGTTTGGCCCATGCCATGTAAAGACTCCCAGCTATAACCACCCAAGTGTGGCGTAATAATGGTGTTTTCTAATTTTGCTAACCTGTGGTTTCCATCTATTGGCTCGCCTTCTACAACATCTGTAGCATAACAACCTAAAGTTCCGTTTTGTAGCGCTTCAAATAAAGCATCTTCATCTACCAATTCTCCGCGACAGGTATTTACCAAAACTGCATCTTTTTGCATGCTATCAAATTGTGCTTTGCCTAACATTCTTCTGGTCTCATCTGTTAGTGGGCAATGGAATAAAATAGCGTTTGAAGTTTTGATTAACTCGTCTAAAGAAACTTCTTTAGCACCAAATTCTGCAAATCTATCTTTAGCAATATAAGGGTCTGATGCAACTACATTTGCGCCAAAACCTTTAGCCAATATTTCTGAACTACGAGAGCCAATATTACCTAAACCAATAATACCAATGGTTTTTCCTTTAATCTCCATCCCTATCATTCCGGCTCTGGTACTCCAAGCGCTATCTCTTACCGCTCTGGAACCCGAAACTAATTTTCTTGACCCAGCCATTAATAAGGAAATGGCATATTCTGCTACTGCTTCTTTTTCTATGATACCTTTAACTCTGGAAACCATGATACCTAATTCGGTTGCAGCTTCTAAGTCTACGTTATCGCATCCAATACCATGACGCACCAATAAAACTAAGTTTTTACATTTTTCTAAAGTTGCTCTAGGGATTTTTGGTGTAACGCTGGCAATAATACCGTCAGCATCTTTTAAATGTTCTGCAAGGGCATCGCCATCAATGTCTGATGGTACTGTAATATGTTTAATATCGGCAAAAGCTTCTAAGGTGCTCATGTGGGCAGCAAAGTGTTTGCCAAAGGTGCTTGAGTTAAGAATTGCAATTAGTGGTTTTCTCATGTTATCTGGTTTGAATGAATGTTAAAATTGGAGCCCAAAATTAGCTATTTAATGATGTATTAAAAAGAAAATAATGAATTGTTTAAAATATTATTTATCCATCTCAAAGCAAGAAAACATAAAATTACGATTAAAGTAATGAGGGGCTTAGTGTAGTACTTGGTAAAATTATAAGACGGCTAAATTCATCTCAAATAGTTTGGCAATATGATTTTTGAGCTTGTCTTTTACTTCGTTTATATTTAATACTTTTCCTAACTCTCGCTGCATAGAGGTAACATCTTTATCGTCAATCCCGCAAGGAACAATATTTTTAAAGTAATCTAAGTTGGTGTTAACATTAAAAGCAAAACCATGCATGGTAACCCAACGGCTGCATCTTACGCCCATAGCACAAATTTTACGGGCTTTTTGGTTATCGGCGTCTAGCCAAACTCCGGTATAACCTTCGTACCGGCCTGCTTTGATACCATAATCAGCTAAAGTTAAAATCACAGCTTCTTCTAAAGTGCGGAGGTACAGGTGTATATCCGTAAAAAAATTATCCAAATCTAAAATAGGGTAACCTACAAGCTGACCAGGGCCGTGGTAGGTAATATCTCCACCTCGGTTAATTTTATGAAAACTAGCTTCTTTTTCTTTAAGTGCCTGTTCATCAAGTAACAAATTTTCTGCTTTACCACTTTTTCCTAAGGTATAAACATGTGGATGTTCTACAAAAATAAGGTAATTGGGTGTTTGTTGGGCCGTTTCCGGATGGTTTCTGTTGTTGGTTTTAATAGCAACAGTTTCCGCAAAAATAGCTTCTTGTTTATCCCAAGCTTGCTCATAAGTTAATAAGCCCCAATCCTGAAAAAATACTTCTTTATTCTTCATCTTCTTCGTAAACGTAACCCAACATATAATCTTCAAACTTGCGATAAGCAATGGTATAGCTTTTGGCTATGGGTTTCTTTTTAATACTACCTTTTAGTAAGCCTTTTGTTTGGTATGGAAACTCATCTAAATGAATATCATCTTTAAAAGAGGTTTCCTTTTTACCGTTGAGTTTGTAAAGGGCTTCTTTAGCGCACCAGCAAACATATAAATGCTCTATGGCATGTTGCTCATCAATAAAATTAAGCTCTTGTGGGCTCATAAATTTTTGCTGAACTCTGGTGATTTTTTCTTTGATAATCTCTATATCTATACCTACTCTTTTATCTTTACTAATCATAACCGCCGCATAATCATAAGAATGACTTAATGAAATATGATGTGGCATATTTAACAAAACGGGCTTACCATTTTTATCAGGTTGGCAATCTATATATTCCTCGGTGTTCAACATTTTTCTTAAAAGTACCCGGGTAGCCAACCAGTGCAGATTTCTTTTTTGAGTATTGAGACCCTTTAAAACCTCTTTTTCATGGTCTTTCAGTTGCAGTTGCTTTTCTAAAATAGCAGGTTCTTCTTCTATTTTCCAAAGCCCTATATAAGTATTGGGATGTATTTCTTCCAAAAAAGTGAGAGGCATCTATTTAATTTCTAATACGGTACAAAATTATTTTAAATAAATCATATTTTAGGCAAAGTAAAACCATAATCAATCATGATTCTTTCAGACCAACGTATCTTAGAAGAAATAGACAAAGGAACCATCATTATAGAGCCTTTTAAAAAGGAATGTTTAGGTACTAATTCTTATGATGTACACCTAGGAAAATATCTGGCTTGTTATACAGATAGGATACTAGATGCTAAAAAACATAACCAAATAGAGCACTTCGAAATTCCTAAAGAAGGCTACGTATTACAACCCAATACTTTGTATTTGGGAGTAACGTTAGAATATACAGAAACGCATCAACATGTACCTTTTTTGGAAGGAAAATCAAGTACGGGTAGATTGGGTATTGATATACATGCAACAGCAGGGAAAGGCGATGTTGGTTTCTGCAATACCTGGACATTGGAAATATCTGTAGCGCAGCCCGTTCGTATATATGCTGGTATGCCTATTGGCCAATTAATTTATTTTGTCGTAGAAGGTGATATACAAACCATGTACAATACCAAAGGCAATGCTAAATATAATCATAAAACCACCAAGCCTGTTGAAAGCATGATGTGGAAAAATAACTTTTAAATATGATAGATGGCGTTAGAACTAAACTTTCTTAACGCCATATTGTCTTACCTATAAAACAATTTTAAAATAAGCCTTAATGAAAAAGATTCATTACCTTTTTTTGCTACTTGCAGTTACCGTTTTTGTCGCTTTTGTTGCTCAGGATGATAAATTGAAACAAGTTTTAGATAATTTCAATAAGTTTCATACATCGCACACGCAAGAGAAAATTTATCTACATACAGATAAGCCCTATTATGCTACGGGAGATCAAATTTGGTTTAAAGCCTATGTTGTTGATGCGCAAACGATGCGCCCATCAGTACTAAGTAAAATCATGTATGTAGATTTAATCAATCAGAAAAATCAAGTAAAAAAAACACTTCGATTGCCTTTAACAGCTGGTTTTGGTTGGGGTAATATAGAACTTGCAGATTCTTTAAAAGAAGGAAATTACAGGCTAAGAGCCTATACCAATTGGATGCGCAATTTTGATGAATCTTTCTTTTATAACCAAACCTTTAACGTTGGCGATATTCGTTCTAGCCAGTTGATTATCCAAACCAATTACGAGTTTAGCAATGTCGATGGAAAAGAATTGGTAGTAGCAAAAGTCAATTTTAAAAATGTAGATGGCTTCCCTTATGCCAATCGAGAGGTAAATTATACCGTAGAACTTGATGGTAGGCAAACCGAAAAAGGTAAAGTAAATACAGATGACCAAGGAAATACAGTGATAAATATCACCAATAATAAACCAGAAGTTATAAAATCAGGTGTATTAAATGTAGCCTTAACCATTTCTGAAGGTACCATTGTAAATAAGCTTATCCCTATCAAAAGTACCAGCAACCAGGTAGATGTACAGTTTTTCCCGGAAGGCGGAGATATGGTTACCCAAGTAAGATCAAAAGTTGCTTTTAAAGCTGTTGGTACCGATGGATTAGGGAAATCCATTAGCGGTTATGTACAAGATAGCAATGGGAAAAAAATCGCAAATATTTTAACCCGACATGCGGGAATGGGTTATTTCTCCATTTATCCGGAAGCCAATTTAACTTATGAAGCGGTGGTTACTTTTGCTGATGGTACAGAGAAGAAGTTTCCACTCCCTGCAGTTAAACCCGAAGGGATTGTCTTAAGCACTGTAGACAAAGGGCAAGATTCTTTACTGTTGAGAGTGCAAGCCAATGATGCTTATGCCAACAGTCATTTAGGTAAAAACTTCACCGTTTTGGTTCAATCTTCTGGTAATGTCATTTATTCGGCAGTAGCTAAACTCTCAAAAAATGGTTTTGCCACATATCTTTCAAAAGCACAATTTCCTACTGGTATTATTCAATTAACACTTTTTAATGACCAAGCGCAGCCCCTATCAGAGCGTTTGATATTTCATGCTAACACAAAAGATTTTTTAAATATCGATATCAAACCAGATAAAGAAGTATATGCCAAAAGAGGTAAAGTTAACATTGCCGTTACAGCTAAAACTAATGACAATAACCCAATGGTGAGTTCCTTATCTATGTCGGTAATTGATGAAGGTAAAGTGCCGGTTAAGCCAGAAGAAGAGCATACTATTTTGTCAGAACTGCTGCTAAAATCAGATCTTAAGGGTTATGTAGAAAATCCAAATTATTATTTCCATGAGATAGATGATAAGAAAAAAGCTGATTTAGATGTGCTACTC
This sequence comes from Pedobacter glucosidilyticus, assembly GCF_002483235.1. Taxonomy (GTDB): domain Bacteria; phylum Bacteroidota; class Bacteroidia; order Sphingobacteriales; family Sphingobacteriaceae; genus Pseudopedobacter; species Pseudopedobacter glucosidilyticum_B. The sequence goes on along the minus strand of NZ_DLHN01000017.1, from coordinate 138,048 downwards.
ATGACACAAGGATGGAGAAGATTCAACTGGCAAAATATCATCAATAACGCTTTCCCATCCTTAACTTTTAAACCCGAAAAAACTTTAAGTATATCAGGTACGGTAAGCAACAATAAAAAGCCTGTTGCTAATGGTAATGTAACGGTTTTTAGTTCTACAGGTGGGACATTTATTATTCAGGCAAAAACAGACGAAACAGGTAAATTTTTAGTAGATAGCCTGTTGTTTCCAGATAGCACCAAGTTTGTTGTACAAGCCAGAACCATAAAGGATAAAAAGTTTGTAGAGATTGTGATGGATGAGTTTGGTAAGCATCCCGTACAAAAGCCTTTCGAAAAATCAGAACTTAGTGCAAATATTAATGCTTCTATGTCTGCTTATATTAAAAATAGCAAAAGCCAGTACGAAGAATTATTAAAGAATGGTTTAATCACACGTTCTATTATGTTAGATGAAGTAAGTGTAGTAGAAAAACGAGAGAAACTTCAAAACTCTAGCAATTTAAATGGTGCTGGTAATGCCGATAGGGTAATTACAGCCGAAGAACTACAAAATGCGCCAAATCTAGAATTTGCTTTACAAGGAAAAGTAGCAGGTATGATGATTCAGAACGGGGAAATATATTTTATGAGAAATATGGGCGGGCCTCCCGCTCAGATTATCTTAGACGGTATTTTTGTAGAACCAGATTTCTTAAATACCATAGCCCCACAAGATGTAGAAAGCGTAGAAATCATGAAACCGGGTGCCATGACCGCTATTTATGGTGGTAGAGGTGGTTCTGGTGTTATTGTCATCAACACCAAAAGAGGTGGTGGTAATTATAGTTCTACCAATACCTATACACCAGGTTTAATCGCTTATCAACCTTTAGGTTTTACTACCATGAAACAATTTTATGTGCCAGCCTACGATAAGGCAGAAACTAAAAAAGATATGGCCGATTTAAGAAGTACCATTTACTGGAACCCTACCGTGATAACAGATACTACCGGAAATGCAAAAGTTAATTATTTTAATGCCGATGGCACCGGAACCTACCGCGTAGTTGTTGAAGGTTTAGATGTTTATGGGCGTTTAGGCAGAAAAGTTATCAGATATAAAGTAAATTAGGATATGAATACATTAAGTGTAACTGTAAGAGAGAAGGTAGCGATTATAGCATTAAACAGGGGTAAATCTAATGCTATGAATGCCGAGTTGATAAAAGAATTAAAAAGCCTTATCAAGAATATAGAACAAGACGAGCAAATTTTAGGCACTATATTAACAGGTAAAGAAGGCTTTTTTACTGCTGGTTTAGACTTAATAGAGCTTTATGACTATGATGAAAATCAAATCAAAAACTTTTGGGTTGATTTTCTGGATTTAGTAAAAACCTTAACCCTATTTAAAAAGCCTTTAGTAGCTGCTATCAGTGGGCATAGCCCAGCCGGTGGCTGTGTAATGGCACTCTGCTGCGATTATAGGGTTATGGCAGAAGGTAAATACATCATCGGTTTAAACGAAGTACCCGTAGGTATCATCGTACCGGATAGTATTTTCCATTTGTATGCTTTTTGGCTGGGGCAAGCAAAAGCCTATCAAAGCCTATTAGAAGGTAAACTCTTCTCTGTTGAGGAAGCCAAACAAATTGGCTTGCTAGATGCTACTTCAGATATCAGCAGCTTAATGAGCCATGCACAAAAGAAAATACAAAGCTACCTACAGTATGATGCTACCACTTGGCAACAATCAAAACTTAATTTGCGCAAAGAATTGATAGAAAAAGTATCAGCCGACCAAACTTCTACGCTAGATACTATGTTAAAACAATGGTGGGCACCATCAACAAGGTCAATCCTTAAAACAATTATAGAAAACCTCAAGGGAGGCAGTAAGTAGTGTCATTAGTATAGAGTCATTAGTCATTAGTGTGGAGTCATTAGTAAGTAGAAAGTATGAAGTATAAAGTAGAAAGACCCTAAATTTTACAAAAGCTCCAGACCAATAACACCAATGAACTAATCATACTAATGAACCAATGAACTAATAACACCAATGAACTAATCATACTAATGAACCAATCACACCAATGAACTAATGACTAATGAACTAACCAACTAACCACCTAAGCAACTAACCACCTAAGCAACTAACCACCTAACCAACTACTATTATGTACAACCAACCCATGTTAAGAGACAATGCCTTACAAGGAAAAACTTTCGTTGTAACAGGCGGCGGAACCGGTTTAGGAAAAGCCATGAGCACTTATTTATTAGAGTTAGGTGCGCAAGTGGTTATCACCTCCCGTAAATTAGAAGTACTGCAAAAAACAGCTCAAGAGCTGGAGGCTAAAACAGGAGGTAAAGTTTTACCCCTAGCTTGCGATGTAAGAAATGCAGAGCAAGTGGATGAAGTTTTAGCAGCAAGTTTGGCGGCCTTTGGTAAAGTAGATGGTTTATTAAACAATGCGGCAGGTAATTTTATATCGCCAACAGAGCGTTTATCTGCCAACGCATTCTCTACCATTATAGACATTGTTTTAAAGGGTACTGTAAACTGCACTTTGGCCTTTGGTAAGCACTGGATAAAAGAAAAACAGGCAGCCAGCATCCTCAATATTGTAACCACTTACGCTTTCACAGGTTCTGGTTATGTAGTTCCGTCGGCATGTGCTAAAGGCGGTGTTTTGGCCATGACCAAATCTTTAGCCGCAGAGTGGGGCCGCTACCAAATCAGATGTAATGCCATAGCACCTGGTCCGTTCCCAACAAAAGGCGCTTGGGAAAGGTTATTACCCGGAGACATGGCCCAAAAATTTGATTTTAAAAATCGTGTGCCTTTAAAAAGAGTTGGCGAACATCAGGAACTCGCAAACCTAGCAGCCTATTTACTATCAGATTTTTCAAACTACATCAACGGAGAAATCATTACCATAGATGGTGGCGAGTGGCTACAAGGTGCCGGCCAATTCAATGGCTTAGAAATGATAAGCCCCGAAATGTGGGACGCCCTAGAAGCTATGATTAGAAATACCAAAGGAAGCTAAATTAAGCTCCCATAATAAAATGAAATAAATTTTGTAAAGCCAGGTTCTTCGCTTTTATTTGCGGATAGTCTGGCTTTACGCTTATACTGCTTCAGGCCTTAGCCACAAGGCCGGTATCCGCTGCAATCCAGTTTATTTTTCAAAAACATTGCTAAAAACTTAAACACATAAAATGACAAACAGACAAAATTTTACTTCAGGCTCTCCTTGGGAAGATATTATTGGTTATTGCCGAGCGGTGAAAGTAGGTAATACCATAGAAATTGCCGGTACCACAGCCGCTAAAGACGAAAATGGTAACAGCCTAACCACCATGTACGACCAAACAAAGGCCATTTTAGATAAATTAACCAAAGTATTAGAAGATGCTGGCGCTTCTTTAGAAAATGTGGTACGTACCAGAATGTTCTTAACAGACATTAGCCAATGGGAAGAAGCCGCAAAAGCACATGGTCATTTTTTTAAAGATATCAAACCAGTTACCACCATGGTAGAAGTATCAAAATTGATAGACCCAGAAATTCTTATTGAAATAGAGGTTACCGCTATTTTGGGTTAAAATACAAAACCTATAAGGTTTTTAAAACCTTATAGGTTTACATTTTGTGTCAGGCTGAGGTATAATACATTTCATATAGATCAATATGAAATGACGTGTTTAGGTATTTCGATAGTCCTGCCCAAGC
>NZ_DLHN01000017.1:123967-134284 GCF_002483235.1 Pedobacter glucosidilyticus | reverse complement strand
AGAACCTTTAGAAGCAAGCGGCGCAGCGGAGAGTTTTTGGGTACTTTTTGCGGAAAAAAGTACCTTGACATGGCCGGTCAAGAGGCCGGAAAGCCAGTGGGTGAATGCCTAATTTTTAAACATTTATAAATAGCGTCAATGGTAGCGGAGTCGAGGCCTTTTCTAAGAGTATCAGAGAACATTGCTACTCCGAATCAATAGCATAAACACAATTTTTTGTAAAAAGCCTTTTTCCAATCAACAAATCATCATTAATCATGTGTTATAAAAGGCAATCGTATAGATAAAATATAGCTGCTGTGACAGCCTATTTATTTTAACCTTTTACTTGCCTAAAAAAGATGTTTTAAAGTTATGCTTTTTGTACACTAAGGTAGCTGTTTCGGACCCTCTCCCAGACTTGTTCGGAAATCAAGAGGCGTTTCTCGAAGAAGTCTCGAAGCGGTCTCGAAGAGGGTCCCTAGCAGATTATACCCAATTTTGAGCTGGTTTTTTATGATTTTGTTACCGTTCTCAAAAGTTGATAAAACAACTATATCTTAAAAAGAAGGTATTTAAGATGCTTTAGGGGTGTTAAATCAGCTTTATTCCAAGAGATGATCAAGAAAAAATAAAAATACGCTAGAGAAGATTAAAAGTGCTTAAAATACAAAATCGTAGATAAAAGCTGCAAAATCATTAAAAATGGGGAGGATGTTTTTGGAGTTAAGTACACGAAGTGGGGTTTCGCTAATTACAGAACTTGTGAGTTTTTATTTAATTACCCATAGCTACCTTAAGATTAAAACTAAACACAAAGTGAAATAATGTTATTTTATATTTAGCCTATTCATAATCAAGCTAAATCATTAATTTGGGCTAAACGTTTTTATATGAATCAAGGTATTTATGGGTGTTCTTTTCGGTTGGGATTTTCTTTCCAATTTTTTTCCTCGTTCCTCAAAAAAAGGATTTCTAATTCAATCTCTAACACAAATTGTCGTAAAAAATGAATCTATCTTTAAATACAAATTTAGCTGACGGTTATACGAGCAATTCTCAAATTGCAAGAATTCTTACTGAGAATTGGGTTTTAAATAATTCTTATTGTCCAAGCTGCGGCGATTTACCCTTAAAGGAATTCGAAAATAATCGCCCAGTTGCAGATTTTTATTGCTCAAAATGTAAGGAAGAATTTGAATTAAAAAGTAAAAGCGGAAAAATCTCTAATACAATTACTGATGGAGCTTATTCCTCCATGATTGAAAGAATAAATTCAGATAACAATCCAAATTTTTTCTTTCTAACCTATACAAAACATTGGACAGTCAATGATTTTTTAATAATACCAAAACAATTTTTTACTACAGAAATAATAATTAAACGCCCACCATTAGCAGAGACGGCAAGACGAGCAGGTTGGATAGGTTGTAATATTGATATTTCAAAAGTTGCAGACGCTGGAAAAGTTTTTTTAGTAAAAAATGCTACTATTGTTAATCAGGATTTAGTTAGAGAAACTTTCAATAAAACCTTGTTTTTAAGAACAAAAAGCAAAGATGTTAAGGGCTGGATTTTAGATACTTTAAAATGTGTTGATAGCATCAATAAAGAAGTTTTTTCACTTGATGAAATGTATCAATTTGAAGAAAATCTCAAATTAAAATATCCTCATAACAACTTCATTAGAGATAAATTAAGACAACAATTACAAATTTTAAGAGATAAGGGGATTATTGAATTTATAGGTCGCGGAAAATATAAGAAGATTTAAATAATGAAGAAATATATCATATTAACACCAGAAGGTAAGACTACAGGGCCAAACAGGGATGTTGAAATTAATAATCTTCAAGTTCTAGGAATTGTAGAGAATGTAAAAAATAAAGATGAAGCGATTTCAAAATTATTAAAAGAAAACGATTGGATTTTTGACGCTGAATTTAATGTAGCAGAATTCATTTTGTACGAATTACTTTAATACAATTAGTTTTCCCTCTATTTTAGAATTTTTTAAGGCTTCAACATTATTACTACCGTAAGCAATAAAAACGCTAGGAGAACCAGGAGTACCAACCTGCTTACCTTCTAAATTGAAAAACTTTATTCTTCCTTTTACAAAAAGTAATGCGTCCGCATCATCCCAAATATGTTTAAAAAATGTTTTTGTTTCTGTTCTTGCGAAAATTAAAGCAATTCCGTTTCCATGAATTTTTAATTTTTCCAACCATTTTTCCATCCCTTTACCATATGGAGGATTCATATATACTCTACCAAACCATATTTTTTCTAAACCATTGCTTTTAATTGTATAATTTACTTTAGCATGGGTAAAAGGTGGATTTTCTGGCGAACATGGATCTAAATCAAATTCCCCTAGCATCTTCACTAATGATGGAGGAGTTAACCATTCAACTGTTGTTTGTTCTGATTTTTCAAAGGTTACATCCATATTTATCAAAATTTAAACAAATATTAGATCAAATTTTGATAAATAAAAATTATAAATAGATCATTTTCAGATAATTACATACAATAAGTATCAATTTTTACTATATTTAAAGTTAATCAATTCTAAATCATGATATTATGGAAATACATATTTTTATTAGAATTTTAATTTCCTTTAAGTAATTTATTTGACAAATTCATAATCCTCGCAGAAATAGAATATTTTTACGAATCGACCAAGAAAAAGAGTTTTTGACACTTAGTAAAAACAGAAAGCTAGAAGTATAAAATCCTAAAATATTAGAGTTTAACCATCATCAAGAGCTTGAATTATTCTTGTCAGAAGAACCTACAGAATTTTATTCGTCAGAATTAAACCTAACAAAATTATAGGTCATATTAAATGTGGTAGTAAGCACTTTGATGAAATTAACAAAGAATTATATTAATATTTTCTTAACTCACTTCTTCTCCTTCAACCCTCTATCCATCGCATCATTAACCAAAGTTTCAAACTTGTTGTAAAATTCTTTTTTGTGGATAGCTGGGTAAACCTGAGTCATTAAAATAGCGATAGCATTTCTTTGTGGGTCTATCCAAAACATCGTGTTAAAAGCCCCACTCCAGCTTAATTTACCCACTTTAGCGCCATTTGCTAAGCCTTGTTCGGTAGCAATCTCGAAACCTAAACCAAACTTATTTTTACCCACTTGTAGGTTGCCAATTTGGTTTTGCGACATCATTTCAATGGTTTCGGCTTTTAAAATTCTTTTACCGCCATAAGTACCTTTGTTTAAAATCATTTGTAAAAACAAGGCATAATCTTCTACGGTAGAGCATAAGCCAGAACCTCCCGAAAGGTAAGTTTTAGCTCCCCTAATAGGATAATTAATATTGAATTTACCACTAATTGGGTAGGTTTTAATTAATCTTCCTTCTTTGGTTTCGCTGTACATAGCGGCTAAACGGTAAGTGCTTTCCGGAGGCAAGAAAAAGTAAGTACTGTTCATCCCTAAAGGATTAAATAGATACTCTTTCAAGAAAAAATCTAGCTTTTTGCCAGAAGCAACTTCTATTACATATCCTAAAACATCGGTACTTAAACCATAATAAAATTTGCTATCTGGTTGTACACCCAAAGGCAAAGTGCCTAGCTTTTTCATGCTTTGCTCTATGGTGATATTTTTTACCGTTGCTAAATCAGGGATATCATGTTTATCATATATTTTTTTGAGGGTAGAATCTGCAAAGCCATAACCAATACCTGATGTATGCGTAAGCAAATGCTTAATGGTAATTTCTTTATTTGCAGGTACAGTAGTGTAAGTGGTATCGGTAGCATTAAAGCTAGCCAAAACTTGTGGGTTTTTAAACTCAGGGATGTATTTAGAAACAGGGTCGTCTAGTTTTAGCTTTCCTTGCTCAACCAATATCATGGTAGCAACAGAAATGATAGGTTTGCTCATAGACGCAATCCTGAAAATATCTGTTGGGCGCATTAAAGCTTTAGACTCGCGGTCTCTAAAACCAAAACCTTTGTCATAGAAAACTTGTCCGTTTTTAGCAACCAAGGCTGTAACGCCTGCTGTCCAATTATTAATAAGGGCCGAACCCAGCAAACTGTCAATTCTATCCAGATTGCTTTCCTCAATCTGTAATTTTTTAAGATTTTGGCTGGCAACCAGCTTATCTGTAATCTGTTCTGAGCAAGCACTTGTTAACCACAGTACCGCTATGAAGCTAAAATATTTAATAGTCTTAAACATGCTTAATCTTGTTTATCTTCTCTCTTTTTTTGTCTTTCGGCTTTTCTTTTTTCTCTACGTAATTTTGCCTCTTTAAGTTTAGAAGCCTTTTGGGCAATTTTTTCTTCTTGTTCTTTACTAATGCCTACACTTTCTTTTAGCCCTGTAAAGATAACTTTCCACATTAAATTAAAAAAAGAACCATCGGCTGGTCTTGCATAGCTAGGGTAAGAAACTCTTAAAGCTTCGTTTTTAGAAGGATTGCTTTGCTTAAGCAATAGCGCATTAGCCACCAAAGAAATTAAGCCCATTTTTTTTAAATTGTTATCTTCATCTTTTTTCATGAGGGTAACACTTAAATCTTGATAATTGATTTTAACAAAGCCGCTGGCTCCTCTGACATTTCCCTTGGCAGAAAAATCTAAACTATTCAGGGTTCCAGATTTTACCATCACCATGGCTAAAGGTCTGGTAATAGGATTTATGGTCTCCATAGGCATTTTCCCTATAGATCCCTTATAGCTAAATGCGCCTAGTTTATCTGTTAAATCAAATTTGATATGCACATTTAAGTTTCCTTTACCTAAAAAAAGCGTTTGTAGATAAGCATCTGCAAAATGGTTTTTCTTTAAAAAATAAGGGCTATTACTGATGTTAAACAAATAACCTCTTAAATGATGAAAGGAGATAGTTCCTTTAGCTCCTGTTTTGGGGTTATATTCGGCATAAGCAATTTTAGTATTGTTTAACTCAATAGTGTCGGTATGTATAGTCCAATTTACCCGCTGCAAAGCTAAATGAGGAAAGTTTTTACCCTTATCAATCCCTTTAGGAGCCTTTCCTCTGTTTAAAAAAACAGATACATCACCTTTCTTAAGTAAAACTTTTTGTGCAGCTATCAATCTTTCATCAATAAGTGCCGGATAATTCACGTTTTTAAAGCTAATGGTATCAAAACTTAAGCTATAACGCTCGTGTTGTTTCTCAAATAAATTAGAAAAAGCCATTTCATGATATCGTGGAGCCAACCTAAAGTTTTTAATCAATAGCTCTTTCTTTAAGGTAGAAAACTGCATCTTTTCTAGTTTAATGATGTATAAAGAATCAGCCGTAGGGTAGCTATAATCTTTAAGTTCGGCTATAATATCTTTAGTGGTAAAAATCCGACTTTGATCATACTGTGCGGCAGAATCTATCAAAATATCATTTAATCTGATGTTTAAATTATCTAAATTGGTGATATCTGGTTTGGTTAAAGATAAAGACCTGTCTACATATTTAAACTTTACATTGTTAAAAAAAACAGTACCAACCCTTGCCGATTTTAAAAGGTGTTTAATTTTTTGATAGGTTGTTCTATGGTCTACTTCTCGCTTTCGCGGATATTTTAGCTTGGTATAAATGATATTTAATTCGGGCCTTAAGATGGTAATAGCATCAATGGCTAATTTTCTATCAAAATATATTTTAGAAGGATGAATATTTTTTAAGCCAAGATGATTGATTTTAAGTTCAAAAAGGTTTTCTGGGGCATCTTTTTGGGCAATCATTTTGTTGTAAATAGCCGTATCCGGATAAATATGGATACTATCTATATAAGCACTACCCGTTAATACATTGATGCGGATATCACTAAACTTTACCTTGTATAAGCTATCAGAAACATCGGTAACAGCTTTTTGTAAAACATCTGTAAGTAAAGGTTTCCATTGTTTGTTTAAGTAATAAGCGCCACTAGCTAACAAGAGTAAAACCACTAGGAGTACACCTAGTAGCCATTTTAAAATCAAAAATTTTTTAGGTTTTGGGCTTTGCTCCATGCTGTATAAATATAATAATTATTAGGGTATTCAATTATTTAGCCAGAAATATAATTTTAAAAGGAGTTAAATAAATTAAAAGGCTGACAAACTGTCATTTTACTAAAAAAATCCTAATTTTGTAATCCTAAAAATGTTTAGATGTTAGAATTGAATATACCCTCTAAAGAGCATGATGAAGCCAAACAAGGCCAGGCTCTGGTATTAGAAGCCAGTAAAAATAATAACGGTCGTAAATTATATATAGAAAGTTATGGTTGCGCCATGAACTTTTCTGATAGTGAAATTGTAGCTTCTATACTTGCCGATGATGGTTTTGTAACCACGGCAGATTTTACCGAAGCAGATATTGTATTTATCAACACCTGTTCTATTCGTGAAAATGCCGAGGTAAGGGTAAGAAACAGACTGAAACAATTTAGCGCATCAAAAGCTAAAAATCCGGGAATGATTGTAGGCGTTTTAGGCTGCATGGCAGAGCGTTTAAAAGCGAAATTCTTAGAAGAAGAAAAACTGGTTGATGTAGTGGTTGGTCCTGATGCTTACCGCGATTTACCTAATTTAATCAACAAAGTTGATGATGGTAACAAAGCTGTAAATGTATTATTAAGCAGAGAAGAAACCTATGCGGATATCAATCCGGTAAGGTTAAACTCTAACGGAATTTCTGCTTTTATCTCTATCATGAGGGGATGTGATAATATGTGTTCTTTCTGTGTTGTACCTTTTACAAGAGGTAGAGAGCGCAGTAGAGATGCACATTCTATAGTAAAAGAAGCACAAGATTTATATGCAGCTGGCTACCGCGAGGTTACCTTGTTAGGGCAAAATGTTGATTCTTATAAGTGGAAGAGGCCTCACCCTCAATCCCTCTCCGAAGGAGAGGGAAGCGCAGGAGATAGCCTATCCCTTAACCCATCTCAGAAAGAGAAGGAAGTGCAAGGGATAATCCACCAAGAAGAGCGGTTAGATAAGAACTCCCTCTCCTTTGGAGAAGGCGGGGGTGAGGCTTTCGTAAACTTCGCCCAATTGCTAGAAATGGTAGCTTTGGTAAGTCCGGATTTAAGAGTAAGATTTTCTACTTCCCATCCAAAAGATATTACTGATGAGGTTTTAACTACCATAGCTAAATACGAGAATATTTGTAATTACATCCACTTACCGGTACAATCTGGTAATTCAAGGGTGTTAGACATCATGAACCGTACTTACGACCGCCAGTGGTATATGGAAAGGGTAGAAGCTATCAGACGTATCATTCCAGATTGCGCTATTTCTACTGATATCATTACTGGTTTTTGCTCAGAAACAGAAGAAGAACATCAAGATACTTTAAGTATGATGGATTTTGTGAAATATGAGTTTGCTTATATGTTCTCTTATTCTGAAAGACCAGGCACACCAGCGGCTAAGAAGTTTAAAGATGATATTCCTGAAGATGTTAAGCAAAGAAGATTAGAAGAGGTTATCGCTAAACAGCAAATTCATAGCCATTATAGGGCGCAGCAAAGGATTGGTAAAATAGAAAAAGTTTTGATAGAAGGCTTTTCTAAAAAATCCAAAAATGATTATTGTGGCCGTAGCGATCAAAATTTCATGGTTATTTTCCCTGTTGGGGATACCTATAAACCAGGGGACTATGTAAATGTTTTAGTAGAAAGAACTACAACTGCTACATTAATTGGTAAAGTGGTTGGAAAGATTTTAGATGGGAGACACTAGACGTGAGAGGTTATACAAGAACGCATATCTCCATGCTCAAATCTTAAAATAAGGTAGTAAGGAAATACTTTTTACTTTCTACTCTTTACTTTCTACTGTGTACTTTTTACTTTAAAAAAATGGATATACAAGATATTAAACAAAGGTTTGGTATTATAGGGGCTTCGCCCTTGTTGCACCGAGCTATTGATATAGCCAGACAAGTTGCACCTACAGATATAACCGTATTAATTACTGGCGAAAGTGGTTCTGGTAAAGAAGTTTTTTCACACATCATCCATCAGCTTAGTGCTCGTAAACATGGGCCTTTTATTGCGGTAAACTGTGGTGCCATACCAGAAGGAACCATAGATTCTGAACTTTTTGGTCATGAAAAAGGCTCTTTTACAGGTGCCCACGAAGCCAGAAAAGGATATTTTGAAGTGGTTAACGGTGGTACCATATTTTTAGATGAAGTTGGCGAGTTGCCTTTAGGTACACAAGCTAGATTGTTACGTGTGTTAGAATCTGGTGAGTATATCCGTGTTGGATCTTCTAAAGTACAAAAAACGGATGTAAGGGTTGTTGCAGCTACCAATGTAGAGATGTATGAAGCTGTAAGAGCAGGTAAATTTAGAGAAGATTTATATTACCGCTTAAATACAGTGCCGCTTAAAATACCACCTTTAAGAGATAGAAGAGAAGATATTCATCTGTTATTTAGAAAATTTGTAGCCGATTTTTCTGATAAATATCGCTCGCCAAATGTTACTTTAGATGAAGGTGCAGTACAAGTTTTAACCAATTTTAATTGGCCCGGTAACGTAAGACAACTTAAAAACATTGCAGAGCAAATAGCAGTTTTAGAGAAAAACCGACATATTACTGCTCAAACATTGCTTGCTTATATTCCGCAAGATCAGCAATCTTCTTTACCTATGCGTTTAGATAACGGTAAAAAAGAAGATTTCTCTGAACGTGATATCCTCTACAAAGTTCTTTTTGATATGAAAAAAGACATGGTTGAGCTTAAAAAATTAGTGGCCGATATTATTCAGAGTGGTGATAACGTTTCTAATTATGCCGCTACACATCCGCAAATATTAAATTCTTTATATCAGGATTTAGATGTGCAGCATATAGAACCTCAGTTAACCATACAACAGCCAGTAGTAAACCGTCAGGATGATTTTCATATTACCCAAGATGCAGAGGAAATAGAAGAATCTTTATCTTTGATAGACAAAGAAGCCGATATGATTAAGAAAGCTTTAAAAAAGCATAAGGGTAAACGTAAATCGGCAGCAGAAGAATTAGGGATATCAGAACGTACTTTGTACAGAAAAATTAAAGAATTAAATCTCAATTAAAGACATGAGAAAAAGAGGTTATATCGTTATATGTGCCATGCTGATGCTGTTAAATGCCTGCGGTATTTATTCTTTTACAGGAGGGTCTATATCTGCCGGGATGAAAACCGTATCAGTAGCTTTATTTGAGAACAATGCGCCACTGGTAGTTCCTATTCTTAGTCAGAGTTTTACCGAAGCTTTAAAAGACCGTATCAGAACGCAAACCTCCTTAAGTTTTTTAAGAACCAATGGTGATGCAGATTTTCAGGGGCGTATAACAGATTATAACATACAACCCGTTGCTATACAGGGCGACCAACAAGTATCAGCAGGCTTAAATAGGCTTACCATTACAGTACAGGTAAAATATACCAATACCATAGAGCCTGATAAAAGTTTCGAACAATCTTTTACCCGGTTTAGAGATTTTTCTACCCAAGGAAACGCATTTGCCAGTCAGGAACAAGCTTTAATCAAGGATATTAATGCGCAATTAACAGAAGATATTTATAACAGAGCTTTTGCCAATTGGTAAGGTTTTTTTACCTTCACAAATCTTAAAAAAAGATAAATTTTGGAGCAATTAGAATATAATCATACAAAAGAGATAAGATTTTCTGATTATCTGTTGGATTTGCAAAAGCTTAATGAGAGCAAATTAGCAGATTTAGAAAGCTTAATTCATAAATATCCTTATTGCCAAACACTTTATTTATTGGCAACAAAAGCTGCGCAAAATACGTCAGCTTTTAACCAGAAACTTACACAGGCAGCCACCATATTACCTGATAGAACTGCACTTCACCATATCATTCATCATCCAGAAAAATTAAATAAAGATTATTCATCTTTAGAGCTTGCGGAAGAAAAAGAAGTAACCCAAGAAGCATTGGTTTCTATCATTCAGGAAGATTTAAGCCCTGAAAATAACTTGGTAGAAACTCCTGCCGAGCTTAAGCAAGAAACTGTAGAAAGCCATGAAGAGGTACCTTCACCTGCTGCTGAAAGTTTTGTTCATGAAGATGAAGTTTATGAAGAGATTGCTGATGTGGTATTAGAGCATATTATTCCAACGGTAAACCCAGTAGAAGAAGAAAACGATATAAACCTTAATGTATCTACCTCTTCAGAAATGGTTGTAGAAGAACCATCAATAGAGCATGAAGAATTACCATTAAATATAGATGAAGAAATTTCTGCTGAAGCCATAGAAACAGCTACCCCATCAGTTTCGGAAGAAGAAGAAAAAGTGGCAGCAGCAGCAGCAGC
>NZ_DLHN01000017.1:102569-123924 GCF_002483235.1 Pedobacter glucosidilyticus | reverse complement strand
GAAGAAGAAGAAGAAGAAGAAAATCAAGAGATAAAAAATACGGTTGTTGAGGTTGAAACGCTAGACCAAGGTATTGATTATACCGCCAACCCAACTATTGTTGATGAAGTTTCTGTAAATACAACGGCTTTAGAAAATGAGGTAAAGGACACAACAACCCAGCAAGAACCTGTAATAGAAAACTTAGAACAAGAGGTACAAGAAGAACCAGTAATTCATCACCAGCAAGAAGAAATTGTAAGTATCGCTCATCATCATCAAGATGTTTCTAAATATAATGATGAGCGTTTGCCTTATACCTTTTTATGGTGGTTGGCAAAAACCCGTAAGGAGTATCAAAATACGCAACCTTATGCTGGTTTTAAGTTAGATACAAGCAAGCAAATTGCAGTAAAAGAAGATGTTCTGAGTCATCAAATAGCAGAAAATATTTTCCACCTGCGTACGGTTGATGATTTAGCTCATCAGCAATCTCAAACCATACCTTTTGATTTTAGAAGAAAAGAATATCAGATTATTGAGCGTTTTATTAAGGAAGAACCTCAGATAAAGCCACCACCAGCAAATAAAATAGATACAGAGAATAAAGCAAAAAGAAGTTCAGAAGATAGTCATGAATTAGTTTCAGAAACCTTAGCTAAAGTTTATGTAGAACAAATGCTATATCATAAGGCTTTAGAGGTTTACAAGAAATTAAGTTTGAAATATCCGGAAAAAAGCACTTACTTTGCCAGCCAAATTAAATACTTAGAGTTAAAAGTTAATTAAAATATATATGACAACGTTTTTAATCATACTAGCAATTATTATTTGTATACTGTTAGTTTTAATTATTTTGGTACAAAACCCTAAAGGCGGAGGTTTATCTTCGGGTTTTTCATCCTCTAACAATATCATGGGGGTACAACGTACCGGAGACATCCTGGAAAAAGGAAGTTGGGGTTTAGCAATTGCCCTAATGGTAATTTCTTTATTGATTAATGTAGGTTCGCCAAGTGCTAGCACAGGAGGCTCTAACAAAGATTCTAAAATACAAGAGCAGATAGATAAAACTGCTGCGCCATCTGCATTGCCATCATTACCACAAGGTAAACCGGCAGATACAGCTAAGTAATCAAAATAAAAGATTTTATAGTAAGCCACTCCAAATCGGGGTGGCTTTTTTTGTTGACTTTATTTTGAAGTGGTAATAGAAAAAAATTGCAGTACTGCTGACAAGCTGACATTTAAAAATTGTTAAAAATAAGCTCTTAGAAGGGTTGAAAATGAAAAAATGACAATTATAGCCTTTGGCATACTCTATGAGTAGTGTAGAGCAAACGAAAAAAAATTAAAATCATAAAATAGAACTATGGCATTGAACATTAAACCTATCGCAGACAGAGTAGTGGTAGAAGCTGCTCCTGCAGAAGAGAAAACTGCATCAGGTATTTACATTCCTGATACTGCTAAAGAAAAACCTCAAAGCGGAACTGTTGTAGCAGTTGGTAACGGTAAAGTTGATGAACCAATGACTGTAAAAGTTGGTGATCAGGTTTTATATGGTAAATATTCTGGTACCGAGATTACTTATGAAGGTAAAGAATATTTAATTATGCGTGAGTCTGATATTTACGCGATTTTATAATCTAGTATAGCGTAGTGCGATATTCGTATTGCGAAGAAATCAATTTAAAAATAGAATTTTAGTTTGTATTGGGAGTTTTTCTCAATACGTAATACTCAAATCTCAATACTAAAAAAAAAAATGGCAAAACAAGTTAAATACAATGTAGAAGCCCGTGATGCTTTAAAACGCGGTGTAGATATTTTAGCTAATGCAGTTAAAGTAACTTTAGGTCCTAAAGGAAGAAATGTAATTATCGATAAGAAATTTGGTTCTCCTGCAATCACTAAAGATGGTGTTACTGTTGCTAAAGAAATCGAGTTGAAAGATGCTTTAGAAAACATGGGCGCTCAAATGGTTAAAGAAGTAGCTTCTAAAACTGCTGATATTGCAGGTGATGGTACTACTACTGCCACTGTTTTAGCACAAGCTATTGTTACTGCAGGTATTAAAAACGTAGCTGCTGGTGCAAATCCAATGGATTTAAAACGCGGTATTGATAAAGCAGTTGCTGTAGTTGTTGAGAACTTAAGATCTCAGTCTCAAACTGTAGGAGAAGATAATAACAAAATTAAGCAAGTTGCTTCTATCTCTGCTAATAACGATGATGTTATTGGTTCTTTAATTGCTGAGGCCATGGCTAAAGTAGGTAAAGATGGTGTTATCACTGTTGAAGAGGCAAAAGGTACAGAAACTGAAGTGAAAACTGTAGAAGGTATGCAGTTTGATAGAGGTTACTTATCTCCTTACTTTGTAACCAATGCTGATAAAATGGAAGTAGAATTAGATAATCCTTATATCTTAATCTACGATAAAAAAATCAGCAACATGAAAGAGTTACTACCAGTTTTAGAAAAACAAGTACAAACTGGCAAACCGCTTTTAATTATTGCTGAGGATTTAGACGGAGAAGCATTAGCTACTTTAGTGGTAAATAAGATCCGTGGTTCATTAAAAGTTGCTGCTGTTAAAGCTCCAGGTTTTGGTGATAGAAGAAAAGCTATGTTAGAAGACATCGCTATCTTAACTGGTGGTACTGTAATTTCTGAAGAAAGAGGTTATAAATTAGAAAACGCAGATCTTTCTTACCTAGGTCAGGCAGAGAAAATTACTGTAGATAAAGATAATACCACCATCATCAATGGTATTGGTAACGGTGATGATATCAAAGCTCGTGTAAACCAAATCAAAGCTCAGATAGAAACTACTACATCAGACTACGATAAAGAAAAATTACAAGAGCGCTTAGCTAAATTAGCTGGTGGTGTTGCAGTTCTTTATGTTGGTGCTGCTACAGAAGTAGAAATGAAAGAGAAAAAAGACCGTGTTGACGATGCTTTACATGCTACAAGAGCAGCTGTAGAAGAAGGTATTGTTGCTGGTGGTGGCGTTGCTTTCATTAGAGCGGTTGAGTCTTTAGAAGGCTTAAAAGGCGCTAATGAAGATGAAACTACAGGTATCAAAATCATTAAAAGAGCTATTGAAGAGCCTTTACGTCAAATCTGCGCTAATGCCGGAATTGAAGGTTCTATTGTAGTACACAATGTTAAACAAGGTAAAGCAGATTACGGTTATAATGCCCGTACTGATGTTTACGAAAACTTAATTGGTGCTGGTGTTATAGACCCTACTAAAGTTTCTCGTGTTGCATTAGAAAACGCTGCTTCTATTGCTGCTATGTTGTTAACAACAGAGTGTGTTTTAGCTGATGAAGCTGAAGAAGGTTCTTCTGCTCCTGCTATGCCTCCTATGGGTGGCGGTATGGGCGGTATGATGTAATCAAAACATCAGGCGCTTGCCTTCATGATATAAAAAATCCCTGTTCAGATTTTACTTGAGCAGGGATTTCTTATTTATACCATTCTTTCAAATACGGATTTTTAAATATAAGCGATGAGGCTTAAAATATCCTATTTACATATAAAAGAACATTATTTACAGGTATCTTGTTCAAACACAAAGCCTTTATCAAAATTGATTGCAGCAGGGTCTTTAAAATAAGTTTTTCCTAAATAGGTTTCTATCTCGCCATATCCTTGATATAGTTTTCCATCTTTTTTTAAGAAAGCCAAAGGATTCTTAGAAATGCTGCCTTCTGCTTTAAAAATATAATCTACAAAAAGTGTATCACCTTTAAACTCCCCTTTTATCTCTCCATCGCTGTCATCCTTTTCAAAAAAATTAAAAGCTAATTGCCCTGATATTTTACCGTCTAAGTTATTCAACTTCAGGCTGGCCGAGTCTTTCCCAACAACAGCAGTAAAACATTGTGTCTCTAAAGCATCTTCACTTGGGGTTACTGTTGAGTCTGTTTGACTCGTAGAGGGTTGATTTTGATTACAAGCCATCCATACAGATGCTAGTAACACTAAACTTGCAATAGCTGATTTTTTCATGGTTACTTTATTTTAATTAAACATATTTAAATATTTTCCGGTATGTCTGATCCAAAAAGGATGTTTGGCATAACCAATTTTTTGCGAGCTGTAAATACCATTATGTCCAGAGAAAAGGTAAGCAACCACACAGCTAATGGCAATATATATGGCTGATGACGCTCCAAAAAGCTCTATACCCATCAAAATACAAGCAATAGGTGTATTAGCTGCGGCAGTAAATACAGCAACAAAGCCCATACCACTTAATAAATCAATAGGTAAAGGTAATATACCCGATAGTGCGCTACCTAAAGTAGCACCAATAAAAAATAAAGGAGTAACTTCTCCGCCTTTAAAACCTGCCCCCAAGGTTATTGCAGTTAATACAATTTTTATGATAAAGCTATAATAAGGTTGCTGAATATGAAACGCATTTTCAATGGTATTTAAACCTAAGCCTATAAATTTAGTATCGCCCCAAATCAATAAGAAACAAATAACCATTGCGGCAGCTACTATGGGTCTGAGGTAAATATGAGGAACATATTGTTTAAACAAAGCATGAGATAAATGATTGGTGTTAGCAAATAATCTTCCTGCCAAGCCAAAAATTATTCCGGCTAGTATGGCCATTAAAATGTTTATGGCATCTATGGGAGGAGTATGAGCTATAGCATAATGGCTATGTCCTGGTTCCCAAAGGTTACAAACCCAATGTGCAATAATTGCGGCAAAAAGGCTAGGTAAAATAGCCTCGTAAACGAGATTACCTACTAAAAATACCTCTAAAGCAAAAATAGTAGCAGCTAGTGGAGTGCCAAATAAAGATGCAAAGCCAGCACTTATACCACACATCAGCAAAATTCGGCGGTCTCTTTTATGAAGTTTTAACCAACGGCTTACCTCATCAGCTAAGGCGGCACCCATTTGTACAGCAGAACCCTCTCTACCTGCCGAACCTCCGAATAAATGCGTGGTAACAGTACTAAAAAATATGAGTGGGGCCATCAATAGGGGTATTTTCTTTTTAGGTTGATGTATTTCTTCTAAAATAAGGTTATTACCTCTTGCGGCATCTTTACTCAGTTTTTCGTATAAAAATACAATCCATACACCTGCTAGAGGAAGAAAGCCAATGATCCAAAGCTGTTGTTCACGAAGGTTGGTTGCCCAATTTAAAGCTATCAAAAACCAGGCAGATGCAGTTCCGCTAAGCACACCAATAATGCTACAAATGAAAAGCCATTTTAGTAAAAACTTAAACATCAGTAACTTATCTAAAAATGCTAATGACTTTAACTTTTCTATTTGGGTAAACATGGATGTTGTTTTTTTATCATGAAAATGAAGCTGATGCGAAAGCCGATATTGATCTTTATAAGATGTGAAATTATAAAATGATACCTGCTGATGACCAAAAATAAAATAAATTTGCTCAAATCCTATGACAAAGCTATTTGAGGTTAAGATGGAGGAAGAAAAAAATAAAATTTATGACGTTTCTAAAATTCTTAATCAAACAAATATTGTAATTTTGTAAGCTATACATTTAGGAAGCATATTTTGGAAACACTTGATATTAAAATAACTAAGGTTAAGACATCTAGATTATCACAGGTTGATTTTGATAATTTACCTTTTGGTAGGGTATTTACAGACCACATGTTAGTTGCGGATTATGAAAACGGAAAGTGGCAAAATTTTGAAATTATACCTTACGGAGATATTAGTGTAAGTCCGGCAATTTCTTCACTGCATTACGGACAATCTTTTTTTGAAGGATTAAAAGCCTATAAACATGCTGATGGAAAAGTTTCTGTTTTCCGTCCCGATAAAAATGCAGAACGCTTTAATAAATCTGCAGAGCGTATGTGTATGCCTACCTTGCCAGAGGATGTTTTTGTAAAGTGCATTGCTGCATTGGTAGATTTGGAAAGAGATTGGATACCATCAAAAGAGGGTTGCTCTTTATACATAAGACCTTATATGTTTGCAACAGATAGGTTTTTGGGTGTTACACCATCAGAAACGTATAAGTTTATGATATTGACCTGTCCGGTTGGAGCATATTTTTCAAAAAATTTAAATGTAAAGGTAGAAACTGAGTTTTCAAGAGCCTGTGAAGGAGGTTATGGATATGCCAAAGCAGCCGGAAATTATGGTGGTTCTATGTATCCTGCAAAAAAAGCTTTAGAGCAGGGTTACGATCAGTTGATTTGGACTGATGCTAAAAACCATGAGTTTATAGAAGAAATGGGAGCAGCTAATATTGCATTTGTTATCAATCATAAAGTTTTAACTCCCTCTACCCGCGATACCATTTTAAAGGGTGTGACCAGAGATAGCGTTTTAACATTGGCAAAAGACTTTGGTTATGAGGTAGAAGAAAGAAGAGTTTCTGTAAAAGAGGTTTTAGAAGCCATACAAAACGGAACTTGTAGCGATGCTTTTGGTGCTGGTACCGCAGCAACTATTGCTCAAATAGCAGCCATAACCCATGAAGGCAAGGTTTATGAATTACCAAACCCTGCTGAAAGTGTTTTTGCTCATCAAATGAGAACAGCATTAGATGACATCAAACATGGTAGAATAGAAGATACCAGAGCCTGGAATTATATCGTTTAGGTTTAATAGAATAGAATAGGTTGATAAGTAAAAAATCCTCGCTACTATAATAAGGCGAGGATTTTTTGTTTATAGCTGATTGAAATGGAGTATTAATACCACTTATAGCTTATTGAATATAAATACCCGAAGTTGCACCTTGCCAACTGGCATCATAAGTTTTACCGTAGTGTGTACCATTTACTTTTTCGTAATTACTGGCTTCTAAAAGATAAAAGCCTTTCCATATAGGTGTAAAAGTAATATAGCCATTTTCATCAGCGATGTATTCTTTACTCCAACCCTCAGGAGAAAAAATCATGACTTTCCCTTTTACAAAGGCTTTGTTATTTAACAAAACCTGAAATTGTACTTCCTGATTTTTTTGATAAACTTTTTGTGATTTAAAAACTGTTTTTAGCGGATTCGGCACTTCAGTCTGAGCTTTAACATTACCTACATTCACCATAGCATAAGAAGAAAATTCATATTTAGTTGTACCGCCTAATTCTTTGGCTTCATGCACTACTGATAAAGCATATTGCCCTTGCACAGTAGGTGTAAAAGATGCTGTGAAACCATCCTGAGTTTCTTTTACTTCTAGTCTAATTTTTTCTTTTCCAGGTTGTATCAGCCATAAGCTAAACTGGTTAACATCAGAATACCATTTAGCTGGTGCTTCTTTTTCTTGTGTTGCATATTCACCATAAAAGATATTTACTTGCTGTGCTTGTCCTATTTTACCATTTAAAGGAGTTTCTATCCATAAGGCATGGGCTAATAAATTTTTAAATGGGAGCGCTAATAAGGCTAAAAAGAGTAATGATTTTAAAATTTTCATGATTGTATTTGTTAAGCTGTAATTAATTTTTGTGTGGTGATGATTTTTGCTTTTTTATTTCTTCTGCCCCACCATATCATGAAACCTGTTACAGGTAAACTAGAGGAGATAAGGCTAGCTATGAAGGCTAATATTTTACCGGGTAAGCCTAAGATGGCACCTACGTGGATGTCATAATTCATGGCGATAATTTTCTCTCCATTATTAGCATCAGCAAAATTTTTGCGATGCAGGCGTTTACCCGTGTATTGGTCAAACTGTAATTGGTCTTGGTTATAATAAACCTCTTTACCACGGTAGCCGGTAACTCTAATGGTAGCTTCTGGCGTTGAAGGTTTTAGTATAGCTAATCTATCTGCTTCTGCTAATTCTTTTTTGGCAGTATGGTAAGCTAAATCAATAGGGTTTTGGATAGTTATTAAGGTAGAATCAGCAGGGTTAGAGCTAAGCTTTATTTTCTCTGGTGCTTTGGTACTTTGGCTAGCAACCACATATACCGTAGCCTGAAACCATTTAAAAGCCCAAACCATCCCCGTAAGGGCTAAAAGTAGTAACACAAATGAGGCATAAAAACCAGCTACATTATGTAAGTCGTAATTGAGGCGTTTAAATTTTGCAGACCATTTAACTTTGAAACTTTTATTAACATTTGATTTTTTAAGATTTTTTGGCCACCATAAAATGATACCACTGATAAGCATCACTACAAAAATTAAAGTAGCGTAACCTACTATGGGCTGGCCATACGGAGTGCTTAACAGTAAACTCCAATGCATATATTTTACCAGACTAAAGAAATTGTATTTATAATCTATTTTACCAGTAATAGCTCCTGTGTATGGGTTTATATAAATGGCATCATAATATTCAATAGCTTCAAAATAGGTGATGGCATCTTCTGGACCGGCTTTAAAAAACATAAATTCCCATGCTTTATCAGCCTGTTTAAAGCTGGTTGCTGTACGTATAGGGATTTGTTTACCGTACTCGAGTTCTGCTTTTTCAATAAGCTCGGATATGGGTAAAGTTGATGTGTTTTTAGGTACATCAACATACAAAACATCATGATAATATAGGCTTGATATTTCTTTTTGAAAAACATACAAACAGCCGGTGATGCTGACTATAAACACCACTAGCCCGGATGTTAATCCGAGCCAGAGGTGAATTTTTCTGATACTTTTTTTAAAGCTCATCTTAAATTTTATGCTTAAAACTTGTAACTAAGGCTAGCATTTACAGTTCTTGGTCTTTGTGCTTCTATGGTAGACCAACCTTTGTAATATTCTTTGTTGGTAAGGTTGTCTAACTTTAAGATTAAGCCAATTCGGTTAGTTTGGTAAGATGCTGATGCGTTTAAAACGGTATACGCTGGTAGAGCAAAAGCACCAGGCAGTAACCTGTTCATGATGACATTTTCACTCGCATAGTTACCACCAAAACCTAAACCAAAGCCATTTAAATTACCTTCTAAGAATTTATAGCTTAACCATAGGTTTACCATATCTTGCGGGCCAGCACTTTCTGGTCTTCTATTAACAAATTGTACTTGGCTACTTTCAACCACTTTGCTATCGTTATGGCTATAGCCGGCAATAATATTTAAACCTTTAACAGGGTTAGCTATTATTTCTGCTTCGAAACCTTTACTGTAATTTTCGCCGTCTTGCGAGTATTGGAAAACACCTGAGCCTGGTGATGTTTCGCCACCTTGTCTTACCACATCAGAAACTCTAATATCATAATAGCTTAAAGTACCTGTGAACAGATTATTGAATAGACTTAATTTAACACCACCTTCTATTTGGTTGGCTTGCTCTGGTCTGAAGGTGTTAACTACACTTCCTTGTGTAATAGGAGCAATGTTTCTAAAGCCATTCATGTAATTACCAAAAATGGAAACCTTATCTTTTATGGGTTGGTAAACGATACCCAATTTTGGTGAAAATGCGGTTTGATCATAGTCATCATTAGGATTGGTTTCTATGCCTTTATTATCAAAATAATCTAACCTACCGCTTAACATGGCAGAAAGTTGTGGCGTAAAGTTAAATACGTTAGAAACATAAGCGCTGTAAACTTCTTGTGATGTTTTTGTTTTTGGAGCAGCTAATGTTCTTAATTTATCATCAACAGCTGGTCTGGTTAAAATACCTGTATCTTCGCCATTCATTTTAACATCGCCAACTACAGCATAGCTACTGCTATTGTTGATGATAACTTTGTTATAATAATCTAAACCAGCAACTAAGCGATTTCTAAATTTCCCGATTTTAAAATCGCCGATAAAGTTTTGCTGAATATCTGTAGTATAAGTATTGCCATTTTGTTTATTGATATATCTTCTAAATACACCATCAATATTTGGATAATTAGGGATAAATCTTGATACTTCATACAAATAAGAATAATAACCATCAGATTTAGCTGCGCTTCTAGAATATACAGTTTGCGAGGTCCAACTATCAGAAAGTTTGTAGTTCAGCTGACCTTGGAAACTACTAATTGGGTTTTTTAAAGTTAGCTCGTTATTGGTGAAAGAAAGTTTAGGATTATAACCTAACTCATCCATATTTTTAGCTAGTAATGGAGCATCTCGGTCTAAAAATATCATCGCTGGGTTTGTTCTTTCCTCGTTTAAAAACTCAGCATTTAAATCAATACTTAACCTGTCAGTTGCTTTGTAGCTTAAGGAAGGTGCAAAAGATAAAGCTTTTCTAAAGCCAGCATCTTGGAAACTGCCTTCTGTATGGTAAGCGGTATTAATTCTTAGAAATAAGTTTTCTTTAACCGGAGTATTGATATCTGCACTAAATCTGTTTAAGCCATAAGTGCCAGATGTATAGTTAATTTCGCCACCAAATTGTTCATAAGGTTTTTTGGTTACCACGTTAATTAAACCACCATAAGAAATTAAGCTACTTCCAAATAAGGTACCTGATGGACCTTTGATAACCTCTAAACGCTCAACATTAGAAACATCTAAACCACCATTGGTTAAGCCAGGTAAACCATTCAGTAAGTTAGGTTGTACCGCAAAGCCTCGTAAAGCATAATAGGCAGCTCCGTCTCCTGATCTTCCGGTAGAAGTCCAAAGTTTATCAATACCTGGGGCGTTTTTAACGATATCATCAAAACTTGTGATGACTTGTTCTTTAATCAACTCGCTAGAAATGGTACTATAAACCTGAGGATTTTCCATATTGAGAAGCGGTAACCTGGCTACATACGGAGATTCTTTTTTAGCAAACTTGTTAGCTTTAATTTGTTTAATGGTAACTTCTTTAAGTTCTTGTCCACTTTCAGAAAGTATAAAGTCTAGTTCTGTTATTTGGTTGGCTATTACTGTAACTTGTTTACTTTGTGATGCTAAACCCACATAGCTTGCAGTAACTTCATATACACTAGGTTTTAAGCCTTTAAGTAAATACTGTCCTTTATCATCTACCAAGGTGCTTTTAATTCCTTTTATACTGATAGAAACTAAGGGTGCTGCTAGTCCGTCTGAAGTTTTAACCTTGCCTTTAATAGTGCCTGTTTGGGCGTTAACCAAGTGACAACTAAATATGATAGACAGAAATAAAATAAAAGATTTTAGATAATGATTATTCATTGTATTTATTTAGATTAATTATAAACAACAGCAAATATAGAGGTGTGTTTATAAAATTCCAAATTATTTATAATAATTCTAAATAAGATGTTTTTGGTTAGTATGTTGATGGTAAATAGCTCCTGCCATACCTAATAAAGCCCAAAAGATAAGAGCAGCTTTATCTTGGTCTAAAAAATTATTCAGAAAACCATGCATCAGATAGGTTGATAAACTCAGTAAAACAGCTTGAGCATATAGTTGGAGTTGTTTATCTGGAGATTGATAAATCACAGTTAAAAGCAATTTTATAACTGTAAAAACAAGCATTAGAAAAGTGAGCAAACCTATTACACCACTTTCTATCAGAGGTCTCAAATATTCGCTATGTATGCCACCCATATCTCCGGTGGTGGTACTGATGGATGTCATTTCATGAGCTCTTTGATAGCCTGAATATTGAAACTGGTAAGTGCCTGGTCCGTATCCCCAAAATGGTTTTTCCTGAAACATCCTCCAGGCAGATTTCCATCGGTTGAGGCGTTCTACATTAGAATCATCGGTACTGATGTTAGAAATTGATTTTAGATCTCCTGCTAGGGTTTTACCTGATGCTACTTTGTTAAATCTAATGCTTTGGTAAATTTGATTTTGAAATAACAACGCAATAGATGCCGCTAATATCAAACCTATGATAATGGTTTTAAATTTTATCCGCCATTTTAGAAGCATAGCAAAGCCTAAGGTGATGAGAATGCTTAACCAAGCTGCTCTGGAATAAGAAAGTAATATACCAACTGTGGTTGATGCGGCTATAATCAACAAAAAAATAAAATTAAGAGATGATAAATAAGCTCTCCCTTTGATGATTAAAACAATGGCAAAAACAAATATCATAGCACATACAGCACTGTAAACGGTATGGTCATCAAAAAATGGATTCATTACAAACGTTCCGCTTTTTTGCGAGAAACCACGTTGCCAATGTCTGATACTGGTGTAATAAACAATCAGGCATAAGCCTAAACCATAAGAAATGATAAAGTTTTTGATATTTTGGCTTTTCTGGAAAATAAAAAATCCCCACATAAAGCCTGTGCCAATAAACCAAAAATGAGCAAGTAAAAACTTAAAGGAAACTAAAGGAATACTGCTGCTTAAACTGGTGATGATGATCCAGAAATAAAACACTGTAACACAAATGGTTAAAGGGTTTTTGAATACCGTTTTAAAGGCAGGTGGTTCTTGCCAAAGCTTTAAAAAAAACAGTAGGCTAAAGGCAAACATCATAGGTTCATCAGGCAGGTTTATACCTGCCGTACCCAGCATTAATTCTACCGATAGCGGTGTACAAAAAGCTATCAGTAATAATAGCTTATCTAAAGAAAATATAAAAAGTGCTATAACGATTAATGTAGCAGGAAGAAGCAAGCCATAATAAACAGGGAATTTAAATACCACGAAAGCTATCAACATTAAAAAGACAATGCTTACGGTATAAATCTGTTTAATAGATGTTATCAATTTAATGAGAGTTTTCCTTAACCAAAAAGCCTAAACAAGCTAACAAAAATGCACTTAAACCCATACTTAACATCACCAGTAATTTATTAGGATAAGTACTCTTTTCTGGTACGCTTGCTTTGTCAATCATGAATTTTTGTGCGGCTGATTTCTTTAAATCCACCTCGGCATTTTCATAACGTAACTGCAAATTGGTTAAAGCTTCTTTTTCTTTTTCGTAAACAGCTTCAAAATTTAAATATTTACCACTTAGTTTACTAAAAGTGTTTATGGTTGGTTGTAATGATTTTAATGTTGCTCTTGCAGCTTCTAAACGCCCTTTCGCTTTAATATAAGTGGTATCGGGTAAATCTTTTCTATTTAAATCATAAACTTTTAAACGGGCTTCTTCTGCTTTTAACTGAGTTTCTGCTTTAATAATGGCTTCGCTTAAAACTTCAGATTGTGCTTTATAATCAAAAACACCTTGGGCTCTAATACTACTTAATTGTGCTAAAATAGCATCTACCTGCTTTTGTTTTTTTTGATATTGATAAGCCAAAATATCAAAAGCTTGTTTGGCTCTTTCTTGCTGCATTAAGGTACGCATGCTATCTAATGCAAAAGACATATAATTGGCAATTTCTGCTGCTATTTTTGGGTCCTCATCTTTTACAGCAATTTTTATAGCTAAATAATCAGTACGGTTAATTTTAGTGTTGGATGTTAGTTGCGCTCTTACTTTGGTAAGGGGATACTGCTCATCCGCTTTAATATCATAATGTGCTAATAAATTAAATTTCTGAATCACTTTATCTTTCAACTCATCTGCCTGAAGCATTTCTAGAACTTGGTCGGTTTGCTCTTCACTACCAAACTCCATAAAATCTTCCAGATTACTTTCTCCTAATACAGATTTGGATATAGAGTTATTTGCAGGAATATAAAAAACGGTATAAGCTTCATATTTTGGGGTGATAATAAAGCTGGTAATTAAGCCTATCACTAAACCTATAAAAGTTATCAGCATGATATGTTTCCGATTTCTTATCATCATACTGCTGACAGAGAGAAGATTAAGCTGTGGTATTGTTTTTTCCAATTTATCGGTTTTAAACGGTTAAATTATAAATAATATCTGTTTATACCATTTTTAACATATCCTTAATTTTTTCCAGAGATAATAGTTTAATCAAAAAACTTGTGATGATACTGCCACTTACAAAGATGAATAAGGATAGCAACCAATGTATGTTACTATATTTCAGAAGGTAGCCACCCAAAACCAATATGCTTACAAAACCAAATAATTTTAAAATGATACGTAAAGGAAACTTGGCTTCAAAATAAATATGGTAAAAAGCTTGGTAAGACAAACCCGCAACTACTAAAGCTATTAAAGTGCTTAAGGCGGCACCATAAGCTAAATATTGCGGAATAAAGTAACAGTTTAACACGATGTTAATGAGCAAACCCATCCCAGAAATTATGTTTAACGCTTTTAGTTTATTTCCGGCCGTTAAAATGCTGCTAAAAATATAATATAGCACAATAAAGGGACTGTTAAACATCAATAAACCAAATACATCAGATAAATGGCTACTGCTTTTGTCTCCGTATAAAAGATGCATGATTTCTACCTTAAAAAACCAACAGCTTAGAGAAATGATAATAGCCAATACCATCAATAATTCAAAACTTTCTTTCACTACAGCCCGGATACTTTTACCCTGAGCAATAAACCTACTTACCGTTGGGAAAAACAAGGATGCAAACAAAACATAAATGATGTTTGAGGCATCTAACAAGCGGTAAGCAGCAGCATAAATACCAGCTTCTAATTGCCCGTTTGGCAACATTTTTTCTAGCATGATACTGTCAATTTTATTGTAAGCCAATACTAAAAAGGTAAAAAGGGTAAAAGGCATTAAGCTTTTTAGGATGCTAAAATCGGGTTTTAACTTGCTGATTTGAAATACAAAAATACGGTTTTGATGTAGTACTAAAGCGCAGCATATTATACTTATAGCTACCGCAATAACTTGGCTTATGGCAAAAAAAAGGAGATTACTACTTAATGCTATATCATATACCAAAAGTGGTATAAATAATAAAATAAGCAAGAGTTTATCTAAAACAGAAAAAACGGTTTCTGCCTTGTACAACTCGGCACCTTTTAAATATGACCTTAAAAAGTTCAAGAAAGACCATAAGACGTGATACAAACTCAGCCAAAATAAAAGGATAAAATAACTACTATCGTAACCACTGCAAATGGCACTTAAAAAGGTAATCACGATATAAATAGCAGATAATATCAGCTTTAAGCTAAAAAGTTTTATGTTTTCTTTGGTGGCAACTTGTTGTGCAACAGAGCGTAGTAAATAGTTATTAATGCCAGGGTCTGTAACAATGCTTAAAACAAAACTAAAGTTAAAAAGACTGTAGTACAGGCCATAAGCTTCAAACCCGGCGGCCAATTGCACACCACGTTCTACCCCAAAAATCCAGACTAATTTTATGGAAACATTTACAAGAATGAGTATAATTACCCAGCCAGCTAACTTTTTATGCATAACAGTTGAGAGATGAAAATAAACTAATAAATGCAAAGCCGCAATTTTATTATGAAGCATGTTTCTTTATCTTAGCCTTTACCTTAATTGATATTTTGCGAATAGCCGTTAACACCCGTTTTTTACAGAAAGATAACCTAGAAGGCATAGGCAGATTTTCTTTTGAAATTTTGAAAAGAATGGTTCTTAAGCATCCTGAAGTAGAGTTTATTTTTTTATTCGATAGAAAATTTGACGCTTCTTTTCTTTTTGCACCAAATGTAAAGGCATACATCGTTTATCCGCAGGCAAGGCATCCTTTTTTGTATTATATCTGGTTTCAGTACCGTTTAAAAAGAAAGTTAAAAGCGCTTAAAGCGGATGTTTTCTTGTCGCCAGATGGTTTTTTACCTTTAAATGTTGATATCAAAAAGGTAGCGGTTATCCATGACATCGCTTTTGAACATTACCCCAAAGCTATAGATTGGCTTTCTGCTATTTATTATCGCTATTTTTTTCCAAAATTTGCCCATCAGGCTGATGCTATTGTTACCGTCTCAAATTTCAGTAAAGCAGATATTGTCCAGAAATATCAAATACCAAAAAGTAAAATAACAGTTATTTATAACGGTGTTTCTGATGTTTTTAAACCTTCATTAATACAAGAAAAACATCAATTTAAGTTTGAAAAACCCTATTTTATTTATACTGGAGCCATACACCCACGAAAAAATATACTTAGCCTATTAAAAGCTTTTGAATCTTTTAAGGCAAAACATCAATTAGCCCATGTATTGGTGCTTACCGGTAGAAAAGCTTGGAAAAATCAAGAACTTGAAAATTATTATCAGCACATGCAGTACAAGGCTGATGTTATTTTTACCGGCAAACTACCCGATGATGAACTGGTAAGTTTAGTAACTCATGCAACTGCCGCTGTTTATCCTTCTTATTTTGAGGGTTTTGGCTTACCTGTAATAGAGGCTTTTGCATGTGGTACACCTGTAATCACCAGTAAAAACACAGCTATGGAAGAAATTTCTGGTGGTTTGGCATATTTAATTAATCCGTTTAACGTTTTTGACTTAGAAAATGCTTTGCTTAAATTAGCAAACATGCAACCTGATAAAGAGCAGCAGCGTAAAAGAATAGCTTTTGCACAAAGTTATTCTTGGGATGCCGCCGCAGATAAATTATGGGAAACCATACAAATTTAAGCTAATGCTATTACCATTTTACCAACAGGAGCTTTTAGAAGCCGGCTGTGATGAAGCCGGTAGAGGTTGTTTGGCAGGGCCAGTTTTTGCAGCGGCTGTTATATTACCTCCAGATTTTAACCACCCTCTGCTAAATGATTCTAAACAACTTTCAGAAAGAGAACGTTTTGCCTTACGTAAAGAGATTGAAGAAAAAGCTGTGGCATTTGCAGTTGCCGCAGTAGACCATCAAGAAATTGATAAAATAAACATTTTAAATGCCTCTTTCTTAGCTATGCATAGGGCTTTAGAGCAGTTGAAGCAACAGCCAGATTTTATTATTATAGATGGCAATAGGTTTAAGCCTTACCAAAATACCAAACACCAATGTATTGTAAAAGGCGATGGTAAATATTTCTCTATAGCAGCAGCCTCTATTTTAGCCAAAACCTATAGAGATGAATATATGGAAAGCCTGCACCAGCAGTTTCCGCATTACGATTGGAAACAGAATAAAGGTTACCCAACAGTAAAGCACCGCGAGGCTGTACTTAGTTATGGTTTAAGCCCCTATCATCGTAAAACTTTTAGGATAAGCAATCCGCAGCTTTCTTTATTCAACAACCTAGCTTATGAAAGTACTACTGCTCACCAATAGGGTCCCTTTTCCACCTCATGGTGGTTATGCTATTGTGGTATACAACACCATAAAAGAACTTATTGATTTAGGCGGTGAGGTTACACTTTTCTCTTTAAACACAACCAAACATTTCGTAAAAACAAAAGAAATTAAAGACCCTGTGTTTAAAAAAATAAAGTTTGTACAGTATAAAATTGATAATAGAGTAAAAGTAAAAGATGCATTTTTAAACTTATTTACAGGGGAATCTTACAACCTCAGCAGGTTTTACGAAAAAAACTGTGCTAGCAAACTTGCGCATTTATTAAGAACGCAAGATTTTGATATCATACAATTTGAAGGCTTGCAGGTAGTGCCTTATTTAGACATTGTTAAAGCCGTAAGTAAGGCAAAAATTATCTACAGAGCTCACAATATAGAACATCAAATTTGGAAACGTTTAACCCTGCAAGAGAACTTTTTCTTGCGTAAAATGTACTTTAACCTACTAAGTAAGCGCTTACAAAAGTTTGAGTTTAAGATTTTAAATAGTTTTAATGCCATTATTACCATTAGTGCGGTAGATGAGCATTTTTTCAAGAGTGTAGGCTGTCAAAGTCCGGTACATACCTTCCCGGTAGCACTAGATTTAGAAAAATATAATGTCCAGCAAAACCCATCATTACACAAAAGTATAGGCTATATAGGTTCTATGGATTGGCGTCCGAATTTAGAAGGTATAGATTGGTTTTTAGAAAAAGTTTGGCCTTCTATTAAACAGCTGGATGCAGGCATTACTTTCCATTTAGCAGGTAAGAATATGCCTAAATATTTGGAGGGATTAAATAGCGAGTCTTTCATTTTAGAAGGTGAAGTGGATGATGCCACAGCCTTCATAGCCAGACAACATGTGCTTATTGTACCTTTACTTTCTGGTAGTGGCATGCGGGTAAAAATTATAGAAGCAATGGCCTTAGGAAAATGTATCATTGCTACTTCCATTGCCGCAGAAGGTATCAATTATCAGCATGATGTGAATATTCTAATTGCCGATAAGGCAGATGATTTTTATAAACAAATTCTGCGTTGCTTTACTGATAAAACCTTAATCAGCAGGATAGGAAAAGAAGCTAAAAAACTGGTACTTAAACATCATAACAATAAAATGCTGAGTAAAGATTTACTAAATGTTTATGAAGCAATTTGTGACAAAAAGCCTTGATGTTTTTTTGTTAATTTCGCACCTGATCATAACACAAAGAAAATTCATGAAAAATACAGCCTTAACCGATAAGCATATAGCTTTGGGTGCCAAAATGGTACCTTTTGCAGGCTATAATATGCCCGTACAATATGCAGGAATTAATATAGAGCATGAGACAGTACGAAATGCGGTTGGTGTTTTTGATGTAAGCCACATGGGCGAGTTTATTCTTAAAGGTGAAGGTGCTTTAGCCTTAATACAACAAGTAAGTGCTAACGATGCAGCTAAACTCTTTGATGGTAAAATACAATACGCTTATTTGCCTAACAAAGAAGGTGGTATTGTTGATGATTTACTGGTTTACCGTATAGATGAAAAAACTTATATGTTGGTAGTAAACGCTTCTAACATACAAAAAGATTGGGATTGGATACAAAGCTTTAATACCCAAGGTGTGGATATGAAAGATATATCAGACCGTACCTCATTATTAGCTGTACAAGGTCCTTTAGCAGCTAAAGCGCTACAAAGTTTAACCAGCATAGATTTAGCAGCAATGGAGTATTATACTTTTACAAAAGGCGTTTTTGCGGGTATAGAAAATGTTTTAATTTCTGCTACCGGATATACTGGGGCTGGTGGTTTTGAAATTTATTTTGACCATCAACACGCTGAAAAAATTTGGGATGCTATTTTTGAAGCTGGGGCAGCTTATGGCATAAAACCTATAGGTTTAGGTGCCAGAGATACTTTAAGATTAGAGATGGGCTTCTGTTTATATGGCAATGATATCAATGATCAAACATCGCCACTTGAAGCTGGTTTAGGCTGGGTTACCAGTTTTAATAAATCTTTTACCAATTCAGAAGCCTTGGCTTTACAAAAGCAAAACGGTGTGGCTAACAAATTAGTTGGTTTTGAAATGGTAGAGCGTGGAATCCCCCGTCATGATTATGAAATTTGTGATGCCGATGGAAACGCCATCGGAAAAGTAACATCAGGTACGCAATCTCCATCTTTACAAAAAGCTATTGGTTTAGGCTATGTAGATAAAGCTTTTAGTAAAATAGATACCGAGATTTTTATCAAAATAAGAGACAATAAAATTAAAGCTAAGGTGGTTAAACTCCCTTTCATCAAGAAATCATAAATCAATCTGAAATAAGATTATAAATAATATATATGCAGCAAAGAAAGATAGAAGTTTGCCTCACCCCAGCCTTACTTCCACTTTATAATATTGAGAATTCTATAGTTATTGTTATTGATATTTTTAGAGCAACATCTTCTATTTGTTACGGAATAGAAAATGGGGCAGAAGCCATTATACCCGTAGCAACCGTAGAAGAATGCTTATCCTTAAAAGATGATATTTGCCTTTTAGCAGCAGAAAGAGATGGTAAAGTAGTAGAAGGTTTTGATTTTGGTAACTCACCATTTTCTTACACTACAGAAAAAGTTAAAGGTAAAACCATCGTTTTAACTACTACCAATGGCACACACGCTATAGACGAATCAAAAAAAACAGCTTACGAAGTTATTATAGGTTCTTTTTTAAATGTTGATGCCATTTGTAATTATCTAAAAACACAAAATAAAGATGTTTTTTTACTTTGTGCCGGATGGAAGAATAAGTTTAACTTAGAGGATACTTTATTTGCAGGCGCAGTGGTAAGCAGGTTAAAAGACCAACATTATTTTCAGGATGATGCTAGTACAGCTGCTGAGGATTTATATGAATTGGCCAAGCATGATTTAGGAGCGTATACGGCAAAGACCTCTCATAGCGAGCGATTGAAACTTCTAGGTATAGAAGAAGATATTAAGTTTTGCCTTCAAGAAAATATTACCCAAAGTATCCCTATTTTAAGAGGAAATAAGTTGGTGAAAATGTAATAAAAAACAAGATATAATATTCTAACCCCCCATAAACTAAGCATGCCATACCAACATATCTTCTTTGATTTAGATCATACCCTTTGGGATTTTGATAAAAATGCAGAAGAAACGATACATGAATTATACCATCATCATCAACTACAAGTATTAGGCATACATTCTCCTGATATTTTAATTGAAACTTATACGGCAAATAATCATCAATTATGGGCAAAATACCATTTAGGAGAAATATCTAAACAAGAGCTCAGGGCAACAAGATTTAAAAAAACTTTTATGGATTTAGGTATAGATGAAACTAAAGTGCCAAGCTCTTTTGAGGATGATTATGTACGTATATGCCCCACAAAAACTAATTTATTTCCTGATACTCATGAAACTTTAACCTACCTGCACCAGAAATATCACTTACACTTAATATCAAATGGTTTTAAAGAATCTACCGAGTATAAAGTAGAAAATACCAGATTAAAACCCTATTTCAAAAACATCATCATTTCAGAAATTGTTGGGATCAATAAGCCAGATAAGGCTATTTTTCAACATGCTTTAAATCTTGCAGGGGGTAACATCACAGAAAGTATCATGATTGGTGATAGCTTAGAAGCAGATATCAGAGGAGCTAAAAATATAGGTATGGATGCTATATATTTTAACCCAAATCATCTTCCTAAACCAGAAGATGTTGATGTACATATCCATCATTTATCAGAACTAAAAGCTTTATTATGAGTGTTAAATCAGATTTTAAATCACTAAATAAATTACTGGACAAGTATTTAAGACACTTGAAGGCTATTCATGAAGATAAATTTTTTGCAAAACCAGAGCCTCATGTTTGGTCGGTTTCAGAAGTATATTCGCATGTAATTTGGGTAAATAAAACTGCTGCAATTGCCGCAGAAAATTGCTTAAACAGAACCGCTCACATTAAAACCAGTAAACCCGACTGGCGAGTAAGGCTCATCTTATTTTTTGGTGTTTTTCCGCCAGGTAAAATTAAGGCTCCTGCGGTTGTTGCCTC
Organism: Pedobacter glucosidilyticus; assembly: GCF_002483235.1. Taxonomy (GTDB): domain Bacteria; phylum Bacteroidota; class Bacteroidia; order Sphingobacteriales; family Sphingobacteriaceae; genus Pseudopedobacter; species Pseudopedobacter glucosidilyticum_B. The sequence goes on along the minus strand of NZ_DLHN01000017.1, from coordinate 102,903 downwards.
AAAAGTAGAACGTATAAGTGCAGAAGAAGCTGCTAATCAAATCATTAACCTAAAGAGAAAACTACCAGCCTTAGAAGCAGATTTTAAAAATTTTGACCCTCATTATAAAATAAAACATCCCAGATTAGGCTATCTTGACGCTAAAGATTGGGTACGTTTTATGGTGGTACATACTAAACATCATATTAAGCAGTTGTAAATTGGTTTTTAATTGTGGATTGAGGGTAATTCTGATGATACAAATTGGCTGTTGCGCACAAAACCCTAGCCGGGTAGTGGCTTCTTTCTTTTCCTTGATGAAAAGAAACAAAAATCAAGGCTGATGAATATTTGT
>NZ_DLHN01000017.1:102162-102474 GCF_002483235.1 Pedobacter glucosidilyticus | reverse complement strand
AGGCCGTCTTTCGTTCTTCGGTAAGTTTTGTTTAATTATTAAAGGTAGTCCCAAAATATCTGCTCTTTAGGGCTTTTTAATTTTTACTTTTGATTTTTAACTTTTTAAGTCTTTCTACTCAATACTTTTTACTTCTAAAAAGGAACAACCATTCATAAAAAACAGAATATCCCGAAACGCATGAGCAATCCCCTAGAGCCGGAAAGATGAAAAAACAGCAGCAGAAATTAAAAAGCCAGCACAACCAAGCCTATAGCGTATGCGGTTTTGCGTTCGAGTTTGTAAAAGCATTCATAAACCACGACCGAGCAA
>NZ_DLHN01000017.1:238-102128 GCF_002483235.1 Pedobacter glucosidilyticus | reverse complement strand
AGCGCTAATTGTTTTTGAGTGTGGTTAGGGTTTGTGCGACAAAGGCTCCTGTGGGATTGATCAAGGGTTTTGATTACTTTTGCCCTCACAAAAGTAATGGGCCCCGCCGGCTCTTGAGGCGGATAATTATTATCATTAAAGATATTTCGAACTAATTAGCTCAAGGCTTCCTAAGTCTAGCTGGACAGTAGCTTTTTCCTTTGCTGTAATGGCATTTTCGCACAAGGCTCTCCGGCCTCATAGGCGGCCAGCCCTATTCACTTTTTTCTTGATAAAAAAGTGAACAAAAAATCAAGGCTGATGAATATTTGTTGTAAATCCTCCACAAATCTTTTATCAGCAAACGGGAGTCGTGGTAAAGTTTGTACTTTTTTGAAAGCATTTACAACACTTCTTCCGCTTGCTTTCCGATAGTGCTTTATGAGAGTTTATGCAAAAGATTTATGGGTCTTTCCTTCCAAATCTTCATAGGCCGTCTCTCGTTCTTCGGAGAATGTTATTTAATGATTAAAGGCAGCTCTTAAATATCTGCTCTTTAGGGTCTTTATACTTTATACTCAGTACTTTTTACTATTCGAATATCCGCTCCTTAGGTTCTTTATACTTTCTACTTTCAACTTCCCACTCTGTACCCAATATTAAACTTAATCACCACTTAACTTGTTGTTAATCTTAATACGCTTACTTTGAAAAAACAACAGTTCATGATACATAGCTATGATGGTTTCTTAATTGCGATAGTGCTATTGGTGATTATTGTTTTCTACTTCAGTCCTTTTGAATTGCGTATAGAGGAAGAAGAAGATTAAAGTACTAAATATGCCAAAAAGAGATATAGATATTCTGGTTATTTCTGATGTTCATTTAGGTACTTATGGTTGCCACGCCAAAGAACTACTAAAATACTTAAAAAGTGTAAACCCAAAAATTTTAATCCTTAACGGAGATATTATTGATATTTGGCAGTTTAGCAAATCTTATTTCCCTGAAGCACACACCAAAGTCATCAGAAAAATTCTAAAATTTGTTACCGATGGCACCCCTGTTTATTACCTTACCGGAAATCATGATGAAATGCTGCGTAAGTTTACTGATTTTAATATGGGCGGACTTCAACTTTTAAATAAACTAGTTTTAGAGGTAGACGGAACAAAAGCCTGGTTTTTTCATGGCGATATTTTTGATGTAACCATGCAGCACTCTAAATGGTTAGCAAAATTAGGAGCTGTAGGTTATGATACACTTATCCTCATCAACAGCTTTGTAAATTGGTGCTTGGTAAAAATGGGCAGAAAAAAATATAGTTTCTCGCAAAAAATAAAGGCCAGTGTGAAAGAAGCTGTAAAATTTATCAATCAGTTTGAAGAGACAGCTGCCGATTTAGCTATCGAGAAAAATTATCAATACGTAGTTTGCGGACATATACATCATGCCGAAATGCGAACAATTAAAAATGAGAAAGGTGAAGTTGTTTATTTAAACTCTGGTGATTGGGTAGAAAGTTTAACATCCTTAGAATATTGTAACGGTAATTGGAATATTTATAAATATGATGGTACCGCTTATACAGAAAAGGAAGAAGACGAGTTTGAAGATACCCAATCTAAAATGGATGTTAAAGAATTATTTAAAAAATTCACACAAAGTGTAGCTTAAATTTTATTTTTATCATCTATGAACACGCACTACCCACTACGCTATACCAACTACTAATCTATGAAAATCCTCTACGCTATACAAGGAACCGGAAACGGCCATATCAGCCGGGCAAAAGAAATTATACCTTTATTGCAGCAATATGGAGCATTAGATATTCTTGTTAGTGGTACACAAGCCGATATTACTTTGCAGCAAGAGGTGAAGTATAAGTTTCATGGTTTTAGTTTCGTATTTGGAAAAAAAGGAGGGGTAGACCACTGGAAATCTTATCAAGTGATGAATTTGCGCAGGTTTTGGAAAGATATGCGTAGTATTCCTTTAAATGATTATGATTTAATCATCAACGATTTTGAGCCCCTAACCGCTTGGGCTTGTAAACTACAAGGTAAGCGTAGCGTTTCTTTAAGTCATCAAGCGGCTTTTATTTCTGATAAAACTCCTCGTCCGCCTAAAAAAGGTTTATATGCCGAGTGGATTTTAAAATACTACGCTCCAACAACAGACCATGTAGGATTTCATTTTCAACCCTATGATGATTTCATTTATACTCCAGTTATCAGAAGCGAAATCAGAGCATTAAACCCTAAAAATTTTGGTCATTATACGGTTTATCTTCCCGCTATAGATGATAAAATTCTAGTAAAATATCTCCATTTATTTCCAAAAGTAAGGTGGCATGTATTTAGTAAGCATCAAAAAACACCTTATCAATACGCTAATGTTTGGGTAAAGCCCATTACCAATACCGAGTATAATAAAAGTCTAGAAAATTGTGAAGGTTTACTTACCGGAGGCGGTTTTGAAGGCCCAGCAGAAGCTTTATACTTAGGTAAAAAAGTTTTGTTAGTACCCATGAAATACCAGTTTGAACAGGAATGTAATGCAGAAGCAGCTCGGTTAATGGGAGTACCTGTTGTTCATGACATTAATAAAAAATTTATTTCTTATTTAGATACCTGGATCAAAGAAGACTTTAAAATTAATGTAGATTTTCCTAACCAAACCGCTGCTATAGTAGAAAAAGTAGTGAATACCTATAGGCAATAAATCTTAGGGCTAAATAATTATATTTGCACTAATGATAGGGCAATTTAAAAGCTTAAGTTTTATTAACCTGTTTGTTTTATTTTTTCTGGTTTTTATACTAAGAATAGGTTTGTACGTTCAATTACCAGAAAATATCAATACCGGTTTTTCAGAATTAGCCAACCGTTTATTAATATCACAAGACAATTTATTGACACCATTTACCAATATCACGCTTGCAGGCTTAGTGGTATTTGTACAAGCGCTATGGTTTAATAGAATCGTAAATAACTTTAATATTATAGGAAAATCAACATTTTTACCAGCATTGGTTTATGTTGTATCTTCTAGCATTTTTACACCTTTTTTATTCCTGTCTCCGCCGCTAGTTTGTAATTTTTTTTTATTGTTTATATTGTACCGCATACTGTCATCAGTTAAAGATACAGCTTTTGTATCCATCATGTTTGATCTAGGATTGGCAACCGCAGTAGCAACCATTTTTTATTTTCCTTTCATAGGGATGATATTATTGCTGTGGATAGTCCTACTTATTTTTAGACCTTTCAACTGGCGAGAATGGATATCAATTTTGATAGGATATTTCACCATTATTTTTTTACTCGGCGTTTATTATTATTGGAACGATAAACTGGCAGCATTTTATGCCATCTGGACGCCTTTAACAGAAGCATTCCCTATTTTTGTTAAAATTCAGCTTCAAGATTATATCGTATTATTACCCATTTCTATTGGTTTGCTATTAGGCTTTTATCATCTCAGAGAAAATTTTTTCAAGAGTTTTGTACAGGTAAGAAAAACCTTCCAACTCCTGTTTTTTGTTTTCATCATAGCTACCTTTACTTTTTACCTTAAACCAGATTATCGCATCAATCATTTTCATTTAGCTGTAATACCTGTTTCAACTTTACTAGCTTATTATTTTTTGCATGCAAATAAAAAATGGTTTTACGAGCCTCTTTTCTTATGTATCATTGGTTTTATTGTTTATTTCCAGTTTGTGTAACAGGGCTTTAACTTTTTTTAACAGATAGTCGGCCAAATAAAATCAAAATTTAGTTAGTTTTGCTAGCAAGTATATTCACTTAATAATTTTTAAAATCTGTAGGCTGTTTTAGCCTGATAATCAAAAGAAAAATGAAAGTTGGCGTAGTAGTTTTCCCAGGTTCAAACTGTGATCAGGATTTAATTTATGTTTTCGATAAAATTCTTGGACAAGAAGTAGTTCCTTTATGGCATAAAGACCACGATTTACAAAATGTAGATTTTATAGCCTTACCCGGAGGTTTCTCTTTCGGTGATTACTTACGCTCTGGTGCCATTGCTCGTTTTTCTCCTATCATGCAAGAAGTTATTGCTTTTGCCAATAAAGGAGGTTATGTTATGGGTATTTGTAACGGCTTCCAAATTTTAACAGAAGCAGGTTTATTGCCAGGTGGTTTACTACACAATACCAACAGAAAGTTCATCTGTAAAAATGTTTACCTAAAAGCGCAAACGCAAAACTCTTTGGTAACATCAGCAATAGCTCCAAATCAAGTTTTAAATATTCCAATAGCACATGGCGAAGGTAATTTTTACGCTCATGCTGATGAACTAAAAAGGTTAAATGATCATGACCAAGTGCTATTTAGATATTGTGATGCATCAGGGAACATCACCGAAGAAGCTAACCCTAACGGTTCAATAGAAAATATAGCAGGCGTTTGCAATGCCGGCAGAAACGTTTTTGGCATGATGCCGCATCCAGAAAGAGCCGCTGATGCTATCTTGGGAAATCAAGACGGTTTGCCTTTATTTGAATCTATCTTAAAAATGGTAAATGCTTAATGGCTAACTTAGTCATAGATACTGGTAATACATTTACAAAAATTGCAGTTTTTGAGCATGACAAATTAGTATCTATTACAAAAGTAGCACAGCTTAACGAAGAAGATTTGAAAGCGATAGTACAACAGCATGCTATCAAAAAGCTTATTTATGCTTCGGTAAAACAAGATTTTACTTTTAAATTGGCCATTCCTGTTTTAAAGTTTAACCATCAAACTAAAATTCCTATCCAAAATAGGTATCAAACACCAGAGACATTAGGTTTGGATAGGCTAGCAGCAGTAATAGGAGCAAGCCATTTATATAACAGTACAGATATTTTAATAATTGATGCAGGTACTTGCATTACTTACGATTTTATCAATAAACAAAAAGAATATAAAGGAGGAAGCATCTCTCCAGGTTTACAAATGCGCTTTAAAGCCATGCATGAGTTTACTGGAAAGTTACCATTGGTAGCATTTGATGAAAATAATACTGCTTTTTATGGAGCTTCTACAAAGGAAGCTTTACAAAGTGGTGTTGTAAACGGATTGATTTTTGAAGTTTCAGGATACATACAACACTATTTAAATCATAATCCTGAAACTAAAATTATACTATGTGGCGGCGATGCAGCGTTTTTTGATACTAGATTGAAAAATAGCATCTTTGCCCACCAAATACTTACAGAACCGCATTTGGTTTTGATAGGTTTAAATAAGGTTGTTAACTATCAGCATGATTAAAACTCAAAAATATTTATTAATCGTTACCATAATGGTAACTTTTACTTTTACAGCTCTTGCGCAATCCACCATAAATTCTCCGTATTCGCAATACGGATTAGGTAACTTAACAGGAACTTATCTCCCTCAAAATAAAGGAATGGGTAATTTATCAGCCGCAGTAAGTTACTTTGGAGGATACAGCAATATCAATTTAAACAACCCGGCATCTTATTCTAAAATAAGATTAACCACCTTTGATATTGGCGTAGGCTCTAACATCCAAACCTTAAAAAAAGGTTCAGCTACAGACAATAGTTTCAATGCTATGCTAAAACATTTGGTTATAGCAGTTCCGGTAAGTAAAAAGTCTGCGGTAAGTTTTGGCTTACTCCCATATAGCAATTTTGGATACACTTACACCACGCCAGGCGTTATAGACACTATCAATATTAACTATCTTTACAACGGAGAAGGCGGGCTGTCAAAAGCTTATTTAGGCTATGGTTTTGGATTAGGGAAAAACTTAAACTTAGGAGCTAACTTGTCCTACTTATTTGGCAGTTTAAAAGATGCCCGTTCTACAGAATATCAAAATGTAGCTACTTTCTATAATTCCAGAACAGAAAATAGAAATGGCATAGGAGGTTTAACCCTTGATTTGGGCTTGCAATATTTAGCAGCCATAAATGAAAAAACAACCCTAACCATAGGTTACAATACCACATTAAAATCTTCTTTAAATACCAATAATACCACCAGTACTTTCACTTATATTACCAATATCGCTACTGATGATGAGTTTAAAATTGATACCATTTCTTCTGTTTTAGACCGTGAGGGCGAAATTAACTTACCTGCTTCACATACGCTTGGTATTTCATTGATGAAAGAAAACAAATGGCTTATTGGTGCCGATTTTAGAATGTCTAACTGGTCTAATTATCGTATCAACGGTAATAATCCAAATCTCAATAATACTTGGGGTGTATCAGTTGGTGGGGTAATAGTACCTAATATCAATGCAGTAACCAATTATCTTAAATTGATGGACTATCGTTTTGGTGTTAATTACGATAAATCTTACGTAAAAATTAATAATACCGAAATAGATGTTAAAAGCATTAATGTAGGTTTAGGTTTGCCGTTGGTATCTAACAGATCTGCATTTTATAAAATAAACGTATCTGCCGAGATTGGAAGCAGAGGCACTTTAGATAATAACCTAATCAAAGAGAACTTTTATAACATTAATTTAGGTTTTACCATCAACGATAGGTGGTTCCAAAAATATAAATACGACTAAAAATGCTAGGCAGAATTTCGTCTTTTCTGTTTATAGGTGTGTTAGGCTTTTTTTTATCAGCTTGTGATAGTGATTTAAACGCAGCCAAATCCATTAACTTGGATGAAAACATTCAAGTAGAAACAACAAAAGGAGCCGAAATTATTTACAGCGATTCTGCCAAAGTAAAAGCCAAACTAAAAGCGCCTATTTTATTGCATTTTAAAGCAGCAAAACCTTATTACGAAATGCCAAAAGGTATTGATGTTGTTTTTTTTGATGAAAATCTTAAGCCTACAAGTACTGTTACTTCTGATTATGCCATTAGAAGAGAACATGAAAAAACAGTAGAATTACGCAAAAATGTTGTCGCTAAAAATATGAAAGGCGAGACATTTAAATCAGAAGAGCTGTTTTGGGATGAGAATACTAAGAAATTCTACTCTAACCAAGTAGTAAATATCAATACCGGTCAAGCAACTATTTCTGGTACTAGTTTTTGGGCATTAGAAGACTTTAGCTATTATGAAATTAAGCAAGGTAGCGGCCCCATACAGTTTAATACCGATTTGGATAGCACCGCAACCACAAAGCCTTAAATAATACCGAAATAGCCAAACAAAGCCAATAAATAAAATTTGCGCATTAATTACTGAAATTTGTATCTTGCGCCCTCTAAAATTTAAAAAAAAGAAAGAATCATATGGGAATCATGGGTTTTTTGCGTAACCGAGCTGGTGCAATTATTATTATAGCCATAGGTTTAGCAATTGTAGCATTTCTTTTAAGTGATGCAATAAGAAGCGGAAGTGGGTTTATAGCTGATGCACAAAGTGAGATAGGTGTAATAGACGGAGAAAAAATTTCTTACACCGAGTTTAATGAGCGTGTAGAACAAAATTCTCAACAGTTTAAAGCACAAATGGGCGGTAATTTAAATGCTCAAATGCAGTCTTATGTGGTAGAAAACACCTGGAATCAAATGATGTCTTCGGTAATTTTGAAAAAACAAACCGAGAAATTAGGCATAGCTGTAGGTAATACCGAATTATTTAACATCATGTTTGATAATCCTACTCAGCAAATGCAACAAATTTTTACTAATCCAGAAACGGGTGCTTTTGATAGAAATACAGCTATCAACTCTAGAAAAAGTGCCGGTACAGATCCTACAGGTCAGTTAGAAAAGCAATGGCTAGCTCTAGAAGAAAGTGTGGAGCAAGAGCGCATCAACCAAAAATATTTAAGCCTTATTAAAAATGGGGTTTATGCAAACTCGCTAGATGCTAAAGATGATTATACCAACAGAAACAAATTGGTTAAGTTTGATTATGTAGTTTTGGATTACGCTTCTATACCAGCAAATCAGGTAAAATTAACTGATGCAGATTACCAAGAGTATTACGATAAAAACAAATTCAAGTTCAAAAACAGAACAGAAACCAGAACGTTTGAGTATGTTTCTTTCGATGCCTCACCATCTAAACAAGATACTTTAGAAGCAAAAGCAAAAATTGATAAAATTACCGAAGGCTTAAGAACCAGCACCAATGATTCTCTTTTTGTTGCCATCAATGCGGATACTAAAATGCCTTTAACTTATCAAAAGAAAGGTGCTTTAGAACCAGCATTAGACTCTGTCATGTTTACAGCTCCTAAAGGTTACATTTATGGGCCTTATTTCTCTGGTAATGCTTATAAAGTAGCTAAGTTAATAGATACTAGAGTTGGTCCAGATTCTGTGAAAGCTCGTCATATTTTAATCAATCCAGCTACAGAAGGTGGTATTGATAAAGCTCAAGCAAAGGCAGATTCTATCAGAAATCTAATCGCTAAAGGTGCTGATTTTGCAAAATTAGCTAAAGAGTTTGGTACAGACGGTTCTAAAGATTCTGGTGGCGATTTAGGTACTTTTGGTCGTGGTGCTATGGTACCAGCCTTTGAAGATGCCGTTTTCGGAGCTAGCGTTGGTCAGTTAATGACGATCAAAACACAATTTGGTGTTCATGTTATCGAGGTACAAAAGCAAATAGGTTCTTCTAAAGTAGTAAAAGTTGCTGTTGTAGATAAAGCCTTAGCGCCAAGCTCTCAAACAGAACAAGCAGCTTACCAAAAGGCACAATCCTTCTTAAGCGAAGTAAGCAGTCTAAAAGAATTTGAAGCAGCAGCACAGGCTAAGAAAATTAATAAATTAGTGGGCGAAGATGTAGGACCTTTACAAGCTAGCATCCCAGGTTTAGAAGATGCCAGAAGCCTAGTTCGTTGGGTTTATACTGCAGATAAAGGCGATGTTTCTAAAGAGATTTTTGATATTGGCGATAAATATGTAATTGCTGTATTAACTAAAATTAAGCCAGAAGGAACATTGGCTCTGGAAGATGTTAAAAAGCAAATAGAGCCAGCTGTACAAAATATGGTTAAAGCAAGAATGCTAAAAGAAAAAGCAGACAAAGCTTTACAAGGAGCTTCTTCTTTAGCTCAGGTAGCTCAAAAATTAGCTAAAGCTGTTACTCCTGTAGAAAACATTGTATTCGCAAATCCGGTAATACCAGGCTTATCTCAAGAAAATAAAGTTGTAGGTTCTATTTTTGGCGCACAGCCAGGTAAATTATCTACAGCTATTGAAGGCGAAGCTGGGGTTTATATTTACACAGTTAAAGGCTTTACCAATCCTCCGCCATTTAAAGATGTAGCTAAAGTTAAAGAACAAGTAATGCAAACACTTTCTCAGCAAGTAGATGGTGCTGTATTTGAAGTGTTAAAAGAAAAAGCAAAGGTTAAAGATTTTAGAGCAAAATTCTATTAATGCTTAGCCAATAAATTTTATGACCGGAGTCTGTGAAAAATAGGCTCCGGTTTTTTTATTTTTACACTATGGATATTCAGGAAAATATAGTTAACAAAGTTGCGCAAAGTGGCTTAGTATCTGTAGACCTTGCAGACTTAAAGCCAGCTGGTGAAAGAGTGGTTTATGATATCAAGGATAATCTTTTTCATGGGTTAATCTTAAAAGAGAAAGATTTTAGAGAATTTATCAAAACCCACAATTGGGAGCAGTACACAGGTAAACATATCGCTATCACTTGCTCTGCAGATGCTATTGTACCCACATGGGCTTACATGTTGCTTGCAACCAAATTGGCAGATTATGCGTCATCTATCATATACGGTACTTTAGAAGATTTAGAAATTTATCTTTTTAACCGTGAAATAGAAAAATTAGATGTTCAACAATATAAAGATCAAAGAATTGTAGTAAAAGGTTGTGGCGATATTTATGTCCCTACGGCTTCTTTCGTGGCTTTAACCTCCAAATTACATCCGGTAGTTAAAAGCATCATGTACGGCGAGCCTTGTTCTACAGTTCCTTTATATAAAAGAAAAGATTAATTTGGTTTGCTTTTTGATTTTATGCTGATGTAAACCATGATGAATAAATCAATAGAAATATTTTACCTCATTAGATTTACATGATAACATGAAACAAACCATGAAATACATCACCATCCTTCTCATCTTAGTATTAGGTTTTGATCAATTAAACGGTCAGGAACTAGCATATTTAAATAATTCATCTTTTAATAGTGGTGAAGTTTTAAAATATAAATTAAAATATGGCTTTATCACAGCTGCAGAAGCTTCTTTAAGAGTATTAGATACCGATGTAAAGTTTGAGAACCAGCCCACTTATCATTTATTGGTACAAGGTAAAACATCAGGTACCTTTGATATTTTTTATAAAGTCCGTAACCGTTACGATTCTTATATCAACAAAAAAGATTTTGCACCCTACCTATACACAGAAAATATTCAGGAAGAGAATTATAGAAGAACAGAAAAAGCTCGTTTTTACCAAGATGAACGTAAGATTGTGGCTAATAAAGGTACTTTTAAATCTCCGGTAGGGCAAACTTTTGATTTAGTATCAGCCTATTACTTTGCCAGAAATTTAGATCTATCTGGGATAAAAGCTGGAGATAAACTTACACTACGTTATTTTTTGAGTGATGAAATTACCCCACTTACCATAGAATATTTAGGCAAAGAGGTAGTTAGAACCAGCAAAGGTAAATTAAGATGTCTAAAGTTCAGACCATCCATCTCGCCAGGAAGAATTTTCAAAAAGGATAGTCAGTTATTTTTATGGATAACTGATGATGCTAACCGTATCCCAGTTAAAGCAGAAGCGGAAGTTTTAGTAGGCAGCATCACCATGGAACTTAGCGATGCCAGAGGCTTAAGGCAGCCACTTCAAATTATAAAATAAAGAGATTCTATTTCTCATAGAATTTTATAATTTTACTGTTTTACTAAAACTTTGATAAATTCTAAACAAATTTCAATAGCTGTTATTGGTCAGGGATACGTAGGTTTACCGTTAGCCGCTGCTTTTGGTAAAATCTATCCCACTATAGGTTTTGATATTGATACCCAACGTATAAAAGAACTTCAAAAAGGAGAAGATAAAACGTTACAGCTTACCGCTGATGAACTAAGAGTTTCGGAAAAGCTTAAATTTTCTGCAAATCAACAGGATATTTCCAATGCTAATGTTTTTATCATCACAGTTCCTACACCCATAAATGCTTTTAAATCTCCAGATTTAAGTTTACTTCTAGAGGCAAGTAAAATGGTAGGCAGTGTTTTAAAAATAGGAGATACGGTAATTTATGAATCTACGGTTTATCCTGGCTGTACAGAAGATGATTGCGTTCCTGTTCTAGAAATGCAAAGTAAATTAAAGTATAATGAAGATTTTTTTGTTGGCTATTCACCAGAACGTATCAATCCAGGCGATAAAATCAATACGCTTACCAAGATTATCAAGGTAACATCGGGCTCTAACCCTACTACAGCTACGTTTATCAACCAATTGTATCAATCCATCATTACGGCTGGTACTCATTTGGCTCCATCAATTAAAGTTGCAGAGGCTGCAAAAGCTATAGAAAACGCACAAAGAGATGTTAATATCTCATTTGTAAACGAACTAGCCCTTATTTTTGATAGAATAGGTATTGATACCAATGATGTATTGGATGCTGCTGCAACCAAATGGAATTTTCTGAAGTTTAAACCAGGTTTGGTTGGTGGGCATTGTATTGGTGTAGATCCCTATTATTTGGCACATAAGGCAGAAGCTTTAGGTTATCATCCACAGGTTATTCTTTCTGGAAGAAGGGTGAATGATAATATGGGGATGTTTGTGGCCAATAAATTAATAAAGCTGTTAATTAGTAAAGGAAATACCATTAAAGGTGCTAGAGCGCTTATTTTGGGTTTCACTTTTAAAGAAAATTGTCCTGATATTAGAAATACCCGGGTAATTGATATCTATAAAGAATTGAAGCAATTTGGTTTAGAAGTGGATGTTTATGACCCTTGGGCAAATCCACAAGAAGTAGCAGCAGAATATCAATTCTCTTTAATCCCAGCTTTGGAAAATGAGCATTACGATGCCGTGATTATCGCAGTAGCACATCATCAGTTTTTAGCATTAGATTATGCTGGTTTTAAAAAGAACGGAACGGTAATTTTTGATACTAAATCTATTATCCCACGAGTTTTTGTAGATGCAAGATTATAAGATGAAACCTGTAAGTATGATAGATTTACCTCTAGAATATGCCACTCGGAAAGTGGAGTATGATGAGGCTATGCAAGCTGTTTTACAGGCAGGAGATTTTATAAAAGGCAAAGCCGTAACTGAACTGGAACATCAGCTTGGGCAGTTTCTAAATATCAAACATAGTATTTCTTGTGCCAATGGTACCGATGCCTTAGAAATAGCATTAAGAGCTTTAAATATTGGTGAAGGTGATGAAGTTATAGTGCCGGCATTTAGTTATGTTGCTGCTTTAGAAGTGGTAAGTTTAGTTGGCGCTCAACCCGTTTTGGTAGATGTTGATGAATACTATTTTCAAATAGATGTTACAAAACTAAAGTCGCTTATCAACACGAGAACTAAAGCTATTATTGCTGTACATTTATTTGGGCAAGCAGCTGATGTAGATGAATTATTAGAGATAGCCAAGGCTCATCAATTATACATCATTGAGGATAATGCACAATCTTTTGGTGGGATGTATCAAAACCAGTATGTAGGAACTTTTGGTCATATCAGCTGTACCTCCTTTTTTCCGACAAAAAATTTAGCTTGTTATGGAGATGGAGGAGCCATTTTTACACAAGACGATGCTTTGGCCAAAAAAATTAAGATGATGGCTAATCATGGTCAAAGTGCTAAGTACCATCACGAAATGGTGGGTAAAAATTCTAGGTTAGATACTTTACAGGCTGCCATTTTGCAAGTTAAATTACGCTATTTAAAGCCTTCTTTAGCTATTAAAGCCGGTTTAGCAGGGTTATATCAACAGCTACTTTTAGGTGTTAAAGAAATAAGTTTACCTCGGGTTGCACCTCATAGTCAGCACAGCTGGAACCAATTTACGATTAGAGTTCATCAAAAAAGAGATGAGTTAAAGAAATTTTTAGCGCAGCATGGTGTTCAAAGTATGATTTACTATCCTAAAGTATTATCGCAGCAACCTGCTTATGCTAGTCTAGAAAAAGACTTTCCAGTTGCTCAGCAATTAACCAAAGAGGTTTTATCGCTACCTATACATGATCAGTTAAAAGAAGAAGATATTCAGCAAGTTGCTAAACTTATCAAAGAATTTTATGGATAAAAAAGCATTTTTTGTTCATCATACAGCCATTATTGATACTGCTGTTGAAATTGGCGAAGGGACTAAAATATGGCACTTTTCCCATATCAGCGAAAGCGTAAAAATTGGTAAAAATTGTGTGATAGGGCAAAATGTATTTATTGGCAAAAATGTGAGGATTGGTAATGGTGTTAAAATTCAAAACAACGTTTCGGTTTATGAAGGCGTCCTGATAGAAGATGATGTATTTATAGGACCTTCTGTGGTATTTACCAATGTGATTAATCCAAGAGCTTTTATAGAGCGTAAAGCCGAATTTAAGCCAACTATCGTGAAGAAAGGGGCTACTTTAGGGGCTAATAGCACTATCATTTGTGGTCATGATATTGGTGCTTATGCTTTTATTGGCGCTGGTTCTGTTTTAACCAAGGCTGTTCAGGATTTTGAACTTTGGTATGGTAATCCTGCAATAAAACATGGTAGGGTAAACCACGAAGGAAACAAGTTATGAGCGGAAAATTCTTATAAGAAAAAGAGTAATTTTGTAGGTTGATATAATAAAGGAGATATGTTAGAAGTTCAAAATACCTTAGTACATGAAGATGTTTTAAAACAAAACTTTGTGTGCCATTTAGATAAATGTAAAGGGGCTTGTTGTATAGAGGGGGATGCTGGAGCACCTTTAGAAGAGCATGAACTAGCCATTTTAGAGGAGATTTACCCCCAGGTTAAACCCTACATGACAGCTAAAGGTATTGAAACTGTAGAGCAGGTTGGAACATCAGTAAAAGATTTTGAAGGCGATTATACCACACCCTGTGTAGACACCAATAAAGAGTGTGCTTATGTCATTTGGGAAAACGGAATTACCAAATGCGCTATAGAAAAAGCTTACGAAGATGGAAAAGTGAATTGGAAAAAACCAATCTCTTGTCATTTGTATCCTATAAGAATAACTGCTTATCCAGATTTTGATGTTTTACATTATGACAAATGGAGTATCTGTGCTGATGCTTGTAATTTTGGAGACGCTTTAAACGTAAAAGTATATGAGTTTCTAAAAGAACCATTAATAAGAAAGTATGGCGAAGCATGGTATTTAGATTTAAAAGAAAAAGTAGAAGGCATGTAGAATGTTTGTTTAAACATCTTTAAGTTTAACTATAAAATATTTAAAATAACACAGGTTTTACTACCTTATCAAACTTAAATTGATAGATTTGCGAAATTATTTAAATAAGCAATACACTTGAAAGGAATTATTTTAGCTGGAGGCTCTGGAACACGTTTGCATCCTCTTACACTAGCGGTAAGTAAACAAATGATGCCTGTTTATGATAAACCGATGATTTATTATCCGCTTTCTACCTTAATGTTAGCAGGTATTAACGAGATTTTAATTATCTCAACCCCACATGATTTACCGGGCTTTGAAAAGTTATTAGGAGATGGTTCTAATTTAGGTTGTAAATTTTCTTATGCGGTACAACCTTCTCCGGATGGTTTGGCACAGGCATTTATCATTGGAGAAGAATTTATTGGAACAGATTCCGTTGCCTTGGTATTGGGAGATAATATTTTCTTCGGAGATGGCATGGCAAAATTAATGCAAGCCAACACCCATCCTGATGGGGGTGTAGTCTTCGCTTATCCTGTTCACGACCCAGAACGTTATGGCGTTGTAGAATTTGATGAGCATCGTAATGCTAAATCCATAGAAGAAAAGCCCCTTCAGCCAAAATCAAATTACGCAGTCCCAGGATTGTATTTTTATAACAATTCTGTAGTAGAAATAGCTAAAAACATAAAACCTTCGCCAAGAGGAGAGCTTGAAATAACCGATATTAACAAAGTTTATTTAGAACAAGGTAAATTAAAAGTAGGTGTACTTAGTAGAGGAACAGCTTGGTTAGATACAGGAACTTTTGAGTCTTTAATGCAAGCTGGGCAATTTGTGCAAGTAATAGAAGATAGACAAGGATTAAAAATTGGTTGCATAGAAGAAATTGCTTACCGCATGAATTTTATCAATAAAGAACAATTAGCTTCTTTAGCAAAACCATTAGTAAAGAGTGGTTATGGCACCTATTTAATGGATATTGTTGAGGGTAAGATTTTGTGATTCTTTTGGAATATTGGAATAGAACACAAATAATGTATATTGGGAAAGTTGGAAGGATTTTGTGCTACAATAAATTAGTAGAATAAAATATTAAAAATTTTAGTTAATAATAACTTGGAACGCAATAATATTAATAGAGGTTATAAACAGTTAAGAGTCTGGAATGATGCTATTGAATTGTATGCTATTTCATGTGAAATAATTTCAAATTTCCCATTTGAGTTAAAAAAAGCAGCTAGTAATTGCATTGATAGTGCACATAGTATTAGTAGAAATATTGCAGAGGGTTATTGCAGAAGAAGTATTAAGGAATATCTTCAATTTTTAAATATAGCTTTAGGATCTAGTGGAGAATACCATTCATGTATTTATAGTTTTTTAAAAGCTAATCAAATGATTAAAAGTGATTTTGAAAAATTAGATCAATTGCATTATAAAATAGAAAACGCTTTAATACAATTAATAAAATCATTACAAAAGAAAATGAAAGACGGTACTTGGGATGATAGTTTTTATAAAGGATAAATTTGGTATTCCAATTTTCCAAAAAAAACATTCCAATATTCCCCTTTAAAGACAATTATAGAAATTAAGAAAGAATATAAAAGGAACTAAGGATAATAATTATATGGATAAATTTGATATTCCAATTTTCCAAAAAAGAACATTCCAATATTCCATTTAAATACATCAAGAATAAACAAATGAAAGTAGCTTTAATAACAGGTATTACTGGGCAAGACGGAGCATATTTAGCCGAATTTCTCTTAAAAAAAGGTTATATCGTACATGGTCTAAAAAGAAGGTCTTCTCTTTTTAATACCGATAGGATAGACCATTTATACCAAGATCCTCATGAAGATGGGGTAAAACTAACCTTACACTACGGGGATTTAACAGATTCTACCAATCTCATCAGACTAATTCAAGAAATACAGCCAGATGAAATCTATAATCTAGCTGCGATGAGTCACGTAAAAGTGAGCTTTGATACTCCCGAATATACGGCTAATGCTGACGGAATTGGTACTTTAAGAATTTTAGAAGCTGTAAGATTATTAGGTTTAACCAAGAAAACCCGTATCTATCAAGCTTCAACATCAGAACTTTATGGATTGGTACAAGCAGTTCCTCAATCAGAAACAACGCCATTCTATCCTCGTTCACCTTATGCAGTTGCAAAAATGTATGCTTACTGGATAACGGTAAACTACCGTGAAGCTTATGATATGTATGCTTGTAATGGTATACTTTTCAATCATGAAAGCCCTATCAGAGGGGAAACTTTTGTAACCAGAAAAATTACCAGAGCCACGGCTAAAATTGCGATGGGACTGCAAAACTGTTTGTACTTAGGTAATCTGTCTGCACAAAGAGATTGGGGACATGCTAAAGATTATATAGAGGCCATGTGGTTAATCTTACAACAAGAAAAGCCAGAAGATTTCGTTATTGCTACTGGTGTAACCACTACCGTAAGAGATTTTGTGAGAATGAGTTTTGCGGAGCTAGGTATTGAGCTCGAATTTAGTGGTAAAGATGAGCATGAAAAAGGGGTAATTATTGATGTTAATCAGGAGAAGGCTAAAGCTTTAGGCTTAAATCTTGAAGCTTTAAAATTAGGTCAAACTGTGGTAAAAGTAGATCCAAAATATTTCAGACCTACCGAAGTAGAGCTGTTATTAGGAGACCCTACAAAATCTAAAGAAAAATTAGGTTGGAAATTAAAGTATGATTTACCTGCTTTAGTTAAGGATATGATGGAATCTGATTTACATCAAACTAAAAAAGATCAATATTTGAAAGATGGGGGTTACCAAACCATGAATTACTTTGAGTAGTTGAATAACATATCACCCTGTGTTCAAATATATTTCATATAATTCAATATGAAATAACGTATTTAGATAGTTCGATAGTCGAGCCTAAGCACAAACAACCGTTTACGCCTAATTCCGCCTTGGCGGTTGCGGCATCTACAGGACTAGCCTTAGCAGAACCTTTAGAAGCAAGCGGCGCAGCGGAGAGTTTTTGGTTACTTTTTGCGGAAACATGCGAAGCATTCATGAAGGCCAAAGGATAAAATAAAATACTTTGAATAAAAGTAACTTGACAAGGCCGGTTAAGAGGTCGGAAAGACCAGAGTGTGAATGCCTGACTTTAAATATTTTAAATAAATTCAATGTTAGCGGAGCCGAAGGGTAATAAATGCTTCGACTCCGCATGATAAAATCAAGTTAAGGATAATTATAAAAAATAAAATAATAACATAAAGAAATTGATAATTTTGCAGGGCTTTAAAGAAAATAAATACATGAATATTAAGAATATATCTGTCTACCTCATCATTCTTTTATTATGGTTTAAGGTCGTTCCATCTTTCGCTCAAAATGTAACACAACAAAATTTTTCCAACGTTCGTGTAGATGAGTTGACAGATGATCAAATCAAGCAAATTATCAAACAAGTAGAATCATCTGGATTATCAGAGGCGCAGTTAGAACAAATGGCTGCTGCTCGTGGTATGCAACCATCAGAAATTCAAAAACTAAGAGCAAGAGTAAATGCCGTAAACAGCAAAAGCTCAGCAACGGGCGCCACTGATGCTACTGTAAAAGGAAAAGACGGAAGCAGAAGCAGAAGTTTTGAAGGCGAAGTAGAAGAAATTGCTAATTCAGACGATAAAAAGACAGAAACAGAGGCAGATGCTGCTTTGCAAGCCTTAAAATCTAAAATATTTGGTAAAGAGTTGTTTTCTAATGCAGCAACTACTTTCGAACCTAATTTAAGATTAGCTACGCCTTTAAATTATGTAATTGGTACGGCAGACCAATTATTGATTGATATTTATGGTTATTCTGAAGTTAGCTATCAACTAACAGTAAGTCCAGAAGGTACGATTAATATACCTTATGCTGGCATAGTACAAGTTGGTGGTTTAACAATAGAAGCTGCTACTTCAAGAATAAGAAACAAACTTTCTCCTATCTATAGCGGTTTACAAACGGGTAATACAAAACTCAGTATAGCTATTGGTAATATCAGGAGTATTAAAGTGATATTAACAGGCGAAGTTACTAAGCCCGGTACTTACACCTTACCTTCTTTAGCTACCGTTTTTAACGCTTTATACTCATCTGGCGGACCCACAGATAACGGTTCTTTTAGAAATATTGAAATTATCAGAAACGGAAGAAAAGTAGGCACATTAGATGTTTATGATTTCCTGTTAAGAGGAGATTTAAAAAATAATATCCGTTTGCAAGATCAGGATATTATCCGAGTACCTACTTATCAAAAAAGAGTAGAAATTGTGGGTGAAGTAAAACGCCCAGCTATTTTCGAGATGAAGAACGGTGAAGATTTAAAGGATTTATTAAACTTTGCTGGAGGCTTTACAGAAAGAGCTTACCAAGCCAGAATAAAAGTCTTAAAAAATACAGCCACAGAGCGTAAAATAGCTGATATCGTAGCTGATGCTTTTGGTACCTACCAACCTGAAAGCGGAGACAAATATTTTGTGAATGAAATTTTAGACCGTTTTGAAAACAGAGTTTCTATTGTAGGAGCAGTTTTTAGACCAGGCGAGTATGAATTAACATCGGGTTTAACCCTAAAACAATTGGTAGAAAAAGCAGAAGGTTTAAAAGAAGATGCTTTTATCAATAGAGCTTATATTACAAGATTATTACCTAACAACCAAACCGAATTATTATCTTTTGATTTAGGCAAAGTAATGAATGGTAAAGCTGCGGATATTACGCTTAAAAGAGAAGACATCGTTACCATTTCATCTATTTTTGAGCTTAGAGAAGAATATGCAGTAAGTATTGATGGAGAAATCAGAAGACCTGGCTCTTTTACCTTTATAGAAAATATGAGTTTAGAAGACCTCATCATGCAAGCCGGTGGTTTTAAAGAATCTGCCAGTCCGCAAAGGATAGAAATTTCTAGAAGGGTGGTTAATAATAGTGAAGCAGCAGCATCAGCATCTGCCAGAACTGCCGAAGTATTCCAATTAGAGGTAAATAGAAACCTAAGTTTAGTTGCGGCTAAGTTTATTTTAAAACCTTTTGATATTGTTACCGTACGTTCTTTACCGGGTTATGAGATTCAAAAGCAAGTACGTATAGAAGGGGAGGTTTTATATCCCGGTATTTATAGTATCACCCGTAAGGATGAACGTATTTCTGATTTAATTACCAGAGCAGGCGGCTTAACAGAATTAGCTTATGCAGAAGGTGCTTCTTTAAAGAGAGAAGGTAAAATGGATACCCAATTAGATAAAGAGAAAGAAGACCAAAAGCTATTGCAATTTAAAAAAGTACAAAAAGAAGCTAAGGATAGTACAGCTATAGATTTGGAGAATAAAGTAGCTAGAAATAATTTTGTAGGGATAAACCTAGAAAACATATTAGATAAACCCGGAAGAAGAGACGACTTATTTCTAGAAGAAGGTGATATCATTTCTGTCCCTAAAGAACTGCAAACAGTAAAAGTAAGTGGCGAGGTCTTATCACCAAATACAGTAGTTTATACCAAATCAAGAGGATTTAAACAATATGTTAATAATGCAGGTGGCTTTTCTCAAAACGCTTTAAGGAAAGGTTCTTACATCATTTATGCCAATGGCTCTGTTAGGAGCACCAAAAGATTCTTGTTGTTTAATAATTATCCATTGGTGAAAACAGGGGCAGAAATATTTGTACCTAAGCAAGAAGAAAAGCGTAAGCTTACCCCTGCAGAAACGGTAGGTATTATTTCAGGTTTAGCCTCTTTTGGTGCGATTATACTAGGGGTGATGAATTTATTGAAATAAGTATTTATTAATCATTAGTATTATCCTATACACCTTACTTCTTGAGCTCGTTTGCAACGAGTTCTTGATATGGTAGGGCGATTACATCGCCTTCTATTAAAAGCAGAGTTTTCATTAACTACAGAAATATGTTTCATAAAGAATTACCTTCTTGAGGTCGTTTGTAACAGGTTCTTACTATGTGTAGCGATTGCATTGCCTTAAGTTCTTTTAGCTGGGGTTTAGTTTGGATTATTTGTTAGTTAAGTGAGGGGTACAAGAGAATATTGTTCTGGATGGTATAGTCGAAGAGAATGTCATACCTCAACTTAGCATAATACAAAATTTTTCTTTCGCTTTCTTACAAAGAGAAGTAAAAATATACCTAACCACACAGCAAACCAACCACCCAGCCAACTACTTCCCTAATAAACCAGCAACCCAGCAAACCAACCACCCAGCCAACTACCTCCCTAACAAACCAGCAACCTAACCACCTAACAAACCAACCACCTAACAACCTAACCACCTAACAAACAAACTAACTAACCACCCAACAAATTATCAAAGTAAAAAATAAAAAGAGTAGCTTTAAACGTTATTTTAATATTAAAGTTGATAGAGGATAATATTAGCATAAGCACCTCATAAATTATGGATATTTTAGGATTAATTGGACGTAAAGAAGAATTATTTCATCAGGATATAAGCCGGCATCAGCAAGAATTAAGGCAATTGGTAAGCCAATCTAAATTTTTGGTGATTGGTGGTGCTGGTTCTATTGGACAAGCCGTTACCAAAGAAATATTTAAAAGAAACCCTTTAAAACTGCATGTGGTTGATATTAGCGAAAACAACATGGTAGAATTAGTAAGAGATATCAGAAGTTCTTACGGTTATATTTCTGGTGATTTTCAGACTTTTGCACTCGACATTGGTTCTTTAGAATATGATGCTTTTTTTGAAGCCGATGGTGATTATGATTATGTCCTGAATTTATCAGCATTAAAGCATGTGAGGAGCGAGAAAGACCCATACACCTTAATGCGCATGATACAGGTAAATATTTTCAATACCGAAAAAACGGTGCAGCAGTGTATCAAAAAAGGCGTCAAAAAGTATTTTTGTGTGTCTACAGATAAAGCAGCCAATCCTGTAAACATGATGGGAGCATCAAAAAGAATTATGGAGATGTTTTTGATGCGAAGGAGCTCAGAAATGAGTATATCTACAGCTCGCTTTGCCAATGTAGCTTTTTCAGATGGGTCTTTGCTTCATGGTTTTAACCAGCGTATTCAAAAAAAACAACCTATAGCAGCTCCAAATGATATCAAACGTTATTTCGTTATTCCAAAAGAGTCTGGAGAATTATGCCTCATGTCTTGTTTGATGGGTCAAAATAGAGATATATTTTTTCCTAAATTAAGTGAACATTTACACTTAATTACTTTTTCTGATATTGCTATGAGATACCTGAAAAATTTAGGTTACGAGCCTCATATTTGTGAAACAGAAGAAGAAGCAAGAATGCGTATAGATGCTTTAATAGAGGAAAAAAAATGGCCTTGTTTATTCTCTGGAAGTGATACTACAGGAGAAAAAGACTTTGAAGAGTTTTTTACAGAGAAAGAAATATTAGACATGGAAAGATTCCATAATTTCGGAATTATCAAAAACCATTTGGCTTATGATGATGCACAACTTAACTATTTCTCTCAAGAAATAGCTAAGCTCAGAGAGCAGGCTTATTGGTCTAAGGAAGATCTGGTAAAACTCTTTCATGAGATAATTCCAGAGTTTGGACATAAAGAAACAGGTAAATATTTAGATGCTAAAATGTAATAGTTGATGCCAAATACCTTTCAAATAGTTGTAAATTTTATCAAACAACAATTTCCTCATCAGGATTTTATTGCCCTTCACGAGCCTAAATTTATCGGGAATGAAAAAGCTTATGTTTTAGATGCCATATCCTCCACTTTTGTATCTTCCGTTGGGGCTTATGTCAATAAGTTTGAGGAAATGATGTGTGAAATTACTGGAGCTAAGCATGCAATAGCTATCGTAAATGGAACCAATGCTTTGCATTTAGCCTTGTTATTGGCTGATGTGCAAGAAGATGATGAAGTATTATCCCAAAGTTTAACCTTTATTGCCACTTGTAATGCCATAAGCTATATCAAAGCTAAACCTGTATTTATAGATGTTGATTTAGATACCCTAGGCATATCGCCAAGTTCATTAAACCAGTTTCTCCATAAATATGGGGAAAAAAGAGCTGATGGTTATACCTATAACAAGCAAAGCCAAAAACGTATAAAAGCTTGCGTACCTATGCACACTTTTGGTTTACCTTGCCGTATAGATGAAATAGCAGAAATCTGTAAACAGTGGAACATCAGTCTAATAGAAGATGCCGCAGAGTCTTTAGGAAGTTATTATAAAAATCAACACACCGGAACTTTTGGTAAAATAGGTACCTTTAGTTTCAATGGCAATAAAACAGTAACCTGCGGAGGCGGTGGCGCATTAGTTACAGATGATGATGCTTTAGCAAAAAGAGCTAAACACCTCAGTACCCAAGCTAAACAGGCACATCGATGGGCTTTTTTACATGATGAAATTGGCTACAATTACCGTATGCCTAATCTAAATGCAGCATTAGCTTGTGCCCAATTAGAGCAATTGAATGCTTTTGTAGAAAATAAAAGAGTATTAGCATCATCATACAAAAACTTTTTCCAAGATTTAGCTATACCTTTCGTAGAAGAGCTACCGGAGGCACAATCAAATTATTGGTTAAATGCTATTTTATGGAAAGATATAGAAGAAAGAGAGGCCTTTTTAAAATATGCCAATGACCATGGGGTAATGTCAAGACCTGTTTGGGAATTGATGCACCGTTTACCTATGTTTAGTACAGCTCAAAAAGCCGACCTTAGCAATAGCGAGTATATTGCAGACCGTTTAGTAAATATCCCTAGTAGTGTAAGAATATAAATGCTTGGAAAAAATTATATCCAGATTGTGAATGACGGTAGACTTCCCGAGGGAATGAGTATTTCTGATTTGAAAAAGCCGCACTTATCTTATCCTAGACATATTTTATTGGCAGATGTCTTTTATAAAGCAGGTTTTATAGAAAGTTGGGGAAATGGGACCTTGAAAATTTCAGAAATTTGCAGCAAGATGGGACTGCCAGAGGTTTTGTTTGAACAAAATGAGTATCAGTTCTCCGTTACCATTTTTGCTAAGTCTTTTATAAATGAGCATGAAAATGAACGCTTAAAAAGTTTAATTTTAGAAATTAAGAAAAATAAATTTATAAGTATAAATCAACTTGCTGAGAAATTAGGAGTTAATAGGTCAACAGTTACTAGAGATTTAAGTAAGTTAAAAGAGATTCGCCAACTGAACAGGAAAGGTTCTGCAAAGGGTGGTTATTGGGAGGTAAACCATGAATAAAAATAATCTTATACTCATAGGCGCTGGTGGTCATTGCAAATCTTGTATAGAGGTCATAGAAGCCCAAGATCAATATCAAATTAAAGGTATTTTAGATCTTCAACATAAAGTTGGCGAAACACTTTTAGGCTATCCTATCATCGGTACAGATGATGATTTGCCAAGTTTAACCAAGCAGGGCTATCATTTCTTTATCACCTTAGGGCAAATTAAAAGTGCTACAGCAAGAAAAAGTCTTTATCAGAAATTAGAAAGTTTACATGCCCCTATAGCCACCATTATTTCGCCTTACGCTATTGTTTCTAAGCATGCCAGTATCGCCCAAGGCACCATCCTGATGCATCATGTAAAAGTAAACGCAAGTGCACAAATTGGAGAAAATTGTATCTTAAATACTGGCTGTAATATAGAACATGATGTTCACATCGGTCATCATTGTCATATTTCTACCCAAGCCATCATCAATGGCGATGTAAATATTGCAGATGAAGTATTTATAGGTAGCGGAGCCATTATCCGTAATGGGATAAGTATAGCCGCCTCCAGTATTATTGGGGCAGGTGCAGTGCTATTGCAAAACATAGATGAACCGGGTATTTTTGTAGGAAACCCATCAAAACGAATGACGCATGGCTAAAACCATCATTATTGCAGAAGCTGGTGTAAACCATAATGGAGATATTACCTTAGCCAAAAGCTTAGTAGATGTTGCAGTAGCAGCTGGGGTAGATTATGTGAAATTTCAAACTTTTAAAGCCGAGGCTCTAGTAGCTAAGCAAGCTAAAAAAGCCGATTATCAAATAGTAAACACCCAAAACGAGCATGAAACACAGTTAGAAATGCTCAAAAAACTAGAGCTGTCTGAGCAAGATCATCAAACCCTAATTCAATATTGTAAGCAAAAAGGTATTCATTTTTTCTCAACGGCTTTTGATCTAGAGTCGCTACAGTATCTAGCAGATATTGGTTTAGATTTGGTTAAAATTCCTTCTGGCGAGCTTACCAATTTACCCTATTTAAGAAAAGCTGGCCACCTATTTAAAAAAGTCATCCTATCAACCGGGATGGCAACTTTAGCAGAAATTAAAGCCGCTATAGAAGTGTTTTTAAAAGAAGGAATTTCCTTAAAAAATATCATTGTATTACATTGCACTACAGAGTATCCTACACCTATGCAAGAGGTTAACCTTAAAGCTATGCAAACTATAGCACAAGAATTTGATGTTCAGGTAGGCTACTCAGACCATACAGCAGGAATAGAAATCCCCATAGCTGCTGTGGCACTTGGTGCTTGTGTTATAGAAAAACATTTTACCTTAGATAAAAATATGGAAGGGCCAGACCATAAAGCATCCTTAAACCCCGAAGAATTAGGGGCTATGGTAAAAGCCATTAGAAATATAGAGCTTGCCTTATCCGGAAATGGTATCAAAGAGCCAACAGCATCAGAATTAAAAAATATGGCTATAGCCAGGAAAAGCATTACGGCTAAAAAGCCAATAAAAGCAGGTACACCGTTTACAGAAGATAATATAACCACCAAAAGGCCAGGTACTGGCTTATCTCCTATGCTTTGGGATAGTATCATTGGGACAATGGCTACTCAGGATTTTAACGAAGATGATTTAATAGTATGAAAGTTTGTGTAGTAACAGGTACCCGGGCCGAATATGGCTTGTTAAAACCGCTAATAGATAGCTTTGCTCAGGATAAACGCTTTCAATTACAGCTATGTGTAACGGGTGCACATCTTTCTCCAGAATTTGGTCTAACCTATCAACAAATTATCCAGGACGGTTACCAGCAGATAGAAAAAGTAGAAATGCTATTGTCTTCTGATAGTGCAGTGGGCATTACCAAATCTATGGGCTTAGCATTGATAGGTTTTGCCGATGTATTGGAGCGATTAAAACCAGATGTATTGGTAATTTTAGGAGATAGGTACGAGATGTTAGCAGTAGCATCGGCAGCATTAATCTTTAAAATTCCAATAGCACATTTACATGGCGGCGAGCTTACAGAAGGCGCTTATGATGATGCTATCAGACACGCCATCACCAAAATGAGCAGCCTGCATTTCACTTCTACAGAAGCTTACAGGCAAAGGGTTATACAGTTAGGAGAAAATCCTCAACATGTACACCATGTAGGGGCTATAGGTTTAGATAATATCAAAAATTTAAATTTACTAAGCTTGGCAGCGCTCCAAGAGCAACTTCAAGTAAAATTTTTAAAGTACAATTACCTCATCACCTTCCATCCAGAAACTCATGCTAAAATAGGCGTAGAGGCACAATTTAAAGAGCTTTTAAAAGCATTGGATACACAAGCAGATAGTTTGTTGATATTTACAAAAGCCAATGCAGATACCCATGGTCGTATCATCAACCAAATGATTGATGATTACGTATCAAAAAATCCCCAAAAAGCCATTGCTTTTACTTCTATGGGGCAGTTAAGATATTTATCAACTATGAAATATTGTACTGCAGTTATAGGGAATAGCTCTAGCGGTATCTTAGAGGCACCATCCTTTCATAAACCTAGTATCAATATCGGGGATAGGCAAAAAGGTAGAGTACAAGCCAGCAGTGTAATAAATGTAAATGCTTCTGCGTCAGAAATTGCCAGTGCAATAAACAACATCAAACAATCAAAAGGAAATTTCAATAATATAAACCCTTACGGGGATGGACATACAGCAGAGAAAATCGTGAAAATTATTGCAGAAACTCCCTTAGCGCTTCTTTTACCAAAACCTTTTTACAACCTCCAACATGTATAACCTAGAAAAACATACTGTAAACGATACCATCACCATTAGGGATGCGCTGTTAATTATTGATAAACAAGGACTTATAGCCAATGTTTTGTTTGTAGTGAGTCAGGAACGTAAGTTATTAGGCTCTGTAACAGAAGGAGACATTCGGAGAGCATTGCTCAGAGGCGAAACCTTGGCTACGTTGATTACAGCAGTTATGCGTCAGAACTGTAAATACCTTTATCAGGATTTTGATGTAAAAGATATGGAAGAACTTCGCAACATCAACATCACTTTTGTACCGATAGTAAATCAACAACACCAAATTATAGAAATTATCGAGGTTCATAAATATCAACCCAAATTACCTGTACATGCTATCATCATGGCAGGTGGCAAAGGACAGCGTTTATTACCCTTAACCAAAACAACTCCAAAACCTTTATTGCGCATCGGCGATAAGCCAATCATAGAGTACAATATAGACCGTTTAGCCAAAAGCGGCGTAACAAATATCCACATCAGCATCAATTACCTGGGCGAGCAAATACAAGCCTATTTTAAAGATGGAAAAGAAAAAGGTCTTGATATTAAATACTTAGTAGAAAAAGAGTTTTTAGGCACCATTGCATCGGTAAAATTAACCCAAGACTATCAAAGTGATACGCTATTAATCATGAACTCCGATTTGTTGACGAATATCAATTTTACCGAGTTTTATCAAGCTTTCTTAACACAAGGGGCAGATATGGCTATAGCTTCAACTTCTTACCATGTAGATGTGCCTTATGGGGTTATAGAAGTGAATGCAGAAGCTCAGGTAAACTCGCTCAAAGAAAAACCTCGATACACCTATTATTCCAATGCAGGCATCTATTTAATTAAAAAGGAGTTGATTAATTTAATTCCGGATGGCGAATTTTATAATATCACCGATTTAATAGAGCGTTTATTGATGTTGAATAAAAAAGTAGTCAGTTTCCCTATTTTAGGTTATTGGTTAGATATTGGTAAACACGAAGATTTTAAGAAGGCACAAGAAGACATCAAATATTTAAATTTAAGCTAAAAATGAGGATTTTATATTTGATACCAGCCAGGGCTGGCTCTAAAGGCTTACCCGGTAAAAATACCAAGCCATTAAAAGGAAAACCTTTAGTACAATACAGTATAGAATTTGCTTTAGCAATAGCCAGTGCCAATGATGAAATATGTATTTCTACCAATGATGAGAAGGTTATCACAATAGCAGAAAGTTTAGGAATTAATATTCCATTTAAAAGACCAGAATATCTGGCTCATGATATGGCAACTACTGAGGAAGTTATCCTACATGCCCTGGCTTATTATGAACAACAAAGTAAAGTTTTTGACGCTGTTTTATTGTTACAACCTACCTCGCCTTTTAGGCAAATAGAAGATTTTACCAAATTGATAGCAAAATTTGATGAGCGTTGTGATATGGTCGTAAGCGTAAAAGAAGCTAAAGAAAACCCATATTTTACCTTGTTTGAGGAAAATACCGAAGGCTTTTTGACAAAGAGTAAAGAAGGTCATTTTAAACGCCGACAAGATTGCCCTAAGGTATATGCTTATAATGGCGCTATGTACTTAATCAGGGTAAAAGCATTGCATGAAAAGGGGATTAGCAATTTTAATCATATAAAAAAAATACTCATGCCTGTAGAACGTAGTATAGATATAGATACCGAAGCAGATTGGGTTTTAGCAACGTATTTTGCGGGTATAAACAATTAATTTACGAATAACCTGCTAAACTATTTCTTTCAACTTAAAATATAATTACCTTTGCCCATCACAAAAACAGCTATCAAAAAACAAAATTAAAGTAAAACACAGAGCAGGAAAAACACCAGCATTAAAATCATAAAAAAATACCCCGCCTTATGGCAGAAGAAAAACTGAATACAGCAGAAGACGAAATATCCCTCAAAGAACTTATTCTTAAACTAAAAGAATGGTACTTATACCTATTATCAAAATGGAAAACCATTTTAATAGCAGGTATTTTAGGCGGGGCTTTAGGCTTGGCTTATGCTTTGATTAAAAAACCTGTATATACCGCTACCACGACTTTTGTATTGGAAGAAGGAGAAAGCGGTGGAGGCTTAGGTGCCTATGCTGGTATAGCTTCTATGGTGGGTATTGATTTAGGTGGAGGTGGCGGAGGTATCTTTAAAGGAGATAATATCTTAGAATTGTATAAGTCTCGGAAAATGATACAAGAGACTTTATTGAGCCAGGATACTTTTGCAGGGAAACAACAATTGCTGATTGATAGGTATATTGAATTTAATAAACTAAGAGAGGATTGGCAGGAAAAGCCCGAATTAGCCAAATTAAATTTTTCTGCTGATGTAAAAGGCTACAATAGACTAAGAGATTCTGTGATGGGGAAGATTGTGGAAACTATCAATAAGAGTATTTTAAGTGTAAGCAAGCCTGATAAAAAACTTTCCATTATCAAAGTTGATGTAAAATCTAAAGATGAATTATTTGCTAAATCTTTTGCTGATAATATTGTAGCCAAGGTAAACCAGTTTTATGTAGAAACCAAGACAAAAAAATCAATGGAAAATGTTGCTATTTTACAGCAACAGACAGATAGCGTAAGGAGGGTTTTAAATAGTGGTATAGGAGGAGTAGCTGCTGAAATAGACGCTAATCCAAACTCTAACCCTGCTTTTCAAAGATTAAGGGTAGGGTCGCAAAAAAGACAAGTGGATGTACAGGCGGCTGGGGCTGTTTATCAGGAGCTAGTAAAAAATTTAGAACTTTCTAAAATAACATTAAGGAAAGAAAAGCCTTTGATACAGGTGATTGATCAACCTATATTACCGATTAAAAACAATAAATTAAGCAAAATATCGGGAATTATTTTAGGTTGTATTTTATTTTGCATAGCAAGCTGTTGTTTTCTTATTATTTATCGTTTCAAAAAAATGATAATGGAGTGAAATGAAAGTTAGTAAAGATCTTTTTTTTAATATTTTAAATTCTTTATCGATAGTTCTATTTCCACTTTTGACGTTCCCTTATGCTTCTAGAATTTTAGGTCCTGAAGGTATTGGAGTTGTTTCATTTGCTGAGAATTTTTGTAGGTACTTCATGCTCTTTGCAGCGCTTGGTATTCCAATTTATGGAATTCGAGAAATATCTAAAGTTTCACACGATTTATTTAAAAGAAGTAAAATTTTTTTCGAAATTTTGATTATTCATTTAATAACTACCCTAATTTGTATAATTTTCTATTGTATAATTATTTTTAACGTTTTAGAATTTAATGATTATAAAACAATTTATCTCTTGGGAATATTTTATATTTTCTCAAATGTTTTGTCAATAGAATGGTTTTTTAATGGGTTAAGTGAATTTAAATTTATTGCTATTCGTAGTATTTTAATTAAATTAATTTTTGTAGCTCTACTTTTTCTCTTGGTTAAAACTAAAACTGATGTATTTTGGTATTTTGCGCTTAATGTCTTATTACTCCTATTCAATAATATAATTAATCTTTTTTATCTAAGAAGTAAAATATCTATTCATTTAATTAATTTGGATTTGATAAGGCATCTAAAACCTCTACTTTACATCTTTTCTACTACAGTAGCCGTTAGTCTTTATGTATTGATAGATACAATTATTCTTGGATTCTATAAAGAGGCTGAAATTGTTGGATATTATGCTCTTTCCATAAGGCTGAATAAGGTTCCTTTGGTTATAGTAGTTGCCTTAGGTACAGTTTTAATACCTAAGCTTACGAAAGCTGCTCACGATCAAGATTTCAATCAGTTCAAGGGTTTAATTAAAAAATCAACTGATTTTGTAATCATGATAGGTGTTCCTGTAACATTTGTCTTATTTATTTGTTCTAAACCTTTAATAATGCTGTTTGGAGGTGTTGAATTTCTACATGCTGATGCTACAATTAAAATTATGTCTTCTTTAGCTTTATTAATAGGTTTATCAAACTTATATGGCATGCAAATTTTAACACCATTAGGCAAAGATAAGGAGTTGTTAAAGTGTGTTACGTTTGGAACAATTTGTAGTTTGATTTTAGATTTTCTACTTATTCCAATGTTTGCTGAAAAGGGGGCTGCGTTAGCAAATGTGTTTAGTGAAATAGTGGTTACAGTTTCTACTTACTTATTAGCAAAAAAAGTAATTAATATCCAGCAACCAATTAAAATAATAGGTGTACATTTTTTACTTTATTGTCCAACTGCAATATTCTGTTTCATAATAGAAAAACATTTTTATTCTGATGTAGTTTTTGGACTCTTTGCAGTATCTCTTATTGGATTAACATTTGTAATTACTAACCTGTTTATTTTAAAAACATCACTAGCACTAGAAACTTTAAATCTTGTAAAAAAATATTGTAAATATGAAAAAGTATGATTATTTGATTGTTGGTGGTGGTCTCTTTGGTGCTGTGTTTGCTCATGAAATGAAAAAGATAAATAAGACCTGTTTAGTTATTGACCGCAGATCTCATAAAGGAGGAAATGTATATTGTGAAAATATTGAAGGAATTAATGTTCACAAATATGGGGCGCATATTTTTCATACTAATGATAAAATGATATGGGATTACGTTAATCAGTTTGTGGAATTTAATAGATATACGAACTCGCCTCTAGCTAATTATAAGGGCGAATTATATAATCTACCTTTTAATATGAATACGTTCTATAAACTTTGGGGAACAATTACACCAAGTGAAGCAAAAGAAAAAATCCGTAGTCAATGCGAAAATTTAAATATAACATTGCCTAAGAATTTGGAAGAACAAGCTATCTCATTAGTAGGAACGGATATTTATGAAAAACTAATTAAAGGTTACACTGAAAAACAATGGGGACGTGATGCTAAAGATTTACCGGCATTTATTATCAAAAGATTACCTGTTAGATTTAACTTCGATAATAACTATTTTAATGACAAATATCAAGGAATCCCGATTGGAGGCTATAATAAATTAATTGATGGTCTATTAGAGGGAATTGAAATAAAGCTTAATGTTGATTATTTTGAGGAAAAATATGAATTGGATGCTCTTGCAACTAATATTGTTTATACAGGAAAGATTGATGAATTTTATCAATTTAGATTTGGCGAACTCGAGTATAGAAGTTTGAGATTTGAGCATGAATTATTAGAGTTAGATAATTTTCAAGGTAATGCTGTAGTTAATTATACTGAAAGAGAAGTGCCTTATACTCGAATAATAGAACATAAGCATTTTGAATTTGGAACTCAGAATCGAACTTTGATTACTAAGGAGTATCCTGACGAGTGGTCTTTAGGTAAAGAAAGCTATTATCCAATAAATGATATTAAAAACACGGAGATTTATAAGAAATATAAAATATTATCTGAGACTGAAGAAAATGTAATTTTTGGCGGGCGATTAGCGGAATATAAATATTATGATATGCATCAAGTAATAGCTTCCGCACTTACTGTAACAAAGAAAATACAAAAATGAAAATATTAATCTTTTATCATAAACTTTCTGAAAGAAATGGAGGCCCTCCTACTTATCTTTATAATCTTAGGAAGTCGATATTAAAAAATAATCTTTCAATTGATTTTTTATCTGATTATCTAAATGATGAGAAAGTTGTTTATTCTTCAATACGGAATTTGAAGATAAAATTTGTTGGAGGATTAAACCCTAATTTAGTAGCATTATATCAAATATATAAACTAAATAAGCGTAATGAATATAATTATTTAGATAAAATTAAATTAGATAAATATGACATTATACATTTCCATTCGACATTTGATTTATATAAATATTACCCATATCTAAAAAAAAATTATAGTGGAAAGATAATTTTAACAACTCATTCACCAAAAGCTTATCACTTAGAGTATATAGAAGATGTATTAAAAACTAGTGTAGGTAAAATTTGGAACAATGTTTTTAAAAAACTATTGGCTATAGATGAATTTGCTTTTAAAAATGCCGATGCTTTAGTATTCCCTTGCGAAGAAGCTTTGGAGCCATATTTCAATACCTGGAAGAATTTTAGTGAAATCATTAAAAATAAAAAAATTGGGTATTTTTTAACATCCTCACCTGAGGCATCTGTCAAGAAGGATAATATTCAAATAAGAGAAAGTTTAAATATTCCAAACGATGCGTTTGTAATTGTTTATGCCGGAAGACATAATTATGTAAAGGGTTACGATTTACTGAAAGAAATAGCGCAAAATATTTTAGAGAATGAAAAAATAAAAGATGTTTATTTTTTAATACTTGGTAAAGAAGAACCTATTTGTGGTCTCAAAAACTCTAGATGGATAGAAGTTGGCTGGACTTCGGACCCTCATTCTTATATCTCAGCTGGAAATTTATTTATTTTGCCTAACAGAGAAACTTTTTTTGATTTAATTTTAATAGAAGTTTTGTCGCTAGGTAAACTACTATTATTAAGCGAAACTGGTGGCAATAGATTCTTTTCGAATTACAAAGATTCTGGAATTTTCTTTTTTAAAAAAGAAAATGTTAACGATGCAGTTAATAAAATAAATTTCATAGCTAGTAAATCAAAATTAGAAAATAGCTTCTTAGAGAAGATTAATTTTGATATATATAATAAATATTTTTTATTAGATGATTTTGCGCTAAATTACCTTGAGTGTGTCAAAAAAATTACGGCTTATGATTAACAAGATTATCAAATCAAATATTTTTATATTCAAAACAGCATTATTAAATTTTCTAACAAAACGTAATAAAGATAAGTTTTTTCGTGTAATAGTTGCCAGTAAATTATCCTTTAGTATTCATAAAACATCACGTATTGTAGTTTCTAGGGATTTTTTGTTTTTTTTAGCATGGAACAAAAGAGAGCCTTTTTCTTCATTTTTATATATGTCCAAAAATTCGTTTATTCATGTTAGAGGAAGGTTCAAAATATACTCAGGAGCAAGAATATATATTAATCCCAATGCAGAATTGATTTTAGGAAGTGGCTATATAAATAATAACTGTAATATTAGTTGTTACAAAAGGATTGAAATAGGAGAAAATGTGTATATATCAGAAAATGTTTCTATAAGGGATAGTGATAACCATAATATTTTAAACTCTACTCACAAAGCAGAGCAACCTATTTTAATACATAATAATGTATGGATTGGTATGAATGTGACCATACTAAAAGGGGTAGTGATTGGAGAGGGAGCTATAATTGCAGCTGGAGCATTAGTAAATAAAAATGTTAAACCTTTCTCAATGGTAGGAGGCGTACCTGCTAAATTAATAAAAGAAAATGTTAAGTGGTCATAATAATGAGAAGATATTAGTTTCTGTAATCATACCTTGTTATAATGCAGAAGATTTTGTGTATGAAGCTGTTAGTTCAATAATTAATCAAACTTATCAAACATTACAGATTATTGTAATTGATGATTGTTCCACAGATAAAACAGGAGAAATTTTAAAGTCACTTCAGTTAAAAGACGATAGAATTCTATATATAAAGAATGAAACCAATTTGAAATTAGTTGAATGCTTAAATATTGGAATAAGACTATCTAAAGGTAAATATATTGCGAGAATGGATGCAGACGATATATCTTCAACTGATAGAATAGCTAAACAAGTTTCATTTTTAGAACTCAATAGTGAAATCGGATTACTAGGATCCTACATAGAAGTAATTTCTAGTTCTAAAGATTCTAGAAATATTATGAAATTACCTGTTTGTGATTCTGAGATTCGAGCCTACTTATTTGTGGGATCCCCTTTTTTTCATCCTACAGTTATGATACGTAAGAGTGTGTTAATTGAAAATAATTGTTTTTATAATAGCATATTCTATAGATCGGAAGACTACAAAATGTGGATAGATATACTTGATAAGACAAAGGGAGCTAATTTACCAGAAGTGTTGTTGAAATATCGAATTTTAGAAAGTAGCGAAACAAGATTGGCTGAAAAAAATCTTATTGAAAGGAGAAAAATTGCTTCTAAAATTCATAAAGATTTCTTAAATAAATTTAATATAAACTTAAACGAGACAGAACAATTGATTTATACTTGTAGTATGAACAGAGCTCAACTACCTTATGTTACTAACATTATAGGTAAAAATCCTTCTATCTTAATCAATATATTTGAGAAAATTATTAACTCTTTAACCTCTGAAACAAAATTAGATGTTGATAAATTGAAAAGCTATTTTGGAGAAAGAGTTATAGTTTTTATAATTTATTCTAAGGCTTATTTAACATGCAATGGCATTTTAAAATTATTTTCTAAATATACATTCTTGGGTTTCAGAAATATATTAAAAGATAAATTTAATGTTAATTATTAGGGTTATAATAGTTTTTTTTATTCTGTTTAATTTTCCAATTCCTGTAGTTTATAATTCAGCTATATTAGCATTTCTTATTTCTCTATCTGTCTATATATATGATAATAAAAAGCTTAATGAACTAATAAGGATTTTTTCTAAAAAGTATGTATTCACTATACTCTTATCTCTACTTTTTATCATCGTATTATCTTTTATCCCTGCTCTGTTACACAGAACTTTCGATTTTAATATTATAAAAGTCCTTGCCTTACAATTGTTTTTATTAACGGTTGCTTTATTTTCATTTCCAATATTATGTAGTGAAGACTCGAATTCTCGTTTCTATGAAATACTGGAACTTTTGATTTTAGCCTTCTTGTTACAATCCGTCATTCAATGCTTTGCATTTTCAAATATTCAAATAAGGAATTTTATTAATTTTTTTCAAAAAGAAAGTATTACTGATAAAGAGTTTGGTGGAATTAGAGCTTTGGCCTTATCAGGTAACCCTTTTTTTGATTTATCAGCTGCTTATGGCTTGGTTTATATATTATTTATAAAAAATATATTAGATAAAAAAGGAGCTAAATTTAATACTATCAATAGCATTGTATTTTTAGTATTATTTGTAGGGACATTCTTTGCGGGTAGAACAGGTTTTGTAGGATTCAGCTTTGCAGTAGTTCTTTACCTATTTAATTATCGTTCTTTTGGAAAAAGATTAAGGAGTCTTCTAAAGCTATTATTTTTGATTACTGCATTTGCATTAATTATTTATTTATTTATTCCTGCCTCGTCAAAGGAGTTAATAGGTGAAACTCTATTACCTTTCGCTTTTGAATTTATTTATAATTATATGGATGAGGGTAAATTTAGTACAGAATCTACAGATGTTTTAAGTACAATGTATTTTCCAATAAGTTGGAAGACATTTCTACTTGGAGATGGAAAATATTTGCAAGAAAATGGATTATATTATATGGAAACGGACGCTGGATACATGAGGCAAATATTGTTTTACGGTGTTTTTGGTTTATTTGTTTTTATTTTTTATCAATTGCAGTTTTTTAGAACTGCTTTTAAAATAATAATTTCGAATTATAAATTTAATCCAAGACAATCAAAAAGTGACTTTTTATTCTTCGGAATAATTTTGACCTATTTAATGGTGATTCATTACAAAGGAGAGGTTATTGGTTTTTTACCAATAACACAAATTATACTATTTTGGATATGTTTTTCATTTATATTAGATAGGAAAATAAATATAAAAAAATCTATAGAATGAAAATACTTCATTTATCAGAAAAAGCTCACGGTGGGGGTGCAGAATCAGTTTTTAGAGATACTATTACTGCTTTAAAAAGATTTGACATTGAAAACACCCATTTAGTTGGTTGCATTTCAGATTCTTCTCTTGGATTTAGTGTTGATGTAGACTTTAAAAATAAGAGGAATAAAAGCAAATTGAGAATTTTATTATCTCAGATTTTCTCGTTCCATAATTTCAGAATCTTGTTGAGCTTTCTGAATGAAAAAAAACCAGATATTATTCATCTTCAAAATTATGGTAATTTATCCCCTTCTATACTTAAAGCTATTAAGGTTTACAAAAATAATAACAAAAAGATAAAGGTTATACACACTGTACATACTTTCGAATATCTTTGTTCTCATCATGCTGCATATGATTATAAAAAAAAAACCAAATGCCTTGATTGCTCAAACTCAACATTTAAAACAAAAATATTTTACCGTGGCTGTAGTAGAGGTGGGTTTATTCACTCCATCGGAAAGGGTATAACTTCACTTTTAGCTAGTTATTATATAAATAAGGGAATAATAGATAAATGGATTACACCTTCAGAATTTTTAAAAGCTCAAATGGGACAATATAGACTTTTGATTAGTAATATTAGTTCTATTAAAAATCCATTACCTGATATATTTATCAATCAATCCATAAGTGATGAATTTGATTATGGGATGAAAGAAAATTTGGTTGTTTACTTCGGTCGACTTTCAAATGAAAAGAACATTGATGTACTTATAAAGTCTTTTTATTTATTAAAATTAAATCACTTTAATATTAGGCTCAAAATTATTGGCGAAGGTTTAGAATTAAAAAGGTTAATAAAGTTAGTCAAAGATTTTGACATTGAGGATATAGTTGAGTTCGTTCCATTCGTAAGACAAGAGTCTTTAAAAATAATTTTAAATAAAGCAAAAGTATCTGTTCTTCCATCAAAATGTTATGAGACTGCATCAATGTTAGTTTTTGAATCTGTAGCTTCTAATGTTGTGCCTATAGTAACTAATCATGGTGGTATGAAAGAAATGGTTGAATGGATTGCATTAGGTCACACATTTGAAAATGATAATTCGCAAGACTTAAGTAATCAAATATTAAAGGCTCTTGCTTCCTATGAAACAACTTCAAAATCATTCGATTTAGTTAGGGAAAAAATTAAAAGTTTAGATCTTAAATGTTATTCTGAGAAAATTTCAACTATATATAAGAATATACTTATTTAATGGGAAAACTAATATTAAATATGTTTTTTCTTTTTTATTTATTGTTTTTGTAAAGCGAAAACTATATGTTAAAATATAATAATTTGTGCTTTTGTGAATTATAATCTTAATAATAAACAAGCACTCAAAATTTTGTAGATAAATTAGTTAAGTGAAAATATGTTGCTACCCCCATAAGAAACATCTATGGTAGTATTGTGCTAGTGCATAACACTATAGAAACATTATTTTAAAATGTAAAATCAAGATTTTAAAAGGAAGAGAAATAAGTTTTAAGTATTTCTGTAATGGAAATATCATTACGGGAAACCTTCTTAATTATTATGGACGTGGATATATAGTTATTACTTATACAATATCATATGGTAAAAATATTTTTCATACTAATTTTGTAAAATATGATGAATTGGGACAAGTAAAATAATAGGGGTTGCAATAAAGCCCACTTCTAACAACCTTACAAGAAAACAATAAAATAAAACACATTCTAAAAGGATTGGGAGCTTTTTTTAGAACTAAGATAAGACGTTTTATAAAAATAAGATTTTGTTTGTAGTTAGTATTGGCATGCTAATCCTACGTAAATCAAGTATTTTTTTAATTTATCATTAGAAATCTAATAGAAAAGCAAACAATAAATTTGAATATTATAAATAGTAATAAAAGAGCATATTTAGGAAATACTCTTAAAGTACATTAGTCTATGTTTTTCTTTGATATATCCATAGAATCTTTTTGAAAAAAAGGATTTTCAAAATCATTAATGAAAGATAAAAAGCAGTTATAACTTTGAAAGTCTTCTTATGATATATTTAAATTAATTACATTCAGTATATTCCAAATTAAGTCAAACTAATTAACGGAGGAAGCTCCACTATTCTAAAAAAATATCTTTAAATAAATTATTTAAATGGATTCTCTTATTTCAATCATTACACCAGTCTATAACGCTGAGAAATACCTCTTGGAAACTATTGAATCAGTATTAAAACAAACCTATAAAAATTGGGAATGGATTGTTATAGATGATTGTTCTACCGATAATTCCCTTGAAATGTTAATAGATTTCTCAAAACTAGACAGTAGGATAAGAATTTTAAAAAATAATATTAACTTAAAAACTTTCGCATCTCGTAATAAAGGGTTAGAAGTAGCTGTTGGAGAATATATAGCGTTTTTAGATGCGGATGATTTGTGGCATCCCTTGAAACTTGAAAAACAAATCAAATTTATGCAAGATGGAAACTTTTTTTTATCATATACTTCATATAGAAAGATGGATGAAAATGGAGGCATAAGTAAGAAAATAATTACCGTTCCTAAAGAAGTTAATTATAAAAAGTTATTATATAATAATGTTATTCCGTGTTCTTCTTCACTTTTTAAACGGTCTATACTTGGCAAGTTAAGGTTCATAAAGGTTGGTCATGAAGATTTTGTATTTTGGCTAAACGCACTAAAAATTATACCCAAAGCTTATGGTCTAAACGAACCATTAATGTTTTATAGAGTTCAGTCTAATTCTCTTTCTAGTAATAAAGTGAAAGCCGCAAGCTACACTTGGAACATCTATAGAAACATTGAGCACTTAAATATTTTTAAGTCAGCCTATTACTTTACTAGCTACGCTATCTCAGGATTAAGAAAATATTTTATTTAATATTATGATATTAATTCTTACTGGTTCTTCTGGATTTTTTGGTCAATACGTTAATATTGAATTTCAAAATGAAAATAAAATAACTATTAGTCGAACAAACTCAAATATCATTTGCGATTTATCCTCCCAAATCCCCAATTGCCTTCTACAGATATTGTCATCCAGTCAGCCGGAAAAGCGCATTCAGTTCCAAAAACACCACAACAAAAGAAAGAGTTTTTTTGATGTAAATGTATTGGGTATTCAAAATTTATTAAAGGGTTTAGAACAGGCGCCATCTTTGCCCATATCTTTTGTTTTTATCAGCTCAGTTGCAGTATATGGTTTAGATTAAGGAAATGAGATCAAAGAGTCTCATCCATTAAATGCTAAAGATCCTTATGGTTCAAGTAAAATACAGGCAGAAGAAATAGTGCAGGAATGCTGTGATTAACACAAAGTCATTGTACATCTGGTTAGTACTTAACGAATATTACATTATAATAAATCATTCTTATATTTGATTCTAAACGCATTAAAAAAATTTGATTAATAAATCACAGATAGCCACCCTCATAAAGGATCTGGAATCAGATCTCATAGAGCGTACAATTTCCACAAACAATACCGATAAATTTGGTATGGCTATCTGCGCTTTTGCTAATGATTTACCTGCGCATCAGAAACCTGGCTATTTATTAATAGGCGTACATGACAATGGGAGCTTAGCTGGCTTAAAGGTTACGGATGACTTACTGAAAAACTTGGGTGGGATTCGGTCGGATGGCTTAATTCTTCCACAACCGCAAATAAATATTTGTCATTTCAGCTTTGAAGAAGGAGATGTTGCTGTGGTTGAAGTGTTGCCTTCAAATTTTCCTCCAATTCGTTATAAGGGAAAAGTGTGGATTAGGGTTGGACCCCGAAAAGCAGTTGCTAATGAAGCCGAAGAGCGAATACTCATTGAAAAGAGAATTTCTTCTGCCACTACTTTTGATACTAGGCCTTGTGTTGGTTCTACTTTGGCCGATTTAAATTTGGATGCTTTTACTCAAAACTACTTGCCTAAGGCCATAGATGCTGAAAGTTTAAAAGAAGATAATAGAACCATCGTTCAAAAATTAGCCTCATTACGGTTTTTTGATTTAAGGCAGAACTCTCCTACCAATGCGGGGATATTATTATTTGGGAAACAACCAGAATATTTTTTGTTCGGAGCTTATATACAATATGTGGCATTTAAAGGGCTTTCATTGGGTGCAGATATTAATAATGAGGTTAAATTTTCGGGTGACCTTTTTTCTGTTCTTTCTAAATTAGATACTTTCATAGAGACATCTTTTATCAAAAAGCATCCTGTTCCGGTAAGTGTATTAAGGGAGGAAACAGTAATGAACTATTCTTTTTGGGCAATCAGAGAGTTGATGATGAATGCGGTGATGCATCGCGATTATGAATCTCATACTCCGATACGGTTTTACGAATATTCAAATCGTATAGAATTAATGAATGCCGGGGGGTTGTATAGGAATGCTCGCCCGGAGAATTTTCCACATGTTAATGATTATCGTAATCCTGTAATTGCTGAAGCCATGAAGGTTTTAGGTTATGTCAATCGCTTTAGTAGGGGCGTTACCCGGGTAAAAGAAGAGTTATTAGAAAATGGCAATGGCTCAGCGCTGTTCGATTTTTCTAAATTAACAGTATTTGAAGTTACAGTACCCATTTCTGCTCATTACTTAGCCTTCACCGACCCAGTCACCGACCCAGTCACCGACCCAGTCACCGACCCAGTTATTCAACTGTTGAAATTACTAGCTCAAGGAGAATTATCTTCTGGCGAAATGCGAGCCAGATTAGGAATTAAGCATAGAGCTACCTTTAGAGATAACTATATTCACCCAGCCATTTCATTAGGCTTAATTGTTCAAACCATTCCAGAAAAGCCCAATAGCCGCTTACAAAAATATAAGCTAACCGGTAGAGCTATAAAATATTTAGAAAAGATAAAATAATGGATATCATATTGACGGGATCAACAGGGTTCTTAGGAAGTCTTCTAAAGCAGGTGCTTACAGAGGAGGCTAAGGTTTTAACCTTAGCAAGACACAATGCAAAAGTAATTTGTGATTTATCTATTCAAGTCCCTGTATTACCCAATGCAGATTTAATCATCCACTCAGCCGGCAAAGCCCACTCAGTCCCTAAAACACCAGAACAAATACAAGAATTCTTTGATGTAAATGTAAAGGGTACTCAAAACCTTTTAAAAGGTATAGAGCAATCACAAGCTTTCCCAAAAGCATTCGTTTTCATCAGTTCTGTTTCCGTTTATGGTTTGGATAAAGGAGAAAGCATCAAAGAATCTAATCCATTAAATGCTAAAGATCCATATGGTTCAAGTAAAATACAGGCAGAAGAAATGGTACAAGACTGGTGTGATAAAAATAGCGTCATCTGTACCATATTGAGATTACCTTTACTAGTAGGCCCAAACCCGCCAGGTAATTTAGGAGCGATGATTAAAGCTATTCAAAAAGGCTATTACATGAATATAGCTGGAGGTTTAGCCTGTAAGAGTATGGTTCTGGCAGAAGATGTTGCTAAAATAATTATTAGAGCATCTGAAATTGGAGGCATTTATAATTTAACAGACGGCTATCATCCAAATTTTAAAGAATTAAGTAAATGTATAGCTCAACAATTAAATAAAAGAAATCCTTTAAACATTCCTAAATGGATGGCAGTTTTGATGGCCAAAACAGGTGATTTATTAGGAGGAAAAGCCCCATTTAATTCTTATAAGCTTTCTAAAATTTCTGCCGATTTAACTTTTGATGATTCTAAAGCCAGGGAAGCACTAGGTTGGAATCCAAATAAAGTTTTGGAAGCTTTTAAGATATAATTGTTGGAATTTAAGCTATTCATCATATCAGTAAAGCGCATGTTTGAATAGGGGGTATAAAGCGAATCTCAGACTCGCTTTACACATTTTTAAGTTAAGAGCCTAAATCCTACTTATTGAATTTCAGGATTGGAGAGCTAATATTTTGTACAGAGTCTTTTGTCACTGCGAAGAATGAAGCAGTCTTTTATAACCTTTGTATAGAGCTAAATCACTACGTTCATAATCACAAATGATGGCTTAACCAACACCCACCTAGGTAATCAAACCAGAAAAATCTCTGTACACACTGTGGTCTCTACGGTTAAAAAAATCTGCGTTTAATAAACAGAGCGATTCAATCGCCATCCAGTGTTAAAAACTCGTTACAAACGAGCTCAAGAAGATAGTTTGTCACTGCGAAGAATGAAGCAGTCTTTAATAACCTTTGTATAGAGATAAATCACTACGTTCATAATCACAAATGATGGCTTAAACAACACTCAGCTAGGTAATCAAGCCAGTAAAATCTCTGTGTACACTGCGGTCTCTGCGGTTAAAAAAATCTGCATTTAATAAAAAAGCGATACAATCGCCATCCAGTGTTAAAAACTCGTTACAAACGAGCTCAAGAAGATAGTTTGTCACTGCGAAGAATGAAGCAGTCTTTAATAACCTTTGTATAGAGATAAATCACTACGTTCATAATCACAAATGATGTATTAAACAACACCCACCTAGGTAATCAAACCAGAAAAATCTCTGTGCACACCGCGTCCTCTGCGGTTAATAAAAATCTGCGTTTAATAAAAAAGCGATATAATCGCCACCCCATGGTAAGAACTCGTTGCAAACG
This sequence comes from Pedobacter glucosidilyticus, assembly GCF_002483235.1. Lineage (GTDB taxonomy): Bacteria > Bacteroidota > Bacteroidia > Sphingobacteriales > Sphingobacteriaceae > Pseudopedobacter > Pseudopedobacter glucosidilyticum_B. The sequence goes on along the minus strand of NZ_DLHN01000017.1, from coordinate 59,527 downwards.
AGCTCAAAAAAACAATTGAAATGCAAAGTAGAATTTTGGGTTAAAAGAAGTTGAAACATTAAAACAAAATTATTTTTGCAAAAAGTCTGCTATTTCAATATTTTAGGGAATAATTAAATTACCTATGGCAAGAGTAAAAAACAACATCATTATACAAGGACTAAGCGGTGCGCTCAATAAGCAAATAGTTTTTAAAACCCGCAATAAAAAAACATTTGTATGTAGTTACCCAGATATGTCCAAAGTGGTTCCTAGTGAAAAGCAAGTAAAAGAGAAAAATAGATTTTCTAAAGCTGTACGATATGCTCAATCAGTTTTAGCAGATCCAAAAAAGAAACAAGAAGTCGCTGCTCATACCCCACCGGGCAAATTTGTTTATCATCAAGCTATTGGAGATTACTTGGCATCAACTAAAGAATAAGTATCATCTTAACGTAAGACTAACGTAAGATGAACGTAGGATAAACGTAGGATAAGACTGTTCAATAGTAACTTTAAGACAAATGTTACTCTAACTTTTAAGCCTGAAGGAGTCGATTAAGAAGAATTTTAGTCATAATACAACTTTTCGGCTTTGTTCATGATTTTTGTCACTGCGAAGAATGAAGCTTCTTTTTTTATAACCTGCAAGAAGAGATAATCACTAAGTTTATGATAACAAAATGATGCATTTAACAACATCCAGCTAAGAAAAATCTCTGTGCACACTGCGGCCTCTGCGGTTAAAAAAAATATGCGTTTAATAAAAAAGCGATACAATCGCTACCCCATGGTAAGAATTCGTTGCTTTGTGTCAGGCTGAGCGGAGTCGAAGCCTTTCTGAGCATATCGGAGAACATTTCGACTCCGCTAAATGTGACAGTATGATTTTTGACAATCTAATAAATAATAAGCACAAAATCAAAAATTAAACTTTAAATTTACATGATATATTAAAGTTATACTTTAAATTTGCATGATATATTAAAGTATGTTTTTAAGAAAACAAATTTTAGAAGGTTCAGGAGAAGAAAGCCTTTTTCTTTGGGGAGCAAGGCAAACAGGTAAAAGCACCTTATTAAGGTATTTATTTCCAGATGCCGTCTGGTTTGATCTCCTACTTTCGGATGTATTTAGAAGATATCAAAGTTATCCGGAGCAATTTAGGGAAGTTGTTTTAGCCAATCCTGCTAAAGTAGTCATTGTAGATGAAATTCAACAGATACCCAGATTGCTAGATGAAATTCATTGGCTTATGGTGAACCATCAAGTAAAATTTATACTTAGCGGCTCTAGCCCAAGGAAAATCATTAGATCAGGCTCGAATCTACTAGGAGGAAGAGCACTAAGATATGAATTGTACCCTCTAATTTATTCTGAAATTCCGGATTTTAATTTATTAAAAGCATTGAATAATGGATTATTGCCTAGGCATTATTTGGCAGATAATCCTAAGAAGTTATTAGATGCTTATATCGGCAACTATCTTAAAGACGAAATTATTGCGGAAGCTAAGATTAGAAATATCCAAGCATTTAATCAATTTTTGGAGTCAGCAGCATTCTCTAATGGCGAAATGGTTAACTATACTAATATTGCGGCAGACTGTGGTGTAAGTTCTGTAACTGTAAAAGAATATTTTCAAATTTTAGAAGACACCCTAATAGGCCGTTTTGTTCCCAGTTTTCAGAAAAAGCCCAAACGTAGAGTAGTGCAAGCGTCTAAATTTTACTATTTTGATGTAGGTATTGCTAACGTTTTACTTAAACGTCATAAAATAGAAGATGGAAGCGAGGCTTTCGGTCATGCTTTTGAACATTTTATCTATCAGGAACTTTATGCACATAGTAAATATTCGGATTTAAACTATTTAATTTCTTTCTGGAGAACATCATCACAAATTGAAGTTGATTTTATATTAGGAGATCATGAAGTAGCTATAGAAATAAAAGCTACCAATAATGTGCAAGAACGTCATTTAAAAGGTTTGAAAAGCTTTTCTGAGGAGTACCCTGTAAAAAAACTTATTGTGGTAAGTAATGATCCTTTGGAAAGAAAAATTGGTAATATTACAATTAAACCTTGGAAAGTCTTTTTAGAGCAATTATGGGCGGGGGGAATTATTTAATCTTGTACTTTTCAATGACATGGCATACTTAGCTGTGAGGATAGCTTTTTTTATTCGCTATGAACAAAATGGTGTACTAAACAACACCCACCTAGGCAATCAAACCAGAAAAATCTCTGTGCACACTGCGACCTCCTGCGGTTAAAAAAATCTGCGTTTAATAAGCGATTCAATCGCTACCCAGTGTTAAAAACTCGTTACAAACGAGCTCAAAAAACAATTGAAATGCAAAGTAGAATTTTATGTTGGGCTAAACGAACTTGTCTAAATGAGAAATTTCTCTACTTAACTTAGCAATTTATTGTAGAGCCTCGCGTTTACACTGAAATAGTGATATGTTATCCATAGCTTTTATGTAATATTTTATTACTTTTATTTAAATAATTAAAGATACAAATGAGTACGACTGAAATATTGGAAAAAATTAGGCTTATCCCCGAAAACTACCAACAAGAAGTTGTTGATTTTATTTTAGAAAAAAAAGTAAAAAAAACGGTCATTTCATCCAAACAAAGACCTTTAGGTTTATTAAAAGGTAAGATGAAGATGAGTGACTCATTTGACGATCCTCTTGAGGATTTTAAAAATTATATGTAGTGAAAGGGTTTTTATTAGATACGCATACCTTGCTCTAGATGCAAGATAATCATCCTTCTCTGTCTAGCAACTCGATAAAGATTCTTGCGGACGCTAATCAGAGCCTTTATGTTAGTATAGTCAGTTTTTGGGAAATTACCATTAAGCAATCGCTAGGTAAACTTAATTTATCTTATAGTTTACAAGAACTCTATGAAGCCTGTGTAAAAAGCGATATCGAAATTTTACCTATCCTTATGAGCGAATTGAATATACTTAAAGATTTATCATTCATTCACAGAGACCCATTTGATCGATTAATCATTTCAACAGCCTTAAGTTATGATTTTATCTTAATCTCTAAGGATGAACATATAAAAAAATATCCTTTAGATGTAATATGGTAACTCCGTGAACACTGTTGCCTCTGCGGTTAAAAAAATCTGCGTTTAATAAACAGAGCGATATAATCGCAACCCCATGTTAGGAACTCGTTACAAACGAGCTCAAGAAGAAGTCGAAACACTTTAGCTGTCATAAACCACCCTTCGACTCCGCTCAGGGTGACATTTTCTTCTACTCCGCTCATGGTTTTTGTCACTGCGAAGAATGAAGCAGTCTTTTTTTATAACCTGCAAAGAGCTAAATCACTACTTTCGTGATAACAAAATGATACATTTAACAACACTCACCTAGGTAATCAAACTAGGAAAATCTCTGTGGACACTGCGGCCTCTGCGGTTAAAAAAAATATGCGTTTAAGAAAAAAAGCGATACAATCGCCATCTCATGGTAAGAACTCGTTGCAAACGAGCTCAAGAAGATAGTTTGTCACTGCTAGGAACGAGGCTTCTTTCTTAGAACCTTTAAGAAGAGTTAAATCACTACGTTCGTAATAACAAAATGATGAATTTAACAATACCCACCTAGGTAATCAAACCAGAAGAAATCAACAACGCCCTGTACCCTTAAATATAATTTTCATGTACAGTTTCTGCGCTACGGTCAGAAAGTTCTGGTAGCCATAGTTTTACATATTCACCTTTGGGATCGTACTCTTTAGCTTGTTTTGGGATGTTAAAATACCTGTCTTCTCGAGGGTCATTACCTACACCAGCAACATAAGCCCAATTCCCCCAATTGCTGGAAGGGGCGTAATCAATAAGCTTTTCTTCAAAATAAGCCGCCCCTAAAGTCCAGTTTACTTTTAAGTCTTTCACTAAATAAGAAGCCACATTTTGTCTACCACGATTGCTCATAAACCCTGTTAGATTAAGCTCTCTCATATTAGCATCTACAAAAGGTACTCCCGTTTTACCAGCTTTCCATCTCTCAAAAAGCTCTTCCTGGTTGGGTGCTAAATCTTGAGATTTTCCTTTTACCCCCTCTTGTATAAAATATTGTGTGCCATATTTTTTAAACATGAAACGGAAATAATCTCTCCAAATCAATTCAAAAATCAGCCAATAAGTAGAGTCGTTTGCCCCACGCTCTTTCTCATATTTTTTAACTTCCCAATAAATTTCCCTTGGCGAAACACATCCGGCAGATAGCCAAGGCGAAAGTTTAGAACTATAATCAGCACCTATTAAACCATTTCTGGTGATTTTATACTGCTTTAGAAAATCTGTCTCCCACAAATAATAATTTAACCTTTTTAAGCCCTCTGTTTCGCCGCCTATAAAATTTATAGCCCTACGTTGGTCGGGCTGAAATGCTTCAAAACCTAAATCTTGAAGTGTTGGAATTTCTGTTTGTTCTAAGTTATTAGGAACTACAATTTTTTCTGGCTTGGTAAATACTGAGCGTATTTGACCCTCTTTTTCTGCTTTTTTCCTGAATTTTGTAAATACATCGGGAATGTCTTTTATAGGGAAAGGCAAATCTTCCTTATGATATAAAGTATGACCTATAAAATGCTTTAAGTTGATTTGACTTTTCCAGAGGGCATCCTCTACCAGAGAAGAAATTTTAGTTTCCTCAGAAGCTACCTCTCTATGGTGATAAACTTCATCAACCTGATATTTTTTAACTACTTCGGGAAGTATTTCTTCTGGAATACCGGTATATACCAATAAATCTCCACCTAGTTTTTGTAACGAAAGTCTTAGATCAGTAACACTTTCTATAGTAAATTGCGCCCTAAAAACGCCTGTTTTTTGAGTTTGATAAACAGACTGTGTGTAATAACGAGTATCAAAAATATAAACTGGAACAATTTTGGCACCTTTTAAAGTAGCTTCAAGCAATATTTCATTGTCATGAATACGTAAATCATTCCTGAACCATACTAATATCGTTTTACTACTCATACCAAGGTTTATAATTAAAATGCCTGCAATTTGGTTATTATTTCATATTTCGACAACGTTCTGAGCAATATTTTACTTCCTCCCAACATTTTTCCCACTTTTTACGCCAAGAAAAAGGCCGATGACATGATGCACAAAGTTTAGAGGGTAAATAAGCTTTGCTAACAACCTTACCACTTTTGTTCTTCATGTTACTTAAACAATAAAATACTTCGGATGTTTAAAGAGGAATGAAACAAGATTTTAAACACTTAAGCCCGGCTGAAATAGATAGGATTATAGAGATGGCTTGGGAAGACCGTACGCCATTTGAGGCTATAGCTTATCAATTTAAATTATCAGAACAAGAGGTGATTAGGCTGATGAGAAGAGAGCTTAAACCATCAAGTTGGAGGCTTTGGAGAGAGCGGGCTCACCAAGTCTCTATTAAACATCAAAAGAAAAGAGCCCAAGACGTAAACCGCTTTAAATGTTCATTACAACGTCAAATTACATTAAACAAAATCTCTAAACGATAATCCATCGTACATTTGTTTAAGAATTATCTATAAAAGTTAAACAAAACAACATCCTTGATGTTACACTTACAATGAAACAGAAAATAGCCGTTTACAGAAAAGAACATTTTAATGCCGCTCACAGGCTTCATAACCCTTTATGGAGTGATGAAGAAAATAAGAAGGTTTTTGGTAAGTGTAATAACCCTAGCTTCCATGGACATAATTATGAACTTGTTGTAAAAGTTGTTGGCTATACCGATGAGCAAACAGGTTACCTGGTAGATATGAAAATTTTATCCGATATCATCCAAGAGCATGTTGTAGAAAAATTTGACCATAAGAACCTCAATTTGGATGTGGCAGAGTTTAAAGACTTAAACCCTACCGCAGAAAACATTGCCATGGTAATTTGGAATATACTAAGAGCGCATATAGATCATGCGCTAGATCTTTATGTTACACTTTTTGAAACTGAAAGAAACTATGTTGAGTACCCAGCTTAAACCACTAAAAGAAGACTTATTAACTCATTTTGATGAGTTAGGCGACGAACATATTGGCACATCTTACGATACACCTTTAAGACCAGACGCATTTGATTTAGAAGATGATGTTAAGATAGACCAAATTGCTCACCATTTTAAGCATATTATGGATATTTTAGGACTTGATCTCACTGATGATAGCCTAAGAGGTACTCCGCAAAGAGTAGCTAAAATGTATGTAAAAGAAATTTTCAAAGGCTTAAATCCGGCTAATAAGCCAGATATGAAGCTTTTTGATAATAAGTACCAGTACAATCAAATGCTGGTAGAAAAAAATATCACTCTTTATAGCAATTGCGAGCATCATTTTGTTCCTATTATTGGAAAAGCGCATGTAGCCTATATCAGTAACGGTAAAGTAATTGGTTTATCAAAGTTAAACCGTATGGTACAATACTTTGCGCAAAGGCCACAAGTACAAGAACGTTTAACCATGCAAATTGCTAATGAGTTAAAGCAAGCCTTAGGTACCGAAGATGTTGCTGTTATTATTGATGCTACACACTTATGTGTTTCATCAAGAGGCATTAAGGATGTGCAAAGCTCTACTGTAACGGCAGAATATGGTGGCAAATTCTTAGATATCGATACCCGTAACGAATTTTTAAAACATATAGGATAACATGAATTATTTGGTAATTGGTGGTAGTACAGGTATAGGTTTGGCATTAGTTAAAAAGCTGCTTGCTGATGGGCATGAGGTCATTGCTGTTTCTAGGCATAAAGGAGAATTACCTCTAGAAGCAAAATTTGTAGCCTTGGATATTTTGGAAGATATTTCTGCCTTAAAGGATCATTTACCAGAAAATTTACATGGTTTAGCTTATTGTCCAGGTACTATCAATTTGAAACCTTTCCCCCGTTTAACGGCAGACGATTTTAGAAGAGATTACGAAGTAAATGTTATTGGTGCCGTTAAAGTTATTCAGCAAGTTTTACCACAATTAAAAGCAGCCAAACAAGCTAGTATTTTGTTGTTTAGTACTGTAGCTGCAAAAGCTGGTATGGGTTTTCATGCTTCTATAGCGGCAGCAAAAAGTGCTATAGAAGGTTTAACAGTTTCTCTGGCAGCAGAATTTGCAGCATCAAAAATAAGAGTAAATGCACTAGCACCTTCTTTAACAGACACGCCTTTAGCAGCTAGCTTATTAGCTACACCAGAAAGAAGAGAAGCCTCAGAAAAAAGACATCCTTTGGGTAGAGTGGGTACCGCAAAAGAACTTGCAGAAGCAGCCCATTTTCTCTTATCTGATAAAAGTTCTTGGGTAACAGGGCAAGTTATAGGTATAGATGGTGGAATGTCTACATTAAAATCTTTTTAAGATGAAGCATCTTACACTAGCGCAAATTGCTGAGCTGCCATCCAGGTACCGTACCACTTTTATGAACAGTATATCAGGCTTTAAAAGCCTACAAATGGTAGCTACAAAAAGTAAAAATACTGGAGTAACCAATATTGCATTATTTAACTCCATTTTTCATATTGGGGCAAATCCGCCTTATATCGGTATGGTGCTAAGGCCAGACGGACCAGAGCATGAAACCCTAAAAAACATCAGCGAAAGCGGATTTTATACCCTTAATAACGTTAAAGAAGAATTTTATAAAGCGGCGCACCAGACTAGTGCAAGGTATAAAGCTGGGGAGTCTGAATTTGCTGCTTGTGGTTTTAATGAAGAATTTTTAGAAGGCTTTGATGCTCCTTTTGTGAAAGAATCATCAGTTAAACTAGGCTTAAAATTAAAAGAAATCATACCAGTGACGTTAAATGGTACTCGCATAGTTATTGGCGAAGTGCAACATGTTTTGGTTGATGAGAATTTAATTTTAGCAGATGGTTATGTAAATCTTGCGGCAACAAATACGGTAACAGTTGCTGGCTTAGATGCTTACCATAGCACCCAATTGCTAGCCAGATTAAGCTATGCACAACCAGAAAAACATCCAGAAGAAATAAACGTTTAAGAAGTAATTAATCTTGAAGATGATGGAAAATAAAGTCTCAGAAAAAAAGCCAAAAGCAATGGGTACTAAAGAAAAAATTCAGAACGCTTATATAGAACACTTATTAACAGAAGGCAAGCAACCTGCATCGGTTTTTATTTTTGCGAAAAAGAATAAAATGGCCGAAGAAGAATTTTATAAGTTTTATGCCTCTTTTAGTGCTATAGAAGCTGATATCTGGAACGATTTATTTTCTAAGACGATAACAGAGATTAAAGGCCAAGATGTTTGGGAACAATATTCGGCAAGAGAAAAAGCTCTTTCTTTCTTCTACAGTTTTTTTGAGCTTTTAAAAAGCAAAAGAAGTTATGCTTTACACAGCGTAAGAAGTTTTAAAAAAGGACTTAAAACCCCAACGGCATTAAGCTCAGCCAAAGAAACTTTTACTGAGTTTAGCACCCAAATTATACAAGATGGTTTAGAAAGCGGAGAACTTTCAGAAAGAAAGTTTATTAGTGATAAATATGTGGATGCACTTTGGTTACAAGTAGCCTTCTTACTAAACTTCTGGATTAAAGATCAATCCGCAGGTTTTGAAAAAACCGATGAAGCTATAGAAAAAGGCATCAACGTAACTTTTGATTTATTCCAACGCTCTCCTATTGATAATTTATTTGAGTATGGGAAGTTTTTAGCACAGCATGCAGGTATTAAAATGGCTTTTTAACTTTATAGGAGTAAAGAGCAAGGAATAAAGATAAAGGAATAAGGACTGAAAAATAAGGATGGATTTAAGCATCTAAAATAATAGAATCACGTATCATTCCATCTATTACTCACATATAAAAATGAAAGAGCAAAACAGTATTCCATCCAGTAAAGTAGCTCGTTCTGCAAAATTTGTAGGCACAGGTATAAAAATAGGCGGTAATTATATCAAGCATTACTCTAAAAAGCTTTTCAATCCAGATTTAAGTAGAGATGAACTGAATGAAGATAATGCCAGTGACATTTATAACTCTTTAAGCCAACTTAAAGGCAGTGCTTTAAAAGTAGCACAAATGCTTAGCATGGATAAAAATATTCTGCCAAAAGCTTATGTAGACAAGTTTTCTTTATCACAATACAATGCGCCACCTTTAAGCGGACCATTGATTGTACAATCTTTTAAAAAGCATTTTGGTAAGTCTCCTGAGAAGATTTATGACACTTTCAACTTAAAATCAACTAATGCAGCATCTATTGGACAGGTGCATCAGGCTACTTTAAATGGAAAAAAATTAGCTGTAAAAATCCAATATCCAGGTGTTGGCAGCTCTATTTCATCAGATCTTAAATTGGTAAAGCCTTTTGCTTTTAGATTGTTAGGTATGAGCGAAAAGGAGTTGGATATTTACATGAAAGAAGTTGAAGAGCGTTTGATAGAAGAAACGGATTATGAATTAGAAGTAAAGCGTTCTTTAGAATTTTCTAAAGTCTGCGCTAATATTCCCAATCTGGTTTTTCCGGCGTATTATCCAGAATTGTCTGGTCCACGAATTATTACTATGGACTGGATAGAAGGTCAGCATCTGAAAGAGTTCTTACAAACCAATCCTAGTCAGGAATTAAGAAACCAAATTGGCCAGGCACTTTGGGATTTTTACAATTTTCAACAGCATGAATTAAGAGCAGTACATGCTGATCCGCATCCAGGTAATTTCTTAATTACTCCTGAAGGCAAGCTAGGTATTATAGATTTTGGATGTATCAAAGAAATCCCAGATGATTTTTACTATCCTTTTTTCTCTACTACATCAACAGAATTATTGAACAATAAAGAAGAAACCATCAAAGCTTTTAGGCTTTTAGAGATGATTTTGCCAAAAGATAATGCTCAACAAATAGAGTTCTATTATCAAACCTATAAAGAGATGATTACCCTCTTTGCAGAACCTTACATGACAGGTGAATTTGATTTCGGGCAAACCCATTTCTTTGATGATTTATATACCTTTGGCGAGAAAATAGCTAAAATGCCCGAATTTAAACAGGCTCGTGGTGTGAAGCATTTTATTTATGTAAATCGTACCAACTTTGGTTTATACAATATTTTGCATGAGCTAAAAGCAAATATCAGAACAGATACTTATAAGCCACACGTACAATTGGCTTATTAATGTTTGTGAAGGAATTTTAAAGTTTTTTTAGCTTATTTATAACCTCATTTAGTTTCCGAATGCCCTATTTTCCTAAATCTCATTGGAATTTTTGCTGCTGATTTTTCAGAAGCAAGTGCACCAAAGGATTTAAAGAATTCTTTTTCTTTAATCTTTGTATCTTTTCTTATTGATTTTGCGAGTTTTTCTAACAACTCAAGTTTACTAATTGAGCTCAAACTTTCAAAAAGTCCTGAATAAGTTTTAACTATATATTTTTCTGCATGTGTCATAGTTTGATGCTTTTAAAACAAATTTACAAAACTTATTTTTCTAACTAACCGACTGGTCTAAAAACAGTTAAGCTCAGAACGGGGAGAACTGAGCTTAAACTAACCAATTATAAACCTAAATTAAACGAAAGGGCTGTAGGGGTAGGAGTCGAACCTACACGAAGTAGTTATTTCACATTGCTGCTATTTCCCAAACCTTCGCCACCGAGACAAGGAGGTGTGTCTGCCAATTTCACCACCCTACAGTATATTTATTTTTCAATTTTTGAAGAAGATCGCCTTCTTTCTCGTGATTGAACAATACAAATGTAATAGCAAAACTTATATTTTACAAATATTTCAACAATATATTTTAATTTTTAGTAATTTTTTATTTAATATTGTCTACGATTAAAAAATAGCAAAAACATGATTGATAAAGCCCGCCAAAATTTAGAAATTGATAATCTGGATATTGAAATTTTGTCTATCCTGATGAATGATGCAACTACAGCTTATACAGAAATTGCCAAAGAACTCATCGTTTCTGGTGGTACTATACACGTAAGGATGAAGAAGATGCAGGATATGGGTATCATCAAAGGTTCAAATTTGATTGTGGATGCACAAAAAGTTGGCTATGATATTTGTGCATTTTTAGGTATTTATCTAGAAAAAGGCTCTATATATCATGATGCTGTAGAAAAATTAAAACAAGTAAAAGAAATTGTAGAGCTGCATTATTGTACGGGTGCTTATTCTATGTTTGCTAAAATTATTTGTAGAGATACAACCCATCTTCGTCATGTTTTAAACGATCAAGTACAGGCTGTACCAGGTATACAACGTACCGAAACTTTTATCTCTTTAGAGGAAAGTATTAAAAGGCAAATTACACTTAAGTAATAAAACAACAAGGCTTATAGTTTACACCTCTTTAAAGGCGTTGATGTTTACATACAATAGCATAAAAACAAAAAAAGCGTACCATATAGTACGCTTTTTAGCTATCCAACCAGCTATATTGCTTAGAAATGGAACTGAATTCCAATTCTAGGTGCAAAGAAGTTTGTTCCAATTGCAAAAGAATCGCTACCAGCACCTTTTAATTCGTTACCATTTGCATCCTCAACGCGGTAATTGTTGTAAGATATGCCGTTAAGGGCAAACTCAATACCAATTTTCTTGGTTGGGAAATAAGCAAAACCTGGAGATAATGCTACACCAATAGAAGTTGAAGTACCAGTTTTAGAACCTGCATCACCGCTAGCATCAGTAGCTTTTACAGTACCAAAAGCTAAAGGCACTTGTAACTGACCAAAGAATTTGAATTTTTCGCCTAAAGCAGTATAATATCTGCCAAAAGGACTTACCAAGAATTCTTCTCTTTGTCCGGTAGTACTAGCAGCGCCTACATTGCTGTAGTTGTAGCCTATACCTGTCCCAATAGCAATGTTTTCTGCTACAAAGTATCCAACACTAGGGAGTACGTTAAAACTTTCAGCAGCGTTAGCACCGTTAGCATCAGATTTTTCTGATTGATAGGCTACTGAACCACCAAGAATAATTTTGCCTTTTTCTGTTTGTGCTTGTGCAGAAATACCTAGTCCTGCTAATACTGCGAATGATAAAATTAATTTTTTCATGTCTTTTTATATTTATGTTTTACTTTTGTCTTTCGACTGTTAGTCAAAATTAGTCTAAAAATCTATAACGCAAAAATATTTTTAAGACCTGTACGTTTAGTCTACGGTAACTTGCTGATTCATGGGCTATATGAATCTAATCTGACTTTAGTTTTACTTATACCTGACTTTTGCAGGGGCAATAAAAGAAGCATTTTAAGATATTGATATGCTTGATGCGTAAGAAAAATGTTGTATATTTAGAATAATTATTAAAAGAAGTCTAAACAATGGTGGCAACTCCTGTAAATGATGATGGTCTTAATAAAGAAATTTTAGATGCTGCGAAGCAACTATTTTCTAAGTATGGTTTAAAAAAAACCACAATGGAGGATGTTGCCAAAGCTGTAGGAAAGGGAAAAAGTACGCTTTATTATTACTATCCGGGTAAATCAGAATTGTTTGAGGCTGTTGTAAATCATGAAATGCAAAATGCCGTAAAACACATTAGGCTGGCAGTAAATGCAGAAAGTACGGCTTTGGCTAAATTTCAGGCTTATTTAATGTCTAGATTAAAGCTTAAAGAAGAATATGACAATTTAAGCAAGGTAGTTTTTGAAGATGTTTTCGACCATTTTAGAGAAATATTCGGTTTAAAACAAGAATTCGAGCAAACGCATATCGATTTTATCAAAGAAATTATTAAAAGTGGTGTGCAGTGTGGCGAGTTCAAAAATATGAATGATGAAGAAATTACATTTTTTGCCAGCTGGACAAATGCAGCCTTTAATGGCTTAGAACTTCCTAACCAATCTTCGGCTTGTTTAACTAGCTCTTCAGAGTCTTGTTGCCGTTTAATCAATATGATTTTGGGCGGCATTACTAAGTGAATTTAGTAAACAAAAAGAGGTTGTCTCAAATCACCACTACGTGTCAGGCTGAGCGAAGTCGAAGCCTTTTCTGTGAGTATATCAGAGAACATTTCGACTCCGCTCAATGTGACGAATATGATTCTTGAGACAGCCTCTTTTTTAATTTTAAAATAACTAAAGATGAAACTGAACTCCGATAATTGGTGCAAAAGAGTTGGTGCCTATAGAGAATGTGTTTCTTTTAACTTCATTAGGTTGGCTAATATTAGAATCAGATTTTGATGATTCATAAGATATACCTGTAAATGAAAATTCTAAAGCTATTTTTTTGGTCGGGAAAAATGCGAAGCCAGGTGACAAGTTTACACCCACAGAGCGAAATTTATATTCTGATGAACTGATTTTCTCATTACTTACGCTAAATGGTACTGAGAATTGTCCAAATATTTTAAAAGCGTCAGACAGCGACCCATACTTTCTAACAAATGGAGCAACAGAAAATTGATTTGTTTTAAAATCGTTAGCCTTAGTATGTCTAAAACTTAAGCTACTTCCGATATTTAAATTATCTAAAATAAAATACCCTACTCTAGGTCCGATTCCAAACGTTGAAGATGTTGTTGAAATAGAAGTAGTAGATTTGGTAGTACTAAAATCTACAGTACCTCCAAAATTTATAATTCCTTTTTCTGTTTGAGTAAAGCCTTTTAAAGTAAATAGTGAAAAGGCTAAAAGCATTAATCCGCATGTTTTTTTCATAAATTTTCTATTAATTTCTTACTGAATTTAAGTTAAAAAGTGCTTGAGAGACTCAAAATTTTAAAATTTTAAATTAATTTCTTGTAGATTTTTGTATGTTAATTGTTATTAGAATGTTAATGCGGATATTTCATATGGCGACATTTATTTGTCCTTTAAAATTAGCTTTATATTAAGATTGCTTCACAAATTCTCTTAAATTTGTTTTTATCGCATGATAAAAAAAGAATCCATTGACCGTGTTTTAGAAACAGCCCGTGTAGAGGAAGTTGTAGGAGATTTTGTGTACCTCAAAAAAAGAGGCACAAGTATGATAGGGCTTTGTCCTTTCCATGGTGAAAAAACGCCTTCTTTTCATGTTTCTCCGGCAAAAGGTATTTATAAATGTTTTGGCTGTGGCGAGGGAGGAGATTCTCTCCAATTCATCATGAGCCACGAGAAATACTCGTATCCAGAAGCCATAAAATACCTTGCTCGAAAGTATAATATAGAAATTGAAGAAACCGAGGTAACACCAGAATACCAAGCCGAAGTTGATAGAAAAGAAAGCCTTTACGTTATATCAACTTTTGCAGCTCAGTTTTTTGCACACAACCTGTGGCATACCGATGAAGGCAAATCCATCGGCTTAAGCTATTTTAAAGAGCGTGGTTTTAGAGAAGAAACACTCAAAAAATTCGAGATTGGCTATTCTCCTGAAGAATGGTCGGCCTTAAATGATAAAGCCCTTTCTGAAGGCTATAAGCAAGAATTTCTAGAAGAAACCGGCTTAGTTATTAAAAATGATAAAGGCCGTATTTACGATAGATTTAGAGCTCGTGTCATTTTTCCTATCCATAACTTTACGGGTAGGATAATAGGTTTTGGCGGCAGAACCTTAAAAACAGACAAGAGCGTTCCTAAATATGTAAACTCGCCAGAGAGCGATATCTACCATAAATCTAATGTGCTTTATGGGCTTTTTCAAGCTAAAAAAGCTATCCGAGATATGGATAACTGCTTCTTGGTAGAAGGTTATGCCGATGTGATGGCGGTTCATCAAGCGGGGGTAGAAAACGTAGTTGCTTCATCAGGAACTTCCCTAACTACCGAGCAGATTAGACTTATCAGCAGGTTTACCAATAGCGTTTGTATTCTTTACGATGGAGATGCGGCAGGTATCAAAGCCTCATTAAGAGGTTTGGATATGATTTTGGAGGAAGGTTTGGATGTAAAAGTTGTACTTTTTCCTGATGGTCATGACCCAGATTCCTATATTCAAGCTCACGGTGCTTCGGCTTTTAAAACCCATGTAGAGAAAAACAGAAAGGACTTTATTTTCTACAAAACCGAGATTCTTTTACAGGATGCTGCAAATGACCCCATCAAAAAAGCAGGTGTTATTAGAGATGTAGTTGAAAGTATTGCTAAAATTCCTGATGCCATAAAGGCTTCTGTTTTTTTAAGAGAGTGTAGCAGCCTCTTAAACATGGAGGAGCGTATTTTAATTGCCGAGCTGAACAAAATACGTTTAGCAAAAGCTAAGAAAGATAAAAATAACCCTCAAAACCAGCCTCCACCAGAGTTTTCTGAGCCAGAGGATGGTCCGCCAGCAGATTTATTTGAAGATAAACCTACCCAAACAGATGAGTATCAGGAAAAAGAAATCCTGAGGGTACTGCTTACCTATGGGCATCAATTGGTGAATTGGGATGATATGACTGATACCTACATTGGCCCTTATATCATCACCAATTTAAGTGATGTAAGTTTCTTAAATCCAGTTTATACCCGCATTATTTCTTATTATCATGATGAGTTAGAGAAAGGTAAACTTCCAACAGAAAAGGATTTTATCCAGCATCCTGATAAAGAAATATCAAAGACAGCTATTTCTATCATTTCCTCACCTTATCAATTAAGTGAGAATTGGTACACTATGCACAACATCAATGTAAATGATGAAACACAAAACTTAAAATCTACCGTTATGGGAGCTATTTTTCATCTGAAAAAAAAGAAAATTGGTGCCATGCTTATTGCTAAGCAAAAAGAATTGCAACAAGAGATTAATGAAGACAATCAGATGATTTTGATGAAGGAATATAAGGATTTAAAAGAAGTAGAAAGGTATATCTCTCATTATCTGGGTTCTGTAATTATAAAATAGTGGCACAACACAATACTTTAGGGAAAAATGGCGAACAAATAGCCAAAGATTTTCTAGAACAGCAAGGCTTTGAAATATTAGATGAAAATTGGTGTTTTGGCAAAGCCGAGGTTGATATCATCGCTTTTAAGCATAAAATCATCATTTTTATAGAAGTTAAAACGCGTAGTGGAAATGCTTTTGGCGAGCCAGAGGATTTTGTAGATGTAAAAAAGCAGCGACTTTTAACAGATGCTGCAGAAGAATACGTTTATTTGATGAATCACAAAGGAGAAATTAGGTTTGATATTATCTCCATTTTATTTGATAAAAACTTAGAAAAATACACTTTAAAACATATTGAAGATGCTTTTTGGAATTATGAATAAATATTTGGTTACTGTCTTTAGTTTCCTGATGTTGATTTTATCTTGTAATCAAGGGAAAAAATCTGGTCAGGAAGAAATAGCTTTATTGTTTCCAGAAAGTGGCAGTTTAATTAAAGCAGGTGAGCCTCTTAAATTGAGTTTGATGTTAAGCAATAAGCTTCCAGACTCTGTACAATATTTTATTGATGATAAATTGGTAGCCTCAGCAAAAGATACAGCAACCCAAATGATAGCTACCAAAGATATGCCTTTAGGTATCAGGCTCATCAATGCTAAATTATATACTGGTGCTGATGTTCAAGAGCTGAGTACCAATGTAGTTTTGGTATCCTCAAAAATTCCTGATCAGTATGGTTTTAAAATCATCAATACCTATCAACACGATATTTCTTCTTACACCCAAGGTTTAGAATATCATGATGGTTTCTTTTACGAAAGTGATGGCGAGTATGGCGCTTCTAGTCTCAGAAAAACCACCGTTGAAGGTAAAGTGCTACAAAAACAAGACATTGCTCAACAATACTTTGCTGAAGGGATGACAGTAATTGGTGATAAAATTATTCAGCTTACTTATAAAGAGCGTGTGATTTTAGAATACGATAAAAACAGCTTTAATTTATTAAGAACTTTACCTTACAACCACGCTGCTGAAGGTTGGGGCTTAGCGTATGATGGTGCCACCATTTACAATACCGATGGCACTAATAAAATTTATAAGCTCAACAAAGAAACTTACCAACCAGAAGGTTATATAGAAGTATATGATGATAAAGGCCCAGTAACGCAATTGAACGAATTAGAATGGATAGATGGTAAACTATTTGCCAATATTTATACTTCAGATTTAATTGCCATCATCAATCCGCAAACGGGAGAGGTAGAAGCTTATATCAATTTGATAGGTTTAAATAAAGACCAAGTAGAAGATCAAGACCAGGATGTTTTAAACGGCATTGCTTGGGATGCAAAAGGTAAAAGGTTATTTGTAACCGGGAAGAAATGGCCTAAATTATATCAGATAGAAATGGTAAAGAGATAATTACAAACCGCTTTACCCAACATATTGTTGAACCATAAAATTTTAAATGATGTATGAAACTTTAAAATCTGTTTTAACTCAAGAATTACAGGATATAAAAGACGCTGGTTTATATAAAAACGAACGTGTTATAGTTACCCCACAATCGGCAGATATTGCTGTTACCGGCGGCCAAGAAGTAATTAATTTTTGCGCTAATAACTATTTAGGTTTATCTAACCATCCGGAGGTTTTAGAGGCGGCAAAAAAAGCTATTGATAGTCATGGTTTTGGTTTATCATCTGTACGTTTTATTTGCGGTACACAAGACATCCATAAAGAGTTGGAGCAAAAAATATCCGAGTTTTTAGGTACAGAAGATACTATTTTGTATGCTGCCGCTTTTGATGCTAACGGAGGTGTTTTTGAACCTTTGTTTGATGAAAGAGATGCTATTATTTCTGATGAATTAAACCATGCTTCTATTATTGATGGTATTAGGTTATGTAAAGCGCAACGCCATCGCTACAAGCATGATGATATGGCCGATTTAGAAGCTCAGCTACAAGCTACGCAACATTTAAGACATCGTATTATTGTTACTGATGGTGTTTTCTCTATGGATGGAACCATCGCCCAGTTAGATAAAATTTGTGATTTAGCTGATCAATACAAGGCTTTAGTGATGATAGATGAATGTCATAGCTCTGGTTTTATGGGTAAAACCGGAAGAGGTACTCATGAGCATCATGGTGTTATGGGTAGGGTAGATATCATAACAGGTACTTTAGGAAAAGCTTTAGGTGGCGCTTCTGGCGGATTTACCTCTGGTCCTAAAGAAGTTATAGCATTGCTAAGACAAAGATCAAGACCATATTTATTCTCTAATACCTTAGCTCCCGCTATTGTAGGGGCTTCTATCGCAGTATTAGATATGTTAAAAGAAAGTACCACTTTAAAAGATAAATTGGCAGAAAATACCGCTTATTTTAGAGCAGAAATGACCAAAGCAGGTTTCGATATTAAGCAAGGTACACACCCCATTGTTCCGGTGATGTTGTATGATGCGCCTTTGGCTCAGCAATTTGCTTCCAGAATGTTAGAAGAAGGTATTTATGTTATTGGTTTTTATTACCCTGTAGTAGCAAAAGGTAAGGCAAGAATAAGAGTGCAAATGTCTGCTGCACATGACCGCTCTCACTTAGATAAATGTATTGCAGCTTTCAAAAAAGTAGGGAAAGAATTGGGTGTGATTGAGTAGTTAGGTGTTGACTTTCCATGTGTGATGTTTTAATAGTTAACTGTAAATGAGTTCTCTAGATAGTACGGTAATCGAGCCTGAGCATTAACAACCGTTTACGCTTAATTCCGCCTTGGCGGTTGCGGTATCTACAGAATTAGCCTTAGCAGAATCTTTAGAAGCAAGCGGCGTAGCGGAGAGTTTTTGGGCACTTTTTGCGGAAAAAAGTGCCTTGACATGGCCGGTCAAGAGGCCGGAAAAGCCTGAGGGTGAATGCCTACCTTTTAAATATTTATAATCAAATCAATTACAGCGGAGTCTAAGAATAATAGGAATTCGACTCCGCTCATTCTGATAAAAAGTTTTAACCTATAATTTTTAATCTCCTACTTTAAACTTATAAACCTTCACATAATTCGTTGGCGACATTCCCGTTACTTTCTTAAATACCCTATTAAAAGTAATGGTGCTATTAAAACCTGTTGCATAAGCTATGGCCGATATAGATTCAGAATCGCCATGTAAAATTCTTCTGCAAGCTTCGTTAATTCTTATCTCGTTTAAAAAATTGAGGTAGGTTTTTCGGGTATGTTTCTTAAAATATTTACAGAAAGCATAAGTACTTAAATGTACCACATTGGCAATTTTTTTAAGGGTGATATCTTCTGCGTAGTTTTCTAAAGTATATTGATAAATATCGTTCATACGCATCCCTTCAGATTCTGAAAAAGATTTCTTAGAAAATCCGGTAGATAAAGAACGCCAATCTTTTACCTCTTTAGAAAAATAATCAAGCAGTTGTAAGAAACTGATGAGCCTATTAAAACCACTTGCTTTACTAATTTTAATAATCTCCTTAGCTGTCTTTTGGTAATAATTTGAAGGCAATTGCAAACTACTATCCGTAAGTTTTAAAAATTGATGAATGGCTGCAAACTCGGGCATAGCATTTAAAGGAGCTAGCAATTGCTGGGCATCAAAAAAGATATGGATAGCGTGAATATTATTCTTGTTTGGCAGTTTTAGATATTTAGCATCTCCTTTTAATAAATGCGGCTGGTTGGCTCCTAAGATATAAACATCACCAGCTTTAAAAGGTTGCGTAAAGTTTCCGGCAATTAAAGTGCCTTCTCCTTTTAAGATTAAGCTTATTTGAACCTCTTTATGCCTATGTAGGTAATGATAAAAATTTGGTAATATATCCTCTTGGATAACAACAGAGTCGCTTTTGTCTACAGGAACTGTAAATTGAATAACCTTCATCTAAAATTGCTAAAATACAATTTAAAATTAGGTAAAATTAGCAATATCTGATAGTTTAAGACTTTCTTCTTTTAATTTCTTGCTCAATCAGTTGTAGCTCTCTACTAGTTTGTCCTGCTACAGAGGTGTTTTCTTCTGCTCTTCTCATCAAATAAGGAACAACATCATCTATAGGGCCATAAGGTAAATATTTACTGGTTGCATATCCGGCTTTAGCCAAATTAAAAGTAATATGGTCACTCATGCCATACAACTGAGAAAAAT
Organism: Pedobacter glucosidilyticus; assembly: GCF_002483235.1. Taxonomy (GTDB): domain Bacteria; phylum Bacteroidota; class Bacteroidia; order Sphingobacteriales; family Sphingobacteriaceae; genus Pseudopedobacter; species Pseudopedobacter glucosidilyticum_B. Next base: position 39,575 of record NZ_DLHN01000017.1, on the reverse strand, counting down.
GAATATGCGGATGTTGCTGAGCGAAACCATATTGTGCTAAAAGTTCCGTAGCGTAGCTATTGCTCTCTTCATTATGACTGGCTATGATCAGATGTATTTTCTCTAAATTGGCAATTGCATAAGCTAAACCTTTATTAAAAGCGTCGTCTGTGACTTGTTTTGTAGCGTGGATAGGAGAAGTATAGTCATATTCTTGAGCTCTCAAACGCTCTTTTTCCATATAAGCACCTCTTACCATTTTAATACCTACAATAAATTGGTGTTCTTGTGCTAAGCGTATACTTTCTTGTAATAAATCAAAGGCTGCAGTACGATAAAATTGTATGGTATTAAAAATAACAGCGTTTTGTTGGTTATAAAGTTTAGCAAAATGGAAAGTTAAGGCATCAATTGTATCTTGAATCCAAGTTTCCTCGGCATCTACTAAAACGCCAATATGTTCTTGTTTAGCCGCTTCTACAATCGCTGTAATTTTATTTAGAAGTAACTCAAGTTCTTGTTGTTCTGCCGGAGTTAAAGCCTTCGGGTTAGGAAGTGTAAATGGATGCTGTTTAATGATGATGTTTAGCTTCTCTAAAAAGCTAAAACGAGCTAAGCCCGTTACTTTAATACTGATAAAAGGAGCAGAAGATTGTTTCCCTGCGTATTGGATGAGCGAAATAAACTCGTTACAAGTTTTAGTGAAGCTTTCTTCATTTTCTTTCCCTTCGGCACCATAATCCAATATAACTTTAACTTGATATTGATTGAGCGTGGTTAGTACTTTTTTGGTTTCTTCTAAACTCTCGCCACCAATAAATATTTTAAAAATGGTATGACGTAAAAGACCTTTTATAGGTAGTTTCCACTTTAGTGCCAAGGGGGTTAATTTGGTCCCAATTTTTACCAGCCATTGGAATTTCATTAAAGAAAAAATAAAATGTGCTTGTGCCAATTCTTTATCTGTTTTATGCGAAAAGGCAATGGCTGTATCGTTAAAAGAAACCCTCTTATTCATCATCATTTGATTATAATATCAAAAATAATAAGCAAACATTTATTTGCCTTGTTTTGGCAATTTTAGATTATTAATGGACAATTTTTGTTATATCTAAATCCTGTATTAGCACTTACTTTGTTAAACAAATACCAGCCTATTTGTTTTAAAAAGCTTGTTTTATAGAAGCTGATAAAATCTTAGGTATGTATTTTGTGTAATTGCTGTAATATCAAGATTATGTTGAAAGGTTTTTTTAATATACCAGTTCCCGTTAACGAGCCTGTTTTGCAATACGCAAAAGGTAGTAAAGAGCGTGATTTGCTTAAAGCCGCTTTAGAAAACGTGTATGCCACAACACTTGACATCCCGATGTTTGTTGGTGCAGAGGAAGTTAAAACTGGCGAAACAGGAAGTGTTCGTCTTCCTCATGCACACAAAAAAGTTATTGCTCATTTTTATAAAGGAAATAAAAGTCATGTAGAAAAAGCAATTTCTGAAGCATTAAAAGCGAAAGAAAATTGGGAAAACACAGCTTGGGAGCATAGGGCAGCTATATTTTTAAAAGCTGCAGATTTAATTGCTGGTAAATATAGATACGATTTAAACGCAGCTACTATGGCTGGGCAATCTAAAAATGCTTATCAGGCAGAAATAGATTCGGCTTGCGAGTTGATAGATTTTTTACGTTTCAACGTAAAATATATGACAGAAATTTATCAACAACAGCCACCAGTTTCTCCTTCAGGTAGTTGGAATAGGGTAGAACAACGTCCTATAGAAGGATTTGTATTTGCTTTAACGCCATTTAATTTTACGGCTATAGCCGGAAATTTACCTGCATCAGTAGCGTTAATGGGGAATGTAGTGGTGTGGAAACCTGCCGATACGCAAATTTATGCTGCTCAGTTAATCATGCGTATTTTCTTAGAAGCAGGTTTGCCAGCAGGTGTTATCAATTTAATTTATGGCGATGGACCAAGCATAGGAGAAGTTATTTTTAAACATCCAGATTTTGCAGGGATACATTTTACAGGATCAACCAAAGTTTTTCAAGAAATATGGAAAACCATTGGTCAAAATATTCATCTCTATAAAACCTACCCGCGTATTGTAGGAGAGACAGGAGGAAAAGATTTTATTCTGGTTCATGCTAGTGCTGATGTTAAAGCAGCATCAACAGCTATTGCTAGGGGAGCGTTTGAGTATCAAGGGCAGAAATGTTCAGCAGCTTCAAGAGTTTATGTCTCTAAATCAGTTTGGCCAGCGTTAAAAGATCTATTGTTGAAAGATGTAGCTAGTTTTAAAATGGGTCCGGTAGAAGATTTTAGCAATTTCATTAATGCAGTTATTGATGAAAAATCTTTTGATAAACTAGCCAAAGCTATAGATGATGCAAAGAAAGCCGAAGTTGTAGAAATTATTGCGGGTGGCCAATACGATAAAGCTGTAGGATACTTTATAGAACCTACCATTTTGCTCACTCAAGATCCTCATTATACCAGCATGAGCGAGGAGTTATTTGGTCCAGTGTTAACCATTTATGTTTTTGATGATGAGCAGTTTGATGAAACTTTAGACTTGATAGATCAAACATCAGCTTATGCGTTAACAGGTGCTATTTTAGCTAATGACAGATATGTGATAGAAAAGGCAGCTTACAAATTAAGAAATGCGGCAGGTAACTTCTACATCAACGATAAGTGTACAGGTGCAGTAGTAGGGCAGCAGCCTTTTGGCGGAGCGAGAGCTTCTGGTACCAATGATAAAGCCGGCTCGATGATAAATTTATTGAGATGGGTTTCCCCAAGAACAATCAAAGAAACTTTTAATCCGCCTACGGATTATAGATATCCATTTATGGAGTAAAGAATTCATTGTTTAAGTGAATATGTTTAGGTTTAAGTTTAGCTGTCCCCATAATGGAGACAGCTTTTTTTATGGATAAAAAATTCTATTTTTGATACTATCAAATGATACTATCAATGAAGCTTCTAGTGATATAAAGTTAAGTTTAAGAGGCTTTTACCAATCTTCTTATCATGATAATTGATTAGATTTTCATACCCTTTTAGTCAAGGAAAATAAAATTTTATTTGACGAGTTCTTAATTAATCGTAATATTGCAATATATAGATATGGGAGTTACAAAGACAGAAATATTTACAGAGGAGCAAAACCAATTGGCTACATTATTAAAAGCCTTGGCGCATCCGGCCCGTATTGCCATTTTACAGCGTATGATGGTAGCCAATACTTGTATCTGCGGAGATTTGGTGGGCGAGTTAGGCTTAGCTCAAGCTACCATATCTCAACATTTAAAAGAATTAAAAAATGCAGGATTGATACAAGGCACTATAGAAGGTGTAAGCGTTTGCTATTGTATTCATCCAGAAAACTGGAAAAAATTAGAACAACACTTAAACGGGTTTTTAAAAGAATTTAAAGGTCCTGTAAGTTGTTGCTAAAATGAATTAATCATACTATTATGAATGTTTCAGAAATAATTACGTTGAAAGAATTTAGGGCTGCTTTGGTAGCGCATCCCTTATTAGATTTACAATTTCAATATGCAGAGGATAAATGGGTTTCGCCCTCTTATCACATCACAGAATTAAAACATGCACCTATCACTTCTGTTGATTGTGGTGGCGTGGTAAACCAATGGACAGAAATTATCATCCAGCTTTGGGAGCCAGAAAATCAGCAACAGCTTAAATCTATGAAAGTTAGAAAAGCGATTTCGATTATAGAATTGGTAGAAAAATCTTTAGCTATTGAGCCTAATGCGGTTGTAAAAGTAGAATTTGGTAATCAAGAATATGATACCAGACAGCTATTGCCAAAAGCGTTTATCGCAGATGAAGAGAATTTCATCATCGATTTAAGACCCGATGTTACCCAATGTAAAGCTATTGAAAGAGGTGGAAGTTGCGGTACCACACCGGCTGGAGAAGAATGTTGTACACCATCGGCTCAAAAGCCAAAAATTCAATTAAAAAACTTAGTTACACAAGAAGGTAGCAGCTGCGAACTTGGTTCTGGATGCTGTTAATCATCAATAATTTAAAATCTGATAGATGAATATTTTAGTTTTATGTACCGGCAATAGTTGTAGAAGCCAAATTGCTGAAGGTTATTTAAAGCATTTTGCACAAAACCATGCAAATATTTACAGTGCTGGGATAGAAACACATGGTGTAAACCCAAGGGCAATTGCTACCATGCAAGAAGATGGTATAGACATTTCTAAGCATACTTCTAACCATGTTGATGAATACACTAGCATAGATTTTGATTATATGATAACCGTTTGTGATCATGCTAAAGAAAACTGCCCGTATTTTCCAACTCAGGCTCAGAAATTTCATTATAATTTCCCTGATCCAGCTAAAGCACAAGGTACAGAAGAGGAAATTATGGCTCAGTTTAGAGAAGTGAGGGAGATGATTAAAAACTACGCACAAAACTTTGTAAACACCCACGTTAAAAAAGATTAATATGTCGGCAAATAACTGTGCTCCGGCGGTAGAGCGAAAAAAGTTAGGCTTTCTAGATCGTAATTTAACCTTATGGATTTTTATGGCCATGATATTGGGCGTGGCTCTGGGTTATTTTCTTCCGTCGTCTTCTGCTTTTATCAATTCTTTTTCTAGTGGAACAACCAATATCCCATTAGCCATAGGTTTAATTTTGATGATGTATCCGCCGCTAGCAAAAGTAAAATATGAAAACATGGGCGAGGTATTTAAAAATACCAAAGTGTTAAGCGCTTCGCTTATTCTAAATTGGGTTATTGGCCCTGTTTTGATGTTTATTTTGGCTATTACTTTTTTAGCTAATTACCCCGAGTATATGGTGGGCTTAATTTTAATTGGTCTGGCCCGATGTATCGCGATGGTAGTGGTTTGGAATGAACTTGCCGAAGGAAACCGAGAGTATGCTGCTGGTTTAATTGCCTTAAACAGTATTTTTCAAGTGCTTTTGTACAGTGTGTATGCTTATCTTTTTATAACCGTTTTGCCTCCCTATTTTGGCTTAAGCAGTTTAGCTGTTGATATTACCATGAGTCAAATTGCCGAAAGTGTTTTCATTTACTTAGGTATTCCCTTCTTGATGGGTATTATAAGCAGATATGGCCTGATAAAATTAAAAGGCGAAACTTGGTTTCAAGAAAAATTTGTTCCTTTTATATCACCCATTACCTTAATTGCCTTACTTTTTACCATTGTGGTGATGTTTAGCCTAAAAGGTAAATTGATGATACAAATACCTCTAGATGTGGTTAGAATTGCCATCCCCTTACTCATTTACTTTGTGGTGATGTTTATCCTGAGTTTTTACATAGGAAAATATTTTGGCGCCGATTATTCAAAATCAACATCTATAGCTTTTACAGCCACCGGAAATAATTTTGAACTGGCTATAGCCGTTGCCATTGGTGTTTTTGGTATTAACTCTGGGCAGGCTTTCGCCGGAGTAATTGGTCCTTTAGTAGAAGTACCCGCTTTAATAGCTTTGGTAAATTTAGCTTTTTGGTTTAGAAGAAAGTATTATCCGAATATGGATTGAATAAGAAAATACACAGGTTATCAAAACCCATAAAATAATGCAAAACCAAATTGCATTTTACATGTTGACTCTAAATGTCCAAAACCTTGAGGTTAATTTTAGGAGATCAACTCAATTGTCGACATCTTTGGTTTGCTGATAAGCAAAAGGATGTTACCTATGTGATGATGGAAATTATGCCAGAACAATTATATGTGAAACATCATATCCAAAAAATTGTCGGTTTTTTCCTTAATATGAGGCATTTTGCACTGAGTCTTAAACAACAAGGGCATCATGTAATTTACTTTTATCTAGATAGCGCAGAAAATCAACAAGATTTTAGAGCAAACTTAATCTGGCTTAAGCAAAAGCTAAACATCAAGAAATTTGAGTATCAATTACCAGATGAATTAAGGCTAGATGAAACTTTAAAAGAAATCCAAAAGGAATTTAAAGAAAGTAAAGTCTATGATACCCATCACTTTCTAACTTCAAGAAATGAAGTAAAAGACTTTTTCAAGGGGAAAAAGCAATACCTCATGGAAAACTTCTACAGGTATATGCGTAAAAAGCATCATCTATTGGTGGATAGCCAACTTAACCCAACAGGTGGTCAATGGAATTTTGATGCTGATAATAGAAAAAAATATGATGGAAAAGTGCCTTTGAAAGAACCTTTAATTTTTAAAAGGGATGTTACCGAGTTGGTAAACTTACTTGAAAAAATGCAGGTTCCTTATATGGGCGAAATCAATAAAAAAGAATTTGATTACCCGGTTGGTAGGCAAGAAGCTTTTGCGCTGTTAGACTACTTTTGCCAAGAACTTTTACCCGCTTTTGGTACTTATGAAGACGCCATGCTGAAAGAGCATGTAACACTATTTCATTCCCGATTATCTTTTGTACTCAACTTAAAAATCATTAGTCCCAATGAAATTATACAGCAAGTTATAAAATATTGGGAGCATCATCAAAACAGCATTACCATTGCCCAAGTAGAAGGGTTTACCAGGCAAGTGATAGGTTGGCGAGAGTATATGCGTGGAATTTACTGGGCAGAAATGCCTGGCTTTAAAGAAAAAAATTTCTTCAACTACAATGCTCCTTTGCCAGATTGGTTTTGGGATGGAAAAGTGAAAATGCACTGCCTAAAGCACTGTATAGCTAATTCTTTAGAAAATGCTTACGCACATCATATACAGCGCTTAATGGTGATTGGAAATTTTACCTTGTTGGCAGGTATCCATCCAACAGAAGTTGATAATTGGTTTTTAGGCGTTTACACAGATGCCATAGAATGGGTGCAAATTACCAATACCAGAGGTATGAGTCAATTTGCAGATGGAGGCATTGTTGGAAGTAAACCTTATGTTTCATCTGCCAACTATATTGATAAAATGAGTAATTATTGTAAAAATTGTTTTTATGATAAGACCAAAAGATATGGAAATAAGGCATGCCCATTCAATAGTTTGTATTGGAACTTTTATATAGAACAAGAAGATAAATTAAAAAATAATCAGCGGGTTTCTATGATGTATAAACTCTTAGAAAAAATGGAACCTACGGAGAAAGAAAAAATTTCAGAACAAGCAAAAAAATATTTGGAAAATCTAAACAGCTTGTAAATTTGTATTTGTTTAAACAAATTTAACATTAGCTTGTTACTGCAATAACTCTAAAGCAGAAGTAGCTATAAAACAGGTAAGGTGAAAAGATTTTCTATTAGTGATATTGAGAACTTAACTGGTATAAAAGCCCATACCATTAGGGTGTGGGAACAACGTTATAATTTCTTCACGCCAAAACGTACGGAAACCAACATCCGTTATTATGATGATCAGGATTTGTGCATGTTCCTTAACATCGCAACATTAAATGAAAACGGGTATAAAATCAGTAAGATTTCTCAAATGAATAGTGAAGAAATCAATCAACTGGTTGCCTCACTCAAAGAAAATCATTACAATACCAATATTCAGGTTCAAATGCTTTCAAATGCCATGTTAAAAATGGATGATGAAGAGTTTGATGAAATTTTAAGTACTTGTATCAGAGAAATGGGAATGGAAACGGCTGTAGCCGAAATCGTTTTCCCTTTTTTAAGAAAAGTAGGTTTTATGTGGCAAGTTGGTACCATTAACCCAGCACACGAGCACTTTGCTACGCACAAAATAGAGCAAAAAATCATTTATTGTACCACACAATTCAATAAAAAAATTAATAAACAAGGTAAAAGATATTTACTCTTTTTACCACCTAATGAACATCACCAGGTAGGCTTGTTGTTTGCACAATATATGCTAAGAAGTAATGGTCACCATGTTTTATATTTAGGTCAAAATCTCCCTTATGAAAGCTTAGCCGAGGTTGTAAATTATTATGAGCCTGATTTTGTATTATCCGTATTAACAGTTTTAAATACCGATACGGATGTTGATGATGCAGTCTCTAAAATTAAAAATGCCATTGGCCAAACCCCCTTAATTCTTACAGGGAGTTTAATTACCAGTCAAGAGACTAATAAAGAAGAGAAAATCATCATCGTGAAAAATATAGGAGAGTTTGCAAGTATCATAGAAAAGTTAAATATGAGCATAGCTTCTTAAATTCAAATAATTATTTGAATATTTAAGCCTTTTAAATTAGTGGTTTACAAACCTATTTTTTACTTTTGCCCCTTATAAAGAATTAGTTTTTGATGGATAGTTTTTCATACCTAAGTAACGCAGATTCTGCCTATATAGATTCCCTTTATCAATCATATAAAGAAGATCCGCAATCAGTAGATTTTGGCTGGCAGAAATTTTTCGAAGGATTTGATTTTGGCCAACAGGCAGTAGACGGAAACAGTACCGAAAATGTATCTGTAAATTCCACTCCAGATCATGTATTAAAGGAAATTAATGTTTTGAACATGATTAATGGCTATCGTACCAGAGGCCATTTGTTTACCAAAACCAACCCTGTAAGAGAAAGAAGAAAATATTATCCTGGTAAGGGTATAGAAACTTTTGGTTTTACCGATGCTGATTTAGACACCGTATTTAATGCAGGTGTTGAAGTTGGTTTAGGTCCTGCTAAACTGAGAGATATTTATCAACTATTAGAAGATACTTATTGCCAATCTATCGGTGTTGAGTATAGATACATGCGTAATCCTATCAAATTTAAATGGTTTGAAGAGCGTATGGAATCTAGTCGTAACCTGCCAAATTTTGATACCGAGAAGAAAAAGAGAATTCTACAAAAGCTTAACCAAGCTGTAGTTTTTGAGAGCTTCTTAGGAACAAAATTCTTAGGTCAGAAACGTTTTTCTTTAGAAGGAGCAGAATCTTTAATACCTGCTTTAGACTCGGTTATAGAGAAAGGAGCAGAGTTAGGTATCCAAGAATTTGTTATTGGTATGGCCCACCGTGGTCGTTTAAATGTTTTAGCCAATATCATGGGTAAAACATATAAAGATATTTTCTCTGAGTTTGATGGTAAATACAATAAAGATTTACCTTTTGGCGGTGATGTTAAATACCACATGGGCTTTTCTACTGATGTAGAAACCTCTAACAATAATAAAGTTCATTTAAGTCTATGCCCTAACCCTTCTCACTTAGAAACCGTGGGTGCTATTGTAGAAGGTTTATCAAGATCTAAAATGGATATGAAATACGGTAGCGATTATAAGAAAATTGCTCCTATCTTAATTCATGGTGATGCCTCTGTAGCCGGTCAAGGTTTGGTTTATGAGGTTTTACAAATGGCAAAGTTAGATGCTTATAAAACAGGTGGTACCATCCATTTGGTTATCAATAACCAAGTAGGTTTTACTACTAACTTTAAAGATGCTCGTTCATCAACTTACTGTACAGATATTGCAAAAGTTACTTTATCGCCAGTTTTCCACGTAAATGGTGATGATCCTGAAGCAGTAGTGTATGCCATCAACATGGCTATGGAATATCGTCAGCGTTTTCATAACGATGTATTTATAGATATTTTATGCTACAGAAGATATGGACATAACGAGTCTGATGAACCTAGATTCACACAGCCACTTCTTTATAAAACCATAGAAAAACATCCAAACCCAAGAGAGATTTATCTTGAAAAACTTAAAGCTTCTGGTGCTGTTGATGCCAATTTGGCAAAACAAATGGATAAAGAATTCAGAGATCTTTTACAAGAAAGATTAAATGAATCTAAAGAAGATGAAGGTGCACCAATAAACCCAGTTTTCTCTGGTGCATGGACAGAAGTAAGGTTCTCTAAAGAAGAAGATTTTGCATCATCTCCAGATACCAGCGTAGATAAAGATACTTTCTTAAAAATAGCTTCTAAAATTACCGACTTACCAACAGATAAGAAATTCTTATCTAAAGTAGATCGTTTATTTAAAGATCGCAAGAAAATGGTTAACGAAACCCATGTTTTTGATTGGGCAATGGGTGAGTTGATGGCTTATGGAACTTTAGTTAACGAAGGTAACCGAGTAAGAATAAGCGGTCAGGATGTTGAAAGAGGTACATTCTCTCACCGTCATGCGGTAGTTAAAGTAGAAGATTCTGAAGAAGAATACACTCCTTTAACACAAGTATCAGAAAAGCAAGCTCCTTTTGAGATTTATAACTCTCACCTTTCAGAATACGGTGTATTAGGTTTTGAGTATGGTTACGCCATGGCAAATCCTTATGCTTTAACTATTTGGGAAGCACAATTTGGTGATTTCTTCAACGGAGCTCAAATTGTTGTAGACCAATACATATCATCAGCAGAAACCAAATGGCAAAGAGCTAATGGTTTGGTGATGTTATTGCCACATGGCTACGAGGGACAAGGTCCAGAACACTCTTCTGCAAGGGTTGAGCGCTTTTTAGAACTTTGTGCAGAGTATAATATGAGCGTTGTGAATTGTACAACACCAGCTCAATTTTTCCATGTATTACGTCGCCAGTTAAAAAGAGAAATTCGTAAGCCTTTAGTTGTATTTACACCTAAGAGCTTGTTGAGATTCCCTAAATGCGTTTCTCCTTTAGAAGATTTTACCAATAATAAATTCCAAGAGGTTATTGATGATGCCTCAGCGAAAGCGAAAGAAGTTAAACGTGTGTTAATATGTACTGGTAAAATTTTCTACGACTTACAAGAGGAGAAAGAAAAGTTAAATAGAAAAGACATTGCTATTGTAAGATTAGAGCAAATGTATCCTACTCCTTTTGCACAGTTAGACAAAATTAGAGAGAAATATAGCAATGCTGAGTTTATCTGGGTACAAGAAGAACCAGAAAATATGGGTGCTTGGCCATTTATCAGTAGAGTGTTTAGAAAATCTAAATTTGATTTTGATGTAATTTCTAGAAAACCAAGCAGCAGCCCTGCAACAGGTTTCGCAAAATTACACTTAGCAGAGCAAGCTGCCATAGTAGCTAAAGCTTTCGAGATAAAAAATACAGAGCAAGTTAAAGAAGTAGTAAAAAAAGCGTCAACCGCTAAAACTGCTAAAGTAGATTAATCATATATCAAATATATAATAGCGTATTTATGAGCTTAGAAATTAAAGTGCCTGCAGTAGGCGAGTCTATAACTGAAGTGATCCTTTCCAGATGGATCAAATCTGATGGAGATCATGTAGAAATGGATGAAGTTATTGCAGAACTGGAATCAGATAAAGCTACATTTGAGCTTACTGCAGAGGGTGCAGGAGTATTAAAAACTATTGCTAAAGAGGGTGATACATTAGAAATTGGAGCTTTAGTTTGCAAAATAGAAGGTTCAACTTCTGCTCCGGCGAAAGAAGAAACTTCTGAGGCAACTTCTAAAGAAGAAGCAGCTCCAGCAGCTGCACCAGCTTCTACTGGTAGCGGTGTTGTAGAAGTAAAAGTTCCGGCAGTTGGAGAGTCAATCGCAGAAGTTACTTTAACCAAATGGTTAAAAGCTGATGGTGATGAAGTGGCTATGGATGAGGTGATTGCAGAATTAGAATCTGATAAAGCAACATTTGAATTACCTGCAGAAAGTGCTGGTATCTTAAAAACGATAGCTAAAGAAGGTGATGTATTAGAGATTGGAGCCTTAGTTGCATCCATTAGTGGTTCGGCAGGTGTTTCTGCAAAGACGGTTTCTTCTGCTCCGGCAACAGCACCAGCAGCAAGCTCGGCTAAAGCAGAAGGCAGTTCATATGCAGATAAAACACCTTCTCCGGCAGCTGCAAAGATTTTAGCAGAAAAAGGTATCAGCCCTAGCGCAGTAAGTGGAACTGGCGTAGGAGGTAGAATCACAAAAGAAGATGCTAATAACGCTCAAGCAGCTAAGCCAGCAAGTGCTCCAGCAAAAGCTGCGGTTAGCCAGCCAAGTGCAACCGCTGTTAGTGGCGATAGAGTAGAACGTCGTGAGAAAATGAGTTCGCTAAGAAAAACTATTGCTAAACGTTTAGTTTCAGTTAAAAATGAAACCGCTATGTTAACTACTTTTAACGAAGTTAATATGGCGCCGGTAATGGAGCTTAGGAAAAAATATAAAGACCAGTTTAAAGAGAAACATGGCGTTGGCTTAGGCTTTATGTCTTTCTTTACTAAAGCAGTTACAGAAGCCTTAAAAGATTTCCCTGCGGTTGGGGCTAAAATAGATGGTGATGAAATTGTTTACAGTGATTTTGCTGATGTTTCTATCGCTGTTTCTGCGCCTAAGGGATTGGTTGTACCCATCATTAGAAATGCAGATAAAATGTCTTTAGCTCAGATAGAGAAAGAAGTTATCAGCTTAGCTACAAAAGCAAGAGAGAACAAGCTTACTATCGAGGAAATGACAGGTGGCAACTTTACCATCACCAATGGTGGTATTTTTGGTTCTATGTTATCTACTCCTATTATTAATGCGCCACAATCGGCAATATTAGGTATGCACAATATTGTAGAAAGACCAGTTGCAGAAAACGGACAAGTAGTGATCAGACCAATTATGTATGTAGCATTGTCTTATGACCATCGTATTATTGATGGACGCGAGTCTGTAGGTTTCTTAGTGAGAGTTAAACAACTTTTAGAAGATCCAGCAAGATTATTATTAGGCGTTTAAGCCTCTTTCATAAATTAAAGAAACCTCTGGAGATAATTCCAGAGGTTTTCTTTTTTAATGAGCAAATTTATGAGTATCAAAAAATATTTAATCATTTCTGTTCTAATCTTAAGCTCTTTAAGTGGGTTTGCACAGCAATTAGAGACTAATTTTAATTTCCATGGCTTTGCCGATAATAGAGAATATGCGAAATCTGGGCGTTTATCTCAAACGATATTTGGTGCTCGTTTCTCGCCTGAAATTGGTGTTTTATTAGATAGCGTACATCGTTTAAGAGTTGGGGTTAATTTACTTCATGAATTTGGTTCCTCAGAATTTATAGAAAAAGCTAACCCGGTTATCTATTATCAATACCAAAAAAAAGCTTGGGATTTTTATTTAGGAGCATTCCCAAGAGTAAATTTATTAGATGATTATCCCCGCATTCTTTTAAATGATACTTTAAATTACTTCAGACCAAACATAGAAGGGATGTTGGTGAAATACGAAACAGCAAAGTTTAAGCAAAACATTTGGATAGATTGGACAAGTAAGCAAACTAACCAAAGCAGAGAGGCTTTCCTTTTTGGCTTTTCTGGGATGTATAAGCCTGGGAAATTTTTTGTTTCGCACTACGCTTATATGTTTCATAATGCTTTTTCTAAAATGCCACCAGCCGACCAATATTTGCAAGATAACGGAGCTGTTTTAGTACAATTGGGTTTAGATTTAGGGAAACCTTTATTTCTTGATTCTATAACTGTTTCTGCTGGGATTATGGTATCTATAGAAAGAACAAGAGGCTTAACAGGTATAGAAACCCCTACAGGTTTCATCAGTCATGTATATGCCGCTTATAAAAAGTTTGATGTACACAATGCTTTATACATTGGCGAGGGGCATTTCTTAATAAATGGCGATAAATTTTATACTTCTGATGTTTACAATCGTTTGGATATTGGCTTTACGCCTTTTAAGTTCAAGAATATTCAAGGTAAATTTATATGCTCTTTACATTTTGTTGATGGCATCATTGATAGCCAACAAGCATTTTCTTTACGTTATAATCTGTTTAACACGAGAACTTTAAAGAAATAGAGATAAAAAAAGAGCTTTAAGATCATCCTAAAGCTCTTTTTTTGAGTTTTATGTTTATTAAAATCTTTCAGAAGCGTTAAAGAAGAAATTACCTTCAATTAAAGCGTTATCATCAGAATCAGAACCATGTACCGCATTAGCATCGATAGATTTTGCGTATTTGTTACGGATAGTTCCTGGCTCTGCTTTAGTTGGGTCTGTAGCGCCAATTAATTTTCTAAAATCTTCTACAGCATTATCTTTTTCAAGGATAGCAGCCACAATTGGTCCAGAAGACATAAAATCAACTAAATCTTTGTAGAAAGGACGCTCTTTATGGATTTCATAAAATTTACCAGCAAGCTCTTCGCTCAAACGGGTATATTTTAAGGCAATAATTTTAAATCCGGCAGATGTAATATCATTCAAAATAGCACCAATATGTCCGTTTGCAACGGCATCGGGCTTAATCATTGTAAAAGTTCTGTTAGTAGCCATATTTGTTTTTGAATTTGACCGCAAAAATACGTTTAAAATCTTAATGTAAAAGCTATAGCTCTTTAATTTGTTGGTAATTATGTAACTTCGCAATTATTAGATTTTTGGATGATTGATATAACCGCTATTAAAGCGCTGCTTGCTGAGCCCAGACGAATTGTAATTACTACTCACCATAAACCAGACGGAGATGCCATGGGTTCTTCATTAGGTTTATACAACTATTTGATCCAAAAAGGACACTTTGTTAAAGTTGTTTCTCCAACAGATTATCCTTACTTTTTACAATGGCTGCCTAATAATCCAGAAGTTATCATTTTTACAGATAAGCAAGAAGAGAGTAAGAAATTAGTTGCCGAAGCAGAACTTATATTTTGTTTAGATTTTAATGCTTTATCTCGTATCAATGAGCTAGGGGATGAGGTAAGAAAATCATCAGCCATTAAAATCATGATAGATCATCACTTAGAGCCAGAAGGTTTTGATGATTATCGTTATTGGAATATTGGTGCTTGTGCTACCGCTCAGTTGGTTTATGATTTTATTGTGAATGAGTTGGATGGGAAGCAATACATCAATAAAGACGTAGCTACTTGTTTGTATACCGGTATCATGACAGATTCTGGATCATTTAGATTCCCTACTGTAACAGCTGGCTTACACCGTATTGTAGCAGATTTGATTGATGCAGGTGCTGAAAACTGGAGAATTCATCAACAAGTATATGATAACGCTACAGAAGGGCGTTTAAAATTCTTGGGTTATTGTTTAAGTAATAAATTAGAAGTTTTTAGAGAATATAATACAGCTTTAATTAGTGTCTCTAAAAGTGATATTGCCAAATTTGATATTCAAACAGGCGAAACAGAAGGAATTGTTAATTATGCTTTATCTATAAACGGAATAAAATTAGCGGCATTTATTGTAGAAAGAACAGATAGGGTAAAACTATCTTTACGCTCTACCGGAGATTTTCCGGCAAATGAAATTTGTAAAAAGTATTTTGATGGCGGAGGGCATAGAAATGCTGCAGGTGGCCATTCTGAAGAAAGCTTGGAGCAGGTAGTACAAAAATTTAAAAGTATATTACCCGAATATCAAAAGCTATTGCTACTATAAGAAACATAAGTTTATATTTGGCAGCAATTTTTGATATATTGAATCATTAAAAAAACAGATAAACGATTATAAAATAGTAAAGGGCAAAAAAATGCCTTATTAAACAAAATTAAATTAATGAAAAAAGGATTATTGATTTTAAGTATAGCGGCGTTAGGATTCGCAGCTTGTAACGGTGGATTTAAGAAAGGTGCATCAGGCTTACTTTATAAAGTTCATGAAGATGTTGAAGGAGATTCAATCAAAGAAGGAGATTTTATCAGCTTAAATATTATTGCAAAAACCGATGGCGACTCTGTTTTATACAATTCTTATGAAATGGATAGAGCATCTCAAACTTTTGTACCAAAACCTATGTATGATGGTGATTTATTTACTGCTATCATGCAATTAACCAAAGGCGATAGCGCTACCATTAAAGTAGATATTGATTCAGCCGAGAAAAAAGGTCAGCCAAGACCACAAGGTATCAAAGGAAAATACATCATCTACACCGTAAAAATTGAAGATGTAATTAAAAAGGATACTACGAAAGAGCAAGAGTTCCAATCTAAAATTGAGGCTTTCTTTAAAGCAGAAGGTGATAGAGCTAAAAAAGCAGAAGCACCTAAATTAGAGAAATACATTAAAGATAACAGCTTAAAAGCCCAGAAATACCCTTCAGGTTTACAAGTAGCTACCTTAACAGAAGGTACTGGTGTACAACCAAAACCAGGTGACAGCGTAATGGTAAACTATACGGGTAAGTTAGTTTCAGGTAAAGTGTTTGATACTAGCTTGCCAGAAGTTGCTAAAAAGAACAACATTTACAACCCAGCAAGAGAACCTTACACTACTTTAAACTTAGTTATTGGTCAAGGTAATGTGATACCGGGCTTTGATGAAGGTGTCTTAAAAATGAAAAAAGGCGGTAAATCAGTTTTATTGATTCCT
The DNA here is from genome assembly GCF_002483235.1 of Pedobacter glucosidilyticus. Taxonomy (GTDB): domain Bacteria; phylum Bacteroidota; class Bacteroidia; order Sphingobacteriales; family Sphingobacteriaceae; genus Pseudopedobacter; species Pseudopedobacter glucosidilyticum_B. The sequence continues at coordinate 23,371 of NZ_DLHN01000017.1, read as the reverse complement.
TCTTCATTAGCTTATGGAGAGCAAGGCATGCAAGGTGGCATGATTGGTCCATTTACTCCTTTAGTGTTTGAAATAGAACTGGTTAACGTTGTGCCGGGTAAAGGTGTAGCAACGCCAGTTTCGCCGGAAGCTCCGAAAAAATAAAAACAAAAAACCCTTTCTAATTTTAGAAAGGGTTTTTTGTTATGTTCCTTTTTAAAAGATAAAGAAAGAACTTTTTAGAAATGATATTGACAGATACCCATACTCATATTTATTATGAGCAGGATATAGATAAAAGAAAGCAGTTGATAGATAACTGTTTTCTTAACCATGTGAGCAGGTTGTTTTTACCTAATGTAGATCATGAATCTGTTCCCATGGTTTTTGATTTATGTAAGCAGTATCCAGCCCACTGTTTCCCTATGTTGGGCTTGCATCCTTGCGATGTTAAAATTGGTTTTGAGGATGAATTAAGTAAAATAAAATCTTATCTACATGATGCAAAAATTTATGCTATTGGTGAAATAGGGATAGATTTATATTGGGATAAAACCACGCTTAGCTTACAACAAGAAGCATTTAAACAGCAAATTCAATGGGCTAAAGATTTAGATTTACCTATTGTTATTCACTGTCGTGAAGCGTTTGATGAGGTGTTAGCCATACTTCACGAAATGAAAGATGATAAGCTAAGAGGAATATTCCATTGTTTTAGCGGAAATTTAGAACAAGCCAGAGAAGTCATCTCCTTAGGGTTTTTCTTAGGGATAGGCGGGGTTGTAACCTACAAAAAGTCTGGTTTAGATGCAGTAGTAGAGCAAATAAATCTAAAACATATCGTTTTAGAAACGGATGCACCCTATCTGGCTCCAGTACCTTTTAGAGGAAAGCCTAATGAGAGTGCTTACCTTATTCATGTTGCCCAAAAAGTGGCAGATTTACATCAAATTCCTTTAAAAGAGCTTGCAGAAATTACAACGGCTAATTCCATAGAAATCTTTGGTGTATAAGAACTATTTCTTTTTCTTTGTAACTCATAAAGTTCAAAATTAAAATTAACCTGATGACCAAAATTTTTGTCATATATACCGGCGGTACCATTGGTATGATAACCGATCCGGCAACAGGCGCTCTCAAGCCATTTACTTTTGAACAAATTATAGAGAATGTTCCCGAGTTAAAAAGAATGGATTATCAATTAACCGTCCACTCTTTTAATCCTATCATAGACTCTTCTGATATGACGCCCGAAATTTGGGCATTTCTAGCCAAATTAATTGAAGATAATTATGATGATCATGATGGTTTCTTAATTCTTCATGGTTCTGATACGATGGCGTTTTCGGCATCAGCTTTAAGCTTTATGCTAGAAGGTCTAACCAAGCCAGTTATTTTTACGGGCTCGCAACTTCCTATATCTGAAGTAAGAACAGATGCTAAGGAGAACTTTATCACCGCCTTAGAAATTGCATCAGCAAAACTACCTGATGGGAAAGCCCGGGTTCCAGAAGTGTGTATCTATTTCGAGAATAAACTTTTTAGAGGTAATAGAACCTTCAAATATAACTCTGCCAAATTTGAAGCTTTTAGATCACCCAATTATCCTGTTTTAGTAGAAGCTGGCGTACATATTAAATATAATGATGCAGCCATAGGGAAATGCGAAAACTGTATCTTAAAAGTACATTCTAATGTAAACAATAATATAGGGGTGTTAAAATTATATCCAGGCATAAGTCCTCAAATTGTAGATGCCGTTCTAAACTCTGATGCAGAAGCTATCATTATGGAGAGTTTTGGGGCAGGTAACACCACAACAGCAAAATGGTTTTTAGATAGGTTAGACCATGCTATTAAAAACGGAAAAATTATCTTAGATATTTCGCAATGTAAAGTAGGCTCAGTAGAAATGGGGCGCTATGAAACAAGTAGCGAGTTATTGAAAATGGGTGTTGTTAATGGTTATGACATGACTTTTGAAGCTGCCGTAACAAAACTCATGTATTTATTAGGTAGAAACTATCCTAAAGACCGTTTATTGCGTAGACTTCGTACGTCTATAAGAGGCGAATTAACGCAATATTAACATGCGATCGTATTTTTAATCAACCTTCTTGACTACCACCATCATGTGGTTTCTTACACTATCTTATTAAAATGATCTCCAAATAACATGGTATTATATGTTAATTGGAGATATTCTTTTGCCAATCTGCCATACATATCTGGATTTTATTTATTCGATATTTGAATAAAGGGGGTTTAATAGAAGTTAACCTAAATAGCTTGTTAACACTATCCCCAAATAATAAACCAAAAACCATTACTTTTTTTACTATGCAAGTTAAATCATGGAAGATTAGACACAACCGTTTTTCTATGCTATAAAGCTTAATCGGTACACAATTAAAGAATCATCAGAAAAAACCAATTAACCAATCTATAAATCAATAAAATGAAAAAAAGAGTACTACTAGACTTTTTCCAAAAGTTAATTTTTAAAAGAAGGTTAGTGCTATGCTTGTTGGTAATACCTTTAATGGTAGCCAGTGCTTACGCACAAACGATTAGTGTATCTGGGGTTATCAAAGATGAAGGTGGATTACCTTTACCCGGCGTAGCAGTGACAATTAAAGGAACTACCTCAGGCACCATGACCAATGAAAATGGCCAGTTTAAATTAAATGCACCAGGAAATGGAGTTTTGCAATTAAAATATCTGGGTTTTCTTTCTCAAGAGGTTGCTGTAAATAACCGAACAAGTATTAATGTAACTTTAAAAGAAGACATTAGCAGGTTAGATGAAGTAATAGTAATTGGTTATGGAACGGCTCCAAAAAGAGATAATGCTGGGGCAATAAGTTCTGTAAGCCAAAAGACTATTGAAGAACGTGTTCCTGTAAATATTTTTGATGCTTTACAAGGTGCTGCTGCAGGTGTGCGTGTAGCTGCTGATTCTGGTGCTCCTGGAGATGAAGCTCAAATATCAATTAGAGGGGTTTCTACTATTTCAGCAGATGGAGGAAGACCACTTTATGTTGTTGATGGTGTTCAGGTAGATAATATTAATGGTATAAGTCCTAACGATATTAAATCTATTGAGATTTTAAAGGATGCTGCTTCAACTTCTATTTATGGTGCTAGAGCTGCCAATGGGGTTATCTTAATTACAACAAAAAGAGGAGAAGAGGGTAAACCAAGAGTTCAATTAAATTATATTCAGAGCTACAGTAACTTAGCGCATAAATTACCTCAAGCAAATCGTTTAGAAAGAGAAGGCTTTGAGCAAAGTAACTTACCAACTCGTTTTGGGTTATATCCTATTTTTGATGATTCTACAGCTTACAGAAGAAACAATGATTGGGATTATCAAGATTTAATAACCCAAACAGGTGTAAGACGTCAGGTAGATTTTAGTGTTAGTGGTGGGCAAAAAGGGCTAACATATTACACGGGTGTTCAGTATCTTGATGATGAAGGAATTATTCTTTCTTCTTACAATAAGAGATTTAATTTGAGAACCAATGTAGATTACAATATCTCTCCAAAAGCAACACTTGCTACCAGAATAACATTTGGATACCAAAACATAAATAGAGTTAATGACGGTAGAGTTTTATCTCAAGCTGCTCAAAGACCAGCTTCTCAAGCACTTTATCTGCCAGACGGAACGCCTATTTATGATAATGGGGGGCGTAAAAATCCTATCGAAGAGGCAAGATTAAGAAAAGATTTAGATGGTTTATATACAGGTATAATTTATCAATCTTTTGAGTATAAATTAAGCAAACCATTAATGTTCCACCTCGATGGTTCGGCTTCTTTAAACTTAGATCGAAATAGAAACTCCGTTTCTGGATTATTAGAAAATACAGGCATTGGTACAGCTTCTGAATCTAATGAAACTATTAGAAGACTTCAAGCAAATGCTTATTTTTCTTATAATAAAACAATAAATAATGATCATACCATCACAGGTACTTTAGGTGCGAACTTAGATGAATCTCGACTAAACTCTATCCGCATAAATGGTAGTGGATTTATTACCGAAAGTATTGAAACATTAAATGCTTTAGAAGATTTAAGTCCTGCTGGTACCAATACTGGGGCAACGCAAAATGCACTTTTAGGTTTTTTCGCAAGAGCCGGATATAATTATAAAGGCAGATACATCTTAAATGCTACGATAAGAAGAGATGGGTCTTCAAGATTTGGTGCGGATAATAGATGGGCTTATTTTCCATCAACTTCTTTTGCTTGGAGGATAAGTGATGAAAAGTTTATGTCATGGTCTAAGAAGTTTTTAACAGATGCGAAATTCAGGGCAACTTGGGGTATAACAGGTAATGAAAACATAGGTAATTTTGCCTCCAGAAATCAATATGTATTTGGCGAATATTTTTATAATGGCGTAAGTGGTGTTGTTGTAAGTGAGAGATTAGGTAATAGCGGTTTGAGATGGGAACAACAGGAACAAGCTGATGTTGGTTTAGACTTAACCTTATTTGGAGGTAGATTAGCTGTATCAACTTCTTATTATACCAAAACAACAAAAGATCTTTTATCAAATCAACCTCTTCCAAGAGAGATTGGTTTTCCAGACAATGCAACTATAAACAGCGGTTCGATTAGAAATAGAGGGGTGGAAGTTGAAATTTCAGGCTATCCTATTAGAAATACAACTAAAAATTTTATCTGGCAATCTAATGTTAATTTAGGGTTCAACAGGAATGACATAACAGACTTACCTGGTGATGAATATATCCTTAATAATATCTTTTTAGTGAGAGAAGGTGAAGAGGCAGGAAGATTCTTTGGATATAAAGCTTTAGGTGTTTATGCTTATGATGAATCTAACGCTTATACCCCAGATTATACTACAAGATTAATCCCGCAATTTCAAAGAGATGCTGACGGGAATATATTTACAGATAAAAATTTAAGACCAGTATTAACTGGCTATGTTCTTCCTGATGGCACTCCGTACACAGGACCAGTCAGCCAATTGAGTGTAGATGGTACTATTTCAAAAGGAGGCGATGTAATATGGGAGAATCTTCCAGATGCTAATGGAAATTATAACAATACCATAAGTATTGAAGATAGACAAGTGCTTGGCTCAGGTATACCTAAACTAACTGTAGGATTTCAAAACAGCTTAAGCTACAAGAAGTTTACGTTCTCTTTCTTTTTATTTGGAAGCTTTGGAAACCAAATTTACAATGAGTTAAATAGAGGAAATGCTCAGTTTAGTTCAACAAACGTAACTCCTTTCCCATATATCATCAGAAACTTATGGAAATATCCTGGGCAAATAACGGATGTTTATAGTAGAGATAGAACAGCCAATAATTCTCGTCCTGGCAATAGCTACTTCTTAGAAGATGGATCTTTTATCCGTTTGCAAACTGTAAGACTTTCTTATCAGATGCCGGATAAAATTGCTAAAAGAGCCTTTATGAAAAACCTAAGCTTATATGCTTATAGCAATAATTTAGCTACATGGACAAGTTACTCAGGATTTGATCCAGAGGTTAATCAAAGAAATGTTTTAGAACCGGGAAGAGATGTTGGAAGATATCCAAGAAGACGTGAATTTGGTCTTGGTCTTAATGCTAGTTTTTAAATATTAATAATATGAAAAAGATAAAAAATATATTCTTTACAATAAGTGCTACAATATTCTTATTGGTAAGTGGTTCAGGTTGTAGCTTTCTTGAAAGAGATCCGCTTGAAACAGTAGCACCTGATAATTTTTGGAGGAATCAAAAGGATGTTGAAGCCTTCATGGCAGGAGTTTATAATTCTCTTCAAACAACTCTACGTACCAATTGGTTTGATTGGGGAGAAGTGAGATCTGATAACGTTACAAGAGCTGGTACTGGTACCGCACAAACTAAATTATTGAATAATGTTTTAGCAGGTAATGATAATGATTTAAATAGCATTACAGATTGGACAAATTTATATAGAACAATCTCTCTTTGTAATACAGCGATTAATAGGTTACCTCCAATGATTGAAAGCAATGTGGCAGCAGGTGAAGTTTTATATCGTGATAAGCTAGGTCAAGCTTATGCGATAAGAGCAATGTTGTACTTTTATGCTTTAAGAGTTTGGGGAGGTGTTCCAATTGTGGATACTCCAATTGAATCAGTAACGGAGCAAATAAACTTCCCTAGAGCAACAGTGGCGGAAGTGAAGGCTCAAATTCTTTCTGATTTAGACGGCGCAATTGCAAATATTGGAGGAAATACTGCTATTAAATTCTATATTCAGAGACCTGCGGTATATGCACTTAAAACTGATGTCCACATGTGGTTTCAAGAATACAATGAAGCAATTAGCGCATCGAACAACATTTCAGGGTATTCTTGGGTTACAAACGGAGCTGGTTGGAAGAATATTTTTCTAAATCCAGAAGCATCTACAGAGACTATCTTCAATTTATATTGGGACGCTGTAGAATTTGGTAATGAAGGTATAGGTGTATGCCAGAAGTTTGGCTCAGGTTCTAACACCAGTCAATATACATTTGGAGGCAACGTAATAGGTAAATATTATAACAGAGTGGATCCAGTTACAAATAGAAAGTTAGATTCTAGATTATGGAACTCGGTTGATACTGTTTTATACCCAACTTTAGCAATTTACGAAACAACTGTTGAGAAATTTGGGAAGTTCATGGCTGTAGATCCAGTTACTAATAGGTTTACATATATAGGTAATGACCAATGTAATGTTAAATTACCAATTTATAGATATGCAGATGTTATGCTTCTTAGAGCAGAAGCTTTGGCTCGTACAGGTAGCCATCAACAAGCTCTAGACATTGTTAACGCAGTAAGAAATCGTGTAGGTTACACTATTCAGGCGAGATTATCCGATTATTCTGGTACTTCTGACCAAATAGGTATTGCAATTCAGAGAACAGTTCTGGAAGAAAGACAGCTTGAATTATTAGGAGAAGGCAAGAGATGGTTTGATCTCTGTAGAATAGGTAATATTTATGATTACTCACTAAATGGATATGAATATCTAAGAGAAATCATGAATCCTGTATTATCAAGTAGAGCCGGATCTGTAGTTTATAATTCAAATGAAGCAATGGGACGTATATTATATCCTATTAATTCAGCTGTTATCAACGCTAATCCTTTGTTGAGAGGTAAACAAAATCCTCCTTATTCAGAATAATAATTTTAATTTAATTAAGATGAATTTAAAAAGAATATTTGTTATTGGAGTAGCTTGTTTAGTTACTGTTTTGACAGCTTGTGAAAAACTCCCTTTACAGAAGTCTAAAAAGTATACAACATCATTTTATAATGATAAATTGAATATGACAACTATGGAATTTATCCAATCCAGACCAGATTTGTTTTCTGGATTGATAGAAGCTTTAGCTTATGTAGATCAAGATCCAGCTTTTAGTGATGTGAAGCAGCTTTATATGTCTGAGGGTAATACATTTTTCTTATTGCACAATAATGCTACCATTAATATAGAAGATGGTAATAGCTATTTTAGCATTAATAGAGTTATAGATACAGACCCCAGCAGTCCTACATTTAATTTATTAGTTAGAGGGTCATCCTGGGCTGATTATAGTAGAGAAGAAATTGCTAGGCTTTTAAGATATCATGTAATTAAAGGTAGAGTAGATTACCCGGTATTGGGATCAACACCACGCTGGTTTGAGTCTTTTGCCTTCAATGCTACGAATGATTCAGCTAAAGTAAGGATGTATATGACAAACGACAGAGATGGTAATTTAAGAATCAATGATTATTTAAATAGTCCTGTTTCTGGTTTAACACCACGTACTCCAAATCTTTATGCAACAAATGGTGTAGTTCACGTAATGAATAGGTTTTTAACTCAACCTACAAGGCAGGCTATTATTAACAATCCATAATTTTAAAACAATGAGAGTAGCAAAAAATATATTTTATGTTCTTGTATTAGGTTTAATAATTACCTCCTGCAAGAAAGATGATGAAGTAGAAATGGTCTCACTAAATAAAGCCGGAGACGAATACTATTTTGGTGAGAAGGTATTAATGTGGGCTAGTACTGAGGGTGAGAAAGAAGGAATGTCTTACGAATGGTCAGCAAACGGCGGTAGATTCGAAGGGTTTAGAACTCAGAATTTATTCGAAAATGTTTGGGTTGCTCCTACTCAAGTAGGACAGTATCAGGTTACAGCCACTGCTAAAAAAGGTAAGAACACTTCTACCAGAACAACTACAATGAATGTTACCAGATATTTCTTTGATCATTTTCAAAGCCCATATACATTTATAGGAAATGGATGGTCACAGTCTAATGTTAGAGGAGGGACTACTCCTGTCTTATTTAATTCTAATAATCGTCAAAATAGTTCTATTGAGCTAGCATCAAATAGAAATAACAATAGTAATACAGATGCTAATATTCGTAGATTATTAAATCTGGCAGAGCTAAAAATTCCTTTTTCAGTTAGAACAAAGATAGGATACAAAACATTTTTTAAAACAGGTGCTCCTTTCACTGTTAGGTTACTTTTTAATCAACCTTCAAGGAATCCAGAAAGAGCTTATATCAGAGAAATTAGATGGGAGATTTGGCCTAGAAATAATCCAGCTACCCAAAATAATTATCAAATAAGATTTGAAACATATACACCAGCAACTGGTACAGGTACTTTTACAGTTGGTACATTTCCAGCACCTTATGCACTAACAGGACCTGGTCTAACTGCCCAATCAGGAAGAGATCCAAGATTTCTATTTGCTGATGGTGTAGCAAAAAATATAACCTTCTCCATAAATGCTGAAAATGTGTTTATTGCACACGTTGAGGGTGTAGAATGGTTTAGAAGTGATGGTATAAAGAATTGGTTAGCAGAGGCAAAAACAAGATTTCCTGATTTTGAAGATCCTGTGGTAAGAGAATTTCAAATTCAATTCCCTGGTAAAGTGGCTGCTGATACTAATCCTTCAATTTTATTTTTAAACAGCGTTTACATCAATAACGATGGCACTATTTTAAGTGATCCTATATAAGGAGAAATATTATTAAACCAATTTTAAAACGGGTAAGCTTACAAACTTGCCCGTTTTTATTTAAACATGCAGTAGCCATTGCTACATTTCTTAACTTATTCTTATCTTGGTAAAAGAGAAGTTATATGAGTAAAGTTAACCTGAAGCAACTAGCTAAAGAATTAAACCTTTCTGTTTCCACGGTTTCTAGGGCTTTAAGTAATAGTCATGAAATTAGTGAGGAAACTAAACAGAAGGTAAAGTACCTGGCCGAAAAGTTAAATTACCAGCCCAACCCTCATGCAATGAGTCTCCGTAGTCAAAAGACCAAGACTATTGCTGTTATCATACCCGAATTATCCAATAACTTTTTTGCATTAGCAATAGATGGTATAGAGTCTATCATGCAAACAGCAGGTTATCAGTTGCTTATTTATCTAAGTCATGAAGATCAGCAAAAAGAAGTCAATATTGTAAATAAGCTAGAAGGAAGGGTAGATGGCGTATTAATTTGTATGGCCACAGAAACCCATGATATTTCTCATTTAAGAGCATTAAAGGAGAAAAAAATTCCAATTGTATTTTTTGACAGGGTTTCTAATAAACTGAATACAGTAAAAGTAATTACCAATGATATAGAAAGCGCCTATAAAGCAACAGAACATCTTATTGAGAGAGGAGCACAGAGAATCGCCTACATATCCTTATCACTCAATATATCAGTAGACCAAAAAAGAATGCAAGGTTGTTTAAAAGCTTTAGAAGATTATAAATATACGGGCGAGCAAAAAAGAGTTTTAAGTTGTACCACCAATGATGATGAGAATTATAATCTTATTAAAAAGTTGTTGTCCTCTCCAAACAGACCCGATGCTATATTTACTTGTGTAGAAAGATTAGCCATTACAACCTATACCGTTTGTAGAGATTTAGGCTTATCTATTCCTGGTGATGTTAAAGTGGTTACATTTTCTAATATGCCTGCGGCAGCATTGTTGAGCCCACCTTTAACTACAGTTTCGCAGCCGGCTTATGAAATTGGTAAAGCAGCAGCACAAGCCATATTGGATGCTCTGAATAGGAATATGGTTGAATTAAATGATGAAAAAATTATTTTACCATCTGTCCTAATTAAAAGAGCTTCAACCTAGTAGCTAACGCTTAGCTAATCCTTCCTGATAAACCTTTAAGCATCTTTCTCTGGCAAATTTATGGTCAACAATAGCTTTAGGATATTTAAACGGATCTGAAAATTCAGGAACCCATTTTTTTACGTAAGCTAGTTCTTTATCAAATTTTTTTTGTTGCTCATAAGGGTTAAAAATTCTAAAATAAGGTGCTGCATCAACACCAGAACCTGCCGCCCATTGCCAACCTCCTACATTACTGGAAAGCTCAAAATCAAGAAGTTTTCTGGCAAAATAACGCTCTCCCAAGCGCCAGTCTAACAGTAAGTGCTTGGTTAAGAAGCTTGCCACAACCATCCTGATACGATTGTGCATAAAACCAGTCTCGTTAAGTTCTCGCATACCAGCATCTACAATGGGGTAACCTGTTTTTCCTTCGCACCATGCTTTAAAAGCTTCTTCATCTTTACGCCATGCTATTTGGTCATACTCGGGCCTAAAAGCTTGTGTTGCAGAATGTGGGAAATGCCATATAATAGCAAAATAAAAATCCCTCCAAATCAATTCATTTAACCAAGCTTCACTTTTATAATCCAAAGCATTTTTTACCAATTCGCGTATACTGATAGTCCCGAATCTAAGATGTAAACTGATACGAGAAGTAGCATTTTTAGCAGGGTAGTCCCTATTTTCTCCATATCCTTTTAAAATACCTAAATAAGATATTTCAGGAAATTTTAATTTACTAGGTTCAAAACCCATATCTGCCAAATTTATAGCTGCAAATGGTTTAGTTTGGTAAAAATGCTGGAAGTATTTTTCTGTTGGATAAGATTTGTAGTGATAGGGATTTAACTGAGCTAACCATTTCCTTTTGTAAGGCGTAAAAACTACATAAGGAGAGCCATCATCCTTAACAACTTCATCTTTTTCAAAGATAGCTTGGTCTTTAAAAGTTTTAAATAAAATCTGCTTTTCTTGAAATAACTGATTTAAACTTTTATCTCTTTCTTTAGCATAAGGCTCATAATCATGATTGGTATAAACCTCAGCAACATCATATTCTTTTAATAAGGACGACCAAATAGCTAAAGGTTTACCGTATTTGATGATGATTGAACTACCTAAACTATGAAGTTGTTCCCTTATTTTCATGATCTCCTGATGGATAAAAGTTACCCTGCCATCATCTTTATCTTCCAATTTTGTAAGTATATTTTCATCAAAAATAAATAGGGGTAAAACCTGATGATTACTTTTTAAAGCATGATACAAGGCAGCGTTATCATTTAGCCTAAGATCTCTTCTAAACCAAAGGATACTGATTTTAGAATTACTCATAAATATTTTTTAATGCAGATTTGATATCAGGGAATTTAAATTTGAAGCCGGCATCTTGTATTTTTTTTACATCCATGCGGGTACTTCCTAGTACTACTAAGCTCATCTCACCAAATAAAAGCTTTAAAATAAAAGCAGGAACGTTAGGGAGCCAGATAGGTCTTTTAAATTGTTGAGCAACAGCTTTTGTTAATTCTGCATTGGTGACAGGTAATGGCGAACTCATGTTAAAAACACCTTCTAATTGCTCATTTTCTATGGCGAAATCATACATATTTACAACATCTTCTAAATGTAGCCAAGAAATCCATTGTTTGCCATTACCAAGCGGAGAGCCTACGCCAAATCTTATAGGCTGTGCTAATTTTTCTAGCGCACCAGAATCTTTATCTAACACAACACCTGTTCTAAATTTTACGATACGTAAATTGTATTTTTTACCTAAATCTACAGCTTGTTCCCATAAAATACAGCAAGTACTTAAAAAATCATCTAAAGGTTTTGATGTTTCTGTTAAAATTTCATCGCCACGGTTACTATAATAGCCAGAAGCCGAGGCGGAAATAATTTCTTTAACTTGATGTGGTTTTTTATCTAATAACCGATAAATAAGCTTTATAGATTCTGTACGGCTTTTTATCAATAACTCTTTTCTTTTTGCTGTCCAGCGGCTATCTGCAATACCAGCACCAGCCAAGTGGATAATGGTATCTACACCATCAATGCAGGTTTCATCAATAACTTGATTTTCTACATCCCAGATAAAAGTTTTAACACTAGGGTTTTTGCCTTTACTTCTGGAAAGGTGACAGACTTCATGTCCTTTGCTGAGTAATAATTGTGTTAAGGTTTTACCAACAGAACCTGTGCCGCCAGTAATCAGAATTTTTTTTGCCATAGCTGTTTTAATAACCAAAATACCAGATTTTAGTTTTTAACAGACTACATTTTAGTTATTGATAATTTAGCTTTTGATATAGCTTTCTAAATCCTGAATGGTTTGTTTTTGGTCTTCTATAACAAATTTTACAACATCACCTATAGAAACCATGCCCACCAAATTTCCAAATTCTAAAACGGGTAAATGGCGTATATGTCTGTCTGTCATCATTTGCATGCAGTACTCAACACTATCTTGCGGAGAAATGGTAACTAAATTTGCAGTCATCACTTCTTTAAGCTTAACTTCTTTGGATGATTTACCTTGTAGTACCACTTTACGGGCATAATCTCTTTCAGTAAAAATTCCTTCAAGTTGGTCTTGGCCTATTAAAACAGCACTAATATTATGGTCCATCATCAGCTGTAGAGCTTCAAAAACTGTAGCATCAGGACTGAGTTTAATAAGATGATTGGTTTTTTGTTTAAGGATTTTACTTACAGGTTTCATAAATCTAGTTTTATGGGTTAACTAAATTTAGTAAAATTTTCCTTACAAAGAAATAGTAATATCAAAAAACGGTTAAACATTTTCTTTGTAATTCACCAAGTTAAGTGCCATCCCATTAAAGATAAAATAATGAAAAGGCCATAACATCCACCAATAAATACGTCCCCATAGCCCTCTAGGTCTGAAGGTTGCCACTTGGCTTAAGATGCTTCCACTTGGTCTATCAATAATTTTAAATTCCAACCATGCCTCGCCCGGTAAACGCATCTCCGCATATAGCAACAGCCTGCTATTTTTTTTATCAGCTAAAATTACCCTCCAAAAGTCTAAGGCATCGCCTGCTTTTACGTTTATATTACTTCTTCTTCCTCTTCTGGTACCTACACCACCGGCTAGTTTGTCTATAATCCCTCTTAAATTCCAAAGCCAGTCTAAATAATACCAGCCCCTTTTACCACCAATAGCCCAAATATTTTGTAAAACCTCATGTTTATCTCTTTTAAAATCAATTTTAACTTTGTACGCTAGCGTTCCATTTTGTGGTACTTTAACTTGGTCCATAAAACTGGTTTCTAAAAAGCCACGGTTTAAAGCATCACGCCAGCTAGATACTATAGAGTTTTGCTCTATTTTTTCAAAGGCCAATTTTAAAGCTGTTTGGTAGCTTACACACTCATGCGGAACAATTTTTTTAATCTCTTCGTCTTTACAAACCACCTCATTACGCATACTTTCTACCAAACTACTAGCAATACTATAATTTACAGAGGTAACTAAATTTAACCAATAGGATGATAATCTCGGGGTAAGTACGGGAATAGTAAAAATCCATCGTTTAATATGTCTTTCTTTAGCATAAAGCAATAGCATTTGTTTATAGGTAAGTATATCAGGACCTCCAATATCTAAAGTTTTGTTAAAAGCTTTGTTATTGCCTAATACGCCATGTAAATAGGCTAAAACATCTCTGATAGCAATGGGTTGGCAACGTGTTTTTAACCATTTAGGGGCAATCATGATTGGAAGTTTCTCGGTTAAATCTCTTATGATTTCAAAAGATGCACTACCAGAGCCAATAATTATGGCGGCTCTTAAACATGTATGTGCAATTTTTGAAGATTTGAGAATATCTTCTACGCCTAACCTTGATTTTAAATGTACCGATAAGTTATCATCATTAACAATCCCGGTAAGGTAAATAACCTGCTTACAATTTGTTTTTTCTAAAGCTTTGATGAAATGATGTGCGGAGAGTTTTTCTAAATCGCTGAAATCTGTACTGCTCATAGAGTGTACCAAATAATAAGCTGCATCTATATCCTTCGGGATTTCTTGTAAAGACTCTTCCCTAAGTAAATCTCCCGTAATAATCTCTACCTGATTTTCCCAATTGTTATCTCGTTGAAAACGTCTTTTATCTCTTACCAGACAAACTATTTCATGTTTGTTTTCTAGTAAGACAGGTAATAATCTGGTTCCGATATAGCCATTAGCACCTGTTAGTAGAATCTTCATATCCTATCAACACCTAAAACTGAAAGCAGTTTTACCAGAGGATGAAGTTTTTAATATCAGTGTAAACAGAAAAGCCTGTCTCAAGCTACAATTTTGTGTCAGGCTGAGCGGAGTCGAAGCCTTTTTATTATCCTTCGACTTCGCTCAGGATGACAAAAAAGGTCCGCTCAATGTGACAAATGCGATTTTGAGATAGCCTATTCTATTATGATGGTTTTAAATATTAAAATCTAGTATACAAGGCTATTTGAAAGATGTTATTATTGGTATTTACAGCAGCACCTTTGATAGATTGATTGAGATAACCTGCTTCTAAATCCATTTTCGGGTTTAACCTATAACCTGCTGCCAAGTAAAGCCTATTTTGGTCAAATAAATAACCATTGGGTTGGTTTTGAATACTTAAGAAAACTTCGTTTTGTAAAGCTACGAAAGCACCTTTACTAAAAGCTGGCGTATTTTGTTTTTGTAATGGGATAACACTCCTGAAAAAATAGCGTAACCTTTGCGAAAAAGCATCATCGCCATTAGCTTGGTTAATAAACCTTTGTTCTAACCTAAAACGATGGGTTAAGGGGATTTTACCCAATTTGTAGGTTACTATAAATTGCTCCCATATACGACTTTCTGTAAGAGCTTCTCTGTTAGGTTCATCGGTAATAATTAAAGCATAACCAACCGTTGCATTTAGCTTATCATTAATAAAATAAGTAAAGCCAGGTCTTATCAGGATGTTTCTTACATATTCCAAATCATCTGCAGAGCGTACTTGAAAATCAAAATGTAGCCCCGTTTTTTTAGAAAATTTCTGACTATGGAACCAAGCCGCCCAGCCGGATTGTTGATTAACCGTTTGCGCTGTTGCTGTTAAGGCTAATGTAATACCTGCTAAAAAGAGTAGAATTTGTTTCTTCATGAATGTAATTAATGAATTTCCTTAATCTTCAATTACTTCACTATTGGTACTTGGCTCTTCTTTAATTTCTTCTTTAAAGTAAACTTTCTGATAAATTAAAATCAAAATAACACCTACGGATATAGCCGCATCAGCGATGTTGAATACTGGCCTGAAGAAGATAAAATCTTCGCCACCCCAAACAGGTAACCATTCTGGAAAAACCCCTGTAAAAATAGGGAAGTAAAACATATCAACCACACGGCCATGAAAAAGTTTTTCATAGCCATAAATTACACCATAAAAAACAGAATCTATGATGTTTCCTAAGGCACCGGCAAAAATAAGAGATACATTAAGAATTAAACCTCTATGATATTTATGCTTAATAAGATGGTGTAAACCGTAGCCTATCCCTATAACAGCTACAATTCTAAATAAAGACAGCGCCAATTTTCCCAGTTCTCCACCAAACTCCATTCCAAAGGCCATTCCGTTATTTTCTGTGAAATGGATAATAAAAAAGTCTTGAATAATCTGGAATTCCTGACCAATATACATATTGGTTTTAATCCAGGTTTTCAAAATCTGATCAGCAAGAAGTACCAGTACGATTAAAAATACAGGCTTGGTATAACCTTTCATTAATTCTGTTTTAATTTAGCTTCCATACTTAAAGTAGCATGTGGCACAGCCTTTAAGCGCTCTTTTTGTATCAATTTTCCTGTTTCTCTGCAAATACCGTAAGTTTTATTTTCTATTCTTACCAACGCAGCTTCTAGGTTTTCAATAAACTTTTTCTGACGGGCAGCAAGCTGGTTAATTTGTTCTTTCTCTAAAGTTGCAGAGCCATCTTCTAAGGTTTTATAAGTACCAGCGGTATCATCTGTACCATTAACATTTGGGTTACTTAAAGAGCCCGCAAGCATGGCTAATTCTTCTTTAGCACTATTTAATTTTGCTGTTATCAGTTCTTTAAACTCTTGTAGCTCGGCATCAGAGTAGCGGGTTTTATTATTAGTCTCCATGTTTAGTTCTTTTTTAGTGAGATAAAAATTTGAGTGTCTTCTATTTCTATGGTGTCTCCACCGGTTAATTCATCGCTTAATATCAAAGATTCTGCCAGTGTTTCTTCGCAAATATAGGATAAATTGCTACTAACCGCATCCGCAATAACTGGAAGCCTTTGCAGCACAACACTTATCTTATCCGTAACTTCAAAACCTTTGTCTTTTCTTAAATTTTGTATTCTGTTAATAACCTCTCTGGCAATACCTTCTTCTTTTAGGTTTTGGCTAATGGTAACATCTAAAGCAACAGTTAAGCGCCCTAAATTGGTAACTTGCCAGCCCGGTACGTCCTCTGCAATAATCTCTACATCCTCAACAGCAATGGTGAATGTTTGTTCTTCTACTTCAAAGGTTATATTTCTATGGATCTCTAAAGTTTGGATTTGCTCATCATTTAAAGCCGTTAAAAAGTTTCCTACAGCTTTCATGCTCTTACCAACTTTTGGCCCAAGTGCTTTAAAGTTTGGTTTTATTTTCTTTTTAATGATACTCGCTGTATCTGTAATGAATTCAATTTCTTTGATATTGGTCTCAGAAAGAATGAGTTCTCTTACTTTTTCTACTTTTTGCTGGAAACCTTGATCTAGTACTGGTAACAATATTTTACTAAGCGGTTGTCTTACATTTATGCCTACTTTTTTACGCAGAGATAATATCATGGAAGATATATCTTGTGCTAGTTGCATCCTTTCTTCTAAGTCTTTATCAACCAAATTAGCTTGGTAAATAGGGAAATCTGTTAAATGTACAGATGCTACATCCTCCTTCTGCGTGACGCTATTTAAATCGTTAAACAGCCTATCTGAGAAGAAAGGTGCTATAGGCGACATTAATTTGGCAACACCCACTAAGCAAGTGTATAAAGTTTGATATGCCGATATTTTATCTTCAGTATAATCACCTTTCCAGAAACGGCGACGACTTAAACGTACAAACCAATTACTTAAATGCTCATCAACAAAATTTTGTATTGCTCTAGCCGCTTTTGTAGGCTCAAAATCTTCATAAAACTCGTCTACTTCTTTGGTTAAAGTATTTAATAAAGATATAATCCAACGGTCTATCTCTGGGCGGTTAGCAACTTCTTCTTCTGCGTATTTAAAACCATCGATATTGGCATAAAGGGCAAAAAACGCATAAGTATTGTAAAGGGTACCGAAGAATTTCCTACGAACCTCATCTAAACCATCTAAATTGAATTTTAAGTTATCCCAAGGAGATGCATTACTAATCATGTACCAACGCGTAGCATCAGCACCGTAAGTTTCTATGGTGCTAAAAGGATCTACTGCATTTCCTAGTCTTTTAGACATCTTATTACCGTTTTTATCTAATACCAAACCATTAGAAATTACATTTTTGAATGCAATGCCTTGGTTCGCATTTTTAATATTTACGGCTTTTATATCATCGCTGGTTTCGCTTAATAAAGTAGCTAGGGTGTGTAAAGTGAAAAACCATCCACGGGTTTGGTCTACACCTTCTGCAATAAAATCTGCAGGGTAGGCTTTCTCAAATTCTTCTTTATTTTCAAACGGATAATGCCATTGTGCATAAGGCATAGCGCCAGAATCAAACCAAACATCTATTAAATCTGGCTCGCGGAACATTTTTTTACCCGTTGAAGAAACCAGAATTACATCATCAACAAAAGGACGATGCATGTCTTGTAAAGTAAAACCTTCTGGCATAAAACCAGCTTTTATAGCTTTTGCTATTTCTGTGTTTAGCTCGGCAACAGCACCAATACAAATTTCTTCTGCTCCGTCTTCTGTTCTCCAAATCGGCAAAGGTGTTCCCCAATATCTAGAACGAGATAAATTCCAGTCAACTAAGTTTTCTAGCCAATTTCCAAATCTCCCGGTTCCGGTGCTTTCTGGTTTCCAATTAATGGTTTTATTAAGGGCAACTAGCTTTTCTTTAACAGCCGTAGTTTTGATAAACCAGCTATCAAGAGGGTAATAAAGTACAGGTTTGTCTGTTCGCCAGCAATGTGGGTAGCTGTGCTCGTACTTTTTAACATCAAAAGCTTTGTTTTCTTCTTTAAGTTTTATGGCAATTAAAACATCAGTTGGCTTAAAATCGGCCGCTTTACGTTCTTCATCACTATAATACTCTTCTTTTACATATTTGCCTGCAAAGTCTGTTACCTCATCAACAAACTTACCTTGTTTGTTTACCAGAGGGAATTCGTTTCCTTTTTCATCGGTAACCATAACAGACGGTACACCATTTTCTTTGGCAACTCTAAAGTCATCAGCACCATAAACTGATGCAATATGAACGATACCCGTACCATCTTCTGTCGTCACAAAATCACCAGCTATCACACGGAAAGCTTTGGCTTCTAAATCCTCGTTACTTACATAAGGAAGCAGTTGGAAATAGCGTAAGCCTAAAAGCTCTTTGCCTGTAAACTCGGCCGCAATTTCCCATGGGATGAGTTTATCACCAGCTTTATAATCCTGAAAAGATAAATTTTGTGCTTCGGCTTTAAAATGTTTAGCTATTAAATCTTTAGCCAAAACAACACTTACCGGAAGGTGAGTATATGGGTTAAAGGTTTTGATTTTTACATAGGTGATTTTCTCGCCAACCGCCAAAGCACAGTTAGACGGTAAAGTCCATGGTGTAGTTGTCCAAGCGATAATGGAGGTATCTTCTTCCTCAGTTTCAAAAAGTTTTGAAATTAGCGGATAAACCTGATCTTTCTTTAATCTAAACTGCGCAACAATGGAAGTATCCTTAACATCACGATAAGTACCTGGTTGGTTTAACTCATGCGAGCTTAAACCTGTACCGGCAGCAGGCGAGTAAGGCTGTACGGTATAACCTTTGTATAAGAAACCTTTGCTATGTAATTGCTTTAAAATCCACCAAAGGCTTTCAATATATTCATTTTCGTAAGTGATGTATGGGTTTTCTAAATCCACCCAATACCCCATTTTCTCAGTAAGGTCATTCCATACATCGGTATATTTCATTACCTCTTTACGGCAGGCATCGTTATATTCTTCTACACTAATTTTCTTACCAATGTCTTCTTTGGTGATACCTAAAGATTTTTCAACCGCTAGCTCAATAGGTAAACCATGTGTATCCCAACCGCCTTTTCTTTTAACCTGAAAACCTTTTAAAGTTTTATAACGGCAAAAAATATCTTTAATAGATCTAGCCATAACATGATGAATACCAGGCATTCCGTTAGCAGACGGCGGCCCCTCATAAAAGGTGTATGGTTTAGAAGCCGGACGATTGTTGATACTCTTTTCGAAAATATGATTGCTTTTCCAGCTTTCTAATACTTCTTTGCCTATTTGTGATAAGTTAAGTTGCTTATATTCTTTGTACATCAGCGCTTTGTCTCCAAAATTAAGGTTGCAAATTTAGGCATTTAGATGTTTAAATAGTAATAGAAAGAGAAAAACAAAAACTGGTTTGAAAATTGTATTACCATTACTAAAAAAGCTTATGTTAAGAAGATCAGTTTACGCATTAAGATACTCGGCAATTATAGTAGCTGCCAGTATTTTATTATACTTATTTAATCCAGATTTTGGTAAGTATATTTTAGGTTTTGGTTTAATGAGCTTAGCCATAGCAACAGTTTTATACATCGTATTTATGTTTAAAAGGTATGGTGAGAAAAAGCCTATCCATTAAATTTAAGCCACAATGTTACAATAAAGGTGCTATATTTTTGTGCTTTAAGTGATAAGCCTTAATTTGGGGCTGTAAATGAAAATAAAGCTCCTTCTGATATGGCTATTGGTTAGCAAAGTAGTATTTGGTCAGCAAGTTGGCATAGGCCAGTGGCAAGTTTATCTACCCTTTTTTAATGCTTCTAGTACTGATATAAATGAGGAAGAGGCTTTTTGTGCCACTAGTGGAGGGCTGTTTACTGTAGATAGAAATACCAAAGAAGTACAAAAATTTTCTGTTTTAGATGGTTTTGCAAGTAGTGATATCAAACTTGCAAAATGGAATACAAATACCAAGCAACTCTTCATCGTTTACCAAAACGCAAACATAGATGTTTTAGAGAAGGGTAAACTTTATAACCTACCAGAGATTTTTAACCGTAATAACTTAGGTAGAAAAACCATTAATACTGTATTTTTTAAGCAAGAAATGGCTTTTTTGAGTACCGCCTTTGGTATAGTGGTCTATAATCTTGCTAGAAAAGAAGTTACAGATACTTATTTTTTTACCGAAAACGGTGCGCCTCTAGAAGTTTTTGAAACCGTTATTTTAGGAGATAAAATATTTGCAGCAAGCTCTGCCGGTATTTACGAAGCCAATCTCAATGATTTATTGATAGATTTTAGCAGGTGGCGTAAACATGCCTCCAATCAGCTATATCCGGGTGGGGTTTGTAGGTCTGTTGTAGATTTTAATGGGAAACTCTACGGCTTATTTAACAACCAGATTTATATTTTTGAGAATAACCAATGGAAATTATCTTCCATTTTTGCTGTTGATGTTAAGCGCTTAAAAGTAGCTGATAAGAGGTTCATTACCATAGCACCCTTTAGAGTTATTGTTTACGATAGTCAATTCAATCAGCTCAAAAACATCCAGAATGCCAATGTTTTTAACAACGTAAATGATGTTACCTTACTAAACCAAGAAGTTTTAATAGCCGATGATAAAATTGGCTTAGTAGGTTTTAAACCTGATGCTAGCTTTGTAAATTATACACCAGCAGGTCCTCAAACCCAAATTATTAAAGATTTATCATCCCTAAACAAACAGTTGCTTATGGCACCAGGTGGTTTTAGCGATACCTACTCGCCTTTATTTCAAAATTTAGGTTTTACCGAGTTTAAAAACGGTGAATGGAAGAATTATAACGAGCAATCAAACTCGGTATTAGCACCTATTAGAGATCTTACAGTTATACATCAATCAGCAGCAAAAACTTACTTAGGCTCTTTTGTTAATGGCTTATTAATAAAGGATAGAGATAGCTTTAGCCTTTTTAACAATACGAATAGCAGTTTACAAACTACCGTTGGTGATGCTGCTACAATAAGAGTTTCGGGTATTGGAGAAGATCAAACGGGTAATATTTGGGTAAGTCAGTTTGGAGTTAGCAGTCCTTTGTCTGTGTTAAAAATGGATGGCACATGGCAGGCTTTCTCTTTTCAGGATGCGCTACCGGGTGCTTTTATAGAAGCTAAAGGTTTACTGGTAGATGATGCATCTCAGAAATGGCTCATGATTAGAAACAGAGGTTTGTTAGTTTTTAATGGTTCGCAAGCTAGAGTTATCGGTTTTGGAACCAATTTATTACCCGGAACCGATATTTTAAGTATTAAAAAGGATATAAAAAGTGCCTTATGGATAGGTACAGATAAGGGAATAGCTGTAATTGAGAATCCAGAAGATGCCTTTAGTAATGTAGAGATAGAAATTCCAACAATTACGGAAAATGGCTTTATAAGACCAGTATTAAGTCAGGAGCGGATAAATTGTATAGCTATAGATGGCGCAAACCGCAAATGGATAGGTACAAATAATGGCGTTTGGCTTTTTGATGAGGATTTGCGTAAACAAATTTTAAATTTTAATACCAGCAATAGCCCTTTAATCAGCAACCGTATTGTAGATATTGAGGTAGAAGCTGAAAGTGGAGAAGTGTTTTTTGCTACCGAAGGTGGTTTAATGTCTTATCGTGGCGATGCTACAGCAGCATCTGCAAAGCTTTCTGAAATTACAGTTTATCCAAATCCGGTAAGACCGGGATATACAGGTTTAATCGCTATAAAAGGATTAACAGAGCAAGCCAGGGTTAAAATAACAGACATCAGCGGTAACTTGGTTTACCAAACCGTAGCAAAAGGAGGCTTAGCAACTTGGGACGGACGTACATTTAATGGAGATGCCGCCTCTTCGGGCGTATATCTGATTTTAATAGTTGCAGAAAATGGTACAGATACCGCTATTTCTAAATTGATGATCGTAAGATAACATGATTCATAAGACCAGAGGCATTGTTTTAAAAGTTACAGATTACTCTGAGAGTAGTGTAGTAGCCAGAATTTTTACAGAGAAGTTTGGCTTGCAATCTTACATGATTAATGGGGTAAAAAAAGCTAAGTCTAAGGTGAAGATGAATATGTTGCAGCCATTACACCTGTTGGATATGGTGGTTTATCACAAGCCCAATGGTGGTATTCAGAAAATTTCAGACATCAGGAGTATGCCTATGCTACATCATATCCCTTATGATATAGTGAAAAGTTCTATTGCCATTTTTATCAATGAGATTTTGTATAAATCATTAAGGCAACAATCAGATGATGAAGTACTTTTTGAGTTTATTTTTAAGTCTATTGAGCTTTTAGATGCTGCAGAAGAACCTATAGCCAATTTTCATCTCGTCTTTTTAGTGAAGTTAACTAGGTTTTTAGGGTTTTACCCTGATACCAGTTACGCCGATACCAGCAATTATTTCGATTTAAAAAATGGTGTTTTTAGCAAGCAACAGCCTAATCACTTATTGTACATCACCAATGATGATTTACAAAATTTCATTTTATTATTAAGATGTTCTTTAGAAAACTATCAGCAACTTAAAATAGCACATCAAAGTCGTAAGTTTTTGATAGATAAGCTTATTGATTATTATAGTTTGCATATAGATGATTTTGGGCAAGTAAAATCACATACCATTTTAGAAGAAGTTTTAGGATAATTTCAAATTTATTTTGCTTTTCTCGAATAAGATTTTACTTTTGCAGTCCCAAAAGATTTGGAGGATTAGCTCAGCTGGTTCAGAGCA
>NZ_DLHN01000017.1:0-152 GCF_002483235.1 Pedobacter glucosidilyticus | reverse complement strand
TGGTTCGAACCCAGTATCTCCCACAAGAAAAGCCCGATGAAAATCGGGCTTTTTTGGTTTAAAACTCCTCTTAAGAATGCCTTTTTAAGGATCAAGCGTAAAAGGGATCAAGCGTAAAAGTTGGGGATGCTTAAAGATTTGATTAATTTTGT
>NZ_DLHN01000005.1 GCF_002483235.1 Pedobacter glucosidilyticus | reverse complement strand
GTGTAGGCAAATAAATCTTTTGCAAAAACTTTCATTATGCACTGGCGGGAAACAATCCGACGGGTGTTATACAAACTTTCATCAAATAAAACCATTCACACCACTCAGGATTGTGCATAAAGATTTATTTAGACGAAACGACAAATATTCATCAGCCTTGATTTATTCATTTTTTGTTTGTTCTTTTTTTAAGGCATTCATGAACTCGTTCCTCGTTTGTGTTTTCTTTTCATCAAGGAAAAGAAAGAAGCCACTACCCGGCTAGGGTTGGAAAGCCTCGAGCGAAGACTTAATTCTAAAACACCATAAATGATATCAACGGTAAAAGATCTAAAATGCTATATTCTTGTTCAACTCCAATTCTAAAGTCAAATAATACCTAGAACTGCCTCTTTTAATATTTTTACCTTAATTGTTAAATGTAATTTAAGAAGTCCTTTATTTAACTATATCTTGGCTAAAAAATTTAATCAATTTTTTTTATGGACTTACTTCAAGAAATCATACATCAGTTTAAAGCTATTGGCTACCTAGAATGGTTTGGGGTAATTACAGGTGCGTTATGTGTTTATCTGGCAGCTAAAGAAAATATCCTGAACTGGCCTATTTCTATTTTAAGTATTGTTACTTATATCTATATTTTTTATGAGGCAAAACTTTACGGAGATACTATTTTACAATTCTATTTTCTTTTTACGGCTATTTATGGCTGGTATTATTGGGGTTTTGGAAAAAACAAAACCTTTATATCAGAAAGGCCTATTACCAAACTCACTAAAAAAGAATGGCTCATTGCTACTATAGTTCTTTTAAGTGCCAGTGTAACTTTTGGATATCTGCTTGATGATTTTACCGACTCTGATGTTCCTTATATAGATGGTTTTTGTACAGCTACCAGTTTTATAGCGCAGTTTCTCATGACGCGTAAAAAGCTAGAAAACTGGCTCATTTGGATATGGGTTGATGCCGTTTATATCCCTTTGTATATTCATAAAAATTTAATGGCAACCGCATTTCTTTATTTTGTTTTCTTGTTTATAGCTTTAAAAGGTTATATAGACTGGAAGAAAAGTTATAAGGATTTATCAAGGGCATGAATAAAAAAATCATCAAAATAGCTATCGTAGGACCAGAGTCTACCGGGAAAAGCACTGTCTCTAAAGGCTTGGCTCAACATTATAAAACACTTTGGGTGCCAGAGTATGCCCGTTATTATTGTGCGGCTTTAACAGCACCTTGTACTTTACAGGATGAACTTAACATGTTTTATGGGCAGATAGCTTTAGAAGAAGCTATGGAAGTGGCTTGTCATACAGGTTTATTGATTTGTGATACTACTTTCTTGACCGTTAAAATCTGGAGCGATTACCAATTAGGAGAAACTCCACAACCTGTATTAGATGCTTTACAAAGTCATAAATACGATTTTTATATCCTGCTGAAAAATGATATCCCTTGGGAACCCGACCCGCTGAGAGATTTTGAAGGTTTAAGCGATTATTTTATGGATGTATGGCGTAAAGAGTTAAAAGCTTTACATGCTAACTATGTAGAAGTTGGTGGTTTAAACAACCGACTGCAAAATGTTATCTATGCTATTGATGCGTTTTTAAAGAAAAGCCAATACACCCCTTAGTGTATTTTTATGATGAAAACACCAGATTTAATACCCCATTTAAACGCTGGAAATGCACTTTTTGAAAAATGTTTTTGAGGGGGTAGCTGTAAGGTTGCCGTAAGGTAGCTGTAAGCTAGCTCTAAGCAAGGGGGCTTAGTGTATTTTTTGAATAAAAATTACTAATTTTCTAAAAGATATTTTAAGGTGTTTGAAGCAGAAATTTCAATTGTTCTGGTTACCTGCTGGATGACCCCTAAAGCCTTGATTATTTTTTGAAAGAGCTAAAACAAACAAAGCCTGCATGAAACTCATACAGGCTTTGTTTGTTAACAATTAAAACTTATTTGTCCTTAAAGTAATGATGTGTGTACTGCTTTAAGGGATGATTAACCTTAACACTAATTTAAGAAAAATATGCACTTACAAGCAAATCATTTAAACAATTTTGTTAAAATAGTTTTCCACAATTTCTAAAATTGCAAAATATTTAATCGTAAAGCCTAATAAATAACTTTACCGGTGGCTGTAACTAAAGAGGCAATTCTTACTGCATCAAAAATTCTTTCTTCTGTAGTACCCAATTTAATTAAGGAGTCTTCGTGAGCATTAACACACATTTCGCAACCATTGACCGCCGATATGGCTAAACTTAATAGCTCAAAAAACTCTTTCCCGGTTACCGGCTTCATCATAATTTGCATTCTGATACGGGCAGGAATTTGAGTATATTTCTCCTTTTGCGTAAAATGACGGAAACGGTAAAAAATATTATTAGATGCTAATAAGGAAGCGCAAGAAACTGCCTCAGCCAATTCATCTGCTGTAGCGCCATGTTGTACAGCATAGCTATGGTAAAAATCAATTAAAATAGCATTTTGGTTGTTTGTTGCCACACTTAAACCTATTAAGCCGCACTCTTTTTCTGATAAGAACTCTGATGTTAAAGTGCTATTTAAGTTTAACTTTAAATCTCTTAAATACTTAAACTCGGTTTCATTTAATAAGGCTAATGCTTTGTTATCTAAATTAGATAAACCAAAAATTGCTAATAACTCTTGAGTAGTTTCTTTAATATTTTCCATTCTTCTGATTCTTAAATGATGATGATATGAAGCAACAAAAAAAGCTGTTTCATAAAGGCAGTTTATCTTGTTTCCTTCGACTCTCTTACTACTGACGTTAAAATATTTCAAAATCAGGCATTAACGCACAAGCTTTCCGGCCTCTTGACCGGCCATGTCAAGTTACTTTTTTCCGCAAAAAGTAACCAAAAACTCTCCGCTGCGCCGCTTGCTTCTAAAGGTTCTGCTAGGGCTAGTCCTGTAGATTCCGCAACCGCCAAGGCGGAATTGGAAGTAAACGGTTGTTAATGCTTGGGCTCGACTATCGAACTACCTAAAAACGTCAATTCATATTGATTTATATGAAATATCTTTCTATAACAAGAAGTTATTAAACTTCAGAAGATACAACTAAGTGTAACTAAGCTGAGTTGGAAACCGACAAGAATAAAATCTTGGCAAATAAGATAAAATTGTTTGCTATGAAACAGCTTAAAAAAATGTCTTAAACAGTTAATGTTTCTTGTCCTTTTTCCCAATTGCAAGGGCAAAGTTCATCAGTTTGTAAACCGTCTAACACACGTAAAACTTCTTTTACGTTGCGTCCTACGCTTAAATCGTTTACACATACCCAACGGATGATACCTGTAGGATCTATAATAAACGTTGCTCTGTAAGCTACTTTCTCATTATCATTAGTTAGGATGCCTAAATCCTGAGCTAAAGATTTAGAAGTATCTGCAAGCATTGGAAATTTAAGACCGCGTAAATCATCGTGGTTATTTCTCCAAGCTAAGTGAACAAATTCTGAATCTGTAGAGGCGCCAATTAAACGGGTTTCTCTGTCTCTAAACTCACCAAAGTTTTTATTAAACTCAGCAATTTCTGTTGGGCAAACAAAAGTAAAATCTTTTGGCCACCAGAACATTACTGTCCATACGTTGTCATCGTTTACTAAATAATCTGAAGTAATGGTTTCAAATTCTTTGCCTTTTTCTAGGCTGGTTACTGCTAATTTTGAAAATGTTGGGAATTTTTCTCCTACGCCAATCATGATATATATGTTTTAGATTTGAAGCCGCAAAGATAGT
>NZ_DLHN01000042.1 GCF_002483235.1 Pedobacter glucosidilyticus | reverse complement strand
TATTAAGACCAGATGCTAGCGCTAAAAATTCTTTTCCATCTGGGCATACCGCAACAGCTTTTGTAGGCGCTGAAATTTTACATCAAGAATTTAAACATACAGCACCTATTTTAAGCTACAGCGGATATTTAGCTGCCGGAGCAACTGGAGCTTTTAGAATGTATAATAACAGACATTATTTTAGTGATGTAATTACTGGAGCCGGAATAGGTATATTAACCACTAAAGCTACTTATTGGCTCGATAAAAAATTACATGCTAAACATCATTAAATAAAAAAGAGGCTGTCTCAAAAATCATATTTGTCACATTGAGCGGAGTCGAAATGTTCTCTGATATACTCAGAAAAGGCTTCGACTCCGCTCAGCCTGATACAAAATGTTGATTGGAGACAGCCTCTTTTTATTAAAAGTTAGAAATTAATTCCAACCGCCGCCTAATGCTTTGTAAACATTTACTTGTGCATCTAGCTGTTTCAACTTAATTTCTATCAAGTCTATTTTAGCATCTAAAGCTTCTCTTTGGGTTGATAAAACCTCTATATAATCTGCCCTAGCAGAACTAAATAAACTGTTTGAAATGGTGATAGATTGTGTTAAAATATCAACTTCCTTTGCTTTAGTTTCATAACTTTTGGTGTAGTTATTTATTCTTGAAAGCTGATTTACCACTTCTATATGAGCGTTTAAGATAGAACGCTCATAATTATAAACGGCTTGTATTTGCTTCTCGTTGGCATTAAGATAGGTTGCTTTTATCGCATTCTTATTTACTAACGGTGCTACTAAATCACCAGCTAGGTTACAAAGAATTGATTCTGGTTTTAACAAGTAACTTGGATTAAAAGCTTGAAAACCAATACCTGCTTGCAAGCTAAACGAAGGATAAAAATTAGCTTTTGCAGCTCTTACATCTAGTTTAGCTGCTGCAAGTTCTAACTCAGCTTGATGAATATCTGGCCTGTTTTCTAACAATTGAGAAGGTATACCTACGGAAACAGCATTGATTTCTAGGTTATTAAACGCTGCGCCATTACGCTGAATTCTTCGTGGGAAGCGTCCGGTTAAGAAATTAATTCTATTTTCTGTTTCTATAAGTTTTTGCTGAATCTCAAATTGCAAATTTTTGGTATATAGCAATTGTGCCTCAAAACGATTTACCGCTAACTGAGATACTTTTGCTGCTTCTTTTTGTAGTTTAACAATTTGAAGCGCATTATCCTGCAAGGCTATATTTTGCTGTATAATTCCCAATAAATTATCTAGCGCCATTAACTCATAATAAGAACTGGCTATTTCAGATATAAGGTTAGTAACCATGAAGTTTCTCCCCTCCACAGTTGCTAAATATCTTAAAACTGCTGCCTTTTTTGCGTTACGAAGCTTTTTCCAAACATCTAACTCCCAAGACAAAAAGGAACCTATTTTAAAATCTCCAACGTATTTAGGCCCTCTATCCGGATTATCTTTTAAATCCTCTTCAGAGAAACCATCCCAAGTAAATTTACCAGCCTTGTCTAAGCCTGCAGCAGCTCCTATGTTTATAAATGGCAAATATTCTCCTTTTCTAGCTCTTACCTCATTTTTACTTATTTCTATCTCACGTAAAGTGATGTTTAACTCTTGATTATTAGAAAGTGCAGTATCAATAAGTGCTACTAAGAAAGGATCTTTAAAATAGCTTTTCCATTTAATTTTTGCTGTATTTAAGGTGTCCTGAGAATTGACATAACTAACAGGAGTTGATTTATTTTCTTGTTTACTGCTAATAGCAGGTACTTTACACGCACCAAGCCATACCATACAGATGACAAGTAACACGTATTTAGTTATTACTTTCATGGTCTTTTTTATTTGTAATGCGTTTAATAATTTTTTGGATTTTTTTGCTTAACGCAGATTCAGAATGGCTTTCTACAAAGTCTTCACTTAATGGGTTTTCATCTTCATCTCTAATCAGATGTTTACCTTCTTGTAGCTTACCAAAAATGAAATAAAGGCCAGGCACAATGATGACACCGAAGATGGTTCCGAAAAGCATGCCCCCTAAGGCAGATGCGCCTATGGTATGGTTACCCACTGCACCAGGACCAGTAGCTATTACAAGCGGAATTAAACCTGCAATAAAGGCAAAAGATGTCATCAATATTGGCCTAAAACGAGCTTTTGCCCCTTCTATAGCAGCATCTAGTACAGTAGCACCTTTATGATGTTTCTGGACAGCAAATTCTACAATTAGTACGGCATTTTTCCCTAACAAACCAACCAGCATAATTAGTCCAACTTGTGCATAAACATCATTGGCTAAGCCCATGGCTTTTAACAAGAAAAAAGAACCAAATATACCCGGAGGGAGCGATAGTAAAACTGCTAAAGGCAGAATAAAACTTTCGTATTGTGCTGCTAAAATCAGATAAACAAAGAATAATACTACCAAGAATAAATACAAAGCTTCGTTTCCTCTTCTTGCTTCATCATAAGAAAGCCCTTCCCAAGCAATATCATAACCACGAGGTAAGGTTTTGGCAGCTACTTCTTTAATAGCTTCAATAGCATCTCCGGATGAATAACCACTTGCCGGAACACCACTTATTAAAGACGATATATACAAATTATAACGAGCTATTTCATTTGGACCTTGTGTTTTCTTAATCTTCATAAATGCAGAATAAGGGACCATTTCGCCGCTCTCGTTCTTGATAAACATGTTTAGGATGTCTGATGGTTGTTTCCTAAACTCAGGACCTGCTTGGGTATAAACTTTATAATAGTTGTTAAAACGGATGAAACCTTGCTCGTAGGTACTACCAATCATCACGTTTAGATTTTCCATAGCATCTCCTACAGAAACTCCTTTTTGCATGGCTAGCTCATTATCAACTAAAATTTCATACTGCGGATATTTGGCAGAATAAAAAGAAAACAAACCACTTAGTTCTTTTCTTTCTTTTAGAGCGGCTAAAAACTCGGCATTAATTTTATCAAATTCTTGATAATCTACATCACTACCTTTATCTAATAAACGTAAAGAGAAACCATCCGAAGTTCCGTA
>NZ_DLHN01000024.1:240691-311423 GCF_002483235.1 Pedobacter glucosidilyticus | reverse complement strand
GCTTTTTTGTGATTATCGGATTCCTTACGATAATATTTCTTTTCATTCTTTTCTTTTATATTTTATGGATACTAGTGAATGAAGTGTTTAACATTCTAGTAGCACATTAGTATTTTAGCACAACATCTATCTCTAATGTTAACTTATCAGGTATTTACGGACTAGTGAAGGACTATAACGCTATAATTATATTTTTCTTTATATCTATATAAAGCAACAATAAATAAAGAGAATGGGCCTTTTAGAAAATAGTGGGTTATATAAAGCATCTTTGAAAAACTCATTTTTTACATAATCAGAGTTAATTTAAACGTATTAGCTATTTCGTTTACCACTCACTTGTATTTTTAATCCCTAATTCTTTGGCGTTAAATGTAGGATTTAATCCTTTTTTCTTTTGCATTTTATAATCTTTCAAAGCGATTAAAGCAGGTTTTCTCAGTAAAAATATTGCTATGATATTTAACCAAGCCATAACTCCAACACCTATATCGCCAATGATCCATGCGATTTCTGCCGTTTTTATTGTCCCATAATATACACTGATAATGAATAATATTCTGAGCAACCATATTAACCATTTTCGATTTTTGATATCCAAATAGCTTAAGTTTGCTTCTGCAATGAAGTAATATGCCATTAGCGTGGTAAAAGCAAAAAAGAATAAAGAGATTGCAACAAAAGGGTTACCTAAAAGTGGGAAATGATGACTTATTGCTAATTGTGTAAATGCTGGCCCCGTTGCTATACCTGGTAAATTTTCTACTATAAAACCACCTTGCGGATTTATTACATTGTATTTTCCTGTAAATAGTATCATTAGTGCTGTAGCTGTACAAACAAAAAGTGTATCTACGTAAACAGAAAATGCCTGAACAAGTCCTTGCTTTACTGGATGTGATATTTCAGCAGCGGCGGCGGCATGTGGAGCTGTCCCTTGTCCTGCTTCATTGGAGTAAATACCTCTTTTAACTCCCCATGAAATCGCCATTCCGAAGAGACCGGAAAATGCCGGTTCAACAGCAAATGCAGACTTTATAATAAGGTAAAGAACGGAGGGGACTTCACTTATATTCATTAAAATAATAACAACAGCCATTAATATGTAGGCACCGGCCATAAAGGGAACGGTTATTTCAGCAACTTTACCAATTCTTTTAACTCCTCCAAAAATTATAAGTGCTAAAAGAATAGAAATAAATATACCTGTATATTCTAGAGGTATACCAAAAGCATTAAAACTACTTGTTGCAATACTATTGCTTTGTACTCCGGGTAAAAAAATAGCAGTACTCAGGATAGTTGCTATTGCAAATAACATGGCATACCATTTTATATGAAGACCCTTTTCTATGTAAAACGCAGGACCACCGCGATACTGACCATCTTTTACCTCTTTATAAATTTGCCCTAAAGTGGCTTCGATAAAAGCAGAAGCACTTCCTAGAAAAGCAATTACCCACATCCAAAAAATTGCACCAGGACCACCCATAGCAATGGCAGTGGCAACACCAGCAATATTTCCTGTGCCAACCCTACCGGCAATAGCTATAGAAAATGCTTGAAATGAGCTTACACCTTTTTTAGAAGATTCTGTTTTAAAGAGTAGCTTAAGCATTTCTTTAACATGTGTGATTTGTAAAAATCCGGTTGTTATGGAGAAATAAATTCCCGCAGCAAGGCATAAAATAATAAGGGCATTGCTCCAGATTAAGCTATTTATAGTGGTGATGATGCTTTCTATCATAGAAAATTATTTTTATAAAAATGTTAAATGTATTTGATTTTCCAAGTCTTGTAATAAAAAAAATAATGGTTATTTAAATCCTTTCTAAATAATTGCAATTGACAAATGATTGACATAGGAGTAAGATAGCTATTTTACATTTGTAGAGTTCAAAAATATATCATTGAAGTATCTAAAAATTATAGCGTTTACTCATAAGCAGATTGAGCTTGATAAGTTGGGATGTTTAGTATTATGTAATGATGCTATAGATTCGACACTTCATCTGGTTCGGGAAAAGTTCAATATTTCTGAAATATTTTACTTGGGTACCTGTAATAGAGTAGAATTTATTTTTACAGCAGAGCATGATATTAGCAAAGATTTTGTAAAACGCTTTTTAGATGTATTTCATAGAGGTAGGGTAGCTGATAGTGATTTAAATCTTATTGTTGACGGATGTTGCATTTATGAACAGGAAGATGCTCTTAATCATTTAATGCGTGTTTCAAGTTCGCTTGAAAGTTTGGTTGTTGGTGAAAAGGAGATATTAGCACAAGTAAGAAAAGCTTACGAGTCTTGTAAAGAGAAAGGTTTTACAGGAGATTTTATGAGACTTATTATGAATAGGGTTGTGAAAACTGCTAAAGAGGTTTATACATACACCAATATTTCTAAAAACCCTATTTCTGTTGTCTCCTTAGCATATAGAAAGCTTAGAGATTTAAAAATAATCCCAAATAGTAGGATTTTAATTATAGGGGCAGGAGAAACAAATCAGAATTTAGCTAAATATCTTAAAAAGCATAAATATCAAAATTTTTCTGTTTTTAACAGGACTTTAAGTAAAGCGCAAGCGTTGGCCTCACAACTGGGTGGTGTTGCTTACACACTAGAAGACTTAACGAATTATTCTTCAGGTTTTGATGTAATTATCACTTGTACAGGTGCAACAGAACCCATTATCACTAATGATTTATATATAAAGCTGTTAAATGGAGATACATCAAAGAAAATTATTGTAGATTTAGCTATACCTAATGATACTCATCAGGAGGTAATAGCAAATTTTAAGCTTGAATATATTGATGTTAAAACTTTACAGGATATAGCAGAAAAAAATCTTAAAGAGCGTTATCAAGAATTAATTAATGGCGAAGCAATTATAGAGAAGAATATTAAAGAATTCAGACCTATTTTGAAGCAACGTAGAATTGAGCTCGCCATGAAAGAGGTTCCTGAAAAGATAAAGGAAATCAAATCTAGAGCGTTAAATTCTGTATTTGCAGATGAAGTAAATTCTTTAGATCCTACTTCCAGAGAGGTTTTAGAAAAGGTTATGGCTTATATGGAGAAAAAATATATAAGTGTTCCTATGGTTATGGCTAAAGATATTTTAGTTAATAACGCATAATATCCAACTTTTCATAAAATAGCTTCAAAAGTTTTATTTTTACCTATATTTTAAGTCAATTGAATAGAACAATTATCATAGGAACAAGAGGGAGTGACCTTGCACTCTGGCAAGCTAACAATGTGGCTGCAAAACTTAATCACATTGGTGTTGAAACTGAAATTAAAATTATCAAAACTCAAGGAGATCATATATTAAATCTCAGATTAGATAAATTAGAAGGAAAAGGTTTTTTTACAAAAGAATTAGAAGAGCATCTTCTAGCAGGAACTATTGATATAGCTGTTCACTCTCATAAAGATTTACCAACAGAGAATCCTCCTGGATTAAGAATTGCTGCCGTTTCTGAAAGAGAGGATCCGTCTGAGATTATTTTAATCTTAAAAGATTGTGTAGACTTATCCAAAAAGCTATCAGTTAAGCATAATGGCATTGTAGGTACCTCATCTAACAGAAGACAATCTCAATTACTAGCAGTTAGACCTGATTTGGAGATTGAAGATTTAAGAGGTAATATCAATACAAGAATTCAAAAATTAAGAGATGAAAATTATGATGCCATTATTTTAGCTAAAGCTGGTATTAGTAGATTAGAGCTTGATTTATCTGAATTTTACATAGAAGAGATTGAACCTACTTCTGAGCTTGTACCGGCTCCTGCACAAGGTGTTTTGGCTGTTCAAACGAGAGATCAGGATGATGAGCTTAATACAATTTTACAGCAAATTAATGACGCTGACGTAGCAGCTTGCATTGCTGTAGAAAGAAAAGTTCTTAATCTTTTTAATGGCGGCTGCCACATGCCGTTAGGTTGTTATTGCGAGAAAGAAGATAATTTATTTAAAGTTTGGACAACCAAGGCAAATTCAGGTGAAGAGTTTCCAGATAGATTATATATAGAATCATCAACAACTGAAAATTTAGCAGAGAAAATTGTAGCTAAATTTGATTTAGAAAAAAGAAAATTAGCTAGAAAAGTATTCATATCGAGAGAATTATCAGAGCATAGCTATTTTTATAAAGCTTTAACAAAGCATGGTATAGAGATTGAAGCTCGATCATTAATTAAAACTGTACCAACCATACATAAACTTGATTCTTACATTTTTAGAAATATAGATTGGATTTTCTTCAGTAGTAAAAACGGAATCGAGTACTTTTTTAAATTAAATCCTGTGTTACCAAAGGATGTGAAATTTGGAGTTGCAGGTAGAGGTTCAGAAGATGCTTTAAGGCAACTAGGAAAAGTACCGTCTTTTGTTGGAGATAATGGTGATATTACAGAAGTAGCTGATGAATTTGCATCTGTAGCTAACGGAACACATGTTTTATTTCCATCAGCAAAAGATTCTTTAAGAACCATACAAAAAGCTTTATCACAAGAAACACAAATAACAAATTTAACCATATATGAAACCATATTGGTTGATGATGTTGACCAAAGTTTCGCAGATGTATTGGTATTCACCAGTCCGTCTAACGTTGAAGCCTATTTTGTGGATAACTTATTGGAGCCAGGACAAAAAATTGTTGCAATAGGGGTATCCACCGGTAAAAAGTTCGATGAAATGAATGTTCCTTATATATTGCCTTCATCGCCAGATGAAATTGGTTTGGCTGAGGCAGTTTTTGGGATAGATATAAAATAGATTTAATATGATGATGCTTAGCAGACCAAGAAGAAACAGAAAATCTGAGGTGATTAGAAATATGGTTCAAGAGAATTTTCTTAGAGCTTCTGATTTTATTTTTCCGCTTTTTATTATTGATGGTAAAAATCAAAAAACAGAGGTTTCTTCTATGCCAGGCATTTATAGGTATTCTATTGATTTACTTTTAAAAGAAGTTGAGTCTTGTCTTAAACTTGGTCTTAAATCTTTTGACTTATTCCCAAATCTAGAAGAATCTCTAAAAGATACAAAAGCTACAGAAAGCTTGAATAAAAATGGATTGTATCTAAAAGCGATTAAGGAGGTTAAATCTAATTTTCCAGAAGCTTGTATTGTTACAGATGTAGCTATGGATCCATACAGTTCTGATGGGCATGATGGTTTAGTTAGAAATGGTGAAATTGTAAATGATGAAACGCTAGAAATATTAGCTAAAATGGCTGTAGCACAGGCAGAAGTTGGTGCAGATATTGTTGCACCTTCTGATATGATGGATGGCAGAGTAGGATACATCAGAGAAGCACTAGATGCAGCAGGTTTTACCAATGTTTCTATTATGTCTTATACAGCAAAATATGCAAGTGCATTTTACGGACCTTTTAGAGATGCTTTAGATTCTGCTCCACGTTTTGGTGATAAAAAGACTTATCAGATGAATCCGGCAAACCAAAGAGAAGCTTTAATTGAAGGGATGTTAGATAGCCAAGAAGGAGCCGATTTTTTAATGGTGAAACCAGCTTTAGCTTATCTAGATGTTATTAAATTAATGAAAGATAATTTTGACTTACCTATTGCGGCATATAACGTAAGTGGTGAGTACGCCATGATAAAAGCAGCGGCACAAAATGGATGGTTAGATGAAAAGAAAGCTACTTTAGAAACCTTAATGGGTATTAAAAGAGCTGGAGCTGATGTTATTTTAACTTATCATGCCAAGGAAGTTTTGGCTAATAATTGGATTTAATAAGAGATTACCCCATAATTATAAAAAGATGTTCGATTCGATAAAAAAGATTTTTAGTAGCGGTGAGGAAGAAACTACATCCTTAAATTCTGGAGCAAAACCAGATATATCCAGAGAAAAGTCTGCTCAATTATATGAAAAAGCAAAAACCTTTTTTCCAGGTGGTGTAAATTCACCGGTAAGAGCTTTTAAATCTGTTTATGGAACGCCTCTTTTTATAGAAAAAGGTGATGGTTGCTATTTATGGGATGCAGATGGCAATCAATTTATTGATTTTTGCTGCTCATGGGGACCATTAATTTTAGGTCATAATCCTGCAAAAGTAAGAGAAAAAGTTGTTGAGGTAATGGCTAATGGAATGTCTTTTGGTGCTCCAACAGCTTTAGAAAATGAATTGGCAGAGCTTATCATCTCTAATAATAAGTACATAGAAAAGATAAGATTTACGAGTTCTGGTACAGAAGCTGTAATGTCTGCTATCCGTTTAGCAAGAGGTACTACCAAAAGAGATAAAATTATAAAATTTGAAGGCTGTTATCATGGTCACTCAGATTCTCTTCTAGTGAAAGCGGGTTCTGGTTTGGTTACTTTTGGAGAAACATCATCTGCTGGTATACCAAAATCTTTTGCTAATGAAACTATTGTAGTTTCGCTTAATGATAAAGAAGCTTTGAAAAAGGCTTTTGAGGGATTTAAAGACCAAATTGCGGCAGTTATTATAGAGCCAGTGCCAGCTAATAATGGTTTACTTTTACAAGACAAAGATTTTCTACAATTTGTAAGAGATATTTGTAATGAAAACTGTGCTTTATTAATATTTGATGAAGTAATTTCTGGCTTTAGAGTAGGTTTTGAAGGTGCTGCCGGATATTATGATATACAACCAGACATTGTTACTTACGGTAAAATTATTGGCGGTGGGTTACCTGTAGGTGCTTATGCATCTTCATCGGCAATTATGTCTAATATATCTCCGGAAGGAGGGGTTTATCAAGCAGGTACATTATCTGGCAACCCGGTTGCTATGGCTGCTGGTATTGCTCAATTAACCGAACTTAGTAAATCTGGCTTTTATAAAGAATTAAATAATAAAACTCAAGAGTTTACAGATTCTATACAACGTTACGCCACTGCAAAAAACTATAAATTTAAAGTGTTTACTATAGGTTCTATCTTTTGGTTTGCCTTCACCGATAAAGATAAAATCCAAACGGCAGAAGATATAGACCCGGCTAGTATGGAGAAGTTTAAGGTGATGCACAAAGAATTACTTAATAGGGGAGTTTATTTCGGACCCTCAGGTTACGAGGTAGGCTTTATATCAGCAGCGCACAGTAAGTTAGATTTAGAGAAGGCAAAAAGACAAATTTTTGAAACTTTAGACATCGTATTCAGAAGCAGATAACATGAAACCGCTAACCATATTTTACGTTTTAGTTTTCTACGTAATTGCACAATTATTTTGGTGGGCAACTTTACTTATTGAGTTGGAGCCTATTAGAAGAGGTATGGTAATTGGCGAAGGTATTGTTTTTGTTTCTTTGATGAGTTTTGGAGCGTATAAATTGCATAAAGCTATTAACAGAGAAAAGAAAATGAATGCGCAGCAAAAGAATTTCTTGCTTTCTGTAACTCATGAGCTTAAATCTCCTCTTGCTTCTATAAAATTATATCTCCAAACTATACAAAAGAGAGATTTAGATAAAGAAACTCAACAAAATTTCATTGGAAAGTCGCTACTTGATATAGAAAGGTTAGATGATTTAGTTGAAAATATGTTGCTTGCTTCAAAGATTGAGAATAAATCTTATAGTTTTCCTAAAGAGCAGCTTAACTTATCAGAATTAATAGAAAAAATTGTAGCTAGGTTACAAATACATGTTTGCAATAAAGAAGCATTAATTACACAAATAGAACCAAATATTTTTATTACTGGTGATAAGTTTGCCATGGCTTCTGTAGTAACCAATTTAATAGAAAACGCAGTAAAATATTCGCCAGACTGTGTGCCTATTCATGTAAGTTTAGAGCGTAAAAGTAATGGTAAAGTATGCTTTAAAGTTGCCGATTTAGGTATGGGTATACCAGATGTAGAAAAGCCAAAGATATTTGATAAGTTTTACAGAGTAGGTAGCGAGAATACACGTAAAACTAAAGGCACAGGTTTGGGTTTATTTATTGTGAAACAAGTGTTAGAAAATCATCAAGCACTTATTAAAGTAAAAAACAACACACCAAGCGGAACTATTTTTGAAGTTTCTTTTGGATAAAAAATTACAATTATGGTAAATAAACAAAGAATATTATTGATGGAAGATGAAGAACACCTTCTTGAAGCCATCAAACTAAACCTAGAAATGGAAGGCTTTTTTGTAAGAGCCGTAACTGACGGAAAAAAAGCTTTAAAAGTTTTTAAAGAAGAAAAATTTAACCTCATCATTTTAGATGTTATGGTGCCTGAGATAGATGGTTTTCAGGTTGCTGAAACTATCAGGCTAGAAAATAGCGAGGTACCTATCATGTTCTTGACAGCTAAAAATACTTCTGAAGATAGGGTTACCGGACTTAAAAAAGGTGCTGATGATTATCTAACAAAACCCTTCAATTTAGAAGAGCTTATTTTGAGGGTAAATAATCTTATTAAAAGAAGTATGAAAGGCGATGATTTAAAGGAAATCAATTCATACAAAATAGGTGATAAAACTATTTATTTCAATTCCTTTGAGCTAAAGCATGAAAATGGCACCATTACTCCATTAACCAAAAAGGAAACCATGCTTTTAAAATTATTGATAGAGCGCAAGAATGAGGCTGTTTCCCGTGAGCAAATCTTAGAAACTGTTTGGAATTACGATGTTTATCCATCAACCAGAACTATAGATAATTTTATCCTTACGTTTAGAAAATACTTTGAGCCAGATCAAAAAAATCCTATTTATTTCCACTCTATTAGAGGCGTTGGTTATAAATTTACTGATGCTTAAAAAACATGTTTAGTAATAAGGCTAGGTGGTTAGTTGTTTTCTTACTTTTAATTGTTGCTGCGTTGGCCATAACTTTAAAAGTTTATGAAATTGCAGCATTAAGCTTTTTATTTATTGGTTTGGTTGTTTGGGGCTATTTTAAAGAAGGACCTATTATTTTAGCGGCTAAGCAATTTAAAAACAAAGATTACGAAACAGCTAAAAATTTACTTCTCAGCATTGCCAAACCTCAATATTTAAGTAAAAAGAGAAAACCTTATTACGCATATTTATTAGGTTGTATAGCTATACATCAGATGGATTATAAAACTGCTGAGCACCATTTAGAAAAAGCAGCCTTTTCGGGACTTAAAGCTCAAGATTTAGGTATAACTATCATGCACTTAGCCAATATTAATCTCAGAAATAAGCAAAAAGAAAAAGGTTTGTTATGGATAGCAGAAGCAAAAAAGATACCTTTGCCAGCCAGACAACAAAGCATATTAAAAAATTTAGAAAAAGAGTTACATCAAATTAAATGAAGGATTCATTATTTATTAAAGCAGCTTTATCTCAGGAAACAGAACGCCCACCAGTTTGGATGATGCGTCAGGCAGGCAGATTTATGCCAGAATACTGGGAGATTAAAAACAAATATTCTTTTCTGGAAATGTGTAAAACACCAGAAATTGCTGCTGATGTAACCATGTTACCAGTTGATTTATTGGGTATAGATGCCGCTATTTTGTTTTCAGATATTTTGGTTACAGGAGAAGCAATGGGCGGCGATTTAAGTTTTGAACAAGGTGTTGGACCCAGATTTGCCAATCCGGTAAGAACAGCTCAAGATATTGATGCCCTAGAAGTTGATGTTACCCATCGTTTACAATATGTTGCTGATGCAATAAAAGTTATTCAGCAAAGGTTAAGCGCTTTGGGAGATAAGCAAATTCCATTAATTGGCTTTGCAGGTGCACCTTTTACCGTAATGAGTTATCTTGTAGAAGGTGGTTCTTCTAAAGATTTTAAATTAACAAAACTTATGATTCATAATCATCCAGAATTGGCACATAAGCTTTTAAGTAAAATTGCAACAGTAACGGTTGACTATTTAAACCTGCAAATTGCAGCTGGTGTTAACGCTGTTCAGATATTTGATAGTTGGGCTTTGGCTTTAAGTTGGGATGATTATAACGAGTTTTCTCATCGTTACATCAAAGAAATCATCAGTAAACTAAATAGAAAAGATATTCCAGTTATTTCTTTTTGTAAAGGAAGCTCGGTTTTTGCACCACTAATGGCAGAAGCTAAGCCAGATGTTGTTTCTATAGATTGGAATGTTGATTTGAAAGATATTAAGCAACGTTTACCACAAGGAATGGCAGTTCAAGGAAATCTTGATCCTTTTGTTCTTTATGCAGATAAAAAGGTTATCAAAGAGAAAATCCATAGACTTTTTGAACGTATGCGTGGAGAAAAAGGCTTTATCTTTAATTTAGGCCACGGTATTATGCCTGATATTCCTTTCGACAATGTAAAATACGCTATAGAAGTAGTAAAAGAGTTTAGATACTAGATGTAGTGTTTACTAAGGTTTCATAAAGTAAATTAATCAAACGAAAATGTACCAATACGTTCTGTCTATACATATCATATTTGTAGTTAGCTGGATGGCTGGGCTTTTTTACATCGTAAGGTTATTTATTTATCATACAGAAGCTAATGAAAAGCCTGCTTTAGAACGCGATATTTTACAAAAGCAATTCCAAATAATGGAATCAAAACTTTGGAATATCATCACTACGCCGGCTATGTTATTAAGCGTTCTGGCTGGTTTAACTATGCTACACCTAAATCCCGGTTTATTACAAACCGGTTGGATGCAAGTAAAAATAGCTTTTGTTATAGGTTTACTTATCTATCATTTTCTATGCGGTAGAATTATCAAGCAACTCAGAAATGGAATTTTTAAAATGACAAGTACCCAATTAAGGTTATGGAATGAATTGGCAACTATATTTTTAGTAGCTATAGTTTTTACGGTGGTTTTAAAAAGTGCAGTAGATTGGCTTTACGGGTTAATTGGTCTAATTATTTTTAGTGCAGTCATCATGTCGGCAGTTAAAGTTTACAAATATTACCGATTAAAAAATAAAGCATAGCAAAGAGGCTTCTTGGAATATAAAGAAGCCTCTTTGTTTATAAAGATTTAGAATATCTTAAAATCCTTTTAATACTTTCTTCTGATGGATTTTTAATCAGTGTGTTTAAAGCAGGTTTCAACTGTTCGTAAAACAAGTGTTCTTCTATAGTAAAATTTTTCATAGCAGTTTCCTCCTCGTTATTTTGTTCGCCAAACAATTCAGAGTTTTGTTGTGTAAAAGTTTCTATCATAAGCTTTAACTGTTAAAATTTGTTAAATATAAAATAGAAACGTTTAGCTGCTGCTATTATTTTACAGTCGAATAAAAAATCAATTTTTTAATGATAATTCTTTTTCTGTAATCATTTTGCGCAGATTATTTAGCGCATAACGCATTCTTCCTAAAGCGGTATTTATGCTTACTTGGGTTAAATCTGCAATTTCTTTAAAAGATAAATCGCCATAATGTCTCATAATTAATACCTCTTTTTGCTCAGATGGTAATAAATGAATCAATTGCTTTAAATCTTTATGGGTTTGTTCTTTAACCATTTTGTCCTCGGCACTTTCATCGTAAATCCCTAAAACATCAAAAATGTCAAAACCATCGGTATTAGTAATAACTGGCGATCTTTTTTGTTTCCTAAAATAATCTATAACCAAGTTGTGGCCTATTCTTAATACCCAAGGTAAAAATTTACCTTCTTCGTTATATCTACCTTGTTTTAAGGTTTTGATAACTTTAATAAAAGTGTCTTGAAAAATATCTTCAGCCAAATATTCATCTTTTACTAATAAATAAATGGATGTATATATTCTGGATTTGTGTCTGGTAATTAATTCTGTTAGAGCAGCATCTTTGCCTTTAATATAAAGATGTACCAGTTCTTGGTCTGATTTGGTTTGATAGCTCATAATTCCTCCTAGTTAATTCTTCCTGTTGTTAGTTCTAATTAAGTAAGAGTTTTCTCTATAAGCTAAAAATTTGAGTTGTTAAATTTATTGTTACCAAATGAAATAATAATTTTATAAAAATCAAAATTTAATTATCAAGTTTTTTATAAGATACATTATTTTAATCAATTGAGATATTTTAAAATACAAAAGCTAATTAAACGCTATTACGCTAGCTTTTGTTAATTTGCTACATCTTTGCAAGATATATTAAAAATAAGTCAAAATACTTAATAATGTGCAAAACAATTTTTAGAAGCCCTACTTTTGTAAAAGGATGATAGAAGATAAAAACTCGGTAAATAATATAATTATAAAAGGGGCAAGGGTTCATAACCTCAAAAATTTAGATGTTGCCATACCCAAAAATAAACTTGTAGTGGTTACAGGAATGTCTGGCTCTGGAAAATCGTCTTTAGCTTTTGATACACTATACGCCGAGGGGCAAAGAAGATATGTAGAAAGTTTATCTTCCTACGCTAGGCAGTTTTTAGGTCGTATGAACAAGCCTGATGTAGATTACATCAAAGGTATTGCCCCTGCTATTGCCATAGAGCAAAAAGTAATTACATCAAACCCTAGGTCTACTGTTGGTACATCAACAGAGATCTATGATTATTTAAAGCTGCTTTTTAGTAGAATAGGAAAAACGATTTCCCCGGTTTCTGGTGCCGTAGTTAAAAAAGATTCGGTTACCGATGTTGTAAATTATATATCCGCATTGCCAGAAGACGCTACGGTTACTATTTTGTGTCCTTTACATCCACATAATAACAGAACTTTAAAAGAAGAGCTAGCTGTATTATTGCAGAAAGGTTTCGCCAGAGTTGTTTTTAAAGGTGAGATAAAAAAGGTTGAAACCATATTAGAAGATAAAGCTATTAAAAATGAGTATCTGACTGATGAAAACGCTATTTTAATCTTGATAGATAGGGTAGTAACCAATCAAGAAGATGAAACTTTAAGTAGAATTGCTGACTCTGTACAAACTGCTTTTTTTGAAGGTAAAGGAGATTGCTTTGTTGATTATGATGATGATAGAAAGCATTTTACAGATAGGTTTGAGTTGGATGGGATAAAGTTTGAAGAGCCAACACCAAATTTCTTTAGTTTTAATAATCCTTATGGAGCATGCCCGAAATGCGAAGGTTATGGTAAAGTAATTGGTATTGATGAAGATTTGGTTATCCCCGATAAATCAAAATCTATCTACGATGGTGCCATAGCTCCTTGGCGTGGCGAGAAAATGAGAGAATGGTTAGATAAGCTGATTAAAAATGCATCTAAATTCGATTTTCCTATTCACAGATCTGTTAGTCAGCTAACCGTTGCAGAGCGTAAATTGCTTTGGAAGGGGAATAAATACTTTGAAGGTTTAGATGATTTTTTTAAATACCTAGAAGAACAAACTTATAAAATTCAATATAGGGTGATGTTATCACGTTATCGTGGTAAAACCAATTGCCCAGATTGTTTGGGTACACGTTTACGTCCAGATGCTGCTTACGTAAAAATAAACGGCTTTTCTATTACAGATTTGGTTTTGATGCCTTTAGAAAGGTTATTAGACTTTTTTAAGAATATCAAGTTAGATGAGCAACAACAAAAAATATCCAAAAGATTATTGTTAGAAATCACTAACAGAGTGGTTTTCTTAAATGAAGTTGGTTTGGGATATTTAACCTTAAATCGTTTATCAAATACTTTATCCGGTGGCGAGTCGCAAAGAATTAATTTAGCAACATCTTTGGGAAGTTCTTTAGTGGGCTCTGTTTATGTTTTAGATGAGCCAAGTATCGGTTTACA
This sequence comes from Pedobacter glucosidilyticus, assembly GCF_002483235.1. GTDB lineage: Bacteria > Bacteroidota > Bacteroidia > Sphingobacteriales > Sphingobacteriaceae > Pseudopedobacter > Pseudopedobacter glucosidilyticum_B. The sequence continues at coordinate 297,783 of NZ_DLHN01000024.1, read as the reverse complement.
TCCAAGAGATACCAATAGGTTAATAGGTGTCTTAAAATCTTTACGTGATGTTGGTAACACTGTTTTGGTGGTAGAGCATGAAGAAGAAATTATGCAAGCCGCAGATCATATTATCGATATCGGGCCCGAAGCTGGTACACAAGGAGGAAATTTAATTTTCGAAGGCTCTTACCAACAAATTCTTAAAGATGAGAAGAGTTTAACAGGCAAATATCTTAGTGGAAGAGAAGAAATAGCCATTCCTAAAAATAGGAGAAAGCCAGTTGATTTTATAGAAATAAAAGGAGCAAGAGAAAATAACCTCCAAAATATTAATGTAAAATTCCCGCTCAACGTATTAACTGCGGTTACAGGTGTTTCTGGTTCCGGAAAAACATCTTTGGTAAAAAGAGTTTTATTTCCTGCTTTACAAAAGGTTTTAGGTAATTATTCTGGCGAGCAAACCGGATTATATGATGGAATTGAAGGCGCTTATGATTTATTAACTCAGGTGGAGTTGGTAGATCAAAACCCAATAGGGCGTTCGTCACGTTCAAATCCGGTTACTTATGTTAAAGCTTGGGATGAGATTAGGGCTTTATATGCTGCCCAACCTGCGGCTAAAGCAGCAGGATTAAAGCCAGCGGCTTTCTCTTTTAATGTTGAGGGCGGTAGGTGTGATGTTTGTCAAGGTGAAGGCGAGGTTAAAATAGAAATGCAGTTTATGGCAGATATTTTCTTACCATGCGAAGCTTGTGGAGGAAAGCGCTTTAAACAACACGTTCTAGACGTTACTTATAAAGATAAAACCGTATCAGAAGTTTTAGATTTAACTATTGATGAAGCCTTAGCTTTCTTTGAATCAGAACAAAAAATCATCAATAAAATAAAACCTTTGGCAGATGTAGGTTTGGGTTATGTACATTTAGGGCAATCGTCAAACACGCTTTCTGGAGGCGAGGCACAAAGGATAAAATTGGCATCTTTTCTTATTAAAGGTAACAATAGTCACAAAAATTTATTCATTTTTGACGAGCCAACTACAGGTTTGCATTTTCATGATATAAAAAAATTGCTAAAATCTTTTGAGGCTTTAATAGAACAAGGCAATACCATTATTGTGATAGAACATAATATGGATGTTATAAAATGTGCAGATTGGGTTATAGATATTGGCCCAGAAGGAGGCGATAAAGGTGGGGATTTAGTTTTTGAAGGTACTCCGGAAGAATTAATAAAGCAAAGAAAATCTTATACTGGCGAGTATTTGAAAGAGAGGTTTTGATGAAGACTGAGGTTTGATGACCGAAGTCCGAAGTTTGCAAGGCTAACTAAAAACTGACAACTTAAAACGAGCAACTGATAACTGTCAACTAAAAACTGACAACCGAATAAAGATGAAAGAAGAATCAAAATTAATAAGAACACAAGCAACAAGATCACAAAACAGAGAACACTCTGTGCCTTTATACCTAACATCAAGTTTTATATTTGATGATGCAGAGCAAGGCAGGGCTATTTTTGCTGATGAAATACAAGGAAATATTTATTCAAGATACTCAAACCCCAACACAACCGAGTTTATTGAAAAGGTTTGCGCTTTAGAAGGTGCAGAGGCGGGTTTAGCTTTTTCTTCTGGTATGGCGGCTGTATTTGCGTCTTTTGCTGGTTTACTAAAAAGTGGAGATCATGTGGTGGCTTTTCGTTCTATTTTTGGCTCTACTCATCAGCTTTTAACAACTTTATTTCCTAGATGGGGCATTACCTCAACTTATGTTGATGCTGCAAATCCAGAAGGACTAGAAGCTGCTATACAAGAAAATACCAAAATGATTTTCTTAGAAACCCCATCAAACCCAGGTTTAGAACTGGTTGATTTAGAATGGCTTTGTAAGATCAAAGAAAAGTATCCAAACATTATTATTAATGTAGATAATTGCTTTGCGACACCATATTTGCAAAAGCCTATTGCTTATGGGGTTGATATTGTGAGTCACTCGGCTACCAAATATATGGACGGACAAGGTCGTGTTTTAGGAGGAGTTGTTGCCGGAAGAGTAGGTTTAATTAAAGAAATGATGTTCTTTATTAGGCATACCGGCCCAGCAATGTCTGCTTTTAACGCTTGGTTATTATCCAAAAGCTTAGAAACTTTACCTGTAAGGATGGATAGGCATTGCAGCAATGCTTTAAAAGTTGCAGAGGCTTTAGAAGCAAGCTCAGAGGTTGAAGTAGTGAGGTATCCGCATTTACCATCCCATCCGCAATATGATTTAGCCAAAAGACAAATGAAACAGGGTGGCGGTATTGTAACTTTCGTTATAAAAGGTGGTTTTGAGAGGGCTAAACGTTTCTTAGATGCTCTAGAAATGGTTTTAATATCATCAAATCTTGGCGATTCTAGAACAATTGCTACACATCCAGCATCAACCACACATTCTAAATTATCAGAAGAAGAGCGTCAGCAAATTGGTATTTTCCCTGGTAGTATTAGGATTTCTGTAGGTTTAGAAAATATTGATGATATTGTGGAGGATATTTCTAGAGCTTTAGAGGTTAGTAAGTAAGTTCATTGGTTCATTAGTAGATAGTTCATTAGTTCAATAGTATATAGTTCATTAGTTGGAATTAAGTTCATTTGAGTAATATGATATGTTAATTTATCTCAAGATAAGTAAGTCTCAATACCCATATCTCAATACTCAAATCTAAAACCAATACTCATATCAAAAAAAATGAAAATAGAATTAAATAGAGTTAGCGATGCAGTACATTTTGAAGCTGCCAGTAGTTTTAGTGATATTAAAGTACATATAGATGGCTCGCCAGAAATTGGAGGCGAAGGTTTGGGTGCTAGACCCATGGAATTAGTTTTAATGGCCTTAGCATCTTGCAGTTCTCTAGACTTAATATCCATATTAAAAAAACAAAGACAGGTTATAGAAGACTTAAAAGTTGTAGTAGAAGCACAAAGAAAAGATGCTATTCCGGCAGTTTTTACTTCTATACACATGATTTTTAAATTTAAAGGTAACTTAGATTTGCCAAAGGTAGAAAAGGCAGCAGAATTGGCTGTGAAAAAATACTGCTCTGTACATGATATGCTTGCAGCAGGTGGTGTTGATATTACCTATGCAATTGAAATAAATTAAGATGTTATCCAAAAAAACCAAATACGCTATCAGAGCACTTATTGCTTTAGGAGAACGCTACCAGAAAGAATCTGTTAATATTTCTTTTATTGCAGAAACAGAGAAAATTCCTAAGAAATTTCTCGAACAAATTTTGCTCGAGTTGCGCAATGCTGGTTTTTTATACAGTAAAAAAGGTGCTGGTGGCGGTTATTCTTTATTAAAAGATCCTCAAGAGATAAATTTGGTTCAAGTGATGCGTTTAACAGGTGGGCCTATAGCTCAATTACCCTGCGTAAGTCTGAATTTTTATCAACGTTGCGATGAGTGTAAAGAAGAAAGCACTTGTGGTATCAGAGATACTTTTAAAGATGTGCGAGATGCAACTTTGAAAATTTTATCAGAGACTACCATTGCAGATTTAATTGCTAAAGAGAAAAGATTAGCACTTCCTTAATTGATTAAGAATTTAAAGCCATTAAACCTTTATGAACTTAAAACACTTATATTTGTAATAAGTAACTGATTTAATGAGCTTTGTGATTTAATTTTTCTAGCTATGGTAAAGCAAAAATCAGCAGAATATATTCGACATATTTTAGCGGCTAATTCCTCTAAACTTAAGTCGTTTGGCGTTAAGCAGATAGGTGTATTTGGTTCTGTTGCCAAGAATGAACAACATCCAAATAGCGATATTGATATATTAGTTTCTCTTGATAAAGAAAGTAAAACACTTCGCAATTTTCTTTCTTTAGCTTATTATTTAGAAGACTTACTTCAAAATAAAGTAGATTTAGTTACAAAGGAATCTCTCAGTAAATATGTTAAAAACAATATTTTAGATACCGTTTTATATGTACCCCTCACAAATTGAGTTCTTATCACATATTTTAGACGAATGTCACTATCTCATTTCAGAATCTGAACAATCTACTTACGAAGATTTATTAGAGAATCCACGATTAAGTAGAGCAATTTGTAGGAGTTTAGAAATCATAGGAGAAGCAAGTAGTAAATTACATCCAGATATAAAAATTAAATACCATTTGGTTCCATGGAGAGAGATGAGTGATTTAAGAAATAGAATCATTCACCATTACTTTGGTGTTGATTATGAGATTGTATGGAATATTTTATCAATGGATATTCTAGAATTAAAAGAATGGATTACTATCATATTAGAATCAGAATCTGGAGCATAATTTTTTTTTAAAATGTCTACTAATTCCGTATACTTTATATATATTTGCAACAGTCAAAATTAGTTTGATGGTTTACAGTTGAATTTTGCCTGCAAAAATAAATAGTTGAGGTGGGTACAGGAGAGCAAGCACATCAAAATATAATTTCTAGTGTGTTAATTGAAAACCTCTTCTGAATTGTTTCAGGGAGGTTTTTTTATATAAAAATATTATGCAAAGCTTTAGAACAGAACTTGAAAATCCTTTAGTAGAAAAAGAAATTATAGATCTTGAACAAAAGATTAGAGCTTTTCGTGAAGGAAAAATTCATGACGAAAAATTTAGAAGTTTAAGGTTGGCCAGAGGCGTTTATGGTCAAAGACAACCTGGTGTTCAAATGGTTCGTATTAAATTACCTTTTGGTAAAGTCACTTTTAAGCAAATTTTAAAAATTGCAGATATTTCTGATGAATACGCATCAAAAAACCTGCATTTTACCACCCGTCAGGATATTCAAATTCATTATGTAAGTTTAGATAGAACACCAGAATTGTGGGCTAAACTTGCAGAAGATGATATTACTTTGAGGGAGGCTTGTGGTAATACTGTAAGAAATGTAACCGCTTCTCCAACATCAGGAATAGATCCTAAAGAACCATTTGATGTTTCTCCTTATGCGCAGGCATACTTCGAGTATTTTTTAAGAAATCCTATCTGCCAAGAAATGGGAAGAAAAATCAAGATTTCTTTTTCTTCAAGTGATGATGATACTGCTTTTTCTTTCATCCATGATTTAGGTTTTATCCCTAAAGTGAAAATAGAAAACAACCAAGAAATAAGAGGTTTTAAAGTTTTACTAGGCGGTGGTTTAGGTGCACAACCTTCTTTAGCACATGTAGTGAGCGAGTTTATGCATGAAGACGATATTGTTCCTTTTGGAGAAGCCGTACTTCGTGTTTTTGATAGACATGGCGAGCGAAATAACAGAAATAAAGCTCGTATGAAATTCTTGGTTAATAAAATTGGGATTGATGAAGTTTTAAGATTGGTTGAAGAAGAAAAAACCGCTATAAAAGTTAAAACTTTTAAAATTAACAGAGATACCGTTAAAACTCCGGTTTTACCAGCAAAAGTTACCCAGCAAGTAACGGTTATAGATGAGGTAGAATATCAAAAATGGGTAGCTACTAACACTTTTGAGCAAAAGCAAAAAGGCTTTTTTGGTGCTTATATTAAAGTAAGCACTGGCGATATGCCTACCAAACAAGCAAGATTGCTAATTGATGGTATTAAGAATTTAGTTGCTGATGAGATAAGAATTACCATTAACCAAGGTTTACTTTTAAAATATGTGCCAGCGGAAAATTTACCTGCTTTGTATAATGTCTTAAAATCATTAAATCTGGTTGCTTTGGGTTTCGATAGCGTTGCCGATGTAACTACTTGCCCTGGTACAGATACTTGTAATTTGGGTATCTCTAACAGTACAGAGTTAAGCCGTATTTTAGAATCTGTAATTTATGAGGAATATCCAGACTTAATTTATGATAGAGATATCAAAATTAAAATTAGTGGATGTATGAATAGCTGCGGTCAGCATGGTTTAGCACATATCGGGTTCCACGGAAGTTCTTTAAAAGCCAATGGTAAAGTTTTACCTGCTGTACAAGTACTTTTAGGTGGCGGTATTGTGGGTGATGGTTTAGGCCGAGCAGCAGATAAAGTTTTAAAAGTTCCTTCTAAAAGAGCTCCACAAGTTTTAAGAAACGTTTTGGATGATTTTCATACAAATGCCGCAGAAAATCAAACATTTCATGCTTATTACGATGAAAAAGGAAAAGATTACTTCTATCAATTATTAAAACCATTGGCAGATAGTACTTTATTTACCGATAGTGATTTTGTGGATTGGGGTCATGAAGAAACTTTCCAAACAGCTATTGGCGTGGGCGAGTGTGCTGGTGTTGTAATTGACTTAGTAGCTACTTTAATATTTGAAGCAGAGGAGAAATTTAGCTGGGCAGTAGAAGCTTATGAAAAGCAAGCTTGGGCCGATGCTATTTACTATTCTTATAGCGTATTTGTTAGCGGTGCTAAAGCATTATTGTTAGATTTAGGTGTTAATAGCAGCACACAATCTGGTATCATTAAAGAATTTACAGAGCGTTTTGAAGGTCAGTTTGTAGATGGTTCTTTTAGCGATTTAGTATTACAAATCAATAAAAACGAGCCTTCAGCTGCTTTTGCAGAGGCTTATTTAGCACAAGCAAATGATTTTCTTGAGAAAGTTAAAAATCATAGAAATCAACCAGAGTTAGAGAAATCTGCAAACGCTTAATAGCTTTTAAAAAGAATGAATCAAACATTAGCTCAAGATAGCGAAAAGGAAAAAGCTGGAAATCAGCTTTTTCCTATTTTCTTAAAGCTACAAAACTTCAATACCTTATTGGTAGGTGGTGGTAATGTAGGTTTAGAAAAGCTTGAAGCTATGTTAAATAATAGTCCTGATGCAAATATTACCGTAGTTGCAGATAGGTATTTAGACGAAGTTTTTACCTTGTTAGAGAAACATCCGCAAGTAAAAACTATTCTTCGCCCATTTGAGGTATCAGATTTAGAAGGTAAGGAGTTGGTGATATTAGCCACTGACAATTACCAACTTCATCAGCAAATACAGCAATTGTGTAAAGAAAAAGGCATATTGGTTAATGTTGCCGATACGCCTCATTTATGCGATTTTTATTTGGGTTCTATCGTTAAGAAAGGAAATCTTAAGATTGCTATTTCTACTAACGGTAAATCGCCAACGGTAGCTAAAAGGCTAAAGCAGGTTTTAAACGAAAGTTTACCTGATGAGTTAGACCAAACTTTAGATAACATCAATAAAATAAGAAATACCTTAACAGGAGATTTTGCTTATAAAGTTAAAAAGCTTAATGAAGTTACGGCTAGTTTGGTTGATGAACAACCTAAACAAAAAATTTCGCCTAAAGCTTTAGGCTGGATAATTTGGATAACCGTTCTTTTTTTTGTTGGAATAACATTTTTTGCACTTTGGAATCAAGATCCGGCTTTTAAAAACTATTTGCTTACGGTTAACCCTTATTTCTATTATTTTTTAATAGCAGGGTTCATCTTTGCGATGATAGATGGCGCTATTGGGATGTCTTATGGCGTAACATCTACAACTTTTTCTTTGTCTATGGGCATACCCCCAGCATCAGCTAGTACGGCGGTACATATATCAGAAATATTAAGTAATGGTATAGCAGGTTGGATGCATTTTAAAATGGGCAACGTAAATAAAAAGCTTTTTAAAATGTTGGTTATTCCAGGGATTATAGGTGCTGTTATAGGTGCATTTTTATTATCATCATTAGAACATTATAGTCATTATACCAAGCCTCTTATTTCTGTTTATACTTTTGTTTTAGGAGTTATCATCATCAGAAAAGCGATTATAGCTAACAGAAGAAAAAACGAGCCGGCAAAGAAGAAAATCACAAAAGTAGCTCCTCTAGGTTTTACAGGTGGTTTTGTGGATGCTGTTGGTGGAGGTGGTTGGGGTACTATTGTTTTATCAACTCTTATTGCTGGCGGCCGACATGCCCGTTACTCTTTGGGCTCTGTAAAACTGAGTCGGTTTTTTGTAGCACTTATGAGTTCCTTAACCTTTATTACCATGCTGAATGATTTACATTGGTACGCTGTAAGTGGTTTGGTTTTAGGAAGCGCCATAGCATCGCCCATAGCGGCTAAAGTATCAAATAAAATATCAGCTAAAACCATCATGTTTGCAGTAGGTATTATCGTGATTTTAGCGAGTAGTAAAAATATCATAGGGTTTATCATGAAATTTTTAGCATAGGGTTTAATAAAGTTTAAGAATTGTATTTTTGCCGAAATTTTAACATGAATAAAGCAGAAGAAATAAAAGAAATTATAAAAGGACTTACTCCAGAAGAGGTTTTAGCAGTTTTAGCTAAAAGCTACGAGGGTGAGATTGTTTTTTCGACCAGTTTTGGTTGGGAAGATCAAGTAATTTCGCACATGATTTTTACTAAAAACCTACCCGTAAAGGTATTTACTTTAGAAACAGGCAGATTGTTTCCGGAAACTTATTATGTATGGAATAGGACATTAGAGACCTATCAGAAGCCTATCCATACCTATTTTCCTGATGCTGCTTTGTTACAAGAGTTTGTATCGGCCAAAGGGCCAAATAGCTTTTACGAATCGGTAGAGAATAGAAAAAGCTGCTGCGGCATAAGAAAAGTTGAACCTTTAAATAGAGCTTTAAAAGGTCAGAAAATTTGGATTACAGGTATCAGAGCAGACCAGTCTGCTAACCGTGAAGATATGGATTGGGTAGAGTGGGATGAGGCACATCAATTGGTAAAAGTGCATCCAATTTTTCATTGGACTTTAGAAGACGTTAAAAAATACGTTGCAGTAAATAACATCCCATATAACCCGCTGCATGATAAAGGTTTCCCTAGTATAGGTTGTGCCCCATGCACCAGAGCGGTAAGAGAGGGAGAAGATTTTAGAGCTGGTAGATGGTGGTGGGAAGACCAAAGTAAAAAAGAATGCGGTTTACATGATTTAGAAGCGAAAAGCTAAAGGCGAAGAGCCCAATAAAAAACATAAAATTTACAAGAAGCTTTTAGCCTTAGGCTTTTAGCTTTCAGCATTAAAATATGGATTATTTAGATCAGTTAGAGGCAGAAGCAATTGCAATTTTAAGAGAAGTTGCAGGGCAATTTGAGAAGCCTGCACTTTTATTCTCGGGTGGTAAAGATTCTATCACATTAGTGAAATTAGCAGAAAAGGCATTCCGTCCAGGAAAATTTCCTTTCCCTTTGGTACATATTGATACCGGACACAATTTCCCTGAAACTATTGAATTTAGAGATAAATTGGTAGCACAGTTAGGAGAAAAACTTATTGTAGGCTACGTTCAAGATTCTATAGACCAAGGAAAAGTAATAGAGCAAACTGGCAAAAATGCGAGTAGAAATGCTTTACAAACGGTTACACTTTTAGATACCATTTTAGAAGGTAAGTTTGATGCTTGTATTGGTGGTGCTAGAAGAGACGAAGAGAAAGCTAGAGCCAAGGAAAGAATTTTCTCTGTTCGTGATGAGTTTGGCCAGTGGGATCCAAAACGTCAACGTCCCGAGCTTTGGAATATCTATAACGGAAAAATCCATAAAGGGGAAAATGTAAGAGTATTCCCTATAAGCAACTGGACTGAGCTTGATGTTTGGAACTATATCAAACGTGAGAATATAGAATTACCTTCTGTTTATTTTGCTCATGAGCGTGATGTTATCATGAGAAACGGACAATGGATGGCGGCTTCTGAATACCTAAATATGGATGAAGAAGATATCATCATCAGAAAAAAGGTAAGATTCAGAACAGTTGGTGATATGACTTGTACTGCAGCTGTAGAGTCTGATAAAGACCAAATAGACGATATTATTTTAGAGATTTCACAATCTAAAATAAGTGAGCGTGGTGCCAGAATGGATGATAAAGTTTCAGAAGCGGCTATGGAAGACCGTAAAAAAGGAGGATATTTCTAATGGATATTTTAAAGTTTTTAACAGCAGGAAGTGTTGATGATGGTAAGAGTACCTTAATTGGTAGAATGCTTTACGATACAGAGTCTATTTTACAAGATCAATTAGAAGCTATCCAAAACTCTAGTCGTAAAAACGATGACGGTTCTATCGATTTAGCCATTTTAACAGATGGTTTAAAAGCAGAGCGTGAACAAGGTATTACGATTGATGTTGCTTACAAATATTTCCAGACCGAGAAACGTAAGTTCATCATTGCTGATACCCCAGGTCATATCCAATACACCAGAAACATGGTTACTGGTGCTTCTAACGCAGATTTAGCTATTATTCTGATAGATGCCCGTAAAGGTGTGATAGAGCAAACCATCCGCCATTCTTATTTAGTTTCTCTACTTGCTTTAGAGCATGTGGTAGTTTGCGTAAATAAAATGGATATGGTTGATTATAGTGAAGAAGTTTTTGAGAAAATCCACGCAGATTACCACTCTTTAGCTGTTAAATTGAATTTGCATGAAGTTACTTTTATACCTGTAAGTGCGTTAAAAGGAGATAACATCGTTAATAACTCTTTAAACATGCCATGGTATAAAGGCAAAAGCTTGTTAGACCATTTAGAAACGGTACCTGTTAGAGAAATGGATGCGCTTTTACCAGCTCGTTTCCCGGTACAATGGGTAATTAGACCACAAACAGAAGAGCTTCATGACTATAGAGGTTATGCTGGTCGTGTTGCAAGCGGTGCTTTTAAAGTTGGCGATACCATTAAAGTATTACCTTCTGGTATGAGATCAAAAATTGCTAAGATTGAAACTTTTGATGGCGAGCATGCCATTGCAGAAGAAGGAAAATCTATCACCATGCATTTAGAAGATGAGATAGATATTAGCAGAGGAGATATGATTTCTGAGGCCGAAAGACAACCGATAGTTTCTAATTTAATTGAGGCTGATATTTGTTGGATGGATACTCGTGAATTAGATACATCAGCTACTTATTTTATACAACATAATAGCAAGCTTACGCGATGCAAAATCCAAGAGATACTTTATAAAGTTAATATCAACACTTTAGAAAAAGTAAATGCTGATGCTTTTGGGTTAAATGATATTGGTAGGGTGGAAATTAAAACAGCTGATGAATTGGCTTTTGATCCTTATGAAACCAATAAAAGAAACGGTGGCGCCATTATTATTGATAGCAGAACCAATGTAACTGTTGGCGCTTTAATGTTAAGAGCTGCACTTTAAAATATAATTTATGATGGTAAAAGCTGTTGCAGAAATGTGGCAGCTTTTTTTATTTAGCGGCTTTTGGCTGATGATATTTTGGTATAATATAACATACCTAAGGTAATCAAAATCATCCCTAAAATACTCAACAGAGATGGTGCTTGTCCGTTTAAGAATAAAAGTTCTAGCATTAAGGTAATACCAATCTCGGCAGATTGCGTTGCTTCTACTGCGCCTAAAATAGAAGTATTATTACCAGCCATTTCTGTAGCTTTAAAAAATAAGACTGTAGCAATTACACCAGAAGATAAAGCTATAAATCCGGATTGTATGAGTTCTGATGATGATGGCGCACCACTTCTAAAATAGGCTATAGCAGCTACAATTAGCCATAATGGCATAGAGCCTAAAGTCATTCCGGCAACACGTTGTATAGCATTTAATTTAATATGTTCTTTTTCTTGAAATAGTAAAATCATCCTGTTACCTAAAGGGAACATAAAGGCAGAAAATATTACTAGAAGAGCTCCAATAAGGATATTAAAAAACGATGAAGATTTAACCTCACCAAATTGAGATATAATCACGCCCATTAAAATAATGCAAGTAGCTATAAAAGCCTTTTTTGGGATAATTTTCCGCTCATCTTGGTAAATAAAAGGAGAAAGAAGTAAGCCAGCAATAATAGTAGTTTGAAAAGTACCAGCAACCAACCAAGCCGGACTAAAAGAAGCTGCCGCCGTTAAAGCAATATAAAAAAGCCCGAAACCTACACTACCCCATAATAACCAAGGCAAAGGCTTGCTAAAAACTGCTTTAAACATAGTTTTACTACCCTTACTTAATAAGGCTACCATTAAAATAATAGGTAAAGTAATGATATATCTTAAACAAGCCGACCATAAAAAATCACCTCCAGCACTAGCCATACTCTTATTTAAAATATAAGTAGCACTAAAAAATAAGGCCGAGAGTAAGCCAAATAAAATTGCTTTTAAAGGATTAGACATATCATTACTTTTTGCAAAAGTATTACTTTAAGCTATCTTGAATAGAAAAAAACGTCTCTTTTATTGCAATTAATATGAAATAAGCCATATATATTTGCAGCCATGTTTTTACTCACTTTTGTAGTTGCTGTAGTTGTAAACTTTGTAGGTTATTTACCCTTTGGTAATATTAACCTTACTGCAGTACAAATGTCTGTGAATAAAGGCATGAAACAAGCATTAGTCTTTATACTTACCTTTTCCATTTTTGAGGCTTGTTTTACCTACGTATTGATGCGTTTTGCCGAGTGGTTTGCCACCAAAAAAGATTTGATGCACTGGTTAGATTGGATATTGATAGTCGTTTTTATCATCTTAGGAACAAGCAGTTGGAGTACCGCTAAAAAAGAGTTAAAACAAAACACCAATCACAGGAAAAGAGACAGCATAAAAACAGGTATCATCTTAGGAATATTTAATCCTATGCAAATACCTTTTTGGATGATTGGCGGGACCTACCTCATATCTCACCAATGGATTACTACAGATGGATTTGGGCTAGAAATATTTGCAGTAGGGGCGGCAATAGGTGCTTTTTCTGCCTTATATTTATTTGCCAGATTTGCCCAATACATTCAAAGTAAGTTTGCTTTAAGCCATCAAATCATCAATAAAAGCGTAGCTTGTATATTCTTTACTTTAGCCATTATCCACGTTGTGAAGCTTGGTTTTTTTAAATAGAGTCTAATAAAAAAAAACAATTGTTGTATTTATGTGTTTAAACATGTATATTAGATTGTAATTTAAAATAAAAAAATATGTCAAACATCGGAAAATGGGTTCTAGACCCTATGCACTCAGAAGTGCAATTTAAAGTTAAGCATCTTGTAATTTCTACCGTAACGGGTACTTTTAAAGTTTTTGACGGCAGTTTAACAACTGAAAGTGAAGATTTTACTAACGCAGCAATAGATTTTTCTTTAGATGTTACCAGTATTGATACCAACCAAACAGATAGAGATAATCACTTAAAATCTGCTGATTTCTTTGATGCAGAAAAATATCCAGCTATGAAATTTACATCAACGGCTTTTACCAAAAGTGGCGATGATTATAAATTAGAAGGCCATTTAACTATTAAAGATGTAACCAAACCAGTAACGCTTGATGTTGAGTTTGGCGGCACCGCAACAGATTTTTATAATCAGGAAAAAGCAGGTTTTGAAGTTTCAGGAAAAATAAGCCGTACTGCATTTGGCTTAACTTGGAATGGCGTAACAGAAGCGGGTAAAATTGTTGTAGGTGATGAAATTAAATTAGCTATTAACGTACAGTTTACAAAACAAGCTTAACTTTGAACACACACTAACACACTAATATTTTAAAGCCCTTCAAATTTGGAGGGCTTTTACTTTTGTAGAAATTCTAAGTTCCAAATTTTTTCTGCTTTACGCCCAATTAACCAAAAAGAAATAGCCAAAATAAAGAAGAATAAAGCTTTATGCCAGCTATCCCAAAAATATTCAAAAAACCTAGTGTATAAGTTGATGATGAGAAAGGTTACGCCAAATTCTCGGGCCATTTCATCTTTAAATTTAAAGCCAATAAATAGGGTGATGATACAAATGGAAATAGAAAGTAAAGCCCAAGTAAAAAGCTGTATTTGGTTTACTTGATACCATTCGTCTATAGAAGCAAAATTTCCAAAAATCGATAATAACCAAAGTGCAGAAAATGAGTATAATAAGCCAATAAAATAAGTGGTTTGAAATAGAAACTGCTGATTCTTAATGTTCTTTAAGGTAAAAGATAAAGCAGTTAAAATTGCTCCAAAACAAACAAAGCGTAATGGGTAATTCATCCCTAAGAAATAAAAATTACTTCTGGATAGATAACTGCTTTCTGTACCAAACCAAGCACCTAAGGAGAATAAAGCAAAAGCCCAAATCAATTTGGATTTAAAGAAATAACCTAAAAAAGCATAAACTGGTATAGCCATTAAGAAAACAGCACTATAACTATCAGTACTTGCTTTAAAAGATTTTCCTAAATAAGCCAATCCATTAGCAATCAGCATAACGCCTATAAAAAGTAAAGCCTCATTTGTGAATTGTTGTTTAGGCAAGATGGTTCTTCTCTTGTTGCCTCTGTATAAAACCCAAGCAGCAATTAAAAATGAAAATACACTGATGATATAGTTTGGCGCATCGTAAATTTGATAAATGAAATTTAGGATGTCATCATCAATAAGCAAAGAGCCTAAAGCAAATACGCCACACGCTAAGGCAATATAAATAGCGTATTGTGCTAATTTGCGCCAATCGAATGCTTTTGTTTCATAAGAAGATTTTAGTTTTTTGGCGGTTTCTTCTTCAATGATAGATTCTTTCTTCCAGTAATCTATCATCTCATCTAAAAAATCTGCTTTCTCGCGGTCTATATTCATATTTAAACCTTTAAAAAATAGCCGACAAAATATCAGCCAATAGCTATGAGTTTAAGATACAAATATCTTTTCTACAGCAATTTTATCTTTAGCAAGTTGAGCGGTAAGCTGCTCTAGATTTTCAAATTTAATATCGTGTCTTATGAAATGGAGAAAATCTAATTGAATATGTTGATGGTAAATATCATCAGCAAAATCAAAAATATTTACTTCAATATTTTGGCTCATTCCGTTAATGGTTGGTCTATGTCCAATATAAGCCATCCCTCTAAATTTCTGTACTTCAGCAGTATCAAGTTTATCATCAGTAGAAATATAGAAAGGGTTTCCAATGATTTGATTTTTGTTACGATTGCTCTTCACATAAACCTCTACAGCATAAATGCCATCAGAAGGAATAAGTTTATAGTTTTCTTCAATAAATAAATTGGCTGTAGGGTAGCCCAAAGTACGGCCAATTTGATCGCCTTTGATAACTTTTCCGGTTAAAGAAAAAGGGTGACCCATAAAATCATGAGCAGTTTTTACGTCACCAGCCAAAATGGCTTCTCTTATTTTTGTAGAGGAAACGGTAACATCGTTAATATCTTGCTCGGGTATTTCTTCAACTTTATAATTAAAAGTGTTTGAAAAATGTTGAAGCTCTTTCAAACTTCCGCGGCGGTCTTTGCCAAACCTATGATCATAACCAATAATGATAGTTTTGGTCCCAATTTTATCAACTAAAATGTCTTTGATGTAGTTTTCAGGACTTAGATTAGAGAAATCTCTAGTAAATGGTGTTATGATTAGATGGTTTACGCCTAAGCTACTTAGCAAAGCAGCTTTTTCTGTCATGTTATTGATAAGCTTTAGTTGATGATCCTCTGGGTGAAGAATCATGCGTGGATGCGGGAAAAATGTTAGGATAACCGTTTCTCCGTTTATTTTTGCGGCTTCTTCTACCAGTTTTCCGATAATCTTTTGATGACCTAGATGTACACCATCAAAAGTACCGATAGTTACTACAGCGTTATCTAGTTTCTTAAACTCATCTATATGATTATAAATCTTCATGATACTGAATTATTTAAAATCAGGGTTTTGTTTAATCTCTCTGATATGATTTACCAATTCCATAATCTCAAAAGCATCATCAACATTAAAGTTACCACTTTTGGTTCTTCTAAGCTTGCTTAAATAAGCACCGTTATTTAGTTTTTTTCCAAAATCATGAGCCAGAGAACGTATATAGGTACCTTTGCTACAAACTACTCTAAAATCTATTTCAGGGAGTTCTATTCTGGTAATTTCAAATTCAGAAATGGTAACTTTTCTTGATTTTAGTTCTACATCTTCACCTCTTCTTGCTTTCATGTAAAGTCTTTCGCCATCTACTTTAATGGCCGAATGTGCTGGTGGAAATTGGTCTAATTCACCGATAAAATGTTGGGTATTAGCTCTAATAGCTTCTTCTGTAAGTCCTGATATATCAAAATGTTGATCAACTTCAGTTTCTAAATCATAAGAAGGAGTGGTAGCACCGATGGTGATAGTTCCTGTATATTCTTTCTCTTCGGCCTGAAAAGTATCTATTTGTTTAGTGAGTTTTCCGGTACAAATGATTAATAAACCGGTAGCCAGAGGGTCTAAAGTACCTGCATGCCCAACTTTTAATTTTAAAGGCTTAAAAGAATTACGCAGTTTACCTACCACATCAAAAGATGTCCATTTATAAGGCTTGTTTATGAGTAAAATTTCGCCAGTAGTAAAATCAAAATTGGGGAATTTTTTTTCTTGAACTTCTTCCATTACACCACCTGTAAATTGGTACCGCTCAAAATAAAAGCAATTATTATAGCACCAACTATAATTCTGTATATCCCAAATACTTTAAAGCCATGCTTGCTTAAATAGCCAATAAAGCTTTTTATCGCAATTAATGCTACCACAAAACCAACGATATTACCAATTAAAAGTAAGTTTAATTCCTCGTTAGTAATGGTATTGCCGTCTTTATAAAAGTCGAATAGTTTTTTAGCTGTTGCGGCAAACATGGTTGGTACAGCTAAAAAGAAAGAAAACTCCGCAGCTGCTTTTCTACTGAGTTTTTGTGTCATCCCACCGATGATACTTGCCGCAGATCTTGAAACGCCAGGTATCATCGCAATACATTGAAATAAACCTATTTTAAATGCTGTTGGATAGTTGATAGCATCAGAATCATCTATATTTCCATCCTTAAACCATTTATCAACAAATAATAATAAAATTCCTCCAATCAATAAAGAAATAGCAACCGTAAGCGGACTTTCTAATAATTCGTCTATTTTATCGCTAAAAAGAACACCAAAAATAATGGCAGGAATAAAGGCTACAAACAGTTTGAAATAAAAATCTATAGACCTAAAAAATCTCTTGAAATAAAGTACAAAAACCGATAAAATAGTGCCTAATTGTATGGCAACAGTAAATAGTTTAACAAAGTTGTTTGATTGAATGCCCATTAAAGAAGAGGCAATAATCATGTGGCCTGTAGAAGAAACAGGTAAAAACTCGGTTAAACCTTCTATAATGGCTAAAATAATAGCTTCAAAAAGATTCATTAATGAGATTTAGGAGTTGATTTTTTTAAGATAGCGTAAAAGCCTAAAGCAAAGCCAGCTAAAACTACAATAGGGGCTAAAACAGTTTTTCTAAAATCATAAATATCCGTATCGCCTGTCATTAAAGCAAAACCAATAATTACGATAGCGATACTGATAACCAGAAACTGATAATTGCTTTTACCAAAAACAAATTGAACTTTATTGTCTGGGGTTGATGTTGGTTTTTGAGACATGGTTTATCTGTATAAATCGTAAATTTTTAATTTCAAGTATTTCGTAACTGCAAAGTAAGTACTTAAACAAGAGATAAAGATACCAACGCCAATTACTGCTATAAATACAATGGCAAACTCATAGTAATTTCTTAAAATTACCAGTTCTGGAATTTGTTGTTGTGCAAAATATAAAGTTAGCACCAATAAAATAATAGCAATTAAACCAGCAATTAAACCGTGTAAAAAGCCATATACTAAGAAAGGTTTCCTAATAAAACTTCTGGTAGCGCCTACCAATTGCATACTTTTTATTAAGAAACGCTGCGAGTAAATGGCCAGTCTTATGGTATTATTAATTAAAGCAATAGCGATGATTAAAAGCACAGCACCAAATCCAAAAATTACTAATGATATGGTTCTGATATTTTGGTTAATCATATCAACTAAAGATTTTTGATACCTAACTTCATTAATCATCGGATTTTTTTGAAGCTGTTTACTTAAAATATCAATACTTTGATTGTTAGCATATTCTGCTTTTAAATAAACATCAATAGAAGAAAGCAAAGGGTTATAGCCTAAAAATTTGATAAAATCTTCACCTAAATCTTGGGTTAGGTTTCTTGCAGCTACTTCTTTACTAATGTATTGTGTAGATTTTACATAACCATTAGCCTCCACCTGTTTTTGCAAAGCTAAAATATCAACCTCTTTTGTACCTTCGTTTATCACTAAGTTAAGTACAATGTTTTCTTTAACATAGTTTGATAAATTTTTACCATGTACCAAAATTAAACCCAATAAACCAACCATCAATAACACTAAAGAAATGCTTATAACGGTTGAGATATAAATGGTCTTGGTTTTTTTTGATGCTCTGCTATCTTCAAATTCTTCCATAAAAACTGATGATTATTTCTGCGAAAATAAGAAACCTTAGTCTAAAATAAGCATGATTACTTGTAAACTATAGAATTTAACATTTTTTGGCTTTTAAAATATTTCTATAACGTTTGTTTTTCAGATAATTTATAAGTTGTATAGCTTAAAATAAATAAAAGCCTAAAGCCTATACATTAATTTTTTATTTTCGCACAAATAAAGAATTGCGAAATGGATTATCAATTTAAAAGTATAGAAGCTAAGTGGCAAAATTTCTGGGCTCAAAACCAAACTTATAAAGTAGAAACCGATACCACTAAACCCAAGTATTATGTGTTAGATATGTTTCCTTATCCATCTGGTGCAGGTTTACATGTTGGGCATCCGCTGGGTTATATAGCTTCTGATATTTTTGCTCGCTATAAAAGATTAAAAGGCTTTAACGTTTTGCATCCCATGGGTTATGATTCTTTTGGTTTACCTGCAGAACAGTATGCCATACAAACGGGGCAACACCCGGCTATTACTACAGAAGCTAATATTAAAAGATATCGTGAGCAATTAGATAATCTGGGTTTTTCTTTTGATTGGACTAAAGAAGTACGCACTAGCTCTCCAGATTATTACAAATGGACGCAGTGGATTTTTATGCAATTGTTTAATGCGTGGTATAACAAATCTACTGATAAGGCAGAGCCTATCTCAACCTTAATCCATCACCTAGAAACACAAGGAACGGCTAATTTAAATGCAGTTTCTGATGATGATACACAAAATCTTTTACCAACAGATTGGGCCGCTTTCTCTGAGGAAGAGAAACAAGCAGAATTGTTAAAATATCGTTTAACCTTTTTGAAAGAAAGTACGGTAAACTGGTGCCCTGCTTTAGGTACTGTTTTAGCTAACGATGAGGTTAAAGATGGTTTTTCAGAACGTGGCGGGCACCCGGTTGAGCAAAAGAAAATGATGCAGTGGAGTATGCGTATCACCGCTTATGCAGAAAGGTTGTTACAAGGCTTAAATGATATAGACTGGCCAGAACCATTGAAAGAAATGCAACGCAACTGGATAGGAAAGAGCGTTGGAGCGATGGTGAAGTTTAGCCTCATCCCCAACCCTTCTCCAAAGGAGAAGGGAGCGCAGGAGAACCTATCATTCGGATATGAAACGGCTAATTCTTTTGTGTGGGATTTATTAAAAGAGAATTCTAAAGTCAATCGTAAAAATCAAACGGATGCAGAATTTGTGCTTTGGCAGAGTTTACGTAACAGTCAAATAGGTTTTAAAATAAGAAGGCAGCATGTAATTGAAGGATATATTGCTGATTTTGCATGTCTGTCACAAAAACTTGTTATCGAAGTTGACGGAGGTTATCACCAGGATATTGATGCAGCAGAATATGACAAAATAAGAACTCATTTCTTAAATCAAGCAGGTTTTGAAGTTATCCGATTTACTAACGAAGAAGTAATCAATCAAACAGAAAAAGTAGTTTCTGTTATAAAAGAAAAACTAGAGCATTTATCCCAGCAAAAAGAATCTACAACAAATCAAACGATACAATCCAAGCGTTTATCCACAGGACAGGCAGCTCCCTCTCTTTCGGAGAGGGCGGGGGGTGAGGCCTATATAGAAGTTTTCACCACCCGTGTAGATACCATTTTCGGGGTTTCATTTTTAGTGTTAGCTCCAGAACATGAGCTAGTTGCGAAAATTACAACGTCAGAGCAGAAAGCAGAAATTGAAGCTTATATTACTCAAACTAAAAAGAAATCAGAATTAGACCGTATGGCTGACACCAAAACCGTATCAGGAGCTTTTACAGGTGCTTATGCTATCAACCCGGTTGATGGTGCTAGAGTTCCTATTTGGATAGCCGATTACGTTTTAGCAGGTTATGGTACAGGTGCGGTTATGGCTGTTCCTTCCGGAGATCAACGTGATTATTTATTTGCCCAGCAGTACAATTTGCCTATCATCCAAATCTTAGATGCGCAGCAAATGGAAAACGAGGCTGATCCCACTAAAGAAGGTAAATACGTAAATTCTGGTTTTATCAACGGTTTAGCCTACAAGGAAGCTACCGTAAAAGTTATTGCCTTTTTAGAAGAAATAGGTATGGGATACGCAAAAATAAATTACCGTATGCGTGATGCTATTTTTGGTCGCCAACGTTATTGGGGAGAACCTGTTCCAGTATATTTTAAAAATGGCTTGCCTTATCTAATAGATGAAAGCGAATTGCCATTAATGCTTCCAGAAGTTGATAAATACTTACCAACAGAATCTGGTGAGCCACCCTTGGGTAGAGCAAAAGATTGGAAATATAAAAACGAGTATGAATACGAATTAAGCACCATGCCAGGTTGGGCGGGTAGTAGTTGGTATTGGTATCGCTATATGGATGCAAAAAATGAAAACGCTTTCGCTGATAAAGATAAAATAGCTTATTGGAAAGACGTTGATTTATACATAGGCGGTTCTGAGCATGCTACAGGACACTTATTATATAGCCGTTTTTGGAATAAATTCTTAAAAGATTTAGGTTATGTAACTGAAGAAGAACCTTTCAAGAAGTTGATTAATCAAGGGATGATTCAAGGGAGGTCTAATTTTGTTTATAGGATTAATGACGAAGAGGGAAGAGGTACAAATCAGTTTGTTTCTGCTGGTTTAAGGAAACAATATCAAACTTCTGCTCTACATGTTGATGTCAATATCGTAAACAACGATATCCTAGATACAGAAAAATTTAGAGCATCCAGACCTGAATATAAAGATGCTGTCTTTATTTTCGAGGATGGAACCAACTCCCTCTCCTTTGGAGAGGGCAGGGGTGAGGCCAAATACATCTGCGGAGCCGAAGTAGAAAAAATGTCTAAATCCAAATTTAACGTAGTTAACCCTGATGATTTAACTGAACGTTACGGAGCAGATACTCTACGTATGTATGAGATGTTCTTAGGCCCTCTAGAGCAAAGCAAACCTTGGAATACCAACGGTATAGAAGGCGTATTTAAGTTTTTAAGAAAGTTTTGGAAACTGTTTCATGATGAGGCCTTCAATTTTGTAGTTTCTAATGAAGCACCAACAAAAGCCGAGTTAAAAGCTCTGCATAAAATTATCAAAAAGGTAGAAGAAGATATAGAACGTTTTTCTTTCAATACCTCAGTTTCTAGTTTTATGATTGCCGTTAACGAGTTAACAGACTTAAAATGCAACAAAAGAGCTATCCTTCAAGATTTAGTTTTATTATTGCATCCTTATGCGCCACACATCACAGAAGAGCTTTGGGCTTTATTAGGAAATGCAGAAGGAACAATTTCTTACGCAAGCTTCCCTAAATTTAATCCGGAATATTTGGTTGAGAATGATTTTAACTATCCTATCTCAGTCAATGGTAAAACCAGAACCAATTTAAGTTTCCCTTTAAGTATGGAAACTGCAGATATAGAAAAAGAAGTTTTAGCAAATGAAGCTGTTCAAAAATATTTAGAAGGTAAATTGCCTAAAAAGGTGATAGTAGTAAAAGGAAGAATTGTTAATATTGTAGTTTAGAATTAAATATTTAGAACCGTAAATATTATATTTGCGTATAAAACCTAAGCTAAACAAATTAAAACCTTTAAACTATGAAAAATTTATTTTTTATTTTACTTCTACTCGTATGTACTAATTTCTTAAATGCTACAATTGTTGATGACAAAAAATCTGAAATTGTTATAGAAAATAACGAAATCAAAGCAAAAGACAAGATTCTAGGAAAAATTAAAGCTGATGAAAAGGAAATAATTGCTGCAAAATCTAAAATCAAGAACTATGTAGTTTCTATTTACAACAAAAAAGGGGCTTTAATTGCTACTTACGATGTTAAATCAGCATTAAAGCAATCTAAAAAAGACCGTAATATTTTAGAAGCATCTTTAAAAACTTACAAAGATAATGTTACCCATACAGGGTCTAATTTCTTAGATTTTAATGCAAATATGACTACAGAAATAGACCAAACGGCACCACAATTCTCAAGAGTTATTGAATATTTAATTCAAAACAAGTACATGTAAATCTTTTTTATCAAAAAGGTTTAGTAAAGTAAGTGTTACAGGAGAAAATAATTTCTGCACTCCTGTAACATTTACTTTTTTTTTGCTTCTAATTTTGCAAATACAACAAAACAAGGGATGAAATATTTATACTTATTACTAATTGTTTTAATATCAACTAAAACATTTGCTCAAATGCCTATGGGGGCAGGTGGTGGTTCAAGCACCATTATTGGCAAAATATCGGGTACTGTAATAGACTCGCTAACCAATAAACCTATAGATTATGCAACTATCGCACTATCAAAAAGTCAGCAAACAAAATCAACCAATGGCTCTTTGGCAGATGATAAAGGCGCTTTCAAAATAGAGAAAATAATACCAGGTAAATACAGAATCACTGTTTCTTTTATTGGTTATCAAACCAAAATTATTGACCCTGTAATAACAACCAACAGCAAGCCCGATATTAATTTAGGCATCATCAAGTTATCGCCTAACACAAAACTTTTAAACGAAGTTGTTGTAGAAGGACAAACCTCTATAGTAGAAAATAAAATAGATAAATTGGTTTATAACGCCGAAAAAGATGTGGCTATTGCTGGTGGTAACGCTACTGATGTTTTACGTAAAGTACCACTTTTATCTGTAGATTATGATGGTAATGTATCTTTAAGAGGAAGTTCAAACATCAGGGTATTAATTAATGGTAAACCATCAGGTACCATGGCTGGTAATATTGCCGATGCTCTAAAAGCGATACCTGCAGATCAAATTAAAAACGTAGAAGTCATTACATCTCCATCGGCAAAATACGATGCTGAGGGTACTTCTGGTATCATCAATATCATCACTAAAAAGAACAACTTAGAAGGGATGAGCGGTTCTGTTAATGCAGGCGTTGGCATCCGTCAAAATAGTGGAAATATAAATTTAAATCTTAAAAAAAGTAGGTTAACGGTTACTGCAAACGGTGGTGGTTACTATTCTTGGCCACAAACTTCTATTCTAGATTTTAATAGAATAGATAGTGATGGAGGTTTTAATCTTCAAAGTGGTAGAAGTACTACCGAGCGTTTAGCAACTAATGGTTCTATAGGTGCCGATTATGATTTCAATAAATATAATTCGGTTAGCTCTACCCTTAAATTAAACTGGTTTCAGTTTGGTGTAGATGGTTTTAATGATATTAATGATTCTAATGAAAGTGATATTTTTACTCGTATAACCAATAATAAAAATAGAGTTACTGGTTACGATTGGAATAACGATTATACCCACAAATTCAAAAAAGAAGGACAAGAAATTTCATTAGCTTGGCAATTAACCCAAAGTAATTTGGTTAATGATTATGATTCTTATTTTTCTACAGTAGCTCGTCAAGAAATTGGTACTAGTGATGCTATCAATAAAGAGTCTACTTTTCAGTTAGATTACACGCATCCTTTCAAAAAAGTAGTTTGGGAAACAGGTGTTAAAGCCATTTTAAGAGATATCACCAATGATTCTGGCGTCGATAGCGCAGATTTATCTGGTGATAATAAAATTCCTGTAGATGGTAGAAATTTTATTTATGATTATAATCAAGATGTGCTTTCTGCTTACACCACCTTTGGTTTTACCTTAGCTAAAAAGTATGGTGTGAAAATAGGAGGTAGGTACGAGTTCACAGACATTAACGGTTTTGCAACAGGAACTACAGCGTTTACGCCTTTTACCAATGATTATGGCAATTTTGTGCCAAGTTTTGTGGTTTCAAGAACTTTCAAGAATTTCCAAACCGTAAAGTTTAGTTATAATAAACGTTTACAAAGGCCAAGTGTGTTTTTCTTGAATCCGTTCCTAAACTCTGCCGATTTTTATAATCAATCTCAGGGTAACCCTAATTTAGGGCCAGAGCTAGCAGATAATTTTGAAATTAATTACTCCACCTTTGTTAAAACAACTATTATAAACGCTTCTATTTATTACAGAGCAACTAAAGATATTATTGAGAGTATTATTACTCAAAGAGCTGTAGATGGCGAAATTATTTCATTCACCACTTATGATAACGTAGGTAGAAATAATTCTGTAGGATTCAACTTCTTCGGCTCTGTTAATCCAACAAAAAAGCTTACGTTAAGAGGTAATTTTAACATTTACACCTATGATATTAATTTGTCTACTGCAAGTGCAAATTTTTCAGCTATAGAAGATAAAGTTTATTTGATGTATAACGGTTTCTTAAGTGCGACCTACAACATGCCTAAAGGTTTAGTTTTTGAGACTTTTTTAATTACCAACTCACCAAGAAGAACTTTCCAAGGTAGAAATCCATCTTTTAACATGTGGAGCTTGGGTCTTAAAAAAGAGTTATTTAACAAAAAAGGAAGTATTGGTTTAAATGTGATAGATCCATTTAATAACCGCAAAAATTTCGAGTCTGAAATTAGAAACCCAGCCTTTGTACAGTCTAATAATTTTTCTATCCCTTTCCGTTCTGTTGGTGTTAACTTCAGCTGGAGATTTGGAAGCTTAAAAGTGAATCAAAATCCTAAAAAAGGTGTTAAAAATGACGACTTAAAACAAGGTGATGGCGGAGGCCAAGCCGGTGGAGGTATGGGTAACTAAAACCATTAATAAAACAATTTAAAACAGGGATAAATCGGATAGGTTTATCCCTGTTTTGATTTTACTATCTTTGCAGAAACTTGATATTCATGAAGAGAATTATTTCTTTATTACCTGCCGCAACCGAGATTATTTGTGCTTTAGGCTTAGAAGAAAATTTGGTTGGACGCTCTCACGAGTGTGATTTTCCAGCCAGTGTCCAGCATTTGCCTATTTGCTCTGATGCGAAATTTACTTCAACAGGTAGCAGTAAAGAGATAGATCAACAAGTGAAAGAAATTTTATCAGATTCTTTATCTATCTACAAAATTGATAAAGCATTAATTCAACAATTAAAACCTGATATCATCATTACCCAAGCACAATGTGATGTTTGTGCCGTTTCTTTAAAAGATGTAGAAGAGGCTTTGGCCGATTTTATTAGTCATCAAAGCCAAATTATTTCGTTAGAACCTAAAGTTTTAAATGATGTTTTTGATGATATTAGAAAAATAGCTGTAGCAACAGACACGATGCTTGCAGCCGAAGCTTTGATAGAAGATTTAGAAGAGCGAAAAGACATCGTAAAACATAAACTAAAGTTTTTTAATGATAAACCTAAAGTAGCTTGTATAGAGTGGCTAGAACCTGTAATGGTATCAGGGAATTGGATTCCTGAGTTAGTAGAAATTGCAGGAGGTACATCATTATTAGCGCAAAATGGCCAGCATTCTCCCTTTGTAAGTTGGGACGAAATTGCAGAAGCAAATCCAGATATTATCGTTGTGATGCCATGTGGTTTTTCTATCTCTAGAACCATGCAAGAGATAGGTGTTTTATTGAGTCAACCGCAATGGAAAGATTTGCAAGCTGTTAAAAACAATAAAATCTACATTGCTGATGGTAACCACTATTTTAACAGAAGTGGTCCACGCTTAGTAGATTCTATCGAGATTTTAGCTGAAATCATCACACCAAAATATTTCAATTTTGGTTATGAAGGCAATGCTTGGCTTAAGTTTGATGTAGCTTAAAAAGCAATAAACTTTTCTGCTTGCTCATCGCAAAACTTGACGGTATCGGCATTAAAGAAATCAGCATCTTCATTTAATTCTTTATGTACTGCCGTAACATGAATTTTTAAGGGCATAACCTGCATATTCATATAATTACAAACACCAGTAAAATGGTCTACACCACGTATGTTTCCATATTTTCCTGATGATACACCAACTAAAGCTGCTTTTTTACCGTAGAAAGATTGAGGAAAGTCGCAAGCATCTATAAAAACTTTTAAAATACCCGGGAAACTTCCATTATATTCTGGAATCACAAAAAGAAATTTATCAGCGGCAGAAACCAATTGTTGTATATTTTGGAACTCGGCACTTCTTTTACCATATAGATCAGAAATAATTAAATTTTCAGGTAAATCTGTTAAAGATAAAACAGAGGCATCTGTGCCTTTAGCTTTTAAAATTTTTTGGTAATATTTTGCTACTTTAAGCGTATTACTATTCAGCCTGTTAGTTGCTGAAATTATTAAAGTCATATCTGTATGTTTATAAATCTTCTAAACGTGTGGAAATTGATATTGTTTAAATTTGTATCTTAGCCCTTTATGAAAAAGTGGTTAAATAAGCTCAAAATTACAAAAATATGGCTTTTTAACTATAGCAAACATACTAGCATATAGCATACTTTAGGTAGATGAGTAAGATAATAGCAATTGCCAATCAGAAAGGAGGAGTAGGTAAAACAACTTCCTCTATTAATTTAGCAGCAAGTTTAGCCGTACTTGAGTTTAAAACTTTAATTGTTGATGCCGATCCTCAGGCAAATTCTACATCAGGTATAGGTTTTGATCCTCGTACCATCAAAACAAGTATTTACGAATGTATCATTAATGATGTTGACCCTAAAGAAGCTATTAGGAAAACAGAAACCCCTAATTTAGATTTATTACCTGCCCATATAGATTTAGTAGGTGCAGAAATAGAGATGATAAATCTTCATGAACGCGAGTTCAAGATGAAGGCAGTTTTAGAAAAAATTAGAGACCAATATGATTTTATCATTATTGATTGTTCTCCATCTTTAGGTTTAATCACTATCAATGCGCTTACAGCAGCAGATTCGGTTATTATTCCTGTACAATGTGAATATTTTGCGTTAGAAGGTTTAGGTAAGTTGTTAAATACCATCAAAATTGTACAAACACGTTTAAATCCAGAACTTCAAATAGAAGGGATTTTATTAACCATGTACGATGTACGTTTACGACTTTCTAACCAAGTGGTAGAAGAAGTGCGTTCGCATTTTGAAGATTTAGTTTTCCAAACCATTATAGCCAGAAATACAAGATTGAGCGAGGCGCCAAGCTTTGGTATATCAGTGATCATGCATGATGCTAATTCTAAAGGTGCTATAAACTATTTAAATCTTGCCCGTGAGATTATCAAAAAGAATGGTTTATCAAAAGAAAGTCCGGTTGATCAAAAAGAAGTAGTATAAAGCATGACTAAAGAAAGAAAATTTGGTTTAGGTAAAGGTTTAGGTGCTTTACTTAATGATACTCCGGATACATCCTATCAGCGTCAGCAGCCCATCGTTTCAGAAAATATAAATGCGGCTTCTTTAGGTTCTATCAGTAAAATTAACATCAATCAAATACAGGTAAATCCATTCCAACCTCGTTTTGAGTTTGATGAAGAAGCCTTAAAAGAGCTTTCAGAATCTATAAAACTTCAAGGTTTAATTCAGCCTATTACCGTTCGCAAGGTTGGAGATTCTTATCAGTTAATTTCTGGTGAAAGAAGATTAAGAGCTACAAAAATGGCCGGTATTGATGAAATACCAGCTTATATACGCACAGCTAACGACCAGCAAATGCTGGAAATGGCTTTAATAGAGAATATCCAAAGAGAGAACTTAAATGCTATAGAAGTGGCTTTAAGTTTCCAGAGGATGATTGATGAATGCTCTTTAAAACAAGAAGAATTGGGCGATAGGGTTTCTAAAAACCGTTCAACCATTACCAATTATTTACGTTTATTAAAATTACCTCCGGTAATACAGGCTGCTATCAGAGATAATCATTTATCTATGGGGCATGCAAGAGCACTTATCAGTGTAGAAGATTCTTCTAGTCAGTTATTTATTTTTCAAGAAATTATTGATAAAGATTTATCAGTAAGAAAAGTAGAAGAATTGGTAAGAAATATCAAACAAAATGGCGCTAAAAAGCCAGAATCAGCAAAAAAAGCTGATGGTGTTTCTTTCCAATATCAAAAAATACAAGACGATTTATCTTCAAAATTTGCAACTAAAATTAAAATGAAAGTTCAGCCAAACGGAAAAGGAAGTATAGAAATTCCGTTTTTATCTGATGATGATCTGAACAGAATTTTAGAACTTTTGGACTGGTAGCATGCTTAAGCCTTTATTTTTTGCGATTTTACTAGGTAGCAGTGTTTTGTGTTTTGCACAAAATAAGGATACTGCATCAGTAGAAAAGCCGAAAATTTCTATAAAGCAACGCTTAAATAGCGATATATTTTCTTTGTTTAAAGATAGTACAGAGCTGCAATCACCACGTAAAGCTGTTTTACGTTCGGCTATTATCCCCGGTTGGGGGCAAGCAAGAAACGGAAAATGGTGGAAAGTTCCTTTAGTTTATGGTGGCTTTGTTGGTATAGGTCTGGTTTACGATTTTAATCAGCGTTTTTATAAAGAGTTTTTAGGCGAAAGCCAAGCCAGAAGCGAAGGTCGTAAAGAACTTGAGCAATACTTAAACGCTTCAGACTTACAAATTTACAGCGCAAAAGACTTTTATAGAAGAAATAGAGATTTAAGCATATTAGCTTTCGTAGGTTTTTATGGTATCAATATGATTGATGCCTATATAGACGCCCGCTTAGCAACTTTTGATGTTGATGACGATTTAGCAATCAAAATATCACCTTCTATTTATACACCAGTTTATTCTTTCGGCATAAACCAAGCTCCGGTTCCTATGCTTAAATTAACCATAAAATTATGAAGATAGCATTACTAGGCTACGGCAAAATGGGTAAAATGATTGAGAGCATTGCCTTAGACCGTAATCACGAAATTATTTTAAAAATAGATGAAAGTAATACTCATGAGCTTACGGTAGAAAATCTGCAGAAAGCAGATGTAGCCATAGAGTTTAGTACACCAGCAACTGTTTTAACCAATATCCAAAAATGTATTGATGCACAGGTGCCATTAGTGGTTGGTACTACCGGATGGTATGGACAGTTACAACAAGTAAAAGATGCTTGTTTAACTGCAAATTCTACTGTTATGTATGGCTCAAACTTTAGTGTAGGGGTTAATATATTTTTCCAAATCAGTAAAATTGCTGCCAAGATGATGAATAACTTTTCTGACCAATATGATGTTGGTATGGAAGAAATTCATCATATTCATAAATTAGATTCGCCAAGCGGTACAGCTATTACCATTGCAGAAGATATTTTAGAAGAGTTTAAAACTAAAAAAGAGTGGGTTGATGTTAATGCTTCGGAAAATAATGTAACACAACACCGTCCAGAGCATCTAATTATAGAGTCTTACAGAGAAGGTGAAGTACCGGGTACACATGCTGTTATTTATGATTCTGACGTAGACCGTATAGAATTAAAGCATGTAGCGCATGGCAGACAGGGCTTTGCTTTAGGGGCAGTCTTAGCTGGAGAATGGTTACAAGGTAAAAAAGGTTTTTACTCTGTAAAAGAGATGTACAATTTTAATGTATAAAAAAATATTATCATGAATTTTAAATTCTGGGAGAAAAACAAAAACAAAAAAACACCAGTAAAAAAGAAAAGCGCCAGCAGAGAATGGCTTGATGCAATAGTTTTTGCTGTTATAGCTGCTACTTTAATTCGTGGTTTGTTTATAGAAGCTTATACCATACCTACAGGTTCAATGGAACGCTCTTTATTGGTAGGCGATTTCTTATTTGTAAGTAAGGTTAACTATGGTGCTCGTACACCTATAACGCCTATTGCTTTTCCTTTTGCTCATCATACGATGCCGGTAACGGGTACCAAAGCTTATTGGGACGGCTGGCAATTACCTTATTACCGTTTACCTGGTTTTCAGGATATTAAGCGCAATGATGTAGTGGTATTTAATTATCCTATGGATGCTGATGAACCATTAAACCGCCCGATTGATAAACGAGAGAACTATATCAAAAGATGTTTAGCTATTGGTGGCGATACTTTAAGTATTGATAATGGTGTGGTTTTCGTAAACGGAAAACAAGTTGATATTCCAGAAAGAAGTCAAACAACTTATTACGTTAAAACTGATGGAACGGAGTTTAATCCTAAAGCTTTAGAAGACATTGATACTGATGTAGAGCGTGTAAGTGCTGATGAATATGTTTTCATTATGCCATCTACAGAAATCAGTAAAGTGAAAGCCTTCTCTAATGTGAAAGTTTTTACGCCTATGATAGCTCAAAAAGGGGAGTTTAAACAAGAGATATTTCCTCATGATCCTAATTTAAAATGGAATGAAGATAATTATGGCCCTATTATAGTTCCTAAACAGGGTTGGACAGTTACCCTAGATAGTTTAACCTACCCGATGTATAAAAGAGCTATCCAATTGTACGAGGGTAACCAATTAGAAGTAAAAGGTAATGATTTTTACATCAATGGAAAAAAATCTAATACCTATACTTTTAAAATGAATTATTATTGGATGATGGGAGATAATCGCCATAATTCATTAGATTCTAGATATTGGGGTTTTGTTCCTGAAGACCATATCGTTGGTAAAGCTTTATTCGTATGGATGAGCTGGAATGAAAACGGAACTTTCTTTGATAAGATAAGATGGAATAGACTATTTATGGGAATTCATTAATTCCTATTTACAGCATAAAAAAAGCGAATTTTTTAAAATTCGCTTTTTTTTATGCCTAATTGTTAGATTACAATTGTTGTAACCCAAACTTAGCGGCAACCTCATTCATATCTTTTACAACAGCATCGATTAGCGGTATACCATTAATTTTTCTGTCTTTTTCTGCTGCTAGTTCTGGCTCGCCAGGGATAATAACTTTCTGATCTTGGTTAATTGGCTTAGCTTCTTTAAAGCGTTTTATCCAATTATCCATGTGCGCTTTAAAAGCTGCTTTTGGTCTAAAGCCATCAACACGCATAGCGCCTAAGAAATGACCAAGCCCTTGGCCAGGTTGGTTAGGTAATGGATCCATAAAGGCTACAAAAGGAGGAGCCCAAGGGCCATAACTAGCGCCAGATAATACTGCCGATAAAATATCAACAGTAGCACTTAAGCCAAATCCTTTATGGCTACCATGTTCTCTATCAGAGCCTAGTGGAAGTAAAGAACCACCAGCTTTTAACCCATGAGGGTCTATGGTTGGATTACCTTCCTTATCTTGTATCCAGCCTGTAGGCACTTCAGTATTTTTCCTTTGTGCTATTTCTAGTTTCCCATTAGCTGCGGTAGAAGTTGCCATATCTACCACCATTGGCGGATAATTTTCTGCCGGAAAAGCATAGCAAATGGGATTGGTCCCTAGCATTCTTTCGGTAGAAAAAGTTGGTGCCACCAAAGGACTAGCATTGGTTACGGCGAAACCGATCATATCTTGTTCTACAGCCATCAAAGTGTGGTAAGCGGCAATACCAAAATGGTTTGAGTTTCTCACGGCAACCCATCCAGAACCACATTCTTCTGCTTTTCTTATCGCTACTTGCATAGCCCAAGGCGCTACAATAAGTCCTAAACCTGCATCACCATCAACGGTAGCGGTACTATTGGTTTCATGTACTACTTTAATATGAGGCTTGGTATTAATTCTTTTCTTTTCCCATAATCTTACATAGCCTGTTAAACGAGCAACACCATGAGAGTCTATACCTCTTAAATCAGCTTTAATTAAAACATCTGCAGCTAACTTAGCATGCTCATCAGAACATCCCATAGCTTTAAAAATATTCTCTGTAAAACTTCTTAGCTGCTGTTCGGGAAAAATATGGTATTCCATTAAATAAGTATGGTAAATTTAAAATCTAAAGGTATAAAATGTTGGATTAGATTTTGGATAAAATCATCGCCTTGTGCCACATAAAATAAGCCGAAGTTTTCTTTTCTTTCTTGTAATCCTCCGCCCGGAAATAATACCGATTTTATCTTATCAAGATTATTCATAGCGTCGGCAAAATTCTTTTTCTCTGCTTTTAAAAGCTTCTTTTCAAGATTTAGTATAGCTTTTTCTAACCTAACTTTTACAGCTTCTGTACTTGGGGATAGGGTAGGATCTATTTTATGAGCTCTTAACTTTAATTTTTCAAAAATACAGTCTATCTCTCTCCATTCGTTTTTTAAATCTAAAATATGATTTGAATGGACTTTAATCCAACGAGATTTTAAAGTATCTATATCCTCAAAAATATCCTTAAAATCTAGCTTAAGGCGATTTAACTTGTCTTTTAGTTTCGGACTAGCAATCATAGCCGAATTTCTGAGTATTAAAATAGGATAATCAACTTTATAAAAATCGAAATTTGATTTCAGTTGCAGCCAATAAATAACCTCGGCACCACCACCTATATAAGCAATATTTGGTAATATAACTTCTTGATAAAGAGGGCGCATCACCACATTAGGACTAAATCTTTCAGGATAATTTTCTATTTCCAGATGAAGTTCATCTTCACTAAACTTTATATCTGTATTTAATACTTGATATTGATTGTTCTCGAAAACAATTCGCTCACGTAAATCATCAGTTAAATAAAAGAAGTTTATCTCACGAGCATTTACTTGTGGTGTTATGCCAATTTTAGTTAATGCTTCATTAGTCTTGGAGATATTTTGGAAGCTATGCTGCCCAACAATATCTTGTTTAATGATAGGCGCAAACTGCTTTTTTAGTTCTGGATGATCTGCATCTATAATAACTAAACCATGCTCTCCAAAAAGCTCATTGACTAAATAGCGTGTTGCATCAGCAAGTTTTGTAAATTTGGTATAAGCTTCTTGAACAATTTCGCTTAGTTTTAATGCGTTATCTGAAAGACCTAAAATACCTTTATATTCATTTAAAGCTTGGATGATAGATTGCGTATCTACTCTGCCTGCTGCTCCAGAAGTTTCTTTTTTCCAGCTTATTTTTTTGCCTCCTATATAAGTATGATTGATTTCTTCAAAATCATGATCTTCTGAGGCCATCCAATAAACGGGAATGAAATTTTGGTTAGGAAACTCTTTTTTAAGGTCTTTTGCCAAATTAATAGCCGTTACTATTTTGAATATAAAATAAAGCGGTCCTGTAAAAATATTGAGCTGATGCCCTGTTGTAATGGTAAAGCTGTTATGCTCTAGAAGCTGATTTATATGAGCTTGAGTAGATGAAGATATACGGATTTGTTGATATTGCTCTTTTAAAGCATCAACCAAAGTTTGCCTGTTGGCGATAACTTTTTTATTTGCTAGCAGTGCTTTAAAACCCGCAAGATTTGATGGTTGATGATAAAAAGGCTTTAAATCGGCATCTTGCCTGATGTATCTGATTAACGCCGGTGAGAAACATCGGGTTTCTTCATAATCAATATACTGAGCTTCCATTGCAAACGAAAATAGGAGAAAATTCATCATTTCCCCTATTTCTATCAATTATTTGACAATAGTTCCATAAAGGTCAAAATCTTCTGCCCGGTCTATTTTAACCTGTACAAAACTACCTGTAGTTGCATAGTTATCTGCAGCATGTAGTAATACTTCATTATCTACTTCCGGAGAATCAAATTGTGTTCTTCCCACAAAGTAATCGCCTTCTTTTTTATCAATTAAAACTTTGTAAGTGTTGCCAACTTTTTGTTGGTTAAGGTCAAAAGAAATACCTTGCTGCACTTCCATGATGGCTTCTACACGTTCCTCTTTAATTTCTTGTGGTACATCATCAACCAAATCATAAGCATGTGTTTTTTCTTCATGCGAATAGGTGAAACATCCTAATCTATCAAATTTGGTTTCCTCTACCCAGTTTAACATCTCTTCAAAATCTTGCTGAGTTTCGCCTGGATAACCACAAATTAAGGTGGTCCTCATGGCTATATCCGGCACTTTATCTCTAATCTGATTTACTAAATCGATGGTTTTTTGCTTAGTTGTGCCTCTACGCATTGATTTTAACATATTATCTGTAATATGTTGTAAAGGCATGTCCAGATAATTACAAATATTAGAACGCTCATTCATCACATCCAAAATATCCATAGGGAAACCAGACGGATAAGCATATTGTAATCTTATCCATTCAATGCCATCAACATCAGACAGATTGCGCATTAAATCGGCCAATTTACGTTCATTATAAAGGTCTAAACCATAATAAGTAAGGTCTTGAGCAATTAAAATCAATTCTTTGGTGCCGTTTTTAGCTAAATGTTTGGCTTCTTTTACCAGCTCTTCAATAGGTTTTGATACGTGTTTACCACGCATTAATGGGATGGCACAAAAAGAACAAGGTCTATTACAGCCTTCGGCAATTTTAAAGTAAGCAAAATGCGATGGTGTTGTTAAAAGTCTTTCTCCTAGTAACTCATATTTGTAGTTAGCACCAACTGAAGTTAATAGATTTTGTAAATCGTTAGTGCCAAACCAAGCATCAACATTAGTGATTTCTGCTGATAATTCTGGAGTATAACGTTCTGATAAACATCCGGTAACAATAACTTTTCCAACTTTTCCTTGTTCTTTAAGCTCGCTAAACTGCAATATGGTATCAATAGATTCTTGCTTAGCATTATCAATAAAGCCACAAGTATTGATAACGATAATATCATTTTCTTGTACACGATTTGCTTCATGTACAACATCTATTTGATTGCCTTTAAGCTGACCCATAAGTACCTCAGAGTCGTAAGTATTTTTAGAGCAACCTAATGTTACTACATTAACTCTGGGTCTAATAGCTTCGGTATTTATATTTCTTTTTTTAACACGCATAATTTTTATTTAAGGGAAGTATTTATACACTTCTTTTCTATGAAGTACCCTTTCATAAGAAAAAATATTCCCTTCTATTTTTATTCCCAACCTATAATCGCCAATTCTAATTTTATAAAATTGCGAGTAATCTTTCAACTTTTCTAATTTGCCAGAATTTAAAATATCTTCAGCATTGGAATAATCTTTAAAAACGTAAGATTCTATTTTTACTCTCTGCTTAGATGAAATAGACGCTAAATCTTTTAGAAATTTTTTGTTAAAAACAATTTCCATCATTTGGCTTTATCAAGCTTCTGATAGTAAGCTTGAGCGTCATTAAATGATAATATATCTTTTGCATTGTTAGCAGCTATAGCTTTTGCTAATCCTAAATCTTCTTTGTCATGAGTACTAACAACTTCTGATTTAAATCCCATTTTGGTGGCAATTTCTTTTAGAAGGTTTATTTCTTCTTTGTTATTAGTATGTATTACGATGCTTTCCATGACTAAATTTAATGATTATTGCTTGAATAATGACTCCACAAACTCCTTTTTATTGAAAAGCTGTAAGTCGGTCATTTTTTCGCCAACACCAATATATTTTACCGGGATTTTAAACTGATCAGAAATACCGATAACAACACCGCCTTTTGCAGTACCGTCTAATTTAGTTAATGCTAAGGCGTTAACATCGGTGGCTTGCGTAAATTGCTTACACTGTTCAATAGCGTTTTGCCCTGTGGAGGCATCTAAAACCAATAAGATTTCATGCGGTGCACCCGGTACAACCTTATTCATGACATTTTTAATTTTAGAAAGCTCGTTCATTAAACCAACTTTATTGTGTAACCTTCCGGCGGTATCAATAATAGCGATATCTTCTTGGTTCGCAACGGCAGATTGTAAAGTGTCAAATGCAACAGAGGCAGGGTCGGCATTCATACCTTGAGATACCACCCTAACGTTAACACGCTCTCCCCAAAGTTTAATTTGGTCAACAGCCGCAGCTCTAAAAGTATCGGCAGCACCTAAGACAACTTTTTGTCCAGCTTCTCTTAATTGATAAGCTAACTTGCCTATGGTGGTGGTTTTTCCTACACCATTTACGCCAACAACCATAATGACATAAGGTTTTTGGTTGGTGTACGATGCCAGATTTTCAAAATCTGTTGAGTTGTTTTCTTCTAATAATGCTTGGATTTCTTCTTTCAGAATACCATTAAGCTCACTCGTATTTAAATATTTATCTCTAGCAACTCTTGCTTGTATTCTATCTATAATTTTTAGCGTGGTGCTAACACCAACATCAGAGGTGACTAATATTTCCTCTAATTCGTCTAAAACATCATCATCAACTGTAGATTTTCCTACAACAGCCTTACTTATTTTAGAAAAAAAAGTGTCTTTAGTTTTTTCAAGTCCTTTATCAAGGGCTTCTTTTTCTTCAACAGTTTTTTCTTTTTTCTTAAAGAAATCAAATAATCCCATAAGGTATAAAATTAAATAAAAAAAGCCATTCTAATGGTTATTAGAACGGCTTCAATATCATAGAAGTTTTAAATTAAGCGTTAGTGCTTTCTTTTGCAGCAACGATAGCATCTTTAATATGATCATTGTGTGCAATAACTTCTTTAAAGGTATAAGCGCCTGTTTTAGGAGACTTAACCATAGTAATAACCTTTGAATACTCTTTACCGGTTCCGGTTTTTAGGGTTGCAACTACTTTCTTTGCCATGTTAAATATTATTTTATGCTAACAGGTAGCTATTTCTTACTTAATTTCTTTGTGTAAAGTAACTTTCCTTAAAACAGGATTAAATTTCTTTATCTCTAATCTCTCTGGAGTGTTTTTACGATTCTTGGTAGTGATATACCTTGAAGTACCCGCCATTCCGCTTTCTTTATGTTCAGTACATTCTAAAATTACTTGAACTCTGTTGCCTTTCTTAGCCATTCTATTTCGGTTTTAAAAGTCTTTAAATTAGATAGATCCTTTATTGATGAATCTGTTAATAGCCTCGGTAATACCGATTTTATTGATAGTTTTTATTGCTGATGTGGAAACTTTTAAAGTTATCCAACGGTCTTCTTCAGGGATATAAAATCTCTTTAATTGAAGGTTAGGATGAAACTTACGTTTGGTTTTCACGTTCGAATGAGATACGTGGTTACCTACTAATGATGCTTTTCCTGTTAAATCACAAATTCTTGACATGACTATATCGTGTTTTCTATTAAAACTCAGTTTTACAAAGAGTGTGCAAATATCAGTAAATAAAATGTATTAGGCAATAGTATTTTCAATTATTTTTAGAATTTATTTCTTTTCATACGATTTGCTTAAAACATAGCTATCAAACAGGTTAATAAGAATGCTTCCTGTTTCGATATTTAAATTTTATTGCTAATTTGCTATAGTTTATGGATGTATCAAAAAAAGTAAAAAAAACTTGTCCCAAGTGTCAATCAACTCAAATCGTAAAAAGCGGAATTATCAATGATAAACAACGCTTTAAGTGCAAAGATTGCCAATATTATTTTACTGTTGATAAAATAGGAAAGCAAGTAGATAACTATTATATCATCAAAGCTTTGCAGTTATATGTAGAAGGCGTTTCTTACCGGGAAATAGAACGTTTGTTGGGTGTAAGCCACGTATCAGTAATGAAATGGGTTAAAAAGTTTCAGTTAACAAGACCGGTTAAAACGGTCTATCAACCTTCATATAAAATACTTAAACATCAAGAATTGATGGATTTTTATGCTCAGGAAGAGAATTTAAAAGGAGCAGGAATGATTGTTACTGAATTAGGCGATAAGTATATGTTGATTAAATGGGACAGGTTTAAATAAATTATATATATATCATTAGCATTTTTAAGATTGTGGTTTGTTTTTAAGCGACTTTATAACAAGCTTTATAAAACTTTTATAAACCAAACAACCCAAATTTAAATGATGTTAGAAAGTGTTCCTCAACAAAAGGTGGATAAGAAAAACCTTTGGAAAGTAATTGGTGTCTCCAGTGCAGGCACCCTCATTGAATGGTATGACTTCTATATCTTCGGAAGCTTAGCCGTTATTATTGCAACTAAATTTTTCCCTCAAGACAATCCCACGGCTGCATTTTTATCAACATTAGCAACTTTTGCAGCAGGTTTTGTGGTAAGACCCTTTGGCGCTTTGTTTTTTGGTAGGTTAGGAGACATCATAGGAAGGAAATACACCTTTATGGTTACCTTATTATTAATGGGCTTCTCAACTTTTGCCATCGGCTTAATCCCAAGTTATGATACTATAGGTTTTGTAGCCCCGGTTTTAGTTTTGATTTTAAGACTATTACAAGGATTAGCTTTAGGTGGCGAGTATGGTGGCGCAGCAACTTATGTAGCAGAACATTCTGAACCTAATAAAAGAGGTTTAAGAACCGCTTGGATACAAACTACAGCCACAGTAGGTTTATTTATTTCGCTTTTTGTGATT
Organism: Pedobacter glucosidilyticus; assembly: GCF_002483235.1. Taxonomy (GTDB): domain Bacteria; phylum Bacteroidota; class Bacteroidia; order Sphingobacteriales; family Sphingobacteriaceae; genus Pseudopedobacter; species Pseudopedobacter glucosidilyticum_B. The sequence continues at coordinate 259,427 of NZ_DLHN01000024.1, read as the reverse complement.
CTGATAACTAGAAATGCTATGGATAAAGCTTCTTTTGAAGACTGGGGATGGCGTGTACCTTTCTTAATTTCTATTGTAATGGTAGCTGTTTCTTACTTCATCAGAAGAAATATGGATGAATCTCCATTGTTTAAAAAAGCTAAAGCTGAGGGTAAAACCGTTGCTAACCCTTTAAAAGAATCATTCGGGAAAAAGTTAAACTTCAAATTTGTTTTACTAGCCTTATTTGGTGCAACTATGGGGCAAGGTGTGGTTTGGTATACCGGGCAGTTTTATGCTTTATCATTCTTACAAACCGTTTGTCATATAGAATTTGATCAAACCAACTATATCATTGCCTTAGGTTTAATGTTAGGCACAGGATTTTTCGTGTTTTTCGGTTGGTTATCTGATAAAATAGGCAGAAAAGGTATCATGATGGTGGGTATGCTTGTCGCGATTTTAACTTACCGACCAATATATGATAAAATTTATCAGACAGCCGATGTAACTAATAAAGTAGAGCTTCCAGATCAATTAAAAACGGATATTGCTGTTTCGCTTAAAGAAGGCACTTCAGATTCTATCAAAACGATAACAACTACCAAATACTATACGGATGGAACTATCTATACAGAGCTATCAGAACAAGTTATTTCAGCATCAGCGCAAGCGAGTAAAGCTAAAATCACTAAAATAGTGAATGTAGGTAATGAAAGCTTTTATATTCTTGTTGCTTTGGTTTTGATTCAGGTTATCTATGTAGCTATGGTTTATGGTCCAATTGCAGCATTTTTAGTAGAGATGTTCCCAACCAATATCAGATATACTTCTATGTCTTTACCATACCATATTGGAAATGGTGTTTTTGGAGGATTATTACCTGCTATAGCTACTTATTTAGCATCGCAAGCTACTACGGCTAATGAGGCCGCTGCCGCTGCAGGACAGGTATTACCTTTTGATAAGCCTTATTTAGAGGGTTTATGGTATCCAATTATTATTGCCGGAGTATGCTTTATTATAGGAGTACTCTACATTGGTAAACAAAAAGCTATGAACGATTAATTTTAAAAGACATGAATTTTATAAAAAGAATATTAGGAATAGTATGGATTCTTCTGGGTATTGCGGCTGGTTACTATTTATTGGTTAGTCAGGCTCTTCCAAAATTTGCAACAGGGAGTACGGAAGATTTAGTGCCTGCCATTATTTACTGCTTTATTTTAGCCCCTATTATAGTAGGTGGGATGTTTGTTTTTGGTTTATACGCTATGCAAGGCGAGTATAATCAGGAGGATTAAGAGAAATGAAAGAGCGATTAATGAAGGAAAAGTTGGTTTTCTTTAGCGCTATATTTTGTGTGCTATTGCTATATCCTGTACTTTCTATTTTTAATCGCTCTTCTTTAATTTGGGGTATCCCAACCTTGTATTTATACCTATTTGTTGCTTGGATTTTCATAATCGCCGTATTGTTTTATGTGGTAAGAAAGGATAGTAGAGAATAGATATGAATACTTTATTGGTTGTCATATTTTCTTTTGGTTACCTGCTTTTATTGTTTGGTGTGGCTTACTGGGCCGAGAAAAAATCTAACCAAAACAACAATACGCTAAAGCCTTACGTTTATGCGCTTTCTATGGCGGTTTACTGTACCGCATGGACTTTCTATGGCAGCATTGGCAGGGCAGCAGATTTTGGTCCTGATTTTTTAGCCATTTACATAGGGCCTACCATTGCAGCACCGCTTTGGTTCTTGATTCTTAGGAAGATGATAAGAATCTGCAAAGCGCAAAGAATTACCTCTATTGCCGATTTTATTTCTGCCCGTTATGGTAAAAACACTTCTTTAGGTACTTTAGCAACTATTGTATGTGTATTAGGTGTAATTCCCTACATTTCATTACAAATAAAGGCCATTGCTACAACCTTTGCTTTTTTAGTTAATCACCCTCAGCAAACTAGTTTAAGTTCAAACATCTCTTTATTAAGTAATATCCCCTTTTGGATAACTGTTTTACTAGCTGTTTTTATCATCATTTTTGGTACACGTAAAGTAGATTCAACAGAAAGACATGAAGGCATGGTTACCGCTGTAGCCTTTGAGTCGATAGTGAAATTAGTAGCTTTTCTAGTAGGCGGAATTTTTGTTGTTTTCTTTCTTTTTAATGGGTTTGATGATATTTTTAGCAGAGCAGCCGCCATACCCGCATTGCAAAAGAGTTTTACTTTTGATGCCTCTTATAACTATACCGATTGGTTGGTGATGTGCATCCTATCTATGTTTGCTGTGTTATTATTGCCAAGGCAGTTTCAAGTTGCTGTGGTAGAAAATGTTGATGAGAAACATCTTTATAAAGCTATTTGGTTATTTCCTTTGTATCTTTTAATTATTAACGTATTTGTATTGCCGATAGCCTTAGCTGGGCAGTTATTACCTATATCATCAAATTTTGAGGCTGATTTTAGTATACTCTCTTTGCCATTTGTATACCATCATCAAGGGATTACTTTATTAATTTATTTAGGAGGTTTTTCTGCTGCAACCGGGATGATTATTGTGGAAACCATTGCTTTAAGCACCATGTTGAGCAATAATTTGTTGATACCACTTATTCTTAAAGTAGCTCCTTTCAAAAAGATTTTTATTCATAAGGTAGAGCGGTCTATTAAAAATATCCGGAGGCTGTCTATCATTTTAATCCTGCTCTTGGCTTATGCTTATTTTGCTGAGATTGCTGAAAGTTACTCGCTAGTTTCAACAGGTTTAATTTCTTTTGCTGCGGTAGCGCAATTTGCCCCCGCTGTTATTGGTGGAATGTTTTGGTCTCGGGCTAATAAAAATGGAGCTTTATTAGGCATCATCAGTGGTTTTATCATTTGGTTTTTTACGCTAATTATTCCGGCTATTATTGGGGCAGGTTTATTACCTAAAGAAATTCTAAGTGAGGGTTTATTTGGTTTGGGATTATTAAAACCTAATCAACTATTTGGATTATCGGCTTTTACACCTTTAACACATGCTTTCTTTTGGAGTATGTTTATCAATGTTTTATTGTACGTTTTAGGCTCTTTATACACTAAATCAACCAACCAAGAAGAAATACAAGCTGAACTTTTTATCAACGTTTCTAAATACCGAGTTGCTTACGAAACCTCAGTTAACAGAACAGGGCAAATCAAAATAAAAGAGATTAAAAGCTTGATGGAGCAGTTCTTAGGGCAAGAGAAAACCAAGCAGCTTTTAACACATTTTTCCAGAAGATATCAGCTTAATTTGTTACAAGAAGATGCCAATGCCGACCAACGCCTAATCACTTATGCGGAAAAAATTCTGTCAGGTGTTATTGGTTCTGCATCATCAAGAATATTAATAGAATCTATCGTTAAGGAGGAAGAAATAAGCTTAAATGAAGTTGTAGAAATCCTGAAAGAATCTCAACAATTTATTAGCTTAAATAAAGAGTTACAGCAAAAATCAGAACAATTAAAAAAAGCTTCAGATGCATTAGAATTGGCTAATATGCAAATGAAAGAAGCAGAAATTATTAAAGATGATTTCTTGTATAGTATTACACATGAATTACGTACACCGCTTACCTCTATAAGAGCTTTTTCTGAGATTTTATACGATAACCCTGAGATAGATACCCTACAAAGACAACAGTTTTTAGCCACTATGATTAAGGAAATTGAACGCTTAAGTAGGTTAATTACTCAGGTATTAGATTTAGAAAAATTAGAATCAGGAAAGCAAAATATACAGCATCAGGAAATAGCTATTAAAAAATTAGTTGAGGATGTCTTGCATGCTTTATCTCAGTTAATGAAAGATAAAAATATCACCTTATCTACTTCTTTTCCAGAGCATCTTCCAGTAGTTTATGGAGATCAGGATTTATTATCCAGGGTGGTTAACAACTTGGTTTCTAATGCTATAAAGTATTGTAGTAAAAAGGATGGAGAAATAAAAGTAATGGTTTTAGAGAATGAGGGCTTTATAAAAATCAACATCACAGATAATGGTGAAGGCATCCCGGACAAGGATAAAAATTACGTTTTTAACAAGTTTTATCAAACAGAAAATCAAACTAAAAAGGCAGAAGGAAGTGGTTTAGGCTTAGCAATTTGCAAGAAAATTGTGGAGTTGCACCAAGGAGAAATAGGCGTTGTAGATGCCGAGAAATCTGGTACCTGTTTTTACTTTACATTACCTGTAGCAAAGAAATTATGAGTGTAGCTAGAAAAGTTTTAATTGTTGATGATGACCCAGCCATAGTCATGTCTGTAGAGTTTTTGCTAAGAAAAGCTGGTTTCGAGGTTTTTATTGCTTTAAGTGGTACAGAGGCTATGGTAAAAATTAAAGAACATCAGCCAGAATTAATATTATTAGATATTATGATGCCCGATGTTAACGGTTACGAAGTTTGTGATTTTGTGAAGCAAAGCGAAGCTTACAAACATATAAAAGTGATTTTTATTTCGGCAAAAAGCAAAGATGAAGATATTAAACTTGCATACAGCAAAGGGGCAGATTTGTTCATCATCAAACCTTTTTCTACTCGCCGTTTAATAGAGAAAATAACAGCATTAAATAAAGAAGATTATAAAACAATAAATTAAAGAGAAAAATGGATTTAAGCATCAAGTCGTTTGAAGATTATCAGAAAGTTTATCAACACAGTGTTGAGCAACCAGAGCAATTTTGGGATACTGTTGCAAGCAGCTTCTTATGGAAAAAGAAGTGGAATAAAGTGCTAGACTGGAACTTTAAAGAGCCTGATATCAATTGGTTTGTTGGAGGTAAATTAAATATTACAGAAAATTGTTTAGATAGGCATTTAGCAGACAAAGGAGATCAACCTGCTTTAATTTGGGAACCAAACGACCCAGAAGAGCATCACCGAGCTTTTACCTACAAGCAACTACACCAAAAAGTATGTTTGTTTGCCAATGTTTTAAAAAACAACGGTGCTAAAAAAGGCGATAGAATTTGCATTTACATGCCTATGGTGCCAGAATTAGCTGTTGCTGTTTTAGCTTGTGCCAGAATTGGAGCTATACACTCGGTAGTATTTGGCGGTTTTTCTGCTCAATCTATAGCAGATAGGATACAAGATGCTAATTGCAATATAGTTATTACTGCCGATGGTTCTTACCGAGGCACCAAAGAAGTGCCTTTAAAAAATGTAATGGACGATGCTTTGGTACAATGTCCATCTGTTAAAAGAGTTATTGTACTTACCCGTAGCAGAACGCCAATATCCATGATAAAAGGTCGTGATGTTTGGTGGGAAGATGAAATTAAGAAAGTAGAAACTTTAGGGATGCTAGATTGCCCCGCAGAAGAAATGGATGCAGAAGACCCATTGTTTATCTTATATACATCCGGTTCAACCGGAAAACCCAAGGGCGTAGTGCATACCTGCGGTGGTTACATGGTTTATGCCGGTTACAGTTTCCAAAATGTTTTTCAGTACCAACCAGAAGAAATTTATTTCTGTACTGCAGATATTGGATGGATTACTGGACACACCTATATAGTTTATGGGCCATTAGCTATGGGTGCTACAAGTTTATTGTTTGAAGGTGTGCCAACTTGGCCAGATGCAGGCAGATTTTGGGATATTGTAGCAGAATACAAAGTAAATATCTTATACACTGCGCCTACGGCAATTCGTTCTCTCATGCAATTTGGTTTAGATTTCGTAAAAGATAAAGATTTAAGCTCTTTAAGAGTGTTAGGTTCTGTGGGTGAACCCATAAATGAAGAAGCATGGAATTGGTATCATGAGCATATTGGTAAAAAGAATTGTCCTATTGTTGATACATGGTGGCAAACAGAAACTGGCGGAATTTTAATATCTCCATTAGCTAACGTTACACCAATAAAACCTTGTTTTGCAACCTTACCATTGCCAGGTATACAGCCCATTTTAGTTGATGAAAAAGGTGAGGAAATTGTTGGAAATGGTGTTTCTGGTAATTTATGTATCAAATTTCCGTGGCCCGGGATGTTAAGAACAACCTACGGAGATCATGAACGTTGCCGCGTAAACTACTTTGCTACTTATGATAATTTATATTTTACTGGCGATGGTTGTATGCGTGACGAGGATGGTTATTATCGTATTACAGGTAGGGTAGATGATGTTATCAATGTATCAGGACATAGAATTGGCACAGCAGAAGTAGAAAATGCCATCAATATGTTCTCTGATGTGGTAGAGTCTGCAGTAGTAGGTTATCCGCATGATATTAAAGGACAAGGTATTTATGCTTATGTGATACTTTCTAAAGAGACCGATGATGAAGAGTTAACCAGAAAAGATATAGCTATGACGGTTAGTCGTATCATTGGACCTATTGCTAAACCAGATAAAATACAGTTTGTAAGTGGTTTACCTAAAACCAGATCAGGTAAAATTATGAGAAGAATTTTAAGAAAAATTGCTGAGGGTGAGGTGAATAGTTTAGGCGATACTTCAACCTTGTTAGACCCTAGTGTTGTAGATGAGATTAAGAATAATAGGTTATCTTAAATTCTAGTGGCATGATGCTTGGACATTATTTAGAAATATTTATTCATCTAAAAAAAGGAGAACATCATGGACAAATTAGAATTAAAAGGTAAGTGGAATGAAATTAAAGGTAAGGTAAAACAGGCTTATGCCGATTTAACCGACGATGATTTAACTTACCAAGAAGGCCAAGAAGATGAAATGCTTGGCAAAATACAAAGCAAAACAGGCAAAACCAGAGACGAGGTTGTAAAATGGCTTAGAAGTCTGTAAACAAAGATTAAACTAATGTGAGGTTACTTTTTTGTTACACTTATTATAAAAGTTTGGTATGAGCTTTGTTTATTTTTGTATGTAATCTTCTCAGTAAGATTATTCATACGTTTAGGTTTAGGTTTAGTAAAGATTAAGGAGACATGCCCATGTCTCCTTTTTCTTTTTTAATATTATCTTGTTTAAACGGATCAAAGGATCAAGCGTAAAAGTTGGGGAGGATTAAACTACATCAAAAATACTTATAAAATAAAACTTTTGATGTATTTCAAAAATTAAACAAAAAAAGCCACTTAAAGTGGCTTTTGATTGTAGTAGCGGGGAGCAGGATCGAACTGCCGACCTCAGGGTTATGAATCCTGCGCTCTAACCATCTGAGCTACCCCGCCAAGGGGTAATACATTTTTTATCAGGTTATGAATCCTGTGCTCTTCCCGATAGCTATCAGGATACTTGAACTAATCTTTTCATAAATGGTCTTTTTGAAAAGGTTTGCAAATATAAAGTAAAATACCTTTCTTTAGAAAAGTTTGTGAAAAAAACTTTGATATTTTTTACTCTGGCAATTTATACATCTTATACATGGCTGATAAAGTTAAGTTTACATTAGAATACGAGATTAAATGCTCACCAAAAATTTTATATGGTTTTATAAGTGAACCTAATGGATTATCCCAATGGTTTGCTGATGACGTTTATTTTAAAGATCATGTTTATACCTTTGTATGGGATGATGGAGAAGAACAAAAAGCCAAGATGTTATCTTCAAAAGAGTCTAAATCTGTTAAATTTGCTTGGTTAGATGACGAACCTTATACGTTTTTTGAGTTAGAGATTATTAAGGATGAGTTAACCAACGATGTAGCTTTGGTTATCACAGATTTTGCACTTCCAGAAAACCTAAAAGACCGTCAATTAATTTGGAATATCCAAATAGAAAACCTTTTAAGTGTAATAGGAGCCTGATTTTTGCTACTTTTGCAAAGTGAAAAAGGTACACCTACTCATTATTAAAGCTTTCATTAGGCCTTTCATCGTCACATTTTTTATTGTGATGTTTGTTCTGTTGATGCTTTTTCTATTTAAATATATTGATGATTTAATAGGAAAAGGTTTCGAGTGGTACGTAATTCTACAGTTATTAATGTACGCCGCTGCTACCAACGTAGCCATGGCATTGCCTTTAGCTGTATTGTTATCTTCTATCATGACTTTTGGAAACCTTGGCGAGAATTATGAATTGGTTGCCATAAAATCTGCTGGCATTTCTTTACAAAAGGCAATGGCTCCTTTAGTAGCTATGGTGGTAGGTTTAAGTATTGCAGCTTTCCTTTTTTCTGATTTTATGCTGCCCGTTGCCAATCTAAAAATGGGTTCTTTACTTTATGATGTTAGAAATCAAAAGGCAGCTTTTTTAATAGAAGAAGGCGTTTTTAATAACAGTATCCCGGGTTACTCAATCAGAGTTAAGCAAAAGCTACAAACAGATAGTGGTGATGTCTTAAAAGACATCGTCATTTACGACCAATCTAAAGGAACAGGAAATACAAATGTGCTGATGGCTAATGAAGGTGAAATGTACAAAACCGAGGATAAAAAATTCCTTATTCTTAAACTTAAAGATGGTGTACGGTACGAAGAAAGTAATGGGAAAGGATATGACCCTAGAGAACGTTTAACACGCTTTAATTTCAAGGAAACCGAACAACGTTTTGATTTATCATCATTTAATTTCAAAAGGGAGGATGAAAATTTATTTAAAAACAACTTTCAGATGATGAATTTGAAGGAGTTGGATTCTGCCGAGAAAGATACGAGGGTGAGGTATGATAGCATTAGAACTTTAGGAGCAAAATCTTTAGAGTCTTACTACAAAATATACTATGGCACAGCTAAGTATGGTTCTGCAGTAGGGAAAACGGGTTTAAATTTTAAAAAAGATGGTGTTTTAGCAGGTTTAGATAGCTCCCAGCATGCTGCTGCCGTAACTGCTGCGCTTGATAATGTTAGATATGCCAAAGATGGTTTAGAAACTCATACTTTTCAAGCAGAAGAGTTTATGAAAACCATTAGAAGGTATTTAGTAGAATATAACCGTAAATTTACCCTATCTGTTTCTTGTTTAGTTCTTTTCTTTATAGGTGCTCCTTTAGGTGCAATTATAAGAAAAGGTGGTTTAGGTTTACCTGTAGTAGTTTCTGTTATTTTCTTTTTGGTCTATCATGTCATCAGTACCGTTGGCGAGAAATCTGTTAAAGAAGGTTCGCTATCACCAGTAATGGGAATGTGGATAGCTATATTTGTACTTACCCCTCTAGGATTATTTTTAACCTACAAGGCAACGGTAGATTCTGCACTTTTTGATACAGATTCCTATAAAAATTTCTTTAAAAAATTACTGAAAAAGAAAGAAAAAAATATCCAGTAATTATTGCAAAGGCTTGACGCTACAAACCATCCAAACATAAAATTGGTATTTAAAATCATTAAATTTGTCTGTATCAAAAAAACTAAACTTTGTAGCCAATATTTGTTTACGTTTTAGATACATAAATTATAAAACATGCTTAATACAATAGAAGAAGCAATTGAGGATATTAAAGCAGGTAAAATCATCATAGTTGTAGATGATGAAGACCGCGAAAATGAGGGTGATTTTTTAACAGCTGCTCGTAACGCCACACCAGAAGTGATTAACTTTATGGCTAAGCATGGAAGAGGTTTAATTTGTGCTCCTATCACTACAGATAGATGTCGTGAGCTAAACCTTGAGCTTATGGTAGGTAAAAACACTGCCACTTTTGAAACCAATTTCACGGTTTCGATTGATCTGATTGGTCACGGTTGCACCACCGGTATATCTGCATCAGACCGTTCTAAAACCATTATGGCGCTTATAGACCCTAAAATAAAAGCAGAAGATTTAGGTAGACCAGGACATATTTTTCCTTTAATTTCTAAAAACGGTGGTGTGATTAGAAGAGCCGGACATACAGAGGCTGCTGTTGATTTGGCAGAACTAGCCGGTTTTGAGCCTGCCGGAGTGATTTGTGAAATCATGAACGAAGAAGGCGAAATGGCTAGATTACCAGAACTATTAGAAATGGCTAAGAAACTGGATATGAAGATTGTTTCTATTCAGGATTTAATTAGCTATCGTTTAAGAACCGAGTCACTCATTAAAAAAGAAGTATCTGTCAAATTACCAACAGAGTGGGGTGATTTTGAAATGGTTGCTTTTACACAGGTGAATACCGGAGAAAACCATTTAGCACTTGTGAAAGGAAGTTGGGAAGACGATGAACCTATCCTGGTTAGGGTACATAGTTCTTGTATCACTGGAGATATTTTTGGCTCTTGCAGATGCGATTGTGGTCCGCAATTACATAAAGCCATGGAGATGATAGAGAAAGAAGGGAAGGGTTTAATTGTTTACATGAACCAGGAGGGTAGAGGCATAGGCTTGGTAAATAAACTAAAAAGCTATAATCTACAAGAAAACGGAATGGATACTTTTGAAGCTAATATAGCCTTAGGTTTTGGTATGGATGAAAGAGATTATGGAGTAGGAGCTCAGATTATCAGGAGCTTAGGTGTTAGAAAGATGAAGTTAATGTCTAATAACCCTACAAAAAGAGCTGGTTTAATAGGTTACGGCTTAGAAGTAGTTGATAATGTGCCAATAGAAATTGAATCTAACAAGCATAACGAACTCTACTTAAAAGCTAAAAGAGATAAAATGGGTCATACCATCATGAAAGAAAGATAATTTTAAAAGAAAGAGGAAGGTTAAGAAATTAATTTTCCTCTTCTTCTTTTGGGGTAACGATAATAGGTTTGCTTAACGTTTTTCTTCTATCTTCAGCATTTTCCTTGCTTTCTGCTTCTCGTTTTCCTCGGGCAAAAGTATTTCTAATAAATTCTTTAAATGTATCGTATTCTTGGGTGTAAACCAATCCAAAACCATTTACATATAAATCTGTATTGAGGTTAAACAAATCCTGATTGGTTGGTCTTTGAAAAGATTTTGCAATAAAACTTCCATCTTTATTGATGTTAAAACTCATTTCTAAGTCTCTTGTTAAATCATTTAAATTAGAATTTAGGAGGTTATTATTTAGCACATCATTAGAATATCTATTATTTACAAAGTTTCCGGTAATTCTTAACCTATTATTGAAAAAGCTATAGCTTCCGCCGATTTCATTTTGCGAGCGTACGTTAATATCTAGATTTTTGATATTTAAAGATTGAGAAATAATATTATTGATTTTACTAAAGGCAAGCTCTAAACCAGAACCTAATAAATCATTATTGGTAAAGCCAATACCACCACCAGAATTTCCGTTAAAACTATTCCTCACTACCAGGTTAATCACTTGTTGGGCTTCGTTATCTTCATTATCTAAATAACCCTGCAAACGCGTTTTAATATCAGTATTGTTAGGAAAAGCCAAGTTAAAAGTAATATCAGGGTTTAACAAAGAACCTTTAAGCATCATCTCAGCTTCAGCCAAAACACGTAAATTTCTTTGATCATCTGGGAGTGTAGTTCCTGCTGCTTGGTACAGAGGTAAAAGACTTGCCCGTGTACTATAAACAGCGTTTAAATTGATGTTTGCATCGCTAGGATCGCCTGTCCAGCGTATGGTACCACCTTTTCTAATATCAAAAGTTTTATTGATAACGTTATTGGCTGTAAAATCAAATTTACCTTCGTTAATAATATAATCACCAAACATTTCAAAATCACCTAAGCTGGTGATTCTCAATCTTAATTGCCCGTCGCCTTTACCCGAGAGGTTTCCTACTTCGGTTAAAATATTAGCTGTAGATGTTTGTCCTACTTCAAGCTCAAACTCCATGGTTAGACCATTAAAAAAATTCTCTTTTTTGACTTTATTTAGAGAAGTGTCTTTAGCAACATAAGTAATAAAATCATTATTACCTATGGTAGAGGCATTGTTAAGCGGAATGGTAAATATTGTTCCTTCTTCTGTTTTGGCTTTGATATTGATATTCATGGCGTCGGTAGGTCCTTTAAAAGTGAAAGTCCCTGTTCCAAATGCAGTACCATAATAAATGGCATTATCTTTTGAGGTAGTGTTAAGCGCCATAAAATTATTGGCTTTAACGCTGATATCTAATAAAGGATTAGATGGATTTTTTAAGTCTACACTACCATTAGCAATGGCTTTGTGATTAAAAGCGTCTACAATTTCTAAATCTTCTAAACGTATAAGGCTATTTTCTATGCTTACATCATCATTAATGGTATAGGATGTTTTTAAATAATTTACGGTAAACCCGGCATTAGCCAGTTTAACATCTCCATTTATTTGTGGGTTACTAAATTTACCTGTGATTTTTAAATCAGATGATATATTCCCCTTTAATTTAGTGATTAAGTTTTTTACAAAGGGCTCAAACAAAATAAGTTCTGTTTGGTCCAAATTCATAGCCAAATCTAAGTTGTTTGTTTCGCTTTTAAAATCAACAATACCTGTAATATCTGTAGTTTTTTTGTCGTTTTTCTCTACGCTAGCTTTGATGTTGATGTTATTTTCTTCGTTATCGTAGGCAGAAGCCAAGCGTACAAATCCAATTTCTGTTCTGTTATATCTTAAAGAATCTACGGTAATGTCTGCTCCAATATTAGGGTTTCCTAAAATGGCTGATAAGTTGGCAGTACCATTCATAACGCCTTTTAGCTCTACTCCGAAGTTTTTAGTAAGCTGACTTAAAGAAGACATCTGTAAGTTTTCTATCACAATTTCTAGTAAATCATCTTCAGAGGCTGATATAGCCCCATTAACAGCTACCAATTGTGTGGTATTTGATAGCTCAAAACCTTCTATAATGGTTTTATTTTCTTCAAATTTAATACTGGCTTTATCTTCAACCTTCCATATTTGGTTATCAATAATAATATCAGAAGGTAAGATGCTTACTTTTGCTAAAGTATCGCTACCAAACTCTACCAAGCCGTACAAGTCTAATTGGTTAACTGCATCTTTATCAGATAATTTAACGTTAAAAGTTAGACTATCACTTTTTAAAGTGTTTTGTAAAATGATATTTTGTACATATAAGCCATTTTCAGAAAACTCTACTTTATCTAAAGATAAAATAGCTTCAAAAGATTTTGGGTTTGTATTTTGGTCGATGATTAAATTGTTGAAAACCATATTATTGTATTTGATGGTTTTTACATAACCGTTTAAACTAACCAGGTTATTTTTAGAATCAAATTTACCATTGAATACACCTCTTTCGGGGATTTTAATTTGAGGGAAAAAGATGTTTGATACATAATCAAAATTCTTTAAATCTATGTTAAACTCAAAATTCTGATCTTTTGGAGGTACAATTTTAGTTTTTAAAGATGGGATATATTTTTTTACTACTGTTTTAAATGCCGATGGTAAGGTTGCCAGATCATATTGCCCTTTTATAGTAGCATCGCCAATATCTGATGTAAGCGCAAGCAATCTATCTTTACCAATTCCTCTGGCCCTTAAATAAACAGAATCTATTACAAAAGAGCTATCTTTTGTAGTGGCTTTAACGTGGCTAAGCTCCAGATTTCCTTGTATATTATCTAGGCTATTGCCTGTAAAATTTGTAGTAAAATCGGCATCAATTTGTACAGTATCTTTATAAAGGTTTAGTTTATGAAGATTAGCTTGTCTTATTTGCGCTTTAAATTTAAACTCTGGAAGGCTGGGGTTTAGGTTAGCTAAACCATTAAAATCAAGTTTAAGATTTTTATCATTAACTTTTACTTTACCATCAAAAAGTTGCTTATTAATAGTACCATCAACTTTTATATTACTGTAGCGGTAGCCTTTAAAGTCAAAATATTTTACAGAAGCTGCAACTTCTTCATAAATCTTATCAAGCTCAAAATCTCTTCCTTTTACATCAACTGTAAAGCTGGTACGGTTTAAGGTTGATTGGCCTGTTAAATCGCCTATATTAAAATCAAAAGCTTGTAAATTACCCGTATAAGAAGGAATACCAGCTTTATCAATTTTCATGTTGATGTCTGATTTCAATCGGCCTAGCTTAGTTTTAAACTCGCCATAAGCAATAAAATCATTCTGGAAACCGGTAAACTGTCCGTTAAAATTGATATTACCAAATTTATCTATAATAGCCGGAATGGCTTTAATTTTGTTGGCTGTAGCTTTTCCAAGGATATAATCAATATCTTTTTTATTGCTGTAAACCTGGTCAAACCTAAGGTCTAGAAAAGTATTATCCCAATCTGGTAAGCCTCGTAAATTAAAATCTCCTTTAATGTAAGTTGCTTGTCCGGCTTTAATAGTTAAATCTCTAGCTTTTAGGTTATTAATTCTACCTTTTATATTTCCGGTTATATCTAAAACCAAATCCATTTTTGCTAGTTGAGGAGCAAAATAGGCAATGTCTTTGGCTACAATTTTAGCATTTTTAAAGTGTGCATCAACGCTTACTAGGTTATTAAAATCCTGAAAATCTTTAAAGCTTTTAAAACGCATACTATAGTAGTCTGTAAGCGTTGTACTTGGTGTTTGCAGTAGCATATTTTCTACCGTTATGCTATTGGTATCTATAGTTAAAGCACCCGTAAGATTATTGAGTATAAAACCCGTTTTCTCTTTAAATCGAAGTTTATTGATTTGTGCTTTGAAAAGATGGTTTTTAGTATCTAAGTTATTGATATCGGCACTAAAATTCAGTAAGTGGATGTTGTTATAATCAATACCTTCTTTAAAAACAACTTTAGAAAGGTAATTGATATACCTAAAGTCTAGATTTTTGATGATGATATTGTTGAGGTTAAAATTAAAGGGACGCTTTTTTTGGGTGGTATCTACTACGCCAGAATCAAAATAGTTAATGATAAAAGTTAAATTTGTGGTACTATCTTTATAAGATTTTAGGAAAAACTTAGCATTGGTAAGCTCTGCATAGTCTAAATCTATTCTTCTTTCAGAAAACGGGGCGAAGTAATTTATATCAACTTCTAATTCGGGGGCTAGTAAAAGTGTATCACCTTCTAAATCCTCTACCAATAAGCCTTCTAATACTAAAGATTTAAAAGGTTTCAAATATAAAGAGCCAATTTCTACACGGGTTTTAAGCTCATCAGCTAAAAAAGCGGCTGCTTTTTTTGCTGCCCAAGTTTGTACAGGTTTAAATTGCAAAGAAAAAATAAGTGTTCCTATCAGGATGATGATAGTTAATAAAATATAAAGCGATATTTTGAATACTTTTTTAATAATTTTGCTTTTAAACTTTATAAAATAATTTGTGGCAATAATACTCGGAATAGAATCCTCTTGTGATGAAACTTCTGCATCTGTATGTATAGACGGTGCAATAGTGTCTAATATTATAGCAAACCAAACTATTCATCATCAATATGGTGGTGTAGTACCAGAATTAGCTTCCAGAGTACATCAACAAAATATTATTCCGGCTGTTCACCAAGCCATAGTTGCAGCAAAAATAAATAAAAATCAGATAGATGCAGTAGCTTTTACACGCGGCCCTGGTTTATTAGGTTCTTTATTAGTGGGAACCTCTTTTGCCAAGGCTTTTGCTCTAGCAAATGAGATACCATTAATTGAGGTAAACCACATGCAGGCGCATATTTTAGCTCATTTTATCCCGAATCAAAGAGAGGATGAAAAGCTCCCTAAGTTTCCTTTTATTTGCTTAACCGTTTCTGGTGGGCATACCCAAATTGTTTTGGTTAAAGATTATTTTGAGATGGAGATACTAGGAGAAACCACAGATGATGCTGCTGGAGAAGCTTTTGATAAAACAGCTAAAATTCTTGAACTGCCTTATCCGGGTGGTCCTTTGATAGACCAATACGCTCAAACAGGGAATCCGCATGCTTACCAATTTCCAGAACCGCAAATACCGGGCTTAAACTTTAGTTTTAGCGGATTAAAAACCTCTATCCTGTATTTTGTAAGAGATCATGTAAAAGAAAACCCCAATTTTGTTCAAGAAAATTTAGCTGATATTTGTGCTTCGGTACAGTATCGTATCGTGTCTATCTTATTAAACAAGCTTAAAAAAGCAGCTCAGGAATATCAAATTACAGATATTGCTATTGCTGGCGGAGTTTCAGCAAACTCTGGTCTACGTACAGCCTTAACAGCATTGGCACACCAGAAAGGTTGGAATGTTTTTATTCCGAAATTTGAATATTGTACAGACAATGCAGCCATGATTGCCATTGCTGGCTACTATAAATTCTTGAAAGGCGATTTTGTTGGGCAAGATATTGCGCCTTTAGCTCGTATGCCTATCGTATGAGGTATTTTACCCATAAAAGAAAATTAAGCGGACTAGCTATCATTTTAGCTGGATTTCTTCTTTTGATTTTTCAGCATCTTTTTGCTTACACTGGGCACTTTGGTTTTGATGATTTAAATTATGCAGAGCTGGCTCATGCCTTTTTTCAGAAGCAGCCTGTTTGGGGTCATACTTTTACATTTCGCTTTGGTATTGTTATTCCTTTAGGGGTTTTATATTGGCTTTTTGGCGTTTCTGATAGTGTCTCTATCATTTTTCCCATGTTGGTTTCCTTGGGTTTATTGTTGTTAGTTTATGATCATCTAAAAGGAGAAACCTATAAAACTTGGATAGCCACCGCTATTTTACTTTCAAACCCTTGGATAACTTTTTATAGCGACAAAATTGGGGTAGATATTCCGATTACTTTTTTGATACTGCTTGCTATAACTTTTTTATATAAAGCAAGATATAGTATTTATTGGCAAAGAAAACAGGGCTTAAGTGGATTCCTGTTTGCAAGCACTATTTTCTTGGGTTTATTAACCAAAGAAACCATCTGGTTTTTATTTCCGCTGGTTGTTTTTTTCTTTGTTCTTGATGTGATTAGGCTACAGCGACTAAAATTTTGGTTTAGCGCTGTGCTTTGGTTGAGCTTGTTTTTGGTTATTTATTTTTATTGGCAATACTTACAATTTGGTAATTGGTTTTATAGGTTTGAGCTCATTCAAAAATATGATAAAACCAATTTATGCTCTTATGATAGACAACCTATAGAGGTAGTTTTACATCGTATTAGCTATGAGTTATTTCTTTATTTTTTTAAAGAATCGACTTTTATACTACCCATTTTAGCTGTCTTTTTATGTTTAACCAAGCAAACTTTTACCAATAGCAGAACTAAAGAGAACTTTTGGCTTTTAAGTGCTATCATACTTATTTTAACGGCTAATTTTTGGAGTATCTCTTATCATTCTTACCATCCTTTATGTGTTGATATCAGACATTATTTATTCATCATGCCTGTATCGGCTATAGCCATTGCTCATCATTATAAAAAGTTGTTTAGATTTTGGCCAATTATTTTCCTTTTGGCTACAAGTATGCTGGTTATTATTTTGGACGAATACTGGGATATAAAGACCATCGCCATCTATCAAGCAGTTTGTTTAATGCTGATTTTTGCTTTGATGCTTGTATTTATCAAACATCAAAAATATATTTTCTTAGGTATAGCTTTATTGCCTTTACTGAATGTTTATGTACAGCTAAAATCAGCAAAAGCGTTTAATTATCCAGAGCAAAAATCTATAGCTCAGCAGTTTATTAAGGATAAGAAAAACACTACCGTTTATACTGCAGGAACACACATCAGATTGTTTAAATACCTTTTAGGTTTTCAGTTAAATCATTATAAGCTAATACCTTATGCAAGCTTTAAAAAGTTGGAAGACGGCTACCATTACTGGAATTACCATGCCGCTTATGCAGCTGGCGAATTGGATTTTGTGCCACCAGAAGTTAATCATTTCTCTGTACAAGAACATCAATTATTAGATACGCGGGATATAAAAATTTGGCGTATCAATAAACAATTTTTAAATGCTGAACCAGAATTTTATGAGGCAAAAAAATCTCCTCTATGGACAGGTTTTATTACAGATACTACGCTTTTAAAATCGAAAGATGAGTTTGGACCTACTTTTAAAACCATGATTAATGCCGATGTGAAAAGTATAAATATCTCTGCTAAATGGAAATTGAAGAAAAAGGATGCAAAAGATGCTACTTTGGTATTTGCTTTAGAAGAGCAAGGTAAAATGATTTTTTGGAAACCCTTTAGCATCCATTCTGATAGGGCAGTGGTAGATAATTGGTATGTTTTATATAAGTCTGTTAGGTTTGAAAATTTTAAGATTTCTAAACAGGCAGAACTTAAAGTTTATATTTGGAATAATTTTAAAACAGAATTGGAAATTGCCGAAGCTAGCGTTTCCTTAGTTAGAGCTCGTAAAGATTAAAGATGAAATACCTAATTGTTGGTCTTGGAAATATAGGTCCTGAATATGCTGACAACCGCCATAATATAGGTTTTATGGTGTTGGATGAATTAGCGAAACAAGAGAATGCTAAATTTTCTATGTTAAAGCTAGCTTATTATACAGAAGTTTCTTTTAAAGGGCGTATGCTGCATCTGATAAAGCCAACTACTTATATGAATTTGAGTGGTAAAGCTGTAAGTTATTGGATGAAGGAATTAAAAATTCCAATAGAAAATGTCTTGGTAATTGTTGATGATTTAGCTATTCCTTTTGGAGCTATCAAATTAAAACCAAAGGGCAGCCCAGCCGGACATAATGGTTTAAAAAGTATTGAAGGACTGTTAGGTTCTAACGAGTATAGTCGCATTAAATTTGGTATCAGTGATCATTTTCCAAAAGGTCGTCAGGCTGATTATGTATTAAGCGGTTTTGATCAAGATGAGATACCAGATTTGCCTGCTTTGATAGAGCGTTCTATAGCTATCATCAAAAGCTTTGTAACGGTAGGAGCTGAACTTACTATGACTAATTTTAATAACTTGAAGCTGCCTAAGTAAGCTTTTTATTTTTGTAGATTTAAGAACAACGGGCTATCACCCACAAGGCTTTCCGGCCTCATAGG
>NZ_DLHN01000024.1:0-240646 GCF_002483235.1 Pedobacter glucosidilyticus | reverse complement strand
TGTGAATGGTTTTACTTGATGAAGATTTCTACAACACCCGTCGGATTGTTTTCCGCTAGTTCTAGATGAAAGTTTATGCAAAAGATTTATTTGACTCCACTTCCAAATCTTCATAGGCCGTCTTTCGTTCTTCGGAAAAGTTTATTTTAACATTATTGGAAGTTCCTAAGTATTTGCTCTTTAGGTTCTTTTTAATTTTTACTTTTGATTTTAACTTTTTTAAGTCTTTCTACTTCCAGAAGGGAACAAACATTCATAAAAAATAGTCTAAACCGAAGCGCATGAGCAATCCCCGAGAGCCGGAAAAGACGAAAAAACAGCAGCAAAAATTTTAGAATCTTACACTTCCAAGCCTATAGCGAATGCGGTTTTGCGTTCGAGTTTACACTTATGTTCATAAAGCAATGCCAAGCAAAAATAAGCGCTCACTGTTTTTAAGTGTGGGTAAGGCTAGTGCGGCAAAGGCTCCTGCGGGATTGTTCAAGGGTTTTGATTACTTTTGCCCTCACAAAAGTAATGGGCCCCGCCGGCTCATGAGGCGGTTAATTTATATTGTAAAAGATTTCTAAACTAAAATATGTTTACGACTCATCCATGTAATCGAGAAATCATTTTAAGGGATTGTTACAAATAATCGTAAGAAAATGAAGCGTTCTAATCCTATTAAAAGTTTTTGTAATAGTAGGAGCTGAACTTACCATGACTAATTTTAATAATTTGAAACAGCCTAAGTAGGCTTTTTATTTGGATAAACTTTAAAAAAGCTGTAATTTTAATAGATAATTTTAGATTATGAGTATTCAATTTTTATCTGATGAAAATGGACGGAAGTTAGCTGTTCAAGTCCCAATAGAAGAATGGGAAAAAATAAAAGCTATACACCCAGATGTAGAATACCTTTCAAATGACTTGCCTCAATGGCAAAAGACATTGATAGATAAACGACTAGAAACTATCAAACTAAATCCAAATTCGATTAAATCTGCTGATGATTT
Organism: Pedobacter glucosidilyticus; assembly: GCF_002483235.1. Lineage (GTDB taxonomy): Bacteria > Bacteroidota > Bacteroidia > Sphingobacteriales > Sphingobacteriaceae > Pseudopedobacter > Pseudopedobacter glucosidilyticum_B. The sequence goes on along the minus strand of NZ_DLHN01000024.1, from coordinate 239,651 downwards.
GTTCCAAGATTTATAAATAAATGAATTGGAAAATCTACTACATTGAAGATGCAAAACTTGATATTAAAGAAGCTAAAGGCTGGTACGCTCAAAAACAAATTTCTCTTGGAGATAGATTTGTTAACCAAGTGAAATCAGCTTTAATAACTTTGAAAAGTAATCCCCTTCAATATCAAATCAAATACAAAAATATAAGGATTAAGTATACAGATGTTTTCCCTTTTGGGATACACTATTATTTGGAAGAAGAATCTAAAAAGATTATAATTATAGCTGTACTACATAATCGTCAAAATTTGGAGACTTCTATTAATAGAGTTTAATTAGCATGATAGCTGTTATAAACTTCTGGTTTTAGTGAAAAATATTTATTAAGACTTGCTTTTTCTATAAACTCAATTTAAGCTTATCAAGCTCAGTACTGATAAACTGAATTTCTTCTTTTGATAATTGTACTCTTGCAGCTTTAGCATTTTCTACTGCTTGTTTTGCATTTCTGGCCCCAACCAAGGCAATAGTAATACCGGGTTGTTCTAAAGTCCAACGTAGTACAATTTGAGAAACCAACATATTTCTTTCATCTGCTAAAGGTTTTATCTGATTTAAGAAAGCATCAATCTTCACTAGATTTTCATCTTTAAAAAAATGAATGCCTGTTCTGTGGTCTCCTTCATTAAAAACATGACCGGGTTTCATTTTTCCGGTAAGTAAGCCTCTTTCTAAAGGACTGTAAGCCAAAATACCTTTGTCATGAGCCAAACAATAAGGAACAACTTCGGTCTCTATATCTCTTTTAACCATACTATACGGAATTTGGTTAGAAGCTAAGCTGATGTGTTTTTCTGCCTCAGTCATTTGGGCTACATCATAATTACATACCCCTGCGTATCTTATTTTACCCGCTTTAATCAATGCTGCTACGGCTTCCATTGTTTCTTGTATAGGAGTTGTTACATCAGGCCAATGGATTTGGTAAAGGTCTATATAATCTGTACCTAATCTTTTAAGAGAATCTTCACATTCTTTAATGATGCTTTCTTTGGCAGCATATTTATAAATGTCAATAGGTTTGCCAAAGTTATCTACACTTTTAAAACCAAAATCTCCCTTACGTTCATCCCAGCGCATACCAAATTTGGTCAGTATTTGCACTTTATCTCTGCTTAACTCTTTTAATGCTTTGCCTACCAAAACCTCGCTATGGCCTTGTCCATAAATAGGAGCGGTGTCAATAGCGCTTACCCCTTCATCATAAGCAGCAAGCATGGCTTTAATAGCTTCTTGGTCATCTGCACCTCCCCACATCCATCCTCCAGCTGCCCAAGCACCAAAAGTGATAACAGGTAATTCTAAATCGGTATTTCCTAATTTTCTGTATTGCATAATTTTAATATGTTTTTACCATTTTAAGGCCAGTCCTGCATAGTAATTTCTAGTTGCAGCCGGATTAAAATATCGGTTACCAAAAGCATTTATATCATTACCTAAACTGTATTTTTCGTTTAATAAATTATCAACAGCAAAAGTAATATGTAGCTTAACTTTACTAAAAGGTACTATATAATTAAGCTTTGATTGTATAAGATGAAAACTATTCGCAAAGACAGTTTCAGCATCATTTAAAGATGTTTTTCCGTTGTATTGATGTTGAACAAAAAGATTAAGTCTATCAAAAAGAAAAATATTTAAACCATTAACCCAGTTAAGTGTGGGTATTCCGGTAAGCATATTTCCAGAGAAATTGCTGTTGCCGATAATGTAGTTTCTAAACTCAAATTTTGATAGGGTTATAGCATTATAATAGTCTAAGCTTTTTAATATTCTTCTGTCAGATTTGATGATGTTGGCATTCAATTGAATTTCTGTTCCTAACTGGTTGGTACCACCAGCATTAACATAAAAATCTTCATCACTAGCATTAACTCTTCTTACCAAAGCATTGTCTAAACGATAATAAAAAGCGCTTACATCAGCATAAATACGTTCGTCCCTTGTTCTAAATCTAAAACCAGCTTCATAATTCCAACCTTCTTCTGCATTTAAAGAAGTATTAATGATTCTGTTTGATGGTCTAATTTCATCTTTTGTTGGAGTAGAATAGCCTTTACTTACTAGGGCTCTTAAAGAAAAATGCGGAGTAACTAAATATGATAAAGCCAATTTTGGCATTAGCGTTGGGTCAAAATTGATATAACCTTGTGATGCTTGTTGTGGCGATTGCGGTAATGTTCTAAAATTAAATCTGTTAAAGTTTAAACTTACTGAGGCTTCTGCTTTAAATTGAGGCGATAGTTGAACAGCTATGCGGTTAAATATAAACTCGTTATAATTTTTAATTTCATCGGCATCTCGTAAAGTTACTGGGTTGCCAGCCTGATTACCGTAATTTATGAAATCAGTTTTTGTTCTTTGAAACTCATAACCTAAATTCCACTGTAACTTTACAGGACTGGTTTCTTTATTTTTTAATTCTAAGTAAGTTCTTAAAGCGTAAGAATTCTCATCTCTATACTCGTAATTGGTAAAGAAAGGATTTTTAAAATCAGTTACTAAGCCTGATATTCCAATATAATGTCTTAAACTATTGGTGATTTCATAATCGTGGCTTAAGCCTAAAAAAACACTTTTATTGTATATACCGGTATTTAATTCCTCTGCTCGGGCTCTAGCTGCTCTTGGGTTTTCTGCTATTTGTACTGCTGTTAAGCCGCCAGGTGTATTATAATTCATATCAGCATAAAAGCCAGAGAATTTTAAAGTCCCTTTTTCATTATACCTCCATTTTTGTTGGGTTTGTACAAAAAGTCTTCGCATAGCGCTATTGGTACGATAGCCATCTGCTTCTTGGTAAGCTTGGTTAAAGCTATATTCATAATTTTTAACCTGATTTTGTACCCCAAAGTGTTGCCCAAATAATCCAAAAGAACCCCTTCTTGCGCTAAATTCTGATGATTTTTCTACTGATGATGAATTAATGAGGACTACACCTCCAGAGTTTGCTCCAAACAAACTACCATCCGGGCCTTTCAAAATTTCTATCCCTTTTACTGTATTTTGGTCTATTAAATTTAAGTAGGTATTACCACCAGCATCTGTTAAAGGAAAATCATCATAATAAACTTTAACATTTCTTACTCCAAAAGGGGAGCGGATTAAACTACCTCTTATAGATAAACGATAACTCCCCGGAGAACGCTCCTCCATTTTTACCCCGCTAATGCTGTTTAAAGCTGGTAATAAGGTGTTTTGTGTGCGTTGCTCTAGCTGTGCTTTATTAATAATAGTAGCCGTTGCAGGTAAGCTGATGAGGATTTGCTCGCCCAAATAAGCGTTTATTTTAACTTCATTTAGTGTTTTTGTGCTATCTAGTTTTTGTGCTTGTGCAGTACCGGCAACTAAAGTAGCTAGTATTAAAAGATATAGTTTCAAAGCGTTATGTTATGGTTTATTTGCTGATATTTTGAAAATAACTCCTGCGGCATCATCTGCAACCAATAAATTTCCATCTTTTAAAAAGCATAAGCCAACCGGTCTTCCGTATACTTCTGAGGTTGATGGGTTAGCAATAAAGCCAGTTAAAAAGTCTTGTGGTTTGCCTTTTGGTTTGCCATTTTCAAACGGCACAAATATAACTTTATATCCTGAAAACTCTGAACGGTTCCAAGAACCATGCTGACCTACAAAAGCTGCATTTTTATATTGCTCAGGAAAGGTATTGCCAGCATTAAAAGCTAATCCTAAAGATGCCGTATGTGCGCCTAAGGCAACTTCTGGGGCTATAGCTTTGGCTACAAGTTCTGGTTTAGGGTCTTCTTTCCAACGTGGGTCTGGGTGTTGGCCAAAATAAGCATAAGGCCAGCCATAAAAACCATCTTTTTGCACACTGGTAATGTAATCTGGTACTAAATCATCACCTAAATTATCACGTTCGTTAACAGCTGTCCATAGGGTAGAGGTGCCAGGAGCCCAATCCATTCCAACAGGGTTTCTTAAACCTGTTGCAAATATTTTCTCGCCTGTACCATCAGGGTTTATTTCTAAAATACAAGCTCTTCTCACTTCGTGTTCCATACCATTTTCGCCAACGTTACTTCCAGAGCCTACAGATACATATATTTTCTTTCCATCTTTACTGGCAATAATATTTCTGGTCCAGTGGTTATTGTAACCTCCGGCAGGAAGACTTAAAATCTTATTTCCCTTATCTGTGATTTTATTTGCTGAGGTTTGATATGGGAATCTCATTAAACCATCGGTATTAGCTACATAGAAATAGTTATTTAAAACCAGCATCCCAAAAGGCTGATTTAAATTTTCCAGATACGCTAGTTTAATATCGGCTATGCCATCATGATTGGTATCTTTTAATAAGGATATTCTGTTAGCACTTTTACCTGTACCAGACTCGGCTACAAAAATATTTCCATCCTCAGCTTGGTAAATCCAACGGGGGTTATCTAGTTTAGTAGCAAATTTTGTTACGGTAAACCCCTCTGGAGCCACTGGGAGTTTATCTGATGGCCAACCTATCACTTTACTGATTTTTGTACTTGGTTGCGTTGCAAAAGGTTGTGGCAATTGCAACGAATCTTGTTGTTGACTTTGCTCTTTGTTGGTAGCGCCACAGCCAGCTAAAACCAATGCTAAAAGTGTAAAAAGTGTGTTTTTCATGTTTTATATTATTAACGGTAACTCCATTTTAGAACTTTTGTTTCTGAATGGGGATTTTTAATATAAAACAATTGTGCCAAAGTGAATGTATAAGGGGATATAAATCATTAAATTAAATATTATGAAAGTATTGAAATTGAGTTTAGTTGCTGCAGTTTTCTTTGTAGCATGTTCTAACAACCCAAAGGGCGATAAAGCCACAACAGCCGATGCTGAAGCAGTAGAATCTGTAGATGGAGAAACTTTAAATGTTGACCCTGCCACTTCTGGTATAACCTGGACAGGTAGTAAAGTTACTGGAAGCCACAACGGAACTATCAATATACAATCTGGAAATGTTGTGCTTAATGAGGGTAAATTAGCAGGAGGTGAATTTGTTATTGATATGACATCGTTAACAAATAAAGATTTAGAAGCAGATGCAGAAAACAAAGCAAAACTTGAAGGACACTTAAAAGCTGATGATTTTTTTGCAGTTGAGAAATATCCAACAAGCAAATTTGTAATCACGAAAGTGACTTATAAAGAAGACGGAAAAGCAGAAATAGCAGGTAATTTAACCTTAAGAGATGTAACTAAAAATATTTCTTTCATGGCTGATGCGCCTGCTGCTACAGAACAAGGCTTTCATGCTATGGCAGATTTTAATATCAACAGAAAAGATTGGGGTGTGATGTATGAAGGAATGAAAGATGATTTAATTGCCGATGAAATTAACCTAAAAGTTCATTTAATGGCAAAAAAATAATCCATAAAAACTAAAAGGAAAGGTCGAGATGATTTTAAAATCTCGACCTTTCTTTTTTTTAAAGCTTTGGCGTAAATTTTAAGCAAACTGGCGCACCAACGTTTACTGTCTCTCCTGTATAGATTAAAAGCCCAGTTTTTGTATCTCTTTTAAAAACAAAAATATCATTACTATCTTGATTAGCCACCAATAAGAAATTGTTACTAGGATCAATACTAAAATTTCTAGGTGTTTTTCCTTTACAGCTAACGTTATCAATTTTAGTTAAAGTGCCATTGGTTTTATCAACTTTAAAAATCACAATTTCATTTGCAGTACCGCGATTACTTGCATATAAATAATTTCCATCTTGAGATAAATGAATGTCTGCTGCACCGTTAGTTCCTTTAAAATCAGGCGTATTCATGCTGATTCTTTGTACCTGCTTTAATTCTTGGTTTTGATGGCTGTAAACGCTAACATGAGCCGTAAGTTCTTCTACCAAATAAGCAAAAGTTCCTTTTTTGTTGAATATAAAATGTCTTGGTCCGCCACCCGGAGTTATAGCTATAGAAGGTTGTTTTGCAGGTATTAAAGGCTTATTAGCATCAGCCTGATATTGATAGGCAAAAACTTTATCGGCACCTAAATCCGGGACATAATAATGGCTTCCATCTACCGATGGATAAATACAATGTGCATGAGGTTTATTTTGTCTTCTTTCATTGATACTAGTGCCTTCATGTTGTATAAGCTGATTAATTGGCGCTACTTCTCCATTAGCTTTAACCGGGAAAACGCTAACACTACCACCACCATAATTAGCAGTAAAAACATACTTATCATCGTTTGTTAAAGATATGTAGCAACCACCAGGGCTAGGACTAGGCTGGAAGTTTTGATAAGAAATTTGCCCTGTTTTATTATTGAATTGGAAATAGCTTACTCCAGATGTTTCTTGTTCGCTTACGCTGTAAACTTTAGTACCTTCTTTATTAATGGTTAAATAAGATGGATTTTTAATGCCTTCCGTAGTATGTTCTAGTTTAAGTTTTCCGGTTTTACTATCAAACTCATAAACAAATATGCCTTGGTTTTGCGTTCTGGTATAGGTGCCAACCAATAAATGGTAATAGCGCTGCTTTTTATTTTGGGCATTTACCGATAAACTTAAGGCACAAAATAAAAAGGTAAATAGGTTTAATAAGAGATTTTTCATACTCCTAAAATAGGAAATTCAACCAGAAATGAACCTAAATTTGGGCAGAAAAATGATTTACTACAGCTTGATAGTTTAATAATCTTGAGGTATAGTTTGGAACTTCTGCATTGATAAACAAACATGTTTTTCCTTTAATCAGGTTAATCACTTGTTGGTTTAATTCCTCTGGTACGGCAGGGCAACCATGGCTTCTACCTAATCTTCCGTGTTTATGAATAAAATCGGCACTCACATAATCTGCGCCATGCACCACAATAGCTCTTGCCCTAGCTAAATCGTTGATTCCTTTATCCAAACCATCTAGTTTTAGTGATAGACCATGTTTACCAAAATAAGTTTCATTGGCAATATAAAATCCCAAACTACTTTGGTGAGATTCTGCCTGATTAGAAAACTTGATTGCTTTATCATCTCCACTTCCTCTTCCGTGTGCAACATAGCTATGGAGTAGTAATTTTTGATTTTTAATATCTATAATCCACATCCTTTTTGAGGTGCTGGGCAAATCAAAATCAATAACAGTTAATATATGTTTATCATCATTTAATAAATCAGCCAATTGCATATTTAAAAAACCTGTAAAAGCTTTTTCAAATACGCTTTTTGCTAAACCAGCTTCTTTAAGGCTTATTTTTTGATAGGTATCCTGTATAAAATTTTTATAAGTTGCCAGAGTGTCTACCGGTGTTCTATGAATGGTAGTATCTTGAGATATAACTTGATTGCTTTTTAAAATTGGATTTTTCCAACTGATGTTAGTTAAAGTGAAAATAACTAAAAATAATATCAAGATAGTAGCAGAATAGATATTGAATCTTTTTTGTATCCCTCTCATAATGAAGATGTTTTTCTCGTGATTTATAAATATATACTTATTTTAACTAAAAGTAACCATCTTTATTTTTAAGCTGACTTAAAAATAACTTTCAGCTTACCTTTAAATGACTTTTGCGTATAAATACTGGTAGTTTTTCTTTTTTAATCCACTTTTTTTACTGTGATACAACTTATATAAAGCTAGTTTATCTAAAAGTGGAATGGTTTTGTTTTCACGTACTTCTTGTTGATGTTGTAAATCCTTAAAAATGATATTCGCCAACAGATTTTCTTCTTTAAAAGATATATTAGAATGCCCCAACAAACCTAAAGCATGCAATAATTCGTGTCTTAAGACTTCATGTTTTTTAGGGTAAATTAATGCCGGATGCAGATAAATTGCAGCATTATAAATTTGTTTATTCTTGATGGTAGGCTTCATATAACCTAAAGGGCATTTTTGTTTTAACATCTCAAACCTTGTATGATAGGGATTAGTATCAGCATCAAAATTTATTTTTAAGTTGCCTTGATGTTTTACAAAATCTATATCTATACTTAAATAGGGTTCAATATCTTTTATAATTTCTTGCACTGCTAAAGCATCTTCAAAACTATAATTACCTGTTAGCTCTATCCTGATAGCATGTTCCCATTTTGCATAACTATCTTGTTTGTAAAAGGCTGTTTCAGCAAAATAAAGCAATTCTGCATCGCTATATTCATGTCTGAACATAAAAATTGATGTAAATAGGAACAAAATGATACTGTATATCAAGAGCTTAATATTTTAAACTTATACGTTTAAGTATCAAGATTATTGCATTTTACGTATATTTTGGAATGGTAAACGAAATGGTTGTACCTCTACCAATAGCACTTTCTACCTTAAATTTACCGCCAAACTTGCTCACAATATCATTACAAAAATATAAGCCAAGCCCGGTGCCTCTTTCTTGGTGAGTGCCCAAAGTACTTTTATTCTTAATTGTAAATAGGTTTTGGACTTGTACTTGACTCATCCCTATGCCATGGTCTATGACTTTTATTTCATAATCATCTGTACTTTCTTCCATTTGGATGATGATTTGCTTGTGTTCATAGGAAAATTTGATGGCATTAAATACTAGATTTCTTAACACAATCATACTCAACATAGCATCTAGTTTAATAGAAACTTCAGGATTAATCTGGTTTAAGATTTGGATGTTTTTTTCGTTTGCAAAGGGTATTAAAGATTCAATTTTACTATTGATAAAATTATATAAATTTTGCTCGGTAATTTTTAAATTAAAACCTTTTAACTGAGATTTTGCCCAAAAAAGTAAGCTATCAAGTACCTCGGAAGTGTCTTTTACATTTTTAGAAATTTCTGGAATTAAAGTTTTAAAATCATCAGCTTCTAAAATGTTATTTTCTAACAATTCTAGAACAGATGATAAATGAGTCATAGGTTTTCTTAAATCATGAGATATGATGGTAAAGATTTGGTCTTTATGTTTATTGAGTAAAGCAAAGGCCTCTGATTGTTTATTAAGCTCTACTCTACTTAATTCAATCTCATGGTTTTTCTTAGCTAAATCATTATTAATTTTCTTTTGAAGTTGATGATTTTTATAGCTGTTGATTCCAAAAAAAGCAAGAATAATCAATATCACTATAACTAAACTTAACGTAATTCTTTGCGTTTCAATTTTAGACTCTAAGGCCTTTTTTTCTTGTTCTTTAATAAGTTTTTTTACCTGAGTTTTTTTGTCGAAATCTCTGGTAGCCATTAAAACAGTTACCTGCTTTAAGTTTTCTTCTAATTTTAAAGATTTTTCTAATTGTAAGGCCTGTTCTTGTGTTTCAAAGGCTTTTGCATAAAGCCCTTGTTGATAATAAGTTTCTTTTAAATACTGTAATAATATAATTTTTAAAGGTTTTTGATTTAAAGAATCACAAACCAGTAGCGCTTTTTCTCCAGTAAGTTTTGCGTCATTTAGTTTATTTAGCTTATTTAATAAATTAACCTGTTGCGTAAGCGCAAAGGCTTTATGGTAATTTAAATGTTTTGTAATGGCGATTTTATAAGCAGTATCTAAATATGTTTTCGCTTGCTCAAATGTTTGAGTTTTTACATGCAGTTCACCCAGGTGACTATAATTTAAACTTATGATTTCAAACTCTTGCAACTTTACTTTTTTGGCAAGTTCTAAAGATTTTTCTAGGTAAAATCTTGCTTTTAGTAACTCGTTTTTACTTAAGTAGTTGGCGCCTAAATTTTCATAGGCATAGCATAGTGTTGCTGTATCTTTTGAAGAAGTAGCTATCTTCTCGCTTTTTTTTAAATAATAAATTGCTTTATCATACATTTTTAGCGTAGCAAATAGCTGCCCTAAATTACTAAGAGATGTACCTAAGTCTTGCTGATTTTTTAATAACTTATTTAAATTGTAGGATTCTAAATAATGATTAATAGCTTTTCCATAATTGCCTTGATAATCATAAATCACACCTAAATTTGTATGTATAGCTGCCAGCAGCGAAGAATCTTTTTTACCTAACACCAAGGCTTGCTGGTAATTTATAATAGATTTTTTGGTGCTATCTAAACTTTGATAGCAATATGCGATATTGAATAGTGCATCGGTCAAATAACTATTATTTTTTAATAATTGAGCTTGTGTTTTGGCTAACTTATAATTGTTAAGTGCACTTTGATACTGATAATTGTCTAATAAAATATTGCCTTTAATTGTATAACCTTTAAATAAACCATAAGTAAAGTTGTTTTTTTTAGAAAGGTTAAGGATTAAATGAGTAAGTTCTAATTTTTCTATTTGTGTTTTTTTATCTGAATAGGTTTCTTTTATTAATTGATGAATAGAGGTAGTATCTTTTCTTAAATCAAAAGCATAATTATGCTTTAATCCTATTATTAAGAATAAAAACGCATACAATAATCTTTGTATCTTACAGGATGTTTGAAAAAAGTTAATAAATGTTTTAAAATTGGTTATATCTCTCATTATAAAAACACAGGCTAATCTACTTGTTTTTAAATTGTAAGAGAAATAGTTGTTTACATTTTTAAGTTCTTTTTTAAAATTTTAACTAAATTATGGCATTATCTCATAAAAAAGACCCGATGAGTAAATCGGGTCTTAAAATATCAGTATAGGGTTATTATTTACGATAGTATATTCTTCCAACTAACAAGTTTGGCAATCATATTCTCTAATTCATCAATAGCAACGCGTTCTTGCTCCATGCTATCTCTGTGTCTTATCGTTACCGTATTGTCTTCTAAACTTTGATGATCTACCGTAATACAGAAAGGTGTACCAATAGCATCTTGTCTTCTATAACGTTTACCAATAGAGTCTTTTTCATCATAAGCCATATTGAAATCTAATTTCAAACGGTTCATAATTTCTCTAGCTTTTTCTGGCAAACCATCTTTCTTAGTTAATGGTAACACGGCAGCTTTGTAAGGCGCTAAAGCTGGGTGTAAATGTAAAACACTTCTAGAATCTTGCTTATCAGCAGTACTTAAATCTTGTTCTTCAAAAGAGTTTATCAGCGTAAGCAAAAAGAAACGGTCTAAACCTATTGAAGTTTCTATCACGTAAGGAACGTAGTTTTGATTAATTTCTGGGTCAAAAAACTGCATTTTTTTACCAGAAAACTCTTGGTGTTGACTTAAATCAAAATCTGTTCTGGAGTGTATACCTTCAACTTCTTTAAAACCAAAAGGAAATTCAAATTCAATATCTACAGCCGCATTTGCATAATGTGCTAGTTTGCTATGATCATGGAAACGGTATTTATCAGGGTTGGTACCTAAGGCTAAATGCCATTTTAAACGGGTTTCTTTCCAATGCTTGTACCACTCCATCTCAGTGCCGGGGCGTACAAAAAATTGCATTTCCATTTGTTCAAACTCACGCATACGCATGATAAATTGACGAGCAATAACTTCATTTCTGAAAGCTTTACCAATTTGTGCAATCCCGAAAGGTATTTTCATCCTTCCAGATTTTTGAACATTTAGAAAATTTACGAAAATACCTTGTGCAGTTTCTGGTCTTAAATAAACTTCATCAGAACCATCGGCCATAGCACCCATTTGGGTAGAAAACATCAGGTTAAACTGACGAACATCTGTCCAATTTCTTGTACCAGATACTGGGCAAACAATTTCATGCTCTTCTATTAAAGCTTTTAAACGTGGTAAATCTTCTTCATTAAGAGCAATATCTAACTCAAATTGAAGAAGTATCCCTTTCAAATATTGATCATAGATTTCCTGTGGTACGGAGTTCTGAATATCAATTTCAAATGGTAGTCCTGCTTTTATTCTTTCCCTTACAATTTTAGAATATTCATCGGGATTATGAGTGGTTTTGCTATATTCAATTGCAGCTTTATTTTTATTGAACGCATCACTTAAAATCGGATATAATTTTAAAGGGGATTCTAAATATTCTGCAATTTTATCTTCCAATAATTGGTCGGCTCTGTAACGCTTTTTAGAGTCTTTATTATCAATCATAGGGTCGTTAAAACCATCTACGTGTCCACTGGCTTTCCATATTTTTGGGTGCATAAAAATTGCAGAATCAATACCTACAATATTTTCATTCATTTGCACCATGGCTTTCCACCAGTAGGTTTTGATATTGTTCTTCAACTCAGCACCTAGTTGTCCATAATCATAAACAGCACTAAGTCCGTCATATATTTCACTGCTTTGGAAAACAAAACCGTATTCTTTAGCGTGTGATATTACATTTTTAAAAAGTTCGTCGTTATTTTTTGCCATGATGCTGCAAATATAACATTGCAGTAATTTTTAACTCTATTTTATGCTAAATTTTTTTAGTGTATTGATAAAGGCTTGTTTATAAACCTCGCTGAATAATAATATATTAGCAAAACCAATTTTAAACCAACAACATGAAAAAAATATTACTTGCTGTTATTCTCATAGCAAGCCTGCAACAAGTAGTTGCTCAAAATTTACTCAGTGGTAAATACAATACAGAAGCTTTAAGGAAGTTACTCATCTCGCAATCTACATGGAAACCGTTTCCCAAAATTCAAGAGCGCCAAGAATGGGCTAAAGCAAATCAGGAAACTTTAAAAGAAAATCTTGCAAAAGCAGAAACTTATCTCAATTACTCTTGGCCATCTATACCTGCTACGGTTTCCTTATTGGTAGAAAGAACTGGCGATAGGGAAGAATATCAAAACATAAGTTTCAAAAAAAGAGAAGTTTTATTGACTTTGTTATTTGCTGAGATTTATGAAAATAAAGGTCGTTTTACTGATCAAATCATTAATGGAATTTGGTCTATCAGCGAAGAATCTTTTTGGGGGATATCGGCTCATTTACCTAGGAAAAAGGAAAACGCTGGTTTGATGGATGTTTCTGAACCTTTTGTTGATTTGTTTGCCGCAGAAACCGCTACACTATTTTCTTGGGTTGATTATTATTTAGCCGAAAAACTGGATAAAGTCTCTCCGCAACTAAGAAAGCGTATTTATTACGAGATTGAAAATAGAGTTTTATCGCCTTTAATGACTAAAAAGCATGGTTTTATGGGCGGTAATGAAGACGGTAGAAGACCTAATAATTGGAATCCATGGATTTGCTCTAACTGGTTAAATACCGTTTTGCTGATTGAAAAAAATGAAGATAAAAGAGCAGAAGCGGTACATAAGATATTAAGTGTTTTAGATAATTTCTTAAATCCATATCCCTTAGATGGCGGTTGTGATGAAGGCCCGGGTTATTGGGGTGCAGCAGCGGCAGCTTTATACGATAATCTGTCTCTTTTAAACCTAGTCACAAATGATGCCTTTAACTATACTTATCAAGATCAAAAGATAAAAAATATGGCTGCATTTATTTACAAGGCACAAATTAGCGAAACCTATTTCATCAATTTTGCTGATGCAAGTCCGAAACCAAGTATGGATGCACCTATGATTTATCGCTTTGGAAAAGCTATAAACGATGAAAACATGATGAAGTTTGGTGCCTATTACTACAAACCAGGCACTAAAGTTTCTAGATTTCACATCTTTAGGAATTTCTTTGAGCTTTTTTTAGATGAGGAATTAAGGAAGGTACCAAAACAACTTCCTCTACCTAAAAGTGTTTGGTTGCCAGAAACGCAGGTAATGCTGGCTCGTGATAAAGCTGGCAGTACTAAAGGACTTACCATAGCTGCAAAAGGTGGGCATAATGATGAAAGTCATAACCATAATGATATTGGCAATTTTATGGTTTATGTTGATGGAAATCCGCTATTGATAGATGTTGGTAGTGGTACTTATACCAGAAGAACATTTTCTGGTGATAGATATGACATTTGGTTTAATTCATCTGATTATCATAATACCCCAACAGTTAATGGTTGTGTACAAAGCCCCGGGAGAGCTTTTAAAGCTACAGATCTAAATTTCACAGAAAATAAATCAAAAGTTGTTTTTGCCTTGGATATTGCTAAATCTTACCCTAAAGAAGCTGGTTTAATAAGTTGGAAAAGGGCTATTACTTTAAACAGAGGAAAAAACGTTCAGATTAAGGATACTTATCAATTAAAAGCAGAAGGTGCTTTTATCAATCATTTAATGACTTGTTATCCGCCAGAAGTAAAATCGCCCGGCTTAATCATCATCAAATATGAAAAAGACAGTGTAAAGAAACATTTTGCCATTCAGTATGACGCTTCTTTATTAAACGCCAATATAGAAAAAGTTAAATTAGGTATCCCTGAGGATAAAGGCGTTAAACGTAATTGGGGTGATAATATTTATCGTATCAACTTAACTTTAATAAAACCATCAACAGCGGGTAGTCTTAATTTGATGGTAAAAGAAGTTAAGCTGTAATAATTTTCGCCTAACATGATGGCAAATTGTTAAATTGCGCCATGTCTGTAAAGGTATCTGGTTTATATAAAGTTTACGGTGCTCAAAAAGCAGTTAACGGAATTTCTTTTGAAGCTTTCACCGGCAGGGTATTGGGTTTTTTAGGACCTAATGGTGCAGGTAAATCAACAACTATGAAAATTTTAACAGGTTATTTACCTCAGACCGCCGGAAATGCTAGTGTTTGTGGTTTTGATGTAAATACCCATACGCTTGATGCTAAAAAGCATATCGGTTATTTACCAGAAAGCAATCCATTGTATCCAGAAATGTATGTAAAAGAGTTTCTGGCCTTTATTTGCGATATACATCAAATAAAGAACCCTAAAACACGCATTCAGGAAGTTATACAGCTTACAGGTTTAGGGCCAGAGCAGCATAAGAAAATCGGCCAACTATCAAAAGGGTATAAACAAAGGGTTGGCTTGGCACAAGCTATCATTCATGACCCCCAAGTACTTATTTTAGATGAACCAACATCGGGCCTAGACCCAAACCAACTGATAGAAATTAGAAAGCTGATTAAAGATTTAGGGAAAACCAAAACTGTCATCTTATCAACCCATATTATGCAAGAGGTAGAGGCCGTTTGTGACGATGTCATCATCATCAATAAAGGTGAAATTGTTGCTCATGACCGTTTAGAAACACTATTACAAAAGCATCATACCCAAAATATTGAACCTATATTTGTAGCTTTAACCAAAGAGAATTAATGCTAACGATATTTATAAAAGAACTTAATTCTTATTTCAGCTCATTGGTGGCTTACATCACCATCGTTATTTTTCTTACCGCAATGGGTCTGTTTTTATGGATTTTTCCAGATACCAGCATTTTAGATTACGGCTATGCAGGTTTAGATAGTTTATTCAATATAGCACCGTATTTATTCATGTTTTTGATACCTGCTATAACCATGCGCTCTTTAGCAGAAGAAAAAAAAGAAGGTACGTTTGAGTTATTAGCAACCAAACCACTTACAGATTGGCAAATTGTATTAGGCAAATACCTCGCCGCCCTAGCCTTGGTTATCATAGCCATATTACCTACCGTGATTTATTATTATACCGTTTATCATTTAGGCGCTGTTGAAGGCAATGTAGATGCTGGCGCTGTTATAGGTTCTTACATCGGCTTGATATTATTGGGTGCAGCCTATGTGGCTATAGGTGTTTTTTGTTCATCTATCACTAAAAATCAAATCATAGCTTTTGCTATTGCAGTTTTTTTAAGCTTTTTCGCTTTCAGCGGATTTGATGCTATCAGCCAGCTTTTAGCTCTACAAAAAATAGATGATGTCATTATAAATTTAGGGATTAATCATCATTACCAGGCTATCAGTAGAGGGGTTTTAGATACCCGAGATTTATTGTACTTCTTAAGCTTGATTACCGTTTTTTTGGTACTCACAAAAACTATTTTAGGAGGTAGAAAATGGTAAATCAAAAGAAAAAAGACCTACTACATTTAGCTTTGGTATTATTTGCAGTTGTTTTGGTGCAAGTTTTTGCTCAGTTTTTCTTTACCAGGATAGACTTTACCAAAGAGAAAAGATTTACCCTTTCTGACACCACAGAAGAAATATTACGCAATTTAAAAGAGCCTGTAAAAATAACAGTTTATTTAGAGGGAGATTTTCCTGCGGGTTTTAAAAGACTAAGAAATGCAACTCAAGATTTATTAGGTGATTATAAAGCTTATGCAGGTGCTAATCTTCAGTTTGAGTTTATAGATCCTGCGGCAGATAAAAATCAGCAAGAGCAACAATTGTTTTTTGAAGAGCTTTATAATAAAGGAATAGAACCTACAAATCTTAGCGTTAAACAAGAAGGTGGGTTAACGCAAAAACTCATCTTCCCGGCTGCATTGGTAAGTTTTAAGGGTAGAGAAATACCTGTTAAACTTTTACAAACCAGAATAGGCTTAAATCCAGAAGAGGTTTTGAATAACTCTATTCAGAATTTAGAATACGCTTTTACATCAACCATAAAAAAAATTACAGCGGGCGGTAAACCTCGTGTAGCTTTAACAGAAGGGCATGGCGAACTTACTGATTTGCAACTTCAAGACGCTATGCTAGCCTTGTCAGAAGGTTATGAAGTAGGTAGGGTAGATTTAAAAGAAATTACCGAAGAAGGTTTAAAAAAGATAAAACTTCTCATCATCCCTAAGCCTAATGAAGAATTTACTGAACTAGAAAAATTTAAAATAGACCAATACCTGATGCAAGGCGGTAAAGTTTTTTGGGCTATAGACCAAGTACATGCCGAGCTAGATAGCATGCAGCAAGGTAATGGCGAGCAGCTAGCATTCCCGAAGAAACTAAATCTTGATGATCAATTATTTAAATACGGTATCCGCATAAACTATGATTTGGTTGGTGATATGAATTGTATGCAAATTCCTCTTAACGTGGGGAATATAGCAGGAGAGGGGCAAATACAAATGGTACCTTGGTTGTTTTATCCTATCATTATGCCTTTTTCTAGCAATCCTATTGTGAAGAATTTAGAAGGTATCAAAACCGAGTTTATCAACACCATAGACACCATTGCAGTTCAAGGTATAAGGCAAGAAGTATTATTAACAACATCTCCTTTTAGCAGAAAACTAAATACGCCGACCTTAATTTCTTTAAATATGGTAGAGCAAACACCAGATCCAAAAACTTTCCAAAGCGAGCCTAAGCCGGTATGTGTTTTAGTTGAAGGTAAGTTTACTTCCATATTTAAAAACAGAATGTTGCCAGAAGGAATACCGGCTTCTGCCTTTATTCCAGAAAGTAAGTTTACCAAAATGGTTGTCTTTAGTGATGGCGATATCCTAAAAAATCAGATAAGTGCTACAGATGGTTCTGTTTTTCCGTTGGGTTACGACCGTTACACGCAACAAACCTTCGGTAACAAAACCTTTTTACTCAATTTAGCAGATTATTTAACCAACGATGCGGAGCTTATTAAGCTTAGAAGTAAAGAAATTAAACTAAGATTACTGGATAAAGCTAAAATTGTAGAAGAGAAATTAACATGGCAGCTTATAAATATGTTGTTTCCTGTTGTTTTAATTGTAGTTTTTGGAATTTTTCAACATATTTATAGGAAACGCAGGTATACTGCTTAAAATTTATATTTTTGGTACTTAATAATAGCATTAAACACAACCGATAAGATGAGATTCATTGTTTCTACGTCAACGTTATTAAAACATTTACAAGCAGTAAGTGGCGCATTAAGCAGCAGTGCTGTTTTACCCATATTAGAAAACTTTTTATTTGAGATAAAAGAGGGCAGTTTGGTAATTTCAGCCACAGATTTACAAACCAGTATGATTACTTCTTTGGCTGTAGAGTCTAAAGAAGGTGGTAAAATTGCAGTGCCATCTAAAATATTATTAGATACTTTAAAGACACTTCCAGAGCAGCCAGTTGCTTTCTCTGTAGATGATAAAACTTTTGCTATTGAGATTAGTGCCGGAGACGGTAAGTATAAACTAAGCGGAGAAAACGGTGATGATTTCCCTAAAATCCCTACAGTAGAAAATGCAGCTACCGTTAATTTACCAGCATCTGTTTTAGCAGAAGCTATTAACAAAACCATTTTTGCTGTAAGTAATGATGAATTACGTCCGGCTATGACAGGTGTTTTTTGTCAGCTTTCTCCACAAAACATTACTTTTGTGGCTACTGATGCACATAAATTAGTAAGATACAGAAGAAATGATGCACAAGCAGAAAGTGCAACATCTTTTATCTTACCAAAAAAAGCTTTAAACCTTTTAAAATCATCATTACCAGCAGAAGATGTAAATGTAGCAGTAGAATATAACGCAACTAGTGCTTTCTTCAAATTTGCTAACATCAGCTTAATTTGTAGGTTGATAGATGAGCGTTATCCAGATTACGAGGCGGTAATCCCTCAAAATAACCCTAATAAATTAACTTTAGATAGAAGTTTATTCCTGAACTGTTTAAAAAGGGTAGTTATTTTTGCTAACAAAACTACACATCAAGTAAGATTAAAAATCAGCGGTAGCGAGTTACACATCTCTTCAGAAGATATTGATTTTTCTAACGAAGCTCATGAGCGTATTGGCTGTCAATACGATGGTGAAGATATGGAAATAGGTTTCAATGCTAAGTTCTTAATAGAGATGTTAAATAACTTATCGGGCGAGGAAATTACCATAGAAATGTCTACACCTAACAGAGCAGGTTTACTTTTCCCAAGCATTAAAGATGAAAATGAAGACATTTTAATGTTGGTTATGCCAGTAATGTTAAATAATTACGCATAGTTAAACATCAAATTTTATATAAAATGGCCTGATATTTATCGGGCCATTTATATTTTAAAATAATCTATAAAAAGCAATACCTTTGTGCGTTATTAAGACTGGTTAAACGTTGGCGGCAGCCTTATGAAAAATATAGTTCAGATATTTGCATTTTTTAGTATGGTAGTTCTAGGCTGGATTTCTTGTACAGATCCAACCGAGGTTGTACCGCAACCTACTACAGCCACACGTATCATGCTGATTAATGCTTCTCCGGATGTAGGCAGTATAGATTTTTACCTCAACGGAGAAAAGCTAAACGCCTCGCCCTTAACTTTCAGAGATAATACAACTTATTTAACTGTTTCCAGAAGCGGTACATTCTTAGCAGAAGTAAGGCAAGGGTCTAGAACACTATTTAACCAAAATATATTTTTACAACCAGGTAGAAGTCATTCCTTGTTTTTAACTGGTGCTGTGGCAGATACTTCCTTATTTTACGTAGCAACTTTAGATAATATAGATACACCAGCACTAAATAAAGCCAAACTTAGATTTATCAATTTAAGTCCAAATGCTCCAGCATTTAATGTTATCAATTCTGATAGTACGGCTTTATTTAACAATGCTACTTACAGAACAGCTTCAAACTTTGTAGAATTGGACGCTCAAACCTATAGTTTAAGAGTTTTAGCTTCCAGCGATAGATCATTATGGCTTAATTTGCCTATTTATAATTTTGAAAACGGCGGTATATATACCCTTTTTGTTAGCAATTTAGTTGATACAGCAAGCAGAACGGGCTTAAGAGCCGATACCATCATAGCTCAATATTAAATCAAATTTCAGTGGAACTTATTAGACAATTAATAGATTTTATACTTCACATAGACCGCCATTTAAGTGAAATCATCCGAGATTATCAATTTTGGACTTACCTTATCTTATTCCTGATTATTTTTGCCGAAACAGGTTTTGTAGTAACGCCTTTCTTACCTGGCGACTCGCTGCTATTTGCGGCAGGAGCCTTAATAGGTACAGGTAATACAGGTTTAAATATTTATTTATTAGCTGTATTGCTTTTTATTGCAGCTTTTGCCGGAGACTCCCTAAATTACGAACTAGGCAAGCGTTACGGTATAAGAGCGTTTAACGGTAAAATACCTTTTCTTAAAAAAGAGTATCTGGTAAAAACACAAAACTTCTTCGCAAAGCATGGTGGTAAAACCATCATTTACGCCAGGTTTGTACCTATTGTGCGCACATTTGCACCTTTTGTTGCCGGTATTGGTGAGATGGATTATAAAAAATTTGCTTCTTTTAATGTTATTGGGGCGTTTTTGTGGATAGCGATTTTCCTGTTTTTAGGATATTTCTTTGGTAATTTGGCATTTATACAAAAGAATTTTAGTTTAGTGATTCTAGCCATCATTATTGTATCTATTATGCCTCCGGTGATAGAAGTTTTAAAAGCAAAATTTAAAACAGAAAATACCTGATTACAGTCAAATACCGAGTTGAAAGCGCTAAATTTTTCTCTTAATTTTTGAGCAATTCCATTTATGGCCAATTTAGATGAATATTACCGTTGGTATCCTGTATATACACTTCCAAGAGCAGAGAAGAAAACCGCCGAGAACTTAAAAAAACGTGGTATTCAGGTTTATTTGCCTTTACAAAAAACTTTAAGACAGTGGAGTGATAGAAAGAAATGGATAGAAGAACCTCTTTTTAAATCGTACCTGTTTGTATACCTATCTAACAAAGAATACGACCAAGTAGTACAAACCCATGGTATCGTAAGATTTATATATTTCTCTGGTGAAATTGCCTATATCCCAGATAAGCAAATCCAAATGTTACAAAACTATTTAAACGGGCAGGCAGAGCCCGAAATTACTTTCGATCAGTTAGAAAAAGGACAAAAAGTAAAAATCATTTCTGGAAAACTTAAAGGTTATGAAGCCGAATTAGTTTCATGGAAACAACAACAAAGGGTTATCTTAAGACTTGATGCCTTAGGACAGTCATTAATTTTAAATATTAATGCCTCTGATATCATACCCGCTAACCTTTAGCTAGTTGTTTTAATTTGATAAAGAGGCTGTCTTTAAAGTACCATTTTATGCCGTCAGGCTGATGGCAATTGAAGCCTGCCTTGAAAATACCAGAACATGTTTCCATAACACTCACATCTGGATTATAAAATGATTAAGACAACCTCTTTTTTATTCTCAGGGAAATTATTTGTTGAGCTTCTATAAAGCTGCTTTTACTGATTAAAATAAACAAGTACTTAACTCAAAATTATTTTTAGTTTATCAAAAAAACAAAGCCGAAAGCGCATCAGTTGCAGACGGTGCTTTAGGTTTTAAACCTAGAAATTTACTGTATTGTGCCACCGTTAAAATGCTTTTTAATTTTGGAAATAAAGTATTTTGTAAACCTGTTAACTTGCTGGCATAAGCAGCCTTATCTGTATTTAACAAAGGCAAAATTTGCGCTTTTTGAGTGGCAAAACTACTTACAGCTTCTAAAACTTTTGGCTTTTGTATGGCAGATAAAGCTAAAGTAGGACCTAACTTTGCCATAATATCTTTTGCTGATGCTGCCAATATGCCATTAGTAGAGTTTTGGGTACTTTCTGCAGTACTTTTAACTTTGTTTAATAAGCTTTGTGCCGATGCTGCATGTACCACCAAAGTGGTTAAAAGGGTAAAAATGATTTTTTTCATGTTATTGGTTTAAAATAATTATTCTTCTGTTGTTTCTTCTAATTCATCAGCTTTAGTTTGACGACCAATTTTAATAACTGGTTTTTCTTGTGTACCCGTAATTTTAACAGGTATACCTATAATACCAAGTGGAGGCAAGCCAATACGCATAGCCATATTCATGTTACCATTTAAACTTACTTGCCCTTCAAAACGAGGTCTAAAACCCGCCATGCGCATTTTGGTACGTTCTATAGTCATGATATTATTTTTAATGCTGCTTTTAATCTCAACTTTATTAACATCGGCATCTTCTAAACTTTCATAAGAACTTTTTCTGGCAATTTGATTGAGTAATTTAAAACCTTTAAACTTAATATTATTTAAAGTTAAACTACCTTTTCCGGCTAAGCTAGGCATAATAGGGTACATGCTTTCATTAAGTTTCCCGCTAAGTTCGTAATTTAAGGATACTTGCCCGTATGCGTTTTTTGCTGAACTTGCCATATCTCTAAACATTTTAACCTCTTTGTATGCTTTTTGTATGTCAAAATTTTCAGCCTTTATTTGATAATAAAATTGAGCCCTTTTAGGATTTAGAGGTTTGTAACTGGCATTCATTGTTGTTTTTGCACCGGCAAGCTCAAAACCGGTATCTTTGAGTTCTAAAGCTTGATTTTTACTGATAACTTGTCCTTTAAAGTTCCTGATGTTTAAACCATCATAATTAATTTTCTTTACTGTTGCGCTTAAAGAGACATCAAGATTTTGCGGTATCATAATCACGCCGGCATTTGCTGGTGCTACAGTACTATTGCTACCAGCATCGGCAAAAGCCATAAACTGATTAGCATTAATATAAGCACTATAAATATTAAAATTACCTTTTAACGGAGCTTCTTCTTTCAAAGCATAATCAATAATATTATTTAAATAGCCATTAAGATTAATGGTGGTTTCACCGTAAACACCTTTGAAATTATCGAACCTTAACTTGTCTTGGTAAAAACTAAATTTCCCATTTTTGATATAAAAAGGCAGAGGAAATAAATCGGACTGTAATGCTAAATCCTCAATAGTGATGTTGCCTCTATTGTTTAAGCGGTGGTATCTTTTAGCTGTTGCATCGCTCTGTAAACCACTTAAATTAAAGTCGGTTTGTATAAAGCCAGAAACATCATAACCTTTAACAGCAAATACTTGATAAATTTTAGATATATCTAAGTTACCCTTAGAAGTAATGCTGTATTTAAGATTATTAAAATTTTGTAATTGGGCTTGTAATTTAAAAGGCTGGTTGGCTATATTAAAAGAAATAGGCAAGACATTTACTTTAATATCTTTATAAGAACCCCTGCTGCTGCTTATAGCTGTTTGAATTTCTATTTGCTCGATTGGAAGTGGCGAGTAAGCAGATTTAATATAGCCATTTTGGAGGCTAAGATTAGCCTTGGTAACCGGAAATTTTCTCTTTTTAGGTTCATAGGTGCCTTTAGCTAGTACAGCCATATTTATTTTTCCTTTAAGCATGAGGCTATCTAACGGATAAAATGAGGCAACATCGGCTAAATTGAATTTAGCATTTAGCTTTATATCTACCGGGTAAGTTTTAAGGTTAGCAATTTTGGCGTAGCCTTTTATATAGTTAGATAGTACATTTAAGTTTAAATCACTTATGTTCAGATAGGTGTTTTGATATAAACTATCAGTGCAAGCAGCTTCTAAATTAAACCCAATATTGCGGATTGCTTGCGGCAATTGTGCTACTTTAAAATATCCGTTTTGTAGTTTACTATTCAGTTTAAATGTTGGAATACTACTTACAAGAGTATCGGTTTTTCTAACACCAGTTTTTTTAATGGTGGTAGCATATTTGCCGTTGGCTTGTAAGTTAAGCGTTAATAGTCCTTTAATATCATAAGCGGATATGCCTAAAGCTCGGTCTAACTGCTCTAAATCCATTTTAGCTTTGATATTGGTATGTATCTTAGGTTTGCTTAAGCCATTAACCTTTAAAATACCACTAAAAAAATCATCATTTACATTAAAATAAATAGAATCAATATTTAAATAAAGTAATTCTGGATCTAGTTTTGGTAAGCTAGCATCCATATTTAGAAATAAATTTTTAACAGGAACACTAGCTTTTTGATGGGCTATATATCCATCTCTGATAGCTAAATTCATGTTAAAATCTGGCATTTTATTTTGTTCTGCTATATATTGCCCTTTTAAAGATACGGCAATCTCGCCCAATCCTTTGATGTCTGTCTCATCCAACCAACCTAAATAATCAGGAGGTAAAGCAGTGAAAATATCTTTCAATTGGCTTTTTTTAGAGGTGATATCAAAGCTCATATCATAACCATTCTCTAAAAACTCAAATTTTCCGTTAAATGTTACGGGTAAACGATTTATCAAAATATCGTTTTTCTCAAATACAAAAGCTAAAGATGAGGTGTTGATTTTAGTGATTAAATTGGCGTCAATTTTTTTGTTTTTAAAGTAGTTTTGCCCAGCATAAGTAAAATCTACCGAGTCTATACGAGCTTCTGTATATAAATCAAAAATAGCCTTACTTAAGTCGCCTTTCCCAGTATAGTTAAAACCTTTTGCGCTTATGTGCATAGGTAAAGATTCATCATGATAAGTAAGTTTACTATGTTCTATCTTAATCAATTCTATACCTAAAGATGTTTCACTGCTAGCCGCTGAGTTTGTTTGTTCTTTAGTGCTTTTATAAACATTGTAATTGGCGTTTCCTAGGCTATCTACCAAAACATGTATATCGGCATGGTCTACAAAAAACTTATTGATAACAATTCTTTCTTCTAACAAGGTAGATAAGTTGATACCTAAAGCCAATTCCTGAGCCTTAAGCAAAGTTTCTTTTTCAAAAGGGGCAGATCCTTTAAGGTCTACCTCATATAGGGTTACCGTTAAAGCAGGGAAGTGTTTGAAGAAAGATAAGTTAATATCCTCAAAAGCTAGTTTGCCATTGATATTGGCATTTGCCCAAGTTTTTACTTTTGTATTGATGGTATCTGAAAACAGGAGAGGAATAATAAAAAGAGTAGCTAAAATAAAGGCAATACCAACGCCAATTATTTTTAAAATTTTAACGATTTTTGAATGAAGCACAATGAAATGATAATTAATTCATTACAAAATAAGACAAAATCTTATATTTAATTAAATTAATTTTTTGTTATGGTTTGATGTTTTACTTCATCCAATAATAAAGCGCAATAAAAAAGATACTCACTACTATAGATAATATCCAAAACAGACGTTTTTCTTTGCTACTTTGCTCAGTCTTAAAACGATATTTTCTTTTATATCCCAACATAAATTTCTTTTTATTCGTGATGATAAGGTTCTCCCTTAAGTATTGTAAAGGCTCTGTAAACTTGTTCTATAAAGAAAAGGCGCACCATTTGATGTGAAAATGTCATCTTAGAGAGCGATAATTTATCATGTGCTCTATGGTGTAAGCTGGCATCAAATCCATAAGGCCCACCAACAATAAAAACTAAATTTTGTACACTGGCAATCATTTTTTTATTCATAAAATCTGCAAAGTGCATAGAGCTTAGTTCTTTGCCTTTTTCATCAAGCAAAACTAAATAATCACTATGGTTAAGGTGTTTGGCAATCATTTCGGCCTCTTTTGCTTTTTGCTGATCTTCACTTAAACTTTTAGTCTTCTTGAGTTCAGGGATTTCTATCAACTCAAATTTGATATAGTGTTTTAACCTTTTAAGATATTTTTCTATCCCTTCTAGGATGTATTTATCTTCTGTTTTGCCGACGGTTAAAAGGGTAACTTTCATTTTTAAGTGTTGTTTGTAAAAGCAATTTGCCTTTTCTGTTTTAAGAGCTTAATATGGTAAAATGTTTTAATATCTTGCCTTAAAATTTTATAATCATGTTAACAACTGATATTCTACAAGATTATCAATTACAAATTTCGAGCCTTACGGCACAAATTAAATCCTTAAAAAAAATCATTAATCAGTATGCTTATGGTCGCTTAGCTTTGTTTTTATTGGCCATTTTACTGGTTTATATATTCTTTAATGCGGGCTTAATTGCTGTAGCTGTTATAGCTTTATGTTTGTTTTTAGGTTTTCTGATATTGGTGAAAATTCAACAGAAAAAAACAAACCTGCTGGTTTTCAAAGAAACTAAACTAAAACTCTTACAAAATGAAGTAGAAGTGCTTAACGGTGGTAAAAATATATATGATGATGGCCAAACTTTTAGCTCTGCACAGCATGCTTATACAGATGATTTGGATGTTTTTGGTGCACAATCTTTGTTTCATTACATCAACAGATGCGTTTCTACCCAGGCAAAAGCACTTTTGGCTTCTTGGATGCAAGCCCCCGCACAAATAGCTATCATAGAAGCCCGACAAGAAGCCGTAAAAGAACTTACTAACTTACAAAAAGAAGGTGTTGATTTTAGAACACGTATATTTTTACTTGAGCCAAACTTGCTAAACCAATTATCAAATTTTATAGCTCATGATTTAGCTACTTTACTAAAGTTCTTAAACAGTAAATCATTAAAATATGCAGTCAGGATTTTACCTTTTATTAATCTTTCTGTATTAACTGTTGCCTTGATTTGGGGTGGTATTTGGTGGAGTATCTTAGGTATGGTATTGTTGTTAAACGGTGTTTTTTATGGTTTTTTTAAAAATAAAATAGATATTTTACACCTCAGGGTAGAGAAAGCAGCCAACGCTTTAGACGGTTATGCCCAAAACTTACAATGGATAGAGCGTAAACATTGGAGCAATACTTTAATGAAAAATTTGCTCTCCCAAATACATCAAGAAGTACCTTTAAGCTTGCAACTGATAAGCTTGGGTAGTATATTGGTAAATCTCAACTACAGATTAAACATGCTGGTTGGTACTTTCCTTAACCTTTTTTTGCAGTGGGATTTAAAAGTGCTTTTTAAGCTCCAGAAATGGCAAAACCAATATAAAAGCAGTATTGTTAATGGTTTTGAGGTGATGGTGGAGATAGAAACTTTATTAAGTTTATCAAATTTAGCCCACAATCATCCTCATTGGATATACCCTCAAATATCATCCGTATATACACTAGAAAGCAAAGCATTAGGACATCCTTTAATTCCTTTCCATAAACGGGTAAGTAATGATTTTTCTTTAGCTAAGCACCCTACAACAGATGTTATCACCGGCTCTAACATGGCTGGTAAATCCACATTCTTAAGAACAGTAGGGGCTAATATGGTTTTAGCTTTTGCAGGTGCTAAAGTTTGTGCCACAAGTTTCAATACCTCGGTTTTTAATTTGGTAAGCTATATGCGGATTAAAGACTCTCTACAAAATCAAACCTCAACATTTAAAGCAGAAATTGATAGGTTAAAAATGATTTTAGATTTTACACAGCAAAAAGAGCAAACTTTTGTATTGATAGATGAAATGCTTCGTGGAACCAATAGTAAAGATAAATATTTAGGCACCAAAGTATTTATTAAGAAGCTGATAGCACAAAAAACACCTGGTTTTATTGCTACTCACGATTTGCAAATAGCTGATTTAGAACAAGAATATCCGCAACAGCTTAGGAA
Organism: Pedobacter glucosidilyticus; assembly: GCF_002483235.1. GTDB lineage: Bacteria > Bacteroidota > Bacteroidia > Sphingobacteriales > Sphingobacteriaceae > Pseudopedobacter > Pseudopedobacter glucosidilyticum_B. The sequence continues at coordinate 212,692 of NZ_DLHN01000024.1, read as the reverse complement.
TTTCCATTTTGATATACAGCTTCAAGAAAATGAAATGTATTTTGATTATAAAATAAAACAAGGTAAATGCGAAACCTTTAATGCTTCGTTACTTTTAAAAGCCATTGGTTTAAATATTGATGATGATATTTCTATAGTAACAAAATAAATAGTATAAAGCTTAGTTTGTATACATAATGTTTAATTTCGAACCATAAATAAAGAAAGAATGAAGACAAAATTAACCTTAGTGGCATTATTAGCCATCGCAATTTTTTACAGTTCGTGTAAATCTAAAAAAGTTGTAGCACCAGCAGCACCAGAACCTGTAGCAGAAACACCTGCACCAACGCCACCACCAGCGCCAGTGGTAAAAGATACAGATAATGATGGTATTCCTGATGATAAGGACCAATGCCCAGAAGAGAAAGGGACAGCAAGTACAAACGGCTGCCCAGAAGTTGTAGAACAAGTCTTCAATTACCAAAACATTCAATTTGAGTTTAACTCATCTGTATTAAAAACATCTTCTTATGAAGTTTTAGATGGTATAGCTAAAATGATGAAAAGTAAACCCGATACTAAATTTCAGTTAAATGGTCATTCATCTGCAGAAGGTACCGAGCAAAGAAACATGATGCTTTCTGTAGATAGGGCAAATGCCGTTAAAGCTTATTTGGTAAATAATGGTATAAAATCTAGCAACTTAGTTGTTAAAGGTTTTGGCGAATCTAGTCCATTAGTATCCAATGATACAGAAGCTGGAAGAGCAAAAAATAGAAGGGTAGAAGTAAAGCCTTTGTAAATTAACCAGCCAATAAAGATTTTCCTAAAAGGGGTGTGGGTAAACCATACGCCATTAAAAGAAGCGAGTTTTCTAATTTCGCTTCTTTTTTTTGCTCAAAAAGCTATACACACAGCTATAATAATATCCCTAAAAATTTGCTTTTATCAAATACCCTGCTAAATTTGGTATATTACAATTATAAACCCTTAAAAAAAACCGATTACATGTATGGAATTCTTACAAACTAATTTAATTTATGTTGTACCAATATTAGGTCTTATTGGTATTCTCGTGATGATTTCTAAATCCATTTGGGTATCTAAGCAGCCTTCAGGGGATGAAAAAATGACCGAGCTTGCTGGCTACATAGCAGATGGTGCTATGGCATTTTTAAAAGCAGAATGGAGAGTATTAAGCATCTTCGTATTATTTGCAGGTATTCTTTTAGCTTACTCGGGCTCAATACATGAAGTTAACGGAAAAGAAATACACTCTAGCTGGATTATTTCTATAGCCTTTGTTATTGGTGCAGTTTTCTCTGCAACAGCAGGTTATATTGGTATGCGTGTAGCTACAAAAGCAAATGTAAGAACAACACATGCAGCTCGTACCAGCTTAAAACAAGCATTAAAAGTTTCTTTTACTGGTGGTACTGTAATGGGCTTAGGTGTTGCTGGCTTGGCAGTTTTAGGTTTAGGAGGTTTGTTTATCATTTTCCTCTCCATTTTTGCTGATTTAGGTGAACATACCGTAAAAACAGCTATTGAAGTATTAACAGGTTTCTCTTTAGGTGCAGAATCTATTGCGCTTTTCGCTCGCGTTGGTGGTGGTATTTATACCAAAGCTGCCGATGTAGGTGCCGATTTAGTAGGTAAAGTAGAAGCCGGAATCCCGGAAGACGATGTACGTAACCCTGCTACCATTGCCGATAACGTAGGCGATAACGTAGGTGATGTTGCCGGTATGGGTGCCGATTTATTTGGCTCTTACGTAGCAACCATCCTAGCAACCATGGTATTAGGACAAGAAATCATCGTTACAGATAATTTTGGTGGCATGTCGCCCATATTATTACCTATGGTCATTTGTGGTTTAGGGATCATCTTTTCTATCATCGGGACATGGTTTGTAACCATTAAAGACGAAACCTCAAACGTACAAAACGCCTTAAATTTAGGTAATTGGTCATCTATTGTGATAACCGGAATAGCTTCTTATTTTATTGTGATGTGGATGTTACCAGAAACCTTAAACCTTAGAGGTTACGAGTTTTCTAGCATCAATGTATTTTATGCTATTATTGTAGGTTTAGTGGTAGGTACCATCATGAGTATCGTTACCGAGTATTATACTGCTATGGGTAAAGCTCCGGTAGACTCTATCGTACAACAATCTTCAACCGGGCATGCAACCAATATCATCGCAGGTTTATCCGTAGGTATGAAATCCACCGTCATCCCAATTTTGGTATTAGCAGCTGGTATCATGACCTCTTACTACTTCGCTGGTTTATACGGAGTAGCTATTGCTGCTGCTGGTATGATGGCTACAACCGCTATGCAATTAGCTATTGATGCTTTCGGCCCAATTGCGGATAACGCTGGTGGTATAGCAGAAATGAGCCAATTACCGCCAGAAGTACGCGAGCGTACAGATAATTTAGATGCCGTTGGGAATACCACCGCAGCAACCGGAAAAGGTTTTGCTATCGCTTCTGCAGCCCTTACCTCACTAGCACTTTTTGCAGCTTTTGTGGGTATAGCCGGTATAGATGCTATAGACATTTATAAAGCCCCAGTTTTAGCAGGTTTATTTGTAGGTGGGATGATTCCTTTCATTTTCTCTGCCCTATGTATACAAGCTGTAGGAAGAGCTGCTATGGATATGGTACAAGAAGTACGTAGACAATTCCGCGAGATACCAGGCATTATGGAATATAAAGCCAAGCCCGAGTATGAAAAATGCGTTGCTATTTCTACCAAAGCCTCTATCCGCGAAATGATGTTGCCTGGTGCTATAGCCCTCATTACTCCAGTTGTGGTAGGTTTCATTTTTGGTCCAGAAGTATTAGGAGGTTTATTAGCAGGTGTAACCGTATCAGGTGTGTTAATGGGTATTTTCCAATCTAACGCAGGTGGTGCTTGGGATAATGCTAAAAAATCTTTCGAGAAAGGTGTTTTAATTAATGGCGAGATGTATTACAAAAAATCAGAACCACATAAAGCCTCTGTAACTGGCGATACTGTGGGAGATCCGTTTAAAGATACCTCCGGTCCATCTATGAACATCTTAATCAAGTTAATGTCTATTGTATCTTTGGTAATAGCACCTTACATAGCCATTAACGCAACCACGCCAACAGCACAGGTTAAAGCTAAAACAGAACATTGCCAAACCGCTATGAAAAGTGGCGAAATGAAAGCATGTTGTGCAAAACCGGGCATGGCTGATAGGTTTAAGCAGAAGTAATCGTTTAAATAATTTTAGAAAAGAGGATGTTCTTAAAAAGGCATCCTCTTTTTATTTGGAACAATATTTTGACGCTTTTGTAATTTTCTCCTTTGAATTTTACTTTTTGAGTTTTTTCTTTTTAATTTTTCCTTTTGAATTTTACTTTTTGAATTAATTTTATATCTTTATCACTAAAGTTAAATCTCCATTCATATAGCATGACTGGTTGGTAAGGACGATTCAACCTTTCCTATCCGTCATGTTGACCAAAGTGAAACATCTCACTATAAAAGCTTACAGCTTATAATTTCTTTCTACACATTAAAAAGCGAAGCTTCATTATCCAGCTTGATAAAGTAGATCATGATAAAGGAAATCTTCAAGCCAATGCATTTAGTCATCTTTCTATTTCATATTCTCAACTTCTTAAAGCATTTAAGCAATCTTATACTTTCCGCCTTCTGTATTCAGCCCTTCTCCCTACCATGTTCGAGACTTGTTCGGGAAATGGCCCTGTTTTTCCGAAGGTGTTACGAAGGTGTCTGGGAGAAGCACCGAAGGTGATATGGATAAAACGTGGATAAAAGGTGGGGTATAGGTGGGCTATACGTGGACTTAAGGCAATAAATTTTCTTGATGATATAGTAGTTGTAGAAAAGATTAAACAAATATAGTAAATATAGAAAGATGATTAAAATCAAATGAGATATAAATAGAAAAGCCAATTGTGTTTAAGAACAATAAAATCTTTATTTTCACACAATAAACAGGAAGTATTAATTACAAGGAACAAACATCCCTTAAACGAAATTAGGCTAATTATCTATCTTAGACACAGATATAAGCACCAGCTGTTAAAGGTATTTAACAAAATATTAGCCATCAAAAATTTTAAAAAACAAATTGTTTGTAATAACTTTGTAATTACATAAATACAAATATGGAAGTTTCAATTATTAAAATAGGAAATTCAAAGGGGCTTAGGTTAACCAAAGCAATTTTAGAAAAGTATAACATCACAGATAAAATAGAATTGATTCTTGAAAAAGGACAAATCATTTTGCGCCCAATTTCAGAACCTCGTAAAGGCTGGGATAAAGCATTTCAAAAGATGCATGAAAATGGTGATGACCAGCTTCTAATGGACGATGTTTTTGAGGATGAAAACTTTGAAGAATGGAAGTAAAACAGTATCAGATAGTTTTGGTTAATCTCGACCCAACTTTGGGTAGTGAAATTCAGAAAACACGACCATGTGTAATTATCTCGCCAAATGAAATGAATGACAATCTGAGAACTGTTGTTATCGCACCTATGACTTCTTCAAACAGAAGATATCCGACCAGAGTAAAAGTTAAACATAACAATCAAGAAGGTTGGGTGGTAATTGATCAAATAAGAACAATCGATAAAATTCGTATTATCAAAAAGTTTGGTTCACTCACAGAAAATGAAATACTTGAATGTAAACGTGTGATTAGAGAAACATTTGTTGATTAAAGTATGTCTGCCAACATACAATTTTCTACAATTAAAACAGTAAATTCTTAATCTCTCAAAACTTCTCCTCTATGATTTTAGAATGAAACTGTTTCTTTTTAATTAATAAGAGCATTATAGAAAGATTGGTCATAAGAGCTGTTTTTGAAAATTAAGTTTGTTTCATCTTTGAAAAGAAGAACCAAATTTTTCCTTAATTTCATCCTAATAAGTACAAAATATCTACACAAAAAGAAACTTGTCATGAACATCACACTAAACCCACAAGTTGATAAATATTTAATAGATGGATGTATGCGCTGTAAATATGGCGCAACGCCTAAATGTAAAGTTAATCATTGGCGGGAGGAACTTGAACTACTCAGGCAGATTGTTTTAGAAACTGGCCTTACAGAGGAAATAAAATGGGGAGCTCCGGTTTATACCCATCAAGGTAAAAATGTGATTTTGGTAAATGCTTTAAAAGAATCGGCAAATATTGGCTTTTTTAAAGGTGCATTGCTGCGTGATGAAAATCAAATCTTAGAACAACAAGGTAATATACAAGCTGCTAGAATCATCAGGTTTAAAAACGTTGATGAAATTGAAAAAGTAAAAGCTATCCTAACAGCTTACATACAAGAAGCCATCGCTTTAGAAGAAAGCGGACAAAAAGTAGAGCTTGAAAAAAATCCAGAACCTATTCCAGGAGAATTGATAGAGGCTTTTCAAGAAGACAAAGCTTTTGAGAGCGCCTTTAACGCTTTAACCCCTGGTCGGCAAAGAGCTTATATCATCCATTTCTCGCAACCCAAACAAAGTCAAACACGTTATAGCAGGATAGAAAAGTATAAAACTCAAATCTTAAATGGTGTAGGTTTACACGATGAATATAAAAAACGCGTTAACTAAATAACTTTAGCTGAAGCTATTGCCATTTTAGAAACACAGATATTACAAAAACATAAACCATAATACTGCAACTTTGTAAAATAAGTGATTAATAAAACACATTAGTTCTTATTAAAAATAAACATCATATTAAATTTTTTAGATGAAAACTATTTTATATCCAATATGCCTTTGCTTATTTATTTTTTCTGGTGTAAATGCACAAACCAAAAATAAGTATGCACTAGAGGCAAAAGATTTTATGTCAAAAATAGAGCAAGTATCTGATGCCCCCATTATAGATGTTAGAACTGCAAAAGAATTTTCTACGGGTCATTTAAAGGATGCCAAAAATTATGATTTTTCTGCGGGTAATTTTCAACAACAACTATCCGCAATAGATAAAACAAAGCCTGTATTTGTTTACTGTTTAAGTGGGGCAAGAAGTGCTTCTGCGGCTGCGCAAATGCGAGCTAAAGGTTTTTCAGAGGTTTATGAACTACAAGGTGGCTTAATGAAATGGCGAAGCCAAGGTTTACCAGAAGTTGGCGAAAAAAGTAAAAATTTAGGTTTAAGTTTAATACAGTTTCAAAATCTTTTAAATACAGATAAATTAGTTTTGGTTGATTTTTATGCAGATTGGTGTGCCCCTTGCAAAAAAATGGAACCTTATCTAAAAGAAATTGCAACAGATATGGAAGCTAAAGTTGTTGTATTACGCATCAATGCAGACGATAGTAAGGAGTTATGTAAGCAACTTGGCGTAAGTGCATTGCCTGTTTTGCAACTTTATAAAAATCAAAAAATGGTATGGAGCAATATCGGTTTTATTGAAAAAGAAGCGGTACTAAAGCAATTAAACTAAAAAAACTTTATTCAAAATTGCTAATTACCATCTCACAAATCTAATAAGAGGCTAAATATTCATAATTTGCGAGCCATGCTAGAGATTATTTACCAAGATGAGTATTTAGTAGCCATCAATAAACCCCATGGTCTATTGGTCCATCAATCGCCAATAGCCAGAAATGCAGAAGAGTTTGCTTTACAATTGTTGAGAGATCAGCTGCAAAAACACGTATGGCCGGTGCACCGTTTAGATAGAAAAACCAGCGGTCTACTTCTTTTCGCTTTAAATAAAGAAACGGATAGATTAATGCAGCAACAGTTTATGGAGAATAAAGTCCAAAAAAAGTATCTGGCTGTATTACGCGGCCACAGCCCTGATGAACTTTTGATTGATTATCCACTGAAAAAAGAAAATGGTACTTTACAGGATGCCATTACCTATTTTAAAACTATAGCCAGAACAGAAATTCCGTTAGCAATAGGTAAACATCCAACTTCTAGATACGCGTTGGTAGAAGCGCAACCACAAACTGGGCGTATGCACCAATTGAGAAGACATTTTGCTCATATTTTCCACCCCATTATTGGCGATCGACCACACGGTTGCAACAAACAAAACAAGTTTTTTAAAGAGCATTTTCAAATGGAAAGTATGCTATTACATGCTTCCTATCTAAACTTTAAACATCCTATTAGTCAGGAAGATATTCATCTAAAGGCTAACCTACAGCCAGAATTTATAAGAACCTTAAGTTTTTTAAATTTTAACCATCAAGAATTAGAAAAATTATTTGGTGCTCATCTATTTTGCTAAAATTTAATCTATATTAGATAAACAAACAATCCAAAACAGAGATACATTTATGTTTAATAAGAAACCACTAGCTATTTTAATGAAAGAAACGCAGACCGAGGGCGGTTTAAAACGAACCCTTACTGCAAATAATTTAATTTCTTTAGGTATAGGAGCTATTATAGGTGCAGGTATATTTACTTTAACGGGTACAGCAGCAGCACAACATGCTGGTCCGGCGGTGGTATTATCATTTATCTTGGCTGGCGTTGCCTGCGCTTTTGCAGGCTTATGCTATTCAGAATTTGCATCTATGATTCCTATTGCAGGCTCTGCTTATACCTATGCCTATGCCACCATGGGCGAGTTTATTGCATGGATCATTGGTTGGGATTTAATTTTAGAGTACCTGTTTGGCGCCTCAACGGTAGCCGTAAGTTGGTCGGGATATATGGTTAGTTTCCTCAAAGACTTTGGTATAAGCATACCTGCTTCTATTGCTCAGGCCCCATATAATTACGATTCTACAACCGGTGTTTTTACAGCTACCGGTGCAGTAATTAATTTTCCCGCTATATTTATTGTAGCTATCATAACCACTTTACTGGTTGTTGGTATTAGCGAATCAGCCAAGTTTAATAACATCATTGTAGTAGTTAAAGTAGCTGTCATCTTATTGTTCATAGGTTTTGGCTTATTTTACATCAATAAAGATAATTTAATTCCTTTTATTCCTGCCTCAGAAGGGCCGGGGGCATTTGGCTTTGATGGTATAGTACGTGGTGCTGGTATTATTTTTTTCGCTTATATTGGTTTTGATGCTGTTTCTACAGCTGCCCAGGAAGCCAAAAATCCTCAAAAAGATATGCCTAGAGGTATCTTAGGCTCTTTAATTATTTGTACCATCATTTATATTCTGGTTGGTTTAGTGATGACAGGTATGGTTAATTATAAAGATTTAAATGTACCAGACCCAGTAGCAGTAGCTGTAAATGCAGGTGGTGAAAGTTTATTTTGGTTGAGATTTCCAATTAAAATTGGTGCTATTGCAGGTTTAAGTTCAGTGATATTGGTGATGCTTATGGGGCAACCACGCATATTTTATTCTATGTCTAGAGATGGCTTATTACCTAAATTTTTCGGAAAAGTTCATCCTAAATTCCAAACACCATACATCACCACCATATTAACAGGTTTTTTTGCGATGTTAATGGCAGGTTTTGCACCTATAAATTTATTAGGAGAACTAGTTTCTATTGGTACTTTATTAGCTTTTGTTATCGTTTGCGGTGGTATTTTAGTGTTAAGGTATACCAATCCAGATATTCCTAGACCTTTTAAAACACCTTTATTTCCGGTAGTACCAATTTTAGGTATTTTAGTTTGTTTATACTTAATGCAAGGTTTACCTTGGCATACTTGGGAGCGTTTATTAATATGGATGGCTTTAGGCATTATCATCTATTTTGCTTACAGCAGAAAACATTCATTACTTAGAAATCCGGAGAAAACAAACGAATAATTAAGAAATAGAAAAGAGAATGTCTTAAACATCATAATTATCGCGTGAAGCTTAGTCGAAATGCTGTTTGATTTACTCAGAAAATGTTTCGACTCTGCTTACTTAACATAAAAACGTTAATTTGAGGTATCCTCTTTAATTTTATCAAACCTATTTTGTTATGAATAGCTTTTTCAACTTTAACGAGATTTTATCAGTAACGATGATTTTATTTGCTATCATCGATATATTAGGTTCTATCCCTGTTATCGTACAGCTTAGACAAAAAGCCGGTCATATACAATCTGAAAAAGCTAGTTTAGTTGCTTTAGTATTGATGATTATATTTTTATTTGTTGGGGAAGCACTACTCAAAATTATTGGTTTAGATATATCATCTTTTGCAATTGCTGGCTCTTTAGTGATATTTTTTATCGCTATGGAAATGATTTTAGGAATTAACTTCTTTAAAGAAGAAATTCCTGAAACCGTATCTATTGTGCCTTTAGCTTTTCCTTTAATTGCAGGTGCTGGTACCATGACTACCTTGCTTTCTCTAAAGTCAGAATATCAAACACAAAATATTGTTGTAGGTATTTTTTTAAATATTTTGTTTGTGTATATCATTTTGAAAAACACGCTAAGGTTAGAAAAATTATTTGGTACAACAGGCTTGCATATTTTAAGAAAAGCCTTTGGTATTATTCTATTAGCAATTGCCATAAAACTTTTTAGAAATAATACAGGCTTGTAAGATGCTAAGCAAGAACAGGCAACTCGTATTTTCCGAATAAATTATTTACGGCTTGCTCTCTAAACTCAAAAATTTCACGAGTTTGTTTACCAACTATTATAGCGTTAGCTAAAACACCTATAGGGCCAAACGGAATGCCATACATCAGTTTATCCGTCATTAAAACCCCACCCTCAATTTCTTCAAAATGGTGTTCGTGATGCCAAAATTTAAACGGACCAAAACGTTGTTCATCAATAAAATATTGATGCTCTTTAACAGCTGTTATTTCAGTCATCCAATCCATTTTAATCCCAAATAATGGAGAAACTTTATAGGTAATAATCATGCCTTCATACATCTTTGTTTGTGCTGTATAATCAGACGTGATGATGAAATTCATACCCGGAGGGGTGATTTTTGCCAAATTTAAAGGCGAAGAAAAAAAGTCCCATGCTTGTACCAAGCTAATAGGTAATTTCTGACTAAAGTTTAGTGTGTAAGTTTTCATACAAATGTTTAAACAAACATTCGTATTTAAAGTTTGCCTTTGTTATTATTATTGTACCATCTTATTGGCACAAGCAGAACTGGCAAAAGCTTCTGGTTTAGCTTTAAATACAAAACCCATACTTAAGATATAACCCATAGCTTCATGTAAAGCAGCATTAGACTTAAATTGAGGGTTGGTATTAATATCAGCATGAACTTCCAGATCCACATCATATAAGTCTAGTAAATCACATAAAGTGTAAGCAGTTTCAATAGATTTTTGAACCTCTGTAAGCATTCTTTCCTTAATGCTCATTTTTTGTGTACTTCTTTCTTGATGGATAAACATGAAACCGCCTTTTTGCTCTCTTAAAAATACAATAACAGTAGCAAAATCAGTAATGTTACCTTTTACCTGAGAATCTGTACCGATACAAACTTTTAATTTGTTACCTGCTTCATATTCTCTTTCAATAACTTTTTCTACTTCTTCGAGGATGGAGGAATGAATCACTTCTCCGCTAAATTTTTTCCAGGTCATATAATTCTTTCATTAAAGTTTATTTGACCATGCTTTTTAATGGTCTATAAAATTAAGTAATTGATTTTCATATTTTTATAAAATTCCTATTATTTAATTGTTAACAAATATTAGTTTATTAACAATACGCTTTTACTAAGGTTTGTGTAATTATAATTTGTGTGATAGGCATTTTTTCATATCAATTTTTAGATTTTATTCAGGTACAGCAGGTACGTATCCTCACTTCATCTATTTTAGGTAACAGATACTGGTTTTTTGACATGTTTAAAGGTTTATAGTTATTAATCTTAGCAGTATAAATAACTATAAACCGTGTTTTAGGACTGGTAAATGGCAGAAATATAAAAAATCAAAAAAGCTTTACTTGCTATTTTTTTAAAGCCTCATAAACCCTAAACTTTCTCAATTCATGTGGACTGGTACCAACACCTAGAGAGATGCTATTTTTAGGTATTCCAAATTTTTCGTGAGTTCCAATAACAGTAACACCATTACAGGTGGCTCTTACAACATCACCCATGAGTTCTAAACGTAAGGTATACCATTTCCCTGGTTCAAAATTAGCTGGTTTGTTCATCACGGTAGTGATAACACCTGGTTTCCATTCATCATGTTCTAGTACCATACCTAATGCCCGCCCAGTATTGTTAGCATTTGCCCAAACAGAAGCTGCATAAGCTCTTGGATTAAGCTGTGGGTTTGTTGCAGAAATTCTACAAGCAGACCATTTACCTTCTTGTGCAAAAAATCTAAACTCTAATTCTATAATGGCATCTTTAAAATTACCTTCATAGGTAAGTACAGGCATGTGACCACTTTCAAAAATGCTTTTTACGGAATTATTTTCTTGCTTCCATTGAGCATGATTAGCCCGTACCCGCCAACCTTCGGCCACTTGTTGGTATTCTTTAGAATAAACCATGCCGTTGTTAAAATCGTCCTTAAAAATGAGTTTACCTTTTTTCGCAATTGGCGCATCTTTTTCTTTTTTAAAAGAGGTTTTCTCAAACTTCTGTTGACTTTCCCCGGTAATACTTTGCATTCCCGATAGGGCAAGCACACCGCATAATAGCAGTGGCGTAATGAAAATTTTCTTCATTTTATTTTTTGATGAATAGGTTTAACAAAGTCACCCGGGGTTGTGACTATCGATAGCTAAAGTAGTAAATAACATTCAAAATATCACAGGTTTGAAATTATTTCTTAAAGGAGCTATTTCATCTTTTTTCAAAGAATTATTTCATCAATAAGATGATTTTTATTGCCAGATTAAAACCAAAATATAAAGGAGGTCTATCACACCTTGATAAACCACCTTTATAAGGTTTACTAGATAGATAAGTATTTCTGATAATTACTTTTTATCTAACATTAAGATTTCGCTTACGACAATTTCAGTAGAGTAGCGCTTGATACCTTCTTTATCTGTATAAGAATTATTAACCAGCTTTCCGGAAATAGCCACTTCACTACCTTTTTTCAAATACTTTTCTGCAATACCAGCTTGTTTATCCCAAAAAACCAATTGATGCCATTGGGTTTCCTCTACTTTTTCTCCTTTATCGTTTTTATAAGTCTCGTTGGTAGCAATGCTTACACGAGCCAATTTTTTCTTGGTTTTTGATAACTCTTTTACTTCTGGGTTAGCGCCTAAGAATCCAATTAATGTTACGTTGTTTTTTAAAGTACTCATGATCTTAATTTTTAAAATGTTAATGTTTCTTGATGTTTAATGACCAGTTAGCTTTATTGCCAACCGACGATACAAAGATGTAGAGCTACCAGAAAATTAGCCGGATATTAAACGGATATATCCGTATATACCCGGGTATATACGGATAATTTGATTAAATCAACTTAAGTATTATCTTAGTGTTTAAACTTATACCTATGAGTAAAAATTGTCTAGACTGTGGTAAGCCTATCATAGGCAGAATTGATAAGAAATTTTGCGATGACCAATGCCGCAGTAATTATAATAACAAGATTAAAAACAAAAATAACAGTTTTATAAAATCGGTAAACGCTATTTTACTGCGTAATAAAAGGATTCTGGAAAAGCTAAATCCCGAAGGAAAAACTAAAACCACCTTAGAAAAATTACAAAAAGCGGGTTTTAATTTTTCTTATCATACCCATCAATTTGTAACTCAAAAAGGCAGTATTTATACTTTTTGTTATGATTACGGCTATTTACCTTTGGAAAATAACTGGTATTTGTTGGTGAGGAAGGTGGAGTAGGAGGTGAAGTATACACACGCTGACTTTAAATGAATTTTTAGTTTTACTTTTAAATTTTTCTTTATCATCATTTCTATCTTCATTATAATTTCTAATTAATTATATATCTTTATTGCAGAAGTTCATCTATCCTTATGAGTTTTATACCTGATATTATCGATTTCAATTTTCATTAATCATGAGCTTAATCGAAAAATATGCGCTATAGGATAGGGGATATTTGCTTGTTAGCGGCAAGGCCTTATGAGCAACCTACAACTTAACTGATTGATAAAAATAGACACAAAATGACTTACGAAAAAATACCCATAGTGAGTATATTGACATTCTTTTCGACTTTCATTCTCGTCGTTTTTTTTGGACTATACATTTTTCTGACTTTTTACAACAAACGGACACGAACTGCGACAGAAAAATTTATTAAACAAGCAAAGGATTTAAGTCCGACTGTTTTTCAAAGCATAAAATTACGCTACTGGACAACAAGCGGACTAAGGAAACAGATTTATCCAGACAACCTTTGCGACCTTTATTTGTTTGAAAACTGCCTTGCTATCGTTCGTAGACAAGATTTTATCTTCAAAGTTTTCTTTGCCCCTATCATCCTTACTTCAGACATTTTAGCAACAAAAAATATGTTTGACAATCTTGACACTTACAAACTAGACCGCATCACTTTCAAGAAAATTGTAAAAGGAGAAGTTGACATTAAGCTTACCGATTCAATTTACAAGCATTATACAATTGACATAACACTAAAAGGACTGACAAGCGAACAGACGAACCAACTTGAAAAAATTAAAAACTGGTGTTGACAATTATGACAATAACAACTCAGACAGAGACTGGCCCAGCCGCTAACAAGGGCTTAGCGATAGCGGGCTGACAGTGGTTAATTGAAGAGTTGTGCTTCTTTTTACATTTGTGCTTGCCGACAAGTTAGTGCTTCTAAATGCCCGCCATCGCCAAGCCCCTGTCCGTTAGCTGTCATACTAAAAAACTAAATCATGAAAATAAAAGAAGACTTTATAAAAGCAATACTTAGCAAGGAAATTAGAAATTATGCTCGTGAAATGTTTAATTCTGACTTTGAATATAACGGGAACAAAGACAAAATGCCAGTTGATATGTTTGACATAAGCTTTCGTTTATTCAAACCAAATGCGACAAATGTGAATTTAGAGTTTTTAGCAGTTTCTCCTCAAGGGAAATATTTTCAGCCAATTGGATTCTATGATAAAGAAGACAATGTGTTCATTTTAAATGAATTTTTAGATTCTTATAACGAACTTTTCTCTTTAGGACAAATTCAAGAGAATGTAAAAAAGCTTGACCTTAAAACGAATGCAGTAATTGCAAGCTTTTCGATGACAACTGCAAGCCTTGCTTTTCAAACTTTACAAGATTTTAAAAATAATGGATGGAATGATGAAATAAGAGGTTCTGTTAATATTCCTGGTTATATGAGGTACGACAAAAAATTCAAAAATAATGGTTTTAATTGCAATCTACTTTTCTCAAATAATGGTTATCCTCAATTTTATCTTGACGACGAATATGGCTTAGAAGACGCTATAGGTGCATATATTGAAAATGAGAATGGAAGGTTCATGATTCACCCCACGACTCCATATAAAAATTCATTCGACATACTAAATCACATGTCTTTACTAACCGCTTTTAAAAAAATATAAAAGTACGTCAGCTAACAACAAATTTGTATTATAATGGCTGAACTGCTTTACGTTAATTCATCGCAATTAACTAAGTTTATACGAGCAGACAAGTTTGTGCTTTCTATGCCATTACAACACAAATTCGCCAAACGTTAGCGGTAATTTTAACAACATAATATAATGACAAGTTTTGCAAGATATTACACCGACAATAGGCTATATGACTTTTCAATGTCTGACATTAAATTGCTTATTACTGATGAAGTAAACAAGGAAAAACTAGCAGACATAATTTATAATAGATATTATAGCCGTTATTTGAAACTATTTTATTTTACTACACCAAATAAGAAACAATACACACAGACTGTCGAGGGAAGAGACATAGTTAAAGAATTAAATGAATACAACACAGAATTTAAAAGCGGTTTTGCAATAATGACAAATTGTTGTTTACTTATTGAAACAATTGCTACATATTTCGAAGGCCAGAATGCAAGTACTAAATCGGGTACTGAAACCTTTAACATAATATTCAGAAAAGCAAATGACTATCAAAATGACTTAAAAAAATTCGAGAATAAGGCATTTTACAAAAATATACGTTGTGGACTTTTGCATCAAGGAGAAACTTACGGTAAATTTAGAATAAGGCGCACAGGAGTTTTGTTCGATGAAACTAACTTTGTAATTAACGCAAATCTTTTTTGTGACAAATTAAATGACTTTCTAAAATCTTACAGGGAAGAATTGAAGATGGCTAAATGGGATAGCGAGTTATGGGATAAATGTAGGGTAAAACTTAGACACATAATTCAAAATAGTAACTTTTAGTAATATGAAATATTTAGTTCTAGCATTAACGCTTCTTTTTATTAGCTGTAATATTAGCTCAAACAAACAAAATGTTGAATATGAGAGTGAAGAGACACAAGACAATGAATATCAGTTAAAGTTAGACTCTTTTAATTTTAAAGGTTTTATGATGGGAATGAAACTTTCAGAGATAAAAAGCCTTTTAATAATCCAAAGAAAGGATAACGATATACTTTACGCAAAAGTAAAAAACCCTGCGAAATATACAATTTTCAAACATCAACCCCATAAAATAGAGCTTGCTTTTTTTAAAAATGAACTCTATAAAATTATCATTTATACAGAACATGATTTATCCTTTAAAGTGGCGGAGAAATTCGACTTAGAAAAGTGCAGATTAGGAAGTTTTATAAGTGCCGAAAATGAAAACTTATCCATAAGCTATGATATAGATATGGCATCTTACGATATTAGTAACAAGTCAAATAAAAAAACTTATAATTTTATATTAGCCAATCGTAAAATCTCAGCCAAATTAAGCGAGGCGCAAAAGAGAATAGATAATGCTAAAATGGATGAAATAAACTCTGACTTTTAAACTACCGCTAACAACAGGTTTAAAAAATTGCGGGCGAAGTGCTCTCACTTCCTTCATCACTTTTTATTTAGTTTTGTGCGGTGCGACAGAGATTCTGCAAGTAATTTCGCAATTTCTCAAACCTGCCAATCGTTAGCGGTAAGCGTACAAAAAATCTCGACCGAAATTAAATATCTGCAGACTTGGAAGTTGATAACTTTTGAGTTAACTTTACGCAATGAATTCTCAAAGACAAATCATTTTTTATGAACACTATTTCACTGACTTCTATTTGAAGCAAACCGAAAAGGTGCAAGAAAAAATTGAATACGTTTTTAAGATTGTGAGAACTGTGCAAAATATCCCTAAAAAATTCCTTGACCACATGACAGGAACTGACGGACTTTATGAAATAAGAATTGAATTTGAAAGTAATATTTATAGAATATTTTGCTGTTTTGACGAAGGAAATATAGTTATTCTGTTCAATGGCTTTCAAAAGAAATCCCAGAAAACACCGAAAAAGGAAATTGACTTGGCATCGAAATTAAAAAAGGAATATTTCAATTCAAAAAAGGAAAAATTATGAACAAAGAAAATCTAAGAAATGCTAAGAACTTTGACGAGTTATTAGATATTAAATATGGAAAAATCGGAGCCAAAAAGCGAGATGAATTTGAAGAAAAAGCTCAATATTTTGTAATTAGTGAAATGTTGAAGGAAGCTCGAAAAGAGGCAAATATGACACAGGAACAATTAGCTGACAAAGTCGGAACAAAAAAAAGTTATATTTCTAGACTAGAAAACGGAAAATGCGACATTCAACTTTCGACACTTTATAGAATTTTCGAGTTTGGGCTTGGAAAACGAATAAATTTACTTTTCGGATAAAACGCCTACCGCTAACAGCAAATTTGTTTAAAAATGGCTGACGGTGGTTCACGTTAATTCATCAGTTATTTAATTAATTTAGTACGGTGCGACAATGGTTATGCAAGTAATGCCATTTCTGCGCAAATTTTCAAACCGTTACCAGAAATGTTAAACGACCACAAAATCAAGACTGACAACACTTGGCAATGACAGAGTTAAGTAAACGACACTTGATTTCAGATAATGAACTTATAGAAAGTTTGATTAATCAATTTTCAGTTGTAAGTAATGACAGTGACAATTGGACAAAGACTTTCCTTGACAGGACAACTAATGATGTATCAATTATCTTTGTACTACAATATAGAGAATGAAAATAGCTGAATACATAGCATTTACCATAGATAGGCTGCCCAAAGGCTATGTGTTCACCTATGCCGATTTTACTACAGAGGTGAGCCAAAAGAAGCGGTGATAAAAGCCCTGAACCGTATGGTAGCTTCGGGCAAAATTGCCAAACTATCCAAAGGTAAATACTACAAACCCGAAAATACCCCTTTTGGCAATCTTCAACCCAATCAGGCACAAGTAGTAAAAGATTTATTGGAAGAAAACGGAAAAATAACAGGTTATCTCACGGGTTATAGCATTTACAATCAGTTGGGCTTAACCACACAGGTAAGCAATACCATACAAATCGGGAAAAATCAAATTCGCCCCAATTTTAAAAGAGAACGCTATACGATTGCTTTTGTAAAGCAAAAGAACACCATCACCAAAGAGAATATTCCTTTGTTGCAGCTATTGGATGCTGTCCGATACATCAAAAAAATACCTGATGCCAGTATAGAAGCATCCTGCAAGCGGTTTTTAGTCATAATAAAAAACTTTACAGACAAAGAAATAAATACCTTAGTCCGCTTGGCATTAAAATATCCACCTGCTACAAGAGCTTTACTAGGTGCGTTGCTAGAACAATTACAACAGGGCAAAGCAGCTGAGCCACTTTTTAAATCATTGAACCCCATTACTAAGTACAAACTAACAGGTGCAGCGAAAGCAATATCCAACACCGAAAAATGGAATATTGTATGAACCTACACGAGAATAAAATTTAAAAATTTGGTTTATGGAGAATTACCAAAAGAAGAAGCTGTTTTGGAAACTTTAAAAATGATTGAAGAAAGATTGAAATCTATTTCCTGGACAATAAAAATTGAAACCAAGGAATGAAATTCATCAAAGAAAAATTAGAAAAGGCATTTACTGA
This sequence comes from Pedobacter glucosidilyticus, assembly GCF_002483235.1. GTDB lineage: Bacteria > Bacteroidota > Bacteroidia > Sphingobacteriales > Sphingobacteriaceae > Pseudopedobacter > Pseudopedobacter glucosidilyticum_B. The sequence continues at coordinate 194,740 of NZ_DLHN01000024.1, read as the reverse complement.
GTTGGAAAGACAAGAAAGATTTCGCATGACAGCCAACGCATTTGGTAGCACATTTACATTTTTCGCCGAAACACAAAGCAAGTCTTTAAAAGGCTCATTCCAGTTCAGATATAAAGGAATCAAAAAATTAAGTTTGATATGCTGATTTAGCTTTAATACATCTACACTTAGGGTGTGATATTTGACTTTTTATAACTAAAATGAATTTGTAATCAGTATCTTTAATCATCAAAACCAAAACATTAGCGATACCCATATCCACCCCCTCATGGCTTCCAATAACCCATTTCAAATCTCAGGTTTAAGTACTGCAGAGGTACTGCAATCAAGATGGAGACATGGTGATAACAAGGTAGTTTACAAAAAGCAAAATAGTTTTGTATCCTCAATAGCCGGCTTGGTAAAAGAACCCATGGTCATTTTACTTTTTGCAGCTTCTCTTATTTACTTGATCAGTGGAGAGCCAGAAGATGCTCTTTTCTTGGCTTTGGCTATTGTACTGGTTGCTACCATTTCTATTTATCAGGATTATAGAAGCAAAACGGCCTTAGAAAAACTCAAAGAATTTACGCAGCCCGTTTGTAAAGTCATCAGAGATGGAGAAATCATCGCCATAAAAACCGAAGATTTGGTTATAGGTGATTTTTTAATTGCCGAGGAAGGCACCACCATTACAGCAGATGGGATGATGGTGAAAGGGAATGATTTTTCTGTGAATGAAGCGGTACTTACCGGAGAGTCTTTTGCCGTTTTTAAAAATCATAAAGACAATAGCGAGGTTTATCAAGGCTCGCAAGTGGCAAGCGGTATGGCTTTAATACAAGTTACGGCCATTGGGAAAGCTACAAAATTAGGTAAAATAGGAAAAAGCCTTGGCGATATAGAAGAAGAAAAAACGCCTCTAGAAATACAGATTGGTTATTTTGTTAAGAGGATGGTGATGATAGGCGCCATAGTATTTGTGATTGTTTGGGTTTTAAATTATCTGAAATCTTATAACCTGCCTGATAGCTTATTGAAAGCTTTAACTCTGGCCATGAGTATTTTGCCAGAAGAAATACCGGTAGCATTTGTGACTTTTATGGCTCTGGGTGCTTGGCGATTGATGAAAATGGGGATTGTGGTAAAGCAAATGAAAACTGTAGAGACTTTGGGTAGCGCAACGGTAATTTGTACAGATAAAACAGGTACACTTACCGAGAATAAAATGGCTTTAGCTCGATTATATTTATTGAGCGATAATCAGGTAAGTACTTTTCAGAAGGATGTTAAGCCAGAAGAAAAAAATCTGATAGAAGTAGCTATGTGGGCTAGCGAGCCTCATCCCTTCGACCCGATGGAGATTGCCCTTCATCAAGCTTATCAAAAAGCTACGGATAGCGATAAACGAACCGATTTTCAGATGTATCATGAGTATCCGCTAGGAGGGAAGCCACCTATGATGACGCATGTTTTCGAAAATCAACAAAAAGAAAGAATAATTGCTGCAAAAGGCGCTCCGGAAGCTATTATAGCTGTTTGTCAGCTTACCGAGGATGAAAAGAATAATATCCAGAAAGCTATAGCAGAAATGGCTTTTGAAGGTTTTAGGGTATTAGGTGTAGCAAAGTCTGATTTTACTGGCGAAAATTTTCCTCAACAACAGCAAGACCTGCCTTTTCTGTTTATAGGTTTGGTTGCCTTTTATGACCCACCAAAAAACAATATCTCTGAAGTACTAAATGGTTTCTACCAGGCAGGTATAAAAGTGAAAATTGTAACAGGTGATAATGCCTTAACAACTAAAGCCATAGCTAAAGAAATTAATTTTAAAGGTTATGATAAAGGTATAAGTGGCGATGAATTGATGCAGTTAAATGATGAAGAGCTTGCAAAAGCAGTACAAGAAAATGCAGTTTTTACCAGAATGTTTCCGGAGGCTAAACTAAAAATCATCGATGCCTTAAAAAGTAATCAGGAAATTGTAGCTATGACAGGTGATGGCGTTAACGATGGACCGGCTTTAAAAGCTTCGCATATTGGTATTGCTATGGGAAAAAAAGGAACTGAAATAGCTAAACAGGCTGCTTCTTTAATTCTAGTTGAAGATGATTTATCTAAAATGCTAGATGCCATAGCTATGGGCAGAAGAATTTATACCAATTTAAAAAAGGCTATTCAGTATATTATTTCCATACATATTCCTATCATATTAACAGTATTTATTCCTTTAGCTTTGGGATGGTTATACCCCAATATATTTTCTCCTATTCATGTGATTTTTCTTGAGCTGATTATGGGACCAACTTGCTCTATCATTTATGAAAATGAACCTATAGAGGAAAACAGCATGCTGCAAGCACCAAGACCGTTTACAGTTAGTTTCTTTAGTGGTAAAGAGTTATTTACAAGTATAATACAAGGTTTGGCTATTACAGTGGGGACTTTGTTTGTTTATCAATACGCTATTCATCAACAACTATCAGAAGAGCTTTGTAGAACAATGGTTTTTACAACCCTTATATTTGCCAATATCTTCTTAACCTTAATTAATCGTTCTTTTTACTATAGCATCTTTACCACATTGTTTTATAAGAATTCATTAGTTACCATCATCATTCTTATAACCCTCCTCATCTTGGCTTCTTTACTTTACATTCCTATTTGTACTAGCTTTTTTGAATTTGAGAGGCTTGATTCATTTCAATTAAGCTTAACTTTAGGAGTAGCTTTTTTGAGTGTAATTTGGTTTGAGCTGGTTAAATGGCAAAAAAGACTACATACAAAAAAGATGATGTGATAAGCTATCCTTTATTTCAATTAGGGGGGAGTAGGAGATGAAATTCATAAAGACTTATCATTAGGCGACTCATCTTTAGAATGTCAGAAATTAATAGATGTATAGGTTTGCTTGCTGTTAAACAAGTTTTAGTTTGTGGTCTTAAGCACCTACTGTAAGGGTAGGTACTTAGCCCAACATGAAGTTTTGATTTGAAAAATCTTCAAATACAAATTTATCTCCAAGATTTAATGCTGATGTTCGATTTCTAGTTTTTTTATCAATTCAGAAGAAGCTTGATCAGCATATACGCCATAAGCATTAACCAATACGCCTTTAAAATCTCCGTCAATAGATTCTATAGCATACACTACGGCATTATCTGCTGGGTCTGTAATACCTTCAAAGCGGTATGATTCTACAACCTTAAAATTTTCAGGATATAAAATCAGTTGCTTTTCTGTTTCTTCTAAAAAATTGGCTCTAAGCTTCAAATTTCCAGAGTAACCTCTGCTATTTAAATTATTTAAAGCTTCAACCATAGTGTCAAAATCTTTTCGATGTTGGCTTACGTTTTCCATATAGATGTTTATTTATTTTATCCTGTTGATTCTTCTTCGCTTAACAAATTAATAATCATAGTAAACACGCCTAATACCAATAAAATATGAATCAGTATACCGGCGGTAAAAACAAATACTCCTAAGCCCCATCCCAATACAAACAGCATTGCTAAAATATTCAATAATGTTTTCATAATATCAGGTCCATTTTCCCTCCATACGTTTCGCAAACTATATGCCATTAATTATAAGAACTACATCATGTTAAACACAACGTACTGTTTAGGTTATAAATAAATAGGTAACTAACGCAATTATAACAAGAAGCTAACACGTATATCACTCGTAAATTAACGTGTTATGACCCTGTTAATACCCTGTTAGCACCCTGTTATCACCCTGTTAGTACCCTGTTAAGTACATATTTTCCCTTACTGAAAATAAGATATACCATAGCATGATTTTTAGAGGGAAACTTTAAAATGAAAAAATCCTCTCTAATTTCTTAAAGAGGATTTTAATATGTTGTGGAGATTACCGGATTCGAACCGGTCACCTCTTGCCTGCCAGGCAAGCGCTCTAGCCAAATGAGCTAAACCCCCGTTTTTTTAAGGTCAGCAAATATGTAAAAACTTAAGAGTATTTACAATACAAGCAGTAACAATTATAAAAATTATTACAAACGGAAGCTTAATATGCTTATTAGGCAGTTTTTAGCTTTAAAGACTTGATATCTTCCATCAATAATGCTGCTAATTGCTGATCAAATTTTTTGATAAGATTTTTTACTTTAGAGCTTGTATTTTTAGTAGTTCTTGCAGTTTTCATATATGTTTAGTTTTTGATAATATAAATATGGTTTTAAAATACGTTACGAAAAACAATGCCAAAATGGTTTTTAAAATTCTAAATTTTTTATAATCATCTGATTATAAAGGTAATTAATTTTTCTTTTCTGGTGTTTTATTCTTAAAAAAATATGATTTAATCTTGTTTTTTTACACCAATTATGAATTATCTTTGTGAAATTTTTTAAAAACATGAAAACCATATTATCGATATGCTTTGCTACGGCTTTATTTGTGATAGCTGGCTGTAGCACCAGTAAACAAGTAACAGCCTTAAAACCCCTTCCAGATTATTCTTCAACCACAGTTGTATATGATAAACAGCTTTCATTTATCAATATGCCAGTAGAAGTTAGCGTTGCCGATTTACAAAACCAAACTAATAAGTATTTGGTAGGTATTATTTATGATGATAAATCTTTAGATGGCGATAACGTGATGATGAAAGTTACCAAAGAAGCGCCTATTACCATCAGAGAGCAAAATGGAAGAATTTATATAGACCTGCCATTACGTATCAACGGAAAAGTTAAGTATGGTTTTGAAAGTTTAGGTGTATCTATGTATGATACCCGTGATTTTTATTTAAATGGTGTTGTAAAACTAAACTCTTTGGTGGCTTTAAAAGATTGGAAAATCAATACCAATACCATTATTCAAGAAATTGTTTGGAAAGAAAGCCCTAGTATAAGTATAGCAGGCAAAAATGTGCCTATTACCTATTTAATTAACCCTGCAATTAGCGTTTTTAAAGGCAGATTATCTAAAATGGTTGATGATGCCATAGCACAATCTTTAGATATTAAACCTTATGTATTAGATGCTTTGCAAGCTATAGCATCTCCTATACAAGTTGATGAGCAATACAATACTTGGTTTGCTATGCAGCCAGTAGAAATGTATGCTACCAAAGCGGTTGCAGCTAACAAGAAAATAACCGCAACTTTAGGCTTAAAAACCTATTTAGAAACTTCTGTAGGCAGAAAACCGTCGCTTACTTTTAATAAAAATGCTATCGCCTTAAAAGCAGTAGATAAGATCCCTAACGAGTTTAAAGTTAATGTGGCTGCTTTTGCACCATACACTTATGCTTCAGAAATTATTCAGAAAAACTTTGCTGGTCAGAAGTTCGAGTCTGGAAAGAAATCGGTAACGGTTAACAAAGTAGAACTTTGGGGTAAAGAAGGTAAAATGATTGTTGCTGTAAACATGAGTGGTGCTGTAAATGGAGATTTTTACCTTTCCGGAGTGCCTTTATATGATGCTGCTACCAAAGAAGTATATCTAGACCAAATAGATTATGTTTTAGATTCAAAAAGTAAAATCTTAAAAGCAGGAAGCTGGTTGGCTCATGGTATTATCCTTAATAAAATTAAGCAAAATTGCCGTTTTTCTATAGCAACGCAGTTAGCAGAGGGAGAAAAATCAATGAAAGGCTATTTAACCAATTATCAACCTGTTAAAGGTGTAAAGGTTAATGGTACTTTAAATCAGTTTACGCCTGATAAAATTATCTTAACGCCAAATGCTATTGTAGCCATGATGACTGCAAACGGAAAAGTTGCTGTAACCATAGATGGCTTAGAATAAATGATATTTCCTACAAAAGAGCATTTCATCAATATCCACACGCATAAAAAGGCATTTAGCCCTCAAGAGTGGATTTTGAGAAATGCTTTTTTAGTTTTAAAACCTCAGGAATTAAATGTTTTAAATTATTCTGTTTCTGTTGGCTTACATCCTTGGTTTGTTACTGAGGTTAAAGATGTATCAAATAAATTAGCTTCTTATCTAAAGATAGAAAATGTGTTCGCAATTGGCGAGATAGGTTTAGACCGAGTAAATGGTCCTGATTTAGAATTGCAAAAGCAAGTTTTTCAAAAGCAACTAGCCATTGCAGAAGCCTATCAAAAACCAGTTATCATTCATGCTGTTAAGGCTTACGCCGATATCATACCTTATTTAAAGCGGTTTAAGATGCCGTTTATATTACATGGTTTTAATGGTAATTTGCAACAGTTAAAGCAGCTTATTAGCTATCCTCAAGTATATTTTTCTTTTGGGAAAGATTTATTAAAGCCAGATTGTAAAGCTTATCAAGCTTTTCAGGAAGTTCCGGCAAACCGTTTCTTTTTAGAAACAGATACAGCTCCTTTGCAGATTCAAGAAATTTATCATCAAGCAGCAAAAATCAGAAAAATAGATATTGCACAATTAAAAAAGCAGGTTTTTTATAATTTTGAAGCCGTTTTTAAAAGATTAATTCCATAGATAATATCATGATTGAAATTCCTCATTGGATGTCTCGCACCAACTTATTGCTAGACAATCATCAAATGCAAAAATTAATGAATGCCAACGTATTGGTAGTAGGTTTGGGTGGTGTTGGTGGTATTTGTGCAGAAATGATTGCCAGATCTGGAGTTGGTAAAATGACTATTGTTGATGCTGATGTGGTTGAGGCTAGCAATCGTAACAGGCAAATTCCTGCTTTAATATCTACCGATAATCAGCCTAAAGCGGAAGTTATGGCGCAACGCTTACGTGATATAAATCCTGATATAGATTTAACTGTTATTAATGAATATATCAAGGATGAACGTACAGAAGAAATCCTAAATGAAGGAAATTTTGATTATGCTGTTGATTGTATTGATACACTTTCTCCAAAAGTATTTTTTATCCAAACTTGTTTAGAAAAAGGTATTCCCTTAGTATCATCTATGGGAGCTGGTGGTAGGGTAGATCCTTCAAAAGTGAGGATATCAGATATATCTGCTTCTTATAATTGTACTTTAGCTCGTTACGTAAGAAAAAGGTTAAAGAAATTTGGTATTAGAAAAGGTTTAAAAGTGGTGTTTTCATCAGAACTTCCTGATGCAAATAAAGTTATCTTAGCGCCAGAAGGTGGTCCTAAAAAGTCTTTAATTGGTACAGTTTCTTGGATGCCTGCCATATTTGGTTGTACGGTAGCCAGTGTAGTTATCAGGGATTTGTATAACAAAGCTTAATGTATTTGCTTAAAGATCACTTTAGATATTTTTAATTCGCTCTTAAAGCTGAAAATCATAATGTCTAAATGTTAATAAATCATATTTGCCCCTTTTGCGTAAAATTTTAGCTTTGTACAAGGGAAAATATGATGTTTTCTCATTTTCCATATCAATCTATAAAAAGAAATGGCTGAATTACAAGTGAATTATAGTGAAGATAGCATTCGTTCGCTCGATTGGAAAGAACACATCAGGCTGAGACCTGGTATGTATATCGGGAAACTAGGAGACGGTTCTGCTTTTGATGATGGGGTTTATGTGCTCTTGAAAGAGATTATGGATAACTCTATCGATGAGTTTGTGATGGGCGCTGGTAGAACCATAGATATTTCTGTAAGCGATCATAAAGTTTCTATCAGAGATTATGGTAGAGGTATCCCTTTAGGGAAAGTGATAGATTGCGTTAGTAAAATAAACACTGGAGGTAAGTACGATTCTAAAGCCTTTCAAAAATCTGTAGGCTTAAACGGGGTGGGTACCAAAGCCGTTAACGCTTTATCTGCATCTTTTACGGTTCAATCTTACCGTGATGGGAAAACCAAAAAAGCCGAATTTGAGAAAGGAGAATTAGTAAAAGATAATCCTGAAATAGAAACTACACAAAGAAATGGTACAGCAGTAGTTTTTATTCCTGATGAAAGCATATTTAGGAATTTTAGATTCATACCAGAGTTTATTGAGAACATGATTTGGAATTATGTTTTCTTAAATGCTGGTTTAACCATCAATTTTAATAATCAAAAATACTTCTCAGAAAGAGGTTTGCATGATTTGTTGGTCAGAAATACCGATGCAGAAGCTAACAGATACCCTATCATCCATTTAAAAGGAGAAGATATTGAAATAGCCATGACTCATGGGCAACAATACGGAGAAGAGTATTATTCTTTTGTGAATGGGCAGCATACTACGCAAGGCGGTACACATCAGCAAGCTTTTAGAGAAGCGGTTGTACGTACTATCAGAGAATTTTATAAAAAGGAATTTGATGCCTCTGATGTAAGGGCTTCTATTGTTGCGGCAGTTTCTATCAGGGTTCAAGAACCCGTTTTTGAATCGCAAACCAAAACCAAATTAGGTTCTTTAAATATTGGTCCTGATGGCCCTACGGTTAGAACTTTTGTTAATGATTTTGTTAAGAAAGAACTAGACGACTATTTACACAAGCATCCGGAAACGGCAGATGGCTTATTAAAGCGTATCCTACAATCAGAAAGGGAGCGTAAAGATATAGCAGGTATCAAAAAACTAGCTAATGAAAGAGCCAAAAAAGCTTCTTTGCATAATCGTAAGCTAAGAGATTGTAAATGGCACATGGATGATGAGAAGCTTTCTGAAGAAGACCGTAAAAAGACTACTTTATTTATAACTGAGGGAGATTCTGCCTCGGGTTCTATCACCAAAGCTCGTGAGGTAAAAACTCAAGCGGTTTTTAGCTTGAAAGGAAAGCCTTTAAATGCTTATGGTTTAACCAAAAAAGTAGTGTACGAGAATGAAGAATTTAACCTTTTGCAACACGCTTTAAATATTGAAGATGGTTTAGAAGGTTTACGCTACAATAATATTGTTATTGCAACAGATGCCGATGTGGATGGTATGCACATTCGTTTGTTGTTAATGACATTCTTCTTGCAATTTTTCCCTGATTTGGTAAAAACTGGTCACGTTTTTATTTTACAAACCCCATTATTTAGGGTAAGAAATAAAAAGGAAACCATTTATTGTTATAGTGATGAAGAACGCGTTTTAGCTATTGATAAATTGGGTAATAAGCCAGAAATCACCAGATTTAAAGGTTTGGGAGAAATTTCTCCAGATGAGTTTGAAAACTTTATTGGTGAAGATATCAGATTAGATCCTGTTATTTTATCAGGCGATATGAAAATCAAAAACTTATTGGAGTATTATATGGGTAAAAATACTCCGGATAGACAGAAACATATTGTACAGAATTTAAGAATAGAGAAAGACGAAGCTGATATTATAGCTGATGCTAAAGCAGTACAGGAAGCAGCAGATGCTTTATTGGCTAGTAAAGAAAACGTAGCTTAATGGAAGTTAAAAATATAACCATAGCTTACGAAGCTTATGCTGGTATTGATGAACTTTCTGCCCAAGACAAGCAATTATGTTTAGAGGCTGCTAAAGCTATGGAGGGTTCTTATTCTCCTTACTCTAAATTTAGGGTGGGTGCGGCAGTTTTATTAAGTAATCATGAGATTGTTAGAGGAAGCAATCAGGAAAATGCCGCATACCCATCGGGTTTATGTGCAGAAAGGGTAGCACTTTTTGCTGCCGGAGCCAATTTTCCAAACGAAGAAATTGTTAAGATAGCAGTTACAGCATCAACACAAGAGTTTCAACTATTGAGACCTGTTACTTCTTGCGGACCTTGTTTGCAGGTAATGGCTGAGTATGAGCAGAAGCAGAATAAACCCACAGAGGTTTTACTGTATTGTATTAACGGAGAAGTTTGGAAAGTTAAAGGTGTAAATAGCTTTTTACCGATGATGTTTTTTGAAAAAAGATTGGGTAAAGGGTAGTTTTTTGATATTACTACAGAGTTTTTATTTGGGAACTCCGAGGTTTAATAAAAAAATAACCACGGAGTACACGAAGAACACAGAGCTAGGTTGCTTTTGAGTAGATACAAAAGAGGTTGAAAATTTATAGGCCCAGCTAGGTAAAAATTTATAAAGGTAACTCTGTGAACTTTGAGCTCTCTGTGGTTAAATAAAAAAACTCAGGGTTATAGGGTTAAAAAATCAACCACGGAGTACACGGAGAGCACAGAGCTGGGTTGCTTTTGAGTAGAGATAAAAAGAGGTTTAAATTATACGCCCAGCTAGGTAAAAATTTATAAAGGTAACTCTGAGAACTTTGCGGCCTCTGTGGTTAAGTAAAAAAACGCAGGGGTTATAGGGTTAAAAAATCAACCACAGAGAACACAGAGAACACAGAGCTGGGTTGCTTTTTAACTGAGATAAAAAGAGAGGTTAAAAATATTAAGACCATAATATGCAAATAGAAAACAAATTAGCCACCGAAGTAATTGGAGCTGCTATAAAGGTTCATAAATATTTAGGTCCTGGTTTGTTAGAATCTGCATATCAAGAATGTTTGTATTATGAGTTAAAGAAATCTGGTTTAAACGTTAAAAAAGAACAGAAATTACCTTTACTGTATGAAGATGTAGAATTAGATTGTGGTTATAAATTAGACATTCTGGTTGACAATAAACTTATTGTAGAAGTAAAAGCTGTAGCAGAAATAAATGATATACATTTAGCTCAAATTTTAACTTATTTAAAGCTTTCGGAATGTAAGTTGGGTTTGCTTATTAATTTTAATGTTCTCTTATTAAAAAGCGGAATTAAAAGAGTAATTAACGATATAGAATAAAAGAGTAAACAAGAATGGGGATTAATAAATGTAATCTCTATAGTTTATAATAATATGGAAGAAAACAATTACGAAAACGAAGAAGTACTTCATAATGTAACGGCTATAAACGGCCTGTACGAGAACTGGTTCTTAGATTATGCTTCTTATGTAATTTTGGATAGGGCTGTACCTCATATACATGATGGTTTAAAGCCTGTACAAAGACGTATTCTTCACTCTTTAAAAGAAATGGACGATGGTCGTTTTAATAAAGCGGCAAATGTTATTGGTAATACCATGAAATATCACCCCCACGGTGATGCTTCTATTGGCGATGCTATGGTCCAAATTGGTCAGAAAAATCTTTTAATTGATACCCAAGGAAACTGGGGAGACCCTATTACCGGAGATTCTGCAGCAGCTCCTCGTTACATAGAGGCCAGATTATCTAAGTTTGCCTTAGATGTTGTGTTTAATCCTGATACTACAGAATGGCAAGCTTCTTATGATGGTAGAAATAAAGAACCCGTTACGCTGCCTGTAAAATTCCCGTTATTACTAGCGCAAGGCGCAGAGGGTATAGCGGTAGGTTTAGCCACCAAAGTTATGCCTCACAATTTTGTTGAGCTGATAGATGCTTCTATAGAGGTTTTAAAAGGAAACAGACCAGATATCCTTCCTGATTTTCAAACCGGTGGTATGGCAGATTTCTCTGCTTATAACGAAGGGCAACGCGGTGGTAAAATCAGGGTTCGAGCTAAAATTTCAGAGCTTGATAAAAAGACTTTAGTTATTACAGAAATTCCTTTCAGCACTACAACTATCGGTTTAATTGATAGTATTATTGCGGCTAATGATAAGGGGAAAATCAAAATCAAGAAAATAGAAGATAATACAGCTAAAGATGTAGAGATTTTGATTCATCTGGCGCCAGGTATATCTCCAGATGTTACCATAGATGCTTTATACGCTTTTACAGCTTGTGAAACATCTATCTCGCCAAATACCTGTGTTATCAAAGGCGATAAGCCTCATTTTATGAGTGTAAATGATATTCTGATAGAGAGTACACATTACACCAAAAACCTATTAAAAAGGGAGTTAGAGATTAAATTGCATGATTTGCAAGAAAAGATTTTCTTTAGCTCGTTACTAAAAATATTCATTCAGGAGGGGATGTATAAACATCCTGAATATGAAAACTCATCAAATTTTGATGAAGTTGTAAAAGTATTACATCAACTTTTTGAACCATTTAAGTCATCTCTTTACAGAGAAATTTTAGCTGAAGATTTTAAAAGGTTAATTGATAAACCTATGAGTAGCATCACCCGCTTTGATGTTAAAAAAGCGGATGAGCAAATGGCAGCTCTAGAAAAAGACATCATCCAAATTAAAAAGAACTTAAAGCATCTTACAGATTTCGCTATTGATTATTTCCTAAAACTAAAAGAAAAGTACGGGAAAGATAGAGGTCGTAAAACAGAAATTAGAGCTTTTGATAAGGTAGAGGCCTCACAGGTAGCTTTAGCTAATACCAAGTTTTATGTAAACCGTGAAGATGGTTTTGTAGGAACAGGTTTAAGAAAAGATGAATATGTTTTTGATTGTTCTGATTTAGACGACATCATCGTTTTTAGAGAAGATGGTATCTGCCTGGTAACTAAAGTCCAAGACAAAACCTTTGTAGGGAAAGGTATTTTACACGTAGGTGTATTTAAAAAGAATGATGACCGCACCATTTATAACATGATTTATAAAGATGGTAAAACAGGCACATCTTACATGAAAAGATTTGCCGTTGGTGGTGTTACCAGAGATAAGGAATACGATTTAACCAAAGGAACCAAAGGCTCTAAAGTATTGTATTTTACAGCTAACCCCAATGGGGAAGCAGAAGTAGTGAACGTGGCTTTAAAGCCGATGTCTAAACTCCGTAAACTAAGTTTCGATTTAGATTTTGCCGAGACAGCCATTAAAGGAAGAGCCTCTCAAGGTAATATCGCAACCAAATATGCAGTAAAGAAAATCACTCTAAAATCTAAAGGAGTTTCTACCCTTGCCGGAAGAAGAATTTGGTTTGATGATGTGGTAAAACGCTTAAATGAAAACGGTCATGGACGTTTCTTAGGTGAGTTCCAAGCAGAAGATAAAATATTATGTGTTTTTGCTGATGGCAGTTACGAACTCAGCAGCTTTGATTTAACCAACCATTTTGATGATAAAATGGTGAGGATGGAAAAGTTTAATCCAGAAACGATTTATGCTGTTATCCATCAAGACGGAAAAACAAAAGTTTACTATATCAAACGCTTTAAGTTTGAGGATATAGCCATAGGTAAAAGAATTGGTTTTATTAATGAAGAGCCTGGTTCTAAGATGATGATCATTACCAAAGCGCAACAACCCATAGTTAAAATAGAAGCTTTAAAAGGTAAAAGCCAGCTTTTTGATGAAAGCGAAGTTAATTTAGCAGAGCTGATAGATGTAAAAGGTATCAAAGCACAAGGCAATAAGTTAAGTCCGCATGATGTGCAAAAAGTTACTTTATTAACTGATGAGCTAGAAGAAGAAATAGAAGAAGAAAAGTCTGTAGCATCTTTAGAGGAAGATGAAACAGAAGGGTTAGAGCCTAATGCAACAGAAATAACTGATGAATCTGAAGAAGAAGAAAAGCAAGCCGAGCCATCAGAATCAAAACCTATTAAGAAAATAGATTTTGAAATTACCAATCCTGATGATATTGATATAGACGATAAAGGGCAGTTGGGATTGTTTTAATCTATTTCCTTATACATATCTAAGAGGCTGTCTCCTAAATCATATTTGTCACATTGAGCGGACCTTTGTTGTCATCCTGAGCGAAGTCGAAGGATAAGAAAAGGCTTCGACTCCGCTCCTGACACAAAGTGATGATTTGATACAGCCTCTTTTTTGTTTGGATTAAATTTTGCTTAAAGCTTTTTAATGAACCAACAAACAAAAAGCTTTAGCCAATCTGTTCGGGGTAAAATTATTATAGCAGCATTTTTTGCTTGTATAGCTTTAGGTCTTGCATGGGCTACCAGTAAGTATGCGTTTAACAAAATGCTTAATTCTTTTGAAGATGTTGCTAAACCCGGCGAACGCTTAAGATTGGTAAATGAGCTTACGTTCAAAATCATCAGTTTAGACCAATTACAAAAAGCTCAAGCACTAAACAACCCTGGCGATTACAGTATTTTTTTAGAAGAAACCAAGCAATTAAGTTTAGGTATTGATAGCCTAAGCAAACTTTACGTTAATGATTCTTTACAGCTTAGCCGTATCAAATCTATGAATGAGCTACTGAAAGAAAGAGACCGCTTATTCATCAATTACTTAAAAGTGAGAGAAGGGTTACTCAATAATAACTCATTTTCTAACCAAGTTGCAGAGTTAAATGCTTTGGTTAATGAATCATCCAAAGATCTGGATAGTTTAGTTTTACGTTCAGAAAAAAGAACACTAACCACTACCATAAAAGACGCCGATGGAAATAAGTCTACCGAAGAGCCTAAAACTTTCTTTGGTAAATTATTCAGTAAGAAAAAGACAGATAAAAGTAATCAGTCTTTCAATATCATGAATGAGGAACTTGATGTAAAAGTAGATACCTTAGCCTTATCACGTCAAGATAGTATTATCCAAAATGTGGAGAAAACCATTAGGCAATTAGAAGAAGTTCAACGTAAAAAAAGTGAAGTTTTTATCAATAGAGAATCCATTTTAGCTAGTACCAGCGATTTACTCATCAATAAAATGTTAACCGTTTTACGTGAGGTAGAAAGCGAAGCTGTTAAGCAAATAGAAATCAACAATAAAGAAGCCCGTGAAGTGGTAAATGATAGCATCAAGCAAATCAGTATCATCATCATTGTTTTTTTCTTAGTCACAGTTATCTTACTTTATTTTATTCTTTCTGATATCGCTAAAAGCAACCAATACCGTAAAGATTTAGAGTTAGCTAAAGAAGAAGCCGAGTATCATAGTTTAGCAAAACAACGCTTTTTGTCTAACATGAGCCACGAGATTAGAACGCCTCTACAAGCTATCATCGGATATTCAGAATTGATCAGAAAACAAGAAAATCCTCGTAAAAAAGATATTGATGCTATTTATCATTCATCAGAGCACTTAATGCAAATTGTAAATGAGGTTTTAGACTATAACCGCATTGTCTCAGGAAAGCTTACTTTCTCTCATGAAGTTTTTAATATGCAAAAACTTTTAACCGAGGTGCTTTCTGTGATGCACTTACAAGCGGAGAAAAAAGAACTTAAAATTGTTCAGGATTTTGATATTGACGATGACTTGTGGGTAGAAGGTGATGCTTTTAGGCTGAAACAAATTCTCTACAATTTGTTAAGCAATGCCATAAAATTTACCCATGCAGGCATGGTTAGCATCGCAGTATCTTATAAAAAGCAAGCTGATGATGTGCATTTTATGTTTGTTGTTGAAGATACCGGAATTGGAATGACTAAAGAAGAACTTAAGCTGATTTTTAACGAATTTGAACAAGCCAACAATCCTGAAAACAAGGAGATGAATAGGGCCGGTGCCGGGTTAGGACTAAGCATAGTTAAAGCCTTAGTGGAAAGTCAGGAGGGTAGAATACACGTGAAGAGCAGTCCTTCAAATGGAAGTTCATTTACTGTTTATCTAAAGTTTAAAGAAGTAAATAAGCCTCATGAGGGTAGTATATTAGGGGTGAAAAACACTTTACTATCAACGGCTTTTAATGGTAAAATATGGGTAGTAGATGATGATCCATTCATTTTAGATTTATGTTCGTTAATTTTTGCTCATCATCAAATAGCTTATCAATGTTTTTCATCGCCAGAAGAGGCTTTGGAAGCAAAAATTACTGATGATGTTAAGTTTATGTTTTTAGATATGCGTATGCCGGGTATGAACGGTATAACACTTTGTAAAAAATTAAAAGAAAAAATTCAACATTCAGATGTATCGGTGTACGCTTTAACAGCGCAGGTTTTACCAGAAGAAAGAGCACAAGTGTTAAATAGTGGTTTTGATGGCTTATTGATGAAACCTTTTAAAGAAGAACAATTGCTTTCTATTCTTTTAAATGGGAGTTTACCTGCCGTTGATTTTGAAAATGAGAATCAGCCAGAATTTGATTTAACTGCTTTAGAGAAAATGACTTTTGGCGATTGGGAACAAACTGTAAATATCTTAAATCGGTTTGTTGAAGATTGTTGCCAAGATATAAAGATGCTAGAAAATAGTATTCAACAACAAAATTTAGAAGAGGCTAGTTTGGTAGCTCATCGTATTGCCGGACGTGTTGCACAAGTGGGTGCAAGGCCTTTAGCGGTATTGTTTAGGGAGCAAGAACTAGTTTTGCAACAAGCAGAAAAGTGGGATAGTCAATTTAATGAAACACTTCAAGTACTCATTAAAAAGCTAAATTTATTGATTAAAGAAATTGAAAATCTGCTGGTTAAGCCTTAATTTTTAATCCTCCTAAGCTGTGTTTAATGGAATAAAAATTAAGCATACAAAAACCACAGAACAGTAGCGTATGAAAGGGGAGTAGACCAAAATCCTGATAGATAAAAGACATCATCATCCCGCTAAGGAAATAAAAAGTTAAGAATAGCTCTACATAAAATGATTTTGGTAAACTTTTCTTGATATAGATATTATCCTTAAAGCCTTCTTTTTTATTGTTGATATTGAATTTTGGTGTTCTGATAAAATCAGATTTAAACCCAAAAATACCTTCTAAAACAGCTATAGCGTTGTGGAAACTCATCGCCATAGAGAAAGATAAAAAAACCGGAAAAAGCTTTACGAAGTTTAAGAGGCTGGTTTTTTTAGAGAAGTAGGATGTTGTATAAAAAATAGTAACTATAATAAATCCTCCAACAAAAATAGTCATCAAGTTAAAGTATAAAATGTCTACCAAATGAAGATTTTTAATAACCAGAATAGGTAAACTTAATATACTAGCCGTAAACACAAGTAAAAAGGCGTAAGAGTTAAGTAAATGTAAAGAGCCAAAAATCTTACGGGCAAGGCTTTCATCTGATTTCCAAATCTGAGAAAGCATTTTCTTAGAGGTTTCAATAGCGCCTTTTGTCCAGCGGTGTTGTTGTGATTTGTAGGCGTTAAGCTCCATAGGGAGTTCTGCAGGTGTGCTAAAGTCTTCAACATATTTAAATTTCCAGCCTTTTAGTTGCGCTCTATAACTTAAATCTAAGTCTTCAGTTAAGGTATCATGTTGCCAGCCGCCAGCCTCTACAATACAGGCTTTACGCCAAATACCAGCTGTACCATTAAAATTGATGAATAAATTCTGCTTATTTCTGCCTGTTTGTTCAACTGTAAAATGACCATCTAAGCCAAAACTTTGAATTTTTGTTAATAAGGAATAATCCTCGTTTAAATGTTCCCATTTGCTTTGTACCATACCCAGCTTAGCATCTTGAAAGTAAGGGACAAGTTTCTGTAAAAAGTCCTGTGAGGGCACAAAATCGGCATCAAAAATAGCTATTAATTCTCCAGAAGCTTGTTCTAATCCATGTTGTAAAGCTCCCGCTTTAAAACCAATATTTTTTGTTCTGGTGATATGTTTAATATTAAAGCCATCAGCTTGCTGCTCTTTTACCAATTGAGCTGTTAAAGCCAAAGAATCGTCAGTAGAATCATCCAGCACTTGTATTTCTAATAGTTCTTTTGGATAATCCAGCTCGCAAACACTCTTTATCAATCGTTTTACAACATAAAGCTCATTAAATAGAGGTAATTGTACCGTTACTTTAGGCTGATGGTGCCATGACAAAGCTTTAACTTCTTTTTTGGATGATTTGATGTAGTAGTAAATCAGGAAAGCTTGGCCAATACTAAAAATGAAAATGGCTAATAAGCAAAAAGCATAAATGATTAAGATAGAATACTGTATAAACATTTTGCTTTATAGATTTTTAAAAATCATCCAAATTATTTTATAACCAGCTAAAATAACACCTTTCACCGTTCCAGAGACTTTACTAACGCCAATTCTTTTACGGTATTTAACCGGTACTTCAATGCATCTTAAACCTTGTTTAGCAGCTTTAATTTGCATCTCCACTGTCCAGCCGTAGGTTTTGTCTTGCATGTTAATTTGTTGCAAATGTAACCATGTTATAGCTCTAAATGGTCCTAAGTCTGTAAATTTAACTCCATAAAACAACTTGATTAATTTAGTAGCTAACCAATTACCAAACTCTTGTGGAATAGTCATGGAGTTTTTTTCTTTGACGCCTAAAGCTCTGGAACCAATAACTAAGTCGGCTTGTTTTTTTAAAATCGGATTAATAATAGCTGGAATTTCTTCAGGGTAGTCAGAAAAATCACCGTCTAAAAAAACAACAATATCTTGTGACTTAATATATTGGCTACTTAAGAAGTCTATACCTTTTAAACAAGCATACCCATAACCAGAGCGAGGTTCGTCAACAACTACAGCGCCAGCCATTTCTGCTTGTATTTTGGTATTGTCCTTAGAATTATTATTGGCTACAACAACTGTTTTAACCAATTCTTTAGGTATAGCGTTTATAACTTTAGCTATGGATTGTTCTTCATTATATGCCGGAATAATTACATATACATTAGTAGTTAGTGATGATAATTCTTCGGGCATTGATATCTAATTTTTTAATGATATTGAATAGTTAAGACTTGAAAAAATCGGATTAAATATTTTAAAAAATATTTAACTTTAATTAGACTAATATTTACATTAGAATAAACTTAAACTTCCTCAAAATTACTAACAATTACGTTGGCTGGTGTAGAAAAGTTTTAGGGATAGTATGAAAAATATAAACTTTTAAAAAGCTTAAAATTATGGCAAGTCTCTTTTTACCGTATCAAACGGTACACATGAAATTGTAATAGGCTTAAAGCTTTAAGCCTATTACGATGAATTTTTATAGTTCTTTTCTTAATCGGGCAACAGGTATTCCCATTTGTTCACGATATTTTGCTACCGTTCTTCTAGCAATGTTATAGCCTTTATCTTTTAAAATCTCAGTCAATTTTTCATCTGCTAAAGGCTTTCTTTTATCTTCATTACCAATACACTCTTCTAAAATTTTCTTTACTTCTTTGTTAGATACCTCTTCGCCACTTTCTGTTTGTATCGCTTCTGAGAAGAAAGACTTTAGTAAATAAGTACCAAATTCTGTTTGTACATATTTAGAATTAGCTACTCTAGACACCGTTGATATATCCATACCTATTTTATCAGCAATATCTTTTAATATCATAGGTTTTAGGTAGCGCTCATCGCCATCAGAAAGAAAATATTCATACTGGTAGTGCATAATAGCATTCATGGTTTTTAGCAAGGTTTGCTGTCTTTGCTTAATGGCATCAATAAACCATTTCGCCGAGTCTAACTTTTGCTTCACAAAATGAACAGCTTCCTTAAGCTTTTTATCTTTATCAGCAGTTTTTTCGTAATGCTGAAACATTTCTTGGTAAGATTTGCTCACCCTCAGTTCTGGAGCGTTTTTAGAATTTAATGTAAGTGTAAGCACCCCATCATTCTTTGAAATATGAAAATCTGGGATAACCTGCATTTGCTTAAGGTTAGATACGCCAGAATCTCCGGGTTTGGGGTTTAACTTCAAGATTTCGTTAATAACTTCTTTTAATTCTTCTGAGGATAAGCCTAAAGATTTTTCTAATCTATCGTAATGTTTTTTGGTAAACTCGTCTAAATAGTTTTCAACAATATTAATAGCTATTTCTATTGTTTTAGAAGAAGTGTCCTTTTTTCTGAGCTGTATGAGTAGACATTCTTGTAAATCTCTAGCACCTACACCCGGAGGATCAAAAGTTTGGATGACTTTTAGCATCTCTTCTGCTTCTTCATCTTCTGCCAAAACACTTTGTGAAAAAGCTAAATCATCAACCAAAGAAGGTATAGGTCTTCTTAAGTATCCGTCATCATCCAAACTACCTATAATTTGTTGTGCAATTAGATATTCTTTATCCTCAAGCGGAATTAAATCGAGTTGGGCTTGTAAGTTTTCAAAAAAAGTATTGTTTATAGCGATAGGAAGCTCTTTTTTGTCTTCATCATCATCGTTACTATCATACCTGCTTCCATAATCATTGATATTATCATCTTGCAGATAATCATCAACATTAAATTCATCAAAGTCATCATGAGCGTCGTCTGCTCTAAAATCTTCATCAGGGTCTTTATCCGGATATTCATCAATCGGCTCACTCATATCAGCTAAGCTAATATCCTCTAAAGCAGGGTTTTCTTCTAGTTCTTCTTTTATTCTGGTATCTAAAGCAACCGTAGGAACTTGTAACAGTTTGATAAACTGTATTTGCTGAGGAGATAATTTTTGTAATAATTTTTGTTGAAGATTTTGTTTAAGCATAATAATGTATCAGAAATGGCAAAGTTAAACAAAGCTGTTCGTAAAAACAGTACTAGTTTAATCATTATTTAAATGATAATTAAGTAGTTTTTTTTAGTTAATTGTTTTTTTTTATAATTTCAATCATTATTAACAAAATTAAAACCAAAACTGATGGGAATAATAAAAGAATTTAAAGAATTTGCTGTTAAAGGTAACGTTATTGATTTGGCGGTTGGTGTGGTAATAGGTGCCGCTTTTGGGAAAATTGTAAGTTCATTAGTGGATGATGTGATTACGCCTGCAATTTTAACTCCTGCTTTAAGTGCTGCAAATTTAACAGAGCTTAGTCAATTAGTAATACCAGGTACGGCAATTAAATATGGTAACTTTTTATCGCAGGTTATAGCGTTTATTATCGTGGCTTTTGTACTTTTTATGATTATAAAAGGGGTTAATAAGATCAATAAAAAAGATAAGGAAGCAGCTCCGGCAGCACCTCCAGCCCCAAGTAAAGAGGAAATACTATTAACAGAAATAAGAGATTTATTAAAATCAAAATAAGAGCTCATATATTTTAATTTATTTCTATTTAGGTTTTGATTTATAGAAAAACAAGTCTATATTTGCACTCTTATTTTATAGAGCGAAATTATTATTATATATAATCATGAAAAGAACATTCCAGCCTTCTCAAAGAAAAAGAAGAAACAAGCATGGTTTCAGAGAAAGAATGTCTACTGCAAATGGTAGAAGAGTATTAGCATCTAGAAGAGCTAAAGGCAGAAAAAGATTAACAGTTTCTGACGAGCGTCGTCATAAAGCATAATTTTAATTGCGTTCATTACCTTTTTAAGGTGAATGTATAATCCGATGTCTCTATATTTACTAATCGGGTTTATGCAATGAAAAATTTTCAATTTACAAAAGAAGAACGATTGTGTAGCAAAAAACTCTTAGCAGAGCTTTTTAACAATGGTTCTTCTTTTTTATTTTATCCTTTCCGGGTAACTTGGCAAATTAATCAAGAGCCACAAAAATATCCTGTACAAATTGTTATCTCTGTTCCTAAAAAGAGATTTAAGAAAAGTGTTGATAGAAATCTTATCAAAAGAAGGATAAAGGAGGCTTATAGATTACAAAAATCTGTTTCCTTGTATCCTTTTTTACAAACTCAGGAAAAGCAGCTTTTAGTAGCGTTTCATTATGTTGGCAAAGAGCTATTAGATTACTCGTATATTTATCAGAAGCTGTCATTAGCTTTAATTAATCTAGAAAAGCAAATGGTTAAGTAATGGGCTTTATCAAACAAATATTTTCATTGTTGTTTTTGTTGCTGATAAAACTTTATCAATATTTGCTATCTCCGTTATTAGGTGCATCATGTAGGTTTACACCTACTTGCTCTCAATATGGTATTGATGCAATTAAAAAATATGGCCCTTTTAAAGGGATGTGGTTAACTTTAAATAGAATTAGGAAGTGTCACCCTTGGGGGGGGCATGGGCATGATCCGGTACCTTAAACAATATGGCACTTATTTTACATATAGAAACAGCTACCAGCACTTGTTCTGTTGCTTTGGCAGAGAGCGGTGTTTTTATGGATAAAATAGAACGTACAGAGGCTAATATACATGCAGCCTCTTTAACCGTTTTTATTGATGAGTTGTTAAAAAGGAATCAAAAAAGTTTTAAAGAGCTTAAAGCTGTTGCCGTTAGCATGGGGCCAGGGTCTTATACAGGTTTGAGGATAGGTGTTTCTACTGCTAAAGGCTTATGTTTTGCTTTGGATATTCCGTTAATTGCTATCAATACTTTAACAGCAATGGCTAATGGATTTATTAAAAAATGCTATTCTGTAAACGGAAATACCATTTTTTGCCCCATGATAGATGCCAGAAGGATGGAGGTGTATACGGCTTTTTATAATAAGGACGTAGAGTTTTTAAAAGTTACAGAAGCAGTAATTGTAGATGAAAATTCTTTTAAGGCTATTTTAGATACTTATATTGTTTATTTTTTTGGTGATGGAGCACCTAAATGCGATGAGGTTTTAGGTAAACATATAAATGCCAGAATAATGGATGATTTTTCTAATTCTGCCGAAGATTTAATAGAACCAGCTTATGAGAAATTTAAAGAAGGTGCTTTTGAAGATATAGCCTATTTTGAACCTTATTATTTAAAGGATTATGTAGCTGGAAAGAAAAAAGCTTAATTTCTTCTTTTACCAGCTTTTTTACTGTTTCTTGCTGCTTCTTTTCTTATAGATCTTCTTTCTTTATTGCTTAACCGATATACAAAGCCCGTTTCTTCGTCATTTAATCCATCAACAAAATCTGCCATTCCATCACTTTGAACTTTTCTGCCAAACTTGATATTAAGACCCATAAAAACATTCATTTGTGTGGGACTTTTACCAATATTACCATCTTTACTTATCAAACCTTTGGTAAAATAGTAGCTAGGAAGAAGTTTTTCAGAGCCTAAATAAAACTCGGTACTTATAGATTGTAACATCAATAAACCACCAATTTGCAAACCATCGGGTTTTTCATACGTGGTATTGATAGCGATATTAAATGCACCTTTTTTAAAATTGTTAAGTAAAGCTAATTGGGTACTCCTACCATCAATATACTGCGTAGCCACAAAAACAGATTTATAAAAACCAAAATTTCGGGAAGCAGCAATTTGTATATGAGCGGGTAAAAAGCTGTTAAACTTCTCTAAACTGGCATTTCTCACAATCATCTCGCTAAGTTCTGTTCTGATATTACCATTGGGTTTAATTTCCTTTATTTTGGTTGGTACCAAAGTATCACTAAAAGTAGAATAAACAGCATTTTTATGCCATCTGATAAAACCTAAATCTTTTAAATGCGCTGTAACATAAATGCCATTTTTAAAAGTATAAGAACTACCAAGGGTAAGGGCTAATCCTGGATTTTTGAAATTAGGTAATAAGTTTTTAATTTTTATAGTATCTGCACCTAAATTAGAACGATAAGTACCATTAAAATAAGCTTCATAACCATCATCTAAAGGGGTAATAGCCGATTCTTGAATATTAATTTTATGATAAGTTGTGCCACTTAAAAAGCTTAATTTAGCACCAAAAGCAAGTTTTTTATTATAATTTTCTCGGTAAGTTAAACCAAATTGCCAGAAAGATTGGTTTAATGTATTGCTATTGAAAACACCTGGAAAGGGATCATTGAAATTTTCGTAGCTATCTAAAAATGCAAATAAAGCATTGGGTAATTGGGTCTGACCAATATTTCTAAATTGTATAGATGCCCCAATCTCTCTTTGATATGTTAGACTTTTAAATAATTTAAACATAGCCAGGTAAGCATTGATATCACCTGATAATTGATTTTGATTGTTGGCTGCTAATAATGGACCGCCTTTGATACTATCTCTATTAAAAATATAAGATTTTAAACTGGTTTCTATATCTCCTTTAAAACGTAGTTGCGCACCAAAGGAGGGGAACAAAAAGCTTACTGCGTATTTGCTACTAAGTTCTGGAGTAAAAGCGGTATTTACAGGGTTTTCAAAAGAATCAAATACAGTTTTAGAATGTATAAGCGATGTTTCCTGAGCTTTAGCTGCTAAACAAGTTAATGATATAAAGCTTATAAACACCCAAATTCTCATGATTAAATTTATCTAAAAATATGGGTTAAATAAAGTTTATTTTAACAAGGAGTCTAAAAGTAAAGAGTCTGCCTGTGTATTTGTATCTTCTAGCTCAGGAACTTTACTCATATAAAGGTTTGTGAAAAATTTATCCTTATCGGCACTAAATTGTACCGATATACCGTAAATATTTTTCCATCCAAAATCATCACTTTTAAATTGTTGATTTACTTTGCTGCTTAAATAAGATTTTATAACAGCCTTAGCATTACTGTTGTGTAAAAAATAAAAGATATTTCCTTGGTTTGATAAATATTGCTGAAACTGCAAATTTCTATCTGTTCTGCTTAAGAAATTTTGCTCCTCATAGTTTTGAAGAAAACCATGAAGTGCCTGCATGCTGTTAGAAACCAACAAATGATTTTCAATTATAGCATAATAAGGTCTTCTAAAGCCTTTGAAAGGATCACCTAGATGGTAGTAGAGGATATCAGAATCATCAAATCTGGATATTTTTGAATTGATGGGTGTACTAATGGTTGATAAAATAAAAGATAGTCTCCCGGTATTGTTAGTTTTAATGATACCAATTTTATTTCCAGATGCTACCTGTATACTTCCAAACTCTTTACCTAACACCAGCGGAAATTCTTTCTCGATATTGATAGAATGTCTTTGAGAGATATTTTGGAGTTGGCTATTCTTTTTGTTACGCTCTTTTCTTTTCTCAAATAAGGCGTTTAAATCCTTTTGAAAAGTTTGCTGATTTGAAACGAAGTAAAATAGGTAAGAAGCTGCATCAAAAGGAACTAAATCTAAAAGTGTACATTTTCCTGATTGTTGGTTTAAAAATAAAGCTGGATAGCTACCTTTTTGTTCTAGCTCTGTTATTCCGCTAAACATAAAAGCATTTTTTTGGTAATTGATGTTTAAGCTAGAAAATGCTGGAAACGTTTTTAAATTCTCTGTTTCTGCGGGTTTGTCTTTTTTAGAAAATCCAGCTAAAAAAGAAGCTAAGTTTGGGTAATTGATATATAAGTTGGCAATAGCATTCTTATTTCTTACCGAGCTAAAACTCTCGCCTTTAAAGAATTTTTGTTTTTTATTTGAGCTTTCTAAAAGAGCTTTTTGAACAAGATTTTCGTTAAAACTACCTATCCAAACATTTTTTGCCAATGTAAAGTAGAATTTGCTTTGGTTATTAAATGTGAGGGTATAACTTGTAGTTTTATTTAGAACTTTTTCTTCTATTTTAAACTTTTGCTTTAAATTCTGGATGCTTTCTTGGCTACTTTCTAGTTGTTTATTATTTAAAGGAGCAATAATTAATACATCGGCTTGGTTTTTATCTGTTTGGTGTACAGAAAAGTAAAGTTCTGATGTAGATAAAGCATCGTTAAAACTTGTATTATCAATAAAAGTATTTTTAAGTGCTGTTAAGTGTTTACTGATATTCTGTCCTAAAACAGCTTCAAAAAGTGTGAAATCTTTAAAAATGTCATAAAAAGAAGTTTCATTCTTATATTCAAAAATCAGAGAAGCATCTGCGGGTATCGTGTTAAAAGCTTTTTCTGTAGTACTTTCAGACGAAGAAATATTATTAAAATACAGCCATGCAGTAGCAAAAGCGGCAATTATAAGCAAGCTAATCGTGATTATTATTTTTCTCATTTTATATTTCCTCTCAACAAAAATAGATTTTTGTATTGAAGCACCGAAAATTGATTGCATCTTTATTAAATTAGCAATTTACACTGCGGGTTTATGAACAAGAGAATTATCATCACAGCAGCTTTTTTTGGAGCTTTAGCCGTAATTTTAGGTGCCTTTGGTGCTCATGCGTTAAAAAAAATATTATCTGTAGATAGCCTTGATGTTTGGCATACTGCTGTTCAGTATCATTTCTATCATACGTTTGCATTATTATTTTTAAGTACTTTTGCCAGGTATAAAAATGCTCTTATAAATTTTTCTTCATACTGTTTTACCGGCGGTATTTTACTATTTAGTGGCTCTTTATACATCTTATCTTTAAAAGATTATATGGGCTGGGATGGCGCTTCTTTTCTTGGTCCGGTTACACCCATTGGCGGCTTATTGTTTATTTTGGGTTGGTTAAGTTTATTATTAGCAGCCTTCAGAGATAAATGATAGATTTTGATCATCACACCTCCAGAAAAACCTTATTTGCTGAGGTAATTTTACCTTTGGCAATACCTAAGTTTTATACTTACCGAGTTCCGTTTGAATTAAATGATGAACTAGCTATAGGGAAGAGGGCTGTAGTGCAGTTTGGAAAGAGTAAGATTTATACCGCTATTGTTGCTTCTATTACAGATAAAGCGCCAGTGGCTTATGAAGCCAAATACCTGATTGATATTATTGATGACCAGCCCATCATCACCCAAAAACAATTAAAACTATGGGATTGGATTGCCGAATACTATTTATGTTTTACTGGCGAGGTTATGGCTGCTGCTTTGCCTTCTGCACTAAAATTAGCCAGCGAAACAAAAATTATTCTGAGTCATGAAGAAAACATAGATAAAAGCAACCTTAATGATAAGGAATACATTGTTGTGGATGCTCTTGAAATCCAAAACGAGCTTAGCCTACAAGAAATTGCTAAAATACTAGGTCAGAAAACTATATTTCCCATCATAAAAAGCTTGCTGGATAAGCGAATTGTTTTTATATCAGAAGAAATAAACGAAAAATTTAAACCTAAAACGGTTAAGCATCTTCGTTTAAATAGTTTTTATGATGATAAAGAACATCTGAAGGCATTGTTTGAACTTCTTGAAAAATCGCCAAAGCAATTAGATGCTTTACTAGCTTATTTGAAACTTCAAAAAGAGCAATTAAAAATCACCAGAGCTACCCTTGCAGAAGCTAGTGGTGCCAGTGCAGCTGTGATAAAAGCTTTAATAGATAAAGGGATTTTTGAGGTTAAAGAAGAAACTGTCAGTCGTTTTAGTTTTGATGATGAAGAAAATACCAATGATTTTATTTTAAGTGAACCTCAGCAAAAAGCTTTTGATGAAATCAGGCTATCTTTTAAAGAGAGGCCGGTTACACTTTTGCATGGTATTACCTCTTCTGGTAAAACTCAACTGTATATCCGTTTAATGGAAGAGTACTTAGCCTTAGGCAAACAAGTACTTTATTTGCTTCCAGAAATAGCTTTAACAGCGCAAATAGTAGAACGCTTAAAGTTCCATTTTGGAAATCAGATTGTGGTTTACCATAGTAAATTTAATGATAATGAAAGAGCTGAAATTTGGCAAAAAGTTTTAAAAAATGAAGCTAAAATCATTTTAGGAGCTCGCTCTTCCTTGTTTCTTCCTTTTGCAGATTTAGGTTTCATCATTGTTGATGAAGAGCATGAGGCCAGTTATAAACAGTACGACCCAGCACCACGCTATCATGCCAGAGATGTTGCTATTGTTTTGGCTAATATTTATCAGGCTAAAGTTTTGTTAGGCTCTGCTACACCATCTTTAGAAAGTTACTTTAATGCAACCACCCAACAAAAATATGGTTTGGTTAGGTTGGATGTGCGCTATAGCGGCGTAAACTTGCCAGAAATAGAGGTAGTGAGTATAACAGAAGAAAAGGCCCGTAAAACCATTAAAGAGAATTTTACAAGCGTACTTATAGATCGTATACAAGAAGCTATAAAAGTTAAAGAACAGGTTATTTTGTTTCAAAACCGGAGAGGTTATGTACCTATTTTAATTTGTAAAACTTGTGGTAATACACCCAAGTGCATCAATTGTGATGTTAGCTTAACTTACCATAAGGCATCAGGCAAACTACATTGCCATTATTGTGGTTACAGAGAAGATAATATTACCGAGTGTCCGGCTTGTGGTTCTAAGCATATCGAGTATAAAGGCTTAGGTACAGAAAAAGTAGAGGATGATTTACGGGTATTACTTCCTGATTTAAAAATTGGCCGCTTAGATTACGATACTACGAGAAATAAAAATGCCCATCAACATATCATCAATGATTTTGAAGAAAAGCGTTTGGATGTTTTGGTTGGTACACAAATGGTTGCCAAAGGTTTGGATTTTGATAATGTTACTACTATAGGTGTTATCAATGCCGATAGTATGCTACAGTTTCCTGATTTTAGGGCTTATGAGCGTAGTTTTCAAATGTTATCACAAGTTGCAGGTAGAGCCGGAAGAAGAGAAAAGCAAGGTAAAGTAATCATTCAAACTTATGATACCAAAAACCGGGTGATACAGCAAATTGTGAATAATGATTATGAAGCCATGTACAGGCATGAGATTTTAGAAAGAAAGCAGTTTAAATATCCTCCTTTTTACCGTTTAATTCATATCGATATTAAACATAAAGATTTTGCTAAAAACCAACAAATTGCAGAAGGTTTTGCCAGAGAATTAAAGAAAACTTTGGGCGATTTGGTTATTGGTCCTCAAACACCGCTTATTGGGCGTATCCGCAACTACTATATCCAAACTATTATTTTAAAAATAGATTTACAACATCAATCTATACCTAAAATAAAAGAATATTTGAGAAAGGAAATTAGCAATTTTGATGCTAATAAACTCAATAAGGGAAGCTATCTGGTGGTTAATGTAGACCCTTATTGATGTCCAAAATTATATTGCAAACTTAGCATACTTAAAGGTAGGTTATTAAAACCCCATCTTCTAAAATTAGCAATAGAAGTTGTTCTATTACCGTCGTTTAAAGTTTTAGTTTCTCTATCATTAGAGTAAAGTATATCTAAACCAGCTTCTGCACTAATGGTAAATTTTGATTTTAATAAATTTACTTTTACACCAATTAAGGGATGAATAAGTGCTCCATTTTTTTCAACAATAACATCATATAAAAGTGCATTGTTACTAACATTGTTGGCAATACCATCAAAATAAATTCTTCTATATCCCAAATCTAAGCCATAAAAAGGTTGGAAAACTCCGTAAATAAGGCTACGTTCAAAACCAGCTTTTAAAGTAAAATCAGAAAAATTACCGTTTACGGTTTCACAATCCCGACAAACATTTTTAAAGCTATAATTATTATTAGAATATTTAGAACCTACAAACCTATAGCTAATTTGGTTATCGTTAAATTTAAATACAATGCCATTTAAATAAGAAGGTGTAAAGCTTTCAGCGTCTCTAACCTCATTCATTAATTTAGGAAAATCGCCAAAGCTGGCGGCTTTAATTCCTATACTATAGCTGTAATTATTTTGAGACTGAGAAAACGCTTGAAAGTAAAATATAATACCTAAAGTTAAGAGTAATATTTTTTTCATTTTATTGGCTGAAAAATTTTTACAAGTATAAAACTTATTTTCCTCTTCCTTGCATAACAATTAGAATTGTGTAGCATAAAATCTTAAAGTCTAATGCTAGCGATCTATTTTCTACATAAATAATATCAAAAGTAAGTCTTTTAATCATTTGCTCTACATTTTCTGCATATCCAAACTTTACTTGTCCCCATGAGGTTATACCAGGTAAAACTTTATGCAAGTAATGGTAATGAGGTGCTTTTTTTTCTATTTGTTTAATGTAAAAAGCTCGTTCAGGCCGTGGTCCAACCAAAGACATTTCTCCTTTTAAAATGTTAAAAAACTGAGGTAATTCGTCTAGTCTCGTTTTTCTTAAAATTTTACCTATTCTGGTAACACGTGGGTCGTTAGATTTTGATAAAGAAGGCCCTTTTTCTTCCGCATCTATAAACATGCTTCTAAACTTGTAAATGTTAAATGGTTTCCCATCTTTTCCAATTCTTTCTTGATGATAAATACCAGGACCTTCACTATCTAGTTTAATCATGATATAAATGATGATAAACAAAGGAGCTAAGAAAAACAGTACTGTTATAGCGATTGTATAATCTAATATTTTTTTTAAGCTTCTTTGCCAAAAAGGCATGTGGTCTGGGTGTAAAGTAATTAAAGGGATAGAAAAAAGATAATTTAGCTTTACAAAGCCCGACAGTATTTCATAAATATCAGGTATGATATTGATAATAACTGTTGTTTGTTCTAATTGATTTAAAATATCTTTAAGTTGATGATGCTGATTGGTTTCTATAGCAATAATAACTTCCTCTATCTGGTAGCTTTCGATGATAACTTTAATATCATCAAAAGAGCCTAGTTTTGGTAGCTTAACCATTGGGGTATCTTCTTCATCTATTAAACCAACATAACCTAAAATATGAAACCCCAGATTTTTCGGCTGTGATTTAATATCTGCCAAAATCTGTTTAGCTTTTTTATTATTACCAATTAAAATGGTATTAAAGCTTATTTTTCCTTTACGTATTTGTCTTTTTATCCAGGTATGAAATAGCAATCTACCAAAACCCATGATAAAAAAATGTGTCAATCCAAAGTTTAAAGCTGCTTGAATGTTGTAACTGTTATGCTTAAATAATAGAATATACAACAGAGTGATGATGATAGATTGATTAAATGTTCTGATAACTTCTTTAAATCTGGATTTTCTAGTGAATTGGGCATAAGTACCCGTAAAAGCATAAATTAAAAGAAGTATAAATAAAGAAATAAGTGTTATTAAGTTGTTTTTAATCAACAAAATTTCTGTAAAAAAGATAAAAATGAGAGCAACAAGAGTATCAAGAAAGATAAAAAGTAAAAGTTTTTTTTGTTTAAGCATTGATGTTCTGCTACTTGTGTATTTTATCATTAAAAGTGAAGAAGTAAAGCTAATAAAATTGCTTTAAATTCGTTTCAGATTCTATTTTTGTAGCAAATGGGATATAAATTTGTAGATAATTATCGCGAAAAGGGCGCAAGGAAGAAGCTGGTAGAAGAACTCAGAAAAAAAGGTATTTCTGATGAGCAAGTATTAAAAGCCATTGGTACTGTAAAAAGACATTATTTTTTTGATGAAACTTTCTGGAGCCAAGCTTATTTGGATAAAGCATTCCCTATTGGCGAAGGGCAAACTATTTCTAACCCCTATACGGTAGCTTACCAAAGCGAATTATTACATATTAAAAAAGGAGATAAAGTTTTAGAGATTGGTACAGGTTGCGGTTATCAAACCTGTGTGTTGTTAGAGTTGGGGGCTAAAGTTTATACCATAGAAAGACAAGAAAAACTATTTGAAAGAACCAGGCAAGTATTGCCTCACATTGGTTATCAGGCCGAGTTTTTTCTAGGCGATGGCTCTAAAGGTATTGCAGAGCATGCCCCTTACGATAAAATTATTGTAACAGCAGGAGCTCCTTTAGTTCCACAAATTTTATTGAAGCAATTAAAGATAGGAGGTATTTTGGTAATACCCGTAGGGGATGAAAAAAGCCAAAAAATGGTAACTGTACTACGCGTTTCTGAAAATGACTTTGATAAAATTGTGTTAGATACTTTCAGATTTGTACCCTTATTAGGAGACCAAGCATGGTAAATATAGCTGTTTGACGTTTAACCAACTAATAAATAACTCCCGAGCTATCGGGACTAACAACCTAACCAACTAACAATCTAACAACCTAAGCACCTACACATACTTCTTCTTCACCATATCTAACTCTCTTTTTACATCTCTTTCTTTGATAGTATCACGTTTATCAAAAGCTTTTTTACCTTGGGCTAAGGCTATTTCCATTTTAGCAAAGCCTCTTTCGTTGATAAAAATGCGTAAGGGGATAATGGTAAGACCTTTATCTTCGCCTTTAACCAGCAATTTTTTGATTTCCTTTTTATTGAGTAGTAGTTTTCGGTCTCTTTTTGCTTCGTGGTTGTAAAAAGAGCCATGAGAATATTCGGCTATATCCATATTTCTCACATACAGCTCGTTATTGATGAAAGAACAAAAAGAATCGCCAATATTTGCTTTTCCTTGTCTGATAGATTTAATCTCGGTACCTAAAAGTTTAATGCCAGCAACAAATTTTTCAAGAATGCTATACTCAAAAGTGGCTTTCTTGTTTCTGATGTTTACACTGGATGTTATTTTATTAGACATACTGCGAATATCGTGAAAAAATTGAGTAATTGAAGTTTTATGAAGGCTACTTTCCTAGTTAGTTTTTAAAATTTCAAGGAGTTTATCACTACTTAAATATTCAAACCACCGACTTTTAACAGCGAAATTACTATCTAAAATAAGTGTTACCGGGGGTATAAATTGTTTTTCTCTAGTACCAAGTAAAATTGCCAGCTCATGAAATTTAGCTTTCTTATTAAATGTTTTCCCATCAAAAAAGATGGGTGTTTTAGTTTCTGCATCAAACTTGACTGCATAATAATGTTGGCTTATTTCTTTAATGATAGCCGCTTTTGAGTAGACTTCTTTATCCATTTTTTTGCAGTAAACACACCAATCAGTATAAAAACTAATGATAACAGGTTTAGGCTTAATTTTTAAGGAATCATCTAGTTGCTCAAAACTTAGCCATGCAATTTCCTGAGCCACTCCAGACTTTATCATCCCTAAGCAAAATAATACAGCTAGCAAAAACCTCAACATGCTACAAACTCCTAAATTTCAAGCCTAAATAAAATGTTCTTGGTCTGGCTGGTCCGTAAACATAATCAGAGTCTCTGGTAGGCCCTGTATCAAAATCTTTTTGGAAACTATTAAATATATTTTGAACGCCTAAACTGCAATCTATCATCAGGTTTTTTAGCTTAAACTGATAGGTATTTTTTAAATTTAATTCTAAAAAACTTGGGGTTTTAACCAATAGAGGTAATCCATCAGCATTGATAACTCTGGCAGCAGTCATATTTCCGGTATAAACAGCACTGATATCAAAACTTAATTTTTGGGTAGCCTTGTAATTACTATTAAAGTAGCCATAGCTACGTGGTGTTTTTAAAAATTCGGTAATACTAACCCTTGTATTTGTTAAATCATTAGGATTATCATAAATAACCTGAGCATCATTGTAAGCAGTTTTTTGCCAGGTTCCGCCAGCTTGCAAGTTAAACTTAGCAGAAGGCACTATATTGAGCTCGAAATTTGCACCACTTACATAAGCACCTTCTCCATTACTTACTTCTTCTAAAATAGTTCCGTTTCCTAAAGAAGCACCAGTATTAATGGTCACAAACTGGTTTTTTAAAGTGGTGTAAAAACCTTCTGTAAGGAAACTTACTTGCGTATTGCCCCAAGTACAAGCATAGCTTAAAGATGCTGTAAAAGCATCAGAAAATTCGGTTTTTAGGTTTTCTGATAGTATCACAAACCTTTGCTCGCCCGCTACAGATGATATGTGCATATCTTCATTAAAAGCCTGTGGCGCTCTAAAACCTCGGGCATAGCCACCTCTAAACTGCCAATCTTCATTAAATTTATACAAAAGCGTAAAACGCGGACTCAATACACCTTTTCTAAGATTTGAGTTGCGGAATATATTTTGTAAAGTATAATTCCCAGTTACATGTGTGATATCGTATCTGCTACCTAACAAAGCAGTTAGTTTCTCGTTTGGCTTCCATTCGTACTGGGCATATAAACCAAAAGTGGTCAAAGATTGATCTATAATTCTGTTGTAGCCAGCAATCTCATCATCAACTTGGTTATGTTGTAGTTCTGTACCCATCACAAAAACAGAGGTGTTTTCTAGATTTTTGGAAAACTGTAAGCCTCCAACAACAGAAATATCATCTGTAAAACCGTAAGCATTATTAGCTCTGGTACTATCTATTGCGGTATAGCTGCCTCCTAAACCACCATAATAGCTGTTTCTTTTTCCTTTTTGTGTTGATATATAAGCAGAGTATTTATTCTTTAGATTTTTACTGTACTGGTCAAAAGTTAACCCCCCTAATAAAATGTTATGGTCTAGCTGCTCAGTAATATCTGTAAATTGTGGTGCCAGATGAAGGCGGTCTCCACCTCTCCTAAATTCTTTTATAGCGCTAAAATCTAGCGTAAGCCTGCTTCTATCGCTGGGTTTTAAAAAAGCTTTTCCGCCAAAGGTATTGTTCTCCATACGGGTGATTTCTGTAAAACCATCTGCATTGGCATCAAAAGGAGAACGATTTCTAAACATCCCATAAAATGTAGCACCACTTTTTAAATCTTCTGCGGCAATGCTACCATTAAAATTTATAACGTTGTCTGGTTCTCTGCCATTTATTAAAGCTATGTTAGAACCTATTTCCCATGAGTTTAATACAGGGTCTTTGGTAATGATATTGATGGTTCCGGCTATGGCATTAGAGCCAAAAAGTGCCGAGCCACCGCTTCTTACCACTTCCACACGCTCTATCATACTGGTGGGGATTTGGTCCAAACCGTAAACGCTACTTAAAGCGCTAAAAATTGGTCGGCTATTGATTAAAACTTGTGAATATGCGCCTTCTAAGCCATTTAATCTTACTTGGGTAAACCCGCAGTTTTGACAATTATTTTCTAATCTTACACCCGGTTGGTAATTTAAACCTTCTGATAAACTTAATGATTGCGTAGCATTAAAAAGTTTAGCACCAATAACATTTACCACAACCGGAGCCTCTTTTCTGGATACACCATATCGGGTAGCACTTACCACCACTTCATTTAAGCCTAAATCATCGTTATTAAGCTGTATTTCTAACGATATATTTTCATCCGGTTTAACCGAAATAGATTTTCTATAATTTTTATAGCCCAATAAGCTTACGCTGATGTGATGCTCGCCTGGAGTAACATCTTTAAAATGAAATACACCTAAGCTATCTGTAATTTGATAATTTAAGCTTTTATCTAATTTAACAACCGCTTGTTTTACAGGCATGCCTGAAGCAAAAACTCTCCCATAAATATTGGCTTTTTGAGCTAAAAGCGCTATCGGGGATAGTAAAAATATTAGAATGAATAGATTTTTCATATTATTTCCTTACCACTAAAACAGGTATGTTAACCTGATGCCTTACGGCATCTACAGTAGAACCAAATAGTAAATCGCTAAAGCCTTTATGGCCATGCGCACCCATCACTAAAAAGTCTATTTCGCTTTTGTTTACAATTTTTGCAATAGCACTTGAGGTAGAACCATAGCCAATTTTATAAGTGCTGTTAAAGCCCAAATCTTTTAAGTTTTGCTGATATTTTTTGAGGTTTTCTTCATCACTGATAGTTTCCATATCCATCACATTTTGTTGATGATAACGGGCCCCAGCTGTTTCAACAATATGAATAAGCGTATAATTGGCTAGTTGGCCACCTTGTAAAATAGCATGTCTGATGACGTTTTTATCGTTTGCAGAAAAGTCTATACTGATACCAATATTTTGATAAACAGGAGTTTTTAAATCGGCTAGATTTAAAGCACTACCGTGGGGTATTGCAGCTTGTTTGTCTTGCGTAGGGAAGAACGGCTTGATGATAATGTATAACAACAACAGGCCAACCGCAATAGCTAAAGGGATTACTGTTAAGTATAACCAGAAGGCATTTTCGCCTGCACTTATCATCCATCCGCTAATTTCATCAATAACTAATTTTACATTTAAACTGATGATGATAACTGCACTTAGCCAAGCTAAAATTTTAACCCATGTTTTGATGGCAAATTCTTTCATCAGTTTAGCATCTGAATTAAAATGGATAAGCGGAATAATAGCAAAACCTAATTGTAAGCTTAATACCACCTGACTTAGAATAAGCAGTGCACCCAAAGATTCCTCTCCAAAATAAATGATGGTAAAAAATGCTGGAGTGATAGCCAGCAGACGAGTAATTAACCTTCTTAGCCATGGCGCAATACGTAAATTTAAATGCCCTTCCATAACAATTTGCCCTGCTAGCGTACCTGTTATGGTAGAACTTTGCCCCGATGCGATAAGCGCAATAGCAAAAAGTGCAGGTGCTGCTTCACCAAATATGTTTCCTAGTAATTTATGTGCATCTTGTATCTCAGCAACTTCATTAAAGCCATTGGTGAAAAAAGCCGCTGCTGCGAGTATTAAAATAGCCGCATTAACTAAAAAAGCCAGATTAAGCGCAATAGTAGTATCAATTAAATTAAATTTTAAAGCTTCTTTAATGCCTTTGCTACTGCGCTCTATCTTACGTGTTTGTACTAAAGAAGAGTGTAAGTATAAATTATGAGGCATTACCGTTGCGCCGATAATACCAATGGCGATGTAGAGAGCACTACCATCTAAAGAGCTAGGAATAAATCCTTTTACAACATCATTTAACTGGGGTTGTACAATAATCATCTCCATTAAAAAAGAAACACCAACAATAAAAACCATAGAAACTATAAAAGCTTCCATGCTGCGCATACCTTTTTTTAATAAAAAGAGTAAAAGAATAGTATCTAAAACAGTGATGCTGATGCCCCAAATTAGCGGTATACCAAAAAGAAGGTTTAAACCTATGGCCATCCCAATAATTTCGGCCAAATCACAAGCTATTATAGCTATTTGAGCCAAAATATACAACGGAATATTTGCCCAATTAGGGTAAGCTTTTTTAGAAGCTTGGGCCAAATCTAAACCTCTTACTATGCCTAAACGGGCACTTAATGATTGTAATAAAAGAGCAATTAGGTTAGACATGAGCAAAACCCATATCAGTTTATAACCAAACTGAGAGCCTCCAGCTATATCTGTTGCCCAATTTCCAGGATCCATATAGCCAACACTAACCAAATAAGCTGGCCCAAGAAAGGCGAAAATCTTTCTCCAACCTGTTTTTTTCTCGGTTTTAACACTGCTATGTACCTCACTTAAAGATTCTGTATGTTTTCTGTTCATATAGCTATCAATAAATTTTTTGCCACTTCTCTGCTAATCATAATGTCGTTTTCTTTGATAGAAATGATAAAAGAGCCATCAAACTCTATTTGCTCTTTAATGGTAATTTCTTGGCCTAAGACCAGTCCGGTTTTTTCAAGGTATTTTAAAAATAGGGGCGAGTGTTCTCTTACACCGCTAATAATTCCTAAAGTTTCATTCTTAAGTTTTGATATAGGTATGAGTTCCGGAACGTTAAATTTGCCGTTCTTATCCGGAATAGGGTCGCCATGAGGGTCTGTTTTAGGGAACTCTAAAAATTCATCTAAACGATTGATCAATAAATCAGAATGGATGTGTTCTAATTCTTCTGCTAAATCATGTACTTCATCCCATTTAAAATTAAGTTTCTCTACCAAAAAAACTTCCCATAAGCGATGCTTACGAATGATGTTTAAAGCTCTCTCTCTGCCCAAAGGTGTTAAAGTAACACCTTGATATTTGATGTAATTGATGAATTCTTTATCGGCAAGTTTCTTCAACATATCTGTAACAGATGCTGCTTTGGTATTTAAAGATTCTGCAATAGCATTGGTATTTACAGCAGTACCTTCATCTGGAGATAGGTGATA
This sequence comes from Pedobacter glucosidilyticus, assembly GCF_002483235.1. Classification (GTDB taxonomy): domain Bacteria; phylum Bacteroidota; class Bacteroidia; order Sphingobacteriales; family Sphingobacteriaceae; genus Pseudopedobacter; species Pseudopedobacter glucosidilyticum_B. The sequence continues at coordinate 157,736 of NZ_DLHN01000024.1, read as the reverse complement.
TATAGATTTTAAATAATTCTCTTCTGTAAATGAAGTAATCATGATACTAAAATATTATTAATGCAAATCTAATTATATTTTTAGATTAATCTAAAAATTATTTTTGCCAATTAATATATTGATATAAGCAGTTTTATAAAATTTTATTTGGTTTAAAGGATTAAAAACTAACTTTGTATAAAAATTTAAGGTTATGGAACTGGATAAGATAGATTTGAATATTCTTAAAATTATGCAAGAAAATGGTAGGATTACCAATTTGCAGCTCTCCCAGATGATTGGTTTATCACCAGCACCAACTTTAGAAAGGGTAAGAAAACTAGAGCACTCTGGTTATATCAAAAGTTACCATGCCTTGGTTGATGAGGAAAAGTTAGGTTTAGGAATTAAAACGTTTATACAAGTTTCTTTAGATTTTCATCAAAACGATACCATTACAATTTTTTTAGAGGAGGTTAACGCCATAAAGGAAATTACAGAGTGCCACCACGTAACTGGTCAATGTGATTTTATTTTAAAAGCATACGTAAAAGACATAAAGGCTTATGAACAGTTGATTATGCAAAAGATAAGCAGAATATCTGTAGTGAAGACTTTCCAAACGATGATGATTATGTCTACTAGCAAAAAGGAGCCTATTATCCCGCTAGAATATTAGGTTGAGCAGCAACATAACCGGGTAGGGTAAAGTAAAAAGTTGTTCCTTTATTAATTTCGCTTTCTACCCAAATTTGTCCTTGGTGTAGTTCTACAAATTCTTTAGCTAGTATCAATCCTAAACCTGTTCCTTTTTCATCGGCAGTACCGGGTTTAGAATACCTGTTTTCTATCTTAAAGATTTCATCAACATACCCTTTTTCTATCCCGATGCCGTTATCGGTGATACTAAATAAAACTTCTTGATTTTTTACATCTAGTTTAAGCTCTATTTTACCATTTGGGTGTGTAAACTTAATGGCATTGGTTATTAAGTTACGTAAAACGGTATTCAGCATTTGCCTATCTGCATTTACGTAAATAAGTTCTCTGTAATTTAAGTTGATGGTAATATTTTTAGCATCGGCGGAAGCCAAAAATAGTTGATGTGTTTCTGTTAGTATATCTACCGCAGATAAGATTTGTATTTTTGGTGCTAGGCTACCAGTTTGTATTCTAGACCAGCTTAGTAAATTTTCTAACAAATTAAACACTTGTTTGGCACTACTATTCATTCTAAATGCGAGTTGTTGTATACGCTCTGTACTATATTTATCTGCGTTTTTATAAATCAACTCGCTAAAGCCTATTAAGGCGTTAAAAGGGTTTTTTAAATCATGAGCAATGATAGAAAAGAATTTATCTTTTGTTGCATTAATTTCTTGTAAATGATTTTCGGTATTTTTTAATTGCGTAATATCATAACAAATAATCAGGTAGGTTTCTATTTGGTTGTCTGATATATATTCTGGAACAATTTGTATAGCAAAAAAATATTTTTTATGCTCTAATAAAATATCTAGTTTGGTTTCCTTTATAGATTTATCTTTTTGGGCACTTAATAAAATTTCTATCAAAGCTTTTTCCAAATAATCAGGCAAGCCCATAGCAAATAATGCTTTACCTAAAAAATGCTGGCTGTTTAGCTTTGTGAATTTACTTAATGCGTTGTTGGTATAAATACATCTAAAATTTTTATCTAAACGGATAATAAGCTCCGGAAGGTTTTCTGCTAAAGTTCTGTAGCTTTCTTCTTTGTCTTTTAAGTCTTTAAATAAAATACCTGTTGGGTTAAGAAAACTGGTTTCTACATTGGCTTTATAAATCAGAAAGAAAGATATGAGTTTACCATAATGTCCAATTTGGTTTATAAATCCATCGTTAGTGGTATACAAGGTGAAACAAAACTCGCTTAAGATAGAAAAAGTTAAAGAGGCAAAAAGCAAATAGAAAACTTTGTTATCAAAGTACTTTTTTCTTCTCACTAAAGTTAAACATGCTATACTTAAAATGATGATAACGATATACTCTGAATAAATTTTAAAAGCTGTTTGACCAATACCCTCTACATAGCAAACAGGAAAATTTTTCCAATAAAGGATAGACAAAATAAGTAAGCCACTAATAAATAGGTAGATAAGGAAAATATAATCTGCATTAAGTCTTTGTTTACGTTTTAAAAACCAGAAACCTACTAACAAAGTAATACTTTCTAAAAAGCGGGTGGCTATCCAAAATTGGTTGGCATAAAATGCTGTACTATTTAGGATGTTCATGCCTTTATAGGTAAGGGCATGTAAAATATCTAGTATCCCAATGAATAAATAGGCTATACCAACCAAGAATAAATAATTGTTATCAAGAATTTTTCTGGAGTTCCAGGTAACGATAAAAACAGCAAAAGCAACCGTTACAGAAAATAACTCAACCAGCGTATGAAAAAGCAGATAACTTTCTTTTAAACTTAGAAACAAAACTAGCAACAGCAAGCTAGATGCAAACAAAGTGCGGTAGTTTTTTTTGATAAGATGGCTTATGGGTAGATTCAAGCTGATTATTTATAAGTGCAAAAATAATTTTAATTTTATTATTTTACGCTTAATTAAAGACAGTAGTTTGTTTTGACCTAAAAAAAATGCCAATTGATAGCTTTTTTACCTTGCTGTACTAAATAATGATTGGTTTTACTAAAAGGCTTTGAACCAAAAAAGCCACTATAGGCAGAGAATGGCGATGGGTGTGCAGATTTAATAATGAAATGCTTACCTGTGTCTATCAAAGCTATTTTTTGTTGTGCAAATTTACCCCATAAGATAAAAACAAGTTTCTCTTTATGTAGCGATAAGGCTTTAATTGCTGCATCAGTAAAAACTTCCCAACCTTGGTTTTGGTGCGAACCGGCTTTTCCAGCTTCTACTGTTAAAGTAGCATTTAAAAGTAATACGCCTTGTTTAGCCCAACTGCTTAAGTTTCCATGTAATGGAATTTTAAATCCCGGGATATCATCACTTAATTCTTTATAAATATTTTGAAGAGAAGGGGGTAATTTTACGTTTTCTTTAACGGAAAAAGATAAACCATGTGCCTGTCCAGCACCATGGTAAGGGTCTTGACCCAGTATCACAACCTTAACATCATCAAAAGGAGTTAAATTAAAAGCATTAAATATTTCTGCTCCGGGTGGGTATATGGTTTTGCCTTTTTTCTTTTCTTCTTGCAAAAATTGCTTTAGTTGAAGCATATAATCTTTTTCAAATTCTTCTTCTAAAACAGCCAACCAAGATGATTCTAATTGTACAGACATATTTCTTTATCTTTTTATTGATTAAAAGCTCAAATAAACGATATTTGCAGCCACTAAAGTATATTAAATACATTTGACATGCCAAATTTCATTAGAATTATATTAGGAGCTTTAATTCTTGGAGCTGCTATTACCTTAATTGTTTTTTCTTATTGGGGATGGGGAATTCTTTTAATCTTCATATCCATCTTAGTTTTTGTTACCTATATCTTTAACGAGAAAATGCTGATAGCGCAATGGTTTCTGAGAAAAGAAAATATGGAAAAAGCAGAAGCTTGGTTAGCTAGTATTAAAAACTACGAAAAAGAGTTGTTTAAAGGTCAATGGGGATATTACCATTTGTTATTAGGTTTAATAGAGTCTAGAAAATCTCCAATGAAATCAGAAAAGTTCTTTAAAAAGGCTTTATCTTTTGGTTTAACGATGGATCATAACATTGCCTTAGCAAATTTAAGTTTGGCTGGTGTAGAGATGGGAAAAAGAAATAAGCGTGAAGCACAAAGATTACTAAAAGAAGCAGAAAAAGCCGATAAGAATAAGCTTTTAGCTGAGCAAATTAAAATGATGAAGGGCCAGATGAGTATGCTAGATAAAACCCAAATGGTACGTGGTGGCAGAGGCGGAAGCGGGTTTAGACAGTTTTAATAGTATAGAAGTTTTATAAAATCAGAGAGGCTGTCTCAAACATCATATTTGTCACATTGAGTGGAGTCGAAATGTTCTCCGATATGCTCAGAAAAGCTTCGACTCCGCTCAGCCTGACACAAATTGATGATTTGAGATAGCCTATTTTTCCTTCCTAACCCTAAAAGAAAAATACCTTTGCGATAAATAGCTAAAGCCGATGATGATTACCGTAGTTAAAATTGCAGATGGTGTAGGATACCAACCAAACTGCTCTACAAATAGTTTTAAAAACAGATAATTTAAAACTACACAAGCCATTACTACCATTATATACCTTACAAATTGTATTCTTCTGCGTAAGTAAGAGCCTTTAAAAACTACAAACATGTTTAAGTAAAATCCTATGGGCATGGTTATAAAGAAGGCTATCAAGAATGCTGCAATGTGTGGGCTTATGGCTATAAAAGGTAAATGAACAATTTGCTTTTTTAAGACGAAGTTATAAGAAACAAAGTAAATTAAAATGTTTAAGGCCGTGTTTGAACCTCCACAAGCAGCATAACGGTAAGTTTGTAGCGGCATAAATCTTCTGAAGATTGGATAGAAAAAATCAACAGTTTTAAGTATGGTTTCTTTAACGAAATAGTGAAGGCTTAAAAGCATAAACAAGAATACAAAAATCTTTAACTTTTTGATGCATGGGTTCTCATGCTTTTTGCAGCAGTAAAAACACTTATCAGAACCAAAATAGAACAAACAAAAAATGGTGCCCCTGGAAAAATAAAGGGAGCTTTATCTCCGGTAAAGAAAGCAAAAAGGTTAGTCATTACTGGCGGTGCTACAATAGTTGTAGCGCTCATTAAGCTTGTTAAAGCACCTTGAAGCTCTCCTTGCTCATTTGTAGGGGCGTAACCACTAATAATACTTTGAAGTGCTGGTCCGGCTATTCCGCCTAAAGAATAAGGGATGATAAAGGCAAACATCATCCAACCTTCTGCAGCAAAGGCAAATAACAATAGCCCCAAACTGTAAAAAGCTAAGCCCATATATAAGCTTTTCTCTTGTCCAAACTTAGGAATTACCCACCTGATGATACCTACTTGTACAATACCTATCATTAAGCCTATAAAGCCTAAAGAATAGCCCACCCAAGCCTCGTTCCACTTAAATTTTTCCATCCCATAAAAAGACCAAGTACTTTGTAAACCATTGTTGGCAATGTACATCAGAATAAGTGTTAATACTAACCCATAAACGGCAGGATATTTTTTTAACTGATATAATGAGCCTAGTGGATTTGCTCTTTTAATATCAAAAGGACGTCTTTTTTCTACTGGTAAGGATTCTGGTAACACAAAGTATCCGTAAATAACATTTAAAAAACTTAGACCTGCAGCAGCAAAAAATGGTATTCTGGAACCAAACTGACCTAAAACTCCGCCTAATACTGGACCTAATATAAAGCCTAAACCAAAGGCAGCGCCAATTAATCCAAAATTTTGAGCTCTTTTTTCTGGTGTGCTAACATCCGCAATATAGGCCGATGCTGTTGTAAAACTTGCTCCGGTAAAGCCAGCAATGATACGTCCTATAAATAACCATCCTATGGTAGGGGCAAAGGCTAATAGTAAATAATCAATCCCAAAACCTAATAAAGAAAATAGTAAAACAGGTCTTCTACCGTATCTATCACTTAAATTTCCTAACAATGGGGCACAAATAAATTGTACAAAAGCATAAGCAAAAGTTAACCAGCCGCCAATACTTGCTGCTTCACTAATGTTTCCATGGATAAGTTCAGAAATAAGGGTGGGTAATACAGGGATGATAATACCTAAACCTGTTACATCTATCAATAAAGTAATAAAGATAAACCCGAGTGCTGTGTTTTTAGGCTCTTTCATTATATAGAGATGATATTTTTATTTAGACATCTGGCTGCTCTCATGAAAATAAATCTCCTTAAAATCGGCTTTAAAGGGTTATATATTCAATTTTAAACGTAATTCTCGGGAAATTTCATCAGTTAAATCTAAAATGTTTCTAAGCTCATTGGTAGAGTTATCTGCAATTTTATCACAACGGTTACGATGAGGTAAAAGGTATTCTTGATAAGCTGGCATAACATGATTTTCCCATTTGTACATGACATCATCTTCCGAATATCCTCTTTCTATTAAATCTCGATTCAAACGCCTTTCCAGTGCTATTTCTGTTGCAGCATCAATGAAAATGCGATAATCAAAAAGTGGATCTACGCTAGGATAATGGTAAATAAATAATCCCTCGATAATTAAAATAGGGGCAGGTTTTATCTCTAATATTTTAGGTACAGCACTGCTATTATTAAAAGTATATTCTTTTTTATAAACCGTTTGAAAGTTTAATAAACTGTTGATATCCCTCTCAAAAGCCTCGATATCAATACAAGAAGGTAAATCAAAGTTGTAAAGCTTGTTTTCTTCGGCAGATAAATCACCTACCGGAATATAATAGTCATCTTGAGAAACTAAACAAACTTCTTCTGGTGTAAAATGGTTTAGAAAACAGTTTAAGAAAAATGTTTTGCCAGAGCCACTACCACCAGCAACTCCTATTACAAAAGGCTTATTGTTCATTTGGAAGTCCGTATGTAATATTTACTAAAAACCTTTTATCTAAAGCACCTAAAGCGTCAGAAGCTGCTTTGGTAATCACGATGATAACATCTTTGGTAGTTTCGTTCTCGGTATACTTACCTACAACTTTAGCAAAAACGCTTCTATTAGTCATAGGGTTGGTAATTTTTACAATAGTACCTACAGGGGCAAGCTTGTGTAAAGCGTAGCTTTTGGTGGCGTCTAAGTTTTCGTCGTTTATCCAAACAGCAATGCCTTTTTCATTTTTCTCAGTAATGCCATATCTGTTTCTTGGTATTTCTATACCTGAGTTAGAGTCTGTTGAGTCTATGTATTTAATTTTAACTTCAGGCTTTGTAATTTGTTCTTTAACTACTTCTGGTTTACCTGTTTGGGCATTTTTAACTACTTCTGGTTTTAAGCTAACTTCATCATTAACTAAAATTTTTAATGTTTGGCCAATACTTAAGCCTGTAGTTTTAAGGTTGTTAAGGAGCTTTAAATCATCCACACGCATATTGTATTTACTGGCAATACTGTAAAGTGTTTCTTTAGCTTGCACAACGTGTATTGATTCTCTTTTACCGTTGTTTTGTGCAGTGTTTGATGAAGAGTTAAAACTTACAGGTTTTTGCTCTGCAAAAGGTCTATCGGTTGGTATTTTAATCACCTGACCAATGCTAAGCGCAACATTATTATTGAAATCCATAATCGCTTTTGGCGAAACATTATATTTTCTGCCTAAAGCATAATAGTTTTCTTTTGGTTCTATTTTATGTAGGATAACTTTTTTTCCGGCAGAATTTTCTATACCTACAGAGTCTACTAAGGTAGTTGCAGATGCAGAAAATGATAGTATAGAAAAGGTTATTAATAAGATTGTTTTAAGCTTCATGTATTAAGGTCTTCTCTGAAAAACTTTGCAATTATAGTAAATAACTCACAATTTCTGATTTGTTTCTGATGTATACCAGTTTGCCAAGCCACACAAAGAACGTATCTTCTGCTAGTTTTTGTATGTTGTCATTTAAAATATCAGAAAGTAAAATATTGTTTTCTTTATTATAAACTTCAATTATTTGGGTGTAGCTGTCTTTATTTTTAAGATATAAGCTTCTTATAAAAAGGTCTTTGTAAATTAATTGTTGCGCTGTATCCCAGATATTTTCAGCTAGTTGATGTTCTGGTAGGATAATTTGATTTTGAAGCTGTTGTAGGGTACCATCTGCTTTAAGCAAACCTAAAGACTTTCCCGTATTTAGATCTAATAACTCTAGTTTACGAGGCATTATTTTGGCATTATAGGCTAAAATACCTTCTTTATAAACGGCTTGTGCGGTATGACTATAGTTTTGCCAGCCAATATTTTTATCAATTAAATTAAAGACCAAGATGTTTTTTTGTGTAGGCGCAAATTCGTTCTCAAAACCATGTAATATCAATTTGTGTTGATACAGTGCTAATAATCCCAATTGCCACTTTTCTTCAAAAGGATAGTTAAGGATAATGAAGCATTGTTGGTTAAAATCATAAACAGAAAATAAAACCTGTTTTGTTAAAGTTCTGCTTTCTATAGCCATGCAATTTAGCTCGTCATCTAAAACTATTTTCCAGATAATTCCCTCTAATTGCTGTTTTAATAAGGGCTTTAATGTATCTTTATTTAACATCTTATTCAAAAATAGAAATTAATATCATGAAGCATATCTTTTATCTCTTTATAAGCTTGTTTTTAAGCAATCATCTAGTGATAGCGCAGCCAAAAGTTTATCAGTTTAACTTAAAGCAAGAAATAAATCCGGCTGCTTGGCGTACCACCAGAATTGCTATAGAAAATGCCAAACAACAAAAGGCCGATGTTTTATTGATACACATGAATACTTTTGGCGGAATGCTGGATTATGCAGACTCTATACGCTCTGCTATTTTGACTGCACCTATGGAAACTATTGTTTTTATTGATAATAATGCAGCATCAGCAGGGGCTTTAATTGCTATAGCTTGTGATAAAATTTATATGCACAAAGGAGCTAGTATTGGTGCTGCAAGCGTAGTTAATGCAGAAGGAGAAGTGCTGCCAGAAAAATATCAATCCTACATGCGTGGCTTAATGCGAACAACGGCAGAGAGTAAAGGTAGAAATCCTAAAATAGCAGAAGGTTTTGTTGACCCTGATTTAGAAATACCCACTATTAAACCAAAGGGTAAAGTGCTTACTTTTACCACTACAGAAGCTATTGCTAATGGTTTTTGCAATGCTGAAGCAAGTTCTGTAAAAGAACTACTAGCTAAAGAAGGATTAAAATCTTACGATTTAGAAGTTTATCAGCCTACTTTAATAGACTATATTATAGGGTTTTTAATTAACCCTGCTGTAAGTGGTGTTTTAATTTTATTGATTATTGGAGGCATTTATTTTGAGCTGCAAGCACCCGGAATTGGCTTTGCCTTACTTGTATCAGTAGTGGCGGCCTTACTTTTCTTTGCTCCTTTATATTTAGAAGGTTTAGCCGATAATTGGGAGATTTTATTATTTATTGTTGGGATAGCTTTACTCGTGTTAGAAATATTTTTCATTCCTGGGTTTGGTATTTTTGGTATTTTAGGTATTGTAATGATGATTAGCGGATTGGCTTTTAGCCTTATTTTAAATGATTTTTTTGATTTTAATGTTACCAGCGGAGAGCGTTTAACAAATTCTTTTTTACTGGTGCTTCTTTCTATGATTGGGGCTATAGTGGTAGGTGCTTTCTTTGGGGGCAATGTTCTAAAATCTAAAATGTTTAAAAGGTTAGTTTTGGAGGATGAACAGCAAGCTACACAAGGTTATCAAGTAAGAAAACCAGATACGTCTTTTATTGGTAAAATTGGTTTTGCTAAAACTGATTTACGCCCATCAGGTAAAATAGAAATAGATGGGAATTGGTACGATGCTGTATCTAACGATGGCTTTATTGAGAACGGAACGAATATTGTTGTAAGTAAAATTGAAAATTATAATCTGGTAGTTAGAAAAGCATAAGGCTAATTACCCTTTAATTTAAATTATACTTATTATGGCAACAAACAAAATAGGATTAAACGACAAGAAAGTAGTAGCGCTAGTAGACCAACTGAATGATTTATTAGCTAATTATCAAGTACATTATCAAAAACTTAGAGGCTGCCATTGGAATGTGAGAGGAAACGATTTTTTTACCCTCCATGTAAAGTTTGAAGAACTGTATAACAATGCACAACTCACCATTGATGAACTTGCCGAACGTGTGTTAACTTTAGGCAAATCTCCATACAGCACTTTTAAAAGCTATACAGAAGTTGCAAAAATTAAAGAGATAGAAACAGAAGGAATGGCTCCGGCAAAAATGGTTGATGCGATATTAGAAGACTATAAAACCCTTATTGATTTGGAAAGAGAAATCATTGAAAATGCCTCAGAAAATGCAAATGATGAAGGTACCGCCGATATGATTACAGGTTTTATGAAGTTCCAAGAAAAAACCAGTTGGATGTTGAGAGCTTATAACGGGAATAAGTAATTTTAATCATGATGATTTAAAAAAGGTGTCTACTTTTAGTAGATGCCTTTTTTTGTGTCTAGAAAATGCTTTATAGCACTTTTTAAACGCTAATTTGAGTGATAAATCTGCCAATTCAAGTTAGTTTTTCATTCTTTTTAATCTTGATATTTGAAATAGCTCATAGTGGCAAACCAATTATTTCATGTAAATCTATTTTAATTATCATAATCAGGTTTTAAAAACGCTGTTATGAGTTCTTAATAGTTTTATGATTTCTCATTTTTTAAACTCAATAACTATGAAATTAAAACTGCTACGCTCTTTTAAGACTTTAATAACTTTATTACTTACTTCACAATTTCTTTTTGCCCAAGAAGGCACAGGTTGGAATGATATTACAACTGTTCAAGAACAAGCACAACGTGTGCATTTACAAAATTATGAAGGAAGTTTAATTACCAGAGCGTGGAATAATGGCGATGCAAGTTACATGGATACAAACGGTGCTACTTCAAGTAATTTCAATACAATTAATTCTACAAGTGGTTATTCTTTTATTGAAAATGGGGTTAATAGAACCCATACTTTTTCGCTTTTTAAATTTCCAGGAAATCGCTCTGAGATAAGAATACATGATGACTATGTTGACGGAACAAGACAATTTGAAGGTTTTGTTACTATAAATGACAATGTTTTTTCTGATAATGCAGTATTTCAAATATTTGGAGGTATTATAGAAAACGGCGTACAAAGAGCCACTTTACTACAAATTAGAGGAGACGCTTTTTCAAATGGAGGAACTTTAAGGGTTGTTTCTAATGGAACATTTGATATGATCGGGAATACAACCATTGCAACAAATATCCTCAATCAAGAAGTCAAAATTAACGTTATTCACGAACAACAAACAGCTACAAAAGCAGGCAAGATTTACTTCTTCGTGAATGGTGTTTTAAGACTCACTTTGTCAGAAAATTTCACTCCTAACAATGTGGATGGAAATTATTTTAAATATGGATGTTACGGGCGTGAAGATGAGCCAAGTACAAATAGCATTGTAAATTCTCAAGTACAATGGAGAAATGTAAGGCTTTGGGAAGGAGGAACATATGCGCCTAGTAATACGCCTAATCCTGCTGTGCCTACAGGTTTGTCAGCTTCAATTGTTAGCCCAACTGCTGTTAACCTTTCTTGGACAGATGTAAGTCATGATACTGGTTATACCTTACAAGTATCAACTACAAGTGCAACTACCGGTTTCTCAGATTTAACAACTACAAATTTTAATGTTAAAACGTTTCAAGCAACAGGTTTAACAGCCGGCATTGACTATTGGTTTAGAGTAAGAGCTAATGGTGTTAGTAACTCTGCCTTTTCTAATGCTATATTCGTTAATACAACTAATATGCCTTTTGCTGATGCTTCTAATGCTATTTGGCAATATAATTTTGGTACACAAGCAGCAACATTTACAGTAGGGGCAGCAACATATACCACAGGTGGTACTGCTAGTGGCGGTTCAAATCCTTTAACTTCTCCAGGAGAAGGTCAAAGTGCAACTATTAGAGTCAATAGTACCGCAAATGGAGGTTTTAGGTTAGTTACATCAGGTACAAATTTTACAAATGGAAGTAATGGAGCAAGGTTGGCTATCTATCCTTCAACAGGTAATAATGTTAATAAGTTCTATATTACCAATATTGGTGCTACCAATCAAACACCAAGAATTGCGACTAATTTATTTAGCCTGAGTATGAATGTGAAATTTGTATCAGGAACTAATGGTACCTACCAGTTTTTGATAGGCGATGGCGCAGCTACTGATGCAGGATCCAGCGGCTCTAATTTGCAAAATGCAAATCCTGTTTTTGCAGTTATTAGATGGCAACCACAATCAAATGGTAACTATAATTTTGCGACAAGAGTAGGGGCTACAAGTACTTACACCAATATTTCTGGAGTTACTTTGAGTAACGGTACAGAATTTAATATGAGAATGTTTTGTAATAATTCGGCACAGCCATTAGACTATACTATCGGTACTCAAAGCTATACTGTAACAGCAGGCTCTTACCATATTTGGATTAATAACACACGCTTAACTACAACAGGAAGTAATCATAATTTTAGCGCTGCGGGCTTATCAGCCGATGCTAAATTAGATTTTATTTCTCTTATTGTTAATAACAATTCTAATGCAGATGGAGAGATTATCTTGGATGATCTCAGATATGCAAATTTTTTAGCAGATTTAAATGACCCTACGGTTTTACCAGTTTCTTTAATAGGTTTTGATGCCAGAAGAGTTTTCAATAGCGTAAGTCTAAATTGGAGTACCGCGTCAGAGTCTGATAACGCTAGGTTTGAGATAGAAAGAGCTAATGATGATGGGATTTTTGTTAAAATAGGCGAGAAAGAAGGAGCTGACAATAGTAATAGCACTTTAGATTATCATTTTATTGATAATAATCCCTTTAACGGAAATAATTACTACCGTTTAAAGCAAATAGATTTTAATGGCAAATATGAATATTTTGGGCCTAGAGTAGTTAATTATAGTTTAGAAAATCTAAACACAAGCTATATATATAAATTATCTGCTAATGAGTATCATGTGATTATTCACGCTATAAGTCAACATCAGGGTACTTTAAGTATAAGTAATTTAAATGGTCAAAAAGTATACGAGCAAAAGATTATACTTAAAGAAGGTGAAAATACTTATCCAATTTCTTTAGCAGGGGTAGCAGATGGTATTTACTTGTTAAACCTATCATCTAAAGAACTTGCTAACAGCATAAAATTTGTAAAGAAGCTATAAATTGAAATATTTTAATCATGAAAAAAATCACCTTAACTACGATTTTGTTGGCCGTATCTCTACAGCTAATTGCCCAAATTCCCGTAAGTCAAATTACTTGGGAAAACTATAATCCTAAAAAGAAAATACACTTGTGTAACGAGGTTGGTAAACACATGATGTACGATTGGACAGCGCATCAAGAGTTGCATACTTCAGTAGGTAAAAATGCTAGTTATACCTATAATGCTCAAGATAAAACCGAAACATTTCAGTTATATGATAAGAAATCTAACCGGGCAGAAATTAGGTTGATAAACGAGTATGAATACGGAGCCCGTCAGTTTGAAGGCTATGTAACGATTTTTAAACCTTTAGATGATGAATGTTTAATGCAGATATGGGGAAGCCATGAAGGTGCTACTCAATTTATGTTGAGAGGTTTTTATGAAGATAATGGAAGCTTAACCATTAATTGTGGTTCTTCTTCCAGAATTAAAGTGATGGATAATATTTACGGAAAAGAGGTGAAAGTAAACGTAATACACTTACAAGAAGATGTAGGTAATAAATTTATGGTTTATTTAAATGATAAGAAGGTTTTTGAGTTGGCAGATAACGAAAAAGCTATCAACAATTTCAACGGAAATTATCATAAATATGGTGTTTATGGTACAGTAAGAGATGGTCATGAAAGTCCTAAGGTAATATGGCGTAACGTACAACACTTTAAAGATAAAGGTGGTAAGATGTATGATAAGCAAGAGCAAAAAATTAATTATCCGACCTTAGCGGTGAAAAAAGTAGGCGATGCTGATTTTGATGCAGGAGCAAGTTCTAGCGCAAAATTGCCTTTAATTTACAGAAGTTCTGATTTAACTGTAGCTACCATTACGCCAGAAGGTAAAGTTCATATTGTAGGGCCTGGCAAGACACTTATTCTGGCTTTCCATGAAGGTAATCATGAATATCACCCAAATAGCGAGTTAAGAGAGCTGGTGGTACAGAAATAGATTTTTTTTATAATAGATTTTAGATTGATCTAATTTCAATTAAGAAATGGGATCTGAAAATCATTATTTAAACTTCTATCATACTTTTATTAATTTTGTATCATCTTAAAACTTAAAGAAATGGACAGTATCACTATATATCCTAAAAATGATAAGCAGAAATCCTTACTGAAGTCCTTATTGGAAGAAATGAAAGTCCGTTTTGAAGTAGTAAAATTAGACGATGAGACTTTTTTAAGTGAAGATGAATTTGTTGCTAAAATAAGTAAATCAATGAAGCAAGCAGATTTAGGAAAAGTAAAAAGCTTAACCAAAGAAGAACAAAAGAAGTTTTTAGGGTTATGAGTTATGTTTTAGAACTAACTGATGAAGCTGTTTTAGATATTGAACGACATAAAAAAGCAGGTGATAAAAAAGTTCTCACAAAGATTGATAAGCTTTTAAATGAATTACGAGAGCATCCTACAAAAGGAACAGGTAAGCCAGAGAAATTAAAGCACTTTAAGTCTATGATTTGGTCTCGTAGAATTACAGATAAACACCGTTTAGTATATCAGATAATAGATGATAAGGTAATCGTTTTAATTCTTACTTTTTGGGGACATTATGAAGATAAATAGAAACAATCCTTTCTTACCTAAAACCTCATATTTAGCAAATTTTAACAATTATTCCATCTGATATAGAAAAGCCTTAAATGCTTAACGCATTTAAGGCTTTTTTTATGATTTAAGTTTTTATTTAAAACCTAGCTCCAAAAGTGATACTAACAGCCGTTACGTTAGTTTTAGTATCTGCAAACGGCGTAACTTGTGGATTATTAAAAGTATAAAAAGAGGTAGATAAAACGCTGTTTTGTTGATGCTGAACCGCAAAATCTAGTGTATAAGAACCAAAGCGATAACCAATTCCTCCGGTATATCTATTAGCTTTATAAGCTAAATCTTGATAAGGGCTTCCTAAATTTCTATAACCCGCTCTTAAAGCTACATTATTGGTTACTTTATACTCGGCACCTAAACCAATATTGATGCTTTCTTGATAAGTAGAAGCTATTTGCCTATTGGTATTGATGTTTAAAGCGTTTTCATCAGATTTAAATTTAATGGTAGAAAAATCCTGATAATTAATATCAGCACTAATAAAACCTTTATTACCTATAAAGAATGAAATACCTCCGTTTAGTTTTAAAGGCGTATTTAAGCGATAAGAAAAAGGATATGAATTATTATCAGTGATGAAATTATTGTCTGGATCTCTTAAAGAAAGTTCCTCATAATAATCATCATCTATGCTATAATAAGTTGGTGTTTCTAAGGATAATCCTAACCTAATTTCTTTAACAGGTTTTAAAATAGCGCCAATTTTAAAATTTACACCAGAACCTCGGGTATCAAAACTCTTGGAGAAATTGGTGTTATAGTCAACATTATCTACATCATTAAATCCTTGCTCATTTAATAATTCTTCTGAACGGTAATTGATAGATGCTAAACCTAATCCAAAACCTAGATAAAATTTATTGCTAAAGTTCATGCCTAAAGAGAAATCAACATTAGACTGCCCACCTTTTCTATCATAGGAAACAACTTGGTCTGCTCCTGATCTAGTGTTGGATGAATAACTATTGTTGTTTGTATTGTAATCCATTAAAAAACCTTCATAAGCTGCAAATACTAGATTATCTAAAATTTGATCAGGCGCATAAGGTTGATTAGTGCTTGGATTCTTATCATTATTAGCAAGATTAGCAAAATAGTTTCCTAGTCCATTAGCATTGGTAACTCCGCTAAAAGAAAGTTCATTTCTAAAAAAGTTGTTTTTTTGGTAGCCAATACCAAAGTTTATGGATACAAGACCTTTCTTTAAATCGCCTGTTCGGTACGTTGGGCTATGAAAAACAACACCCAAATTATTAATGTTTAGATTACCCAAAGAGGATTCGGAGTTCTGCCCTAAATAGGTTGTTTTATTTGACGAGTTAACGTAGCCGGGTGTAAAGCTAAACTCAGAGCTACTAAACATACCCAAGCCTGCTGGGTTGCCGTATAGAGAGCTTAAATCTCCGCCCAAAGAGGTATGTGGGCCACCTAAACCTCCAAATCTGGCAGTTACGCTGCTTTCTGTTCCCGAGAATTTAAGTGCATCAGATGTGTATTGCGCAGAAACACTTGAAATAGTGCCTACTATAAAAGTTGAAAGAACAAATATTTTTAATTTCATGTTTTTATGTAAGGATAATCATCAGCTGTATAAGTTTTAACCACTGATATTTAATGAAAATACATCTCTTATAAATTGAGCTTTATCAACACATTCTTTTTTATGTCAGGCTGAGCGGAGTCGAAGCCTTTCTGTGGTCTTCAGACTACATTTCGACTCCGCTCAATGTGACAAAAAATTTATGATAAAACTATCTTGAAGGCCTTCCACCACCAGAGCTACTGCCTCCAGATGAACCTCTGCTACTACCGCCGCTGCTACCACTGCTAGAAGGCGGACTATAACTAGGAGAAGGAGAGTAACTAGGTCTTTCAGTTCTGGCAGGTCTACTACTTTCAGTACGAGCAGGTCTGCTTTGTTGAGCTTCGGATCTTGTAGGTCTGCTACTTTCTGTTGGACGAGATGAGCTTCCACTAGAAGCGGGTCTTGTACCAGAAGTTGCTGGGCGACTATAATCTCCTCCATAACTTTCTCTTGTTGGTCTAGACGATGTTCCGGCTGGTCTGCTTGAGCTAACAGGTCCCGTAGGACGAGGAATTCTACTTACACTATTTCCATCAGCGCCCACAGGTCTAGTTGCTACACTTCCTCTTGATGGCCTTGGGTTATTAGGTCTGGTAACAACACCAATACCCGGATAAAATCCGCCACCCCATAAACCACCATTGCCAATCCAGCCACCACCCCAAGGGTTGTTAAAAGAATATATTCCCCAATATGGAGATCCTAGAGGACTGTACCAAGGGTTATAAGCCCAGCTATTCCATCCCCAACTGTTCCAACCCCAGTTATTCCAGCCTAAGTTCCAATTATTCCAACCCCAGTTGTTCCAGCCTAGATTAAAACCAAAACCGGGTCTGTTCCAGCTATTCCATCCCCAATTATTCCATCCCATAGAAAATGCTGGGTCAAAATAAGGGTCAAAAGCTAAATTGTTATTATAATAATGGTCTCTCCAATTGTAATCATTGCGATTTTCTATATCCAAACGTGATCTAGACTCTTCCTCATAAGCGTAATTATCTGTAGAATATTCGCTATCAGGATTTGAATTAATTGATGGTCTTGGCGTAAATGTCAAGGCTCTGGCTTCTACTTCCGAGTTGTAAACATCATCGTACAAAGCCGTTTGTGTAGCGATATTGCCGGTAGCACAACCACCTAGAATTAGAGCAATCCCCCCACTCATTACCGATAAAATAACTCTATTTTTCATGTTGTATATTTTTTAAGGTCTTAAAGACAATTTTGGTCTATTTATAACATACGTTTATTAGACGTAAAATATTACAATTGGTTGCATCAAACCTAAAATTATTAGTGTAATATTTTTATAACTTTGAGCATTAAAATCAATCATAAAAATACAAAAATTATTCCAAATCAGCTCATGAGTAAAGGATTAACAAGCAGATCAGAAGACTATTCACAATGGTATAACGAATTAGTAGCAAAGGCCGACCTTGCAGAACACTCTGCCGTTAGGGGTTGTATGGTGATAAAGCCCTATGGATACTCTATTTGGGAGAAAATGCAGGCTGTTTTGGATCAAAAATTTAAAGAAACAGGGCACAGCAACGCTTATTTTCCTTTATTCATCCCTAAGTCATTTTTTTCAAAAGAGGCTTCTCACGTAGATGGTTTTGCAACTGAGTGTGCCGTGGTTACACATTATCGATTAAAAAATGATGGAAACGGCAATATCATTGTTGATGAAGATGCCAAACTTGAGGAAGAATTAATCGTTAGACCAACATCAGAAACCATTATCTGGAATACTTATAAAGGTTGGATACAATCTTATCGAGATTTGCCTATATTGGTAAATCAATGGGCAAACGTAGTCCGTTGGGAGATGCGTACCCGTTTATTTTTACGTACTGCCGAGTTTTTATGGCAAGAAGGACACACTGCACATGCAACTGCCGAAGAAGCCATAGCAGAAACCGAGCAAATGCTTGATGTATATGCAGATTTTGCAGAAAACTGGATGGCTTTACCCGTAGTAAAAGGCAAAAAAACCGCTAATGAGCGCTTTGCCGGAGCTTTAGATACCTATTGTATTGAGGCTTTAATGCAGGATGGTAAAGCCTTACAAGCTGGAACTTCGCACTTTCTTGGTCAAAATTTTGCAAAAGCTTTTGATGTAAAATTTACCAGTAAAGAAGGTAAACAAGAGTTTGTTTGGGCTACTTCTTGGGGGGTTTCTACCCGTTTAATGGGTGCTTTAATTATGGCTCATTCTGATGACAGTGGGCTGGTATTACCTCCAAAATTAGCTCCAATTCAGGTTGTTATTGTACCTATTTATAAAGGAGAAGAAGAGTTATCCAAAATATCTGAAGCTGTTGATGTAATCATCAAAGATTTAAAGAAAAAAGGAATTTCGGTTAAATATGATGACCGTGATACCCAAAGACCAGGTTTTAAGTTTGCAGAATATGAGCTAAAAGGTGTGCCTGTACGTTTAGCCATGGGAGGTAGAGATTTGGAAAACAACACTGTTGAGCTTGCCAGAAGAGATACTAAAACAAAAGAAACGGTATCAAGAGATGGTATTGCAGACAGAATTGAGCTTTTATTAGAAGAAATTCAACAAAGCATATACCATAAAGCTTTACAGTTTAGAACAGAAAATACTAAAAAAGTAGATTCTTATGATGATTTTAAAAAGGCTTTAGACGAAACGCCAGGCTTTATTGCCGCACATTGGGATGGAACTTCTGAAACCGAAGCTAAAATTAAAGAAGAAACAAAAGCTACTATCAGATGCATTCCTTTAAATAACGAGCAAGAGGAAGGTGTTTGTATGGTAACAGGAAAACCATCTAGCCAAAGAGTATTATTTGCGAGGGCTTATTAGGGTGGGAAGTCCGAAGACCGATGTCCGAAGACCGAAGTCTGGAGTTGAAAGTGCAAAGTTGAAAGTACAACGTAGAAAGACGGAAGACGGAAGTTTGAAGTCTGCTGTCTAAAGTATGGTCTACAAATAAAGGAGTAGAATTAGCCTAAAGCAATAAATCATAATTCTACTCTTTTTCTTAAGCCTTCTATCTAAAATCTAATTATCTAGCATCTAATGTCTCAAATTACAAATCTCAAAGTTTTTTTAGATCAAAAGGTAATGCAGTATAACCAACCTGGTTTTATTGTTAATGATCCAATATGTATCCCACATTTATTTTCTAAAAAGCAGGATATAGAAATCATGGGTTTTTGGGCTTCTATTTTGGCTTGGGGGCAAAGGGTTACCATCATTAATAAATGTAAAGAGTTGATTGACTTAATGGATGGTGTTCCCTATGATTTTATCCTTCATCATCAAGAACATGATTTAAAAAGATTTCAGCATTTTAAACATCGTACCTTTAATTATACTGATACTTTATATTTTATCCATTTTTTTAAACATCATTACAGCAATTTTGAGAGTTTAGAAGATGCGTTTTTACCTTTTCCATTACAGCAAGTTTATCAGGATGCTTATGTGGAAAGTCCGCAATTAAAAAAGCCAATTAAAAACCATTCGTCAGTTTGTTTACAAGAAGATTTAGCAGTTGAAACCATTGAAGGAAACCTCAATTTCTTTAGGTCTTATTTTTTCTCTTTACCAGATTTTCCTCACCGTACCAAAAAACATATCTCATCGCCATTACAGAAATCTACCTGTAAGCGCTTAAATATGTTTTTGCGGTGGATGGTCCGTAAAGACGATAAAGGTGTAGATTTTGGTATCTGGAATAGAATAAAACCTTCCCAGCTAATCTGTCCATGCGATTTACATGTAGATAGGGTAGCCCGTAAACTTAATTTAATTACCCGTAAACAAACCGATTGGCAAACCGCTTTAGAGCTTACCCATCAGTTAAGAATGTTAGATAAAGACGACCCCGTAAAATACGATTTCGCCTTATTTGGCTTAGGAATAGAAGAGAAGTTTTGATAAATTTATTCTTTACTTGTATTTGTTATTAAAATAAAAAATCATGAAAAAACATAACTACTTCATTTTATTATTCTTATTCATTATCAGTGCCTGTGCTGTTAAAAAGGCGGCAGAAGATAAAAATCAACTCAATGGTACTTGGGAGCTTAATTATATCTCTGGTCCTAGAATAGCTTTTGAGGGTTTATATCCCAACCAAAAACCACAACTCACCTTTGATGTAGCAAGTAATAAACTTTACGGTAATACCAGTTGTAATAGTTTAAGTGGTGCTTTGGTTATTACCGATAATCGTATAGATTTTAATACTCCAATGGCATTAACCAAAAGATTTTGCGAAGGACAAGGAGAGCAATTATTTCTTGAAAGCTTGAAAAAATCAACACGTTATAGTGTAAATGAAAATACTTTAACATTTTTAATGGATGATATTGCCATCATGAGATTTATCAAAAAACCATAAAAAAGCAGTATCAAAATTAGAAAATAAACTATTGTTTATTTTCTTTCGTTTAGGATTCTTGTAAATGGTAATATCATATATGCTAAAATTCTTTTTGATAATATTAACAGGACTATTATTTACTTCATGTTCTTCTCTTTACCTGCCCAATGTGCCAAATACCCCAATGTTGCGTAACAAAGGCGAGTTTAATGTAGATGGTCATATTGGTTTAAAAGGTAATATAAGTGCTAATGCAGCTTATGCAGTTTCAGATCATTTAGGGGTAATATTTAGTGGTGCTTATGTAGACCAAGTTAAAGATAAAAGAGATTTTACTTCTGATTTCTTTGAAGTAGGTGCTGGCTATTTTACAACCTTTGGTGAACAAAAAGAGCGTGTTTTAGAAGTTTACGGCGGCTTTGGCTTTGGCAACTCAAGAAGGGTGTATAAAGATTTAACTTTTGACGGACCTGTTGTAACAGAAATACAGGATGCAGCTTTAAATAAAGTTTTTGCTCAGGTTAACTTTAGTAAAAATAAAAAGAATGATTTGAGATTATTTGGTTCTAAATTTCCTCTAAGTTATGGTACTGCCATACGCGTAAATTATATCAGTATGAAAGATTTTACTATTAATGATATTAACGCACCTTTAGAAAACAATGTTTTTATTGAGCCAATTTTCTTTACCAGGATGAAGGTTGGCAAGAACCTTAACTTACAATACACCAGTGGTAGTAATTTTGGCTTGATAAAAAATGAAAACCTAAAAGGAGGTTATACTACGCTAAGTTTGGGAATAGTTTATAAAATGTGAGCTACGCTTGAATAATTTTGGCAGATAGTTTGATTAGTAGAAAAAATCAAATTTGGCTAAAATTAAAAATATGAACTCAAAATCTTTTTATACACTACTTATAGCTCTACCATTCTTGTTTCAAACATCATGGGCACAAGAAAAAACATCTCCCTATAAAACCAGTTTTAAAACAGACGCTCCTATAGTAGCAGGTTTAGTTGGTCTAAATGTTTTAGGACTTAGCGTCATTAAAAATAAAGATGAGCTTACTTTGGCCGAGCTAAATGCTTTAAACAAAGAAGACGTTTTTTTCATAGACAGAAGTACTGCCGGTAATTTCTCTGATAAAGCCGATAAAGACAGTTACATTCCTTTTTACGCTTCTTTTGCAGCTGCTCCTATTATGGCATTCTTAAATAAAAATCAGCGCTCTCATACCGGGCAAGTTATGGTTTTATTTGTTGAAACTATGGCGGTTACCGGTGCAGCATTTACCTTAACAGCAGGTTTAGTAGATCGTAGTAGACCTTTGGTTTACAATACCAATTTGCCCACTGCAGATCGTATAGATAAAGATGCCCAACGTTCTTTCTTTGCTGGGCATACGGCCGCAACAGCTGCCGCATCTTTTTTTGTAGCTAAAGTTTTTCAGGATTTTAACCCTGATTCTAAAGCAAAACTTTATGTTTGGGCAGCTGCCGCGGCGGTGCCTGCTACAGTAGGTTATTTAAGGCTGAAAGCGGGTAAGCACTTCCTCTCTGATAATATTTTAGGTTATGCTATAGGTGCTGGAGCAGGTATTTTAGTGCCTCAGTTGCATAAAAAAAACAACCAAACAAATTTATCGCTTACACCAGCTATGGGTTTTAACTATCAGGGATTAAGCCTTAGATATCAATTTAAACATTGATATTTCTGAATAATTTATACTTTAGTATAGATGATTACTTTTGATACGCTCATTAAAAAATACGGTAAAATGGGCGATAAAACCGGTTGGACTTATATCGATATTCCTAAGCATCTTGCTGCCGAGTTAAAACCATCTTGTAAAGTTAGTTTTAGAGTAAAAGGAGAAATAGACCATTATAAGTTTAGCGGTTTGGCGCTTTTACCTGTTGGCGACGGAGATTATATACTACCTTTAAAACAAGCCATTAGAAAAGCAATTGCTAAAGAAAATGGAGCTATGGTTAAGTTATCTTTAGCAGAAGATATTGATTTTAAAATAGAAATTCCGGAGGATTTAAAAGCTTGTTTGGCAGAACAAGACGAGTTTACAGTTAACTTTATGAAGCTAAGTAAAGCAGAGCGTAACTACTTTATCAACTGGATTAACGAAGCAAAAACAGACCCTACCAGAGTAAAAAGATTGATGCAAACTGTAAAAGCTATGGAATTTGAGATGGATTTTGGAGCTATGATACGTAGCCATAAAGCAAATAGAAATGAACTATAAATTATACATCGTTTTAATAAGCATTGCTTTATTATTTAGCTGTAAACAAAGCGTAAAAACAGCGCAAATTGAGGGAAAATGGCTTTATCAAAAAGTTGAGTTTGTAAGACAAAATCCTGTTATCGTTATAGAAGGGGAAGAACTTGAAGCTGATAAACCTTATATTATTTTTGAAAAAAGTGCTAAAGCTAAAATTATATCTTCCGGAAAAATATTATCAGAAGGTACATTTGTTTTAGATGGTGATATCATCCGTTATGATGAAATATTGCCAGACGGACAAAAAAGAGCTATACCTTTTCTTATCATAGAAATTGATGAAAAGCATTTGATTTTTGAAAGTATGGATCGGGATACCAAAAGAATTACAGCTATAAAGAACTAATATTGGTCGTGTTTTTGTATTTGATACTGAAAAACATGATATGAAACCACAGAAAAATAAAATCATTACAGAAGACATTCCAGAACAAGAACCCCTAGAAAGAGCTCCCTTTCATCCGCAAGATGAAAACCAACACCAACCCACTAATAAAGAACAATGGGTTGATGATGTTAATGCAGAGTTTCAGGGTCACCCACCTATTACTGGCACTTCAGAAGAATATGACAATCCTCAAAAAGGGAAGTTGGAAGATGAATAATCAAAATATGATTTTTAGATCCAAAGCGTTATACTTCAAATTTTAAAATCATGAATCCGAAATATAAAGCTGTTATTTTTATTGCCTTGGTATCACTCCTATCAGCTTGTGGTTTAAACAGGCAGAAAAGAGAATTAAAAGCCCTTGAAGATTGTAAATACCAGATAGTTTCTGCTGATAGTATTTATATAGCTGGATTAGCTATAAAAGAATTTTCATCAGCAGATGAAATCAATTTAGCTAAACTTCCAAGCGTTGCTCTAGGTTTTTTAAGAAAAAATATTCCCTTAACAGGTAAAGTAAATCTTCAGATTAGTAATCCTACTGCAAAACAAGCATCAATAAATCAATTTGACTATATCATATTAATTAAAGACAGGGAGCTGATTTCTGGTTTAGTAGATCAGAAAATTAGTATAGCCCCAGGATCAACTATAAAAGTTCCTATTCATTTAAAGGCAAATATCTATCAGTTAGTGGCAGACCCTGAAATTCAGCAAGAAGTGTTTGATTTTCTAAATACGAATCAAGAAAGAAAAGGTTTAGTAACCATAAAAATTAAACCAACCATAACCATTGGCCATCAGCAAATCAAATATCCTGGTTACATCTCTATTGATAAAGAGCTAAGTAATCAAATACTTTTATAAGTTGGCACTATTTTTTCTTACGTCTATGGGTAATCTGAACATTTAGATTAACTCAAAAATTAGAAATAAATTAAAGAATATGAAACTAATCATCATGTCGCTTGCAGTTGCCGTAGCGGTATCTGCATGTAATAGTAACGCAAAAAACAATCAGGGTAATCAAACCTATACTTTTAAAGATTCTGTAAAAATAATCAGGGATAGCTTAAGATTAGATAGCTTTGAAAGGGCAGAACAAGCCAGAAAAGACGAAGCGAAAAGAGCAGAAGAAATAGCAGCAGCCAAAGCTGCCGCAAGAGAAGAAGTTCGTAATAGCAATTATAAATCTTCATCTTCTGTATCATCAGGAAATAATACTGTTGCTACACAACAAGAGAAAAAAGGTTGGAGCTCTGCCGCAAAAGGTGCTGTTATTGGTGCAGGTGCAGGCGCAGTAACTGGTATTTTAGTAGATAAAAAAGATGGTAGAGGTGCTGCAATAGGCGGGGTTGTTGGTGCTGGTACGGGTTACATCATCGGAAGACAAAAGGATAAACAAACAGGAAGAGCACAATAATTTTTTGTTCTTAGATGTTAGTCATAAAAGCAGCCTAATTTTTTTAGGCTGCTTTTATATTTTAAACATTTCTTGGTGGAAGGTCAAAAGCAGTAGCATCGTGTTCAAAATGACCTTTATGTGCACCATCACAAAAAGGTTTATTTTTAGATAAGCCACATCTGCATAAAGAAATTATTTCTCTGCCTCCTAAATGATACACATTTCCGGCTTTATCTACAATTTCAAAGTCGCCTTCTACTTTTAAAGAACCATTATTATTTACAGTAAGTTTAGTTTTCGCCATAGCTATTTTTATATAAAAAGGTGTTTAAATTTCATAAATCTAAAGATTTGCTGTAAGGTAACAAAAAAGATAACCTTACGTTGATGAAATTTAAACACCTTAAAGAAAGATAGTTTATTAATGTTCTTTTATTTTTCCGATAGCACTATCTAAAGCACTTTTCATTTTATTGATGGCGCCGTCTACCGCTTTATGTAAATTTTCTGCAAAGTTGGTAACCACTACCGGTTTTAGGCCTTCAACCCTTGCTTCTAATAAACAACGCTTATCATCAGCGCCTTCTTTTTGCCCATTTTCATCACTTAAATGCACTTCAACTCTGGTAATATGACCGCTAAATCTGTCTAAGCTTTCGCTTATTACACCTTTAACGTATTCGTTCAATCTCTCTTTACCTTCAATGTTGTTGTCTGTATTAACCTGTATAATCATAACATATATATTTTAATGTTTAAATATATCTAAAAGTATGCCTTAAATAGATTATATTATATCACAATATGGTATAATTTTAGTGATATATATCATAAATCATTAATTTTCTTACAGTATAAAAAAACTAATTTATTTGATGATAGCTCTAACTATTCTTAGCTTATGAATGAAAAGAAAGTTTACCAAACCCTTGAGATAGCATCAGTAGCACTTCTTTTCATTATTTCTATTACCGTTATTTTATTTTTTATAGATAGCCTTGATTTAATAATTTTTAAAATTATTATAGCTATTCTAATGGTAGCAGCTATTTCATTTTTCTTATTACTTAGAAGAACCATCAGCGTTACTATACAAAATGCTAAGTATAAATTTAAAAGTGCAGAGCATAAATTTGGGCGTATTTACGATGCTAATGTATTGGGTATTCTCATATCAGATTTTAACGGTTTAATTTTAGATGCTAATGATGCTTTTTTGGATATTATTGGTTATACCAGAGAAGAATTAGAAAATGGTTTTATCCGTTGGGATCAATTAACTCCTCCAGAGTTTAAGCAAGAATCCCTTCAAGCGCTGCAACAATTAAAAGAGCAAGGGGAGTGTTTACCTTTTGAAAAACAGTATTATCATAAAAATGGTAGTAAAGTGTGGGTTTTAGTAGGTGCTGCTAGGTTGTTAAATGATAAAAGAGGAGATGCCATTACTTACGTGATAGATATCTCTGCAAAAAAAGAGGTTGATATAAAAACCAAGCAGTTTAACAATATTATCAAACGCCAGCAAGAAGAATTTAAATCTGTTTTCATGAATGCTCCGGCTTACATATTGATAAGAAGAGGTCCTGAGCTGAGATATACTTTTGTAAATAAAGCCATTACAGATTTTACCCAACGTGAGGATTATTTAGGGAAAACACCTGAAGAGCTATTTCCAGATTTAGTGAGCGATGAAGATAAAAAGATAAGTGAACAGGTTTATAAAACAGGCATAGCTGCTAAAGGAAAACGCCATAAAGCCAGATATAAGAATGAACATGGCGAAATGCAAAATATCTATTTAGATTATCTAATAACACCTGTTTATGATTATGAAGGTAGGGTAGACGGTATCGCTACTTTTGGCTTTGATGTAACAGATTTGGTTTTGGCTAACCAAGAAATGGAAATAAGTAAAGATCGTTTTGCATCCATGGCCGATACGATGCCTGAAAAAGTTTGGATGACTTCTGCTAGTGGTAAAGAACTTATCTATGTCAATAAACTTTGGCTAGATTATGTAGGTCAACCATCTTCAAATGGTTGGAGTTGGTATGATACTGTACATCCAGAAGATAAAGCTATCGTTCAGATACTTTGGTCGCAAGCCATGAAATACGACCAGAACTTTACTATAGAAGCTCGTCTTCAAAATACAAAAGGAGAATTTCGTTGGCATTTGATTAAAGGAGTTCCGCTAAAAAATAAGGAGAATGAAGTACTGGTTTGGGTAGGTTCTAATAGCGATATTCATGATCAAAAACAACAACTTAAGCAGTTAAAAGACAGCGAAGAATATTTCAAAACTTTAGCAGACGAAACACCTTTTATGGTTTGGAAGTCTGATGCAGAAGGTCATTTCGTTTATGTTAACAAACAATGGACAGCTTTTACCGGACTTAGCGTAACCGAAAGTTTAGGTGAAGGATTTAGAAAGGCTATCCCGTCTGTAGACGATGAAGAGCGTAAACTAGGCTGGGCAAATGCAATAGCCACTAAACAATCATATCAAGACAAATTTCAACTTAAAAGAGCCGATGGTGCTTTACGTTGGGTGTATGCGCAAGCAAATCCTTATGATATAGACGGGGAGTTTGCCGGATTTATTGGGAGTATTATTGATATCACAGAACAAGAATTGGTGCAACAAGCAGAAAAAGAATTATCAGCTAAAAAAGATGAATTTTTAAGTATTGCTAGTCATGAGCTTAAAACTCCTTTAACCAGTGTGAAAGCTTTTATTCAATTGATAGAAAAATCATTAAATAAACATGATAAGGCTTATCCATTTGTGTTAAAAGCTTCTAAAAACTTAAAAAGATTAGAGATTTTAATTGCAGATTTGTTAGATGTTTCTAAAATAAATGCCGGTAAACTTACTTACCATATTAAATCATTTGATTTTCATCAAATGCTTGAAGAAAGTATTGCCAGTATTCAAAATATCTCGCCTACACATCAAATCAATTTAGTAGAATCAGCAAAAGTTAATCTTTGTGGAGATAAATTTAGGATAGAGCAGGTTATTTATAATTTTTTATCAAACGCTATCAAATATTCGCCCAATGCTAAAGAGGTAAGCGTAACTTCTAAAGTGCATGATAAGCACTTGGTTGTAGCTGTACAAGATTATGGTATAGGTATTTCTGATCATCATATCGCACATATATCTGATCGTTATTTTAGGGTTGATAAAACAGCTATGCAATTTCAAGGTTTGGGTTTAGGTTTGTTTATCTCTAAAGAGATTATACATAGACATGATGGCAATTTTTGGATAGAAAGTGAATTAGGTAAAGGTTCTACTTTTTATTTCTCTCTGCCACTAGAAGCTCAACATCCTAAAATAAATTCTTCTATAACATAAATTCTTAGTTGTTTTGTTCCTCATAACCTAGGCGTTTTGATAGAGATTTTTTCCTTTTCTTATGATATCACCCAAGTTTGGGTAATTATACTAGTGGCATTTTTAGTTGGAATGTCTAAAACCGGTATTCATGGTACCAGTATGCTCTCTGTGCCAGTTATGGCTATCTATTTTGGTGGACAATCATCAAGTGGTATTATTTTACCCATGCTCATTATAGCCGATATTTTTGGGGTTATATATTACCACCGCCATGCAGAATGGTCTTATCTAAAGAAATTATTTCCTTGGGCAGCAGTAGGTATTATTCTAGGTACTTGGGTAGGTGCTTATATAAACGATGCTATTTTTAGAGCCTTTATGGCTATTATCATTGTTTTAAGTGTTATCGTAATGATTTGGATGGAGCGAACAAACAGAGAGAAAATTCCTAAACATCCCGCTTTTGCCGCTTCTATGGGCATAGCCGGAGGTTTTACTTCTATGATAGGAAATTTAGCAGGTACCGTAATGGCAGTATATTTTTTGTCGATGAGGCTTAATAAAAACTCATTTATAGGTACAACAGCATGGTTTTTCTTTGTTATCAATGTTTTTAAAGTTCCGTTTCATGTTTTTGTGTGGCATACCATTCATTGGGATGGTTTTGTGTTAAACCTTTTAACCATACCTGCCATTTTATTAGGTGCTTATGTAGGCATAAGCGTTGTAAAACAATTAACCGATAAAACTTTCCGCTGGTTTATCATTGCCATTACTTTACTAGCTTCTGTACTCATGCTTTTAAAATAGTTACAAGCATTAGGTATAATTTGCTATTTTTTTTAGCTTTAGCGATGTAAATTTGTAAATTCTAACATCAAAATATTATTCATGTCTACAGAAATTAAATGTCCTAACTGCGCTCATGTTTTTCCTATGGAAGAAGCTATGACAGAGGAGTATAAGAAGGAATTGAGAGAAAAAATGCTCTCTTTTACAAAGCAAAAGGATGAGGAATTTAAGAAGAAACTAGAAGATCTTGCTAAAGAGAAACAACAGCAGGAGCAAGCTTTTGAGCTACGCTTACAACAAGAAAAAAAGCTGTTGCAGCAAAATGTAGAAGAAAATTTACGTAAGGCAATTGCTAACGATTTTGAAAACAAACTGGCTTTGCTAGAACAAAATAATAAAGAAAACGAAGAGAAATTAAAGCTTGCCCGCCAAAAGGAATTAGAGTTTTTAAAACAAGAACAGTCCTTAAAAGATAAAGAAGCAGAACTTGAAATTCAGCTACAAAGAAAGTTGCAAGAGCAGCGTCAAGAGCTTGTGGAGCAAATAAGAAAACAAGAGGCAGAAAAAAATAGTGTGAAAGATACCGAGTACCAGCTTAAAGTTAGAGAATTAGAAAAGCAAATTGAGGATCAGAAGAAGCTGGCAGAAGAAATGCGTAGAAAAGCCGAGCAAGGCTCTATGCAATTGCAAGGTGAGGTTCAGGAACTTATTTTAGAAGAACTCTTAAAAAACAGCTTCCCTTTTGATGTAATTTCAGAAGTAGGGAAAGGTGTTCGTGGAGCAGATTGCGTACAATTGGTACGTAATAAATTTGGGCAAGATTGTGGTAAAATCATCTATGAAAGTAAGCGTACCAAAGATTTTTCTATGGAATGGATAGAAAAACTCAAAAGAGATATGCGCAGTACTGGAGTAGATGTTGCGGTTATTGTTAGCCAAGTTTATCCAAAAGGCATGGATTGCTTTGGCGAAAGAGACGGCGTTTGGATTTGCTCTTTTGCGGAAGTTAAAGCAGTTGCTCATTTATTAAGAGATGGTATCATCAAAATAGCAGGAGTAGCCCGTTCTCAAGAAAATAAAGGAGATAAAATGCACATGTTGTATGATTATCTTACGGGTAATGAATTTGCTGAGCAATGGAAAGCTATCCGTGAAGGTTTCCTAAGCATGAAAATGAGCATCCAAAGAGAACGGGATGCTATGGAGAAATTATGGAAAGCTCGCGAAAAGCAATTGGAAAAAGTTATGTTAAACGCAGCCCACATCCATGGTTCTGTAGAAGGTATTGCCGGGACAGATAATAACCAATTTAGCTTAACGGATGATACAGAAGATTCTTTACTGATAGAGTAGGGAAGTGTTGGCTTTAAAATTGTAAATCCATAACCATGGAGGAATTAGCCAAAAAATGCTGCCAATTGTTAAAAGATAAAAAGTTAACCATAGCTTTTGCAGAAAGTGTAACCTCAGGAGCTTTATGTGCAGGTTTAGGGGCAGTAGAGGGTTCTGGCGCTGTGTTCAAAGGCGGTTTAGTTTGCTATGATGGCGATTTGAAAAAGCAATATCTCGGCGTAAGCGATGCCTTAATTGAGCATTATACGCCAGAATCTGCCGAGGTTACCAGGCAAATGGCTATAGGCTTAAAACACTTCATACATGCAGATATGGTTGTGGCTATTACAGGCTTATGTAGCCCAGGAGGTAGCGAGGCAACAGATAAGCCAGTAGGAACAATTTTTACTCATATTCTTTATCTGGATAAAAGTATAGCATACCGAGAGGTGTATGCAGGGGATTCATTAGCTATCATTGCTATGGCTGTTAGTCAAACCTATCAAAACATTATTCAGCTTTTGAAATCTTAATAATATTCTTTGTATCAATTGCTTAATTTCAATTAATTAATGCCCAATTCATTTAATTTTATAATTTCGCATTCGTCAACTAAAAGACACAAAACCAATTTAATGATAATATGATGATGAACAAAAATAACCCTTTCTCTCTGGAAGGTAAGGTAATTATTGTAACCGGCGCAACAGGTGTTTTAGGCGAGTCTTTTGTAAACGCTATTGCAGAAGCGGGTGGTAGCGTTGCTATTTTAGGGAGAAATGAGGCTGTGGCAAAAGAAAGAGCAGAAGCTATTAAAGCTAAAGGTGGTAAAGCTATAGCTGTAGTTGCGGATGTTTTAAATGAAGAGAGCCTTTTAAAAGCAAAAGAACAAGTTTTAGCAGCCTTTGGTAAAATAGATGGTTTGGTAAACGGTGCTGGTGGTAATATGCCCGGTGCCGTGATAGACCCATCAGCAGATATTTTTAAGTTGGATATTCCAGCCTTAAAGCAAGTTTTAGATCTTAACCTTTTTGGAAGCGTTTTACCTACACAAGTTTTTGGTGCCGAGATAGCTAAAACCGGTAACGGTAGTATCGTTAACATATCTTCTATGGCTTCACAACGTGTTATTACCAAGGTTTTAGGTTATAGCATGGCAAAAACAGCGATAGATTCTTATACCAAATGGTTTGCAGTAGAACTGGCTAATCGTTATAAAGACCAAATCAGAATGAATGCTATTGCGCCAGGTTTCTTCTTAACAGAGCAAAACAGAACTTTACTAACCAAAGAAGATGGTAGCTATACAGATAGAGGAAATTTAGTTATTAAACAAACTCCGTATAAACGCTTTGGTAAAGCAGAAGAACTAGAAGGGGCTTTAATTTGGTTATTAAGTGATGCTTCTAAATTTGTAACAGGTACAATTGTTAATGTTGATGGTGGTTTTGCTACTTTCGGAGGGGTTTAATTTACATATTTAGTTTAAATGTCATATCAAATGTTGCCAACCATGCGTTGGTATGGTCCAAATGATCCGGTAAGCTTATCAGATATTCTACAAGCCGGATGCATGGGGGTTGTTACAGCACTTCATCATATTCCTAACGGACAAGTTTGGACAGTTGAAGAAATCAAAAAACGACAAGCAGAAGTACAACATGCTGGTTTAGTTTGGAACGTTGTAGAAAGCGTACCTGTATCAGAAGCTATCAAAACCCAAACCGGCGATTATTTATTGCATATAGAAAATTATAAGGAATCTCTTCAAAACTTAGCTGCTTGCGGTATTTATACGGTTACGTATAACTTTATGCCAGTTTTAGACTGGACACGTACAGATTTAGCTTTTACTGTTGCTGATGGTTCTAAAGCGCTACGATTTGAAAAAGCAGCTTTTATTGCTTTTGATTTATTTATCCTGAAAAGGAAAGGAGCAGAGCAAGATTACACAGCCGATGAAATTGCCAGAGCTAAAGAGCGTTTTGCTGCCATGAGTGATGCTGATAAAGCTTTGTTAGAAAGAAATATTATTGCTGGATTACCAGGTAGCGAAGAAAGCTTTACGGTAGAGAAATTCCAATTGGCATTAGACCAATACGCTGGTATTGATGCTGCTCAACTTCGTAAAAATTTAATTTTCTTCTTAAAGCAGGTTATCCCAGTTGCCGAGTCATGCGGTGTGAAAATGGTTATACACCCAGATGATCCACCTTACGCTATTTTAGGTTTACCACGTGTAGTAAGTACCGCTTCAGATATTCAAGCTTTGGCTGATGCTGTACCATCTTTAAGCAATGGTTTATGCTTTTGTACAGGTTCTTTTGGTGTAAGACCTGATAACGATTTACCAGCAATGGTTCGCCAGTTTGGAGAGCGTATCAACTTCCTACATTTAAGAAGCACCAGAAGAAATGAATTTGGTGATTTTTATGAGGATAATCACCTAGAGGGTGATGTAGATATGTATGCTGTAGTTGCAGAGCTTGTTCAATTAATGCAAAAAAGGCAAGTAAACATCCCGATGAGGCCAGATCACGGTCATCAAATGTTAGATGATTTAACTAAGAAAACCAATCCGGGTTATTCTGCTATTGGTCGCTTACGCGGATTAGCAGAACTTAGAGGATTAGAATTAGGGATTTCAAGAAGTATCTTATAAATCAAAAATGCCGGTTAAGCCGGCATTTTTTATGCGTTAAGCTTTTTGTTTTTCAACAAATAGATGATACTTCTAAGCCTTAAAAGTTGCTTATTTGTAAATTAAATAGCTAGATAGTATGATAACCTTAAGCGGAATAACTTATACTTATCCTAATACTAAAACCATCCATTTTAAAGATTTAACCATTAAATCTGATGAGCATTGCCTTGTTTTAGGTAATTCTGGTAGTGGTAAAACCACGCTACTAAATATCTTAACGGGTTTATTAAAGCCATCTTCTGGTACAGTTAACATCAATCAACAAGATTTGTATCAACTTAAAGGAAATGATTTAGACCAATGGCGAGCTAGACATTTGGGTATTGTTTTTCAAAAATCATATCTCATACCTAGTTTAACTGTTTCAGAAAATTTGCGGGTAGCACAAAAATTTGCCAAGCTTAAAGAAGATAAAAATCGCATCTTGGAAGTTTTAGAACAATTACAGATTAGCGATAGGCTAAACCATTATCCCAAACAATTAAGTATGGGACAATTGCAAAGAGTTTCTATTGCCAGGGCAGTTTTAAACAAGCCCAAATATATCATCGCAGACGAACCTACATCAAGTTTAGATGATGAAAATGCTAAAGCAGTTTTAGATCTTTTTCTAGCCCAGGCAGCTGCAAATCAGGCAGATTTAATTATCGCAACACATGATAAAAGAGTTAAAGATTGTTTCCCAAATACTTATCAAATTTAGGTTATGACGATTGTAGGGATAAGTATTAAAGCATTAAAAGCTAAAAAGCTATCATCTTTTTTGAGTGTATTGTTGGTAGCTTTTGGGATGGCTATCATCACTACACTCATCTTAGTATCTCATCAGCTAACGCAAAAATTAGAACGTAATGCAGCAAATGTTGATGCAGTTGTAGGTGCCAAAGGCAGTCCTTTACAATTGATATTAAGTAGCGTTTATTTTATTGATTTCCCAACGGGTAATATTCCTTTAAAGAACTTTGAGGAAATTAAGCGAAATAGAATGGTTAAAACGGCTGTACCTATTGCTTTGGGCGATAGTTATGAAGGTTATAGGATTGTAGGTACCGAGCCATCTTTTTTACAATTGCATCAATTACAAATAGCAGAAGGTAAACTTTGGAGTAAAAATTTTGAAATTGTTATTGGTGCCGATGTTGCCAAAGCTAAGAATTTAAAATTAGGGGCTCTTATTTACGGCTCACATGGTTTAACTACTGGGGCAGAAGTACATGAGGAACATCCCTACCGAGTAGTAGGTATTTTAAGCAAACAACATACTAGTGCCGACCAATTGGTGCTTACACCATTGTCTAGTATTTGGGGCATGCATCATCATGAAGAAATTGTTGAAGAAGAGCAAGATATTACCTCTATTTTAATCCAATATCGTTCTCCGGTATCAACCATTTTATTCCCTAAAATGATCAATGAGCAAACCAATTTACAGGCAGCATCGCCAGCTATAGAAAGCGCTCGTTTATTCTCTTTGGTAGGTATAGGCTTTGATGTTTTACATTATTTTGCCATTTTAATTATGGTTATTGCTGCTATTAGTGTTTTTATCACTTTATTCTCTTCACTTAAAGAGCGTAAGTATGATTTGGCTGTGCTACGCATCTTAGGCGCCTCAAAACAACAGCTTTTTACGATGATGCTGATAGAAGGTGTTATACTTACTTTTATTGGTGCTTTGTTAGGTTTAGCTGCTGGGCATATATTAGTAGAGGTTTTAGGTAGTTTAGATGGAGCATCACAAGTTTTATTTTCTGGCTATTTATTCTTAAATGATGAATTTTATGTTTTATGGGCTGGTATTGGATTGGGTATTATAGCTGCTATCATACCAGCTATACAAGTTTACCGTTATGATATTGCCAAAATTTTAAATAATTGATGAGAAGGGTTTTATTTTTATTGTTTTTTATTGGAGTAGCTACATACTCATCTGTTTTTGCACAAGCACCTAAACACATCCCTTTAATGAATAAATATTGGGATTTACTAAGTACCAGAACCATTAAGAAAAATGCTACAGGAAATTATGAACCATATTTTCCGCCACCTTTAATGGCGTTAAACGGAACAGTTATTACCTTACCGGGATATATCGTTCCTCTTAAAACTGCTGCTTTACACAAAACGTTTTTACTATCTGTTTTACCCATTATGCAATGTCAGTTTTGTGGCGAGGGTGATATCCCAGAAATGTTAGAGGTGATGATGGATACCCCAGTAAAATTCTCCAATAAGCCTATCACCATTAAAGGGAAATTAAAAATTAATGAAAATCCTGATGGTGCAACTTTTCAATTGTTAAATGGGGTTGTTGCTAAATAGCTTATGAAAATTTAAGTTTTCCCTAAATTCATGGGGCTTTCTTCTGGTTTATCATCACCTAGTAAAACGCCCCAATGTTTAAACATTTCTGAGCGATCAAAAATAATTTTAAGTACGGCAATAATAGGTAAGGCCAAAAACATACCTGATATACCAGCAAGCGTACCACCTATAATAACACCTAAAATAGCACTTAAAGCATTTATTTTGACTTTTGAGCCTACAATCTTCGGCATTAAAATATTATTATCTAAAAACTGTACAGCAGCAATAACAACCAGAACTGTTATTACTGGCCATAACTCTTCAGATGATGTTAGCGTAAGCAAAACACCAATGATGTTACCAAATAAGGCCCCTATATAGGGGATCAGATTTAAGAGCGCAAAAATAACCCCAATCAGTAAGGCGTGTTTAATGCCAATGAGCATTAAAATGCCACCTAGTAGAATAGTCATATAGGTTACTTGTATCAGTAAACCAATTAAATAACTTTTAATGATAGTTTCAGTTGCTTTAAGGCTTTCTTTCACTTTCTCATGGCTATCATTTCTAAACCACATGAAAATAAATCTTAGGAACAAGTTTTTATAAAACAGGAATAGATAAATATAAATAGGTAAAAGTCCAAAGAACAAGAAAAAACCAGAAACAGAGCCTACTGCGCCAGATAGGATATTACCGGCAGAGCTCAATAGTTTATTGCTTTGTTCATTAATAAAATCTATTTGTTCTTTAGATGAGATATTGAAGGTTTTATTAATCCAATAGCTTAAAGAGTTTAAATGGGTGTTTACATTTTGTTTAATCTGAGGGAAATCATCAACCAGAACAGCTATTTGAGAAGATAAAAACCAAATGAGTCCTGCAATAATAATTAGTAAAGTGATGATGGGGATGATGATAGCAATAATGTCTGGAAATTTATAGTTTTTGAAGAAACGATAAACTGGTAACAGCATAATGCTGATGAAAAAGGCCATCAATAAGGGCATAATAATATCGCTACCTAAAAAGATAACGGTCATGATGAGTACTAATCCTAAAAGCTCTATGGATCTTTTAACGGTTAAAGGAATAT
Organism: Pedobacter glucosidilyticus; assembly: GCF_002483235.1. Lineage (GTDB taxonomy): Bacteria > Bacteroidota > Bacteroidia > Sphingobacteriales > Sphingobacteriaceae > Pseudopedobacter > Pseudopedobacter glucosidilyticum_B. The sequence continues at coordinate 121,596 of NZ_DLHN01000024.1, read as the reverse complement.
CTTTCATTTGTAAAATATAGCTATGGTTTAGGCCTAAATAAATTTGCTGATTGTAAATTGCAAATTTTTAGGATGATCTGGATGTTTTCAAAAAAAATAATTCTGTTTTATATATTTCTGTTTAGCAATGTTTATGCCGAAGCGCAACCTCTAGAAAACTGGATGAGTTTTAGAATAGCTAAAAAACTTACCTCTAAATTTGCTATGTCTGTAGAGTATATGCCTCGTTTTACTGGTTTTTTTAATCAAGAGCAGCTTTGGTTATTAAGGCCAGATGTTAAATACAATTTTAACAAAAGCTTAGAATTAGGTATTGGATACGCATATTTTGAGACATCCCAAGAAACTTTTTATAGCAAAGAAAATAGATTTTATATCCAAGCTAATTATAAAAGGAATTTAGGACCTTTTAATACTGTTAATAGGTTAAGAATTGAGCAAAGATATTTTGATGAACACGCTAACTTAAGCTCCAACTTAAGAGTTAGATTTCAGATTAATTTGGTAAAAAAATTATTAGAGCTTAATAAGCAAAATGATTTAAGCTTAATTTTTGGAGATGAAATCATGTATAACTCAAGAAATAATGCGGTGGGTTCTCATTTTGATCAGAATAGAATCCACATAGGGTTTCAGTTTTCTTTAAGAAAAGAGTTAAAAATTAGTCCGTTTTACCAATTTACCCAACAAGAGTCTTTTAGGGGGGAGGATAGGTTCATATCTGCATTGAGGGTAAATACCATTTACAGTTTTTAAAATTGGTTTGAAGCAAAAAAGACTGCCTTTTTTGGAGACAGTCTTTTTGAATGTTTATTCTTAAAAAAGATAGTTATCCTAAATAAGATTTTAAAATTTTACTTCTTGAAGTATGACGAAGTCTTTGTAAGGCTTTGTCTTTAATCTGACGAACACGTTCGCGAGTTAAGTTAAATTTCTCGCCAATTTCTTCTAAAGAAAGCGGATGGTTGGTGCTTAAACCAAAGAAAAGAACAATAATTTCTCTTTCTCTTTCTGTTAAAGTTGATAAAGAACGTTTGATTTCTTCAGATAAAGACTCATCTATTAACATGCTATCCGTATCTGGGTTATCGTTTTCCAGTACATCCAGAAGTGTATTTTCTTCACCTTGTACAAACGGCGCATCCATAGATACGTGACGACCAGAGTTACTTAGCGTATCTGAAATTTTGTCAACCGTAGTTTCTAAAATGTCAGCAAGTTCTTCTGGAGATGGCTCTCTTTCATATTCTTGTTCTAGTTTTGAGAACGCTTTACTAATCTTACTTAAAGAACCTACCTGGTTAAGCGGCAAACGTACAATACGTGATTGCTCTGCAATAGCTTGTAAGATTGATTGGCGAATCCACCAAACTGCATAAGAAATGAATTTGAAACCTTTAGTCTCATCAAATCTTTTTGCGGCTTTAATTAAGCCTAAATTACCCTCGTTTATAAGGTCGCCAAGGGTAAGACCTTGATTTTGGTATTGTTTTGCTACGGAAACAACGAAACGTAAATTTGTCTTTGTAAGACGTTCTAGGGCTGCTTGGTCGCCCTCTCTGATTTTTTGTGCGAGGATTACTTCCTCTTCTGCTGTAATTAGATCAACTTTTCCGATTTCGTGAAGATATTTATCTAATGATTGTGATTCACGATTGGTAATGGATTGCGTAATCTTGAGTTGTCTCATCTATTTATTGTATATGCTCTATTTTTCTGAATAACGAAAGCTTGCAAAGCTAATAAAACTTTGTCTGATTTAACGTTAATTGTGTGAAAATGTTGGAGTTATTTTAGAAAAATTTTCATTAATTATTTAAATCGTTTACCACAAAAATCATTCCATCTGTACTTTATTGTCAGATAGTGAAGAGGTTGTTTTTGATTGTAAAATGTTGATAAATAAAAACTTAAGGGCAATTAATTACTTAAAAATAAATTCTACTGCCAAAACCTAGTTTAAAAATGTCATGAAGCTTTAAGTATGTTGAATTTTGAAATAAGCTAACAAAATAAAGTTCATTTGTATTGAACTCACTATAAAAACTTAATTTCTTGATACCTATTGACTTGAGTTTTTTCTCCGATTTTAAGCTTAGCTCTGTACTTAACGATAGGTGTGGCCTAAAAGCTGTTGACCACCAATAATAGCCTTTTGGATAGTTATTATCATCCCATGTCGAATCAAAATTACTACCTGCATGATAAGATAAAAAGAAGCCTGGATTTAGTGGGCTTAGGGTAGTATGCTGATTGATTTTAACATGAAATGGGCGATAAGCAAATTTTGCTGTTACAATATGTAGGCTGCCTCCTTTTGAAGCAGGTACATGACCATAATGTATATCTAATGTGCTATTACCACTTTTATTTAAGTTATAACCAACTCCTGCACTTAAATACCCTATACTTCCTGCGTATTGCGTAATTACAGATTTTGGTATTAACCAATGTTTGGTTTGCATCGTATCTTGTTGAGCTGTAGCTACTTTTGCTAATAAGAAAACGATAATTATATTAATACTTAATATTCTCATATTTAATAAGTTTACCGTTTGCGATTTCCACATACAAAAACTCTCGGTTTACAACAGCTTCGGATACAATAAAGGGAATACTTCCTTCGAAAGGGAAATAAGCCGCATTATCGTTTTCATGAGAATGTAGAGAAACAATAGTTTTTGGGTTGCTATTTAATAATTCTTCGTATGGTGTTCTTAAATTCATGTCAAAATCTCCTGACCTTGGTGGGATATGGGCTACAGATACAATTCCTTCAACATCATCTGTATTTTGTAGCTCTTTTCTTATCCAGTTTAAGTCTGGTACTTTTCCATTAAAATTATATTCTCTGCTATTAGTGTCATGACAAATAAATTTGATGCCTTTATAGGTAAAACTGAAATTAAAATCGCCAAACATTCTCTGATAAACCAATACACCATTGGCAATCAAATCATGATTGCCTACAACTCCGATATAAGGGACTTTTAATTGCTTGAAAATATCATAAATCCATTCTTTCTCTTGTAAGAGGCCAAAATCAGAAATATCTCCATTAATGATTAGAAAATCTAGGTTTGGGATGTTATTGGCTTCCTTTACTAAATCAACAGCTTGGTCATAAGCTCTTTGAGTGTCTCCACTAAGTATAAATCTTAGTGTATCTGAGGTAACTGGTTTTTGATAAAGTAATGCTAGGTTTTTATGATTTAAATTTGTGGGGCTATTTTTATTAAAAGCTTGATTAGGGCTAAATTCTATATTATCACAAGCACTTAAAATTGTTGTAAAAAAGAGGAATATGAATAAGTATTTCGGCATATATTTTTTAGGTTTTACAATCCCAAAAATATTGCCATTAAATGCTTGTTTTGTTTAAATGACGTTTTGTTGATAATCTTTTAAATGGAAGGTGTTTTTTAATCTTATTCCTTTATCTGTCATCTGTAAAGTACAACATTCATGAATAGGGTCATGTTCTAAAATTAGGATATAATTGTTTTTTTCTGCTAATTCTAGGATTCTTTTTTTCTCTTCCAGGGTTTTTAAAGGAAACATATCATAAGCCATCACATAGGGTAGTGGAATATGCCCTACGGAAGGAAGTAAATCTGCCATATATAAAAATGTTTTACCATCAATGGTAATTTCTGGGAGCATCATAGCATCCGTATGACCAAAGGCAAAGCGTATTTTTATATTTTCTGAAAAAACGTAACCATCTTCTACGGGTATGAATTTTAGTTGTCCGCTTTCTTGTATGGGTAAGATATTTTCTTTTAGAAAAGATGCTTTTTCTCTCGCATTAGGTAAGACAGCCCATTCCCAATGTTGTTGATTGCTCCAATAAGTTGCATTTTTAAATGCTGGAACTAGATGATTGTCTTTTTTAATGATAGAACCCCCGCAATGGTCGAAATGTAAGTGTGTTAAAATAACATCTGTAATATCATCTTTACTGTAACCAAGTTTTGCCAGCGAGCTTTCTAGAGTAGCATCGCCATGTAAATGATAATGACTTAAAAATTTTTCATCTTGTTTATCTCCAATACCGTTATCAACTAAAATGAGTCTATCACCATCTTCAATCAATAAACAACGCATAGCCCAAGTGCATAGGTTGTTTTCATCTGCTGGGTTGGTTTTATTCCAAATGACTTTAGGTACAACACCAAACATAGCACCACCGTCTAATTTAAAAAAACCGGTATCTATTGAGTGAAGTTTCATGGTAGTTGGTTTGTTAGTTATTAGATGGTTAGTTATTAGTTAGTTAGTTTGTTAGGGCTTACTGAGATTTTAGTTGGTTAGTTATTAGTTGGTTGGTTTGTTAGGGCTTATCGAGATTTTAGTTGGTTAGTTATTAGTTGGTTGGTTTGTTAGGGCTTACAAGTGGATTAGTATAAATCAACTAACTATCTAACAAACCAACCATCTAACAAACTCATTTATAAATGAATCACTTCTCCGTAAGCATCTGCAGCGGCTTCCATAATGGCTTCGCTCATGGTAGGGTGTGGGTGTACAGATTTGATGATTTCCATACCTGTAGTTTCTAGTTTTCTAGCTACTACAACTTCGGCAATCATTTCGGTAACGTTAGTTCCTATCATGTGTGCGCCAAGGAACTCGCCATACTTAGCATCAAAAATAACTTTAACAAAACCATCTTTAGCACCAGCTGCACTTGCTTTTCCTGAGGCAGAGAATGGGAATTTACCTACTTTAATTTCGTAACCTGCTTCTTTAGCTTTTTTCTCGGTATAACCAACCGAAGCAATTTCTGGAGAGCAGTACGTACATCCTGGGATGTTGTTATAGTCTAGAGGCTCTGGGTGATGACCAGCAATTTTCTCAACGCAAATAATACCTTCTGCGGAAGCAACGTGTGCTAAAGCTTGACCCATTACGATATCGCCTATAGCATAAACACCTTCTATATTGGTTTTGTAAAATTTATCTACTAAAACTTTTCCTTTATCGGTTTTAACACCAACTTCTTCTAATCCAATTCCTTCTATATTGGTGGTTACACCAACAGCAGATAAAACAACTTCAGCTTCTATTTCTTTAACTCCGCTTTCTGTTTTAATGGAAACTTTGCAAAGTTCTCCGCTGGTATTAACAGCTTCAACAGAAGATTTGGTCATGATTTCTATACCCACTTTTTTGAAAGAACGAGCTAATTGTTTTGATATCTCCTCATCTTCAACTGGCACAATATTATCCATAAACTCAACAATGGTAACTTTGGTTCCCATGGTTGCATAAAAATAGGCAAACTCAACACCAATAGCGCCAGAACCTACAACTACTAAGCTTTTAGGTAATTTTGGAAGTACCATAGCATCGCGGTAGCCAATGATTTTTTTGCCGTCTTGTTTTAAGTTTGGAAGTTCTCTAGAACGGCCACCTGTTGCTAAAATAGTATGTTTTGCAGTATATTCTTTAACAGAACCATCAGCTGCTTTAACTTCTACTTTACCACCTTTTTTAATTTTACCTAATCCCATGATGACATCAATTTTATTTTTCTTCATCAGGAACTGGATTCCTTTGCTCATGCCATCTGCTACGCCACGACTTCTTTTTATAACGGCTTCAAAATCAGCCTCGGCACCGTTTACTTTAATACCATAATCAGCAGCATGGTTGATATATTCAAAAACCTGAGCACTTTTCAACAAAGCTTTTGTTGGTATACATCCCCAGTTTAGGCAAATTCCACCTAAAGATTCTTTTTCTATAATAGCTGTTTTTAGGCCTAGTTGTGCAGCTCTGATTGCAGCAACATAACCACCCGGACCGCTACCAATAACAATAAGATCGTAGTTCATATCTATTTAAATTTGGCTTCGAATTTAAGAAAATAATCTAAAAGGGGAGATAAGTATTCACATCCAAACGCATTTAGCTTTATTTAAGATGTGATATTTGTAAAATGTTAATAAATTCTTTGTGGATTTAACATTAATTTAATGTAAATGTTAATGCAATGTGATTTCTTCAACTTATCTTTGTTGACAATTAACACTAACTTATTAATTTATGAAGAAGTATTTACTAACACTAAATTACTTGTTTGTTCTGATGCTGGCAGTTACGTCTGTGGCTTATGGGCAAATTACGACAAGTAGTATGACTGGAACGGTGCGAGACTCTAAAGAAACTATTATTGGAGGTACTGTAAAAGCAACACACTTACCAACAGGTACGGTTTATGCAACTACTACCAATGCAGACGGTAGATTTTCCCTTCTAAACATGAGACCGGGCGGTCCTTACACAGTTCAAGTAACTTATGTAGGTTATCAAGCAAAAACTTCAAGTAATATTTTCTTAACTCTAGGAGAACCGTTTGTCTTAAATATTACTTTATCACAAGCGAGTACAGAATTAAGTGAAATAGTTGTAACTGCCGGTGGTAACTCAATTTTAAGTTCAGACAGATCAGGCTCTGTTACAAATATTGGTACAGCACAAATTAATGAAATTCCTTCAATTAATAGAGGTATTAACAATTTAACCAGAGTAACTCCACAAGCACAAGGTAATAGTATTGGTGGGGGTAACTATCGTCAAAATAATATCACAGTTGATGGCGCTAATTTTAACAATAGTTTTGGTATAGGAACTAATTTACCTGGAGGTCAAGCAAATCCAATTGTACTAGACGCTTTAGGTGAAATTTCTGTTAACGTTACGCCTGTAGATGTTAGGCAATCTGGTTTTATAGGTGGGGCAGTTAATGCTACAACACGTTCTGGAACAAATGAATTTTCTGGTTCTGCTTATACTTATTTTAGAAATCAAAATAATGTAGGTACAAGAGTGGGGGGATATGATGAATTAATACCAAATCCTAATGATGTAAAAATTTACGGATTTAGACTTGGTGGTCCTATTATCAAAAACAAGTTATTCTTCTTTGCCAGTGTTGAATCTGATAAGCAATCTAGACCTGGTCAAAATAGATTAGCTTCTGTTGACCCATCTGATTTTGGAGTTAACCCAAGAGCTAATAGACCAACAAGAGCTGAGCTAGATGAAATAAGCCAATATTTAAGAGATACTTATGGTTACGAAACTGGTGGATACGATGGTTATGGTTTCGAAAGTGAGCGTTTAAACTTATTAGGTAGATTAGATTGGAATATCAATAAAGATCATAAGTTTACACTCCGTTATTCTCAGCTAGAAAGTAAAAGTCCATCTTTCTTGAGTAATTCTACAAACCCTTTTATTGGTAGCCCTTATCCTGTAAATGGTTCAAGAACAGATAATAATGCTTTAGCTTTCGAAAATTCAAATTATTTTACTGATAATAATTATTATTCATTAGTAGCAGAATTAAACTCTACTTTTGGTGGAGGTAGATTTTCTAATACTTTAAGAGCTTCATACTCTAACCAAAACGAACCAAGAACTTCAAATAGTTCTTTATTTCCTTTCGTTGACATTTTAAAAGACGGAAGACCTTTCACTTCTTTTGGATACGAGCCTTTTAGTTTTGGTAACTTAAGAGACGTAGAATCTTACAATGTTATAGATTATGTACAGACTACAATAGGGAGACATAATTTATTAGGAGGTATAGAGTTTGAAACAAGTACAACACAAAACGGTTTCCAACGTTTCGCAACTAGCTACTATATTTTTAATTCTTTTGATGATTTTAGAAATAATGCAGATCCAATTGGTTATGCAAAAACCTTTTCTTTAACTCCTGGATACGCTCAGGCTTTTCCAACTTTTAAAGATTCTAAGTATTCTTTATACGCACAAGATGACTTTACCGTAAATGATAGATTACGTTTATCTTTTGGTATTAGAGGAGATTTATACACTTATAAACAAGATTTATTAAGCCATCCATTACTAACACCATTAACGTTTGCTAACGGCGAAAAGTTAGACACAGGTGTTTTACCAAGTTCTGCTTTATTAGTATCACCAAGGTTTGGTTTTAATTATGATGTAAAAGGTGATAGAACTTTACAATTTAGAGGCGCAGTAGGTGTTTACTCTGGTGGTATTCCTAAAGTTTGGATTGTTAGCCAGGCAGGAGATTCTGGGTTACTTCAGTTTTCTGAAGTATTGCAAAATAATTTTAACCCTATACCAAATAGAAAATTTAATCCTGATATTAATGCTTATTTACCTGCTACACAACCTACACCAGGTCAAGCATTACCAAACGCAATATCTTTGTTAACACCAAATGTAAAAGCACCGCAAGCTTTTAAAACTAGTTTAGCTATGGATGTTAAGTTACCATTTGGTTTAATAGGTACTTTAGAGGGTATTTACAATTATGATATTAATCAGGTTTTCTTTAGAAATCCAAATTTAGATCCAACTAAAGCTGCCCCACTAAATACTGCTGGTTATCCTGACAATAGAATTATTTATCCTAATTCAAATACAGATAAGTATATCAATAAATTAAGCGGTGCTGGTTTGCCAAGTACAACGGAATCAGGAGCATTAAATACCTATGTTTTAGATAATGCAAGTGGAGGTTATAATTATTCTATTACTGCTAGAATAGAGAAACAATTTAGTAAAGGTTTTTCTTCATTTATAGCTTATACAAGACAAGAGGGTAAAAACTATTTTGATGGAGGTGGTGATCAACCTTCTGGATCTTGGTTAAATAATCCAACTATTAATGGCTCTAATAGTAAAGAGTTAGGGTATAATGGTTTTGTACCTGATAGAGTAGTTGCGGGCATTACTTACAAAAAGGAGTATTTACGCAATTTAGGAACAACAATCTCTTTAATTTATGAAGGCTCAAGCCAAGGTAGGGTTTCATATACCTATTCTCTGGATATGAACAGAGATGGCGCTAATGCCGACTTAATTTATGTTCCAAGAAATCCTAGTGAAATTACCTTTACTCCTTTTACAGCTGGTACTGGACCTAACGCAATCACTTATACTGCGCAACAACAAAGTGATTTGTTCTTTAGATTAATTGAGCAAGATAAATACTTAAATTCTAGAAGAGGTAAATATGCAGAGCGTAATGGTGGTTTATTACCATGGGTTAATAATGTAGATTTAAACTTGTTTCAAGATTTATTTGTTAATGTAGGTAAAAAGAAAAATACGTTACAATTTAATGTTACAGTAGAAAACTTTGGTAATTTAATTAACAGAAACTGGGGTGTACGCTATTTCTTAGTTAGAAACCAGTTATTAGTTCCTACTAATTTAGCAGCACTTGATGCAAATGGAGCAACAAGACCTACTTTTAGATTACAATTTGATGGAAATGCACCATCTCCAACAATTTTGAGAGATAATGTTGGCTTTGCATCAACATATAGTATGCAATTTGGGTTAAGGTATATATTTAATTAATATATCTATTTGTTAATTAACAATAATAAAATAAAGATGAAACTGATAAATTTAGATATAAAAATACTGGGGCTTTTCGCCTTATTCATCAGTTCTATAACTTCTTGTAAGCAAGAAGAAGAACTATCAATTAATCCAAGTGGGGTTAGACCAAATATTGCTTTTGTTGGTTTAACCAATACGAATGCCACAACTAGTCCGGCTGGACAGTTAATAAGATATAATGCAAATAATGTTAATCAGGTTGTTGGAGCTGCTGTAAATATTACTGGAGTTCAAACAGGTGAAAGCATCATTGCAATAGATTATCGTCCGGCTACAGGGATGCTTTATGGTATAAGTAACCAAAGTAGGTTATATATTTTAAATCCACTAAATGGAAATTCTAGAGCAGTAAATTCAACGCCTTTTGCTCCTGCATTACCTACTACAGCAGGTATAGTAGCAGGTTTTGATTTTGATCCAACATTAGACATTATAAGACTAATTACTAAGACTGGTCAGAATTATAGATTAAATCCTAATGATGGAAGTATATTAGCAACCGATGGTGCAATTAGTGGTGTTTCTGATGCTGTATTGGCGGAAGCTGCTTACACTAATAATTTAAATGGAGCCGCTACAACTGAGTTATATAATTTGGATTTAATTAATGCAAGGTTGTATAAACAAGTACCAAATACTGGTGCTTTAACAACGGTTGGTTCTCTAGGTGTAAGACCTATTACAATTAATACTAATTCTACATTTTCTACTGCCTACAATAACAATATTACCAACTTTAGAAATTCTGCTCTAGCAGGCTTTGATATTGCTCCAACTGGAGAGGCACTAGCTGTATTTACTAATTTAAACGGAGCTGCTCCTGCTATACCAGTAGGTGGTATTTCTGCTGGTCCTCCTGCTAATCCTTCCTCCGCAGTTAATGCTGTTCTAGGTAATCCAACCCTATTTCAAATAGACTTGGCTACCGGCAAAACAATTGATTTAGGAGTAATTCCTCTTCCCGCACCAAATAACGCACTTGCAGCAACAGCTTTAATAGGTATAGCAATAGCTCCAGCTCCGGTTGGCTATGCTATAGATGATGCTAATAATAACCTTTTAATATTTAATTTAACTAAACCAGAACCTGTGTCAAAAACTATTACTGGCTTACAAGCAAGTGAAACCATTGTAGGTTTAGATTTTAGACCATTGAATGGGCAACTATATGGCTTAGGTAGTTCTAGTAGAATTTATGTAATTAATCCAGCTACTGGTGTTGCTACAGCTGTAGGTGTTTTACCGTTAGTTCCATTATTATCAGGTACTTCTTTTGGATTTGATTTTATTCCTAATGCTGATTTAATAAGAATAGTTAGCAATACAGGTCAAAATTTAAGAGTAAACCCTACAACAGGGCTAGTATCAAATATTGATGCTACTATAAATGGATCTAATAGTGTAACATTCTCTGCAACAGCGTATAATAATAATCTTGTTCCTTCTACCAATCCTGTTTTCTTCTTGATGAATACAGCTACTGATAGTTTGTATAGAATTAACGATGCGGCAAATGGAAGAGTAACAAGAGTAGGGAAATTAAATGTAACTGCTGATGCTGCTAATGGTTTTGATGTTGGTGCTGTAAGTAATACTGCGTATGCTATTCTTACCAAAGGAACAGAAACTAGGATTTATACTATTAATACATCTTTAGGTTCTGCTACACCAGGATTAGTTTTCCCAAGAAAAGTTAGAGCCTTTACGGTAGGTTTAGGGTTCTAAAATAAAATCTATTTTGCATAAATATTAGCCACTAGCTATTGCTGGTGGCTTTTTTATTTATAAATCTTTTAAAAAAATCCATATTCATTATAACCTCGTAAATAGTTCTAAAAATTAGTAAATAACCTTAAAAGAACTATTATGACAACAACAGTTAACTATCCAACAGCTAAGCTTAAACTACTTTGCTTTTTAATTATAGCTACGCTATTTGCTGCTTGTAAAAAAGATGATGATGGTATCAGAAAGCCAGATGTATTTTTTTACGCTTTAAGCAGCAATAACCAATTGGTACAATATAATGCCAATAATACCCAAATGCCTGTTGGCAATACCCTAACAATTTCTGGTTTACAAGCTTCAGAAACTATTTTAGCTATAGATTTTAGACCTGCAACTGGTCAGCTTTATGGTTTGGGTAGTTCTAGCAGAATTTATGCTATTAATTTAAATACAGGTACCGCAACAGCTATTGGAGCTGGTGCTTTTTCTCCGGCAATAGCAGGTAATGTATTAGGTTTTGATTTTAATCCAACTGTAGATAGGATTAGGTTAGTAACTTCCACCGGGCAGAATTTACGTTTACATCCAGAAACTGGAGTAGTTGCAGCGGTAGATGGTAATATCAATGGTATAAATGGTGTGGCTATTTCATCATCTGCCTACACAAATAATAAAGCTGGGGCTACTTCAACTACTTTATTTAATATAGATGTAGTAACTCAGAAATTATATAAGCAAGACCCACCTAATGATGGTACTTTAGTTGAAGTAGGGTCTTTAGGTATTCCAGCTTCTTCAGGAAATTCTGGTTTCGATATTTCGCCAGAAGGAATTGCTTTGGCAAGCATAGCCAATGGTTCTAGTACTACCCTATATCAGGTTGATGTAAATACAGGTACAACTATTAATCTTGGAAATTTAGCCAATAATGCTGTAGGCATTGCTATACCTACAGAGCCTGTTGCTTATGCGGTTGATGATACAAATAACCTTCTGATTTTTAATCCTGCTAATCCAAACTTAATCACTAAGGCTATAACAGGCTTGGGTAGTGGAGAAAATATTGTAGGGATAGATTTTCGTCCGGCTAATGGGCAGTTGTATGCATTAAGTAGTGGAAGTAGGTTATATACCATTAATCTGGCAAGTGGAGCTGCTGCTGCAGTTGGTTTGCCACCTTTATTGCCTTACTTATCAGGGACATCATTTGGCTTTGATTTTAATCCAACAGTAGACAGAATAAGAGTAGTTAGTAATACCGGACAGAACTTACGTCTTAACCCTAATGATGGTGCGCTTGCTGCAACAGATGGTGCGCTTAATCCAGGATCTCCAACAGTAAGTGCTGCTGCTTATACCAATAATTTTGCTGGGGCTACCAGTACAGTGCTGTTTGATATTGATGTTAATAGTGATAGATTATTTACACAAATTCCGCCAAATGATGGAACTTTGGTTGGTGTTGGTATGGGCTTGGGGGTAAATGTAGATGCCGCTAACGGGTTTGATATTGGCGGAACATCTGGTGTTGGATACGCTATACTAACATCAAGTAATGTAACTAAACTTTATTTGATAAACTTAAACAGCGGAACTGCAACTGCTATTGCTGATTTTCCTAAACAAGTACGTGGTTTTGCTTTAGGTTTAGGATTCTAGCTTTTATTTTAATTTAATGGTTGGCCATCAGGATATTATTCTGATGGCTTTTTTGTTTTGTAACAATTGCATGAAAAAAAACACAATCTTGTTTTTAACGTTAATTTTGAATCATAACACTAGTAAAATGAAGAAAATCAAATTATTTGCAGTTTTATCGCTTGCTTTTTTATTACTTCTGGGTAATCTAGCTAAAGCTGATGAAGGGATGTGGATTCCGATGCTGATTGGTAAAAATTATGATCAGATGAAAAAACAGGGTTTTAAATTAACACCTGAGGACCTATATAGTATAAATAAAGCCAGTTTAAAAGATGCAATTGTTTCCTTTGGTGGTTTTTGTACCGGAGAAATTGTTTCTAAAAACGGGTTGATATTTACCAATCACCATTGCGGTTACGATGCCATCACTTCAAAATCAACACCACAAGATAATATTCTGGATAATGGTTTTTATGCTAAAAACTATGGCGAGGAGAAACCAATTCCAGGTCTTTTTGTAAACTTTTTAGTGAAAATGGAAGACGTTACCCAAAAGGTAATGGATGCGACTAAGGGCTTGTCTGATAAAGAAAAAGCTACAAAAATTATGGAAGTGGGTAAAAGTTTAGCGGCAGAAGCTACTAAAGGAACCAATTATGAAGCTTTTGTAAGGGATTTTTACAAAGGCAACCAGTATTTCCTTTATATTTTTGAGAAATTTAATGATATCAGATTGGTGGGTACACCACCACAATCTATTGGCAAATTTGGTGGCGATACAGATAACTGGGAATGGCCACGTCATACAGGAGATTTTTCAGTTTTTAGAGTTTATGCAGATAAGGATAATAAACCAGCAGCTTATGCTGCCGATAATAAACCATATACGCCTAAAAAATATCTACCTATCTCTATTAAAGGTATAGAAAATGGTGATTTTGCTATGGTTTATGGTTTCCCTGGAAGAACAGACAGATTTTTAACATCTCATGGCGTAAAACTAGCTACCGAATATGTTTCTCCTGAAATAGTAAAATTAAGAGATATACGCTTAAAAGCATGGAAAGAGGAAATGGACAAAGATGTAGCTTTTAGACTAAAAATTTCCTCTCAATATGCTCGTATTGCCAATTATTGGAAATATTTTATTGGCCAAACAGAACAGTTAAAAAGGTTAAAAATTTACGATAAAAAACAACAAGAAGAAGCTAGTTTTACTACTTGGGCAGCCAATACACCAGAATACGCTTCTTTAATGCAAAAGTACAGCGATACCTATAAAGCGTATGAAGCCTATGCTGTACATAGAACTTTTATTAATGAAGGTTTTATGGCTTCAGAATGGGTAAAAATAGGTATGCAATTAGGTCCAATTGTTAATGCTTTAGAAAGAGCAAAAAATAATCCCGAGGCTTTAAAGAGTATTAAAGATAGGGTAGAGGAAACAGTGAGTGCTTACGAAGCAGTTTATAACGAATCTGCGGATAAGAAGATATTTGCACAAATATTGAACGCTTTTTATACCGATGTTCCAAAAAATCAACATCCACAATTTATCACGCTAATTGTAGAGAAATATTGGGATGGCTCGCCAGAAGCTACATTTAAAAAGTTTGCTAACGAGGTTTGGGAAAAATCTTTGATTGTTAAACCAGAATCTTTAAGAGCTTTTTTAAATAATCCAGATTTAAAAGCTTTAGAGAAAGATCCAGGATATCAATATGCTAAAAATTTAATTCCATCAGAATATATTAAAACTAATTTTGGAAGTATCATTACTGAGTTTGAAGAAAGTAAAGCTAAACTAGATCATTTGTATCTTCAAGCCCTATTAAAGAAAAATGAGGGCAAACTCATGTTTCCTGATGCAAACTCAACCATGAGGATTTCATACGGTAATGTCCAAAATTATTCTCCTAAGGATGGTATCTTATATCAAACCACAACTTCTATAGATGGGATGATGCAAAAGTACGTTCCCGGCGATGATGAGTTTGATTTACCACAGAATTTAATAGATGCTTACAATGCTAAGAACTTTGGAAGATATGGTAAAAACGGATCTTTAACAGTTGGTTTCATTAGTAATAATGATATTACTGGTGGTAACTCGGGTTCTCCGGTAATTAATGGTAAGGGAGAGCTTATTGGATTGGCATTTGATGGTAATTGGGAAGCCATGAGTGGCGATATCGCTTTTGACAAAAACTATAAACGTACCATAAATGTGGATGTAAGATTTGTTTTATGGTGTATTGATGTACTTGGCGGTGCAAAAAATATCATTGATGAATTAGATATTAGGACTAAATAATAATGGTTAAAGCACATTATTAATTAATGGTGTGCTTTAATTTTAAATATCTTCTTTCTACAAAGAACCACGATAAATAGCCTAGCAAGAATGAAGCGAAATAAATAGACAAAATATATTTTGAGGATATATTTAGTTGAAGAAATAGATTGATAATTAAACAATGATATAAATAAGTCCCATAAGAGATATCTGTGTCGCCAATTAGTTTAAAGCTTAGTGACTTATAAGAAAAGGCTAAAGAAAATAGCGTTGAAACTAATAGAATTAAATATAAAAAGCTAGTAAACTCAAATTGATACCTTCTGATAGGTATATCATGATAAGTTATTAAAATTATAACTAGAGTAAGTCCTACTATCCAAAACGAGAACTTTTCTTCAAGTAAATTTCTTAGCTTATCAATATTTATCCATATTAATATTCCGATTCCAAAGAAAGAGAAGTTATAAAAAATGCTATTAAATATTAGTTTATAAAGAATACTCTCATGTTCTAAATATTCATTTGAATAATAGTTTATAAAAGATGAAAGAAGTATTAAACTAGCGATAATAAGCGTTTTAAATTGTTTTGTCTTCTTTTTCCACTTTAAGGCATATCCTATAATACAAAATAAAATATAGAACTGAATTTCTACACTGATAGTCCATAATGCCCCGTTTGGATGACCTAAACCAAATCTCTTAATACTTTCAGGAACAAAAAACTGAAATAGCGTAAGTTGACAAGCTAAATATTTTATAAAATCGAAATTGAAGGCTATTAATCCGAAAAAATAAAGAATTACAGTAGTTATGATAATATTAACAGCTAATCCAGGATAAATCCTTAAAAATCTTTTTTTTATGAAAGAATTAACATTATTTATTTCAAACGATCTAGTAATTAAAAAGCCGCTTATTGAAAAGAAGATAATGACACCGGGAAAGAGCCACCAAATTTTGTAGAAAAGGTTATTAAACCAAATGTTATAAAAATCTAGGCTATGAAGTACTAAAACTTGAATACAAGCAAATAATCTAATGAGATTAAAATTATTTGCTTGGTTATTCAATAAATCCATTTAGAAACTAATAAACAAACTCTCCTTTATCACTCTTAACAGTTACTTGCTTCTTATCCGATACCTCTACTCTTCCTACAATTTGTGCTTTAACACCAAAAGATGTTGATATTGCTATAATATCTTGAGCGATATTTTCATCTACATACAATTCCATACGATGTCCCATATTGAAAACTTTATACATTTCTTTCCAGTCTGTACCAGATTGTTCTTGTATCAATTCAAATAAAGTAGGGGTAGGGAATAAATTATCTTTTATCACATGTAGGTTTTCTATAAAATGGAGCACCTTTGTTTGTGCGCCTCCACTACAATGTACCATGCCGTTTATTTGACTTCTATATTTGTCTAATATTTGCTTGATGATAGGGGCATAAGTTCTTGTTGGAGATAAAACTAATTTTCCGGCGGTTAAAACAGTGGTATCATTAACTTTTATTTCATCGGTTAGTTTTTTACTACCCGAGAATAATAAATCATAAGGAACTGCTGGGTCATAACTTTCTGGATATTTTTCTGCTATATATTTATGAAAAACATCATGTCTGGCAGAAGTAAGACCGTTAGAACCCATGCCTCCATTATAAAAGCTTTCGTAATTGGCTTGCCCGTCTGAAGCTAAACCAACAATTACATCTCCAGCTTTTATGGTATGGTTAGAAATAACGTCAGAACGTTTCATTCTGCAAGTAACGGTAGAGTCTACGATGATGGTTCTAACAATATCCCCAACATCAGCAGTTTCTCCGCCTGTTGAGTAAATATTTACACCCATAGAGCGTAAATCTGCTAAGATTTCTTCTGTACCATTAATAATTTCGGCAATAACTTCACCTGGGATTAAATTTTTATTTCTTCCAATGGTTGATGATAATAGAATTTTATCAGTAGCACCAACGCAAAGTAAATCATCCAAGTTCATGATGATAGCGTCTTGTGCTATACCTTTCCATACAGATAAATCTCCGGTTTCTTTCCAATAGATATAAGCTAGAGAAGATTTTGTTCCGGCACCATCGGCATGCATAATATTACAATAAGCATCATCATCACCTAAAATATCAGGAATGATTTTACAAAAAGCTTGTGGGAAAATTCCTTTGTCTATATTTTTTATTGCGTTATGTACGTCCTCTTTACCGGCAGAAACGCCTCTTTGATTGTATCTATTATCACTCATGGTTTGCAAAGATAATAAAGTAGAAAGTAGAAAGTAGAAAGTAGGAGGTAAAAAGAATGACTTATGTAAATAATTTACCTTATGGATTATCTCTAAGGGATGTATCTGAGCTTAAAGCAAAAGGCAAAAAGCTGAAATTCTATAATGAGAAGGAGTTGATTTTTGAAAAATAAAAAAAGCGTATCCAGAAATATAGATACGCTTTTATTTTTGCTTCTAGCCCTTAGCTTTGCGCTTTAAGCCTTCTGCTTTTAGCTTATTTGATAAACAATAGCTCTCTGAATTTTGGTAGAGGCCATAAAGTATCATCAACTAATAATTCTAATTTATCAACATGATATCTGATTGGCTCGAAGTAAGATTTAACTTTCTCATCGTAGGCAACAGCTTTTTCACGGCTATCTTCTAAAACGTTAGCTTTTTTACGCTCTTCAACCATTTGCTCAACATTAGATTTAATGAAGTTGATATGTTTTGATAGACGCTCAATAATTTCTAATTGAGAAGCATAAGTATCTTTAGCTAAACCTAAATCTTTCAGTCCTTTTACGTTGGTAATCAATTCTGTTTGATATTTAACAGCAGCAGGAAGAATTACGTTAGTTACCAATTCACCAATTACGCGAGCTTCGATTTGAAGTTTTTTGTAATAAGCTTCTAATAAGATTTCGTGTCTTGCATGAGCTTCTCTTTTTGTGAATACACCAGTTTCTTCAAAAATTTTCTCTGTTTTTTCAGAAACTAATGCGTCTAAAGCTTTAGGTGTAGTTTTGATGTTATTTAAACCACGTTTTTCTGCTTCAGCAGCCCACTCATCACTATATCCATTACCTTCAAAACGAATATTTTTAGACTCTTTGATGTATTTTTTAAGGATAGTTAAGATAGCAACATCTTTTTTGTCTCCTTTTTTGATTAATTTATCAACATCCGCTTTAAACTTGATTAATTGATCAGCAACAATCATATTTAACACAGTCATTGGGCTAGAAGAGTTTGCAGAAGAACCTACAGCTCTAAGCTCAAATTTATTTCCTGTAAAGGCGAAAGGAGAAGTACGGTTACGGTCTGTATTATCCAAAAGAATCTGAGGGATTTTTGGAATACTGTGCCACATAGCAGAATCTTCTTTGGCTTTTTTAGAAATTCTTGAAGTTTCGATTTCATCAAGAACATCATTCAATTGCTCGCCTAAGAAAATAGAGATAATTGCTGGTGGAGCTTCGTTAGCACCTAAACGGTGGTCGTTACTTACCGATGCGATTGATGCTCTTAATAAATCTGCATGCTCGTAAACAGCTTTGATGGTATTCACAAAGAATGTTAAGAACATCAAGTTGTTTTTAGGAGTTTTTCCTGGAGCAAGTAAGTTTTTACCAGTGTTAGTAATTAAAGACCAGTTGTTATGTTTACCAGAACCATTAATACCAGCATAAGGTTTCTCGTGTAATAAAACTTTAAAGTTGTGTCTCTTAGCTACTTTTTCCATTAAATCCATTAATAATTGGTTATGGTCAATAGCTAAGTTTATTTCCTCATAAATAGGAGCGCACTCAAATTGAGATGGAGCAACCTCGTTATGACGAGTTTTCAAAGGAATACCTAATTGTAATGCTTCAGTTTCAAAATCTTGCATGTAAGCTAAAACTCTCTCAGGGATAGAGCCAAAGTAATGATCTTCTAATTGTTGTCCTTTAGCTGATGCGTGTCCAAATAAAGCTCTTCCGGTTAAGAATAAATCTGGTCTTGCATTAAATAATGCTAAATCAACTAAGAAATATTCTTGTTCTATACCTAAAGAAGCATTTACTTTTTCGATGCTTTTATCAAAATAGTGGCAAACTTCTGTAGCAGCTTTATCCATTACAGATAATGCTTTTAATAAAGGAGCTTTATAATCTAAAGCTTCGCCAGTATAAGAAACAAATACTGTTGGTATACATAAAGTTTTACCAAAAATGAATGCTGGAGAAGATGGATCCCAAGCAGTATAACCACGAGCTTCAAAAGTACTACGGATACCACCATTAGGGAAACTGGAAGCATCTGGTTCTTGTTGTACTAAAGCATCACCAGCAAATCTTTCAATAGCTTGACCGTCTGATGCCGGTTCAAAGAAAGAGTCATGTTTTTCTGCAGTAGTTCCGGTTAAAGGTTGAAACCAGTGAGTATAGTGTGTAACACCTTTACTCATGGCCCAAGCTTTCATAGCTGAAGAAATTTGATCTGCAATTTCTCTACTTATAGGAGAACCGCTCTCAATAGAAGCAAGTACTGCCTTAAAAGTTTCTTTAGGGAGATAATCCTGCATTTTCTTCTTATCGAAAACTTTTGAACCATAAAAATCAGAGATTTTAGATGATGGTTGTTTTACCTCAGGAATAGTTCTGGTTAAAACAGTTTGTAAAGCTTGAAACCTGATTGTTGACATTGCTTAGGTTATTTTAATGAATAAATTATGTTTTTGATTAAATTTTGGCTAAAAGTACGGTGTTTTTCCCAATTCACAATAAAAAATTAAAAAAATATGTCAAGAATTTGTGCTTTTTATTGAAAATACCATTTTTCTGAGGATATTTTTTGTTTTGCCTTCATTTTTTTGAGTCTTATCTGACGTTTTTAAGAGTTTTTTTCTCAAAAGCTTCTTAAAAATATGATGTTGGTAATTGATTTACTTTAGAGAAAATATAAAATTTTGGTTTTTTATTTAAAAAAAACTCAATATCACCTTAAATTATATGTCTTTATTTAAAATTATACTAAAAAAATAGAAATATTTTCAAAAATTTTGTATTAAATTATAAAATATACAATTTAGCAGTGTCAAAAGTGATGAATTTTTAAATAAACTTTTAGATAATTGATAATTCAAAAATTAAAATTCAATTATATAATTAATTATTAAATACAAATCCTAAACTAAATTAATCAAACATGAACAACACTTTTATTCAAATCAGTAGTAGTTTGACCGAGTTGGTGAGTTTAACACCTAACTTACTCATGATGCAGGCTGCCGAAACGGTGGATGCTGCTAAAGAAGCTTTTTTAAATGCGAGTAACATCTGGATGATGGTATGTACAGCATTGGTATTTATCATGAACTTAGGCTTTGCGAGTGTAGAAGCGGGTTTCTCTCAAACTAAAAATACAGTTAACATTCTGTTTAAAAATGCTATTACTCCTGTTTTGGGTATTTTAATGTATGCCTTAATGGGATTCAACTTAATGTACCCTGGTTTTGGTGATACACCGGGTTGGTTTGGTTTTGCAGGTTGGAGTTTAGTATTACCAGAGAACGGAAATACTTCAGCTTATGCAGCTAGTGGAGGTTATACTTATTACACAGATTTTCTTTTCCAGGCAATGTTTGCTGCTACCACTGCAACTATCGTATCAGGTGCTGTTGCTGAGCGTATCAAGTTTAGTGCTTATTTAATCTTTACTGTTGTATTTGTTGGTGTTATTTATCCAATTATGGGTAGCTGGCACTGGGGTGCTGGTGTAGTTGCATCTTGGGGTTTCCATGATTTTGCTGGTTCTACTTTAGTACACTCAGTAGGTGGTTGGGGAGCCTTAGCAGGTATTATTTTATTAGGTGCCAGAAAAGGGAAATTTGTAGACGGTAAGGTTCATACTTTCCCTGCTTCTAACATGGCCTTAGGTACTATAGGTGTATTTATCCTTTGGTTAGGATGGTTTGGTTTTAACGGTGGTTCTGTTTTATCATCAGATCCTGGAATGACTTCATTAGTACTAGTAAACACAACTTTGGGTGCTTGTGCCGGTGCTATAGGAGCATTTATCCTAGCACTGATTTTAAACAAAACTTATGATTATGGAATGGTGCTTAACGGTATTCTTGCTGGATTGGTTGGTATTACCGCAGGAGCTGATGTTGTAACTCCTATGGAGGCCATCATTATCGGTTTAATAGCAGGATTATTAGTTGTATTAGCTGTTAAAGCATTAGATGCACTAAAACTTGATGATGTGGTGGGTGCAGTACCAGTACACTTGGTATGTGGTATATGGGCCACTTTAGCTACAGGTATTTTTGGAGAAGGTATGGATGTAGTTGCTCAAATTAAAGGGATAGCCGTTTATGGTGCAGCAGCATTCGGAGGGTCTTTTATCATTTTTGCAGCCTTAAAATATACTATGGGAATCAGAGTATCTGAGCAAGAAGAAATTGAAGGTTTGGATAAATATGAGCATGGCATAGATGCTTATACCACTTCAAAATAATTAAAATATTGAAGTCGGGTTATTATTCTCTCTTTATTAACCCGGCTTCATTTTAAACAATAATAAAAACAACTTAAACTAAACAACAAACAAACATGAAAAAATTATCCTTATTATCTCTATTATTGGCAGCGGGTTTATATACTGCACATGCACAAGATAGCACAGCAACAAGTGCTTTAGAAATTTCTGGTTCTGTTGATGCTTATTACAAATATGATTTCGCTAAAAGACCAAATATAGGAACAAGTTTTGCGTCTGATCAAAATTCAGTTTCTCTAGGTATGGTTGATATTGCTTTAAAGAAAACCACTGGTAAAGCATCATTTGTAGGTGAGGTTTCTTTTGGTCCTAGAGGTCAATCTCAATCTATTTTGCCTCAAGAAGGTCTCGGAGAATCATTCCACATTCAAAATTTATATGCTACCTACGCTTTTACAGATAAATTTAGCATGACAGCAGGTTTCATGGGTACTTTTGTGGGTTATGAAGTAATATCTCCGGTAGGAAATTTTAATTATTCTACTTCTTATTTATTCACTAACGGTCCTTTCCAAAATGCGGGTATCAAAGCAAATTATGCTATTTCAGATAAAGTTGGCGTAATGGTAGGATTATTCAATGATTCTTGGAATACTTATATCGCTAATCCATCTTTTGGTGTAAACACTTTTGGTGCTCAACTATCATTATCTCCTGTTGAAGGATGGAGCGCTTACTTAAATGTGTTATCAGGTTCACAAAGCGGAACCATTTTAGATTTGACAACTGCTTACCAAATCACTGATAAATTTAAATTAGGTTTAAATGCCGCTGATTGGTCTGGTATTAATGACGATGAAGGTTACACAGGTGTAGCTTTATACCCTTCTGTAGCTATTACTGATGGTTTTGCTTTAGGTTTAAGAGGCGAATATTTCAAAGCCAAAGAAAATGCAACAGCTTTATTTGGAGCATCTGCTGACGAGTCTACAACAGCATTAACTTTAACTGCTAATCTTAAACATGGTGGTTTAACTTTCATCCCAGAGTTTAGATTAGACAATGCAAGTAATGAGCAATTCTTAAAAAGTGATGGTTTAACAGGTACTAAATCTGCATCACAATTTTCTTTAGCTGTAGTGTACGCATTTTAATCACTTCATAATTAATTCTGAAAGTCGTCTCTGTGAAAACAGGGGCGATTTTTTTTGCATTTTATTTGGATTTTCTGATTAATATTTTATATTTTTAGTAAAACAATTCTACTCTTTATGTTATACTCAAAATTTAATTTAAATAAGATTGAGTGGCTTAATCTTATTTTTGATGGCAGAAACCAAGTTTACGGAGCTTATGAGCTTAGAAAGAATTCTGGTAACTACCTAGCTAAGGCATTATTTATAGCTTCATTCGGCTTTGCTGTGCTCATTATTGGTCCATCTGCGTATTATTTTTATAAGCAAAAAACGGTAGATGTTTCACCAAATGATATTCCTAAGGAAGATGATGAGAAGCTTTATCGCGTTCATAAAATAGAACTTCCTCCAAAAACTTTAAATTCTGCTAAAGCAGGTACGCAAGTAACTACCCCAAAAGAAGCTGCACAAAAAGAAATTAAGTATACTTCTTTTAAACCAACCCCCGATGATTTAGTTACGAAAGAAGCACCTACTTTGGAGGAATTAGAAACAGGCATTATAAGTTCGGTAGATAAAGCTGGTGAAGCGGGAGGATTAAATGCTACTCATACAGAAGGTACAAATGGTATTTTAGATGCAGGTACAACTACAGACTCAGGAAATGAATATTTAGTTTCTGCAGAAGAAATGCCAGAGTTTCCTGGAGGAATGACAGCTTGGGCTAAGTATTTAAATAGAAACTTACAATATCCTGCTGTAGCTAGAGAAAATGAAATACAAGGGCGTGTTACCGTATCTTTTGTGGTAGAAAGAAACGGAGAAATTACCAATATTAAAGTTTTAAGAGGTATTGGAGCAGGTTGTGATGAAGAAGCGATAAGAGTGATAAAAAAATCTCCATTATGGAAGCCTGGTAAGCAAAATGGTAAAGCGGTGAGGGTTTCTTATGTGATTCCTATTGTTTTTAGGTTGGATTAGATAGCCTTTTCTTTATCTTAGTACTTATATACTTTAAAGGTGTCATATAATTACCAAGAATTTATAGATTATGTTCCAGAGGACTTATTTATTGAGCCAAGCTTATTTGGCAGTGAAAAGTTTCTGAGAATCATTTCAAATGTGTACGAATGTGATATAAAATATGCTGCGGTATTTTTCAAAGGAAAACCGGTATTATTCATGCCTTTACTCATTAAAAACAAAAGAGTCATATCACCTAATCATTATTTTTATCAATTTATTTGGATAAATTCTAATATAATAAATTCATGGTCACAGATAGAAGCTATGGATTTCTTTTTAGAACAATTAATAAAAAGGTATAAATCAATAAAATTCAAATTGCCACCTGATTTAGTGGATGTTAGACCATTTATTTGGAGAGATTTTAAAATAGCTTCTAAATTTACTTATATAAAAGATTTAAATTCTTTAGATTATCATCAAAATATAAAGAGAATATTAAAAAGGAATATAAATGATTTTTCGTTTCAAAAGGATGAGGATTGGGATAAGGTTTGGGTTTTACATTTTAATAATTTATTAGGTTTTGGCTTAAGGAAAAGTAGAGTTGAGAAAATTATTTCTATGATGAAAAAATTAAAAGATAATAATTTTTTACATACGTTTAATATAAGCTACAGAGGTGTTTTTGTTACGTCTATTATTTCAGTAATTGATGTTAAATGTGGTATAGCTTATTTTCCTCTCATTGGGACTACTACTAATTATTCCGAAAAAGGTTTGTCTGCTCATCTTTATGATTTAACTTTTTCTAAGTTAATAGAATTAGGTATAAATGATGTTGATTTAATGGGTGCTAATATGAAGTCAATTTCAAGATTTAAAAATAAATTTAATCCTGAATTGCGCCATTACTATGAAGTTTCTTATAAGAAGAAAATAATGAATTTTAATATAAAAAGAATATTACTGAGATTTCTGATTAAAATTTAAATTCCTTATAAAGAAATAATTTTGATTTTTGCGCTATTTTATGCCAAGTTGTGGTGGAAATTAAGACAATAGATAGTAAACATTGCTCAATAAATAAGGTATCAACAAACAAATATACAGTTAAGTGAATAATAAAAATTGATAAAATCAACAATCCGTCTAGTTTTTTAGTAAAGAATCCTATCACAAAAAGTGCTTCCATTAAGAAAATAGTTAGTGTTCCTAAACTTGTTAATATAGGATTTGATAAAAAGAAAAAATAAAATGAACTCCAGAAACTATTTGGATTTGAATATATATATGAAGCCTGACTGGTTTTAATAATTTCTAAACCGAAAGAAGCTTGAAAAAGTGAACCGTTAATTATTTTCCAAATAAATGCTGAGAAATATATCCAGCATATAAAGTATCTCATAAATTCCCAAATAAAGTTGAAATTTATATCTTTCTTAAATATAAAACATACATTTAATAGTAAAATACAACTCATATAGTGGGCATGAAATGTTAGATAAGTATTTAATACTATAAAATAGGATAAATAAAGTAAAGCATAAATAATCAAGAATGTGCGATTATAAGGGTTTATGATTGGATACACGGTAAAAAATAGTAGTAGAATAGTGAATATATATGAATAATTTTCGTTTGTTAGAATGTGACCAACATTTAATAAATGATAAATAATATATAGAGGGTCAAATCCTAAATTAAATAAGTCAGGATTCTTTAACTGATGAGGTAACACATGTGAATAATACCTCCAAAAAAATATGACTAAGAAAAAAATAAAACTAGTTCTTATAATATAAGCTCTATAAGGTGCTATGTTTCTTATCTCAGTTGTTGGCATAGTGGATGATTTGTTCTTTGTTTTTTACTTTTAAAATACATTTTTCATAGATAGCTACAACTCTATATATTTTTAGATATCTTATCTTTTGTTGAGTTACATCTTCCAGGTAAGATATAAGCCATTTTGCGTAATTTTTATGATTTTGGTATTTATAAGGGTAAAGTGAGTTTTTTTTAAAAAATTCTATTTTAGAGAGATGAGGGATTAGTTTTAATTGGAATCTATCGTAACCATTATTTCTGTAAATATATTGATGGTGTTCAATTGTATAATAAAATAGCATTCTTTTATGGTGATTCCATATTTCAGGAATATTAAATTCTTTATTATTGTATTCTAAAACATAAAATGATACTTCTTCAGTGGTAGGTAAAGTATAGGAGTACATGTTAAAAACAAAAAATGGAATAATTTCTAATTTTAAGAGATTCGCTAAAAGTGTTAAAAACATAAATATCCACAATCCATAATAAAGAATTTTATTATGGATTTTAAGTTGTTTAAAGTATATCACGTGTTTTATATAAGACTTTATCAATTGAGATTAATTAATTCCCTAAATTAAATAAGTATTTAGATTAAAACGAATAATGAAATTTGTTATATATGATGATTTGAATGAATGGAATATAATTACAAAGAGTTTAAACAAACAATCTATACTAAATAGTACTGATTTTATTGAGATTACTTGCAATGTATTTAATTTAACCCCTTTGGCTAGTATTGTTTTTAATGGTGAAATTCCAATTTTGGGTTCAGTTTTATATAAAAGAAAAAATCAGATTGTTCAACCTAACGAATATTTTTATACGTCTATATGGTTAAATTCAAAATCAGATTCTATTATTCAGGAATGTCTTCTACTTTGGATTTCTCAATTAACAAAAAAATTTAAAAGAGTTGAGTTTAATCTACCACCAGAATTTATGGATATTAGACCTTTCTATTGGAATGGGTTTAAAGCTTATGCTTATTATACTTATGTTAATTTTCTTGATAAGAAAATAAGTTTTAAATCGGCTGTACAAAATAAAATAAATAAGAGTAAAAGGTATGGTATTGAACTAAAAATTGATAACTCGCCAAATGAAGAGGTAATTAAATACCATTATAATAGTTTTATTAACTTAGGTTATTCTAAGGATTTTAGTGATAAAATTGTATGTTTTGCTGATAAACTCATAAAAAAAGGATTAGGTTGTTCTATAAATGCTAAATATTCTGATAATACAGAAATTATTGCTTCATCGATAATGATTTTAGATAGTTATTCAAACTCAAGTATTAATTTTCTTGTTACTTCTAATAAAACTTTATATCATACAGGTGTTCATAGCGCTGTTTATGCTGAGAGTTTTTACTTTTTGAAATCTAAAGGGTATAAGTCATTTGATTTATGTGGAGCTACTACCGAAGGTATAGGTAATTTTAAAAGACAATTTAATGGTCAGCTGACCCCATATTATAAAGTTAAATTTAATTATTGGAGATGGCAAGCGATTTTGACTAAACGTAAATTTGATAGATTTGTTGCGATGCTTAGAAAGAAGATGAAATGATTAAAAGTATTTTTTATAATTTTCAAAGTTCGGTTGGATATACAATATTAAATGCTTTTATAGTTATTTATACATTAAAATATATTGGTCTAGATGGTAGAGGCAATATAAGTTTATTTTTACTAAATACTTCTTTAGTACAAATCTTCACAGCTATTATAGGAACAAGTTCTATAGGTTTTGTTTATCACAGAACTTCTTTATCTTCTCTAACATTAGTAACCATATTTTGGTGTTTCATAACTGCGCCAATTGCTAGTTTTATCATGTTCTGGTTAGGGATTATCCCTCAAAACCAGCTATTTCAAACTATATCTGCTGCTATATTATTTACAATTATTCAAAATATAATGGAGATTTTGCTGGTAAACAAGTTTTACAAAAAGTATAATCTTATTAGAATTAGTCAGCCTGTATTACATATACTATTCATATTTTCATTCATTAAGCTATATGATTCGTTTAATGATATTAACTATGTGAACTTATTATTATCTGCATTACTGATAGTATCTTTTTTATCTCTTCTCTTCATTATAAGACTATTTACTTTTGAAAGGAAATTCAGTATTAAGGAAACTTTTTATCAATGCTTCAAAATTGGATTGGTAAATCAACTAAATAACTTAGTGCTTCTATTTAATTTAAGAATAAATTATTTTGTTATTAATAAGTTTCTCGGTTTATCATTATTAGGTATATTTTCTATAGTTACTTTGCTAGCAGAGTCTATATGGATTTTTTCTAAAAGTGTTGCAACTATATTTTTCTCTCAAGTGGTTAAAAATGACGGAGCGGTTAATATTAAGATAATCCGTAATAAAATGTTGACTCTTAGTCTTATAGGTACTTTTTTAATTATGGTAATTATTTTCTGTATTCCAAATTTTTTATATGTAAAAGTTCTAGGTGAGGAATTTAAGCAAATAAAGATGCTTTTATTTTATTTTACGCCAGGAATATTAGCTAAATCCTTAAATACTATTTATATAGAATACTTTGGTGTAATAAATAAAAGACAATTAAATACCGTATCTTTTTTGATTGGCTTATTAACCATTGCTATTTTAGGTTTGCTATTGACTTATAAATATGGGATAGTAGGGGCTGCTATAGCTGGAAGTATTTCACAAGTATCTTCTCTTCTTTTTTCTTTATATGCAGATCGTAAAATTATTTTATGATATAAATTTTACCTATTTTATTTTTAAAGTATTTATCTCCTTGAGAAGCCCTGTGTTCTATGTTATTACTATCTGCGATATCGACTTTATAAAAATAAACTCCATTAGCTAATCTACTTCCAAATTCATCAGTACAGTCCCATGTGTAGTCAGAAATATTATTGCCAATTCTAATATTTCCGAGTTCTTCTTTAGATATTTCTTTTACAACTTTACCACTTACTGTTAATATTTGAATTTTAATATTGTCAGGTATTTTATCTCCAGTAAGTGTGAAAACAAATTTCATCTTATCGGTAACAGGGTTAGGATAAGGATAAAAATTAGTGATAGATTGCTTATTTACTACTTCGAACTCAATCTCATAATCATTTTTTATATCTCTATTACCATTTACATCTTTGGATATAATTTTTAAGCTATATTTTCCATCTTCAAATTTTTCAGGTTTATAATCTATATTAATTTGATTTATACCATTTATATCAGATGAATTAAATGCTAGTTCTGACCCACTAAAATAAACTCTTTTATATGTGTCATTTAAATTTCGAATATAAACTTCAATTAGACTGGTATCTCTCATAATAAGAAACTTATTATTATCGTTACTTATAATTTTAATAAGAGGTTTTGGAGATACAAGTTCTCCATTGGTAATGTATTTTCCATCAAACAGTACATTTAATACTGGTGGAATTTTATCCTTATTTATTGTAAAGGAGGAAGATATTGTATTGTTGAATACGTTATCTTCTTTTAAGCCTACTTGTGATACTGATATTCTAAGTAAGCATTCTCCTGAGAAGCCTGTAGTAGGGGCTTTTATAATAAGATTATTAGTTTCATTTACAGTAAGTAGAAAAGGCACTTTCAAGTTTTTGATTAATGTTTTGTTACCGCTTATGAGTTCATATTTAATTCTTAAAGAATCAGAAGTAACTGGACCGAAATTTTTTAAGCCAATATTCCATCTTATGGAATCTCCTTCATCTAAAGATGTTTTATTCTGCTCATTTTTTAATTCAGGATAGAAAGATATATCAGCAACAGGGTTATAAGTAACTCTTAAAAAGTTTGTTTTGGGAAGTTTTGCTTCTATGTTATTATTGAACTGATAAAAAAGCTTTAGATATGGATAGGTTCTCGTATCTATTTGAGAAATGTCGACTTTTTCACTATTAGAAGTATTGAATAAATTTACCTGATTATTTAAAGTATCTATGCCAACTATTCTAACATTAAAATTGTCATTTGGTGAATTTTCTAAATTAAATTCTATTTCTTTCCAATTTTTAGCAGGTCCTATAACACTCGTTGATAAGCTACCGTTTTTTCCTGGGTAAGATATAGGATTATCTCCAGCTATAGATTGTAAAGCAGGGGGTATAGGAGATGAATAATCAGCTGTAATTTCCTTAACACTTTGTAGATTACCTTTTGTAACCCAAAAACCATAAGGTTCTCCTGCTTTTATAGTTTCTAGTTTAGTTAGTCCAAGTTTCCTAAATTCATTTAATACATATTGCGGTAATTGATTAAAAGCTGCATTAGAACCGTTATACCCCATAATATGGTAATTATCAGGTATTTGTTTAAGATATCTGACTAAGGAATCTAAATCTGTATTATTTCTAATATCATAAGTAAATTGACCTGAAGGTCCCGCATACAAGCCGCTTCCGGATGGATTAATATGATTATAAGGACTTGGGTATTGAAATCTTTCTGTATAGTTTATTGGATTAAATGTCAAAATAGATATTCCATTAAATTCTATAGGTGCATAAGATATCGCTAATCCATCTATTCTAATTCTTTTTTCAATAGTAGTAGGGACTGCATCACCTCTGGTTTTTATATTGGTAAGCATGTTTGACTTATTAAACTCCATTAAAAAAGGACTTTTTACATTTATATTGTCAAATGAATAATCTTGTAATTGTCCAATATGGCCGAAGTTAATAGCTTCATCTGGAAAATCTTTAATATAAGTAAAGCTAGAGGATGTCCAAGCGCCTCCTTCTAAAGGATCTAGGTTCAATCTCACTCGCCAATAATAAACTTTACCATTTTCAAAACTAATATTAGGATTCCAAGATGCAGATAATCCAGAAATTATTATACCTGATTTTTTGCTAAATCCTGAAGTGAAATCAGGTATTGTATCGATTTCAAAAAGATATTCAGCAGTATTTGTGAGCAAATCTTCCGACTGTGCCAATAGACTGATATTATTGGATTTTTCTACACCTTTATCGAGTGGTAAAATAGCTCTTACACTATTACCAGGAAGAAAAAAATCTTTAGATGCACTATTATTTAGATAAGATAATTCTTCTAGAGATTGATCAGGATTAACTTCAACACTAATCTTATTGTTTCCTGTTTTTAAAATATTTGTATTACTAAAAGTTACATTAATGGTATCACTATTAAAAACGGTAATTGAAGTGTCTGGCAAATTAATTTTTGTATTATTTGCTAATATTCTTGAAACTCTTAAAGTTACCTTGTTACTTACCGCTTTTGCTATATTCTTAATGATAATTTTGGCACTGAAGTTTTGATTAGCTGCCGTTTGCCCTGACGGAATTATTATTGATTCACTATCAACATGATAGTCGGATTTTTCTGGCGAATAAAATTTTAAATATGGATCACCTATAATTATAAATTGTCTTGTATGCGCCATATTGAGCCTATCATTAGGATTTTGATAGGTTTTTAGCCCTAAATTTAATCCTTTTGAAACGGACGAACCGTAATAGTCTTTAAACCAGTTATTATAATAATTTAAAGAAGCTCCATTTAGATAAGAGGCAACTCCCTCACTTGTAGTTCCAATCCACAAAACAGCTCCATTTCTTTTTTGTAGGATAAACTGCTCGCTTAAAGATGAAGTTACTGGACTAAATACTGCGCCAGTGCTACATCCATTAACTAGATATATAGCTGGCTTATTCTCGTTATTTAGCCTATTTAAGTCGGCTAAAATTATTTCTGTTGTTATAGAACTGCCATGTCCCAAGTAAGAAATTAATCCGGTACCTTTTTCAGTTTCAACCATAATTTGATTTGTAAGCACATCTGTTACCGGATTACTTACATTTTTTCTCACTCTTACTAGACTAGCTCCAAAAAACTCATTTTCGGCTCTTGAAAATAATAAGTTTTGATAGTTAAAGAATGAAGTGTTTTCTGAGCTGCTGGTACCTCCTGATATATGTAAAATATTTTTCCTCCATATTTCATTAGGTAAGGCTTCATAAACCTTTAGTTTATTTAAATAATTTTCAACCTCTTCATTGGTTTTAGCAGGTACTCTTCCGGTAGCTAAACCGGGCTCTAAGTTACTGCCATTTAAGCCAGAAGTAAGCATATTGTCTGATGCAGGATAGCCCATGG
The DNA here is from genome assembly GCF_002483235.1 of Pedobacter glucosidilyticus. GTDB lineage: Bacteria > Bacteroidota > Bacteroidia > Sphingobacteriales > Sphingobacteriaceae > Pseudopedobacter > Pseudopedobacter glucosidilyticum_B. The sequence goes on along the minus strand of NZ_DLHN01000024.1, from coordinate 89,912 downwards.
TTGGTACCAAATCATTACTAAAATTGCCTTTAGAAATTTCCATTCCTTTTCCTAGTAACAAAAGATATTCCGGTTTGATATTCCCTCTGGCTAAAGCCCAAGCACAAAAGTTTTTTAAGGCTAATGGATGATGAAAGCCATAATAAAATTCATTGTATAAGTCATCTGTATAAGCAATAGTGGTTTCAATATTTCTGGTATCGTTATAAGCTTTATAATTGTTAGCTCCTGCGGTAAGTAACTTATTCGAAACCATTAAAAAAGGCTTTACTTCAGTTGGTAAGAAATTTCTAAAAGTTACACTTATAAGGTTCGTTGTTTTTAAGTTATCTAAATCAGCTAAAAAATAATTTTTTTGTTGATTAGTGGTGTTAATCACAAAATCAGCATTTGTTGAACTTTTTATTCCTTTAATAAGGAAATCGCTCGTTAAATCCCATAAAACAGGACTTGAAAGAGCTGAGTTTCTAAACCTTAGATAACTTAAGGGTTTGTTATTATTTAATGTGAATTTTAAACTTTGAGTGTTGATAATATTGGTTCCGCGGGCATAAGTAATTTCAGCATAAGAGATAGCCTGAAAATCTGTAAGCGCACCTAAATCATCAATAGCAGAAAAAGTTATCTGGTTATTTGTTGTCGTTAGATTTATTGGGAGTGTTTTTCTAACTGTTTTGTATCCTCTAAATAAAGTGTCAAATACGGTGTTATTATTTAAAAGAATTCTTAGATGGTGATTAAAGCCACTAGGATTTGTAGAAGATGCATTTGACCTGCCTGCAACATATAAAGATAGTTGCGGTTGAAAACTACTACTCACAATATCTGCTACATTTATATTTAAGTTGGTGCTTTGTCCTTTCGCAAAAGTATTACTCATAAAGCCTTCTCCTTCAATATATTCAGAAAGGCTCATGGCTGAAAGTATGAACTCGCCCGGATAGTAGCTATCAGAAAAATTAACTCTTCTTTTGGATAGGATAAAACTTTCTTCGGTAAGACCGTTATTAGTTTCTGAAAATTCTTTTAAACGTAAGCCATCTCTGCTTTCATTATAGGTTAAGAAATAGTAATTATCATTTTCAAAAAGACTAACTTCATCATTAGGTAAATCAGCAGGATTATTGTATAAAACTTTGTCAAGAGAAGCGTCATTAGGTTTACCGTAGAAAACTATTTTATCATTGCTGTCAAAGCTATTATCAGCATCTCCTGTTACCAAAATGGCAACTTCTTTTCCCTTATTAAAAAGTTGAAATTTTTTTGGATTGATGTTTTGTGTAATTAAACCAGCTTGTATAACCTGGTTTACATCTATCCCATACAAACCTTCTTCTGAGATTTTTATTTTTAGGTATTTTTGTGATGGAACAATCCATTCATTACCAAATGGTTGCGCATACAGGTGGTTACAGAAAAACAAACAACTCAATAATAGAAATACTCTAATAAACTTAAGTTTTAGCATATAATTTTATAAAGAAGATATTAAAATCTCTTTTAGTAACTGATTTGAATTCATACCTTTGAGGCCTAATTCAAATATACGTATCAAATTGGAAAATAATAACCTCACCACCCTAGAAACCGCAAAAGATTTAGGTTTACGTCCTGAAGAGTTCGAAAAAATAAAAGAAATTTTAGGCAGAACGCCAAATTTTACAGAATTATCCATATTCTCTGTGATGTGGAGCGAGCACTGTTCCTACAAAAACTCTATCACTTGGTTAAAAACGCTACCTAAAGATGGTCCTAGAATGCTAGCCAAAGCAGGTGAAGAAAATGCAGGAATGGTAGATCTTGGCGATGGTATAGCTTGTGTTTTTAAAATTGAATCTCATAACCACCCTTCGGCTTTAGAGCCTTATCAAGGTGCAGCAACAGGAGTAGGCGGTATTAACCGTGATATTTTTACAATGGGAGCAAGACCTATTGCTCAATTAAATTCATTAAGATTTGGAGATCCAAATCATCCCAAAACACAATGGTTAATTAAGGGCGTTGTAAAGGGAATTGGCGATTACGGAAATGCTTTTGGTATTCCTACCGTAGGTGGAGAAGTGTTTTTTGATGAGTGTTACCATGTTAATCCATTGGTGAATGCTATGTCTGCCGGTATTGTAAAAGTAGGAGAAACAGTTTCTGCAACATCACACGGAGTAGGTAATCCGGTTTATATTGTAGGTTCTGCAACAGGTAAAGATGGTATTAACGGAGCCGCTTTTGCTTCAAAAGATATCACAGAAGATTCTGTAAATGATTTACCAGCAGTTCAGGTTGGCGATCCTTTTCAAGAGAAATTATTGTTAGAGGCTTCATTAGAAGTAATCAAAACAGGTGCTGTTGTAGGTATGCAAGATATGGGCGCTGCTGGTATTATCTGTTCTAACTCAGAAATGTCTGCTAAAGGTGAGCATGGTATGCGTATAGATTTGGATAAAGTGCCTACCCGTCAACAAAATATGCTTCCTTTCGAGATTTTATTATCAGAATCTCAAGAGCGTATGCTTATTGTAGTAGAGAAAGGAAAAGAAGCTTTAGTAGAAGCCGTTTTCGAGAAATGGGATTTAAACTGTGCTATTATCGGTGAAGTTACTGATACCAAACGACTACAATACTTCATGAATGGAGAATTAGTGGCTGATGTACCTGCTGATGATTTAGTTCTAGGTGGGGGTGCTCCGGTTTACCAACGTGAATATAAAGAGCCTGCATATTATCAAGAATTCCAGAAATTTAATATTCATGATGTTAAAGAGCCAGAAGATTTAAAAGCTGTAGCTCAACATTTAACCAATCATCCAAATATTGCATCTAAAAGATGGGTTACCAATCAGTACGATTCTATGGTTGGTACAGCCAATATGGTTACCAATAAACCAAGCGATGCTGCTGTTGTTTCTGTAAAAGATACCAATAAAGCTATCGTGTTAACAGTAGATTGTAACTCTAGATATGTAAACGCAGACCCTCAAAAAGGTTGTGCTATTGCTGTAGCAGAGGCGGCAAGAAATATTACTTGTGCTGGTGGCGAGCCTGTAGCTATTACCAACTGTCTTAATTTTGGTAATCCTTACATTCCTGAAGTTTACTGGCAATTTGTTGGAGCTATCAAAGGTATGGGTGAGGCTTGTACAAAATTTGAAACCCCTGTAACCGGAGGAAACGTTTCTTTCTATAACCAATCATCAGATGAAGGACCTGTTTTTCCAACACCAACAATTGGTATGTTAGGTGTGATGGATGACATCAACAACATGATGACTTTAGATTTCAAACAAGAAGGAGATTTAATTTATCTCATTGGCGAATCTGTTAATGATATTGCTTCATCTCAATATTTAGCATCTTATCATAAAATTTCGGCATCTCCGGCTCCTTATTTTGATTTGGATAAAGAATATGAAACGCATCAAGTGATTAAGCAATTAATCAGTAATAAACACATTCAGTCTGCTCATGATGTTGCTGATGGAGGTTTATATATTGCTTTATTAGAGGCTTCTATGCCAAATCAATTGGGTTTTAATATTAGTTCTGATGCTGAAATTAGAAAGGATGCCTTCTTATTTGGTGAAGCTCAAGGACGTATCGTGGTAAGTGTTAAACCAGAAGAGCAAGAGGCTTTTGTCGAGTTTATGGCTACTACAGAAACAGAATTTAGTTTATTAGGTCATGTAACAGCAGGCTCATTATTGATAGATGATGAAAGTTTTGGTTCTGTACAAGACGCTAAATCAAACTACGATAATGTATTGCACAATATCTTAGGAGCATAAATTCATTATCTTATCAGCATAAATGCTCTTTTAACGTTAAAGTTGAAAGAGCATTTTTTTGTTTACATCTGTTGCTTTTATGGTCTTTTAAAAAGCTAAATTTGTTATATGTCGGTATTTCATTTTAAAGAGTTTGTTGTTAATCAGGAAAATTGCCCTATGAAGATTAATACCGATGGGGTTTTATTAGGTGCTTTATGTGATGTTCAACAAGCTAAAAGTATTTGCGATATCGGGACAGGAACGGGTGTGATTGCTTTAATGTTAGCACAAAGAAATCATCAAAGTAAAATAGATGCATTAGATATAGATTATAGGGCTGTTGATACTGCTAGCGTAAATTTCCAGAACTCTTTATTTCATGAGCGTTTGGCAGCTCACCATCATAGTTTTATTGAGTTTTTTGAGATGCATCCATCCAATAGGTATGATTTAATTGTTTCAAATCCCCCTTTTTTTCTTAATGCTTTAAAATCTCCTCATCATCAAACAAACCTTGCAAAACATACAGACGAGTTTTTTTTTATTGATTTGTTAAGAGTTGCATCAACCCATTTACATAAACATGGTAGCTTAGAAATAATTGTTCCATTAGAAATATCTTTACTTTTGGAACACTTAGCAAACGATTACTATTTACATCTTGAAAGAAAAATAGTTGTTAAATCTTTTCAGGATAAAGAAGCTTTCAGGCATATTTTAAAGTTTCAAAAAAATCCTTCGGTAGAATTGCAAACAGAGGTTTTTACAATTTATGAAAAAGAAGGCGAGCATTCTTTGCAATATAGAAGTGCGCTTAAAAATTTCTTTACTATTTTTTAGTATTTATTATGGTTAAAATTGGCTTATTATCAGATACGCACAGTTATTTAGACGATGCTGTTTTTAAATATTTTGATACCTGTGATGAAATATGGCATGCTGGAGATTTTGGTACTTTAGCTCTGGCTGATGAATTAGCTGCTTTTAAACCTTTAAGAGGCGTTTACGGAAATATAGATGATCAGACAGTAAGAAGAGTTTATCCAGAGCATTTGAAATTTACTTGCGAAAAGGTTAATGTTTGGATGACGCATATAGGTGGTTATCCAGATAGGTATAGCCCAGCTGTAAAAAAAGAAATCTACACTAAGCCGCCTCAGTTATTTATTTCTGGCCATTCGCATATTTTAAAAGTGATGTTTGATAAAAAAATACAATGCTTGCATATAAATCCGGGTGCAGCTGGGAAAATAGGATGGCATAAGCAGAGAACTTTAATTAGATTTTGTATTTCCGAAGAAAAAATTCATACTTTAGAAGTCGTCGAATTAGGCGTAAGATAATGTAAATTATACACTAAGGTATTTATGATAGGAGTTACAACACTAGGTCAGTTTATTATAGAGAAACAAGCAGATTTTCCTTATGCGAAAGGAGAACTTTCCCGTCTTTTAAGAGACATTGGTATTGCTGCTAAAATTGTTAATAGAGAAATTAATAAAGCTGGTTTAGCAGATATTTTAGGTGAATCAGGTATTGTAAATGTACAAGGCGAAACACAAAAAAAATTAGATGTTTATGCTAATGAACAATTTATTTCTGCTTTAAGCAGTGGGGGAGAGTGTTGTTTGGTAGCTTCAGAAGAAAATGAAGAGATTGTATTGTTAAATAAAGAAGTTTCTAAAAATGCCAAATATGTAGTTGCCATAGATCCTTTAGATGGCTCATCTAATATAGATGTTAATGTTGCTGTAGGTACTACATTTTCTATTTATCGAAGAAAAAGTAAAGAAGGCCCTGGTGTTTTGGAGGATATATTGCAAAAAGGAACAGAGCAAGTTGCGGCAGGTTATATCATTTATGGTTCATCAACCATGTTGGTTTATACTACAGGTAAAGGAGTAAACGGTTTTACCTTAGATCCTTCAATTGGTGAGTTTTGTTTATCGCATCCAGAAATGAGAATTCCGGAAACTGGCTCTATTTATAGTATTAACGAGGGTAATTATGTGCATTTTCCCGAGGGTGTAAAAAAATATATTAAGCATTGCCAAGTAGAAGATGCAGCTACTTCCAGACCATATACATCAAGATATATTGGTTCTATGGTGGCCGATTTACATCGTAACCTTATTAAAGGAGGAATTTATATTTATCCTTCTACTGCAAGTGCGCCTAATGGTAAATTGAGATTGGTTTATGAGTGTAATCCTTTAGCTTTTATTGTGGAACAAGCAGGAGGGCGAGCTACCAACGGTTACGAAAGAATTTTAGATATGGAAGTGACAGAGATTCACCAAAGAGCAGCTATTTTTATTGGCTCTACCAAAATGGTTTTAGAGGCTGAAGAAATGATGCGTGAATATTCACCGTTAGTGATGTCTTAAAATATAAATATCAATAAGACTGTTATAAAATGGTCTTATTGTTTTTGTTTTCTATTTCAAAAACAGTGTCTATTTTCAAATCTTTCCCTTTAGCTGCTAACACAGCTAGTTGATCGCATCTTTCATTTTCTGGATGCCCGGCATGCCCTTTGACCCAAACAAACTTTACTTGATGCAGTTTATATGCGTTTAAGAATCTTAACCACAAATCTTTGTTTTTTTTTCCTTCAAAACCCTTTTTAACCCAACCAAATACCCACTTTTTTTCTACAGCATCTATGACATACTTAGAATCAGAAAAAATAGTTACTTGTTGATTTAAGCTTTTTAAAGCTTCTAGGCCAACGCAAGCGGCTAATAGCTCCATTCTATTATTGGTGGTTAACCTAAATCCTTCTGCAAGTTCTTTATAATGATGACCAGACCGTAAAATTACACCGTACCCACCTGGTCCAGGGTTACCGCTAGAAGCACCATCTGTAAAAATTTCAATCATTTAACGAAGATAAAGAAAAGACTAAATACCTCAAGCAAATAAAATAATACGGCTAACTATCAATAATTTAGTTTTATTATTTAAAAAATGTTTGAACAAAATTTGGCATATATCATAAAAGATTCTACTTTTGCAACACCAAACGGCGGTTGTAGCTCAGTTGGTTAGAGCATCGGTTTGTGGTGCCGAGGGTCGTGGGTTCGAGCCCCATCGACCGCCCTTCTTAAAAAGATTGTCTTGAAAGAAGACAATCTTTTTTTGTTTACAGTACTCAAGAGAAATTATATAAACAAAAAAAAGCTCTTACAAATTGTAAGAGCCTTTTCTTAAAATCTTTAAAAGATTTTTGCTTACATAGCAGCAGCAGTATCAACAGCAACTGAATCAGCAGCAACTGTATCAACAGCAGCAGTATCAACTACAACAGAATCAGTAACAACTGAATCAGTTGCTTCTTCAGCTGGTTTGTTAGAGTTACAAGCAACTACTGATAAAGAGATAGCTAAAGCAAAAAATCCGAATTTTAATAAATTTTTCATGTTAATTTCTTTTTTTAATTTTTGATAATTTAATCGTTAATACTGCAAAGGTAAAAAGGTAACCCGATTTTTAAATATTTTTTTAATAAAAAAAGAAAAATCACGTTAACTGCTAATAAATCAGGCTTTTTATTGCGAAAATAATTTTTAGAAATACTTTAGCCACATGATTAGGTCTTATTTTGTATTTATATTTTTAAGAGTAGCTTGTAGTTTTTCATCATTATCCTCATCTAAAACTTATAGCGCATTATTGTTTCAGATGTTCTTCATATTTTAATTGGCTAAAAGTTTTTTTTTACCAACTTTGGGTTACAATTTCGTTTAAATCGTATTAACATTGAATAAAAAGATAAATCATTCGAAGCCAACAGATAGTGAAATTATTTTAGGTATTCTGAATAATTCATCTTCCATTTTAAAGCATTTGTATCTGGCATATTTTCCCATGATACTACAACTGGTTATCAATAACAATGGTGATGAGGATGATGCAAAAGATATTTACCAGGAAGCAATTATTGTATTGCATGGTAAAATTAAAAGTGGAGATTTTGAATTAAGTAGTAAACTAAAAACTTTTATTTATTCTGTTTGCAGAAGATTATGGTTAAAAAAGCTTCATCAGAAAAGTAGATTTAGCGGCGATATTAAAGATTATGAGGATTATATTCCGGTAGAGCAGGAGATAGAACATCATCAAGAAAAAGATAAGCAATTTGCGATGATGCATACTGCGCTGAAAGATTTAGGTGAGCCGTGTAAAACTATTATTGAAGATTTTTATATACATAACCGTTCTATGCAAGAAATCTGCGAAAAATTTGGTTATACCAACGCAGATAATGCTAAAACGCAAAAATATAAGTGTTTACAACGATTGAAAAAATTATTTTTTAATCAAAAAAATGAAAAATGAACAGTGAGTTAGCATTGATTAAAAGAATTGAAGCCTACCTGTATCAGGAAATGTCTGATGAGGAGATGATGCAATTTGAGCAGGAGAGAGCAGAGCAGCCAGATTTGGATAGCAAAGTAATCGCCCATTTGGATTTTTTAAAATCATTAAAAGGTTATGGCGAGGTTCAGGAACTAAAATCATCCATGGATAGTTTCCATAACGAGCTGGATATTGTTTCTTTAAAAGAAGAATTGCAAGAAAAAGAATCAGCATTTGTTTTATACTTCAGAAAATATCAAAGAAACTTTGCTGTGGCTGCATCGGTAGCTATTTTAGCTACTTTGATAACTCTTATATCTACCGGGCAGTTTAGAAAATCTGGTAACTCCTCTACCTATAATGCATTAAAGAGAGATATGGAGTCTATCAAAAAATCTCAAAATGCTTTGATTAGAAATATCAATTCTAAATCTCCTAACAAAGAAATAGCACCTAGCCAGTTTGGAGGAACAGGTTTCGCACTATCATCCAATGGTTATTTGGTTACCAATTATCATGTTGTACAGGGGGCAGATTCTGTTTATATTCAAAACAATAAAGGCGAGTCTTTTAAAGTTCAAACCATTTATATAGATCCATCTTATGATATTGCCATTTTACAAATTGTAGATCCTTTGTTTGAGTCATTATCGCCTTTGCCTTATACTTTTAAAAAGTCATCTTCAGATTTAGGTGAAGATGTTTATACCATTGGCTACCCAAGAGACGAAGTTGTTTATGGTAAAGGTTATTTAAGTGCGCAAACTGGTTTTGGTGGAGATTCTATTGCTTACCAAGTTTCTATACCGGTTAACCCAGGAAACTCTGGCGGACCTTTAATGGATAATAGAGGAAACGTAATTGGTGTGATTAGTGGTAAACAAACTCAGGTTGATGGCGCCGCTTTCGCCATAAAATCAGACTATTTGTTGAAAGCGATAGAAAATATCCCTCAGGATTCTTTAAAGAAGAAACTTAAAATCAATCATAAAAATAGTTTAGCATCATTTAACAGAACACAACAAATTAAAAAGATGCAAGATTATATTTTTATGGTGAAAGTTTATAATTAAGATTAACCTAATCACTAGTAAAAAGCTTCGATTTTGTCGAAGCTTTTTTTGTTAGCTAACATCTATGCTACCTATCAACTTCTCCAAGAACAATATCTATAGAGCCAATAATGGCAACTAAATCAGCGATTAAAACACCTTTAGAAATCTCTGATATAACAGATAAGTTATTAAAACTCGGGCCTCTTGATTTCACCCTGAAAGGTTTATCAGATTTACCATCCGCAATAAAATAGAATCCAATCTCACCTTTAGGATTTTCTGCTCTGCAATAAAAATCTTGCTGCTTAGGAACAACTTTTTTAGGTACTAAAGCTCTAGGATCAAAATCTGGTGTGCGTTTATGTTCATGCTGTAACTTTACTGCACATTGCTCAATAATTTTTAGAGATTCCTCAATTTCATCAACCCTAACTTTATAGCGATTCCAGCAATCACCTACAGTTCCAATTTCTCCTTTAGCGTAAGGAATTTCAAAATCTAATTCTGGGTAAACCGAGTACTCATCCTCTCGTCTTAAATCGTATTTTAAGCCAGATCCACGTAGCATAGGACCAGAACATCCATAATTTATGGCCACATCCAAAGGTAAAACACCTACGTTTGCGGTTCTAGATATAAAGATTTGATTTTCTGTAAGGAGCTCATTTAATTCCTTCATTTTAGGTTTGAAGTATTTTACAAACTCTATGCAACGTTCTTCAAAACCTACCGGAACATCATAAAATAAACCTCCAACCCAAATGTAATTATAAAGCATTCTGGCACCAGAAGTCCATTCTAACATATTCATAATATGTTCTCGGTCTCTAAAACACCATAAAAATGGTGTAAATGCACCAATATCAATACCGTAAGTACCAATGGCAATCAGGTGAGAAGCAATTCTATTAAGTTCGCAAACCAGCACTCTTATGTATTCAACCCTTTTCGGGATTTTATCTTCAATACCTAGCATTTTCTCAACACCCATAACAAAAGCATGGTTGTTGTTCATAGATGCCATATAATCCATCCTATCTGTAAAAGGGATAATTTGACCGTAATTAAGCGCTTCAGCATGTTTTTCAAAACATCTGTGAAGATAGCCTAAATGAGGGATTACTTCTTTTACGATTTCCCCATCAGTAATTAATTCAAGACGTAAAACACCATGTGTACTAGGGTGTTGTGGCCCTAAATTAAGTACCATTTCTTCTGATGAAACGCTATTAATTTTATGTTGATACCTTTCTAATGCTTCTGTATATTTCAACTTACATGTCTATTTTAATGTTGTGATATTGCTCTGCTGTTTTATAATCTTTCCTTAAAGGATATCCTTCCCAATCGTCGGGTAATAAAATTCTTCTTAAATCCGGATGACCTTCAAAATAAATACCTAAAAGATCAAAAGCTTCTCTTTCATGCCAATCGGCTGTTTTCCAAACGCTGGTAACAGATTTAAATGTGGGTAAATTTTGCTCGTCTCTATCATTTTGTTGATAGACTTTTAAAACCAGTTGATGCTTTTTAAGGATAGAGGATAAGTGATAAACCACGCCAAATTTTTGAGCTTCTACACCATAATCTATACCGCTAAGGCTCGATAAGAAATCAAACCAGGTGTTTTCGTTATCTCTCAGCATTAAACAAACTTCAACAATATGATCTTTTTTGATAACTAAAGCAGGTTGTAAGCCTTGTGTTTCCTCTGCTTCAATACTATCAGGACCAAATTTCTGTATTATGAGTTCTTTTATCTCAGTAAATGTCATGGAGCAAGCCTTTCTATGGTCCAAGATTCGTCTTTTTGTCTTTTATAGATAATCCTATCGTGTAAACGGTTAGATCTTCCTTGCCAAAATTCTATCAAATTAGGAATAAGCCTATAACCTCCCCAAAAGTCCGGTTTCGGTACAACTTCTTTATCTTTATACTGTTCTTCTAGTTTTTTCAAGTTTAGTTCTAAAAACTCCCTATTTGGGATTATACTGCTTTGTGGAGATGCCCAGGCACCAAGCTGACTTCCTTTTGGTCTAGAGTGATAGTAAGATGTGGATTCGTGTATGCTAATTTTTTCGATCACACCTTCAATTCGGATTTGTCTTTCCAAATCTCCCCAAAAGAAAACTAATGCTGCAAAAGGGTTTTCTGCTAATTGTTGGCCTTTATTGCTGCTGTAATTGGTAAAAAAAGTGAAGCCATCTTCATCGTAATCTTTTAAAAGAACAATTCTTGCTGATGGTATACCTTCTTTAGATGCAGTGGCCAAGGTCATAGCGTTGGGCTCTAGAATTTCTGCTTTTAACGCATCTTTAAACCATTTTTCAAACTGCTTTAAAGGTGTTTTTTCAATGTCTTCCTCCAGAAGAAAGGCAGAACGATAATCTTGTCTTAAATCTTTTAAATTTAATTTTTGCTCATTCATTTTATACAAACTTACGAATTGCAAATTGGGATAAAAATAATTTAAAATAAATGACATGAATCAGTATTTATTACGATTTTTAAAATCTAAATCGATACATCTTCGTTTATATAGATATGCTGAGTAAAGTTTTACCTAAAGTTGGAGATTTATTAATATCAGAGCCTTTTATGCTTGATGAAAATTTCAAGCGTTCGGTAGTTTTACTAACCGAGCGAAGCGAGGAAGGGGATATTGGCTACGTACTGAATCATAAAAGTAATTTACTGCTGAAGGATATTGTTGCAGATTGCTGGGATGCTAATTTTTTGGTTCATATTGGTGGGCCTGTAGCTAATGATACTTTAAATTTTATACATTGTTCTCCGGATAAAATCCCGGGAGGGATACCTATAGGGAAAGATTTATTTTGGGGTGGCGATTTTGAAACGCTAAAGCTCCAAATTAACAGTTATAACATTACCGAAGCTGAGATTAAGTTTTTTATGGGTTATTCTGGTTGGGATAATGGACAATTGGTAACCGAGATGAATGAAAATAGCTGGATAGTATCTGATCAATACCACCCAGCTATGATTTTTGAGTATTCTGATAAAAATATCTGGAAAGAAGCTATTTTAAATTTAGGCGTTAAATATGCCCATGTAGCTAATTTTCCTGAAAATCCGGAATGGAATTAAAACGCTGAAGGGTATCCTTCTGATTTTAAGCTTTCTGCCGATTCTTCAATTTTTGCTTTTAAATCGTTTTTGAATTTTGCTACTTGTTGCGCTAGGTTTTCATCGGCGGTAGCTAAAATTTGTGCAGCTAATATACCAGCATTTTTAGCGGCATTAAGCGCTACTGTAGCTACAGGAATACCATTTGGCATTTGTAAGATAGATAAAACAGAATCCCAGCCATCAATAGAATTGCTTGATTTTACAGGTACACCAATAACCGGAATTGTAGTGATAGAAGCCACCATACCAGGTAAATGTGCTGCACCACCAGCACCAGCAATGATAACTTTTAAGCCTCTTTCTGCTGCTTTACTTGCATACTCAAACATTCTTTCTGGTGTACGATGTGCAGAAACAACAGTTAGCTCGTAACTTACACCTAATTCTTTTAAAATAGCAGCAGCTTCTTCCATAATAGGAAGATCAGACCGGCTACCCATGATGATACCAACTTTTGGCTTATACATTATGATTTAACTTTTAATTTTTCTTTAACAAATTGTGCTTTTTCTATAGCAGCGTTTCTATCTTGATCTACAATGGTAACATGACCCATTTTACGAAAAGGTTTAGTGAAAACTTTACCATATAAATGCACATAAACACCTTCTTTTTGTAGTACTTCTTTTAAACCTTCATATTCTGCCGGGCCTTCATAACCAGCTTCGCCTAAAAGGTTGATCATAACCGCATTGGATATGCTTGCGGTACTACCCAATGGTAAATTTAAGATAGCTCTTAAATGTTGCTGAAATTGAGAAGTAACATTTCCTTCTATGGTATGGTGGCCACTGTTATGCGGACGAGGAGCTAACTCGTTCACTAAAATTTCGCCATTTTTGGTTACAAACATTTCTACTGCTAACAAGCCTACAATGTTTAGGCAATCTGCAATATCTCTGGCAATTTTATCTGCTTTCTGCTGAATTTCGAAGCTGTAGGTTGATGGGCTGATTAGAAACTCTACCAGATTAGCTTCTTTATTGAAATCCATTTCTACCAAAGGAAAAGTTTCTGTTTGGCCATTTTCATTTCTGGCAATAATAACGGCTACTTCCTTTTCAAAATCAATCCATTTTTCTACAATAGAAGGCTGCTCAAAAGCTTTGTTTAAATCAGATTCATCAACAATTTTAACAACGCCTTTACCGTCATAACCATCTTTTCTTAATTTTTGGATATAAGGAAAAGGTATTTTATCAATTAATAATTGCTCTTTATTTGCAATAAGCTGAAACTCTGATGTTGGAATATCATTTTCTTTAAAGAATTGTTTTTGCAAACCTTTATCCTGTATCAACCTGATGATTCTAGGCTGAGGAAAAACTGTAACGCCTTCTTTTTCTAAATCTTCTAAAGCCTCGATATTTACTTTTTCTATCTCTATGGTGAGTAAGTCAAGGTTTTTACCGAAGTTATATACAGTTTCATAGTCGCTGATAGAACCAACTTCAAAATAGTCGCAGATGTTTTTACATGGGGCATTTGCATCAGGATCAAGAATACTGATAGAAAGATTAAAATTAATAGCTTCCTGAATGAGCATTCGGCCTAACTGACCGCCACCTAGAATACCCAAACGGGTTTGTGTAATATTTGATTTCATTTATATATTCAAAAGCTCTGTGTTAAACAAAACTTAAATTGTGCTTAAAGATTGTGTGCTTATTTTCTTTTGTAATTCTAAAATACCACCTATTAAAGCTTCTGGCCTTGGCGGGCAGCCTTGTACATAAATATCCACCGGGATTATCCTATCCACACCTTTTACCACATGATAACCATGCTCCCAATATGGTCCTCCGCAATTAGAACAAGATCCCATAGAAATAACATACTTAGGTTCTGGCATTTGCTCGTAAAGGCGTTTTATTCTTTCGGCCATTTTAAATGTTACCGTACCAGCAATAATAATCACGTCTGCCTGGCGTGGACTAGGTCTAGGGAAAACTCCAAACCTATCTAAATCATAATTAGAAGCCATAGAGCCCATCATTTCTATGGCGCAACAGGCAATACCAAAACTTAATGGCCATAAAGATGATAGTCTTGCCCAGTTTAGCAAATCATCTAATTTGGTAACTACAACACCACCATTTTCTAATTGCTGTTCTAAGCTCATGATTTTTTAAATCTTGGGACAAATTTTGGTTTTATATTTTCTGTTTCGATGTTATTTTCCTGTACAATCGGGCCGTTTTCTAGCTGTTTATTTTTTAAGCCAGGCTGATATTTTTCCTCATTTATAGCATGATAGGCACTTAATGGAATTTTGGTGTCAACTGTTGGCAGTTTTAATACAGGTTTTATCCAATCTAAATCTTTTTTTCTCAAAACATAAACTAAGCCTAATAATAATATGCTAATGAAAATTAACATTTCAGTGAAACTTAGCCATCCCCAACGTTGGTCTTGTGCAATTAGGCTTGCATCGCTAAAAACGGTTGCCCAAGGGAATATGAAAACCATCTCTACATCAAATAATAAGAAAATAAGGGCTATAACGTAAAAACGACTGTTAAATTGAATCCATGAACTACCAATAACTTCTTCACCACATTCATAAGAGCTATTTTTTTCTGGATTTGGCTTATTTGGAGCTATGATTTTATTGGTGATAAAAGCCAACATCACAAATACAATTCCCATGATAAGGAAAATGAGAACTTTACCGAATGCCGAGATTTGGGAGTATTCTTCCATGATTTGTTACAAAAGTAAGATTATTAAGCCAAATGCTGCAAACTTAAGCAGGATATTCTTTGGTGATGCTTCATAAAAATCTCATTTTTGCTGCATGTTAGAAACTAAATACGATGCCGTTATTATTGGTGGTGGTGCTTGTGGATTAATGTGTGCCGTACAAGCGGGATATTTAGGTAAGAAAACATTAATTCTTGAGAAAAACCCACAAGTGGGAGCCAAAATATTGATTTCTGGTGGTGGCAGATGTAATTATACCAATTATTATACCTCGGCAGAAAATTTTATATCAGAGAATGAACATTTCTGCAAGTCTGCTTTATCACAATGGACAGTGGATGATACGATCAGTTTTTTTGAGACTTATGGGATAACTGGGCAAGAAAAAACCTTAGGACAACTTTTCCCTACCAGCAATAAAGCGAAAGATATTGTGGAAGTTTTTAAACAAATTTGTGATGATTTTGGACAGGATATTTACTTAAATAGCAACGTTTTAGCTATAGAAAAGCAAGATGAGCTTTTTAAAGTAAGTTTTGAAAGAAACGGAAAAACAGAAACTTTATATAGCCCCAAAGTGGTAATGGCTAGTGGTGGTTTACCTATCGCTAAAATGGGTGCTACAGATTTTTCTTTGAAAATTGCCAAACAGTTTGGGTTACAGGTAGTGCAAACTGCACCAGCTTTAGTTCCTTTAACCATTACCGGTAAAGATGCAGATTGGTTTGCTCATTTATCCGGCAATAGTATACCTGCGATTGTGAGTAATGATGAAATAAGCTTTGAGGAGAATATTTTATTTACGCATTGGGGTTTAAGTGGACCTGCTATTTTGCAAATATCTTCTTATTGGCGACCGGGCCAAAGTATTGTGATTGATTTATTACCACATCAGAATATCATAGAATTGATAGAGCAGGAGCGGAGCGTGAATGGTAAAAAAATATTAGCTAACTATTTGACTTTATTTTATACCCGTAAATTTGTTGACGCTTTAAGCGATATTATACCTACTCATAAGAATCTAGCCTCTTTAACAAAAGATGATTTTATCACCATCAACGAATTTATCCATCATTTTAAAGTTAAACCGGCAGGAGATAAGGGTTACGATAAAGCTGAGGTCATGCGTGGTGGTGTAGCTACAGATGAGTTATCTTCTAAAACTTTAGAAGCTAAAAAATTACCCGGTTTATATTTTGGAGGCGAGTGTGTGGATGTTACCGGATGGTTAGGAGGTTATAATTTCCAGTGGGCTTGGGCTAGTGGTTATGTAATTGCGCAGAGTATTTAGTTTGTTAGGTGGTTAGTTGGTTAGGTTTTAGTTGGTTAGGTTTTAGTTGGTTAGGTTTTAGGTGGTTAGTTGGTTAGTCCCGATAGTTATCGGGAGTTAGTTTGTTAGTTGGTTAGGTTTTAGTTGGTTGGTTTCAAGACTTGACTTATTCATCATCAAATACCTAATAAGTTAAATTTTCAAAATTATTGTCTAAAGATATTCTTGGTATATACCAAAAATATATACTTTTGTAGTATGAAAGTATTATCACTAAAATTAGATGATGAAATCTTCAATGAGGCTGAGGAGATTACTCATGAGTTACACATAGCTAGAAATCGTTACATCAACGAGGCTGTTAGAATTTATAATCTTGTTCATAGAAAGAGATTATTGAAGAAACAACTTGCTAAAGAATCTGCATTAACAAGTAAAGAATCTTTGGATATTCTTCATGAATTTGAAAGCTTGCTAGATGAAAATTAAACAATTCGACATTTGGTTAGCAGATCTTAATCCAAGTAGGGGAACAGAGCCTGGCACAATAAGACCGGTAGTGGTTATTCAAACTGATTTATTGAATGAGATTCATCCATCTACCATTATTTGTCCTATCACTACCAATGTACAGCAAGATATACAAATATTGAGGGTTCATCTAAAGGAAAATCAACTGGATAAATTAAGTGATATCTTGGTAGACCAAATCCGGGCGATTGACAACAAAAGGCTCATAAACAGACTAGGAGAATTAACTCCAAATCAACAAGAAAAGCTGAAAGCTAACCTAAGAATTGTGCTTGATATTTAGCTAGTATCTTTGTACCATCTCCGCTAGTTGTTCGCAAAAATGGGGTGTTTTGCAAAGGTGATGTGAACAACTAGCGAACACCTGTAGATGAGCTTTACAGCTGATAAGTTTTTAAATAGTACCATTCTTTTGCTTTTAAAAACTGTAAGTTATTAAATTAATTTATCACTCATACTCCTTTTTTAAATGTTAAAGTGATATTTTAATAGCTAGTCTGCTTTTATTATAACGAAATCAATATCTTTATCTCTAAAGTTAAATCTGCTTTTTGAATTTGTGTTATGGATTTTAATGTATTTGGCTTTAATAAATTAGTTAATTGATATCCGTAAGACCAACAATTCTTAAAATTGGTAAATAAAGTTTATCACATTCATAACTGAAAGTAAAAAAACAAGCAAGGATAAATTTTAAAGCTATTGTTTAAACAAGAATAAATTCCGAAGATACATTTACGGTTAGTCAAATGTTGGGTTATCAAGTATCAATATTTGGGATAAAATCTTCACTTTCACCAAGCCCAAAAACATTATATTTATGAGTCAATATTCACTTAACCAATATGAAAAAGTTGTTTTTATTATTTCTGTTGACATTTTTCTGCTTTTGCTCTTATGCTCAAGAGAATCTTAGTTTTATATGCCCTTCAAATTCTAATCAAACCATAGCGTATTTTGGAGCAGTAAAAAATGGTAAGGCAAATGGATATGGTGAAGGAATTGTGAAATATTTGGGTAAACCTGGGGGTTCTTATAAAGGATACTGGAAAGATAATTATTTTCATGGGCAAGGAACTTTTGACTATGGACATATCAATGCACCAAAAGGGGATAAATACGTAGGAGAATGGGCGTATGGAAAATTCCATGGAAAAGGAACTTACTATTACCAAATAGGGGATAAGTATGAAGGTGAGTGGGTAAATGGCCAAAAAACGGGAAAGGGAACCTATTTCTTTATTAGCGGAAATAAATATGAAGGGGAGTGGCAAAATAGTTATCGGACTGGATATGGTAAATTTACCTACGCTAATGGAAAAGTTGAGGAAGGTCTATTTGATAAGAATAAATTTATAGGAAACCATTCTAAGGTGGCATCGGTTCCATTGAACAATCAAAATAAAACTTCTCCAATTGCAGTTGCAAGTAAATCGGTTGGAAAGCTTGTTCTTAATGTTGGTATATATGAAGGTGAATTACAAAATGGTAAAGCGAACGGAAAGGGAAAAATGGTTTATAATGATGGTAGGATATTAGAAGGGGTTTTTCAAAACAATTCACCAAATGGAAATGGAAAAATGATAGATTCTTCTGGTAAATTAATTTATGAAGGAGATTATTTGGATGGAAAGCCAAACGGGAAAGGAAAACTTTGGTATCAGAACGGAGATTATTATGAGGGCGATTTTGTCATGAACGTTAAACAAGGAAAAGGAGTTTATACCTTTAAAAATGGTGAAGTTTATGAGGGCGATTATGACAATAATACCATGCATGGCAATGGTAAAATGAAATATAGAAATAATATGATTTATGTAGGTCAATTCAAAAATGGATTGGAAAATGGATTTGGTACCATTACTACATCTCGTGATGTTTATAAAAGTGAATTCCAAAATGGGAAGTGTATAGGTAAAGGCACTATTTCTTATAAAAATGGAAATAGGTTTGAAGGAAAACTTGTCTCGTTAGTTGTAGGAGGAGTTCCTGTACCGTTAAATGGCATAACTTTTTACCCTAATGGAGATTTTTTTGAAGGAGAACATAGTCTTTTTGGAGAGTTTAAAGGTACTCTTTATTACAAATCTTCAGGGAAAAAATACGTAGGTGAAGTGGATCATGGATTACCAAACGGAAAGGGAATTATGTATGATAAATCTGGTGAAATTTTAAATAATGGTTGTTGGAAGAAAGGTGTTTTTGACGCTCTAGATAAAAGCTGTGGATTATAAACATTCTAAATTGCCAGAGATTTTTACATCAAATAAGGTAGAGACTTTTAATATTCATTAAAATTTAACGGGACGCAAACGTCCCATACATAAACTTAAGTTTCATGTTTGCTCTAGATGACTTATCGATAAGCTTTATGATGTTTGTTTTTAAACCCTAACCAACTCTTTTTCTCCTTTTACATCCTCTAAGCTGATCGTATCAATAAGTTCGTTTTCTAAAACTTTTACCCAAGTTTTTAGATAGAAAATAACATCTGCTTTTTGGTTGTGCTTCAAATATTTTCTATCTGCTGGTAACTGACGTAAGATTTTTGGGTCTGATAATTTTTCTAGATGTGCTAAATCTGATCTGGTAAAGCCAAAAGCCACCATTTCATCAATAATATGGTCTATGGGTAAGCCACTGGTAGGGCAATAGTCTATGAGCTGTTCGTTCCAGTCGCCATGTCTGCTACGCATTGCAGATTTATGAATTTCGGCTTTGTCTCTATTGGTAATTACTTGAGCCAAATTACCACAGTTGCAGCTCCCCATGTGTCCCCACTGGTATGCAGCGCCTTTTTCTAGGTTTTCAACCGTTTTCAGCAGCGCTTGAATTACAGAAATTGATGCCTTTGCCATTTTTTATGTTTTGAGTATTTTTTCTTTTAAACTAAATGTTTAATATAAAGTCTTTAACATTTAGACTTGCTTTTTTGTTCTTTAAAAATATAAATTATCATGATTTTAAACTCAACCTTGCTAAATACTGGTCGCTACCATCGTCAAATAAAACTTCCATTTGGTAGCCGCATTTGGTAGCAATTTCTTCCATTACATCTCGGGCAACGTAAATCCAGGTAAACCAATCTCCCTTTTTGCCTTTGTACTCGTATTGGTAGTCAATCTCGCCGTAATAACCGTCGTCTTCGTATTTTTTACTTTCGTACAGATACAAAACATCTGATGAATCAAACAAAATTTGTCCATTTGGTTTTAATAGTTTTTTAGCATGATGTAAAAATCGCTCAATCTCATCCAGATATTGGCAAAAACCAATACCATTCATCATTAACAATAAAGTATCATATTGCTCATCCTGATAATCAAAAATATTGGTATTGATGATTTTTTGAACGCCTCTTTTTTGCATTACCTCTACTGCACCGGGTGATATTTCTAAAGCTGTAACATCAAAACCTCGTTTTTGTAAAATAAGGGATATAGCGCCAGCACCTGCGCCAACATCCAGCACTTTACCTTTGCATTGCCTAAGGGCGAAAGCTTCTAAATCGGTAATTTCATAGGCTTTACGGAAGAAAACTTCGGCAGGCATTTCTTCTGCCTCGGCGTAATTGTTGTGTAACCAAATGGTAGAAGTTTTTCCTTTAGCGAGGTAATCTTTCAAAAAATCGCCATAAACATCATTCATAAGCACAAAGGTAAAATCTATTCCTCATGTTCGGTATTAAATTGCTTAATTTGAGCTATGAACCCCGAGATACTGTTAGATTTAGTTAAAGTGCGTATGCCTTTTGGTAAATATAAAGATCGCATTTTGTGCGATTTACCTGTAAGTTATCTAGAATGGATGTATAGCAAAGGTTGGCCAGCTGGTAAATTGGGGCAACAGCTAGCCACCATTTACGAGATTAAAATTAATGGCTTAGAGTATTTATTAAAGCCTTTGAGGAATAGATGATTATTTTTCACTAAGGTGATCTATATCGCGGTCTTCTAAAAACCTGCCTTTAGCGATGATATCATCATCGTCCCAAATTTTAGAGAAAAAAGCTTTTTCTGATTGTATCCTCTTTAAAAGTGCATGTATAAAAGATAAATCGAACTCTTGTTTGTTGAGTTTAATCAGGTATTCCTGTTCTGTGATTTCTAAAACTGAGCTTTGCATAATTTTTTATCTTAATTTTTCCTAAAATAAAAAAGGCCGAATAACTTATCGTTAACCGGCCTTTAAGCTTTTGTTAAGTTTGGCTTATTTAAACCACTCCATAACTTCCTCTTTTTGAGGCATGGTTAAATCTAGTTTTAGCTTTTTACGCATCCCGCCTAAATCATTAAATACTTTATTAGGGTTGGCTGCTTTTAAATCTTCTACAGTATTGATGCCCATTTTACGGATAACCTGTACCCAAGCTGCCGGAACGCCTGCTTTAACAAAATCCTCATCGGTGGTTACTTTGGCTTTTTTCTCTGGGCGCATTTGCGGGAAAAATAATACTTCTTGGATAGATGATTGGTTGGTCATTAACATCACCAAACGGTCTATACCAATACCCAAACCTGCTGTTGGAGGCATACCATATTCTAAAGCTCTAATGAAGTCATCATCCATAGCCATAGCTTCGTCATCACCACGAGCGGCTAAAGTTAATTGATCTTCAAAACGCTCTTTTTGATCAATGGCATCGTTCAACTCAGAATAAGCATTAGCAATTTCTTTACCTTGTACAAATAACTCAAAACGCTCTACCAAACCTTCCGTAGTACGGTGTTTTTTAGCTAGAGGCGTCATTTCAATAGGGTAATCTGTAATGAAAGTAGGTTGGATTAAGTTATGTTCTACTTTTTCGCCAAAAATAGCATCCACTAATTTACCTTTACCCATACTGGCATCAACTTCAATATTTAAGCTTTTGCAAGTTTCTATCAATTGCTGCTCGTTCATCTGAGAAACATCTATACCTGTATATTTCTTAATAGCATCATACATAGAAAGTTTTTCATAAGGGCCAGCAAAATCAATTTCATCTTGACCTACTTTAATGGTGGTTTTACCATGTATAGCAGTGGTAACTTTTTCTAAACATTCTTCTACCATGCCCATCATCCAGATATAGTCTTTATAGGCTACATAAATTTCCATGGAGGTGAACTCTGGGTTATGAGTACGGTCCATACCTTCATTTCTGAACATCTTACCAAACTCGTAAACACCATCAAAGCCAGCAACAATTAACCTTTTTAGGTAAAGCTCGTTAGCAATACGTAAGAAAAGCGGCATGTCTAAAGTATTGTGGTAAGTGTTAAATGGTCTTGCAGCGGCACCACCATGTATGGCCTGTAAAATAGGTGTTTCTACTTCCATCCAACCTTGCGAATCAAAATAATTACGCATGGTACTGATGACTTTAGAACGTGTTTTGAAAATTTCTTTAAACTCCGGGTTAACCGTTAAATCCACATAACGCATACGGTAACGCATCTCAGGGTCGGTAAAGCCATCATAAACATGGCCATCATCATCGCGTTTAACAATAGGCAATGGTTTTAAAGATTTACTTAAAACCTTAAATTCTGTTACATGTATAGAAATTTCTCCGGTTTGTGTAGTAAAAACAAAACCATTAACACCAATATAATCACCAATATCTAAAAGCTTTTTAAATACGGTATTGTATAAGGTTTTATCTTCTCCGGGGCAAATATCATCTCTTCTGATGTAAGCTTGAATTCGGCCTGTAGCATCTTGTAATTCTACAAAAGAAGCGTTTCCCATAATTCTACGGGTCATGATTCTGCCAGCTAAGCTGATATTTTTATAAGAAGTTTTATCTCTTTCGTAATTTGAAGTAATATCTAAAGCATTTGCATTAATCTCAAATGCCTCTGCAGGATAGGGATTGATACCTAAATTTCTTAGTTCTTGTAAAGACTGGCGTCTTTGTATTTCCTGTTCTGAAAGTATACTCATTAATTTGAAAATTTCGGACAAAAATAAGCTTTTCTTTGTTTATTTATAGTCTAAATACAACACCGAAAAGCCTATTGTTTTAATGAGTAAGAAATATGGGATAAATTATGAGTTCCCTTTTGCTTTTTGAGCTATCAATTCGGCCAATAGAGGGTTTAACTGATGTTTCGTGATTAAGAAGTTAATGATTTCCTCACAATCTGGTTTACCACTTTTTCTAATAGTTTCTATCCAATACTCTAAAGGATGACCGGTATTTTCTTCAATAGCGGTCATCAAAGTTTCTGTTGTTGGGTTCATAGCCAGTGTTTATAAAAACTTACAGCTATAATTTTGCCAAAAAATGCAGACTTAACTAATTGGTTTCTTTTCTTTTTCTAAAGAACTTCTTTTTAGCAGTTGGAGCAGCATGATTTTTAACATTTCCTTGTGCAGACTTATGTGAAGTAGATACGTTACTTCTTCCAGATTTACCACTTTTTTTAGCACTTGGTGTAGCAGTAAACTTAGTCATCGGGAAGGGGTTTTCTTCTGCTTTAGGAATGGTTTTCCCTATAATTTTTTGGATATCCTGTAAAAACTCTTTTTCATCTATTTCACAAAAAGAAAAAGCTGTACCGTTTGCTCCGGCTCTACCTGTTCTACCTATACGGTGTACATAAGTTTCTGGGATATTCGGGATTTCGTAATTGACCACATAAGCTAAATCATCCACATCTATACCTCTTGCAGCAATATCTGTAGCCACTAGTACTCTTATTTTGTGAGATTTAAATTCTTCTAAAGCCCTTTGTCTGGCATTTTGAGATTTATTACCATGTATGGCAGCAGCTTTAATACCATGGTTAAGCAGCATTTTTACTACTTTATCT
Source organism: Pedobacter glucosidilyticus (assembly GCF_002483235.1). Lineage (GTDB taxonomy): Bacteria > Bacteroidota > Bacteroidia > Sphingobacteriales > Sphingobacteriaceae > Pseudopedobacter > Pseudopedobacter glucosidilyticum_B. Next base: position 66,277 of record NZ_DLHN01000024.1, on the reverse strand, counting down.
GCCCCATGTTTGGTTTTGGTAAATACCAAAGCGGTTTTAATGTTTTTATCTTCTAAGATATGGATTAACAATTTATTTTTGTTATCCCGATCTACCATATACACAAACTGGTTAATGGTATCTGCGGTAGAAGATTCTGGCGTTACTTCAACTTTTACTGGGTCTTTTAATATTTCTGATGCTAGTTTCTGAATAACAGGAGGCATGGTAGCAGAGAAAAATAAAGATTGCCTTTTTACCGGTAAAGCTGCTATCAGCTTTTTAACATCATGAATAAAGCCCATATCTAGCATACGGTCTGCCTCGTCTAAAACAAATAAACTAATGCTTTTTAGGCTGATATAGCGCTGATTCATCAAATCTAACAACCTACCTGGGGTAGCAATTAAGATATCTACACCTTTAGCTAAAGCATCCGTTTGTGCTTTTTGCCCAACACCGCCAAAAATAACAGCGTATTTTAAAGGCGTATTTTTACCATAAGCAGCAAAGCTATCTGCAATTTGTATAGCCAATTCTCTGGTTGGAGTTACAATTAAAGCTCTAATAGCTCTTATACCTTTAGCTTGTTGGTGCGATGAGTTATGCAACAATTGGATAATAGGTATGGCAAAGGCGGCAGTTTTACCTGTACCTGTTTGTGCGCAACCTAATAAATCATTTCCGTCTAAAACTAATGGAATTGCTTGTGCCTGAATAGGAGTGGGTTTGGTATAGCCTTCTGTTTGTAAGGCTTTTTTTATCGGATTTATTAAATCCAATTCATCAAATGAAATCATAAATGGGGTTAAGGCAAAATCCCATTATTGATATCAAAATAGGCAAACCTTCTTTTTAAATTTTTACAAAGGTGCTTATAATTTCTGGGATTGTTGCTTTTGATGACGATGTTGTTACTTATGAGGTATGCTTACTTGCTCATTATCAGCTAATAAGCCTTTAACTAAAGATTTCCATTGGAAGTAAGAAAAACCCAAAAAAGAGGCTAAAGCAACCAATATGTTTCTGATTTTTCCTGCTAAACTATGTACAAACGTATTGGGTGTTTCATTTCTACCATGTACCAAAGCGGTAATTTTAGTGCCTTTACGCAGTACAGAAAAGGTAGAACTTGCCTCGGCATCAAAAAAATGAGCAGTTTCTGTATCAAAAGGAGGGTGAGCAGGCTTTACCAGCATAGAAAATATTTGTTCATCTTGCTGCTGGTTATTTTCTTCTTTTATTTCTTTTACCTGTACCCAATCATAACCCTTTCCTCTGTCTAAACCAGGGAAAGGGATGTTAATTTGAAAATAATCGCCTAAAGTAACTTGACGCTTTACTTCAATGCCGTTTTTATCACGTAAAGTAAACTTAGTTTCTAGATGTTGGGTAACTAAATGCCAGTGGTTTACATCTTTTAAGCGATTTACAGCTACATCATAAAACTGAATAGCTTCTTCTAAACCAGATAAAGTAATACTTTCTTTAATGTCAGTGGCTATACCTTTTTGTTGTTTAGGTATAATTTCTTTGTGATTTTCCATATTAGCCATTTACTACTTCACCACCATTTGGATGCATCATTTGTCCAGAGATATAAGATGATTCATCAGAAGCTAAAAAAACATAGCAATAAGCTACTTCATTGGGTTGCCCCGGACGTTTCATAGGCACATTCGAGCCAAATTTAGAAACCTTTTCGGCATCAAATGTTGCTGGGATTAAAGGTGTCCAAATGGGACCTGGTGCTACACCATTCACACGAATTCCTTTTTCTACTAAAGACATAGATAACGAGCGGGTAAAAGCTACAATAGCACCTTTTGTTGAGGAATAATCTAATAATTGCGGATTACCTTTATAAGCCGTTACTGATGCTGTATTGATGATAGAAGAGCCTTCTTTAAGATGGGCTAGTGCCGCTTTTACAATATAAAATTGAGAGAAAATATTGGTTCTGAAAGTTTGTTCTAGTTGCGATGAGCTTATATCCTCGATACTTTCTTGCGGGAATTGTACAGCAGCATTATTCACCAAAATATCAATTTTACCAAATTTTTCTATGGTTTTATCAATAATCAATTGACAGTGTTTTTCTTCAGAAATATCGCCTGCAATTAATAAACAGGCGGTACCATATTCTTCAACTTCTTTTTTGGTGAGTTCTGCATCATCAAATTCATTTAAGAAGGAAATAACTACATGGGCGCCTTCTTTAGCGTAGGCAACGGCAACTGCTCGTCCTATACCACTATCTCCACCGGTTATAATAGCAACTTTTCCATTTAAACGTTTTCCGGTTTGTATAATACTCTCAAATTCTGGTTTCGGATTCATTTCCGATTCAATACCTGGTTGCTGGTCTTGTTCCTGTGCTGGTAATGTTTGTTCGTTTTTCATAGCGTGATGTTTTTCTGTAATCATGCTATTTTTGTACCAAACCTGTTCTTTAGGCAGATATTAAACTTATATTGTACAAAAATTAGAAAAGATGAATTTTAAGCTGGGCGAATTTGTAAGATTTGTTGATGAAAATAGAGAAGGTTATATCACCAAAATTATTGATGAGCAGTTGGTAGGTGTAACAGGCGAAGATGATTTTGAGATTCCTGTTTTAGTTACACATATCACCCGTGTTCATGGGCGTCAGTATCAAGATGTTGAAGATTTAACTAGCAATGCGACTCAGCAAACTGTGGTGGATAATTTTGTTAAAAGAGGTATTCATTTAGCGGTTATCCCGGATGCTAATAAAGGTTCTATAGTGCATTTTTATGTTATCAATGAAACTTCTTTTCAGCTTTTAGTGGCTATACAAACAGATAAAAATAATAAAATAAAAGGCGAGTTTGCAGGTTTGATAGAATCTCATCAAAATAAAAAAGTTTATGCCGCAGCTTTGCCAGAATTAGATATTTGGCCTACTTTACATATTCAAGTTTTAACTTACGCTACGCTGGATGTTAAATCTTTGGAGCCTTTAAACACGAGTTTTAAATTTAAGGCTAAGGATTTTTCTGGCGCTAAAGTAAATGTGCCACAAATAAAGCAAAATGGTTGGTTGTTAAGGATTGATGAAGACGAGCTTAAAATAGATGTTAACAAATTAAAAGAAAGCTTTTTTAAACCTAGCACAGAAAAAATAGCCTTAGAAAGGCCAGCCAAAGAACTTGACTTGCATATAGAAAAGTTGAGAGACGACCATCAGTTTTTAAATAAAAACGAGATTTTAACCATTCAACAAGACATCTTTACAAAGAGTTTAGATGCTGCAATAGCACATAAATATCCTCAAATGATTTTTATCCATGGGGTAGGCAACGGTGTTTTAAGAGATTTTATTCACAAAACGGTAAGTAAGCATCCGCAAGTAAAAACCTTTATGGATGCTCAAAGGGAAAAGTTTGGCTATGGTGCTACTCAAGTTATTTTTAAATAAAATAAACCAAATAATAGGGTTATACGTATTTTGAGTTAAACATTTAAAGATGAAAAATATATTTACGCTTGTTTTTTTTATCCTTTTCGGATTTTCTTCTTTTGCGCAGTTAAAACCAGGTTTCATGGTTGATGAATATTTGGAAATGTTAAGCGTTTCCAGAGGACATATAGATACTATTATTCCGGGGGATAAAACCCCGGCATCAACACGGTTTAAAAAATCGTATCGCTCTAAAGAAGTGGGGCTTTTAAATAGATGGGAGTTATGGGAAGATGCCACAACTGCTGTGATTAGTATAAGAGGTACAACTGCTGATTTACCTAGCTGGATGGAAAATTTCTACGCCGCTATGGTACCCGCTACAGGAAGTATAAAATTAGAAAATAGCTTTACTTTTAATTATCAATTAGCTAAAAGCGAAGAAGCCAAAGTTCATGTAGGTTGGTTGCTAGGTTTGGCTTATTTACAAAGAGATATTTTACCAAAACTAGATTCTTTAGATAAAGTAGGGAAACATCAAATTTTGATTATGGGGCATAGCCAAGGCGCTGCTTTGTCTTATTTGTTGCGTTCTCATTTACATTATTTACAACAGCAGGGTAAACTTAACAAAGCTTTCCAATTTAAGACTTTTTGTAGTGCGCCACCTAAACCAGGTAATTTATATTATGCTTATGATTTTGAAGCAATAAATTATGGTGGCTGGGCTTTTTCTGTTATCAATACGGTCGATTGGGTGCCTGAAACGCCATTTTCTATACAAACGTTAAGAGATTTTAATCCAACCAATCCTTTTGTTAATCTGGATAAAGCTTTAAAAAAACAGCCTTTATTGGTACGCTTATATGCTAAAAGATTATTCAATAGGATTGATAAAAGTACCAGCAAAGCACAACAAAGATTTGAGCATTATATGGGCACTCAGGTTTTTAAAATTTTGAAAAAGACTTTCCCCGAAATGGAGGAGCCAAAATACGAGTCTTCTAATGCTTATACCAGAGTAGGTACGCCTATTGTTTTAACGCCAGATGAAAAGTACTTAAAAGAGCGCCCTTTAAAAGATGGTAAAGTTTTTTCTCATCATACCTATTGGGCCTATTATCAACTGGCTTTAAATTTAAAATAAGCTATTTTTGTGCCTTCATGTATACAAGAGAAGAAGCCTCAAGAATAAAGGAAGAATTTTGGACTAGCTTTGGTAAATACTTAGCACCGCAACCATCTATTTTTGGCACTAAAGTAAATTGGGTTAACTATAAAACCGGAGTAAAGGATATTTATTTTAGGATGCAAGCTGATAAAAGAAAAGCATCTATTTGTATCGCTATAACCCATACAGATTTAGGTCTTCAAGAAATATTTTTTGAACAATTTCAAGAATTTAAGTTGCTATTGGAGCAAGCCTGCGGAGAGGAATGGAATTGGCAATTACATACTCAAGATGATTATGGCAGAGCCATATCTCGTATTGGTTTAGAGCTCAATCAAGTAAATGTTTTTAATAAACAAGATTGGCCGGCTATCATTTCTTTTTTAAAACCCCGTTTGATAGCACTTGATGATTTTTGGTATGATGTTAAAGATAATTTTGTTGAGCTAAGCAGATAAATTAGGCTATTTCTTTTCTGGCATCATTTATGGTTTACACATGATGAACTAAAATTAAGATCATTATGGATAAGTTGAAAAAATTTGCATTGATGGAGAAGATCTCACATGAGCTAGAAGATCTTAAAAATAGCCAAATAGCTGTTTTAAATAAGATGGCAAAGATTGAGATTGATAACATGGAGCTTAACAATAAAAAGCTTGAAGATAAATTACCCGATATGCACCAAAGTGCAGCCGATATGGTTGATAGTATTCAAGAAATATTAAGCGATTTCGATAATATTAAATCTTCTTACGAAAGCAAAAATAATATAGAAGCGCTAAAAGAACAAGAATTAGTGCAGCGTATAAAGTAGAAAGTGCAAAGTTAAAAGTATAAAGTACAGAGTATAAAGTATAAAGACTCCTAAAAGTAGGATATTTTGGAGTATAATTGAATTGAAGTTAAGTAAACAAAAAGGGCCGTTCTTGAACGGCCCTTTTTATTTTATATATTTTTACCTTTCATGGCTTGTGCAATGGCTTGGTCCATCAATCTTTCAGCAAAGGGTCTAGTATATTCATTTAAAATATCAATGTTATTTAAGATAGTGTCTTTATCTGCTTTGCCTAAACTTTCTTTTAAAGCTTCAATAAGTTTTTGGGTTTCAGCAATTTCTGCTTCGTTTAGGTAAGCGCTGTTTTTAGCTATAAATCTTTCTGCGGTGTAAACCATTTGTTCGCCTTCAGTTCTGGCTTCTATAACCATACGCTGGGCAACATCATCTTTTGCATGGGTTACAGAATCTAAAAGCATTTTTTCTACTTCTTCATCTTTTAAACCATAAGTTGGTACTACATCAATTTCTTGTTTTATACCAGATCTTAACTCAACAGCTTGTATTTTTAGGATACCATCTGCGTTAAGTAAAAAATTAATATCAACTTTCGGGAAACCAGCAGGCATTGCCGGGATACCTTTTAAATCAAACTCAGCAAGTTTTCTGTTCTCTTTTACCAAATCTCTTTCGCCTTGGTAAACCGATATTTTCATGTTTACCTGCCCGTCTATAGAAGTAGTATACTGTCTGCCAGCTTTGGTAGGTACTTTAGAGTTACGCGGAATGATAACATCCATTAAACCTCCCATGGTTTCAATCCCTAAAGAAAGTGGTGTTACATCTAATAATAAAATATCTTTTCTATTGCCAGCTAAAACATCAGCTTGTATAGCAGCACCTAAGGCTACTACTTCATCTGGGTTGATGCTATCGTTAACAGGTTTATTAAAGAAAGCAGCAACTTTTTGTTTAACCAAAGCCGTTCTGGTAGAACCGCCAACCATCACTACTTCATCAATATCGGTAATACTGAGGCCTGCATCCTGTAAAGCATTTTGGCAAGCTTTAATAGTTAAATCAACCTTATCGGTAATTAAGTTTTCAAAAGTATGTTTGTCTATAGCACAAGCTATATCTCCAATTTTTTCGTTAAATAAGTTTTGATGACTTAAAGCTTTTTTAGCTTCCTCTGCTTTTAATCGCAAGGCTTGCATAGGAATAGCATCTCCAGCAAGATTATTTTGTGTTACCCAATAATCTATAATGGCTCGGTCAAAATCATCGCCACCTAAAAAAGTATCTCCATGAGTAGCTAGTACTTCAAAAATGCCGTTTTGTATTTTAAGTATCGATACATCAAAAGTTCCTCCACCAAGGTCATAAACGGCAATGGTTTTAGATTCATCAGGGTTTAACCCGATACCATAAGCCAAAGAAGCTGCTGTAGGTTCGTTCACAATACGTAAAACATCTAAACCTGCTAGCTTACCAGCATCTCTGGTTGCTTGCCTTTGCGAATCGTTAAAATAAGCTGGAACTGTTATAACTGCTCTGGTAACTTTTGTTTTAAGGCTGTGCTCTGCTCTTTCTTTTAATTCTTTTAAGATGAGTGATGAAAGCTCAATAGGAGTATAAAATTGTTCGCCAACTTTAATTTTAACTAAAGACTCATCGTTATCATCATCAATCACTTTATAGGAAAAATAATCCTCGTGTTTTTGGATGTCTTTATAAGAGCGTCCTAGAAGTCTTTTAACAGAAAATATAGTGTTTTGCGGATCGCTAATTAAATATGCTTTAGCATCGTTACCTACAATGGTTTGGTTATTTTGGAAGTGTACAATAGAAGGAACCAAAACACCCCTGCCCATATCATTAATAACTTGTGCATTTCCATCAGGATTGATAAAAGCCACCAAAGAGTTAGTGGTACCTAAATCTATTCCTACAATAATATCCTCTTTTTGTAAAGAACCTGTTGCCAGGTTAATTGAAACTTTAGCCATAATTAATTAACAGGCTGCAAAGGTAATGAGTTTTAAATTAGGGTATGTTATTAAAATGTCATTCAAAGGGAGGTTAATGAATTTTCCTGTCTAAAAAAGCTTAGACAGGAAAAATGCTTGTAGTTATTATCTATTAAATGTTAATCTCTTTCCTTTTACAGATTCATCAAACTTGCCATGTTCATAAGCTAAATGCCCGCTTACAAAAGTGTGGGTAATTTCTGAGTGGAAAGTTGTACCCTCAAAAGGAGACCATTTACATTTTGCTAAAATATTATCTTCTTTAACGGTGTATGAAGCATTTAAATCTACCAAAACTAAATCTGCCCAGTAGCCTTCTCTAATAAAACCTCTATCAGCCAATTGGAAACAAATGGCTACGTTGTGGGCCATTTTTTCAACTATTTTTTCTAAGCTTATTTTGCCTTGTTTATGCATTTCTAACATCGCATTTAAGGCATGTTGTACCAATGGTCCACCAGAAGGAGCGTTTAAATAAGTTTGTAATTTTTCTTCCTTGGTATGTGGTGCATGGTCGGTTGCAATTACATCTATTCTATCATCTAATAAAGCTTTTAGGATTTCGTCTCTATCTGCCATTGTTTTAACAGCAGGGTTCCACTTGATCCAATTTCCTTTGGTTTTATAGTCTTCATCATGAAACCATAAATGGTGTATACAAGCTTCGGAAGTTATTTTTTTATCAGCTAAAGCTGTTTTATTATCAAATAAGAAGGTTTCTTTACCGGTAGAAATATGTAAAATATGTAATCTGGTTTGATGTTTTTTAGCTAAATCAACCGCAAAAGAAGAAGATAAATAACAAGCTTCTTCATTTCTAATGATAGGATGCATTTCTGGTGTAATAGCATCGCCATATTTTTCTTTAAATAATTGTAGGTTATGTCTTATGGTAGCTTCGTCCTCGCAATGTGTTGCTACTAACATAGGGGCGTTTTTAAATATACCTTCTAAAGTTTTTTCGTCATCTACCAACATATTTCCTGTAGAAGAACCCATAAAAACTTTAATTCCGCATACATTTTTAGGGTCAGTTTTTAAGACTTCATCTAAATTGGTATTGCCAGCACCCATGTAAAAAGAATAATTGGCTAATGATTTTTGCTGGGCAATTTGATATTTATCTGCCAACAATTCTTGGGTTAAAGCATTAGGTACGGTATTTGGCATTTCCATATAAGTAGTAATACCTCCAGCAACAGCCGCCTTTGCTTCGGTATAAATTTCTCCTTTATGGGTTAAACCAGGTTCTCTAAAATGGACTTGGTCATCAATACAGCCTGGTAATAAATATTTACCTTCGGCATTAATTTCTTTAGCTTCTGGAGCGCTCAGCTGACTTCCAATTTTTGCTATTTTACCGTCTTTAATAAGAACATCGGCAACGGTTTGCTTGCCTTCGTTTACAAGTGTTGCTGCTTTGATAAGGATTGAATTTGCCATGCTGCTAAGTTAATTAAAATCTAAAATCGTATTCTAATAAATCGTAGCTAGATTTGTATTTTGTATCTTTGCCGCTATGTCCAAAACATTCGAGGATTTTAATTTCAATAAACAGGTTCTTAACGCTATTGCTGATGCAGGTTATGAAACACCAACACCCATTCAAATAAAAGCGATTCCGCCTATTTTAAACGGACAAGATGTTTTAGGAATAGCGCAAACCGGGACAGGGAAAACCGCAGCTTATGTTTTGCCTATGATTATGAAATTAAAATATGCACAAGGAAATGATGTTAGAGCTTTAATTGTTGCGCCAACCAGAGAATTGGCTATACAGATAGAAGAGAATGTTAAACTTTATGCTAAATATACCGATTTAAGAATTGTTGCACTTTATGGCGGTTTAGGGCCTAAAACACAAATAGAGCAACTGGCAAAGGGTTTAGATATTTTGATTACTACACCTGGCAGATTTACAGATTTATACCTCGAGGGGCATATTGCAACAAAGAAGCTACAAATATTAGTTTTGGATGAAGCTGATAAGATGATGGATATGGGCTTTATGCCACAAATCAATAAAATCTTAGAAGTAGTGCCTCAGAAAAGACAAAATTTACTTTTTTCTGCCACCATGAGTGCTAAAGTAGAGAAACTGTCAGAAAACTTTTTGCTTTGGCCTACAAAAGTAGAAGTAAGCTTACAAGCAACACCAGCAGAAACTGTTACACAGGAACTTTACTTTGTGCCTAATTTTAAAACTAAAATTAACTTATTAAAGATTTTTGTAGAGGACGACCCTAGTGTAGAGAAGCTTATTATATTTTGTAAGAGCAGGGCTAATGCAGAAAATGTTTATAAATTTCTTTTAAGAAGATTTAATGATAGCCATGTAAAGGTTCTACATGCCAATAAAGGACAAAATACACGTATAAATTCTATTAATGCGTTTAAAAACGAAGAAGTTAGAATTTTAGTAGCTACGGATGTTGCTGCCCGAGGTATCGATGTTAGTAATGTTACGCATGTCATAAACTTTGATGTACCCGTGGTGATAGAAGATTATGTACACCGTATTGGCAGAACCGGCAGAGCGTTAAAGGTTGGTAAAGCTATTACCTTTTGTAATCCGGCAGAAGAGCTTTATATCCGTAAGGTGGAGAACCTCATCAGACAAACCATACCTGTTTATGATATTCCAGAGAAGGTTTATATTGAAGAAACACCTTATGAGGAGCGCCAAAGCATAGCAAGGGAAATCGATGATCAAAAGAAACGTGAAAATCCAGATTTTAAAGGTGCTTTTCATGAGAAGAAAACGCAAAACCAAAAAGCTAAATTTAAAGCTCAGCGAGCTAAGGCTACAGGTAAAAGACCTGTTTCATCAAGCAAAAAAAGGAAAAGATGAAGAATTTGAAGTTTACACCTTTAACCTTAGTCATTGCTTGCTGTATCACCTACTCATGCTATATGTTTTTAGGTTTTGATGCCTCTAAAAATGCAGGAATAGGCGTAAATTCAAAAGTTTTTTTTACACTATTACTAGCCGTTATTCTTTGGCTTACCGATTTACTTTTTAGAAGATTTGTTCTTGATAAAAGATGGCTTTGGTTGATACAAGGCTCTTTTATCATACTTATAATATTAATGATTTTAATTTTTCAAACGATATGAAGAAAGCAGAAATAAAACTAACGATAGAGCTTGATGATAATAATGTTCCTGAAAATATTACTTGGGAATCTAGTGATGCAGAAAACAAAGAAGCTTTGGCAGTAAAATCAATGATGTTGGCCTTGTGGGATCATAATTTCAAAAACAGCTTAAGAATTGATTTGTGGACGAAAGATATGCCTGTAGATGAAATGAAGAGATTCTTTTATGAGACTTTACAAACCATGGCTGATAGTTTTTTAAGAGCTACTGGAGAAAAAAATATTGTTGAAGATTTAAGAGATTACTGTGCCCATTTTGCAGAAAAAATGGAAATCATGGAGAAATAATCAAAGATAAAAAGCAGACTGGATTAATCCATGTCTGCTTTTTCTAAATACATATCCTCAATAGCTTCGGCGTATTTTTTCTCAATCACTTTACGCTTTGCTTTCATGGTTGGTGTCATCTCGCCTTCTTCAATACTAAAAGGGTTTCTTTTAATTTTAAAGTTTTTGATACGCTCAAACTTGGCTAACTCATTAGAGAAACGCTTAATATCATCTTCAATCCATTTATGAATAGTTTCATCTTCAATAAATAAATCTGCTTGCTCAAAAAAGCTGTTATTTAGATTAAAGGTTTCTTGCATAGTTTCTCTGGCAGGGGTGATGATAGCTGTAACGTATTCTTTTTTATCGCCAATGAGGAAAACACTTTCAATTTTAGGACTTTTCAAATAGGTGTTTTCAACCGGGGTTGGATAAATGTTTTTACCGAAAGCATTTACCAGCATATTCTTTAACCTATCTGTAATTTGTAGGTTGCCTTTGTAAAATCTCCCAATATCTCCGGTGTGGAACCAGCCTTCAATATCAATAACTGACGCAGTTTCTAAAGGTTTATTCCAATAGCCCTGCATTACGCAATGTCCTCTTACGCAAATTTCCCCTTCTTCGCTGGTATAGTCCTCCTTAAAGGTATCATGGGTTTGAATGGTTATAAATTCTTTAGTTTCTACATCTTGTATACCAACTTCTATCCCCGGAATTACCCTGCCAACGGTGCCATAAACCTGACGGTGGTATTCTGTAACAGACATTACTGGTGAGGTTTCTGTTAAGCCAAAGCCTTCCAAAATTTTGATACCTAGGTTTCCGAAAAACTCGCCTACATTTTTAGGTAAAGCGGCACCACCAGAAATCATAAATTTTAAACGTCCGCCTGTTTTTTCTTTTATCTTGCTGAAAACCAGTTTCTCGGCAATATTTTGTTTTAATGATAACAGCAATCCTGGGGTTTTACCTGCTTCTAATACCATACGATGTGCTTGTCCAACTTCCAAAGCCCATAAAAATATTTTGGCTTTTGTGCCTCCAGCTGCCGTTCCACTTTTAATAGCTTTATCATGTATTTTCTCTAACAATCTTGGTACGCAAGACATTACCGTTGGTTTTACTTCTCCCATATTGCTGGCTAGAAGTTCTAGACTTTGCGCAAAAGCTATTTGGCAACCTACCGTACAGCAAACATGATAAGTTGCTGTTCTTTCAAAAACATGAGATAGGGGTAAGAAGGATAAAAATAAATCTGTTTTATCAATAACAGGAATTTGCTCTAAACAAACTTTAACATTTTCAACAAAGTTAGCGTGGCTAAGCATAACTCCTTTAGGGGTACCGGTTGTGCCTGATGTATAAATTAATGCAGATAAATCAGTAGGTAAAACAGCTGCTCTGGCTAAAGTTATTTCGGCTTGATTTTTATTTACAGATAAGCGTCCTTCCTGTATAAGTTCATCGAAACTGATTACACCAGCTTGTAAGTCGGCTTTTTCAATAATTTTATGATAATCGTCAAAGTTAGCTACGATTCTAATTAAGGAAGGGCAGTTATTCGCAATTTTTATAATTTTCTTTAATAAGAAATGAGTTCCTACCAAAAGAGTTTTTATACCCGAATCATTAATAATATACTCTATTTCATGTTCTGTAAGCGTAGGATAGATAGAAGTATTTATAGCACCTAGTTGTTGTAAGCCTTGGTCGAAAAATACATATTCTGGGCAGTTTTCTAGGATAAAACCAAGCCTGTCTCCCTTCTTAATTCCCATTTCTAAGAGGTAAGAAGATACTGCATCAGCATTTTCTAAGGTTTTTTGGTAAGATATTTCTTCCCAATAATCCTTTACCTTTCTTTTAAGAAAGGTACGGTCAGCAGGATGAATTTTATCCACAACATTTCTTAATAAATGTGGTATAGTAGTTTTCTCTGTTATTAAATTCATTTTAATAAAGACTTTTTATAACGGGTTGTTTAAAGACAATATTATGTTATTTAAAGTAATAAAACAACAAAAGGCATCCTTTATAGAATGCCTTTTAATATTGTAATATCAATAATACTTTATACAGAGAAACTTTCGCCACATCCGCAGGTTCTGCTAGCGTTTGGATTGATAAAGTTAAATCCTTTGCCATTTAAACCATCAGAAAAATCAAGTTCGGTGCCAGCTAAGTAAAGAAAAGATTTCATGTCTAAAACAATCTTAACTCCTTTATCTTCAAAAGCTTGATCTCCTTTTTGAGTTTCGTTATCAAAATCCATATTATAAGATAAACCAGAACAACCGCCACCTTTAACAGAAACTCTTAAAAAATAAGAACTATCCAAGTTAGCTTCTGACATCAGCTCCTCTACTTTTTGCTTTGCTTTATCTGTTATTGTAACCATATTTTTAAGTATTGGGTATTAAGTAATGAGTACTGCGAAGTCTCATTACGCAATACGTTAAACGCAATACAAATTAATGATGTGATTTTTCCAACTCTAAAGCTGGTAAACCATTTTTAACTCTGTAATCATTGATTGCAGACTTGATTGCATCTTCTGCTAAAACTGAGCAGTGAATTTTTACCGGAGGTAAAGCAAGTTCTTCTACAATATCCATGTTATCAATAGTGATAGCATCATCAATAGATTTACCTTTTAACCACTCTGTAGCTAAAGAAGAAGAAGCAATTGCAGAACCACAACCAAAAGTTTTAAACTTTGCATCGGTAATGATATTGTTTTCATCAACTTCAATCTGTAAGCGCATAACGTCGCCACACTCTGGTGCACCAACTAAACCTGTACCCACATTTTTTTTACTTTTATCCAAAGTACCCACGTTTCTTGGGTTACTGTAGTGGTCGATTACTTTATCTGAATATGCCATTTTATTTAAGATTTAAGATTTACGACTTTCAATCTAGAGCCGTAAATCAGTGTTTACATTTTTATGTTAATCTAATTTTAGGTTTCATAAGTGAAAATCTAAAATCGTAATTCATTTATTCGTAATTAAGATTAATGTTCTGCCCATTCAATAGAATCTAAGTCTATTCCTTCTTTAAACATTTCCCAAAGCGGAGAAAGTTCTCTTAAGTGGTTAACAGCTTTCTTAGTATTTTCTATTGCAAAATCAACTTCTTCTTCTGTTGTAAAGCGTCCTAATCCAAATCTGATAGAAGAGTGTGCTAAATCATCAGATAAACCAAGATTTTTTAATACATAAGAAGGTTCTAAAGATGCTGATGTACAAGCAGAACCAGAAGAAACTGCCATATCTTTCATGGCCATCATCAAACCTTCTCCTTCAACGTATTTGAAAGAGATGTTGGTTGTGTGTGGCAATCTGTTTGCTTTGTTACCATTAACGTAAGACTCTTCTAATTCTAATAAACTATTTTCTAGTTTATCTCTTAAAGCAGAAAGTCTTTTAGCGTCTTGTTCCATTTCTAACTGGCAAAGTTCGCAAGCTTTACCAAAGCCCACAATACCAGGAACATTTAATGTACCAGAACGCATACCTCTTTCATGGCCACCGCCATCCATTTGAGATGTTACCTTAACTCTTGGATTTTTTCTTCTTACGTAGAGTGCACCAACACCTTTTGGGCCGTACATTTTATGACCTGTAAAAGCCATCAAATCAATACCATCTTCATTTACATTAACAGGTATTTTACCTACTGCTTGTGTAGCATCAGAAAAAAATAAGGCTCCGTGTTTGTGTGCTATAGCAGATATTTCTTTTATAGGTTGGATAACACCAATTTCGTTATTTCCGTACATCACAGAAACTAAGATGGTTTGCGGAGTCATGGCAGCCTCTAATTTTTGTAAGTCAACTAAACCATCAGACTCTACTTCAAGGTAAGTAACCTGAGCGCCTAGTTTTTCTAAATGTTTACAGGTATCTAAAACAGCTTTGTGTTCTGTTGTTAAAGTAATGATATGATTACCCTTATCTTTATACATTTCGTAAACGCCTTTGATGGCTAAGTTGTCAGACTCTGTAGCACCAGAAGTGAAAATGATTTCTTTTTCTGAGGCACCAATCAATTTTGCAACTTGTTCACGAGCATAATCAACAGCCTCTTCTGCAACCCAACCAAATGGATGGTTTCTGCTGGCAGCATTTCCAAATTTTTGAGTAAAATAAGGTAGCATCGCTTCTAGTACCCTAGGGTCCATCGGCGTTGTTGCATTATTATCTAGATATATAGGTGTAGTTAACATCTTGTGTATTATTTAGAATTATTTTAAATCAACAACAAAGATAAGAAAAAAGTTTTGGAGAGGGTATATATATTGTCTATATAGCTATAGGTAAATTAGTCATAAAAATGCAATTTTGAGTATGAAGAAATTAGACCACGTAGGTATTGCAGTACGGAATTTGAAAGATGCTATCCCGGTTTTTGAAGCTGTCATGAATACGAAAGTTTACAAAGAGGAAGATGTGCCAGAACAACAAGTGAGAACTGTTTTTTTACAAGCCGGAGAAAGTAAAATTGAACTCTTGGAAGCATTAAGTGATGAAAGTGCTATTGCTAAATTCATAAATAAGAAAGGGGAGGGGGTGCATCATTTGGCTTTTGAAGTTGATGATATTTTTGAAGAGATTAAAAGACTGCAAGCTTTAGGTTATGAACTGATTAATCCTGAACCCAGAAAAGGTGCTGATGATAAATGGATTGCCTTCTTACATCCTAAAAATACTAAGGGTGTTTTGATAGAAATTTGCCAGCAAATAGGGTAATTCAAAAAAAAGTAGAATTCATTTGATTTTTCAGATAATAAATTAATATATTTGCCCCTCTTAAAAATGGGACTGAAAGGAACTGAAATATAATGAAAAAAGATTTGCATCCATCAAACTACAGATTAGTTGTTTTTAAAGATATGTCTAACGAATATGCTTTCTTAACTAAATCTTGTATCAATACAAACGAAACCGTTAAATGGGAAGACGGTAATGAGTATCCTCTAGTAAAATTAGAGATTTCTCATACTTCACACCCTTTTTACACTGGTAAAATGAAGTTGGTAGATACTGCCGGACGTATTGATAAATTCAAAAATCGTTACGCAAAAAAATAATTTTATAAAAAAGATATTTTTTATAAAGTCCCGGCTAATTTGTCGGGACTTTTTTGTTTTTTTGCAGCATGGCAGTCATTCTATTTGATGATCAATCCAGGGAAAGTTTATTCCCTTTGACATTTACCCGCCCAGTAGCAGACCTTAGAATTGGTATACTCACCATTTCAAAAAAATGGGAGCATTATCTACAACAAGAATCATCTTACTTAACCAAAGATTATCTTCAGATCAAATATCCAACTCTAATTCAAGCACAAAATATTTTTATTAATGGTTCTGTTCTTCCAAATAAATCTTTGTTAGAAGCCATTGATGCTTTAAAAGAGGCAGAGCTTTTAGTAAAAGACCATGTTGTTATTGCTATTAAATTAGCTGATACTGATGCAAAAGCTTTTAATCTTCATGATTTAGGCAAATACGCTCGGGTAAATTTTGAAAGTACTTTTACTAAATTGGTTTATCCTGAGGATATTTTTAAATATAATGCCCAGGAAATCAGTGCTGATTTTGATTTGTTAACCAAAAACAGAACATCGGCTACTTTAAGTAGTACCAATACCATTATAGGTGAGCATATTTTTGTTGAAGAAGGTGTGGAAGCAGAATGCTCTTCATTTAATACTAAAAATGGGCCTATATATTTGGGTAAAAATGCGCAGGTTTGGGAAGGTACACATATAAGAGGTAGTTTTGCCCTTTGTCATGATTCTCAGGTAAAAATGGGAGGTAAAATATACGGAGGTACAACTATTGGTCCTTATTGTAGAGTTGGTGGAGAAATTAATAATGCTGTTATCTGGGGGCGCTCATCAAAAGGGCATGATGGTTATTTAGGAAATGCTGTTGTAGGAGAGTGGTGTAACATAGGTGCGGATTCTAATAACTCTAATCTCAAAAATAATTACGACGAGGTAAAACTATGGGATTATAACAGCCAAAGATTTAGAAAAACTGGTTTGCAATTTTGCGGCTTAATCATGGCAGACCATTCCAAATGCGGTATCAATACCATGTTTAATACAGGAACTGTAGTGGGTGTTAGTGCTAATGTATTTGGTGCGGGTTTCCCTAGAAACTTTGTGCCGGATTTTGCCTGGGGTGGTGCACATGGTTTTGAGGTTTATCAATTAAAAAAAATGTTTATTACCGCAGAGGAAGTTTTTAAAAGAAGAGATCACATCTTTAATGATGTTGAAAAGGATATATTAACACATATTTTCAATTATACAGAAGCATACAGAAGATTTTAACATGAGAAAAAAAATAGTTGCAGGAAACTGGAAAATGAATAAAGATTATACCGAAGGAATGAGTTTATTTTCTGAGGTAGTAAATATGGTAAATGACGAGGTACAAGGTCAGCAAGAGGTTGTTGTTTGCGCACCTTATATCCATTTACATAGCTTAGTAGCTTTAGGTAAGGGTAATCAAAAGGTTGCTGTTGGTGCTCAAAACTGTCATCAGGAAGAGTCTGGGGCTTATACAGGAGAAATTTCTGCTGGTATGCTTACATCTATAGGCGTTCAGTATGTGATTTTAGGTCACTCAGAACGCAGACAGTATTTTGGTGAGGATAATGCGCTTTTAGCTAAGAAGACTGATATCGCATTAAAGAACAACATAAAACCTATATTTTGTATAGGAGAGACTTTAGAAGAACGCGAGAGTGGTAAGCATTTCGATATCATTAAATCACAGTTAGCGGAAGCAACTTTCCATTTATCAGCAGCAGATTTTTCTAAATTAGTGATTGCTTACGAGCCTGTTTGGGCTATCGGTACAGGTGTTACAGCTTCTTCTGAACAAGCACAAGAAGTCCATGCTTTTATTAGAAAAGAAATAGCTGCTAAATATGGTGAAGCTATTGCAGAGGCAACCACCATTTTGTACGGTGGCAGTTGTAATCCTAAAAATGCGGCTGAATTATTCTCCCAAACAGATATTGATGGTGGTTTAATTGGAGGGGCATCATTAAAATCCAGAGATTTTTTAGATATCGTAAAAGTTTTCAATCAATAATCTTCATCTTAAAATTTCAAAACTTACAGTATATTTATCAATAGCTGTAAGTTTTTTTTTGCCATAAACTCATCATCATGAACTATTACGAATTGGTATTTACCCTTATTTCTGCCGAAGATTTTCATCAAGATTTACTGATTAATGAGCTTGCAGGAATAGGTTTTGATACTTTTGAAGAAACAGATTTAGGCTTTAAAGCTTACATAAAATCGGTAGATTTTAATAAAGAGCAAATAGATCAGGCTTTAAAGGCTTACCATGAAATGTTTACTTTTAATTATGAAATCAATCTTATTCCTCAGAAGAACTGGAATGAAGTGTGGGAAAGCAATTTTTCTCCGATAGAATTAAAAGATCAGATTTACATTAGAGCAACTTTTCATGAGCCTAAGCCGCATTTTGCTTATGAGATTGTGATAGACCCAAAAATGGCTTTTGGTACTGGGCATCATCAAACTACAGTTTTAATGTTAGAATGGTTATTAGAAACGGAGTTGAAAGATAAAACTGTTTTAGATATGGGTTGCGGTACGGGTATTTTGGCTATTCTGGCTTCTAAACTAGGTGCAAAAGAAGTAGACGCTATAGATTACGATGAATTGAGTTATGATAGTGCTTTAGAAAATGCTGTCTTAAATGATATTCAAAATCTTACGGCCATTTGTGGTTCTAAAGAGGTTATTCCAAACAAAACTTATGATGTTATTTTGGCTAACATCAATAGAAATATTCTGCTAGACCAAATAGAGCGCTATGCTACTGCGTTAAAAGCAGGTGGAGAGTTGTTTATGAGTGGTTTTTATCAGGAACCAGATTTAGAAATCATTGTTGACGAAGCTAGAAAGTATGATTTGAAATTTATTTCGCATAAGGAGTTAAATAATTGGGTTTCAGCTAAATTTATAAAATAAAAAATTTTGAGAGTACATTTTATCGCCATTGGGGGTGCTGCTATGCATAATTTGGCTATTGCACTACATTTAAAAGGATTTAAGGTTACAGGTTCTGATGATGTTGTTTTTGAACCATCAAAATCCAGATTAGCGAAACATGGTTTGTTACCCGTGGCAGAAGGTTGGCATGAAACGAATATTAGCGCTGATCTTGACGCTGTTATTTTAGGGATGCATGCTAAAGCAGATAATCCTGAACTTTTGAAAGCTCAGGCCTTAAACATTCCTATTTATTCTTATCCTGAATATATTTATGAGCAATCAAAACAGAAGAAGCGTATTGTAGTTGGTGGCAGTCATGGTAAAACAACCATAACCTCCATGATTCTTCATGTATTAAAGTACCATAAAAAAGATTTTGATTATCTGGTAGGTGCACAAATAGAAGGTTTTGATAATATGGTTGGTTTATCTGATGCTCCATTGATCATTATTGAGGGAGATGAGTATTTAGCATCACCTATTGATAGAAGACCAAAGTTTCATTTGTATAAAGCGCATGTGGGTATAATCAGCGGTGTAGCCTGGGATCATATCAATGTGTTTCCCACTTTTGAGAATTATAAGGAGCAGTTTACGAAGTTTATAGATACGATAGAGCCTGATGGAACCTTAATTTATTGTGAAGATGATGCAGCTCTTAAAGCTTTGGTAAATAATTATAGCAATATCAAATCTTTAAAAATTCTTCCTTATGTGGCGCATGAAGCTATCATAAAATTTGGGAAAACATTTCTGTTGGATAGTGAGAAAGAGCAGTTACCCTTAGAAATATTTGGTGCGCATAATTTAATGAATTTAAACGCGGCTAAATTAGCATGTTTAGAAGCTGGAATTAATGAAAAGGAATTTTATGAGGCCATAAAATCTTTTAAAGGAGCAGCTAGAAGATTAGAAAAGCTAGCAGAAAATGATGATGCAGTAATTTATAAAGATTTTGCCCATTCGCCATCTAAGCTTAAAGCTACTGTTGAGGCTGTAAAACAACAATATCCAGAAAGAAAATTAATTGCATGTATAGAATTACATACTTTTTCTAGTTTAAACAGAAACTTTTTAAATGAATATGCGTATACATTAAACCATGCGGATGAGGCAATAGTCTTAATAGATGACAAAGTGTTAAAACAAAAAGGTATGGAGGCTTTTACAGAACAAGAAATCTTTGATGCTTTTAAATCAAAAGATATAAAGTTTTTTAATCAGCCTGAAAAAATAAAAGCCTACTTGTTAACGTTTGAGTTAAGAGATGCTAATTTATTGTTAATGAGCTCAGGTAATTTTGGAGGTATTGATTTAGTTACATTAGCAAAAAAATTGCTATACAATTAATTTTTATATTATTTTTGACACCTGTCAAATTTTTAATAAATTTAAAGGTTAAAAAAGTTTTTTAGTAAGGTTAAAGATGAAGTTATTAGGAAAAAAAATCAGATTATTAAGACACCAAAAAGGGTGGAGCCAGGAAGATGTTTCTAAGCAATTAGATATTTCTATTCCTGCTTTTTCAAAAATTGAAACAGGAATTACAGATGTAAATTTATCAAGACTAGAGCAAATATCTGCTTTATTTGATATGACTGTGGTTCAGTTATTAACTTACAATGATCCGGAGCAGGAATTAAAGTACGCATCTGATCTTGAAATGATTACTAAAAAGCTGCAAGAAAGAGAATCGGAAGTTATCGATCTTCAGAAAAAAGTAATAGAGCTTTATGAGGAGATTAGAAATATGAAATCTTTTGCATAAAATTTATAGAGAGGGCAATTAAGCCCTCTCTGTTTTTTTATGGGAATTTAAATCTCATTGTGGCGTGTCTTTTACCAAATGTAGCTCCGGTAGCTTCATGGATAGCCAACATTTTATCGTTAAAATCTCCTACCCATGATAGTTCTAACTCATCATACTGGTTTAATGGTAAAACATATTCTTTCAATTTTATAAAAAGAGCTGATTCTAATCCATGTTTCTGGAATTTTTCTTTTGTTCCCATTACAATAGCTCTCATTCTGTTTACCCCTTTTGTTTTATAATAAAGAAATTTAAGTTTTTCTATGAGTCCTAATTTACCTTTAAGGGGCTTAATCATGAGATTAGCATCTGGTAAAATAACCACAAAAGAGGCTGGTTCATCATTAACATAAGCAAACCAAATCAGTTTAGGGTCCATAATTAATTTCATTTTATTGAAACTTTCCAGAACTGTTTCGTATTTGATGGGAGAAAAGTTAGGGAAATTTTTCCAGGCATCATTATAAATTTCCATAAAATCTGATGCAAACTTTTCAAAGTTTTTGGTATCTAAATGCTTAAAGCTGTAACCATCTTTTTTTGCAACCCAATTTGCAATTTTTGTAAAGCGCTCTGGAAAAGGTTTTTTTACGGCTAAATGATTGGTGATTTGTTCATAAATTGTTTTAAAACCATAATCTTCAAAATGCTTTTTGTAATATGGTTTATGGTAATTCATGCCATAAGATGGATGTGAGAATCCTTCTATCAATAAGCCCCAAAAATTATCATTTTCACCAAAATTGATAGGGCCATCCATAGCTTCCATGCCATTGTTTTTTAACCAATTTTGAGCAGTATCAAACAATAGTTTAAAAGCTTCTGGATTATCAATACATTCTATAAATCCTATACCTCCAGTTGCTTGTTCAAAAGTATAGGCTTTTTTATCATTTATAAAAGCTGCTATTCTGCCAATACAAGTTTGGTTATCATCATATAAAAGCCAACGGATAACTTTACCATGGTTATGGAAATTGTTTTTCTTAGCATCAAATACTGCTTCAATATCCTGGTCTAATGGGCAAACCCAATGTTCATCATCTTTGTAAATAGCCTTTGCAACGTTTAAAAACTGTTGTTTATCTTTTATAGAGCTTACCTCTTTTATTAGCATTATGAAATATTAAGCAGAAATAAAAAAAGCATTCCATATAGAAATGCTTATAGAAATATTTAATTAATGAGGATTAAAAATCGTCATCGTCATCAAAATCATTAAAATCGTCTATTCCTCCCAAATCATCTATAGGAAGGTCAAACTCATCTTCTTCTTCATCCATGAATTTGTTGTTTGCTTTAGCATCTTCAGGTTTTTCTATGCCTGGATTCTCACTGTTCTTTGATAATGGTTTTTTAGGAGTTTTCATGAATTTAAATTTTACTCTTAGCTCTATTAAAGTTAATAAGATTTTATAAATATTTAAACAATAATTTTTTTGTTTTTGTTGCCAAACTGTAGCTCAAAAATAGAAGGAAATTCTAATTCCAAAAAATCAAAAGCATAAATTATTCATTTTTTTCTCCTATTTCTGAGGATTCTGTACTTTCTAAATCTTTCAACTGTGGTAGGTCTAATACAGAGTTTATACCGAAATAGTCTAAGAAATAAGTACTTAGGTTGTACAACAGTGGTCTGCCCGGGCTATTAGCTTTGCCTGCTATGGTAATAAAATCTTTTTCTAATAATTTTTGGATGGTATAATCGCAGCTTACTCCTCTTATTTGTTCTATTTCTAGTTTGGTTATAGGTTGTCTGTAGGCGATGATTGCTAAGGTTTCTAAAGCTGCCTGACTTAGCTTTTTCTTAGAACGTTGTATATAAAGTTGTTGTAAAATTGGTTGCGTTTCTTTTTTTGTTAGAAATTGGTAACCACCGCCTGTTTTAGCTAGCTCAATAGCAGATTCTTCTTGAGCATATCTATTCTGAATATTATTGATATGAGTAAGTACTTCTGCATCGCTAATATCTTCTTGTAAAGTTATTTGCAAACAAGCCAAAATCTCTTCTAAGCGGATGCTGGTATCAGAGGCGAAAATAAGTGCTTCGATATATTTTTCTGTCATACTCATGGGCTACAAAGAAAAATAAAATTAATAGTTAATTTCTTGCTGAAGGAAATCTTTTTCCTCCGTTCTCCATTCATATAACTGATTTCTTAGTTGTGGCTCAAAACCAGCTTCTTTAATAGCTTCTTTAATGCCATTTGATGTAAACCTATGTGGAGCACCAGCAGCACTTACAACGTTTTCTTCTATCATGATAGAGCCAAAATCGTTAGCACCTGCATGTAAGCATAATTGAGCAACTTGTTTGCCTACGGTTAACCATGATGCTTGAATGTTTTTAATATTAGGCAGCATAATTCTGCATAAAGCTATCATTCTGATGTATTCATCGCCAGTAACATCATTGGTAATACCTCTGATTTTTTTAAGCAAGGTACCATCATCCTGAAAAGGCCATGGAATAAAAGCGGTAAAACCATAATGTCCTTCGGGTTTTTCTGCTTGCACTTCTCTTATCCAAACCAAATGTTCAAAACGTTCTTCTATCGTTTCTATGTGGCCAAACATCATGGTTGCAGATGTTGCAATGTTTAGTTTATGAGCGGCTCGCATCACATCCAGCCATTCTTGGCCACCACATTTACCTTTAGAGATTAAGCGTCTTACCCTATCATTTAAAATCTCTGCACCAGCACCCGGTAGAGAATCTAAGCCGGATTCTTTTAAAACTTTTAGCACATCATAATGGCTCATGCTTTCTAGTTTAGCAACATGGGCAATTTCTGGGGGACCTAAAGCATGTAATCTTAATGTAGGATACAGTTCTTTCAATTGCTTAAATAAATCAGCATAAAATTGTAAACCCAAATCAGGATGATGCCCTCCTTGAAGCAGTAACTGATCTCCGCCTAAGCGAAAAGTTTCCTCTATCTTTATTTTGTAGGTTTCTATATCGGTGATATAACTTTCCTCGTGGCCTGGTCTTCTAAAAAAGTTACAAAACTTACAATTGGCAATGCAAACATTGGTGGTGTTAACATTACGGTCTATTTGCCAGGTAACTTTGCCATGCGGAACTTGTTTTTTTCTTAGTTCGTTAGCTACATACATGAGCTCTGGAGTGCTTGCATGATGATATAAGTAAACCCCTTCCTGTAGCGATAAAAACTCAAAGTTTAACGCTCTGCTTAATAATTCAGCAACATTCATATACAAAAATACTTTATTCAGTTTGATTTGTTTTAGAAATCATTAAGTTTAAACTTTGTTGACTATGTCTTGACAACAAATCCACCAGATATACACAATTTTGCTGTTTGTTTATAAATTCTTTTATGATTCATTTTGAGCGATTTACTTTAGAAAACGGTTTAAAAGTTTTGGTACATGAAGACCATACCACACCTATGGCTGTTTTAAATATTTTATATGATGTAGGAGCTAGGGATGAGCATCCGGATAAAACGGGTTTTGCCCATTTATTTGAGCATTTGATGTTTGGCGGTTCTATTCATATACCTTCTTATGATGAGCCTTTGCAGCGTGTTGGAGGCGAAAACAACGCCTTTACCAGTAACGATATCACCAACTACTACATTACTTTGCCAGCTGTAAATTTAGAAACCGCTTTTTGGCTAGAATCAGATAGGATGCTGAGTTTGGCATTTTCTGAAAAAAGCTTAGAGGTGCAAAAAAATGTAGTTTGCGAGGAGTTTAAACAGCGTTATTTAAATCAACCTTATGGCGATGTTTGGTTGAAACTGCGTCCGTTGGTATATAAAAAACACTCGTACCAATGGCCAACGATAGGTAAAGAGCTATCTCATATAGAAAATGCAGAAATGGCTGATGTGAAAGCTTTTTTCAAAAAGCATTATAACCCACAAAATGCAATTTTGGTAGTAGGTGGTGCAGTTGATAAAGCAAAAGTTAAAGAGCTGGCAGAGAAATGGTTTGGGCCCATCCCAGCAGGAGAAAAATACTTGAGAAACTTGCCAGAAGAACCTAAGCAATTAGCAGAAGTTAAAGAAACTGTTTTTGCTGATGTTCCTTTAAATGCTATTTATAAAGTCTTTAAAATGCCGGGAAAAATGGATGAACGTTACCCTGCTATAGATTTAATTTCTGATATTTTATCGCAAGGAAAATCATCCAGATTATACCGTAATCTGGTTAAAGAACAACAGCTGTTTAGTGATGTTAACGCTTATAATTATGGAAGTTTGGATACGGGTATGTTCATTGTAGAGGGTAGATTAAACCCAGGTATCGGTGTAGAAACTGCTGATGAAGCTATCTGGGCAGAGTTAGAGCAACTTAAAAATCAATTAGTTAATGATGATGAATTAACTAAAGTGAAAAATAAGTTTGAGTCTACCTTAACTTTCTCTGAAATGAGTTTGTTAGACCGAGCCATGAATATTGCTTTTTATGAATTGATGGGAGATGCTTCACTTTTTAACGCCGAAGTTGATAAGTATTTAGGTGTTACTGCAGCACATATCCAAGAGCAAGCACAGCAATTGTTTACCAAAGAACAAGCCACTACGTTATATTATTTAGCTAAATAAAGCACCATGTTAGATAGAACCACAGCACCTCAGTTTAAAAATATTGAGGATATAAATTTTATACAAGCCAGCAAACATCAATTAGCTAATGAGATTCCTGTTTTCATCATCAATGCTGGTGAGCAAGAATTGGTAAGGATAGAGTTTATTTTTAAAAATGTTAATTGGGATATTCAAAAACCACTTTTATCATTAGCTGCTAATACCATGTTAAATGATGGTACCAGTAATTTAAGCGGAGCAGAGATTGCTAATAAAATAGATTATTATGGAGCGTTTTTTCAAACGGAATTTGGCTTAGACCGCTCTGCAGTTGTACTGTATTCTTTAAATAAGCATTTATCTAATACCTTACCGATTATTAAAGAAGTCTTAACAGATTCTGTTTATCCTGAAAAGGAAGTGAATACTTTTATCAATAACCAAAAGCAAAAGTTAAAAGTAAGCTTAGAAAAGAACGATTTTTTAGCAAGAAGACAGTTTAGCAAGGCTATTTTTGGCGATACCATTTATGGTTTTTCATCAAATTTGGAGGATTATGATGCTTTAAATCAAGCAGATTTAAGAGTGCATTTTGAGCAAATTTATCATCCTGCAAATTGCACCATATTGGTTTCTGGTAAAGTAAATGATGATATTTTAACACTTTTGGATAGCCTTTTTGGTGATTGGAAAAGCGAGATTACTTTTAAACCTAACACGGTTGAGTTTAAAGCTGCTGATGAGAAATATCATTATATAGAAAAAGCACAAGCTTTACAATCAGCTATAAGAATCGGGATACCTTCTATCAACAGAAAGCATAAAGATTTTCCGGCTTTGCAAGTGCTAAACACGGTTTTAGGAGGATATTTTGGTAGCAGATTGATGGCTAATATCAGAGAAGATAAAGGTTATACCTACGGAATAGGCTCTGCAAATGTATCGTTAGAACAAGCCGGATACTTTTTTATAGCTTCTGAGGTAGGTACTGATGTTTGTGCTGATACTTTGGTGCAAATAGAAAAGGAAATTAATATACTTAAAACCGAGTTGATAGGAGAGGAAGAACTAGCCTTGGTTAAAAATTATCTTTTAGGAAGTCTATTAGGCAGCTTAGAGAATGCTTTTTCACATGCTGATAAGTTTAAGAATATTTACTTCTTCAATCAGGATTACACGTATTACACCAATTATATCAATACCATTAAAACCATAAATGCTTCACAATTATTAGAGCTAGCCAATAAATATTGGGATTTTGACCAATTTTATAAGGTAATTGTGGGGAAGGTTTAGGTACCTAACTAAAGGTGATGATTCATTTAATCACCTTTAGTTAAATTATTTCTTCCAATCCCAAAAAAATAATCTACCTTTGTGCGGCAAATAAAGCACCCTAATTTATTTGCTATGCAATTAGATCCACATAAATTTTTAGCCGAAGGTTTAACCTATGATGATGTACTTTTGGTACCGGCTTATTCAGAAGTTTTACCACGTGAAGTTGATACCTCAACCTACCTCACCAAAAAAATAAAGCTTAATGTTCCTATTGTTTCTGCGGCTATGGATACCGTTACAGACGCTAACCTTGCTATTGCTATAGCACAGGCAGGGGGAATTGGTATTCTACACAAAAACATGAGTATTGAAGCTCAGGCTGATGAAGTGCGTAAGGTTAAAAGATCAGAAAGTGGGATGATACAAGACCCTGTTACTTTACAAGAAGATGCTAAAGTTGCAGATGCTTTTAAAATTATGAAAGAATATCAGATTGGTGGTATTCCGGTAGTTTCTGTTGATAATGTTTTGGTAGGTATCATCACCAATCGCGATTTACGCTTCCAGAAAGACATGAATCGTAACATTACAGAAGTGATGACAAAAGATAATCTAGTAACAGCGCCAGAAGGTACAACTTTGGGGCAGGCCGAAATCATTTTGCAAGATTATAAAATTGAGAAGCTTCCGGTTATTAGTAAAGATGGTAAACTAAGCGGACTAATCACTTTCAAAGACATCCAAAAATTTAAAAATTTCCCTAAAGCTTGTAAAGATGAGCATGGCCGTTTACGTGTAGGTGCAGCAGTAGGTGTTACGCCTGATGCTTTAGACCGTGTTAGAGCCCTTGTGAAATCTGGTGTTGATGTTATTGCGATTGATACAGCTCATGGCCACTCTAAAGGTGTTATCGATAAATTAAAGGAAGTTAAAGCTGTTTTTCCCGATTTACAAATTATAGCAGGTAATGTGGCTACCGCAGAAGGCGCTAAAGCTTTAGCTGATGCTGGTGCCGATGCTGTAAAAGTTGGTATTGGGCCGGGTTCTATTTGTACCACCAGAATTATTGCTGGGGTGGGTGTACCACAATTATATGCCGTTTACGAGGCAGCAAAAGGTCTAGCGGGAACTGGTGTTCCTGTTATCGCAGATGGTGGTATCAAACATACTGGAGATATAGCCAAAGCCATTGCAGCAGGAGCGGGTTCTATTATGGCCGGGTCTTTATTTGCAGGGGTAGAAGAATCGCCAGGCGAAACCATCATTTACGAAGGACGTAAGTTTAAATCTTACCGTGGTATGGGTTCTGTTGAGGCTATGGAACAAGGTTCTAAAGACAGGTATTTCCAAGATGTGGAAGATGATATTAAGAAGTTAGTACCAGAAGGTATTGTGGGCCGAGTGCCTTATAAAGGAACTTTGATGGAAGTAATGCATCAATACGTGGGTGGTTTAAGGGCAAGTATGGGTTATTGCGGTGCTAAAGATATCGAGACTTTACAAAAAGCAAAATTTGTGAAAATTACAGCTTCAGGTATCAGAGAATCACACCCTCATGATATTACGATTACAAAAGAAGCACCTAATTATAGTAGGTAATTTTTTTAGTCCATGGACTATTGACTATAGTCCATGGACTTTTTATAAACCTTTTAACATTTCTTTCTCTCTTCTTACTAAATCAGCAACACTGGTATTATCCATGATGCCTACAGTAGCTTCTCTTACTTTTTGCATCATTTCGCGTATACTGCAAGTAACTTCATCTTTACACTCTTCGCAGCGCTGATAAAAATTTAAGCTTACGCAAGGTAATAGTGCAATAGGACCATCTAATATTCTGATAATGGATGATACCATAATTTCTGATGCTGGCTTCATTAAAAAATAACCGCCACCAGCACCCATTCTGCTCCCTAAAATTTGTCCGCGTTTTAAATCCAACAAAATAGCTTCTAAAAATCTTTTGGGTAAACCTTCATTTTTTGCAATTTCTGCAATCAACATGGGTTTGTTATCCTCGTTTCTGGCTAAAGCAATAAGTGCTTTTACCGCATATTTAGTTTTTTTTGTGAGCAAGAGTATACAATTAAAGGATTGAACTAAATTGATTTTTATTGCCATAAAACTACTAAAATAGAAGATGATAAAGAAAATTTGTTTACATCAAACTTTAGGTGTTTAAGTATTTATGGCAGATACCTTTTTTTATTCTGGAGGTTGCTATAAAGAATTATTGCAAAGTATAAAATAAAGGAGAAGGAGTACTGAAATTATTTAAAGAAATTTTAGAGTAAAGGGGGGCTTAGTGTATTCTTTTAACAAAATAACTGATTTTTGACCCTCGTTTAAACGCTGGAAACGCACTTTTTTAAATAAACTTTCTGTAGGGTAGCTGTAAGGTAGCCGTAAGGTTGCTGTAAGCAAGCGGTAAGTAAGGGGGCTTAGTGTATTATTGTATCAAATTTTGGAGTGAGATTTTTTGTCTTTTTGATATAGAATTTAGAGATTTTATAAGGTGTAATTCATTAGTTTTTTAGACTGATTTTAGAATTGCTATTATACTTGTATACACTCGTTTTTTTGAGATATTTTTATTTAACTATATAATCTATAAAATTTGTAGATTATTAGATTTGTTATATATTTGCATCATGAAATTAAAAAAATGGTGTTTAAAAATGTTAGGAGGAAATGTAAGATGATGTGTTGATACATAAAACAAAAAAGGGGAAGATGATAACATATTCCCCCTAGCTTAAACTTAATCATGCAGGTTCTCAATTGGCGTTGTCGCCTGCATAAATGTTCATTAAACTTTAGTAAAAGTATGCAAAATTATGAAAAAGCTATACAGTCTTTTAATGTTATAGCTTTGTCCAAAAAAATCATATTATCTCTTTTTATTTTATTTACATCGAGTTATTTAAAAGCTCAAGTACAAACAAAGCCTCTTATAAATGCAACCTTAAGCGGTGTGGTTGTAGATGCTCAAACTAAAGAGCCTTTGCCAGGGGCGTTGGTTCAACTAGAAGGGGTTACCCATAATGCCCAAACTGATGCAGCGGGTAGGTTTAATTTTGTAACTGGTCAGAAACTTCCGGTAACACTTATTATTAGTTATCTAGGTTATCAGAAACTAAGATTAGTAGCTACCACAACACCAATAACCATTGAATTACAAGAAGATAGAAGACAACTGAGTGATGTTGTGGTTGTTGGATATGCTACACAAAACAGAAAAGACTTAATAGGTTCTGTTTCAAAGATTAATCCTGCTGATGTTAAGACTATTCCGGAAGTAAGTTTTGATGCGCAGTTGCAGGGTAAAGCAGCCGGAGTGCAAATCAGCAGTAATACAGGAGTTCCTGGTTCTGATATTTTCATCAGGGTGAGAGGAGCTACTTCTATTAATGCCAGTAACGACCCTCTTTATGTGATAGACGGTGTATTTGTTAATAATGTAAGTCTTCAAAATATAGCACAAGATAGAGGAACATCGCCTTTGGCAGATTTAAATCCGGCTGATATAGAAAGTATAGAGATTTTAAAGGATGCCACAGCAACAGCTATTTATGGTTCTAGAGGGGCTAATGGAGTAGTTATTGTTACTACAAAACGAGGTAATTACAGGCAAAAGCCAAGTATCTCTTTTAATGCTTCTGAAGGTTTGGGATGGGCTCCGGCTGATAGGGTTTGGAAAACCACTACAGGCGAGCAACATGCAATTTTAGTGAATGAATACAGCAGAAATGCAGGTTTACCAGAACCATTCAGGCCTGTTAATCAAATCATCAATAATGTACCGGGAAGAGGTTTACCTCAAGAGCAACCCACTTTTGATAGGATGGCTTATTTAAATCGTACAGCTAATTTACGTAACTATGATTTATCCATTAACGGTGGTTCAGAAAAAACGAGATACTATTTAGGTGCTGGGTTTACAGATCAAGAATCTATTTGGAAACCTATGGGTTTTGATAGGGCGAGTTTTAAAGTAAATTTAGATCAAAAAGTAAATGATAAAATTACCATAGGTACAAGTAACAGCTTATCTAAAAGCCAACGAGACCAAGCCCGACCAGCAAACGGAGGTAATGGAACGCTATTACAAGCATCTCTTAATATCCCTACTTATTTACCCATTTTTGCAGCAGATGGCTCACCTTTAAGATGGGTTAATTTTGATAACATCGATGTTTTAACAAATACGGTAAATCTTTGGTCTAATAGCTATCACTATGTAGGAAATGTTTATTTAGATTATGATATCACACCAAAAATTAAGTTTCGTTCTACATTTGGTGCCGATTATAATAACTATGAAGAGAATGAATATTGGGATACCAGAACCATTTTAGGCGCCAGTGGAGGTAGGGGTACACAAAGTATCACCCAATCTACCACTGTTATTAACGAGCAAACCCTCTCTTATCGTAATCAATTAAATCAGCATAGTTTTGGGGTTTTAATTGGTAATACCTTACAAAGTGCAGAAATCAAAAACGTAGTAGCTACCGGAACAAATTTTCCAAATAATTCTTACACACAAATATCATCGGCTGCTATACAAACGGCATCTCAGTTTACTACAAATAGTACTTTAGCATCGTTCTTTTCTAGAGCCGATTATAATTTTAAAAGAAAGTATTATTTCGAATTTACCATCAGGGCAGATGGTTCATCAAGGTTTGGAGAAAATAACAGATGGGGATATTTCCCTTCTGTTGGTGGTGCTTGGCGTATTCATGAAGAAAATTTCTTGAAAGATTTAAGCACACTTTCTAATCTAAAATTAAGGGTAAGCTATGGAACAACTGGTAACCAAGGAGGGATAAATGATTTTGCCTCTAATGGATTATGGACAGGTGGTTTTGGCTATGCCGATGCTTTAGGCGGTGCTGAATTACCTGGAACTGCTCCTTTGCAAATTGCCAACCCGAATTTAAAATGGGAAACAACAAGTCAGTTTAGCACTGGACTTGATATTGGGTTGTTAAATGATAGAATTAACATCGAGTTTAACTATTATAACAAATATACCAGAGATGCCTTGCTATTGGTTGCTACTCCTGCTACATCTGGCTTTTCATCTTACATCACCAATTTCGGCGAAATTAGTAATAAAGGTTTCGAGTTAGGCATCAATTCTACCAACGTTAAGATTAAAAACTTTACTTGGAAAACCGATTTAAATCTAGCTCAGAATAAAAATACGATAGAAAGAATTCCAGCCGATATCCCTTTTGCAGGAAGAGATTTAATAAGGCTACAACAAGGAAAAGAGTTATACTCATATTGGTTGTATAAACAGCTTTATGTAGACCCAAATACTGGCGATGCTGTTTTTGATGATTTTAATAAGGATGGTAGAATTACAGCTGATGATAGACAAATATTAGGCAGCACATGGCCAAAATTATTTGGAGGGATTACCAATAACTTTAATTATAAGACCTTTGATTTAGGTGTATTCTTCACCTTTTCTTACGGAAATAATTTATGGAACCATAATAGAATGTTAGGCGAAACAGGCGGTACTTTAGATGCTAATCGTGTTTTGTTAGCAAGTCAGCTAAACCGTTGGACAGCCCCAGGACAAGTTACCGATGTACCTAGATTAACAGCTGCTAATTATGCCAGACAAGAAAACAGTAGGTTTTTTGAGGATGCTTCTTTTTTAAGGTTACGTTCTCTAACCTTAGGATATACGCTGCCTAAAACACTTACTGCAAAAGCTAAAATAGATAAATTAAGATTTTATGTAACAGGTAATAATTTGCTTCTGTTTACGAAGTATACTGGTGCCGACCCTGAATCTAACCTAGGAACAGGAAATATCCAAGGTTATGATTATGGTACACCTCCTCAGCCACGTACCGTTCAGTTTGGTTTAAATCTTACCCTTTAAATTTTATCATCATGAAACATTTAAAATATATACTACTCTCGTTTTCTATTATATTTTCTTCTTGCGAGAAGTTTTTAGAAACAGAACCCTTAAATGCTGTATCAGATTTAGATCCTATTTTTGATAAAGGTTCTAGTGAAACAGCTTTAAGAGGGGTTTACAGACAATTAAGCTCATCTGGTTATTACGGAGAAACTTATGTTACACTTGGCTTTTTTCCAAGTGCAGATATCAGAAATTTAACAACCGGAGGAGCTGCAAATCTCGTTAATATCAATTTCCGTACTGATGAGGTATTGTTTAACACAGCTTGGTCTGCCATTTATAATACCATAAACAGAGCTAATCATGTTATCACTAAAGTGCCAGCGGTACAAGACCCTACACTTACCAATAGCTTAAAAAATCAAATTATAGGTGAAGCTAAATTTATAAGAGCATTAGCCTATTTTGATTTAGCTAGAGCTTGGGGTGGCGTTCAATTATTTTTAGAACCAACGGTTTCTTTACAAGAACGTCCAAATATTAGAAGAAGTACTTTAGCTCAAACCTATGCGCAGGTATTAGCAGATTTACAAGATGCAGAAACATTATTACCAGATGCAGTGAATAGAATAAGAGCTACAAAAAGAACCGTTTGGGCCTTAAGAGCAAGATTACACCTCTACAAAAAAGAATGGGCATTAGCCGAAGAATACGCTACAAAACTGATTGAAAAATCGGCAGATTATACGCTTATTAAACCTTATAGCGCTTGGTTTGCCAATAATGTTGTGGGTACCAGAGAGTCTATTTTTGAACTGCAATATAGTGCTATTAACCCCAATGCTACTAGGGCGCAAATGCAGCATCCTACCAGAGGTGGTACTTACCGATATGCCCCTAACGATAGATTTGTTTCACTTCTTAATAACCCCGCTATTGGTGGCGGTAGAAGCGCTTTGATAAGTAGTGTAGTACAAAATAATACCCGTATTTGGTTTGGTAATTTATATTATAGACTACCAGCAACAGACCCTGCTTACATTTTTAGAATTTCAGAAATGTATTTGATAAGAGCTGAGGCAAGGGCTCAACAAAATAACTTAAGTATTACCAATGGTGCTTTAGCAGATTTAAATCTGATAAGAGATAGGGCAGAGCTTTTACCCGCAACAGCAGTTACTCAACAAGAAATCTTACAAGCTATTGAGGAAGAACGCAGGTACGAGTTTGCTTTTGAACCACACCGCTGGTTTGATTTAGCCAGAACTGGTAGAGCTAAAGTAGTTTTAGAAGCTTTAGATAGTAATATTGAAGTAGAAGAGCATGAATATATTTTTCCAATACCTGTAGCTCAAATTCAATTAGATAAAAATCTTGAACAAAACCCTGACTATTAACTATAAGAACCTATGAGTTTTCTAAATATTTCAAATCATGATTCATCCGAGTGGAAGGATTATGAAAAAATGCTCCTAAGATTTTTCTTTATCTACTTCTTTATTTTGGTTGTACCCATAGATTGGAAGTTTTATCAAGAATTTTTCAATATCAATTGGGTAAATTTTAACTTCTATAGCCTATTTAGTTTAACCAAATATACCCCACAATTTTTTGGGCTAACGGGTTATCAGAATTGGTTATTTGCTGGTTTGATAGCTGCCGCAGGTACTGTAATTTGGACTTTAAGTAAAACCAATTGCAATTACGATGGCTTATATTATTGGTTAAGGGTAATCTTGCGTTATCGTTTAGCTGTAGGTATCATCGCTTATGGTTTTTTAAAGGTTTTTCCGCTACAAATGCCATTTCCTTCGCTAAGTAATATGCATACCAATTATGGCGATTTCTTAGCTTGGAAAATATATTTTCATACAGTTGGTATTACGCAAGGATATGAGATTTTCCTTGGAGCTATAGAAGTTACTGCGGGTTTATTGCTCTTATTTAGAAGAACTACCACCTTTGGCGCAGGTATTATAGCAGGGTTTACCGGAAATATTTTTGCAGCTAACATCGCTTACGATGCAGGTGAAGAAATATACAGCGCATATTTAGTTGTTATCGCTTTATTCTTATTGGTTTATGATGCTAAAAGGCTTTACAGCTTATTGGTTTTAGAGCAATATACGGTAGCCAGTAAGTTTGAACCTATTTATCATCATTTGGGACTTAAAAGAGCAAGACAAGCATTAAAAGCTACAGTATTTATTTTTTTAATTGTACTTGGAGTAGCTACTTATGTTAACTATGCTCGAGAGCCTTATAAAATACCCAAAACTGATGGTTTAAAAGGAACTTACGGATATTATAACGTAAGAGAGTTTAGGTTTAATGGTAAAGTTATTCCTTATTCTACCACAGATGCTCATAGATGGCAAAACGTTGTTTTTGAAAAATGGGCTACCATAAGTATTAAAATAGCTAAGCCTATAAAAATAGATACCTCTTTCGGAGATGTTTATCAAACCAATGATATAGATAGAAATTTTGAATCTGCTGGTGTTGGTGGTCGACATTACTTTGCTTATCAGGCAGATACTCTTAATAAAAAGCTCTCTTTACAGCATAAAAACAAAAACCACGCATCAGAAAAATTCCATTTGAGTTATCGTTTTTTAAATGATTCTACTTTGATTTTAAGTGGTGTAAATGAGAAGAAAGATTCTGTTTATGCGGTCTTAGATAAAATTAACAGGAAGTATATGTTATTAGAAGGCAGAAGAAAATCTGTTAAACTATAATCTCAACATCAATCAAAAATGAATACAACAGATACAATTTTAGACAATAAAGAGCCTGTATGGTCTGCCTTTGAAAAATGGGCTTTCAGGGTGTCTTTTATATTTTTCTTCTTATTGATAGTGCCTTTAGAGCTAGATTATTATAAAGGATGGTTCACAACAGATTGGGTCAATTTACATATCAGAGATATTGGCAGGTTAAGTGGTTCATCTTTTAATCCCATCAAAATAAAACCCCTTTTTGATGGCGCAGCAGACAAAGGCTCTATCAAAGATGCCAATACTTCTTTCTTAACCATAACTGCTAAAGACGGAATCTATGGATTAGCAAGTTATATCAACTGGTTTTTAGCGCTTGGTATTGGCATTGTAGGTGCTTTTATTTGGGGCTTTTTTGATCAAAAGCGGAGGAATTACAGAAAACTATACTATTTTTTACTCGTAGGTGTAAGTTATGCGATGCTAATTAAGCTGCAAGGTTTAACTTTTTCCAAGGTTTTCCCTACGCAAATGCCAGATTTAGCTTTAACGCAATTAAATACTCCTTTCGGAGATTTTACCGCTCAAAAGCTGTATTGGATACAATTTAGCTTTGTACATGGTTACGAAGTTTTCGCAGGTTTAGCAGAACTTTTAATCATGTTATTTCTGCTTTTTAAACCTACCAGAGCGGTGGGAGCAGCCTTATCTTTAGCCATGATTGGTAATATAACCTTTGCTAATCATACTTATGACGGAGGAATACATTTAGCAGCAGCTTTTTTTACGCTAGGCGGAGCTTTTGTGTTGTGGCCATATCTTAAAAATATTTGGACATTAATTGTGCTTCAAAAAGATGTTAAACTCAATTTGTATTACTACGATTTTAAGACGCCACAACAAAAGTATTTTAGAATAGCATTTAAGAGTTTTGTATTCCTATTCTTTTTTGTTTTGAGTGCTTATTTACACTGGCATAATTATCAGTACGATTCTTATAAAGTGCCTTCAAGGCCAGGTTTAGCAGGTTCTAGAGGTTTGTATGATGTTACAGAGTTTAAGGTTAACAACAAAGTAATTCCTTATTCGCCGGTTGATTCAATAAGATGGCAAAATGTAACCTTTGAAAAATGGTCTACCATGTCTTATACTGTTTTTAATACCTTTTTAATTCATGGTGAAGCAGGCAGGGGAAAGCAATTTAAAGATATTGATAGAACCTATGAGTCTGCCGGAACAGGCGGAGGCAGAAGACATTTTTATTATGAAGCCGATACGATTAAAAAGACCATAACTTTTCAGAGCAAGAACAAAGTGTATAAGGATGAAAATTTTACACTTCATTACCAAAGACCATCAGCAAATAGAATCATTTTATGGGGTAAAAATCAATATCAAGATTCTATTTATGTGGTTTTAGATAAAAGAGATAAAATTTATCCACTTTATGTGGGTAGAAAAGAAAATTTGGTTGTAACACCTTAATCCGTAAGATGAAATATGATGCTATTATAGTTGGTTCGGGGCCCAATGGTTTAGCTGCAGCAATAACGCTGCAGCAAGCCGGGGTTTCGGTATTGCTATTAGAAGGTAAAGATAACATAGGCGGTGGCATGCGTACACAAGAATTAACTTTGCCAGGTTTTAAACACGATGTTTGCTCTGCCATTCATCCCATGGCCATGGGTTCGCCTTTCTTTTCCAATTTACCGTTAGCACAACACGGACTGGAGTTTATTCATGCTCCGTTAGCTGCGGCTCATCCTTTTGATGATGGAAATGCAGCTTTTTTATCAAAATCGATAACAGAAACCGCATCTTATTTGGGTAAGGATAAAGAAACTTATCTTAAACTTATTCAGCCCGTTGTTAACCATTGGGATGAAATTGCAGAAGACACGATGGGGCCTTTGAGCTTTCCTTCGCATCCTTTTTTATTGGCTCAATTTGGTTTAAATGCCATCAGATCTGCCAATGCTATAGCTGCTAAATTTAAAACTAAGGAGGCAAAAGGTTTATGGGGCGGTATGTCTGCACATGCTATACAACCCTTAAGCAATTGGGCATCGGCGGCTATAGGATTAATTTTATCTGCCGTAGGGCATAAGCATGGTTGGCCTATTCCTAAAGGCGGCTCGCAAGCTATTGCACATGCTTTGGCTTCTTATTTTATTTCTTTAGGAGGCAAAATAGAAACAGGTTTTATGGTTAAAAATATCAAGGAATTACCACCACACAAAGTTGTATTGTTTGATGTTACGCCCAAGCAACTTTTAAAAATTGCAGGCGAAGAATTTTCTGGTCTTTACAAATGGCAATTAGAACGTTACCGACATGGTATGGGTGTTTTTAAGGTAGATTGGGCTTTAAGTGAGCCAACGCCATTTATTGCCGAAGCTTGTAAAAAAGCTGCCACTGTACATTTAGGTAATACTTATCAAGAGATTGAAAGTTCTGAGCTAAGCTCTTCTCAAGGTATTCATCCAGAAAAACCGTTTGTTTTATTCTCTCAGCAAAGTTTATTTGATAATAGCAGAGCACCAGAAGGAAAGCATACCGCATGGGCTTATTGCCACGTTCCGCATGGTTCTACTCAAGATATGACGGGTGCTATAGAAAATCAGATAGAACGTTTTGCACCTGGATTTAAAGAAACTATTTTAGCAAAGCATAGTATGAATACCATACAAATGGAAGCATATAATCCTAATTATATTGGTGGAGATATTAATGGCGGAATTATTGATTTGGCTCAGTTATACACCAGACCAGCTTTAAGAATTTCTCCTTATCGTACATCATCAAAAAGAATTTATATATGCTCATCCTCAACTCCGCCCGGCGGAGGTGTACATGGAATGTGTGGTTACCATGCTGCAAAAACTGTTTTAAACGATATTTTTAAAATCAATTTATCATAATATATGTCATCAATAAAAAAAGAATGGGTTCATGAAGATTGGGCTGTCGTTATTTTAGGAGCAAGCATTATCCTCATTTCGTTGCTTGGCTTTTTATTACCGGTACCTAATTTTAATTGGGAATCTTTATCAGCATTAAATGCAGATGTACTTAACTCTTCTAATATAGAAAAACTGTTCATCCAATTTATATTGGTGATGGTGATTGCTGTACTAGGCGCTTTCCTCACAGGTAAATCTATCAAACATTTGTTCATTGTCTTTCCGGTAGTGTACATATTAACTACACTAGCACTTTTATTAGCCGGAAATGATTTTGTAAAGTCTATTAACCTAGAAGCCGTAATTTTTAGTTTAAGCATAGGATTACTTATTGGGAATTTCTTTAAAATTCCGGTTTGGTTTAGAGCAGCTTTAGCTACCGAGCTTTATGTAAAAATTGGTTTAGTTTTATTGGGAACCAGTGTTATCTTTTCTGATATTCTTAAAGCAGGTTCTTTAGGATTGATTCAAGCTTTGTTAGTGGTATTATCCGTTTGGTATTTTGCTTTCTGGCTGTGTAAAAAGCTTAAAATTGATAACGAATTAACCATGATGATATCCAGTGCCGTATCTATTTGTGGGGTATCGGCAGCTATTGCAACATCAGGAGCTATACAGGGTAATTCTAAAAAACTATCTTATGTGATTTCTATGGTATTAATCACCGCTATCCCTATGATGATTTTTATGCCATACTTGGCGCAATATCTAGGTTTATCTCAAGAAGTAACAGGTGCTTGGCTAGGCGGAAGCATTGATACTACAGGTGCAGTTGTTGCATCGGGTTCTTTAGTAGGGGAAGAAGCTCTAAAAATAAGTACTATAGTGAAGTTCTCTCAGAATGTATTGCTTGGCTTAGCCGCTTTTGCCATTAGTATTTACTGGTCTTTAATACAAACTAAACATGATGAGGCTGGAAGACCAGAAAAGCCAACTTTAAAAATTATTTGGGATAGGTTCCCAAAATTTGTGATAGGTTTTATAGCTGCATCTTTACTTTTCTCTTTTATAATTCCAACAGAAACCGTTGCTGAAGTTAAGGGAAGTTTAAAAAATCTTCAAGGTTTATGGTTTGCTTTGGCTTTTACCAGCATAGGATTAGAAACAAATTTTAAAGACCTATTTGCCGAAAATAGTAAGCAACCATTTTATGCTTTTTTAATAGCACAAGCCTTTAATGTATTGGTAACATTAGTGATTGCATACTTTTTATTTGGATAAATTTTATAAAGCCGGGTGGCCGAGTGGTGAGGTAGAGGTCTGCAAAACCTTGTACAGCGGTTCGAATCCGCTCCCGGCGTCTTTTCAAAACTCTGATAATTAATATTTTGTGTATTTTTAAAATAAAATCTACAAATTCTATAGATTTTATTTGCATAGTTTAAAAGTTTGTTTTAATATTGTCGACCAAATCAGTAGGATTTATTGTTTATGTAAATTATATCAATCAAGATGATGTTAAAAAGGTGTTGTTGTTAGCAGAGCTAACTCCAAAAAAAGAAAAATAAATGTTAAAAGAATTAAAAATCAGTAATGAATAAACTATATACCACTATCATACTTTTACTGCTAATTATAGGCAGTGTAGAAAAAATATCAGCTCAAGGAAATAACTTTATTGTTATATCGGGTACTGTACTTGGGCAGGACGATAAATTACCTCTTCCGGGCGTAACTGTAACCATAAAAAATACTGTTTCTGGAACATCTACAAATTCTGCCGGTTTGTTTGAGCTAAGAACAAGAGCTAAATTTCCTTTTACCTTAGTTATTTCTAGTGTTGGTTTTCAAACTCAGGAATTTCTTATAGAAAATGCAGATTCTAAACTTAATATAGAGCTTGTTACCCAAACTCAATTAGGTAAAGAGGTTGTCGTAACAGCATCAAGGGTAGAAGAAAGTATCTTGAAATCTCCGGTAGCTATTGAGAAGTTAGATATCAGAGCCATAAGAGAATCTCCGGCACCAAGTTTTTACGATGCTTTAGAAAATGTTAAAGGTGTACAAATGACTACCTCAAGTATCACTTTTAAAGTTCCAAACACCAGAGGATTTAATATCCCTAATAACTTCCGTTTTGTACAATTGGTAGATGGTGTGGATATGCAAGCGGGTACTTTAGGTGTGCCACTGGGTAATGCTATCGGGCCAACAGAATTGGATATTGCTAGTGTTGAGATTACTCCGGGTGCAGCATCAGCTCTTTACGGGATGAATGCTATCAACGGTATGGCCAACTTAATAACCAAGAGTCCTTTCCTATATCAAGGTTTAAGTGTTTATCAAAAAAGTGGTTTAAACCATTTAGGAGGTACCGGAAGAGAACTTAGCAATCTTTCAGAAACAGCTATTCGTTATGCTAAAGCTTTTAATAACAAGTTTGCCTTCAAGGTAAATTTAAGTTATATGAGAGGTACAGATTGGGTTTCTGATACACGTACCAACCAAAATCCAAATAATTTAAATACGGCAAATCCTTCTTTTCCAGAGCTTAACGCTGATGCTGATAACCCTGCTTATGATGCATGGAATAAATACGGAGATGATAACGGAAGTAATGCCGTAACGCTTACAGGTTTAAACATACCAGGTAGAACCGGAAACCAAAGTATCATTGTAAGAAGAACAGGTTATTTTGAAAAAGACGTGGTACAACCTACCGTTGATAATTTAAAATTTGATGCTGCTTTACATTACAGATTTAGCGATAATGCCGAGCTTTCTTATGGTTACCGTTTTGGTAAACTAGATGGTTTATTTCAACGTGGTAACAAAATACAAATGGATAATGTAAATGTACAAAATCACAAATTAGAGCTTAAAGGATCTAATTATTTTATCAAATCTTATTTATCTGTAGAAAACACAGGCGATTCTTACAATATCAAACCTTTGGTAGATAATTTAGATATTACCAGTGGCGGAACAAATAGTGTATGGGGAGCAAAATACAGAACAGCTTTACAAAATGCGCTAAACAATGGTATACCACTGGCAGAGGCTTTGCGTGTAGGTAGAGCAGCAGCAGATGCTGGTAGGGTAGAGCCAGGTACCCCACAATTTAACGCTTTAAAAAGTCAGATTATCAAAATCAACAATTGGGATCATGGTGCAGTTATACCAGGTGCACCAGCAACCGGAGGGGCATTTTTAACGCAGAGAAGTCGTACTTACCATACCGATGCGCAGTGGGATTTATCAGAAAAAGTAAAAATATTTGATTTATTAATAGGTGCTGATGCTCGTGTTTACGAGGTAATTCCTGATGGTAATAACTTTGTTGATTTCTCTAGACCAATAGCAGAAAGAACTACTCCTTTGGCCGATGGAAGCTTTGGAGACAATGTTTACTACAAGAAGTTTGGAACGTTTGCTCAAGCAACAAAAACTTTCTTTGATGAAAAATTGAAGCTATTTGGTTCGGTAAGGTTAGACTACAATCCAGAGTTTGACCCTAAATTAAACCCGCGTATAGCTGCTGTTTATACCTTAGCACAAAAGCATAATTTTAGAGCGTCTTTCCAAAATGGATACCGCTTCCCTGCCTTGTTTGAGGCTATTTCTTATGTAAATAATGGTAATATCAGAAGGGTAGGAGGTTTATCTTACATCAATAATGGTTTAAATTATTTAGATAATTCTTACACTTTAGCCTCTATAAATGCATTTAATGCGGCAGTAAACAGAAGTGTAGCAGGTGGGGCTACTACCAATGCAGCAGCATTGCAAAATAGAGATCTTTTAGAGGTTACCAATTTAGGTGAAACTCGCCCAGAGCGTATTAACTCTTTTGAGGTAGGTTATAAAAGTGTTTTATTAGAAAATAAATTAGTTGTTGATATTGATGCTTACATCAATGAGTACGACGGTTTCTTGGGTCAGGTTGAGGTGGCTGTGCCTTACAGAGCGGGTTCTAATTTAACAGAACAAGTAACTGTTGGTACAGATGAAGCTGTTTTAGCCTCGGTACAAACCAACCGTAACAATCAACAAATACGTTATAGGGTGTACACAAATGCGAAGAATCGTTACACGAATTATGGTTCTGCACTAGGTTTAACCTATAACTTCTATCAAAAATTTACTATTGCCGGAAACATCAATTATAATGATATCACAGAAAATAAGAACAGAGATATTTTTGTAACTGGTTTTAATACACCTAATTGGGCAACAAATTTATCCTTCGGTAACAGGGAGATTGTTAAAAACTTAGGCTTTAATATTGGATGGAGATGGCAAGAGTCTTTCTTGTGGGAAAGTCCTCTAGTAAACGGCACTGTGCCAGCTTTCCATTCTTTTGATGCCCAGGTAACTTATAAAGTTCCTCAAGCAAAAGCAAATATCAAACTAGGAGGTACTAATATATTTAACAGAAATTATGTGCAATATGCAGGCGGACCAACACTAGGTGGCTTGTACTATTTAGCATTAACTTTTGATGGACTTTTAAACTAAAAAATATTATTAACACGCTGGTGAATCTGGTTTCTGTTTTTGAATAAAAACAGGGCCAGATTTTTTCCATTTATACAATTCAGAATGACAGATCAAAAAACAACGCAAACAAAAACGAACTTACCCAAGACAGAAGAACGAAAATGGAGGAACATTGCTACACTTAGCTTAGGTCTATTAGCTTTGGTTATAGTGGGGGTAAGTGTAGTAGAATATTTTACTTTTAACGAGGTTAAAGACTATATAGTTAAGCAGGTAGATAAGCAATTTTTATTTATGGTTGCGGTTGGTTTTTTTGCTCAGATGGTAGACGGAGCATTAGGGATGGGTTATGGTGTAATTTCTACAACATTATTACTATCCGGCGGATTAAACCCAGCTGTTATTTCTGGAAGTATACATACGGCAGAGATGTTTTCAAGTGGTGCATCAGGCTTTAGCCATTACAGGTTTGGCAATGTAAATATGAAGCTGTTTAAAACGCTTTTAATTCCCGGTGTTATTGGTGCAATAGTAGGCGCTTTATTATTAACCACTTTGGGCGAAGAAAACTCTAAATGGGTGCGTCCTGTGCTTTCTGTTTATACCTTTATTTTAGGAGTTAGAATTTTAACTAATGCCTTCAAAACAGATATCAAACCTAAAAAAGTAAAAAGAGCAGGTTGGCTGGCGGGTGCTGGGGGCTTTTTAGACTCTTTTGGTGGCGGTGGCTGGGGGCCTTTAGTTACCAGTACTTTAATTTCTAAAGGAAGAAGTCCTAAATATGTTATTGGCTCTGTTAGTTTAACCGAGTTTTTTGTAACCATGGCTAGTGCGGTAACTTTCTTTATCATGTTAGGTACAAGCCATATAGAAACCATTATAGGTTTAATTTTAGGAGGGTTATTAGCTGCACCTATAGCAGCCAGATTGGTAGGAAAACTCCCTGTAAAGAAAATGTTTATTGGTGTAGGTTTAATTGTATTAATTTCTAGTATTCGGGTTATTTGGAATTCTATAGATAAGTTGTTGTAGGTAAGCAATAGATAGGAGATGTTATTTGAAGATATGAATTAAAGTTATATTTAAAATGATTTTAATTTATATCTTTAAATTTCGAGCTGTTAAACCTATGCGAATAATTTACCTTCTTGGCTTTATTTTATGTAGTCCCTATATCTTAAGGGCTCAACATCTTCAATATCAAAAATCATCATCAATAGATTACCAAATAGCTAATCATGAGCTGATTTTTGTTGAGGTTCATCATCCTTCCTATAAAAATCAGCCAGAAAAACTGCAAAAATATGCGCTAAAAGATTCGGCATTAATTGCTTATTATCATAAAAACTTAAAAAGTTATCAATTTTATGCTTCAGATACTGCAGTTAGCGAGCTTACTAAAATATATCGTTCGCCTTATTTTCCAAGCTATTATTTCCTCGATAAAAATGGAAAAGTAGTTTATACTTTTAATAAGTACCGCAGTAATCAGAAAGCTTATATCTCTTTAGCAGATACAGCTTTTAAAAGATTAGAGAGTAAGCATACTATTGCAAATTATGAAAGTAAGTTTAATAATAATGTTATAACTAAACAGGAATTAATAGCTTACATTAATCTAAGAACAGAGTTTCAAGTTTTTGAAAATGCTCATTTAGCTGAAAAGCTAGTAGAAATAATGAGCGATGAAGACTTTAATAATGCCTATTTTTTGTTAACATTATTTAAATGCGGACCTGTATTGTATAGCAATGCACATAGAAAATTATATACTAATAAGGAATTAGTATCAGAAGTATTTAAGCAGCACAATCCAAAACATATTCCAAACTTTAATAGAAGAATAGCTGAAAATTCGCTTTTAAAAGCTGTAGCAACAAAAGATGAACAATTGGCTAATTTTACGGCGGGCTTTTATCAACAAAGGTTTAATAGTAAAGATTTTAAGACAGAAACCCTATCTCCATATATTTTAATGCGCTATTACAATGCAATTAAAGATACAAGTAAATATCTTACTCAGGTGGTAAAGTATTATGATAGGTATTTATCAATTACTAAAGATTCTGCCTTAAAATACGAGCAAAAGA
Source organism: Pedobacter glucosidilyticus (assembly GCF_002483235.1). Classification (GTDB taxonomy): domain Bacteria; phylum Bacteroidota; class Bacteroidia; order Sphingobacteriales; family Sphingobacteriaceae; genus Pseudopedobacter; species Pseudopedobacter glucosidilyticum_B. The sequence goes on along the minus strand of NZ_DLHN01000024.1, from coordinate 21,647 downwards.
TGCGGAATAGCCAGTCAGAACGCTTTCGTCAGCTCAGTTTAAACCAAGTTAAAGAGAGACAAGACACTACAAATCTATCCGTTATTTATACTGCTGTTAGTTATAAAAATTATTTCGCAAGAAGATTATATCAAGGAGCTTTTATCATATTTAAAAGCAATATAAAAGATCCTGCATATTTATATAAAGGAATAGATTGGTGCAGAAAGTCATTAGAACTTGCGCCCGATATCCATTATGTCTATGTGCTTTTAGCGAGATTTTACCAAGCTTCTGGATTTACGGAAGAGGCAGAAAAAAGCTTAAAACAAGCTGTTATTTTGGCTCAAAAAGATAACCTAGATGTCTCCCAATTGAATAAAGAATTGGGAAAAATGTCAGAAATTCCACTTGATTAATCAGTATCTAAACCTTAAATATCTCATGAAAAACAAAATTTTTACGCTACTACTAGTAATGCTGGTATCTAAAGTATTTTCGCAAAATCATCTGACAGATATCTATTATAAAATAGATTCTCTAGAATCAATCGGGCAGCCAGATGCTGCACTTAAAGAAATCAATAAGTTAGATAAAGCTGAGTACAAACAAAGTTTAGCAGTTAAAAATCTGATTTATAAAATCAGATTGATGGCTTACATGAAAAAGGATGCTATGGCGGATATTTTAAACCTGCTAAAATCAGAGATTGAAAAAGCAAAATTTCCCGAGAAACAGATTTTTGAATCTTTATTAGGCAGTTTCTATTTCCAGTATTATAAAGTTAATTTTTATAGCATCAACCAAAGGAATTTCACTGATTATGAAAATACAGATTTTACTTTTTGGAATGGTAAGAGAATATTAAATGAGGCAGAGAAATACTATATAAGCTCTTTATCTCCCAAAGAACAACTTTTTGCCATACCTGTAGAACAACTGAGCGAGATGTTAAATGGTGATAGTAAAAATAGGGTGTTAAGACCTCAGTTATATGATTTGTTACTACACAGGGCGCTAGATTTTTATTTGTCTCAAGATGTTAATCATCATCATGTGTTTGTACCTGATATTCTTAAAGATTCATCTGTTTATGTTACTGATAAAGATTTTGTGGCTGTAAAATTTAAACAAGATGACCATCCTTATATCAAAGGATTTATGCTTTTGCAAGAAGCTTCAAAACTACACCAAGAAAAAGCAAATTTTATAGCTGTTGCAGATTTAGATGTCAGGAGGTTAAAGTTTCTTAAAAGCATAAATTTTGGCTTAGATAAGTACTATACCAACTCACTAGAAAAAATAGCGAAGCTAAAAGAAGCGGGTATTATACAGGCAGACGCCTTACATTTACTTGCAGAATTAAATTATCAAATCCAAGACTATAAAAATGCTTCTAGATATTATAAAAGTATAATTGAGAAATTTCCAGAAAGTGGAAATAAACTTGAAGCTGTTAAAGAATTACAAAAATTGAGTCAAGTTACGGTTAGTACTACTTTAGAGGAATATCAATTACCAAATGAGCCTATTCTTTTCTTGCTTAAGTATAGAAATATTAAGCGGTTTAAAGTGTCTATTTATAAATCTGATATAGAGCTTAAATTAAAACAATTATTAGAGAATCCGAAATTAAGAGCCGAAGCTTTAAGCTATATGAAAAAGATGTCGGTTTTTAAGACTCAGTTTTTAGAAATACCCATTTATAATGATTATGAGACCAGAAGTACAGAGTTCATGTTAGAGCCTCTTCCGCTGGGGCAATATATTTTGGTAGTAGAAAATGCTAATAATCCAGATAGTGTTTTAAGTTTTAATCATTTATCAATAAGCAATTTATCAGTATTACACCATGCAAATACAAATAATTATAATTTTTTGGTCTTAAACAGAAAGACTGGTTTAGCAGTAGCTAATGCAAATATTAGTGTTAAACAAATAAATCCCCAAAACAATCAAATTTTAAATACTATAAATGGTATAAGTCAAAAAGACGGCAATCTTACTTTAAAAAGAAAAAGCGAAGCAAGCAATTCTATGATTAGTGTTACAGCAGCTCTAGGTCAAGACACTATATTTATGAATAGAATTTATACTTATGCGCCATTTCAAAGAAGCAATTCTTCATCTGTAGAAGAAGGATACAGGATTACTATCTTTACAGATAAGCCAATTTATAGACCTGGGCAAACGGTTTATTACAAAGGGGTAGTTATTAACTCAAAAAAAGTTAAGGATAATCTAGTTCAAAATTATAAAAATGAGCTTAGGTTAAGAATTAATAATCAAGATATACATAGAGATACGTTTATAACGAATGATTATGGTTCATTTAGCGGCAGTTTTAAGCTACCCGATAATATTCAAATTAAAGAAGCATTAATCATAACTACCGATAGAAGGTTTCAACAACTTCTACAAATAGCAGAATATAAAAAGCCAAGTTTTCAAATATTTGTATCGCCACAAAAGCCATATTATAAATATTTAGATACTGTTGTTTATAAAGGAGTGATTAAAAATTATGCAGGTTTTGGTGTTTCTAATACAAAAATCATTTATGATATCAAACAGTCTGATATCTATATAAATAGAATTTCAAACATGGGGCATGTTAAAAGAGATAGTAAGGATACCTTAATAGCCAACGCCTTAGGAGAATTTGAAATAAAGTTTTTAGCAAAGCATCAAAATCCATCAGCAGATACTGAACTTAATTATTCACAATTTTTTATAAAGATAAAAGCAACAGATATAGCTGGAGAAACTCATGAAAAAAATGAGTCGTTAGTTATTGCTCCTGAGCCTTTAAGTTTACGTTTAGATATCAAAGATGTCATAACAAAGGATATGTCTGAGGAATCAAAATTTTTTGTGTACAGCAAAAGTGGATATTCCATAAAGGCTAAATTAAGGACAGAGCTTTATCTACTTCAATCTCCAAAATCATACACAAGAGAACGTTATTGGATACATGATAATTTTTTTAAGCCAACTTTATCAGAAGAAGGATTTCTAAAGTATTTCCCTAATTATAGCTATCCTAGTAAAACTAATGAGCTGTTAGTGAAAGATTTAGTAGAGAGAACAAATTACCCAGATGAATTATCAGAAGGTATTATTAATCTTAAATCATTCGATCATCTTAAAACAGGATATTACGAAATTAGAGTAATAGCTAAAACTAGTAGCGGCGATAGCGTCACGACAAAAAGTCAGTTTTACTACTTAAATAAGCAAGAGTTAGCCGTAAGCCCAAACCATTGGATTATTGCTGAAAATGTAGAAATGATGCCTGGTAAAAAAGCTAAGTTTTCTCTTAATCTTTCTAATAGTAACGTATGGATGACAATTTATAAAAATGGCGACTTTGTTAGTAAAGAACTTATTGAAGTTAAAGATAAGCCGCAAATAATTTATTTAGAAGCGAGTAAGATAGATCAAGTAGTTGTTGATTTTTTAATGGTTCATGATAATAGAGTTTATAAAAAGGAATATAATCTTACTTATAAAAAGCAAAGTTTAAATCTTAAAGCAGAAATCCTTGATATAAACGAAGAGATGCAAGCAGGTAAACCCCAAAGCATACGAGCTAAGATTATCAATGATAAAGGAAGGCCGCAGGTTACCGAAGTGCTAGCCGTTTTATTTGACGCGTCTTTAGGTCAATTAGCACCTGCATCTAACTGGCTACAGAGTTTTAATAGAGCTAAAAGGTATAATTATTCTAGAAATACACCTTCATGGAATACCTTTCATTTTAATTCTTTAAAAGATTACCATACCAATAACTTTTATCATTACCCTAAACCACTATTAAGGAATTACGAAAGCATACATTTAGGTAAATACAACTATTATGGCGATTTTAATGGTATGTTTGAGGAATATCTCCGTAACAATAAGCAGAATAAGATGAATAAACTTCAAGATTCTCTTATTCAAGCACAGTACCTTTCTAACCTGAAGAAGTATAAAAATGGATTTGATTATAGCGGAAGAATTGTTGCTGATAATAGGGGATTGGCAGGAGTTATCATTTCTGTTAAAGGCACAAAAATAAACGCAATTTCTAACTCGTTCGGATATTTTAAAGTGAGATTGCCAGAGAAAGGAACTTTGATTTTTTCCTATAAAGGTGAGAAATTCAAAGAGTTAAGTGTCAATGAGCCTCAAAAGTACCAGATTATTCACCATACAGCGTTAAAGAAATTTGAAACAATGTATAAAAAGGATATTTCAGGCGCTATTTCTAGTTTAGATGAGGTTGTTGTTCCAAGTTATGGCTCACCACGTGGAAATGAAGAAATTAATATTAGAGGAACTGCTTCAATAAGTAACGAGTTTGTAAAGGAGGATGTTTCAAATTATATCTTTACAAGTGTAGCTGATGTCCCAGTAAGACGTTTTTTTAATGAAACTGCCTTTTTTTACCCTCATTTAAAAACCAATAAAAAAGGAGAACTAGGTATAGATTTTACACTTCCTGAGTCTTTAACTACTTGGAAACTAAAGCTTTTCGCTCTACATAAAACTGGTGAAGCTACTGTATTAGAAAAGGATATTGTAAGCAGTAAAAAACTTATGATTATACCTCAAATGCCACGTTTTTTAAGAGTAGGAGATACCACAAACATCAGTATCAGAGTAATTAATCAGCATAATTTTCCTGTTGAAGCATCTTTTAATTGGGATTTTTATGGTCAAGATCAAGTATCTTTAAATCATTTGGTTATACATCCGCCAAAAGCCAATTTATCATTAAAGCCCAATATTGTTGATACAATACAAGTAAAAATAGTTGTAAACGAGGCTATTGCTGCCTTAAAGTACAAATTTACTATTCAAAGTAAAGATGAGAGTGATGGTTTAGAAGAACAAATTCCGGTACTATCTAATAAAGTGTTAGTAACAGAGGTCATGCCAATTTTAACATACCCACAAGAAGATGCAACTTTTACCTTTCAGAAATTTATTCAACAAAATAGTAATACGCTAGAGCATCAAAATTTTATATTCGAATATGCTCATCATCCTAGTTGGCAGGTTCTAGAGAGCTTACCTTATAGTAAATCTATTAATGAGGGCTGTCCGGAAAATGTTTTTAGTGCTTTGGTGATGAATAGGTTGTCTTCTAGTATTGTTAAAGCAAATCCTAGGTTAAGAGATACTTTAAAAGTGTGGGCAACTGCTGTAGATAAGGCCTCACTAATAAATGGTATCTTAAAACAAGAAAATCAACATCTAGCCATAGCTAATGAGCATCAGCGTAAAGCTGTCTTAGGCAGTTTAGCCGATGAAAAATCCTTAGAGGAGCAATACAAAGACTTATTAAATAAATTAAAAGACGCTCAACTTCCTGATGGTGGTTTCCCTTGGTTAACAGGTTTAAGAAGTGATGTCTTTATTTCGCAACATGTTTTGGTTGGTTTAGGAAAACTATTAAACAGAAAGCAGATGATCTTATCTGATGTTAGTACAATTTTAGCTAAGCTAAAACCTTTTGTTCAGCAGCAAGTTTTAAATAATAAACCTTTACATCTTCAAGTACATGCTTGGTACGCTTTAAGTTTTTTAAACTCAGATGTATCTCCTAGTATCAAAACCGCTAAAGAAAATTATTTAAAGCATGTTAAAGAGCATTGGTTAAAATATAACCTTTACCAGCAAGCATTAATTTCTACTACCGCTTACAGGGAGGGAGATAAAGAGTTATCAAAGCTGATTAATGCTTCTATTAAAGATAGGGCTATTAGAGATAAGGAAAATGGGGTTTATTGGGCAAATATTAATTTTGGTTGTTTTTGGTACGAGTTACCCATAGAAACTCAATCTGTATTAATCTCTTTATTTGAAGAAACAGAGCCAAACTTAGCTTTGATTAAAGATATGAAGCTATGGCTATTAAAGCATAAGCAAGTAAACCATTGGGGCAACACCAAAGCTACTGCCGAAGCTTGTTTTGCTTTATTAAATCGTACTGATTTAATGGATGATAAATTGCCTAATATTAAAATTGCAGGTTCTACTATACAATCTCTAAAACCAACACTTAATACCAGTTTCGGACATTTAGCTATTAACTTTCAAAAAGAAGATATCAAACCTGATTTAGGTAAAATAGAGATTTCAAACGTACAACAAGCTTCTTGGGGAGCCATGTATTGGCAGTATTTAGAAGATGCAAGTAAAATTTCATCAGGCGCTAGGGGATTAAGCATTCAGCGTAAATATTTTGTACTTGGTTCAAAAGGTTCTTTTGAAGAAGTATTGCCTCAAACAAAATTAAAAGTAGGTGATGTTTTAAAAGTAGTTTTATACTTAAAAGCAGATAGAGATTTTGATTATGTACGCATCAATGATTTAAGACCTGCCAATACAGAACCTCAAGATGTTTTATCTAAATATCTTTACAAAGGTTCTTTGTTTTATTATCAGGTAACGAAAGATAAAGAAACCAATTTTTATATCAGTTATCTACATAAAGGGAGTTATGTGATAGATTATCAGTTAAATATTTCCCAAAGTGGAGTTTTTAATACCGGTATTGCTTCAATCGAAAGTGCTTACGCTCCTGATTTTAGAGGACATAGCATCAGTAAGACCATAAGTGTAAAATAATTCTTATTGGGTAGCTTTACAATAAGACATAAAAAAGCCCGAAATTTCACCAATTTCGGGCTTTTTGAACTTAGTTTTTAAACTGTATTTTATAAGTGGTAACCTGCCAGTTTGGAAGTTTCGTTGGTTTCTGGATAACCAACTTACCATTTTCTTGTTTCCAATTTAGTTTTTCTTTGCTTCCCAATAACTCTATAGAAGCAATGTCCTTGGTATTATATTTTGTGTTTTTACCTAATGCTTGAATGCTAATCTCATTTTGAGGATTTTTCATGCAGAAAGCATATAATGTTTCGCCTTTGGTAGTGAATCTGATATCGGTAGATTCAAAAGAGCGCTCATCGCTAACACCACCAAATTTACCTTCAGGTTTATTAGAACTGGTTGATGGTCCTTCGCCATAAATTTTCCAAGGTCTAGATCCATAAATAGCTTCTCCATTTACTGGTGTCCAAGCGGCAATTTCCTCTAATATATTTAAAACATCAGGTTCTAAATCTCCTTCAGGTGTTTGTACTACGTTAATCAGTAAGTTTCCGTTTTTACTTACAATATCAACTAACATTTGCAAAATTTGTGTTCCACTACGGTATTTTTGACCAGTGCGGTAAAACCAATCTCCAATAGAAGTATCGGTTTGCCATGGGAACGGACTGATAGAATCCATCACACCACGTTCTATATCTTGCACCCAACGTCCCTCAGATGGTCTTCTTTTACTATTATAAACGGCTTCTAATTTTCCGTTATTTTTAGCTATATCTTGATTGTAAAAATGCGCTAGCATTTCATGCCCTGTTTTACCAAAAGGCAACTCACTATCAGAATATAATAAATCTGGTTGGTAGAGGTCTATCAATTCTTTAACGCTTTTTAACCAATGAGCATGATTTTTTGGGTCGGTAGTTAACCATGCTTTTTCATCAGATTTAGCATAATATAAATCTTCATACTGTGGGTCGTTGCCATCATAAGGAACTCCAGCTAAAGGACCAGTTTTATCGGCACCTTTATTCGTTTGAAACCAGTTATAACTAGCACCTAAATGTTCTGAAACGCCAAACTTTAAACCTTCTTTTTTAGCCGCTTGTTGCCAAAGACTAACAACATCTTTTTTAGGGCCTATGTTTACCGAGTTCCATCTATGGATTTTAGAATTCCATAAAAAGAAATTGTCATGATGCACCGCCATACTAACAAAATATCTAGCTCCAACTCTTTTAAATAGAGCCATTAATTCATTCGGATTCCATCTCTCTGCTTTCCATAGAGGAAGTAAATCTTTATAACCAAATTTTGATGGATGACCGTAGGTTTTTACATGATAAAGGTAAGCAGGATGCGGTTTACCAGTATATTCATTCTTTTTTCTGTCATAATAATCACTTTGATACATATCGCGGGCGTACCAATCTCCTTGTCTGGGTACAGCCTGCGGCCCCCAATGAGACCAAATACCAAATTTTGCATCTCTAAACCAGTCGGGATATTGATATTGTTTAAAAGATTCAAGATTGGCTTCAAATTTTTGCGCTTTTAAATCGTTAGCGAACGATACCAAGAAGAGCAGCAAAGCTAACACTCCTGTAATTTTACAGTTTAATCTGGTCATCATAACTTATATATTATCTTTTTAAAATTGGTTTTTAGGAATTTTAAATGTAGCTATTTTTTTTAAAATCAACTAAAAAATAAATTTTATAAAGTGTTGTAAATGAATATTTAACAAAAATTGAAATCGATTTTTTTTATTTTATTACTTTACAGCGTAAATTAATAACCTGCCAAAAATGTGTTTTAAGAACATGGCTGAGTAATTTATAGCTTAACCATATCAAAGATTATAAAGTATGGTTGAGACTTCGATAGAGGATACAGAAAACATTATGTAATTTCAAAATTATAAAAACCAAGAATTCGTAATGATTAAAGAAAATAAGTATAACAGTTTTGATCTGTAAATCAACATACTAGTGATGAATAAACATTAATCTTTAGCTTTTCTCGTTTCATATAGCGCAAAAAAAAGAGGGTAACAAAATTACCCTCTCCTTAAATATGAAATTTTTCTTATTTACTTCAATTTTGCTAAAGCAGCTGTAATTTTGCTACAAGCTTCTTTTAGTTCTTCTTCAGATGCCGCGTAAGAAATACGAATACAATCAGGATTACCAAAAGCTTCGCCAGTTACAGTTGATACATGTGCTTCGTTTAAGATATAAATACAAAGGTCATCAGCATTGCTTATAACTTCACCTTCTGCTGTTTTCTTGCCAAAGAAAGAAGAAACATCAGGGAAGAAATAGAAGGCACCTTCTGGTAAGTTTACCTTAACACCTGGTATTTGAGAAAGTAAACCAAAAACTAAATCGCGTCTTGTTAAGAAGGCATCACGCATTTGGTGTACAGTTTCTAAACCGCCTAATAAAGCCGCTAAACCTGCTTTTTGCGTGATAGAACAAGTTCCAGAAGTGGTTTGGCCTTGTAATTTATCTGTAGCAGCAGCAATTTCTTTACTAGCAGCTAAGTAACCTAATCTCCAACCTGTCATAGCGAAGCCTTTAGAGAAACCGTTTACAACAATTACTCTTTCTTTTACAGAAGGAAATTCTGCTATAGAAGCGTGGCCACCAACAAAGTTGATGTGCTCATAAATTTCGTCAGAAAGGATATAAACCTGAGGGTGTTTTTCAAAAACTTTAACTAAACCTGCTAACTCTTCTTTGCTGTAAACACTACCCGTAGGGTTACAAGGCGAAGAGAACATGAATAATTTTGTTTTTGGCGTAATAGCAGCTTCTAGTTGCTCTGGCGTAATTTTATAGTTGTTTTCTACCGTAGCATTAATGAAAACCGATTCGCCTTCTGCTAATTTCACCATTTCAGAGTAGCTTACCCAATATGGAGTAGGAATAATAACCTCTTCACCCGGGTTAATTAAGCATAATAATGCATTAGCTAGCGCTTGTTTAGCACCTGTAGAAACTACGATTTGCTCTGGTGCAAAATCAAGGTTATTTTCTCTTTTTAATTTGTCTGATATAGCTTTTCTTAAATCAGGATAACCTGAAACAGGAGAGTAATACGTAAAGTTTTTTTCCATTGCATCTACAGCAGCATCTTTAATATACTGTGGCGTATGGAAATCTGGCTCACCAAAACTTAAGTTAATAACCTTAACGCCTTTGGCAGCAAGTTCGCGGCCTAATTTGGCCATTTTAATAGTCTGTGACTCTGTTAAATTCTGAATTCTGGTTGATAAAATTGTCATGATTTAAGCTTTGGGCGCAAATATAGGAATAGTTTTTTCTTTAGGGCAATAGCAAATTGTCTAAGTTTGTAAAAAATCATCAAGGTGAAGTCAAAAAAGCAACTCATATTTCTATCGCTTGCCATTGGCCTTTTGTTAATGCTGGTAAAATTCACCGCTTATTTTATCACACAGTCTAATGCCATTTTAACTGATGCCGCAGAAAGCATTGTGAATGTTATCGCAAGTGCATTTGCTTTTTATAGTATTTACTTATCCTCGCAACCAAAAGACCAAAATCACCCTTATGGACATGGCAAGGTCGAGTTTTTTTCTGCTTTTGTAGAAGGTGTTTTAATCATTATAGCAGGTATCATCATCTTTTTTAAAAGTATTTACAACGCTTTTTATCCTCAAGAAATTAAAGATTTGTTTGATGGTTCTTTGTTGATAGGGCTTACCGGTTTAGTTAACGGGCTTCTTGGTTTTTATTTAGTTAACCGCGGAAAGGTCTTAAACTCTTTAACCTTGCATGCTGATGGTAAACATCTTATAACCGATGCTGTTAGCAGCTTTGGGCTGATGATAGGTTTGTTAGTGATGGCTTTTACAGGCTTAAACTGGTTAGATAGCCTTATTTCTATAGGTTTAGCTTTGTACATCATTTCAAATGGTTATAAATTAATGCGACTTTCTGTAGGTGGTTTAATGGATGAATCTGATGTAAATGTTGTTGAAAATGTGATCAAACAGCTTTCTAAAAATAGACGAACAGCTTGGATAGATGTTCATAACCTACGCATACAACGCTATGGCGATGCTATACATATAGATTGCCATGTTACTTTACCTTATTATTTTGATTTGAATAAGGTACATGCCGAGATTACTGATATCGATAAAATTATCAATGAAAATGTAGCCAACACCGAGCTTTTTATCCATACAGATCCCTGTGTTTTCCAATGTTGCCATTATTGTAACGTAGCAAATTGCCCGGTAAGACAAGAACCTAAAACCAAAGAAATAGCCTGGGATATTGATAATGTCACCAAAAACCACAAACATTTTGAAGTAATTTAAGTCATACTGATATGAATAAGTTTAATGTGAGGGTTTATGGTTTGTTAATAAATCAAGAGCAAAAGGTTTTAATTACTGATGAACAGCTAGGCGACTTTAAATTCACCAAATTCCCAGGTGGCGGTTTAGAAAAAGGAGAAGGTCTTATTGATGCCCTCAAAAGAGAATTTATAGAAGAGTGCAATTTAGAAATAGAAGTTCTTGCACATTATTATACTACTGATTTTTTTGTTCAATCTTTATTTTCTGATGAACAATTGATAGCCGTTTATTATTTGGTGAAACCTAAAAGCAACTTCAACATACCTTTAGTATCAACAGCTTTTGATTTTGATGAGCAAAATTCTTGTAAACAATGTTTCCGACTGGTAGATTTGAAAACTTTATCAACCGAAGATTTAACCTTTCCGGTTGATAAACACGTACTCAAATTAATGAAGGAGCAGTTTATATGATAGATTTAGTTGCAGAAGACCAAAAGAATATATGGCATCCTTATACCCAAATGAAAAATGCTTTACCACCCATCCCAATTGTGAGGGGAGAAGGTGCGCATCTCTTTAAAGAAAACGGCGAAAAGCTTATAGATGCAGTTTCATCTTGGTGGGTAAATATTCATGGGCATAGCCATCCTTACATTGCAAACGAAGTTTTTAAGCAGTTAAATACGCTAGAACATGTGATTTTTGCTGGTTTTACACATCCAAAAGCTGTAGAACTTTCTACTAAATTACTCAGTATTTTACCGTCTAATCAGGCTAAAGTTTTTTTCTCAGACAATGGCTCAACGGCTGTTGAAGTTGCCATTAAAATGTGTTTACAATTTTGGTTTAACCAAGATGTAAAGCGTAAAAAAGTTTTGGCTTTCGCCGATGCTTATCATGGTGATACTTTTGGTGCGATGGCCGTAAGTGGCAGAAGTGCTTTTACCCGCCCTTTTGATACTTTACTTTTTGATGTTGAGTTTATTGAATTACCCACAAAACACAATTTACAAAATCTAAAATCTAAAATCTCCAGTCTCAAATCTGAATTGGCTTGTTTTATTTTTGAGCCTTTGGTTTTAGGTGCCGGAGGAATGTTGATGTATGAAGCTCAGCATTTGGATGAACTTATTGCTCATTGTAAAAAAGAACAAGTTTTAACCATTGCTGATGAAGTGATGACAGGTTTCGGACGTACAGGCAAATACTTCGCAACAGACCATTTGCAGCATAAAGCAGATTTAATGTGCTTTTCTAAAGGTATAACCGGCGGTACCATGCCTTTGGGTTTAACAACATGTACTTTAGATATTTACAATGCTTTTTTGTCTGATGATAAACTGAAAACGCTATTCCACGGACATTCCTTTACTGCAAATCCTGTGGCTTGTGCTGCGGCTTGTGCCAGTTTTGATATTTTGACTCAGCCAGAGACAATGGCTAATATCAATAGGGTAGCACAAAATCATCAAAAGTTTAAAGATAAAATCCAACATCATCCCAAACTTAAAGAGGTTAGACAAACAGGTACTATCATCGCTTTAGAATGGTTAAATGATTCTAAAACATCTTATTTTAATAATCTGAGAGATAAATTGTATCATTTCTTTTTAGATAAAGGTATCATTTTGCGGCCTTTAGGAAATATCCTTTATATTTTACCTCCTTATTGCATAAGTGATGATGACCTGCATTATATTTACCAACAAATTGAATTAGCGTTAGAAGAATTTTAGAGATATGGCTTTACAAAAAATATTAAATAAAGTAGTAGCAAACCCTACAACACATGCTAAATGGTTAAATACGCTTTCTTTCATGGAAAATGCCGGAGCTAGAAAAATATCGGCTTCAGAAGATAAGAAAAACGTTAGTTTAATTATTTTAAAACATGCTGCGGAAGAACACAGACACGCTTATTATCTTAAAAAACAAATAGATAAAATTGCTACAGATCTTTGTCCAAATTATCACGACCAATATTTATTAGCTCCAGTAGCAAGTAAATATTATTTAGGCTTATTGGATGTTAAAGTTTGTAAATACCTAAAAGATACTTTAAACCTAAAAGGGCAAGATTTAAAGTTTGCAGCTTATTTACTGGTAACTTACGCTATTGAAGTAAGGGCCGATGAAATTTATCCGATTTACCAAAACGAGTTGAGCGCTGCTGGAAGCAAAGTAAACGTAAAGTCTATTATTGCAGAAGAAGAAGGGCACTTAGAAGAAATGCTAGCACAATTAAAAACTTTCTCTACAGATTGGGAAGTTCACGCCAAAAAAGCAGTAGAAATAGAACAAGAGTTATTTAATAATTGGGTCAACCAACTAAACTTGGAGTTAGCAAGTTAATCATAACAAAGTTTTAAATAGATATTAAGTTTTCATAGTCTTTAACAAATCCAAAGGCTATGAAAATTTCTAACTACCCAACCATCTAACAAACCAACCACCTAACCATCTAACAAACCAACAACCTAACCACCTAACAAACTAACCATCTAACAAACTAACCACCTAACCACCTAGATAAAACAAAAGATTTCATACGAGTGATAATTTTAAATTAATTTTTATTCACCTTTATGGCCTCTAAACTATATCATGGAAGCCACAAAAGAAGAAGTATTTAATGCTTGTATAGCTTTATTAAACTTAAAAATTAATGATATTAAAAGCAGTATAGAAAGCGTTAAAGAATCATCAAAAAACGACACCAAGAGCAGCATGGGCGATAAATATGAAACCAGCAGAGAAATGTTGCAACAAGAAATTAACCGTTTAGAGAAGCAATTGGCAGATGCAAATCAGCAGTTGTTTACACTCAAAAATATTGCTGTAAATAAAAAATCAGATAAAATTACATCTGGCAGTTATGTTAAAACCTCTATGGGTAATTTTTTTATCGCCGTAGCATTAGGAGAATTAAATATCAATAACTCAAAAATATTTGTTATTTCTCCAGTAGCTCCGCTAGGTAAAAATCTTCAAGCTAAAAAAATGAATGATACCTTTGTGATGAATAACAAAGAGATTAAAATCTTAAACGTTTATTAAAACATGGAGTTTACCTTAACTACACCAGCACTGTTGTTTTCTGCTATTTCATTGCTTTTATTAGCTTATACCAATAGATTTTTAGCTTTGGCTAGTTTAGTAAGAAGTATGAAAACTATTTATTTAGAAAACAAAAGCGAGAATTTATTAGCTCAGCTTGTAAATCTTAGAAAACGCATTTTTCTCATTCGTAATATGCAAGGTTTTGGTATTTTAAGCTTTTTCTTTTGCGTTTTGTGTATGTTCCTTATTTATTACAACCTAACGGTTTTAGCGCAATATGTTTTTGGTTTAAGTTTATTTCTACTCATGATTTCTTTGTTTTTGTCTTTCAGAGAGATACAAATCTCTGCAAATGCGCTAAAACTAGAACTTATGGATTTAGAAAACATCAATAACAAGCAGAAATAAATTTTTCTTAAAACTGTATGCCTTTTTTTTAGTTATCAATGAAAATTATTTGCCCCTTAAATATGTATTTTAAAAATATTGCATTTACCATACTCTTATTATTTTTCGCCATTTCTGCTTCTGCACAGAAAATATATAGCTTAAATGGTGTTATTACTGATACTCAAACTGGAGAAACCCTAATAGGAGCAAGTGTTAAATTAAGCGGTGTTAAACAGGCAGGTACCACAACCAATGCTTACGGTTATTTCTCTATTTCTTTGCCACAAGGTACTTATGATTTAGCTATTACTTATGTAGGTTATAAAGCTATCATCAAAAAAATAGATTTAAACGCCAATCTAAAACTCGATTTTAGTTTAGAACCAGCAGCGCAACTAGAAGAAATTGTTGTAAGCTCAGTAAAAAGAAATGATAATGTAACCAACCCACAAATGGGAGTAGAAAAACTAGATGTTAAAGACATCAAAAGTATCCCTGTTTTGTTTGGCGAAAGAGATATCTTAAAAACGTTACAACTATTACCTGGGATTAAGCCTGCTGGCGATGGGAATTCTGGCTTTTATGTTCGTGGTGGTGCTATTGATCAAAATTTAATTCTGTTAGATGAGGCACCTGTTTACAATGCTTCGCACCTTTTAGGTTTTTTTTCAACTTTTAATTCTGATGCTATTAAGGATGTTACTGTTTATAAAGGAGGTATGCCAGCACAGTATGGCGGAAGATTATCCTCTGTTTTAGACATCAGGATGAATGATGGTAATAAAAATAACTTCACCGCAGAAGGTGGAATTGGCTTAATTTCATCACGTTTAAAAGTAGAAGGTCCTATCCAAAAAGAAAAAAGTTCTTTTATGATTAGCGGAAGAAGAACCTATGCTGATGCTTTTTTAGCTTTCGCACCTGATACATCTCTAAGAGGTAATACCTTATTCTTTTACGATTTAAACGCCAAAACCAATTTTAAACTTAATGATAAAAATACCCTTTACTTATCTGGTTATTTTGGTAGAGATAAATTAGGTTTAAACCAAGCTTTTGGTTTTGATTGGGGAAATACTACAGCTACACTACGTTGGAGCCATATTTTTTCTAACAGATTGTTCTCTAATACCTCTCTCATTTATTCTAATTATGATTATGTTATCGAAAATCAATTAGAAGGTAATGATTTTAAAGTAAGCTCTATCATCAGAGATTTTAACCTCAAGCAAGATTTTCAATACTCACTTAATAATCACGATATCCGCTTTGGGATCAATGCCATTCATCATACGATAGAACCAGGAAGAATAACGGCTACTCAAAATTCAAGCGTAAACCCAGCCACGGTAGAAAACAGAAGAGGAATAGAAACTGCCATTTATGTTTCCGACGAATGGAAAGCATCAGATAATTTTAATTTAGCCTATGGTTTAAGGTTGAGTTCTTTTGCTTTACTTGGTGCAGGTAATTTTAAAGAATATGATAGAGATGGAAATGAAGTGAGCTCTACATTTTTTAGTGCAGGAGAGGTTGTGCAATCATACCTCAATCTAGAACCTCGTGTTTCTGCAAGTTATCAGTTTAACGAAACTAAATCTGTTAAAGGTTCTTATACCAGAAATACACAGAATTTGCATCTCATGTCTAACTCAACGGCAACTTCTCCAACAGATATTTATATTTTAAGTAGTAACAACACCAGACCAGAAATTGCCGATCAAGTTGCTTTAGGATATTTCAGTAATTTTAAAGATAATACTTACGAGTTCTCCGCTGAGGTTTATTATAAATGGATGCAAAACCAAATCGAGTATAGGAATGGTACCGATTTAAGAGGAAATCAAAACGTAGAAGCAGATTTATTATATGGAGATGGTAGAGCTTATGGTATAGAGCTTTTCCTGAAAAAGCGATTTGGAGATTTTAACGGTTGGATAGGTTATACTTTATCAAAAACAGAAAGACAATTTGATCAAATCAATAACGGAAAATGGTTTAACGCATTTCAAGACCGTACTCATGATATTTCTTTGGTAGGTATTTATAAAGCAAGTAAACGTTGGACACTTTCCTCAACTTTTGTTTACAACACAGGTAACGCCATAACAGTTCCAGAAGGCAAATATCAATTAGGGGGTACAACCGTATTTTATTATTCAGAACGAAATGCGTACAGAGCGCCAGATTATCACCGATTGGATTTTTCTGCAACTTTAGAAGGTAAGCCGGGTAAAAAATATCAATCTAGCTGGTCTTTTGGTATTTATAATGTATACAACAGGAAGAATGTTTTCTCATTAAGTTATGAAGAAAACCCAAATAATCCAGCTCAAACCCAAATAGTTAAAACCGCATTATTTGGTATTATCCCATCTGTAACCTGGAATTTTAAATTTTAAAATCATGAGAAACAATATATTCATCTTAGGTTTTGTAAGCATATTAGCATTTACTTCTTGTGAAGAAGTTATTGAAATAGAGACAAATGAGCAAGAACCAGCTGTAGTTATAGAAGCCGCAATAACGGATAGAACAGAGCGGCAAACCATAAATTTATCGCAAACAGTACCTTTTAATCTGTCATTTCAAACAGTACCATTAAGAAATGCAACAGTTACAGTAACAGAAACAGGTGGTCCAACTTTAACCTTTACAGAAGATCAACCAGGTGTTTACCGCTCTACAACCTTCAGGGGAAGCTATGGTAAAACTTATAATTTAAGAGTAACAGTAAATGGTAATACTTATACGGCAAGTTCAAAAATGCCAAATAAAGTCCCTTTAGATTCTTTGTCTGTTTCAGAAGTTACTTTTTTTGGAGAAACCAGAAAATATGTTAAAGTACATTACCAAGACCCAGCCCAAGAAACAAATGCTTATAATTATGTCATCAGTATAAACGGCAAAAAAATCAATAGTTTTTATGTTGATAATGATAGGTTTAATAATGGTAATTATATTAACAATACCATCTTTACTGATGATCCTGAGATTGTTTCAGGCGATGAAATTATGATTGATTTTCAAAACATTACGCCAGAAATATATCGATACTTTTTTGCTATCACACAGATAGGAGGCAATGGAGGTCCGCCAGTAGCACCATCAAATCCAGACACTAATCTAAGTAACGGAGCTTTAGGTTATTTCAGTACCCATACTTCAGATAAAAGAGTGTTTAGGGTAAGATAAAAATATGAAAACCATAAAAAAGCAGCGTTTTATCAATAAAACGCTGCTTTTTAACTTTTAACTTTTGAATTTTAACTTTTTACTTTTGAATTTTAACTTTCTACTTTCAATTCCTCTTTTCAGAAAAAGAATTTACCATACTGTTATGTAAAGTTTTAGCACTCCAAAAACCACTAGCAATTATTCTTCTTATGGTATACAAAGGGTCTTGTTCATCTCTAGAAGTTGATAAAATAAATGCCGCTTTCATACCTCTTTTCTTTAATTCAGGAATAGCTTCTTTATTCCATAAACCAAAAGGATAAGCAAAATAGGTAATCTCTTTTCCAGTTATTTCTTTCAAAGTTTTAGTTGGTTTTTCAATTTGCGTAACCCAATCTTCACCTTGGTATTTTTTAACATTCTGATGGTCATAAGTATGGCTACCAATAGTATTACCTTCATCAGCCAATTGTTTAATTTGAGCCTTATCCATATATTTCACCTTACCACGTTTGCCAATAGCAACCGTCATAATAAAATAAACACCTTTAAATCCATATTTATCCAATGTTTTCTTTCCAACTTCAAACTGGTCTAAATCAGTATCATCAAAAGTTATCATTACTGGTTTTTTAGGCAAAGCATCACCATAAACCAAATAATTGTACAGTTGTTCGGGTAAAATACTGGTATAGCCACTATCAGCTAACATTTTAATATGTTCTTTAAAAGTAGCTACCGGCGTTATATAATCTCTTGCAGATTGAGAATCAGTTGCTTTCCAGTCTCTAATTTGGTGATAACACAAGATAGGAACTTGCTTTCTTGCTAAAATGGTTTTTGCATCAGCGGGTTTACGCTCTTTCTTTGCCGGTTCTGTATCCACTGTTTCATTAATTACAGAGGTTTGCTCAGTAGCAGAAGAATCTGTAGATAAACCCTTCGGAGTTGTAGAGTTACAGTTTGAAAACAAAGTAGCCGCTAAAAGTCCAATCAGACCTAGTTTTATATTCATAATATGATGATTTTTTTTACGAAAGTAAATCATTTTACAACTAAATATCAATCAATAGTATTTTTAAATTTTAAACATTTGTGCTTCCTACATAATAAGACTATATTTTACTTTCCACTTTTTATAAATTTTCAACATATATTAAAGGCACAACATACTTTTATAACTTAGCAAATTGATAAAAGCTAGCAAATTGGCAACAAAAAGTATAAAAGAAACTCCTTTAATGACTCAATACAACCAGATAAAGGCAAAATATCCGGGTGCATTATTGTTATTTAGAGTAGGAGATTTTTATGAAACCTTCGGAGAAGATGCAGTAAAAGCAGCTCAAATACTGGGTATTGTACTCACCAAAAGAGCAAATGGCTCTGCTTCACACATAGAATTAGCTGGTTTTCCACATCACTCCATAGAAACTTATCTACCTAAATTGGTAAGGGCTGGTCAGCGTGTAGCTATTTGCGATCAACTAGAAGATCCTAAATCCGTAAAAGGAATTGTTAAAAGAGGTGTAACAGAGCTTATCACCCCTGGAGTAGCTTATAGTGATAATATCGTTCAGCAGAAATCTAATAACTTTTTAGCCACTCTTCATTTTGATAAGCAAACTATAGGTGTCGCATTTTTAGATATTTCTACTGGCGAGTTTTTAACAGCGCAAGGTAATGCAGAATATATAGATAAACTTTTACAAGGATATAAACCAAATGAAATCATCTTTGCAAAAAGTAAACAAAAAGAATTTAAAGAGCTCTTTGGCGATAGGTATTATACCTACGCACTTGATGAATGGGCTTTTACTTTAGATTATACTCAAGAAACATTACTAAAGCATTTTGAAGTTAAATCGCTTAAAGGTTTTGGTATAGAAAAGCTCAATTTCGGTATTATAGCAGCAGGTGTCTGTTTACATTATTTGAATGAAACAGAGCATAGGCAGCTTCAACATATTACCAACATTTCTAGAATAGAGGAAGACCGGTATATGTGGTTAGATAGATTTACAGTAAGAAACCTTGAGCTTATAGGTTCATCTAATGATAATGCACAAACTTTAATAGATGTCTTAGATCAAACCTCATGTGCTATGGGGGCTCGCATGCTAAAAAACTGGGTAGTCATGCCACTCAAAAACAAAAAACCTATTGAAGAAAGGCTTAACGTAGTTCAATATTTTTATGATAACCCTGAACTTAGAGAAAAATTACAAACTTTTATCCGTCAAATCGGCGATTTAGAAAGACTAATTTCTAAAATAGGTTTACAAAAAGCCAACCCAAGAGAAATTGTTCAGCTTAAAAGAGCTTTAACAGCAATTCAAGAAGTTAAAAATATTTGTGAACAAACCCCTCAAGAGTCTGTTAAAAGAATAGCCGAACAAATAAATACATGTTCTTCAATCAAAGAAAAAATAGAAAGAGAACTTCAAGAAGATCCTCCTGTTCTTATTTCAAAAGGTAAAGTCATGGCCGACGGCTTAAATGAAGAACTAGATAAACTACGTAAAATATCTTATGGAGGTAAAGATTATCTATTACAATTACAAAAGAAAGAAGCAGAAATAACGGGAATATCATCACTTAAAATAGCTTTTAATAATGTTTTTGGATATTATTTAGAGGTTAGCAATACACATAAAGACAAAGTCCCGCAAGAATGGATTAGAAAACAAACACTAGTAAACGCAGAAAGATACATTACCCCCGAGCTAAAAGAATATGAAGATCAAATTCTGGGTGCAGAAGAAAAAATACATGTTCTAGAAACGCAACTTTTTAATGAACTTCTAGTCACAGTTACAGAATATATTAAACCTATACAGTTAAATGCGCACCTAATAGCTCAATTAGATGTATTACTTTGTTTTGCTACAATTTCCCAGAAATATTATTATAACCGCCCTGTAATCAATGACTCTAAAATCTTAGACATTAAAGGAGGCAGACATCCCGTTATAGAAAATAAGTTACCTCTAGGAGAAGAGTATATTACCAATAACGTCTACCTAGATGATGAAACTCAGCAAATCATTATCATAACAGGACCCAACATGTCCGGTAAATCAGCATTATTAAGACAAACGGGTATTATTGTACTTATGGCACAAATGGGATGCTTTGTCCCTGCTAAAGAAGCTTCCATTGGTATAGTAGATAAAATATTTACCAGAGTAGGCGCTTCAGATAACTTATCTTCTGGCGAGTCTACTTTTATGGTAGAAATGAATGAAACTGCCAGTATTTTAAATAATTTATCCGATAGAAGCCTTATTCTTTTAGATGAAATAGGTCGCGGTACATCTACTTATGATGGTATTTCTATCGCCTGGGCAATTGCAGAATATTTACATAATCATCCTTCTTGTAAAGCAAAAACACTTTTCGCTACGCATTATCACGAGTTAAACGAGTTAACTAATTCTTTTAACCGAGTAAAAAACTATAATGTAACTGTCAAAGAAGTAGGTAATAAAGTCATTTTTTTAAGGAAGCTTGTTCCAGGTGGAAGCGAGCATAGTTTTGGTATTCATGTAGCTAAAATGGCAGGTATGCCCCCAAAAGTTTTAAACAGGGCTAATGAAATTTTAAAAAGATTAGAAAACGAACGTACAGGAGGCGAGCATATAAAAGCCAGTATTATGAAAATGCAGAAACAAGCTGTACAACTACAAATGTTTGCTTTAGAAGATCCAGTGCTTATCAAAATAAGAGATGTACTTAATAATCTAGACGTCAATACACTTACCCCAGTTGAAGCTTTAATGAAACTTGATGAAATTCAGCGTGTTCTGAAAAATTCATGATTTTTTCACTTTTTTATTTGCATACTCCAATAAAATACCACACCTTTGCATCCGCTTTCGCGATGAAGGTGATACTTTGAAAACTGTTACGCTTATACTTTAAACCGGTTTTTTCGTGTTAAATGTTAAGAAAGAATGTTGATAAGTTTTAATGAAATCAATTTGCAGATTGAAAAAATATTTTCACCTTTGCAATCCCAAACAAATAGTGTTTAAGGAAAATTTAAAAGGTAGTAAATAGATTAATTTTTACAACTAAAATTATTTTCAAAAACATTTTGG